>JBCLPZ010000006.1:0-48386 GCA_041223305.1 Carnobacteriaceae bacterium 52-44 | reverse complement strand
CGGTACCCTTGCCGTGACCACGAAAACAAATTTCAAGTTCACGGTACCCTAGCCGTGACCACGAAAAGTGATTTCAAGTTCACGAAAAATAAAAATAGCTTAATCTCTCAATACAAACAAAAAAGATGGACTCACAAATTGTGAAATGCATCAACTAAATCGTTATAGAAATAGCATCATTGCCGGAACGGTGACGATGGAAAGTATGGTCGTGACAAAAACAATTTTTGAAGCGAGTTCGTCATCTAAGTTGTATTGAGCGGCTAAAAGTGCGGTCGTTGTTCCAGCGGGCATTGCGGACATAATGGTGAGAATGCCGATCAGCGTTTCGTCTAGTCCAATCAATTTACTGACAAACATGACGGTAAACGGAATAAAGATCAAACGAATTAAAGTATAGCGGATAACGCCTCGTTCATAAATTGAGCGAAAATCAATCGAAGCAATAATTGAACCAATCATAATTGCAGCTAAAGGAGAGACGGTCGAACCCATGGAGGCAATCGCACGATCGAGAAATTCTGGTAGCTGAATTTGTAAAAGACTACGAAGAAGACCTAAAATAACAGCGATAATTGAAGGGTTTCTAAGCAATTTATAAATCACTGAATGACTTTCTTCTTTCTCACTATCTAAAATAGTCACACCGACAGACCACATAAAAATACGATGGGGAACTAAGTAAATCGAAGCGAAAAGCGCACCAATTTCTCCATACATCGAATAAGAAAGTGGTTGACCACCTAAGCCGGCATTATTGACTAAAGTTCCATAATGTAGAATTCGTTTTTTACGATCTTCAAAATCAGTAAAAGCCAAGGCTCCCACAAAATAAGAAACCGTATAAATGATCGTTGATCCAACCAAAGCCCATAAACCAAGCTTCAAAATTTCTAATGTCAGGCTTTTAAAGGAATTGAAAACTAACATAGGCATCAAAATACTTAAAATCAGGTGTATAAAGTGAGTTCGGTTTTCTTCATTAATAATTTTTGTTTTATATGCAAATACTCCGATTAATAAATAAACTAAAACAGAGAATTGTAAATCGAGCATTTGTAAGAATTGTTCCACTTCTACCAGTCCATTTCATATGATCTCTGTCCTATAGGATAGCAGATTACCTTACCGTGCTCAAACGAAAGTTCAATCTTTAATAAGTTCTGTAAAAAGGAAGACAAGAATGAAATAAAAATATTCATCATAATTAAATGAAACCGTTAAACTAGAGTGGTATAATAATTTTGTACAAAAATTTGGGAGGATACTAATGAATAAATTGATAATAAATTCGGATGATTTTGGTTATGACCGAGCAATCAATCATGCGATTATTGATACACACCAAGAAGGGATTTTGACTTCTGCAACGTTAATGACAAATACCCCTGGTTTTGAACACGCGGTGAAACTCGCAAAAGAAAATCCAGAACTTGGTGTTGGTGTGCATTTAGTTTTAACTTTTTTAAAGCCTTTACGTGACGATGTGCCTTCTTTAGTCGATGAAGATGGAAACTTCTATCGTCCAGATGCTCATCGTGCAGGGTTGGCGATTGTTGACGTAGACGAATTATATAAAGAGTGGGATACGCAAATTCAAAAAGTTTTGGATGCGGGAATCCAACCGACACATTTAGACAGTCATCATCACGCGCATACATTTAATGAGCACCATTTAGAGGTATTTTTGAAGTTGTCTGAAAAATATGACTTACCTATTCGTGGAAACTTTGAAGAGGAGCATTCAAGACGAACGACTACATATTTTGAACCAGCTTTTGACGGGGTAGGCATGTTAGAAGAAAAAGAACAAAAGGAGTATTTAGAGCTTTTGTTTGATAAAATTAAAGAAAATGAATCTACTGAAGTCATGTGCCATACAGGCTATATTGATGAATTCTTATTTAAGAGCTCATCTTTCGCTGAACCTCGTATTTATCAAGTTGATATTTTAACTGATTCGAATTTTGTAGATAAGATTCGAAATGACGATACGATTGAATTGGTTACTTTTGGTGATTTATAATAAAAGAAGAATAATTTAGAGATTTAATAGAGCATTCAAGTCTGTGATTACAGATTGGATGCTCTATTTTTGAATTTGATTGAATGATTTTGGTCGAATATGATTGTTAGTGGTTTAAAATGATTGATTTTGGAGGGTTCCTACTGTATAGTAGGCATGATATGAAGAGACTATTACTAGCAAAGGAAGAGTGCTATGTTAATTCCCAATCGAAAAGAAAGAATTTTAGAGTTGCTTGCACAAAAAAATGCGGTGTCTATTCAAGAGCTTGTAGCGGACCTTGGAGTGAGTGAATCAACCTTAAGGCGTGACTTAGTTGCTTTAGAAGAAGAAGGTTTACTTACAAGAGTGCATGGTGGAGCAACGACTACAAAAGATATCCATAAAGAACAAAAAATGTCGCAGAAAGAAAATGTCAATCAAGCCGCCAAAGTACAAGTCGCAGAATATGCAAGTACCTTGGCGCAACCCGATAGTCAAATTTATCTTGATGCAGGAACGGCAACATTAGAATTAATTCGCGTACTACCAAACAATTTAAATATACAGCTTGTCACAAATGGTGTAGATCATGCCTTGCTTGCATTAAAGAGAGGGTTTGATGTGACTTTACTTGGCGGGCATATCAAAAAGAATACGCATGCTATCGCAGATATGACAGCTTATAAACAACTCGAGAAATTTAATTTTTCTCTGGCATTTATGGGAATGAACGGACTTCACGAAAATCAAGGCCTCACGACAACGAACATGGACGAAGCTCTTTTAAAAGAATGCGCAATGAATCAAAGCCAAAAAATTCGTATTTTAATGGACGATACAAAAATTGATCAAGTGTATGAGTTTAAAGTAAAAGCTCCAACACAGTCCATTATATTACTGAACAATCAAGCAAAAACGAAATACTCATCAAGTATTGAGAAATTAAATGAAATATTTGATTTACACTTTGTCGAAAATGAAACAATAAAATAAAGGATACGGTGAAAAAATGATTTATACTTTAACGCTAAATCCATCCATTGATTATATTATGCCAATTAACCAAATTAATCTTGGAGCAACAAATTACGCAAATAATGAATACATGTTACCCGGCGGAAAAGGGATTAATGTCTCACGTGTTTTAAGCCAACTCGATGTTCCTAATAAAGCATTAGGCTTTATCGCAGGACACACAGGGAAATTTATCGAAGACTGGTTAGAAAAAGAAGAAGCCAATTATGAATTCATTCCAGTCAAAGGACAGACACGAATCAATGTGAAGATAAAGGGGGATAATGAGACGGAGATCAATGGTAATGGGCCAAACATTACTCAAGAAAATATCCAAAAGTTAAAACAACAAATTAGCCAATTAACAGAAAAAGATACATTAATTCTTTCTGGAAGTAAAAATAAGGGATTACCTGAAACGTTTTACAATGAACTGATTGAGATTTGTCAAAAAAATCAAGTGTCTTTTGTCATTGATACAAATAGTAAAGAACTACTTCAAGCCTTATCTGCTCAACCATTTTTAGTTAAACCAAATCAAGCAGAGCTAGGCGATTTATTCAATCAAGAGATCCAAACGAAAGAAGAAGCTATTAAATACGGGAAAAAATTACAAGAAGCTGGTGCTCAAAATGTGATTGTTTCTTTAGGTGGAGATGGTGCAATTTTCATCGATGAAAAACAAATATTTATTGGAAAATCTCCTAAAGGAAAAGTTTTAAACACAGTAGGATCAGGAGATTCGATGATTGCTGGCTTTATGGCCGGTATTGAAAAAGGACAAACAAAAGAAGAAGCCTTTAAATTAGCGATTCAGAGCGGTAGTGCAACAGCCTTTAGTGAAGACTTAGCTAAAAAAGCAGATATTTTAGCATTGGATAACCAAATTGAGATAGAGAGGTTTGAATAAAATGAAAATGACAGATGTAATACGGAAAGAACTGATGCTTCTTCCGGCACAGGCGACAACGAAAGAAGAAATTCTTGATGAAATGGTCAATAAACTTGTTGAAACAGGTGCAGTAGATGATTACGATACATTTCGAAAAGGAATCGCTGATCGAGAAGAAAGCATGAGTACGGGACTTGGCGATGGGATTGCGATGCCGCATGCTAAAAACAGTGCAGTTCAAAAGACATCCGTTGTTTTTGCCAAGCAGCCAGCTGGAATTGATTTTGACAGTTTAGATGGACAACCTGCTCGACTATTTTTCATGATCGCTGCTAAAGATGATGCAAATGAAACCCACTTAGCGATTTTAGCGAATTTATCAAAATTATTCAAAATTATTAATGAATAAAGATTTTACAGAAGCATTAAATGCCGCAAATACACCAGAAAGTGTTCAAGCGGTTGTGAATTTAGCAGAAGCAAATTTAGAAACAGAAAAGCCAGAAGCAGAAAGTGAACCAACACCAGCGGATAGTGACCAGCCATATATTATTGCTGTAACAGCTTGTCCAACAGGGATTGCCCATACGTATATGGCAGAAGATGCTTTGAAAAATAAAGCAGAAGAGCTGGGTGTGAATATTAAAATTGAAACAAATGGCTCAGAAGGAATTAAAAATCATTTAACCAAAGAAGATATCGAAAATGCGGATGGGATTATTGTAGCGGTTGGTAAAAAAGTACCGATGAACCGTTTTGCTGGTAAACGTGTGGTTGAACGTCCAGTAGCTGATGGGATCAATAAAAGTGAAGAACTAATTGATGAGGCTTTATCAGGCAATGCACCGATTTACCGTGGCAGTAGTGACGAGGATTCAGACTCAGTAGAAGAAGCCAGTGAAAGAAGCAGTGGATTTTCACTCCAATCTATTTATAATGACCTGATGAGTGGTGTGTCAAACATGCTTCCATTTGTTATTGCTGGTGGGATAATGCTGGCTTTATCTTTCTTATTGGAAGGTTTTGTAGGAAGCGACTCAGCGATTTTTATTGGAATAAATGAAATAGGAAGTGCAGCGTTTGCTTTCTTAATTCCTGTATTAGCAGGATATATTGCAACCAGTATAGGTGGAAAACCAGCAATTGTTAGTGGTTTCGCCGGTGGAGCTTTAGCAGTCAGTGCGGATGCCGGTTTCCTTGGCGGTTTAGTCGCTGGTTTCTTAGCAGGTTATGTGACGCTTTTTGTGATTAGAGCTTTAAGAAAAATGCCTAAGAATTTATCTGGATTAAGAACGATTTTACTTTATCCGATATTAACCTTATTCATCACAGGGATTTTAATGTTTTATTTATTCGGTCCAATTTTTGCATCTATTAATATTGCGATGCTTAATTTCTTAGAAACATTAGGAACAGGAAATCAAGTATTATTAGGAGCTTTGCTTGGTGGAATGATGGCCATAGATATGGGTGGACCAGTCAATAAAGCTGCTTATGCATTCTCTATTGGTATCTTTACAGATACAGGCGATGGACGATTTATGGCAGCAGTCATGGTCGGTGGGATGATTCCTCCATTAGCAATTGCTTTGGCGTCTGTACTATTTAACAATAAATTTACTGAAGTACAAAGACAATCGGCACTCACAAACTTTATTTTGGGCTTATCCTTTATTACTGAAGGAGCGATTCCGTTCGCCGCAGCGGATCCTATTCGTGTGATTGTTTCAAGTGTTATTGGAAGTGCAATCGGTGGAGGACTCAGCCAACTATGGTTAACGAGCGTTCCTGCACCACACGGAGGAATTTTCACAATGCTTGCTTTAGGTGAAAATCGATTAATGTTAATGATTGCCGTACTCATTGGAACAGTAATCAGCGCCTTAATTTTAGGGTTATGGAAGAAACCTGTTGAAGATCAAATGATCACAGAAACTGCATAATTAAAAATCAGAAGTGTTGGTGGAATATTCACCAGCACTTTTTTCATTGCATGAGAAGAGGCTATAAAGTTAAATTTGTTTTGATCCGGTTTGTAAACTAAGTTTTGAGAGCAGATAGAGATGAAACCTGACCAAATTTCATTATTTTGAAGCACTTAATATCCCATTGACTTCCAACGGCACACTACAAACACGATGGAAGCTCCATTGACTTCGAACGGCAGGCTACAAACACAATGGAGGCTTCATTGCTTCTTTGATTGTGAGCATGATAAGAGATTACAAAAGCTTGCTAGCTAAGCGCCTTGTGTTTTGTAATTTTTTTAAATTTGAGCTTCAACTATTATATTTATATCATTTAAAACAAGAAAAATTTCATTGAAATAATCTCCTGATAACATTGAATTTAGTCTCTATTTCTAGTAAAGTTATACTATTCGCGTGAAACATTTATTCTTGTTTCACAATTGTCGGATAAGGAGAGTTAAAGAATGAATCCAGAAGCATTTAAGCAAATTTTAGAAGAGGAAAATTATCCAATTGATGCGGCTAAAATGGAACAATATAACCGCTATTTATTATTGTTACAAGAATGGAATAATAAAATTAATTTAACCGCCATTACGGAAGAAGACGAAGTGTACTTAAAACATTTTTATGATTCATTAACACTTGCTCGTTTTGTTGATTTTAACCAAGCAGGTTTAACGCTTTGTGATGTGGGTTCAGGAGCAGGCTTCCCGAGTATTCCACTAAAGATTTTGTTTCCAGAAATTGAAATTACGATTGTGGACTCATTAAAGAAGCGAATTAACTTTTTAGAATTATTAGTTCAAGAATTAGGCTTAGAAAATGTGCATTTATACCATGCACGAGCAGAAGATTTCGGACAAGAAAATAAATTCCGAAGTGCATTTGATGTAGTCACCGCAAGAGCTGTCGCACGTTTGAGTGTTTTAGCTGAGTTTTGTTTGCCGATCACAAAAGAAAATGGTGTCTTTGCGGCAATGAAAGGTTCTCAAGGGGAAGAAGAATTTGAGGATTCGAAGAAAGCACTAAAAACATTAGGTGGTCGCTTAAATACAATTGAAACCTTTGAACTGCCTGAAAATGCAGGGGAACGTAGTATCATTTTAGTCGATAAGGTAAAGAAAACACCAAAGAAATATCCGAGACAAGCAGGAACACCGAATAAAAAACCATTATAAAATGGAAACTGAAAGAGTAAATAAAGAAAGATTAAAGTTGCGATAACACAGGTACGATGGAGGAGAATTATGGGTAGAATTATAGCAGTCGCAAACCAAAAAGGTGGCGTTGGTAAAACAACAACGACTATTAATTTAGGTGCCTCACTAGCATTCGAAGGGAAAAAAGTATTGCTTGTTGATAGCGATGCGCAAGGGAATGCAACAAGTGGATTAGGCATTCGAAAAGGCGAAGTAAACGAAGATATTTATGATGTATTAATTAATGAAGTGCCGGTTGAAGAAGTGATTTTAGAATCAAGTCGTGAAAATATGGACGTTGTTCCAGCTTCTATCCAATTAGCAGGTGCAGAAGTAGAATTGTCTAATCTGGACCGCCGTGAAACACGATTAAAAAGTGCTTTAGAATCCGTTCGTGAAAAGTATGATTATATTTTAATTGATTGTCCGCCTTCTCTAGGTCATTTGACGATTAATGCTTTTACCGCAAGTGACTCCGTTTTAATCCCAGTGCAATGTGAATACTATGCATTAGAAGGATTAAGTCAGTTACTAAATACGGTTCGTTTAGTACAAAAGCATTTTAATAATAATTTGAAAATCGAAGGTGTCTTATTAACGATGCTAGACCGCCGAACAAACTTAGGTTATGAAGTAGTGGATGAAGTAAAAAAATACTTCCACGAAAAAGTATATGAAACGATTATTCCAAGAAATATTCGTTTATCAGAGGCACCGAGTTATGGACAGTCTATTATTGATTATGATTTACAGTCGATTGGTTCAAGAACCTATCAAGAGTTAGCAAAGGAAGTGTTACAACTAAATGAGCGCTAAGAAAAAAAAGGGATTAGGGCAAGGAATTAATGCTTTATTTCCAGAAGCTTCATTGCTAGATGTTGAAAATGTTGAAGGGGAAGAGAAAGTTGAATTAATTTCAGTCGATGAAATTCGTTCAAACCCTTATCAACCTCGTAAAAACTTTGAACAAGAAGCACTAGAAGAACTAGCGGAATCAATCCGTCAAAGTGGTGTATTACAGCCGATTATTGTTCGTAAATCAACAGCAAAAGGATACGAATTGGTTGCTGGAGAGCGTCGTCATAAAGCTTCAATTGTTGCAGGTTTAACTAGAATTCCTGCTATTATTCGAGAACTTGACGAAGAATTTATGATCAAATATGCGATTCTTGAAAACTTGCAGCGTGAAGATTTGACACCTTTGGAAGAAGCGGATGCGTATCAGTTAATGATGGATAAATTATCTTTAACGCAAGAACGTGTAGCGGATGCTTTAGGTAAAAGTCGATCACATGTCGCAAATCATTTGAGATTACGTTCTTTACCTGAGCAAGTGAAACAACTGTTGACAGAGAAAAAATTATCAATGGGACAAGCGCGAACATTAAGAGCTCTTGATGATGAACAAGCTATGATTCGCTTAGCAAACAAAGCAGTTAAGGAACACTTAACGGTTCGTCAACTTGAAAAGATGGTTTCTGAACTAAAAAAAGAAGCAAAGAATCCAGAAAAACCAAAACAAGTAAAGAAAAAATCACCATTTGTGCGTGAATATGAAAATAAATTAATGGATAAGTTTGGCACAGATGTCATTATTAACGAAAAAGGAACCAAAGGAAAAATTCAAATCGAATACACTTCTCAAAGCGACTTGAATCGTATTTTGATTGATGTATTAGATATTGATTTAGATGAGTAAAATCGTTAAAATAAAGAAATGCAGTAAAATAAATTAGAGGTATCAAGGAGGTGCGAAATGACTAAGCCAACATATGATTTACATGATGTTGTAGAAATGAAAAAGCCACATGCTTGTGGTGAGAATAAATGGGAAATTATCCGTATGGGTGCAGATATCCGTATTAAATGTTTAGGTTGTGGTCAATTAGTCTTAATGCCGCGCCGTGAATTTAATCGAAAATTTAAGAAAGTACTTGAATCGAATGAAAATTAAAATGAATTTATTTGATTTTGTAGTTGGGAAAGGTGAGTATTAAAATATGGCTTTAACAGCAGGTATCGTCGGGTTACCAAACGTAGGTAAGTCGACGTTATTTAACGCGATAACGAAAGCAAGTGTGGAGGCTGCAAACTATCCATTTGCAACGATTGATCCAAATGTGGGCGTCGTTGAAGTGCCAGACAAACGCTTGAATCGTTTGGCTGAAATTGTAGACCCTAAACGAGTTGTGCCTACAACTTTTGAATTTACAGATATTGCAGGAATCGTTAAGGGAGCAAGTGAAGGGGAAGGGCTTGGAAACAAATTCCTAGCCAATATTCGTGAAGTAGATGCGATTGTTCATGTTGTTCGCGCATTTGATGACGATAATGTGACACACGTATCGAATAAAGTGAGTCCAGCGGATGATATTGAAACGATTAATTTAGAACTAACACTTGCTGATTTAGAATCAATCACAAAACGGTATGATCGTATTAGCAAGCAAGCAAGATCCGGTGACAAAGAGGCTGCAGAAGAATTAGCAGTATTTGATCGAATCAAACCGGCTTTAGAAGAAGGGAAACCTGTACGAGCACTAGAGTTTGATGAAGATGAACAAAAGATTGTTAATGGATTATTCTTATTAACAAGTAAGCCTGTATTATATGTTGCGAACGTATCAGAAGATGATATGGCTGATCCAACATCTAATGATCATTACCAAACAATTAAAGAAATTGCGGATGCGGAAGGGGCAGAAGTTGTAGGGATTTCTGCTGAAATTGAAGAAGAATTGTCTGCGCTTGAAGATGAAGAACGAGACATGTTCCTAGAAGATCTAGGCGCAGAAGAACCAGGACTTAACCGCTTAATCCGTAAGTCTTATGAATTATTAAATCTCGGAACTTTCTTTACAGCCGGTGTTCAAGAAGTGCGCGCATGGACTTTTATCAAAGGCATGAAAGCCCCACAAGCTGCGGGTGTTATTCATACAGATTTTGAACGAGGATTTATTCGTGCAGAAACCATTTCTTATGAAGATTATGACCAATATAATGGTGAAAAGGGTGCACGCGAAGCTGGACGAATGCGTCAAGAAGGTAAAGACTATGTGGTTCAAGATGGCGACGTCATGTTGTTCCGCTTTAACGTATAAAACTAAGGAGGAGCAGCTTAGTGTCTAAAAAGAATGAAAATGTCGAACAACTCAATTTAGAAGAAACAAAAGCACAGAATCAAGAGTTGTACAAACAATTGACAAATAAAAACGAACAATATATTTTCCAATTAAATAGTCGTTTGGATGATATGGACTATGATCCTATCGCAAAAGAATATGTCATCAATGAGATGTTGCATGAAATCATTGCAGGACAAAAATCTCACATTCCAGCAAGAAAAATTTATGGAACAGTCACAGAACAAGCGAATAATATTGTAGGAAAAGATTTTGATATCCCTGAAGGTGAACAAGAAAAATCACCAACATGGATGATTTATATGGATGGGGCTTTATTACTTGGAGGGCTATTCAGTATTGTAAACGGAATTGGTGCCTATCAAGATCCGACAGAGAACGTCGGTTTAGTTCAAATACTCATGAACTTCTTATTAGGTGGTTTAGCGGTATTAACATTCACTAAATACTCACCAAGACAAGGACAAACGAAAGGTATGCTCAAATATATTCTAGCCACGGTATCGGTTATTCTTGTTTGGGTCATTGCGATTACTTTAATTCTTTTCTTGTTGCCAGATATATTAAATCCGTCACTACCTCCATTTGTCATTATAACAATTGGTATAGTGTCACTTTTAGCAAAATGGTATCTAAAGAAAGAATTGGATATAAAAGGAACCTTATTTTAATATAAAAATGAAGCGACTTGTGATTGACAGGTCGCTTTAAATTTCTTATGGCTTCTTTTGCGTTATACTTTAATATATAATTTTAGATCAAGGAGATGATAGTATGCTTGATGGTTATTCTTTAAGAAAATATGACTGGAAAGATTGGGTACTAATGATTATCAGTTCCTCTTTAGTTTTACAAGTTCTTTTCAGTTTACTTATAGTAAATTTCGGACCAATTTTCATGAGAATAGTTTCAAGTTCACCACTAACCTATGAAATATTTGAACAATATGTATTTTTAGGGATAGTATATGGAACGATTGGAAGTCTACCGCTTACTTTATGGATCATTTATCGACGAAAAATCCCATTAATTAACCGAAGGCAATTGACAAAAGAGCAATCTTTTATTATCAGAGGCTTAACGAAGAAAGACTGGAAATTTTTATTAAAATATATTCCATCTTCTTATTTTATATATATGATGGGGCAGGTAGTGCTCGCTTATTTTTTGGGATCTAGTGAACCAGTAAACCAAATGGCTGTCGAATCTTTATTTGATTATGTGCCTCATTGGCAAATGTTTATTATGATTGTTATAGTAGCTCCGATTGCAGAAGAGTTGTTGTTTAGAGGAATTTTATTATTTCCTGGTGATCACTTAAAAACAACTTGGTTAAGAGTGTTAATTAGTGCGGTATTATTTGGTCTTGTACATAATCCGACCGATCTTTTATCCCTTTACACTTATGTAGGAATGGGTTTTATTTTTTCATATGCTTCAAAACGGACAGAGACGGTAGAAGCAGCGATGGTTTATCACTTTTTAAATAATTTACTTGGTTTCCTTGCAGTGCTCTCTTTATAAAATGACAAAAATTAAAAACTTCAAAACTTCCTGCATGAAGTAAGCTTGCTTCGTGCAGGAGGTTTTTGTTTATTCAGATATTTTCATTTCAACAGCGTGTTCTAATTCGTGATTCAATAAAGAAATTTTGTTGTCTAGTCCGCCGCTATAGCCCGTTAATGAACCATCTTGACCAACCACTCGATGACAAGGATAGATAATGCATAAAGGATTTTTTCCAACGGCTCCACCTACAGCACGAGTTGATTTATAGTCTCTGCCAATATGATGCGCGAGATCTAAATAACTGGCCGTTTGTCCGTAGGGTATTTGTGAGATGGCTTCCCAGACGGATTTTTGAAAATCGGTTCCTTGCAGATCTACGGGTAGGTCAAACTCAAAACGAGTGCCTTGTAAATATTCTTCAAATTGTTTTCGATAAGGAGCAACTTTTTCTGTATCAGAAATAAGTTTACTCTCCGGATAGTGCTTCATTTGCCATTTAACTACATCGCTTAAATCATCTGTATAATGACTGACGTAGCACAAGCCTTTATCATTGACCACCAGAAATCCTGACCAGACATCGCTTTCAACTTTGTCGATATAAAGAGTCATTATTTATTCACCTCGTCTTATTTCCCTTATTTTATCATACAAAATGCCTAGAATAGGCAAGAAAGCAGGAAATCTTAAAGATTTATTAATAAGAATGATACAAGATACTTACAATCCTATCTTATAATTTAATATGAAGTTATTTTTATAAGAGAAGAGGGTGTGTAGTGATTACAACAAAAATCCCAAATGATATATCATGTAGTCAAATTATGAATTTTGTCGAACAAGCTATTCATTATGGTGCTAGAAGTATTGAGCTGGAAGTTCAGTCATTTGGAAAAAGTCAGTTGATTGTTCGTACAGGCAATAATGTCCTTACAGAACTTAAACGAGAAGAGGATCCTATATACTTAGAAAAGCTCTTCGTTTATATAAAAGAGAAAAATTTAAACGTTGAACTTATCTTAAATTTAATAGAGCCTTTTCTTGAAAACCGAGTGAAAGTATTAATTGATAAATGGGGACTGAAGAAACAAGTGCTCTATAGTGGAAAAACGAATCCTGATTATCTTACTCCATGGGATAGGCCTTATATTTTATATAATATAGAAAATTGTTTGCCCAATGTTTATACTTTAGGCGATTTAAAACGCGCTCATTTCGACGTGGTTCATTATTTTTGTAATAAGTATAAAGTCAAAACAATTCATCTTCATGTGAAAGCCTTAGTGGAAGATATGATATGTTGGGCAAGCGCATTGGATTTACAGCTATCTATTTTTGGTGTCGAATCTTTTGGAGAAGCGCAAAGGCTGGAAGAAATGGGGATAGATAGAGTGACCGTTTCTGACTTTATGATTTCTGATGTGCTGCTAGTTAATGAATGATAAGCTCTTATAAGAAGAAAGTCGTGGTTCGTTTCTGAAACTTATTGATGCTTTTAAGTGGTAGAGCATAAAGCTACTGAACTTCCTTCATAAAGAATAAAATCCCAAAGACTATAAAAGCCTTTGGGAGAAGAGGAACTATTTTAACTAATAAAGGATTATAAATTAATCCTTTAACGCATATAGAAAAACTTGCGCTTCTGCTTCGTTCTGCTATGTAGAACTTGCAATCAGCGAGTTTTTCTTAACTTCTCTAAAAGAGTCATAATATAGGCAACACCTTCATAGAAATCTTGCTCCCGAATATTTTCATTTGGTGCATGAACATTTGCTTTTGACCAACCGACCCCAGTTCCCATGATTGGAACATTTAAGAATTCATCAAAACCATACATTGGCCCTCCACCAGACATATTCGGCTCAATGACAACATTTCCTTTTCCATAAACATCTTCTGCAGCTTCCACAACGATATCAACATATGGGTGATCTAAATCTGTTCGGAAAGGCATTAGTTCAGTAAGCAAGGCGATTTGTACATCTTCAAATCCTTGCTTGTCCAGATGAGCACGTAATAATTTTTCAACTTTTGGTGCTGTAAAACCAGGAACTATACGGAAATCTAATTTAGCTTTTGCTGTTTTAGGTAATACCGTTTTTGTTCCTTGCCCATTGTATCCAGATTCCATTCCACTAATGGTTAAGGTAGGATATAACATCAAAGCTTCTTGTGGCGAATAATCTAAATCATCCGTAATTAAAGGATGTTTCAAACCATAGACTTCTTTTTCTTTTTCTGCATCAAAAGGAATTTTGCTTACCACTTCTAATTCTTTTTCAGTGGGTGGCGTCATCAGATCATAAAAACCTTCAATTGCGATTTTATTGTCAACGGTACGTAGACTAGCTAAAGCATGGACTAAACGCCAAGCTGCATTATTCACAACCGCTCCTCTTGAAGAGTGAATATCTGTGTCTGCACTATTTACCCAAATATCAAAATAAGCAATCCCTTTAACACCGCCAGATACTACGATGTTTTCATCTACGTTTTTATTTCCACCTTCCCAAAAACAAACATCTGCTTGGAAGAGGTCCGCGTACTTTTCAAGATAGGCATCAATATTTGGACTACCAATTTCCTCTTCACCTTCGACAATGAATTTAATATTCACTGGCAAGCCGCCTTCTGTTTGTTGCAACATTTGGATGGCATACAAACGAGCCATTAGTTCGCCTTTGTCATCAGATATTCCTCGTGCAACAAATTTTCCATCTTTTTGAGTCAATTTGAAAGGAGGAGAGTTCCACAATTCAATCGGTTCTTCAGGTTGTACATCAAAGTGATTATAAAATAGAATGGTCTTCTCTTTATTCCCAGCAGGTCCTGCCTCAAAGAATCCATAGACAAAAGGAAAGCTATCATTTAAGTCATCAAGAATCTTAGCCTCGCCACCTAAATCTTCAAACATCTTAGCAACATATTCCGCCGTTTCTCTTAAGTGTCGATTTTGAGTAGAAACGGTTTCTAAGGCAATAAACTCCTCAAAAGGGGTTATATTTTCTTGGACAGTCTTTTTGATTTCTTCAATTTGTTTTGTCATATACATTTCCTTTCTTTAATTAAATATTTTTAAATTTTGCTAAGCCTGAGCGCAAAGCCCAAACTTAGCATGAATAAATACTTATTCTGTCAGTTCCCATTCATGAACATCAACTAAAGTTGCTGGGAAGAAGGGATCGACGCCACCTTGTAAATTATTTACTTGCACAGAGTAGACCGCTTCACTATATAAAGGAATAATGGGTGCATCTTCTTTAAAGAGTGTTTGTATTTCTTCATAAATCGGATAACGTTCCTCGGCCTCAACAACAGCGGCACCTTCCGCTAATAAAGCATCCATCTCTTCGCTTGAGTAACGGGCGTGGTTATTCGAACCGCCTGTTCCAACAAGGGATGAAAGATCTGGCTCGTACGTATGTGCGATTCCATATAGACCGATATCATAATCGCCTTCTCGCAGATAATTTGACCAAGTGGCGAAATCATATCGTGCCTGATTCACTTCTATCCCAATAGCTTCAAGCCATTGCTCGACCAAGTCACCCATTTGCTCACGAATCGTGTTTCCAGTTGGTACGCCCAATTCAATCGGCTGACTAAAATCAAAATTCGCTTCTTCCAATAATTGTTTCGCTAATTCTGGATCATATGGATAAGGTTCTAAATCATCTGCTTTATAACTTTCATTTGCTGAAGAATAAGGGCTAGCTAAGGTTTCACCAGAACCAAGCAACAAGTTTTCAACAGCCATATCAAAATCAATCGCATAAGCTAATGCTTGACGTACACGCACATCTTCAAAACGCGGATCCTCATTATTGATGAGCATATACTGAACATTTGGCGTTGACGATTCCTCAATGACTAAGTTTTCAACTTCTGAAATCATTGGAATATCTTGATGAGGTACATCGCCAAAACCACCTTGCGAAACCATGTGGATGCCCCCAGATTGTAGTTCTGTGACCATCGCTTCGTTTGAAAGAACGCGAACATAGATATCTTTGATTTTAAGAGCACCACGGTAGTAATCTTCGTTTGCCGTCATGTGTAAATAATTTTCTTCTTCATACTCAACAAATTTATAAGCGCCATTAAAAACAGTAGGGTGTGTAGCAGGTTCGGAATTGTGTAATTCTGCTTTTGGAATATCAGCAAATACGTGTTCAGGCGCAATTCGGACACCGGTTCCTAATTGCTCAGAAATGTAGTTAATGTCGACCGGTACTTTGGTTCTTACTTGTAAAGTATGGTCATCCACAACTTCAACTCCAGGAAGTTCTTCCATTCCTTCTTCCATTTTCCCGCCTTCATCCGTTCCTTCAAGCATAGCAATTTTTGCGCCTACAGTAATTAAAGTATCTGGATGGGCAATTGTATTTAAAGTGAAAGCTACATCATCTGCGGTTACAGGTTCGCCATCCGTCCACATGGCTTCAGGATTTAAAGTAATCGTAAAGGTTTGATTATCTTCTGTTTCGAATTCACCTAAACGAGGGACAAATTCTGTTGCGCTAACTTGATTTAATAAAGTTTCATAAAAGAAATTCATTGTCCAAACTTCAGAAGCACCAGGCGAGAAGAAAGGATTTTGTGAACTGGGCGCATTGGACATCCCAATAATTAATGTATCATTACCAACTGTATCTACGTTAAATTCCTCAGCGTCAGCAGATTCTGTACTATTTTGACCCATTTCAGGAATTTCTTCGCCACAAGCGACTAAGATAAAACTAAAAAGAACAGTAAAAGTGAAAGACCATAATTTTTTAAATCGACTCATTTTATTTTGCTCCTATCTTTTTTAAAGGATTAAGAGAGTGCCCATTTTTTTATTAAGAATGGGTACTTGAAAGCAACCCATTCTCTTAAACAATATCGGACAAAACTTCTCATCATTAGCTTCATTCATGTTAAGGCGTTTAAGTCTGATTGTTAAATAGTAACAATGAATAATAATTCGACTGCAAGCATGGGAATACCTCTCTTTAGTTCTGTTTTACTGGTTGTTGAGACTCCAAAGATAATACTAAGCTTTTGCCATTAACTGTTCATATTTTATTTTGTATGGATCCACTTCTTCTTCACTACAATAGACAAAATGTTCCGGTGCAATTTCATGCATACGAACACCTTCAGTGTTTTCATACATATGTGTCTGACGATCATATTCAATACGCGAACGGTGACGCTCTTCTTCAGGATCAGCCACTGGAATGGCGGATAATAATGACTCCGTGTAAGGATGAAGAGGCGCTTTATATAACTCATTCGCTGGCGCAATCTCCAAGAGTTTCCCACTATTCATCACACCGATACGGTCACTAATAAAACGAACCATAGATAAATCATGCGCGATAAATAGATAAGTTAAGTTCAGACGCTCTTTCAAATCGATTAATAAGTTGACCACTTGTGCTTGAATGGACACATCTAAAGCAGAAATGGCCTCATCCGCAATGACTAAGTCTGGACTTACAGCTAATGCTCGTGCAATCCCTACACGTTGATTTTGCCCACCGGATAATTCTTTGGGATAACGATTAGCAAAAGCGGGACTTAAGCCAACAGAGGTTAGTAAATCATTGACAAGTTTGTTTCGATCTTGGCGAGACTTTCCGATTTTATGAACTTCTAATGCACCTCTGATTGTGTCACTTACAGTCAATCGAGGGTTTAAAGAAGCATAAGGATCTTGGAAAATCATCTGGACGGCTTTTCGAAATTCAAGCGTATCTTTTCGGCTACGAATGTCTTCAATATTTTCCCCTCTAAATAAAATCTCGCCATCTGTGATGTTTTCTAATTTAATGAGTGTACGACCCGTTGTGGACTTTCCACTACCAGATTCACCAACAAGTCCAAAAGTTTCACCTTCGTAAATGTTAAAAGAGACATCATCGACAGCGCGAACTTCATCGCGTTTACCTTCATTAAAATACTTCTTTAAATTTTTGACTTCAATAATTGATTGTCTGGAAGTTCTATGCATGATTTCCACCTCCTGGTGTTACAGCTTTCTCAGGATGCAAAGCTCTGTACTTTTCATTTCGACGTTTAATATTTTCCGGTGGTTCCACATTAGGTGCATCAGGGTGTAAAAGCCATGTTTTTGCAAAGTGAGTATCTGAAACTTTAAACATTTCAGGTTCTTGTTCAAAGTCAATCTTTAACGCAAACTCATTTCTCGGTGCAAACGCATCTCCAACCGGTTCGTAAAGCAGGTTAGGAGGAGCACCCGGAATGGTGTATAATTCCGTTTGGTTCTCATCCACACTTGGAATGGAAGCAAGTAAGCCCCAAGTATAAGGGTGTTTAGGATTATAAAAAATCTCATCATCTGTTCCAATTTCTACAATTTGTCCAGCATACATAACCGCAATACGGTTCGCCATTTGCGCAACCACGCCAAGATCGTGAGTGATGAAAATGATTGATGTATCGATATTGTCTTTTAAATCATTCATTAACTCCAAAATTTGTGCTTGAATCGTTACATCTAAAGCGGTTGTTGGTTCATCGGCAATCAGTATTTTGGGCTCACAAGCAAGAGCAATCGCAATCATCACGCGCTGCCGCATTCCACCAGAGAATTGATGCGGAAAATGTTTGTGTGTTTCTTCTGGATTTTTAATACCGACTAAACGCATCCATTCAATAGCTCGCTCAATCGCTTTTTCTTCGCTATATCCGAGATGTTTTATCATGGGTTCAGCAATTTGTTTTCCAACAGCTAATGTTGGGTTTAAGGAAGTCATCGGATCTTGAAAGATCATTGCAATATCTTTTCCACGAATTTCTTGCATTTCAGCTTCAGAAATTTTCAATAAATCTTTTCCATCAAATAAAATTTCGCCGCTTTCAATGATTGTATTTTTCTTTGGTAATAAACCATTAATGGCTTTGGTTGAAACGGATTTCCCTGATCCAGACTCTCCAACAATGGCCAAAGTTTCTCCTCGTTTAAGGTCAAAGTTAACGCCGCGAACGGCCTTAACTTTTCCTTCAAACGTTTCAAAGGAGATGGCTAAATCTTTTACTTGTAAAATAGTTTCTTCAGACATATTCCACCTCTTCATTCTATGTTTCGGGGTTTTTTTCATACATGATTTATTCAGAAAAATGCCATTCATGCATAGTTGCGAAGGATTCACTCCAGAATTCGCTAACTCCACCGACTAAGTTTTCATCTTGAATAGAGTAAGTATAATCACTATATAGAGGGATTGTAGGCATTTCTTCAATAAAGTACTCTTGGATTTCTTCATAAACATCATAACGTTCTTCAAAAGTTGTTAGTGTGTTTCCTTCTTGAATCAAGGCATCCATATGTTCATCAGAGTAAAAGCCCATGTTTGTTCCGCCACCGGTACCATAGTAGTTCTGTAAGTTCGGATCATAGTAATGAGACATTCCAAAAATAGAAATATCAAAATTACCTTCTCGGGCAGCATTGATTGCAGACGTAAAGTCATAAGTTTCCATTTGAACGTTAACGCCGATATCTTGTAAGTTTTGGTAAACTAAATCCGCCATTTGCTCTCGTGTAGCATTCCCAGTAGGGACAATAAAGGTAACAGGTTGACTAAAGTCAAAGTTTGCTTCTTCTAATAAACGAACCGCTTCATCTGGATCATAAGGGATTGGTTCAATATCCTCTACTTTATAAGCACTTGATGAAGTGTAAGGAGTCGCTGGAACTTCACCATTTCCTAAGAGTAAGTTTTCAACAGCAAGTTCTCGATCAATTGCATGAGCAAACGCACGACGAACGGTCGGATCACCAAAGAATTCAGATTCAGTATTTGGAATAATGTATTGGATACCAACACTAGGGTAACTATTGACTTCTAAATGATCCACATCTTCTAAAATTTGAACATCAGAGGGTGCAACACTTGAAATACCTCCACCAGCGATCATATCAATACTTCCAGATTGCAATTCAGTTAACATTGCTGTTCCTGATAATACACGGATATAAACATTTTGTAATTCTGGAGCGCCTTTGTAGTAGTCTTCATTGGCTTCGACATGGACATAGTTGTTTTCACTATTTTCTACAAATTTAAAAGCACCATTCGTAACGGTAGGATTTGTCGCATCTTCTGACGTGTGAATATCTGCGGGTTCATATTGACTAAAGACATGCTCTGGCGCAATGATAAAGTTAAAACCAAAGAATTCTGATAGATAATTAATATCTAGTGGTTCTTTTGTTGTTAACTCCAAAGTCTTTTCATCAAGTACTTCAACACCGGTTACTTCATCTGCACCCTCAGGTAACTTCCCATTGTCATCTGTTCCTTCAATCATCGCAATATTGGTTGCTTGTGATGTCATGGTGTCGGGGTGAGCAGTTGTATTAATTGAGTATACAACGTCTTCAGATGTTACAGGTTCACCATCTGTCCAATAGGCCTCTTCATCTAAAGTAATCGTAAAGACTTGGTTGTCGGTTGATTCAATAGAACCTAATCGTGGTTCATATTCTGTAGGTCCTACCATATTTAATAAGGTTTCATAAAAGAATCGCTGTACATAAGTGGACTGTGTTCCCGTTCTTTGGAACGGATTTAATGAGTCGATATTATTAGAAACTCCAATAATCAATGTATCGCTATCCGTATTTTCTGGTACGGAAGTTTCCGAATTAGCTGTATTCTCTCCATCCGCAACTCCGGCATCTTCACCACCATTTCCACAGGCTGCAAGCAACAATGCTGGAGCAGCTGCGAGGGCTAACAAACGATACAATAACTTTTCACTTTTCATTTATAATTTCTCCTTTTCTAAATTAAATGCTTATTCAACTTGAATTTTTCTTCACCACGTTTAATTTTTTGTTTCGCCTTCAATGGCTTCTCTTAAACCTTCACCAATAAAGTTGACACAAAGTACAGTAATAAAAATGAGAAGACCTGCTGGTACCCAACGCCATGGTTGAGTGGTTAATACGTTCAAGGACTGGGCCTCAGAGAGGATATTTCCCCAACTTGGACGAGGTGGTTCAACTCCAACCCCTAAGAAACTTAGAGACGATTCGGTTAAAATATTATTAGCAACTCCAAACGTTGCGTTAACCAAAATAGGAGAGAGCAAGTTCGGTAAAATATGCTTAAACAAAATAGCCGGTGTCGAGTAACCAGTAGCGATCGCTGCGTAAACAAAGTCTTGAGATTTTAGCCGTAATACTTCTCCGCGGACGATACGGGCAAGTCTTGGCCATCCTAAGAGCCCCATAATTAGAGTGACTGTCCACAGCCCTGAATTTAAGATTGAAACAAAGGTTAGAACTACTAAAAAATAAGGAAAAGACTGGAAAGCTTCGGTAATGCGCATGATGACGGAATCGACAAAGCCACCGAAATATCCAGAAATCAAACCGAGCGTAGTTCCAATCACGACATAAATCGCAACCGATCCAAAACCTACAATCAGTGAAACCTGCGTTCCATGAATGAGCCGGGTTAAAACATCTCGTCCCACACTATCCGTCCCCAAGATGTGATCCCCATAAGGAGCGGCTTGAAATTGCCCGACGGATTGATCACGAGGGAAGGGGGCGAGGACATCTGCAAATAAAGCGACCAATATGATAAGAATGAAAACGACTAAACTGATCATGGCTAGTTTGTTTTTAGCAAAACGTTTAATCACGGTTTTGAAAAAACTTTCAGATGCTTGCCCTAAGCGTTCTTGTTCTTTATGTTGAAAAGAATCTTGTAAAGTTGTGCCTGCCATATGGAAGGCTTCTTTTGTTAACTGTTTAGATAAATGTTCCTGTGCCAATTTTCTCACTCCTTAATCATATTTAATTCTTGGATCAATCACTACGTATAAAACATCCACTAGTAAGTTGGCGACGACAACGACAACTGCAGAAAGTAAGGTAATTCCAAGAATAATTGGATAATTTCGTTGTTGAATGGCGGTCATTGTCAAAGACCCAAGACCCGGCCAACTGAACACTTGCTCGGTCACAATCGCTCCACCGACCAATTTTGGTAAGTCTGTTCCTATAATCGTAATGACAGGAATCAGGGAGTTTCGAATCCCGTGAAATTTATAAACTTCGCGTGAGTTCAATCCTTTAGCAACGGCAGTACGAATATAATTTTGTTCATATACGTCAATCGTTGTAGCTCGCATATAGCGCGTCATATTTGCTAAATAAGCAGAAGCTAAAACAATAACGGGCATTACTAAATGCTGAACGATCACTCCGAAAGTAGGAGTTGTTCCAAGGGGATACATCCCACCGGTTGGAAGTATGCCTAATCTCACTCCAAAGATATAAACCATCGCAAGTCCAAAGAAAAAAGACGGAATAGAAATTCCTAAAAAGGAAACAGCTGTAATGGATGAATCAAGCCAAGTGCCGTTATTACGACCACTTAAAATTCCTAATGGAATACCAATTAAATAAGCAACGACTAAAGAAAGTCCCATCAGTAATAAAGTTGGCCCTAAACGTTCGCCTAAAATAGTGGTGACTGGCACACTATTTGAAAATGAATTTCCTAAGTTTCCTCGTAATACTTGGCTTAACCAGCGGATATATTGGATATGGATCGGCTGATCTAATCCTAGCGCACTACGTGTAGCTTCAATTTGCTGCTGTGTAGTATCTGGCGTGATATATAAATCAGCCGCATCACCAGGCGCAAGCTGTAACATTAAGAATGCTCCTAAAGAAATAATGAGTAACACCGGAATAGCCGTTAAAAGCCGTTTAAAAATGTACTTTAGCATCAGTATCTCTCCTAACTTCATAATTTTTATCAAAACAAAAGACATTTCCTATAAATTAAAAAAGCCTCCCAAACAATAAAGAATGGGAGGCTTCGTAAGGTCCCATTCCAAGTTATGCTAAACAGGGCCTTCACTTTTTCGAAAAAAAGCGCAAGCCCTAGGTAATTAAGTATAAAACTGATCCTTGATTTAACATGATTCCCCGCCTAACATATTTTGTCTGAAATGTCGTAATTTGTCTGGATTAAATTGTTATTAATATACATTAAAGAAAGGTTAGAAGCAAGGGTAAAATGAGAGAAAAATGAAAGATTGATATATGTATAAACAGCTTAAAATAAACGTTTGTTGGCACATTGTGTTTGTAAGGGATTACATTGCTCATGATAATCTAATTTTAAAATGAACAAGTTTTTAAAAGCGTCTAAGTTTCTTAAGATAGATTACGCAATAAATATTGGTATAATGATTTAAATAAAGAACAGAGAAGAAGTTAAGGAGGAAAATGAATGTGTCTAGTGACTTTCATGAAAGATGTTCATCCTGATTATCCATTAATATTAATTGCCAACCGGGATGAGCTTTATAATCGACCGGCTGCCGCCCTTCATCGCTGGACAGATGCACCAACCGTAACAGCTGGACTCGATTTAAAAGAAAAAGGAACTTGGTTAGGATACACAAATGATGGAAAATTTATTGCTGTTTTAAATTATCCCTTTACAGAGTGGAAACCAAAGAAGACAACACCCAGATCACGTGGCCAACTCTTACGTGATTACTTAACGAAAGATATTTTACTGGATGACTTTGATCAATACCTACAAGATTCCCGTTTTGATTATAACGGTTATCATCTACTCTATGGGTCATTTAACGATTTAAGGTATTATTCGAATGTAGATGACCAGTTCCATACTTTTGAATCGGGAATTCATTGCCTTGCGAACACGAAGGACGACTTGAGCAACCATCGCAGAGATCGCTCGACCGATTTGTTAGCACGATACGTAGATGAACATACTGGCGAGTTGAAGTTGGAAGAGTTGACCGCTTTAATGCAAGACGATGTAAAGGCTGAAACGCTAGAGGATTATCCCAAAGAATTAGATCGTGAAATGGCTGAGCAAAACACTTCGATTTTCATTCACGGCGATGAATTTGGCACAGTGGGTACGACGGCTATTTTAGTCGATAAAAATAATCACGTGCACGTCCGCGAAGTGAAGTACGATCAAGAAGGGATCACCGAAGTCACCACCAAAGAACAACACCTCAACTTAAAATGATAAAGTAAGTAGTAAAAACTCGTTAGCGCTATGTGGTACTTAGTGTTAGCGAGTTTTTTGGTTACAAAAGAATGGCTATTATTTAGAAGTAAGCTGAAAACCTATCCCAGCGTCCGCGAAAATGGATCTCGCGTTCAGTAGAAGGTTCCAGCGTCCGTGAAAATGGATTTCGCGTTCAGTAGAAGGTTCCAGCATCCGCGAGAATAAACCTCACATCCAGTAGAAGGCTCCAGCACCCGCGAAAATAAACCTCGCGTCCAGTAGAATGCCCAGTGGCCACAAAAATGGTTTTTCAAATACGATAGTGAGGATATTCTTAAATTTACCCATAAAATAACATCGATTTTTGTTATCATTGAAACAAGATATTTTTAGGACGGAGTAATGTTATGCGAATTTTACATACAGCGGATTGGCACTTAGGCAAAATTGTGAATGAGTTTTCGATGTTGGATCTGCAAGAAGAATATTTAAAGCATCTAATAGAAGAAATTAAAAAATTAGAGATTGACGCGTTAATTATGGCGGGCGATTTGTATGACCGAGCGATTCCACCAAAAGAAGCGGTAGGTTTGGTGAACAAGACATTTACGAAAATTACGCAAGAGTTAAACATTCCCATGCTGGTGATTGCTGGGAATCATGATAGCAATGAACGCGTAGAGTACGGCTCAGAATTGTTATCAACGGGGAACCTATTTATTGAAGGAACGACGAAAGAAACCATTCGAAAAGTAAGAATAAAAGATACAAATTTTTACTTGCTCCCTTATGATGATCACCGCAATATTCGTCGTGTATTAAAGGATGAATCCATCCGAACACCGGAAGATGCCTTAAAAGCGCAGCTTGAAGTCATTGCCGAAGGGTGGAATGAAGAGGAGCTGAATGTGCTGTTATATCATGGTTTTGTGATGAACACGAAGGCCGATGAGTTGCCGGAAGAGTCGGAATCTGAGCGTCCGTTGACGGTTGGAACGGTGGAATATGTGCCAGTGGAGCTGGTTGAGTCGTTTGATTATGTGGCTTTGGGGCATTTGCATAAGGCGCAAAAGGTGAAGTGTGAGCATGTGCGTTATAGTGGGTCGCCATTGAAGTATTCGAAATCAGAAGCCAAGCATAAGAAGCAAAATTTATTGGTGGACCTTTCAAAAGAGGGTGTGGAAGTTGAGTCGATTGAAATTGAGTTATCGAAAGATTTGCGTGTGATTCGTGGTTTCTTTGAGGAGATTTTAGAGGAAGCGTCGGAGGATTATATCTTTTTTGAGTTGGAAGATACGACTTATGTGGTGGATGCGATGAACAAGTTGCGGAAACAGTATCCAAATGCGATGGGTTTGGAGTACATAAATCATAAAGAGCATGAGCAGTTGGAGCTGTATCATTCAAAAGAAAATATTAGGACGTTGCGTTTAGAGGAGCTGTTTAATGATTTTTATGAGCAGCATATTGGGATGCCGTTAAATGAAGAACATAAAACGGCGATTATTGAAGTGCTTGAGGAAGCGAAGAAAGAGGAGGATGTCAAATGAGACCTGTGCGATTAGTAATGAATGCTTTTGGACCTTATCGCGGAAAAGTAGATTTAGATTTTACAGAATTTGGCGCCTCCTCGATTTATTTAATTTCTGGACCTACTGGCTCTGGGAAAACGACAATTTTTGACGGGATTTCTTATGCCCTTTACAACAAAGCGAGCAGTAGCGTGCGCGATACGGATATGTTGAAATCACAATTCGCAACCGATGAAGATCTTTGCTATGTGGAGTTAACATTTGAAATGGGGCCGACAAAATATCGAGTGAAACGTATTCCAAAACAGAGAGGACCGGGCGCGAGAGGAAACCCGATCAATCAAGCGCGAGAAGTAGAGTTTTATAAAGAAGACGAACTCCTTGATACGGGGATGGAAGCTGACAGTGCGATTGAAGGGTTGTTAGGTCTGTCTTATGAACAATTTCGACAAATTGTTTTACTTCCTCAAGGCGAATTTCGAAAGTTGTTGCTTTCTAGCAGTCGTGAAAAAGAAGAAATTTTTAGAAATATTTTTGGAACAGAAGCCATTCAAAACTTCCAAGAAACGCTAAGAATCAAATCGCGTGATTTGAATAAAGCCTATGAAGAATATGGAACACGATTGGACCAATCTTTAGCAAATATAGAAATCGAAGAAAATGAGGCTTTGGCGGATGCTGTAGAAAGAACAGATTACAGAAAAATATTAGGCATTCTAGCAGCGCGGATTGAAGAGGGCAACAAAGAGTTAACGAAAACGAAACAAGAAATAGAAAAATTAAATCAACTTGAGCGAAAAAACGAAAAGCTGATTCAATTATTAAAAGAACAAACCGAACTTGAAGCGAAGAAAAAAGAACTAGCTGAAGCGGAAGAAGATATTCAAAGCTTACAAAAAGCACTCGACTTGAATGCACAAGCGCGTGAAATTAAAACCGAACAAGATAAGTTAGAAGAATTAAAAAATGAAGGCGCAAAATTAACAGCACAATTAAAAGAAAAACAAGAAACTTTAATCGAAGTGAAAGCAGCACTTGAACAATTATTAGAAAGACAAAAAATCTCAAAACAAGCAGAGCTTCAATTGGACGACATTCGCGAAGCCATTAAACAATTGGAAATTGAAATCTCAACTTTCAAAGATCGAGATCAGAAAGTTCAAAAAACGAAGGAAATCGAAAAAGAACTTCAAAAAGTAGCAACACAAATTAAAACGCTCGAAAAAAATGAAAATATTTATATAGAAGAAATCCAAAATCTTTCAACTAATTTAGAGCAACTTTCGAATTGGCGTGAAGAATTAGAAGAAATTCGCCAAACATTAGAAGAAGTAAAAGAAAGTCTAGCTGAGAATCAGCAGATGAAGGGAATTTTTGAGAAACTGCTTGCTCTTCAAGAAGCTTTAGCGGAGCAACTAGAAAAAGATAAAATTTTGAGTGGACAATTGCATGAAGCTCAAAAGCAATATGATGAAGCGCGACAATATTATTTTGGAAACCTTGCCGGAGTGCTTGTCACTGAGTTAGTTGAGGATGAACCTTGCCCAGTATGTGGTTCTGTTCATCATCCAAATCCTGCTCAAACGGATCTGGAGACGATATCTAAAGATAAATTGAACGAATATGAAGCAGTTAAAAATGAGGCGCAAGTCGCCCATACCAAATTAACTGCAGAAATTACACAAACAGGCCAGTTAATGGACGAACAGAAAGCTTTGTTAGGTGATTTTGAAGGCGAATATCCAGACGGTTTAAGAGAAGTTACTGAAAAAGAGAACGAATTAAAAACAGAGATCTCACATTTCGAAACAAAAATCAAAGAGCTGGAGAGTTATGTCAAACAAGAAAAGCAGTGGCGAAAAGATTTAGAAAAAGCACAAGAAACCAAACAAGAAAATCAACTCATCTTACAACAAGAAAAAACAAACCAACAAGTAACTTTAAAACAAACGGATGAACTTGAAGCGGAAATTAAAAAAATAGAAAAAGAACTCACCCATACTTCCGCAGAAGAAGCAGCAGCGGAAATGGATAAGAAGCTCAAACAAATTCAAGAGATTCAACAAGAAGCAGAACAGATTCAAAAAGCTTTAAATCAAAAAGAAAACGAACAGACACAGATTGAAACGTCCATTGATATGCTGAAAAAACAAGCAGATCAAAATGAAGAAAAAGCGGAGAAACAAAAAGTTGTTTTTGAACAACAGCTTGAACAATATGAATTTGACCAAGAATATTCGATTTATTTATTAGAAAAAGATCGAGTGGAAAATTATACGCAACAAATTAAAGATTATGAAAACGAAGTTTCTTATAATACCCGTCAAATAGAGAAAACCAAAAAAGAATTAGCAGAATATGATGAACTGCCAGCCATTGAGGACTTGAAAGAAAAGTTAGAAGAAACCAAAGAGTTGAAGCAAGTGATTGAAATAAATCGTGAAGCGCTCATTCGTAAAACAAGTATGCATGAAAGTTCGCATCGAGAGATCGAGAAAAATTATGAAAGCAGTAAGGAAATCCTAAAACCACTGGCGGTCTATAAAGAATTATCTGAAGTCGCTAATGGCTCAACGAACCGAACAAATCGAGTTTCCTTTGAACGTTACGTTTTAAGCATCTACTTTTCTGAAATTTTATTTGCAGCGAATAAACGTTTTGAAAAAATGACCAATAACCGTTTTGAATTGGTGCGACGAGAAGAAAAAACAAAAGGGGGCGCTGCGGACGGTTTAGAACTCAATGTATTTGACCGTTATTCAGGTTTTGAACGAAGCGTCAGAACTCTTTCGGGTGGAGAAACTTTTAAAGCCTCACTCGCATTAGCTTTAGGGCTAAGTGATGTCATTCAAAGCCAGCACGGCGGTGTGCGCGTCGATACGCTATTTATCGATGAAGGCTTTGGAACCTTAGACGCCGATTCTTTAGAAAACGCCATTGAGACTTTGATGGAATTACAAGCTACTGGGCGATTAATCGGAATTATCTCCCATGTGAATGAGCTAAAAGATCGCATTCCTGCAAGGATTCTAGTAGAAAATAAAAAAGCAGGCAGCCATGCTCGCATTGAAGTTGATTAGTTTTCGAGTTAAGATAGTAAAAATTAAAAAAAGAATAATTTTGATGAAAAGTGGTGTCTTAGTTAAAGAGAATCGAGAAGTCTTAACGTGAGCAGCGTCTTAGTTAAAGAGAATCGAAAAGTCTTAACGTGAGCGACGTCTTAGTTAAAGAAAATCGAAAAGTCTTAACACGAGGACGCTCTTGCGACACGAAAAACTGAATATCATGACACGAGGACGATCTTACAACACGAAAACCGAAAAGTCGTAACACGAGAATGATCTTGCGTTACGATAATTGGAATACTTTAACACAAGCCATAAAAATCATATCAATTTTTAATTCACAGGAATGATCGGAAATGAGAGGATCACAAAATATGACACAAGTAGTAAAAGAAACAGTGAAATACATGTGGCGAAGTGAGAAGAACCGACTGTTTATGGTTCTTTCCATCGCGCTCGCTCTTCTTTACACTTTATTCGTCGTCCCTAATATTTCAGGGGAAGATGAAATTGATGTAGAGGTGATGGAACGAGAAATGAGTGGGAATGTTGTTCAATTCGAAGGAGCTTTGGATGATGGACTTATTATTCCGAGCGTTATGACAGGAACAACTGCCTATAGTAGTTGGCGCCAAGAATATGTGGCTCAACGAGAATTGTTAACGGTTTTAAAACAAGGAGACGTTAAACGATATATTGATATTTCTTATCGACCAGAGACAGGAACAGCGGATGAAGCAAGTGGTTTAGAACAACTAGCTTTCAGTGTTTTTGGATACGAATTGGAACAACCACACCAACAAGCAAAAAATCAAAATTACCTGAATGAAATTGATCACTTGTCCTTTCATACGGTCCATGATCGAACCAGCTTACAACAAATTCACCTTTTTTTAATTGGCTTAGGCCCTGTTCTTTTATTAGTGGGCTTAGTTTTTTTAATTAGTGATGTACATACAAAAGACCGTACCTTACAAACGCAAAAAATCGGTATTCCGATGAGCTGGCAGAAATATTCATTCATTCAAGCGCTCACGGCATTTGGTTTTGTTAGTCTTTTTTATCTCGCCTTACTTGGACTATTCTTTTTATTGAATGGTGTCCTTCATGGTTTTGGTTCCTTAAATTTACCGATCGGTTATTATGAGCCGTATTTTGAGCTCGGTTTTCTAAACCAAGAAAATTACCAAATTATGCCTATTTGGACATTTTTACTTCAAGCCATACCGTATCTACTGTTATTAGGGTATCTTTTTACTCGATTAAACACGTTATTTAGTCTTTGGACAAGACAATCGGTTGTTACGATGGTGCTTGGTATTTTTACGATTCTCTTCCAGTTTATTTACTATGGCAGTGAGTCGACTGAATTATTAGGAATAGATATTAGCTTATTCCCACAAACATATATTGATTTTGGAAAAGCATTGACCGGAAGATTAGAACAACAGTTACTCATTGCCATTCCGACCTTGTTCAGTCGAGGCTTAATCGTGCTCGGGTCAACTGTATTGGTCATCGAAGTTTTGATTTATATTTCTTCGAAAATGATCACCCGACAAAAATTTGTGAGTTAAAGGAGGAGAATAGAATAATGAAAAAAATCGCAAAATGGAATTGGCTTAGAATTATTCGTGACTGGAAAACACGTATTTTACTGGCACTATTTTTAGTCTTTTTTGGTTCGTTCTCCTTACTTTATCGCCAACAAAACGTTACCTTCCCGGCAATTGAAATGAGCGAAGAATATGAAGATGAACGTCAAATTTACAGACTTATTCCAAAGGATCATTTCGAAAGTGAGCTCGGACAAGAAGTCCAAAAAGCACTTGGAAGCAATTCAGTCGCATTAGGGGTCAATCGTTATATATTAAGCCAGCGAAGTGGGAATGAAATTCAAGGAATGGATGTTTTGCCAGACTACATAGAAAATGGGCGCGAAATTGTAGAAAATAATTTATTTTTGCATAGCGCTGAAGATTTTGAGTCGCATGAACTCCTTGTTGATACGTACTTACCACCTTTGGAAGAGGTTTTGGAGCAAGAGCGGTTTTACAATGAGCTAGAAGCAAGCGGCCTAGATATTGAGTGGAATCCTTACACCGCTTCGCAGATGGTCAAAGTCGAATTCGAGCTCTTGGCGGGTATTTAGGTGGCTTGTTTTGGCTGGCGATTCTGATTGGAGCAGGGATTAGTTACCTAATTAGCCTCCAGATTGAAACAAGTGGTAGCTTTAATTATCCGACCGCACTCTTTCAAAATGGCGCCATTCACTATGTGCCTTTGTGGCAGTATTTAATCATCAGTATCACCATGTCTATGGCGTTATCGTATATTTTGCTTTTGATTACCACCGGTCTCAGTTGGATCTTCCGCAACTTCTATCTCACGATTTTACTGGTGGCAGGGCTTTTCTTGCTTCCGCAAATGTGGAATTTTCTGCCAGCATTTAGTTCGTGGCAACCGAGTTTGTATCTGAATATACTCGGTGTGTTAGATGGATCAGTTGCTGCAAGTACAGGCTGGAGCGGTGTGGTATGGTGGAAAGGATTTATTATTTATGGCGTGATTGTCTTAGTGCTTGAGTGGTTATTTAGCAAAGTATTTTCATATATTCCGACGGCGACATCAGGCTTACAAAGGAGAGAACAAGTATGACATTAGAAATTAAAAACCTATCCGTTTCTTATGGAGACTTTGACGTGTTAAAAGATATTTCGTTCCATTTAGAGGACGGACAATTAATCGGACTTGTGGCTCCGAACGGAACAGGAAAAACAACGCTGTTCAATGCTGTGATGCGTTTTATACAAGTGAAAGAAGGACAAATTTTCGTTGATGGAAAAGAATATACGGCAAGCGACAAGGACGTTCTAGCCCTTCATCAAAAAATTACTTTTTTCCCAGACCAATCAGACTTATTTGAAAATTTCTCTGGGAGAGAACATATTGAAATGTATGCCGAAATTTGGTCCGGTAGAAGAAATGACGTTGATGCGATTATTGATCGTTTGCAAATGGCTCATTACGTTGATCGAAAAGTACAAGAATACTCCTTAGGAATGCGCCAGCGATTGTGTTTTGCGATGATGGTTGCAGCGGATACACCGATTATGTTTATGGATGAAGTAATGAATGGATTAGATCCAGAAAATGTTTCGCTCGTTTCGGACGTACTGATTGAGTTACGACATGTTGGGAAAATTGTCATGATTGCTTCGCATTTACTAGATAATTTAGATGAATACGCCGATAAAGTATTCTTTTTAAAGGATAAAAAACTGCACCATATCAATGATTTAAATGAACCACGCCCTCTCTTTTATAAAATTGTGGCAAGTGATGCGCAAGTAAAATTGCTAGAAAAAGAGGAGTATTTAACCCAAGAGACGATTCGTTTAAGTAACCAAGTCCTTTGTGTCCCTATTTCAAATTTAACAGCGGAACAAGATCGTAATCTTTATGATAAATTACGGGAAATAAACGTTGAAAGTATTGAAATTGCACCTTTAGGCACGTCAGAATATTATTCCTACCTATATGGTTTACGAATTTATTCCTTTGATCGGGGGCAAGAAGTTCATGAAGAAGCTTAATGTCGCATTGTTTTTTTCGGTCGTGCTTCTTGTATTAGGCGGATGTAGTGAATTTACAGGGATTCGTCAGCCCTTATATGATGGGCAAACTGTCGAAGAAAATGAAGAAGCCATTGCGGTGTATCATGAGACAGGAGAAATTATTGGAGAAGAGCAAGAGTATTACTTCAGATATCCATTTAGTGAAGATATTTATCAGCCAAGCTTAGATTATACTGAAGATGCTCCTGTATTGTTAAATGATGGCGAGTATATCATAGGTGAAGACGTTCCTGCTGGACGCGTTTCTCTTTTAAGCAATGAGAGTGTCTTTTCTTCTGAAAATTATGAAGCGCATGTTGGAAATTTCATTATTTATGATGAGGCAGGCGAGGTCTATTTTGAGAATATGTTCCATTCACTCTACGGACCACTAGTCGCTCAAGTAGATTTTATTTCTGGGCATCGGATTGAGATTATAGGAGCGGATGCAGAAATTTCTGCCTTCTATACGAATGAGTTTCCAGAAGATCCTTATCTTTTGATGGATCCTCCACAAATGTTAGAAACTCTTGGACGAGTTGAAGTACAGCAACCGATAACTGTTGTGGAAGACACAACAACACTAACTGCCGGTATTTATGAAGTGGGTGTTCATTTAGAACCGGGCACATATGAAGTGACCGATTTCTTTGCGGTGCATAATACAGAAATGTATGTATTTCATGAAGGTGAAGAACTGCGAGTATTTGAATTAATTATAGACTCTGCTACTTTTGAAATGGTAGATGAGGAACTTGTAGAAGTTATGGATGAAACCTCTGAAGAAAATAATATTCAAATTGAACTACAAGAAGGGGACAAGATTTACCCAAACTTAGTGTCGGCTTTAGGATTAAAAAGAGTAGAATAAAAGTAGATTACAAATAAATACAAATTCCAGAGATTAATTGTATTTATCTTATACAAGGTTTACAATAATACTAACTTTAGAAGAGGAAGTGATGCTATGCAACTTCTAATTCAACAAACTGTACTTACAAATTTTCGACCTGTGTTTATTGTTCAGCTTGCTATTTTACTTATTTTTCTTCTTTTATCTATCATTCCAAGAGGAAGAAATAGCAACATCAATTTTCTCACAGTGTTAACTGTTTCCATTGTTGAAGTAGTTATTGCGGCTGTTTTATTTTATACTGAAAGTAACTTAGTAGAGGCTCTTGGATTGACACCCGATAATATTACCTTATATTTATTTATAGCAATTATCGTATTAAGCGTCGCAAATCCAATTGTTTTTCGTTTTCGAAATAGTGGTGGACAACGTTATCGCTACCGATATTAATACACAATAAAAAGAGTTGACCATGAACGCATCAAGCATTCATTCGAGTCAACTCTTTTTATTTATTATCCTCTTTGTGCACTTTGTTTCTTAATAATTATTCTAACGCCTACTAATAATAAAACAAAGATAACTACACCAACGATGATTTTTCCATAAAGGGTTGAAAGAAAACTCTCTTCCGCTTCTTCTTCGAGCGCCATCTCATCATTTTCAGTACGCTCATCTTCTGCAGCTTGAGCGAGCAATTTACGATCAATGAAACCTACAGCTGTTGTATGGTTGGTATGTAGAGCAATTTCTCTTCCTTCAATATTGCTCTCGACATCTACCCATTTTCCTTCTTTTTTGTTCCAATAACACGCACTCAATGAAAGAAGTTGTTCCATACTAAATGAATCCATATTGTAACTTATTTTCATTAGACTTGGATAAGCATCATGTCGAGTACCTTGTTGGTAAATAGCAATTGTGTGTAATCCCTTGGATGATCCGTCATGGCTGTTAACACCTACCGGAACCCCTTCATAAAATCTTAAAGTGGCCTCCCCAGGAACTAAGTTTGCAGGTGGAACGGTCCATGTGACATCATTCTTTGCGAGAACAACGGCAATGTTTCGGTGACGAATTTGTGAAACTTGATTTTCTGTTAAAAATAATGACTCCATATTGTTCATATTAATTTGTAAGGTACCTCTATCTTCAACTAAAGCTAAAATATTATTTTCAAGTGTGCCAATCGTCTCACCAGCAATAATATCTGTTTGATAAAATTCTACAAGCTCTTCGCCAGCAACGACTTCTTCTACATCTGCTTCACGAGAGGAGGCAGGTTTTCTTAACTCTTCTTGTTCTTCTTGCTGTTGCACTTGTTCACGTGCTCGATCTCGTGCTTGTTGTTCTCTTTCGCCATTCTCCATCTCTACATCATCTTCTACAGGAGCCGGTTCGACTTCTTCAGGTTCAGACTCAGGCTCAGAGCCGGGTTCTTCTGGAGGAACGAGTTCATTATTCTTATCTTCTTCTTCAGAGACATATTGCAATAAACCGTGTCCGAATAAACCAGGATCACCGATATCTAACGCTTGTTCTTGCATAATTTTTCGGATTTCTTCACCACGAGTGCCATGTTTTTGCATCAAAATGGCAGCTAAACCTGCAGCATGAGGTGCTGCTTGGGATGAACCACTCATAAAAATGTAAGGATAACTATAGGTACTATCTGGTATAGAGAGTCCACCAATGTTTACACCTGGGGCACTAAAGTCGTTTTCTTGTCCATAAATAATGTCTAATGCAGGATTTAATTGTTCATCAATGGCCGTAACTGCAATAACCTCGCTATAATTTGCTGGATAGTTTACAGTCTGTTTTCCATTTCCAGAAGCGGCTATAATCATAATGCCTTGATCATAGGCTTCTTTAACAACATTATATAATTCAGGGTCGTGGTAACTTAAACCAGAACTAATCACAATAATATCTGTTCCGATCTCCATCGCATGCTGGATCCCACTAACGACACTTCTTACGCTGGTAGAGACGCCACCATTCTCATCTACATCCTCTTCATGATAAATCTTTATCCCAAATACTTCCGCATCAGGCGCAATTCCTTGATAAGGAGATCCGCGCTTGGCACTAATAATTCCTGCAATATGTGTTCCATGTCCAGAATGGTCATTTGACCAAGGATCATCCGAGAAAACAGAATAACCACCTACAATAGAACTATCCGAATGCTGAATGAAAAATCCTGTATCTAAAACAGCGATAGAAATACCTACTCCAGTATAACCATCGGCCCATGCTTGACCAATATTCATAATATTGTGATTCCATTGGGGATGAAGGTTTGATGTATTTGGGGTAAACTCTTCTTCTGTTGTCCCAGGAACTTTTGTAGGTTCTTCGGCATGAACCACAGGAAGAGCGGTTTTTTCCTTTAATTCATCTAACAGATGTGTCTGTTCGTTATAAGAAGGCGAATGATTAAATAAATTATTTGAAAATAGAGGCGCCGTAAAGATAAATAGCATAAAGGCTACTAATACCTGACGTATAAATTTATTTTGTTTATTCATTTAATCATCCCTCCTTTATAATTATTCTAATTTAAGTATAGCATATTTATGACAAGTTTTGTAACTTATACGTAATATTTGAAATAAATAAATGTATCTTTCTTAAAAGAACGACAAGTATATTTATAATAATTATATTGGATCTCATTTAGAATGGAAAAGAAAATGCATTCCTATTTTTAGAGAGAATTTGTTCATTTTATGAAGATTTCAAATCTGTAATTTACGAAGAAGGAACCACCTAAAAAATATTTTAAATAAATTTCATATTTTTCTTGAATGAAATCGATTACATGAAATAATATTAATACGTAGGAAAGAAGTATGATTATAATTGGAGGAAAAGAACATAATGGCGAAAGAATCATTGAAGATTGTTACAATTGGTGGAGGTTCAAGTTATACACCCGAACTAATTGAAGGATATATTTTACGTAAAGACCAACTGCCTATTCGAGAAATCGTTCTTGTCGATATTGAAGACGGGAAAGAAAAACTTGAAATCGTTGGTGAAATGGCGAAACGTCAAATTAGAGCGGCAGGTTTAGACTGGAAAGTTACTTTAACCCTAGATCGTTTTGAAGCATTAAAAGACGCTGACTATGTGACCACACAATTCCGTGTTGGTTTATTAGACGCACGCGTTAAAGATGAGCGTATTCCATTATCTCACGGTGTTTTAGGACAAGAAACAAATGGTGCAGGTGGTATGTTCAAAGCATTCCGTACAATCCCTGTCATCTTAGACATTATTGAAGACATGAAAAAACAATGTCCAGACGCATGGTTAGTAAACTTCACAAACCCAGCAGGTATGGTAACTGAAGCAGCCATTAAACATGGTGGTTGGGAACGGACATTAGGTTTATGTAATGTTCCAATTGGTGCCATTAAAACAGCGACAACTATTCTAGATGAAAAAGAAGATGACCTATTCTTCAAATTTGCTGGAATTAACCACTTCCACTGGCACAGAGTTTGGGATAAAGAGGGTAACGAACGTACACAAGAAATTATCGACGGACTATACCACCCAGACAATAAAGAACAAATTGTTCAAGAAGCAAATATTCATGCAGCAAACTTCCATTACGAACAAGTAAAAGATCTAGCAATGCTGCCATGTAGCTATCACCGTTACTACTACATTGAAGATGAAATGCTAGAGCATTCAATCGAAGAGTTTAACGAAGGTAAAACACGTGCACAAGTGGTTAAAGCGACTGAAAAACGTTTATTTGAGTTATACAAAGACCCTGAATTAGATTATAAACCAGAAGAATTAACACAACGTGGTGGAACACATTACTCTGACGCGGCTTGCGAAATTATCGCATCTATTCAAAATGACAAACACACTGAGATGGTAGTTTCAACGAAAAATAATGGTACAATCACTGATTTACCATACGATGCAGCAGTTGAAGTTTCAGGTGTAGTTACTTCTAACGGATTCGTACCTTACAACTGGGGAGCATTCGAAAATCCAGCAGCTCGTGGTATGTTACAAATCATGAAAGGTATGGAAGAAACTACAATCCGTGCAGCAATTACTGGTGACTATGGTGCAGCTTTACAAGCATTTACAGCGAATCCATTAGTACCTGGTGGAAAAACAGCGAAAACATTACTAGATCAAATGTTATACGCACATAAAGATTACTTACCACAATTTGCAGACAAGATTGCTGAAATCGAAGCGAATCAACAAGAAGACGTTCAATACGTCGATGAATTAATGAAATCAAACTAATTCATCTCACAATCAAATAGGGCCTAGGCTCAGTCTCCTGTTAACGGATGGATGGTTACGTTAATTGGAGGCTTTTTTATTATTTTTTAGAAGTTATAAGTAGATACTGAGGAGTATTTGAGCTACGTACGACGTCTATTGATTTTCCATAAAGTAGACTAACCATTCCTTCTATATTTCTAACTTTAAATGTTTCTTCCGTAATTTTTTCATCTCAAATTAACCCAAAAGATTATTTAGGAATATTCAATCCAAAAGTTGGTGAGTTTTTCACATGTATTTATCTAGTGAAAATAACTGTTTTTAAATATATTGCTGATAAGAAACGCTTAAATACTTATATATTAAATTTGTTAATGTACATATAAAAAAGATCAATTTGATTATGTGAAGTATTGAGCTTAATATAGGTGACAGATAAATCGCAAAAGAAATTAGTTAATTAGTCATAATTTCCGCGATGGACAATTGAAGATAGGAAAGAATGGAGAAAGAATATGGAAGAGAAAGAAAGATTATCTTTTAAAACATTTATAAACAAAGTGCTGACAGGAACAGCACAAGGAACAATTATTGCTTTGATTCCTAATGCTGTTTTATCTGCAGTCTTAAGTTATTTTAGTCATATTGGATTTGTGAATACAATTATTCAAGCTGCTGTTATTTTTCAACTAGCTACACCGTTAATCATTGGTGCCTTAATTGCTAAACAATTTGACTTGGATCCAATGAAAATCATGATTACAGGAGGCGCTGCCTTTGTTGGCTCAGGTGTTATAAAATTCGATCATGAGACTGCGGCTTATATTGGCGCTGGAACGGGCGATGTCATTAATATTATGATTACTGCCTCTATTGCTGTCATGTTACTGAAAGTGATCGGAGATAATTTTGGTTCCAGTTCGATTATTGGTTTGCCGATTGTAGTCGGAGTAGGTGCAGGATTTATTGGAATGCTGACTTATCCATTTGTCACACAAGTGACACTATTCCTAGGAAATATTATTAATACATTTACGGAATTACAGCCTATACTAATGGCTATATTAATCAGTTGTTCTTTTGCTGTGTTAATTATTTCTCCTATTACAACAGTGGGTATTGGGTTAGCTATAGGTTTAAATGGCGTGTCAGCAGGTGCCGCTGCTATGGGAGTTGCTGCTACAACAATTGTATTAGTCATTAACTCGTGGAAAGCAAATGAATCTGGTATCACATTAGCCATTGCTTTAGGTGGTATGAAAATGATGATGCCCAACCTATTTAAATATCCAATTATTCTTATTCCTTCTTTGTTTACAGCGACGATTTCAGGAATAATTACCGCGTTATTTGGTGTTTCAGGAACCTCTGCATCAGCAGGATTCGGTTTTGTTGGCTTAGTAGGCCCTCTGGCTTCATTAGATGCTGGATTAAATATTTTTAGTGTGATTTTAGCTTGGTTTATTCTACCGATTGCGGCTGCTATTTTAGGGAGCTTTTTATTTGAAAGAATCCTAAAATTATATGATTCAAAAACAGTATTTAGATACCAAGGTTAATTTTGCTTAATCGCATTAATAAAATCAACAATAGATTTTGATTGTTTTTTTTCTCGGTGGAGACCAATCCCAATTGGGAAATAGTTATATCGATCGTCTAAGGGTACCCACTTTAAACCGGGGATTTTATAAATTTCATTATATTCAATAGGCAACAAAGTAATTGAATTAGATTGAGAAAGACTGTATAGAAGCACTTGGAGGTCATTATGAAGTGCGACTATATGCGGGTTAAAGCCCAGTTCATTGGCACGCTTATATAGCAGATCACCAATTACAAAATGATCACTTAAAGTAGAAAAATGCTGATCTTTTAATTGTAAAAAAGACAGACTCTTTTCCTCGGCTAAGGGATTATTTTCAGGAAGCACTACATAAACGGTGTAACCTTTTATTGTTGTATTTGTGAGCTGCTCTATTTTTACAGTTTCTGATTCAAAATTGGGTAATGAGACTAAAGCAACATCTAATATTTTATCTTTAAGCATACGTTGAAGTTGACGTGATCCGTCTTGAGTAATCATTAATTCTATTTCAGGATGTTGGGCCATAAAAGTAGCTATTTCTTGCATAAATTGAAAAGAGTATAGGGTAGTCATACCTACCTGTAGCTTTTCTTTCTGAGGATAAGTACTGAGATTTTGAACATCTTGTTGGAGTTGTTCGAATTGCTCTAAAAGCTGTTTTCCTTCTTCGTAAAGTAATTGACCACTTTCTGTTAGTTGATAAGCATTCTCAGTCCGGATTAATAATTGGACATTTAAACTTTCTTCTAATTTTTTTAAGGATAAAGATAGAGTAGGCTGTGTCACAAATAAGTTTCGTGCAGCAACAGTGATACTTTGAGTATCAAAGATTTCAATAAAATATTTTAATTGAATTAAGTTCATAAATTGGAACTCCTCTAAATGAATTTAGATGATTATATCATAAATCAATAAGGCATTTTGATAAGAATAAGAGTTTTAAGTGATTAAGATTTAGTTAATTAATATAGAGTATGAGAATAGAAAAGAGAAATAGAGAAGAGAAATAATAGGAGGACAAGAAAATGAAAATAGCAATAGCGGGTTCAGGAGCATTAGGTTCCGGTTTCGGTTATATGTTGAAAAAAGGAGGTCATGATGTTACCTTAATGGATTTTTGGGAAGAACATATTCAAACCGTTCAAGAAGAAGGCTTAACAATTGATTTTAACGGGAAAGCAGAGAATGTTGGAATCACAATGGACAAGCCAGAAAATATTGAGGAAAAATTTGATGTAATTTTTATTTTTACAAAATCAATGGGTTTACGTGGGATGCTAGAAGCAATTGACCACACAATCTCAGAAGACACAAAAGTTATTTGTTTATTAAATGGTTTAGGGCATGCGGATACACTTTCTGAATATGTTCCGGCTGAAAATATTATTATGGGAACGACTGTCTGGACAGCTGGTTTAGACGCTCCTGGAACAGTACATCTTATGGGAGAAGGACCGGTTGAAGTACAAGAAGTGGCCCCTGAAGGAAAAGAAGCTACTTTAGAAATGGTTAAAGTCATGAAAGATAGTGGATTAAATGGCGTTTACAGTAGTGATGTTCATTTTACAACGTGGAGAAAAGCTTGTGTGAATGGGACAATGAATGCTTTGTCTGCTCTTTTAGATACGAATATTGAAGAGTTATTCGAAAGCGAGCAAACTAAAGCAGTCGTTAAAGAAATCATTGCAGAATTTGCCTTAGCCGCAAAATTAGACGGTGTCGAATTAGATGTAGATGACATTATGACTTATGTAGTTAATCTTTCGGAAAAGGTAGGTCCACATTATCCTTCAATGCATCAAGATATTGCAAACAGACGTCCTACAGAAATTGATTTTTTAAATGGTATTGTTGCAGAAATGTGCGAAGCAAATGGTTACTCCGCGCCTAACTGTCGTTTAATCACCCAACTCATTCATGCAAAAGAAGAGATTTTAGGTATTGCATAAAATAAAAAGTGTAGAAAGACAATTTGTCCTTCTACACTTTTCTAATTTAAATGTTTAAAAATTAAGGTTGTGAAAAGTTTGATGATGCAAAGCTTTCTGGAACATCGAAGCCACCAATTCCACTTGCATTATAACTTTCACCGTTCATTATTGAGTTTTTAACAATCACATAATCAACTTTACGGATAGCGTCAAGATCGTCGCCACCTGCATAAGAGATAGAAGATTGTAAATCTTGCTGCATTTCAGTCAATGTATCTTGAATATCTCCTTTGAAAGGAACAAGCATTGATTTACCTTCAACGTTACGGTGTTCACCTTTTTGTTGAGCAGATGCACTACCAAAGTATTTTTTAAATTTTTGGTTATTTAATTCAACAGTTTCACCAGGTGATTGTTCATGTCCAGCGAACAATGAACCAATCATAACCATTGAAGCACCAAAACGAATAGATTTCGCAATATCTCCGTGTGTACGAACGCCACCATCTGCGATTAATGGTTTACGTGCTACTTTAGAACAACGTGAAAGGGCAGCTAATTGCCATCCACCAGTACCAAAACCTGTTTTTAATTTTGTTGTACATACTTTACCAGGACCAACACCAACTTTTGTTGCGTCAGCACCAACGTTTTCTAAATCACGTACAGCTTCAGGGGTTGCAACGTTACCAGCAATTAAAAATACTTCTGGCATATGTTTTTTAACATGTTTAATCATTTTAATCACACGATCTGAATGTCCATGGGCCACATCAATGGTGATGTATTCTGGTACAAGATCTTCAGCGACTAATTCCTCTACAAAACCATACTCATCATCTTTAATACCTAAACTAATTGAAGCGAATAATCCTTTTTCACGCATTTTTTTGATAAAATCTTTTCTTGTTTCTTCTTCAAATCGATGCATGACATAGAAATAGTCATTTTCTGCTAGCCAGATGGATAAGTCTTCATCAATAATAGTCTGCATGTTTGCAGGGACCACCGGTAATTTAAAACGACGATTTCCAAATTCTACTGACGTATCAACTTGCGAACGACTATCTACAATTCCTTTAGCTGGGATTAACTGAATATCCTCATAATCGAAAACTTTCATTGAAAGTAAACGCTCCTCAAAATATTTTAGGGGGTAACTATTACACAAAAAAATTCCCGAAATGTTGTTTTCTAATCACAAACACTCCGAGAGGTTAAAATTAATTCCCTTTGATACTATACAGAAAGGGGGTATAAAAGTCAAAGAGAAAAGTACAAAAACGACTTTTTGTATAAAATAGCTCAAACAGATAGACAAAACACCACATCTTTTCAAAAATATTCCTCTAAAGCAATCATTAAAAATCGTATTGTAGAAAGTCTGTTGTATAATAGAAACAGAATGTTTTGAACGGAGGGGTTATATAGAATGTATCAATATTCAAAACGACAATTGGACGATCAGACAAGTAAAAAGCTTATTATTGCTGGCCTTATCGGACTTTTGCCATTTTTGTATTTTGCGATCATTGGTTTTTCTGACTGGACCAATGTGACCGCTCAAGATTATGAAATCGGCGCCTTCTTTTATAACTTACGTATGCCTATGCGGACAACAATCGCAACAGTCATTACTCGCTTAGCAGATAGAGCAGGACAAACAATCATCACGGTTGCGACGGTCCTTGTCTTACTTCTTTTGAAAAAATGGCGCACAGGTTTATGGTATGGTTTGACGGTTTTAATTGGCGCAGGTCTTTTAAATAGCTTTGTCAAAAATGTTTACCAGAGAATACGGCCAGATCAAATCGAGCACTTAGTTGATCAAGGAGGTTACTCCTTTCCGAGTGGCCATGCGATGGGTTCAATGATCGTTTATGGTGGGCTCATATTTTTAGTCTTTAGATATTTTAAATCCAACTGGGTGAAATGGAGTATCGGTGTGTTCCTTGGAATTTTAATCTTACTTATTGGTTTAAGTCGTATTTACTTAGGTGTTCATTATCCAAGTGATGTGATTGCTGGCTTTTCCTTAGGTTTTATGTGGCTTACTTTATCTATTGCTTTTTTAGGGTTAAGATTTACTAGAGAAGAATTTCAATCAAAAAAACGTTATTCATTTAAAGATTTTAGTCGTTAATAAATGAACGTGCAATACAGGAAGGATATGTAAAATGGAAAAAGAAAGAAAAATTTCAATTCTACAAGATGTGATTCGTATCAAATCAGTCAATGGAAATGAAGAAGAGGTCGCAAAATACTTCCAAGATTTATTGAAAGAATATGATATTGAATCAGAACTTGTTCCTTGGGAAGAAGAAGGACGTAGTAGTTTAGTTGCAACGATTAAAAAAGGAGAAGGAAAAGTCCTTGGAATTTCTGGACACTTAGACGTTGTAGCTGCAGGTGACGAGTCTCAATGGAAGTACCCACCGTATGATGCCCATATCGAAGACAATAAAATGTATGGACGCGGTTCTACCGATATGAAAGCTGGTACAACAGCATTAGTTTTAACTTTAATTGAAATGAAAGAAGAAGGTATTCCGTTCGAAGGAACGATTAAATTAATGTTAACGGTAGGAGAAGAAGTTGGTGAACTTGGTGCGCAACAATTAACAGGAATGGGTTACGCGGATGATTTAGATGCTTTATTAATCGCAGAGCCTACAAATTATAATATTTGTTATACACATAAAGGTTCAATCAACTATACGGTAGAATCTCACGGGAAATCTGCGCATAGTTCAATGCCTGAAGAAGGAATTAATGCGATTAACCAGTTAAACGAATTTATTACCAGAGTTAATCAAGAAATGGATCAAGTAACAGCCGACCATGAAAATGAGATTCTTGGCAAATTTACACACAATATTACAATCATTAATGGTGGGTCACAGGTTAACAGTATTCCTGATTATGCGGATGTCGAAGCAAATATTCGTTCGATTCCGGAGTTTTCAAATGATGAAACGATTGAGTTATTGGAAAAAATTATTGATGAAATCAACCAAGACATTGATGGGGAATTAAAACTAAATATTGATTTCAATAAACAACCTGTAGAATCGGATTCAAATTCAGAATTAATCCAAAATATTCAAAGTTTTTTTGATGAAGATCTTCCTTTAATTGGAATTTCTGCAACAACAGATGCTGCCGAATTTACAAAAGCAGACAAAGAATTTGATGTTGTTATTTTTGGACCGGGTGTTCCAAATCTACCGCATCAATTAGATGAATATGTAGAAATTGACAATTATTTAGACTTTATTGATGTTTACAAAAAGTTGTTCCCGGCTTATCTAAGTCAATCAGAATAAAGATCTAAAGGAGAGGTGTTTATTATTCACAGGAAAAAAGTCGTGATTGCACCGGATTCTTTTAAAGAAAGCATGACCGCATTAGAGGTAGCGGATGCTGTTGAAGCAGGCTTTCAGAAAGTCTTTTCGGATTGGGAGTATGTGAAAGTCCCAATGGCAGACGGTGGAGAAGGAACTGTTCAATCGCTTGTCGATGCCACGAACGGTTCAATCAAAAAAGTTGAAGCACTTGATCCGCTTGGTCGTAAAATTGAAGCTTTTTATGGAATTTCTGGAGATGGCAAACAAGCGGTGATTGAAATGGCGGCTGCATCAGGTTTAGAGTTGTTAAAAAGTGATGAGCGGGATGCAATGAGTACTACTTCTTGGGGATTAGGCGATTTAATTCGTGCCGCTTTAGATGAAGAAGTTGAACGAATACTCATTGGAATTGGGGGGAGTGCAACGAATGATGCAGGGGCTGGAATGCTTCAAAGCCTTGGTGGAAAATTACTTGACGCAAGCGGCCAACAAATCCCTTATGGCGGAGTAGGCTTAAAGGGTTTGGATAAAATGGATGTTTCTGAGTTAGATCCAAGACTAAAAGATATAGTTATCGAAGTTGCCTGTGATGTGACCAATCCATTGACTGGAACAGACGGTGCTTCTTATGTGTATGGTCCACAAAAAGGCGCAAGTGAGGAGCAAGTCGAAGAACTTGATCGGTATTTAAAACACTTTGCGAAAGTTGTTCGTCGTGATTTAGATGTGGATATTGAAGATGAACCGGGTGCTGGCGCTGCCGGCGGAATAGGCGGAGCGTTACTTGCTTTTTTCAATGCTAAACTAAGAAGAGGTGGCGAGCTGATTACTGAAATGCTTGCTTTGGAGGATACTATTAAAGATGCTGACTTAGCTATCACCGGAGAAGGCGGAATCAATCACCAGACAATTTTTGGAAAAACACCTATTGTTGTCGCAAAGATTGCCAAGAAATATGATATTCCAGTGATTGCACTCGTTGGCTCCATTTCCGAAGGGCACGAAGAGGTTTATGAACATGGGATAGATGCAGTGTTTAGTATTATCTCGGAAGTTGCTGATTTGGAGGAGACGCTCGAAGCGGGGATTCAAAATGTCGAAATGACTGCGCGCAATGTAGCGGCAACTTTAAAACTAAATATTTAAATAAAAACGAAGAATTTACTTAAAGAGTAGATTCTTCGTTTTTTGCGTTCTATTATTTTGTCATGTCCATATCAACAAGCTGATATGGACGTGAGAAGGGGTTCGCGTCCATATGGTAAAGTTCAACAGTGCGTGAAACGTGTTTCACGTCTGTAAGGTAATGTCCGTATGTACGTGAAAGAGATCTCACGACCATAAGAGTAAGAACATAAGGACGTGAGATCGGATTATAGGAGTGAAAAAATAAAATGAAGCAGTACCGATTATCAGCGGGTATGCCTAAAAAAGCATTAACAGAACAGATTCGAGACAGTGTTCATCGAATTTTTTGTATAAGAGAATTTATGGTAAGACGACACAACAAAGAACTCATTAGAACAATAGAGTAAAAAGAGTCTGAGATTTTACTCTCAGACTCTTAAAGGATTACTTATATAATGGAAGTCGTGTAGTGAGTGCGCGTACTTCTTCTTTTACTTCATTTAAAACTTCGAGATTTTCTTGGTTCTCAGCTACTTTAATAATTAATCGGGCAACTTCTTTTGCGTCATCTTCTTTAAACCCTCGAGTACTGATAGCGGGAGTTCCAATGCGGATGCCGCTTGTTTTTGTTGGAGGCAACTCATCAAATGGAATTGCGTTTTTGTTCACTGTAATCTCTACTTCATCCAATAATTTTTCTAACTGATCGCCATTCAATCCATATTTTGAAACGTCAAGTAACATTAAATGATTATCTGTTCCATCACTAATCACTCGGAAATCAGATTCTTTGAAGATTTCTACCATCGCTTTTGCATTGGCTACAACTTGCCCAATATAGTCTTTAAATGACGGTTGCAATGCTTCATAAAATGCGACAGCTTTTGCGGCAATCACATGTTCTAATGGACCACCTTGAATGCCAGGGAATACTGCACTATTTATTTTTTTCGCATATTTTTGTTTGGCTAAAATAATCCCGCCACGTGGACCTCTTAAAGTTTTGTGGGTTGTAGAAGTTACAACATCTGCATAAGGTACTGGGTTTTGATGATACCCTGTTGCGCAGAGCCCAGCAATATGTGCCATATCTACCATGAAAAAAGCATCTATTTCGTCCGCAATTTCTCTAAATTTCTTAAAGTCGATTGACCGTGAATAGGCACTCGCACCCGAGACAATCATCTGCGGTTTTTCTTCTAAAGCAATGCGGCGAACTTCCTCATAATCAATAACTTCTTCACCTTTAGTTACACCATAAGCGACAAAGTTATATAATTTCCCACTAAAGTTTACTTTAGAACCATGTGTTAAATGCCCACCGTGATTTAAGTTCATGCCTAAAATTTTATCGCCTGGTTTAAGTAGTGCTTTATAAACCGCCATATTTGCTTGGCTCCCAGAATGCGGTTGGACATTCGCATATTCAGCACCAAACAATTCTTTTGCACGTGAGATCGCTAAGTTTTCAACGATATCAATGTATTCACAGCCACCATAATAACGGCGTCCAGGATAACCTTCTGCATATTTATTTGTTAAAATACTTCCTTGTGCTTCTAGTACACCTTCTGAAACAAAGTTTTCAGAAGCAATAAGCTCAATTCCGTTTTCTTGGCGTTCCGTTTCTTTTTTAATTGCATCAAATAATTCTTGATCGTACATCTGCCATCACCTTTTCTCGCATATTCCATGTTATTTTGACAAAAATTCCATATGTACATTAATTATAGATAATAGTGGAGATGATTCCAATCTTATTTGACCTTTAAATTAAAAATGATAGATATGTATCATAGATTCTGTATAATTAAAGAGAATAAACTATTTAGAGAGTGATTATTGATGAAGGATTTCAAAGAATATTTAGAGTCAATCGATGAGATTTCACACAGAGATCGAATAGAAGAAATATTAAAATGGATTTCAGAAAAATATCCTGAGTTAGATACACGCATTGCCTGGAATCAACCAATGTTCACCGACCATGAGACATATATTATAGGATTCAGTCATTCAAAAAATCATATTGCTATGTCGCCGGAAGTAAAACCCATCAAAGAATTTAAGTCTTTAATTGAAGAAACAGGCTTAAGCCACACAGACAATATTATCCGCATTAAATGGGAAGATCCAATCCCTTATGAATTAATACGCACGTTAATTGATTATAATATAGAAGATAAAGAAGGGTATACGAAGTTTTGGCGTTAGAAATAAAAAAGAGAACCTAGTATTTATGCTAAGTTCCTTTTCATTATGATTGAAATATTTATTTCGTTTCAGTAAGTTCAAGCCAAGGAGTCGCTGTTCGTTCAATGACTGCATTTAAATCGGTAATGTTTTTCTTGCCTACTGTACGCAGCCATTCTCTAGCGGCTTCTTCACCTTCTTTTGCAAAAGGCTCGACCACACCACTCCAAGTCGCACGACCACAAAGCACACCGTTAAATTTAGAGCCGGCTTTGCTCGCGAATTCTAATGTTTGTTTGAAAAGTTCCATGGTCACACCCGCACTCAAGAAAATAAACGGTAGATGTGTGTTGTCGCTTTGTTCTTTAAAATATCTTGCTGCTTCTTCTTTTGAATGAATGACTTCACCCTCCGAATAGCCTTCGACAAAGTTCATGTTCACCGGCGTTTCCATTTTCAAAACATCAACATTGTATTCCGGTTTTGAAAATTCTTTAATCGCTTCGTTAACTTTATGTGGTTTGATTTTCGCAAACTCTGGTGATTTTGCATCTTCAATCTCTGCATCATAAGTTAAAATTTCTAAGTAATAAGGCACATCTTCGCCCATGCGTTTACTTTCAATGATAGAATTTTTTCGAGTATCTACTATATAATGTCGTCTGTATTTTAGCTTCTTATTAAGAGAAGAAACAGTTCATTTGGTGTTTAAAAAGACATTATTAAAAGAAAAGAGCTAAAAAAGTTTCAAAAAGTATAAAAAGAGGTTGACTTTCGGAGAGGACTACTATAGTATTATAAGTCGAGACAGGAATTACATATTGTTGTCTTTTCACTTGTTAAGCAATTTTTCGCAAGTGAATTTTATTTCTTATCAACATAATTTATTTAAGTGTTGTCATTCTAATGTTTATAAAAAAGTTTGTAAAAACTTCAAAAAACGTTTGACAAGTTATTCATATGATGATAAGATATATCTCGTGCTCAAGAATACCAGTTATTGGTTGAGCCGACAAATTGATCTTTGAAAACTGAACAAAGTAATACAACCAAAATGTGCAGGGGTCTTCTATCAATGAAGATAGTTAAGACAACA
>JBCLPZ010000005.1:61746-122943 GCA_041223305.1 Carnobacteriaceae bacterium 52-44 | reverse complement strand
TTCCCTAGTTGTCGAATCACGGTATTCGAGGAAATATTTAAGTGTTTCGCAATTAAGGACATCGACTGCGTCTCAGCAAGTTCCATTGTAATCGTTGATTTAATGATATTGGAGATATAACAATCCTGTTCCACAATCTTTGTGCGAGCCACAAAGGTCGACCGGCAATGTTTACATAAAAAGCGCTGCTTTTTGAGCTTTAACAGTACCGGCTTGAAGTTGACATGCGTCAGCTTGATTGTGGAGATCTTAGTTCCGTTTTTAACAATATCCTCCGTTGAATGGTTGACACTCCCGCACTTCGCGCAGGCTTTAGGCGTATAGGTTAATTTTCCATACAAAACCAAATGGTTTTGTCCCTTGATTGTTTCTTCAGCTATCTGTTCCTCAAATTGTATATTTTTGTCTTTAATTCCTAGTGTTTTTCGTATAAAATGTGAATGGGTCATGTGAATCCTCCTATGTTTTGTCTAGTAACTTAATTATAGGGGTTCACTGGCCTTTTTTCATTTCAAAAAACAAAAATGGTGCCAATGAATCAAAATTGATCCATCAACACCAAATATTATAGAGCCCAAATTATTTGGTATTATTTTTCCATTTAACCAATATTTAAATTAAAAGTAGTTTGATTTTGTAATGTGAAGTCTGTGTTAGTGGTTAAAACTCCTATACAAAATGAAATACTGTAAAATAAGGTTACATGAGAAACTAAAAATTAATCATTTATTATTCTCTTCAAATTCTTCATACGATCCTAATTCAACAAAATCAAGGAAGTAATAATTATCATTCTCTTTGGTCAATCGGACACTATCAACTCCGGTTTCTTTTAACATGTCTATAGTAAGCAATGTCCCTTCTTTAATCCGTAACACTTCTCTTAATATCCAATGACCAGGATCTTTATTATGTTTCAATGAGGTCTAGTAAGTTGAAGCATTAAATTTAAATAGTAAAATTATTTTCTAAAATATTATTGAGCTCTATTTCTTTTTCCTTAATAATATTCATTTTTCCTAAGATAGAATTAACAATTTGTTCTTGTTCTTCTAAACTCTTGATTGGAATTTGAACACTTGAAAAATCTGAGAAGTTTAAGTTCTGTCTAACTGTTCCATAAGATCGTTTATTGATGTCTTCTTTCACAATAGGATTATGCATAATTTGTAAATACACGTATTCTGGTAAAAAATTTGAATCTATTATTTTAAATACTGGATATGCACTTGTTATTGCAACTGGCGTATCATTCATATTAATCCCAAAAGATCCTATATTAGCTCTAGATGGATTAAATGCTAACCATTTAGGTTCAGCTATAGAATAATTTGAGTTAGTCTCAGATGTTACTGAAGCAAAATTTTGTCCCCAGAATTCTTGACCCAATAATAGACCCCAAAAAGTTTTATTAGTAATTGAAGCCGTTGGATAACCCTTTGTATTTAGGATTCTTATTCGTTCAATAATTTTCCCTAATCTAACATGTCCATCTTTAAGAGCATCTTCATAATTAAATAACTGCAGACTTCTATTCTTGTTATTAAGAATAGACTTTCTATCTACAAATGTTATATCTTTCCTTTCAGTGGTTTCGTCTATTGCACCCTGTTTAATTTCTTCGTAGACAGCTATGAATTCATCTAAGTCATTGATTCCATGTATTTTTCTTCTACGTGTAGTTAAAGTATACCCATCATTATCTACTGTGTAAAAAAATATTTTTTCTAATTTTGGAGTAGATTTTCCATTAAGCAATAAAATACTTGTCTTTGCTTCTGTATATGGTAAAAAAACATTAGATGGAAGTGAAATAATTCCTTCTAACCATTTTTCTTTTACCATTTTTTCTCTTAAATCTTTATATGTACCAGTTTCTAATATTGCTTCAGGTACAATAACTGCTGCTCTAGCGGTTCCCGTATTTTCTTTCATTGCTTTCATTATATGTTGAATAGCTGCTGCATTTCCAGAGTTGATTTCTAACGGATATAATTCGGCTTGTTGTTTTGTAATATCTAGATTGAATGGTATGTTAGATATAATCACATCGTAAAGATTATCAATTGGATTTGAAAAAGTATCTTGTTGAATTATATTACTGTGACCATCACCTGTTAATATCATATTCATTTTAGCAATTTTGGCTGTATCTGAAATTTCTGAACCATGCAATGAGTTTTTTCTTAAGGATGCTAAGGTTTCATCGTTGTATATTTCTCGTCTTTGAAGCTCACTTAGCATATAATCAAACGACTTTATTAACATTCCACCAGTTCCAGTAAATGGGTCATATACTTTTTCACCAAATTTCGGATCTAAAATATTAACTAAAAAATCAACAATATGACGTGGAGTAAAATACTCTCCTAAATCATTATTTCGTTGATTGTATTTTTGTATAAAATACTCAAAAGAATCGCCTTTTATATCACTATCAATTTTACTAAAATCAAGGGAATCCATCATTTTTATAATTACTTCGAGATTCGCAGTATTACTTATTCTCAATTTAGTGAATAAAGAAGTCCTTTCCTCTGATTCAAACTGAGCATTTAAACCTGGAATTACAGTATTATTAATATAAGATAATAAATTTACACCCTCATAATTTTTATATGCATTCCAAAGTAAATGGGATGGCAGATTAAAGTGATGCTCTTTATTTAATTCGCTAATTAATTTTAAAAATAATAAGTTAGAAAATTCAGTAAATCTTTGTATCCCAGCTGTTACACCTGATTCTCGAAGTTTATTATTAACTTTATCAAATAATATAATTAAATCTGATTTAGTTTTTACTACGTAATCTTCATTGTCAAGCCTATGTCCATTGAATAATTCTAACTGTTCAAGTGATAACATGTGTTCGACTTCTATACCATTTACTAATAAATATTTTTCAGTCGGCACATGTAAAGCTATGTATCTATTTTTATTAAAAAGGAATAAGTATTCTACATTTAATTTCATAGCATAATTTATTCCTTGTTCTTTAGCCTCTTCTAAATTTTTATATTTAGCACTTTTTACCTCGATAATTGCTATTGGAGTAGACTTTTCTATTGATGAATATAAGATATAATCAGGAAATAACTGATTTTTATCTTTTAATAAATCTCTTTCTTCTTGTGTGCGTGGAACTTGTCTATATACATTCCTGTTAGGGTCACCTACTCTGTCATTCCAACCTTTCTCACGTAAATCTGTTTCTAAAAGATTCTCTACTTCTCTTTCGTTCATTTAATACCGTCCTTTATTAATATATACTCTTATGATATCACTAATTTTTAAAAAAATAGAGTTTATCCTGAATAATTCACAGCTTTTCTCATAATGACTACTAACGTTGATTTAATAGCTTTATATTCTATTTACTTCATCACCATTATGTGATGAAAAAGAACCTTTTTCTGAAGTAAACTTCTGTATTAGGAACGTTTGTAACTATATCATATTTATGAGAATATTCAACAAGTGCAATTTTTGACAGTTTATCTGAAAACACATTTATAAATATCTCATTAGGTTTGCTTTGATTGATCTAGACTGTTCGATACTCTACATAAAAATTCAGTGCCACTTTATATGCCATATCTAATACTTTTTAAATCAGAAAGTTATTTATGTATGTCTCTTGAGCAAAATTTTTTCTTGTTCGTAGTTTTAAAAAAATATTTTCTTCTTCAATTTCTATAACTTCAAGCTTGTTTAATCTCTTGAGCGCAAACTCTTCAATAATTAATTTAAGTATAAAGTTTTATAGCTATATACTATAGCAAAAGAGATTCAATCCAAAAAAGATTATGCAATATTTTAAATCTTTGCCTTATCACAATAACTCGGTAGTTTTTATAGTCTAAATAAATAACCCACCCCCTCCTCTCCATCTACAGTGTTTCGTATGTGTAACGGCTTCATCCGCTATGCGTATTCCGCGCGACACATTCGAACCACTTTCGATTCCGATTCGGGGGTGGGTTATTTATTTATATTAAACTATTCACTATTTTTTGAATGGTTGTGTAGTTATAACCAGCTTCTGTGAGGTTTTTCTTTCTTTTATCACCATTACCCCACTTTCCTTGAATAACCTCTCTAGCGATTATTCCATTCGATTTTTGATTATTTTTTGACTTCATTAGTCGATTGACTTCTTTTTGAATAGCGGATTCATCATATCCAGCATTATTTAGTCGTGTGATGCGTTCTTCTCCATCTCCCCACTCGCCTCGAATGACTTCGCTTGCGAGGTCATGGATCGATGTATTTGAAGTCTTTATCTCACTTATTGGATACTTCGGTCTTGCATATCCAGCTATCCGCCAGTCATTCCATGAATACGTCTTCCGGGCAACGTGTCTGGACGTGTTGCCTTCAATGGTCGTAATCTTATTCCCTTTTACTTCTTCGACAAAACCAATATGATCCGCCCAACCGTTTTTTTGCCAATCAAAAACGACAATATCTCCAGCAACTGGTTTTTGTAATCCTCGCCATATTCCTTTATTTTTAAAGATGAAAATAAACCGTTGAACGCCACATTCTCGACCAATGTATTTCGATGTATGGGTTAAATCTCCGATGACGGTCACAAAAGCAGCGCACCAATCATCCGTGTACTTCATTGGATAACCGACTGGAAGTGGTTTCACGGCATTATATTGATTGATAAGGGCTTTATGTCTTGCATCGCTTTGTTGCGTTCCTATGTAGGATTTAGCGATGTCTAGAACTTTTTGTTTCACCTGTTCTACCTCCTGGTTTTTTGTGATATTGGCTTGAAGAAAGTTGTAAGATTGATCCAATAAATACATTGACCAAATTAATAGTTGTCACAATCGTTTGCGTATTCCCCCAACCATATAACTCTCCTAAGCCGCTTATGAATACTGCTAATGCGGGGAGGAAGATAAACACTACCCACTTCCCCACATCGTAAATTTTATTGTTTAATTTCATTTTTGACACCTCGCTACACAATGGCTAATTCATATTCAATGAGACGAAGGCGTTGGTCTAAAGACACCATGTGTTCGCTCGTGTCTTCCCATAGTTCCCTCGTGGTGTTCATATCTTTTTGTAATTGATCCAAGCGGTTGATAAGCGATTGGATCGTTGCGATTAATTTGATAATTTTACTAATCAAAGTAATGACAGCGACCAAAGAACTTGCGATACCACCGATTTCAATCATTCCCACAGATAGTCACTCCTTTTTATATTTTTATTTAATTTAAAAGCCCCCGCATTTAAGCGAGGGCTTCTTGACTCACTTAAGAGTCTAAACTATTATTGTTCTTCGTCTGCGTCGAAAATATCTTCAACTGTTGTGCGTACATAACGAGCACCAGATACTTCCGCATAACGATCCATTCCATCATCATCAAAGATGTCACTATCTACAATGACTTGCATAGCCGGTAAAACTTCCGCTTCTGTCAAATCAATCAATGGACGACGAATTGAGATTTTTCGACTCTTGCCTTCTTCGTTTTGGAATTGTAACTCTAAATTATATGTTTCATTCATCTTTTAATTTCTCCTCCTTTTTATAGTACGATGCGATGGGTCTGTGTCACCTTCGCAAAGTCGATTTGACCATCAACAATAGTATCTAAAGCCGTGTACACTTCTCCAATCTTCTCTTCATCCGCATCCTCTATCAGATTGCTTAAAGAAAAGTTGTGCGTTTCATCCGCTTCAACATCATAGATTCCAAATTGTACTCTTGCATTTTCAAAAGCTTTGATCATTTGTATTTCCTCCTTTTTTATTGTAATAGCTATTACACTACTAACAACACAAAAAACGATTCAAATGTCTGCCTAATTGATTAAGCATTCTTTTAGATCTTGTAATCGCAACTGTATTCTCTTCTTTCTTTGATAGATGGTGTTACGACTAACGCCCATTAAATTCGCCAATTCATTCATCGTATATTTTCCTTCGCTCATGTAAAGCACCAACAAATAATCTTCAGCCGCTAGTCGACGCTTTGCTTGCTTGAGAAAATCTTCAATATACAAACTATACGATGGTTCCCCTTCTTCTTCCATAAGCCAGTCCATCTCTGCTTCACCTGTAGGATTGATTGTTTCTAAAGTATCTTCTCGCAATAAGTTCAAGCCATGCCAATATAATCCCTGCCCCGCATAGGCTGTAAATTTGTAACGATCAATTTCAGAAGCTAACGGACTCCCTTCAAAAGATTGATAAATATCGATGAGTTGAATTTGTAGTTCTTGTGTGAAGTCTTCATAATGAATATTATTTTGTAAAATGTTTAACCGATTCATTGTTTTATGCACTAATGGCTCAAATTCAGTTAATAGTTGATTTAAACGCTCAGAATCTTGCTTCAATCTCTACCCCTTTTAAAATAACCGAAATAACGCTTCCAATCTTAACACTGAAAAATATTTTTTATCATGAGGAGAGTTCACCCATTGAATCTTCACTGTTCATATTTGGAAAAAAGACCGCCATAATCTCTTCCGGGGTTAAGTTTAACGCTTCAGCTAAGCTTACTATGACATAATAACTTGGATTTGTAAGACCAAACATTATATTATGAACGGTGTTTCTTGAGATTCCGATATTCTCTGCTAATTCTGAATAGGTAAAGTTCGTCTCTTCAAATAATCTATGTAATTTTTTATTATTAATTTTTCCCACTGTTTACAATCACCTTTGCTATAATTTATATTAAGAATCAGAACAGGCCTGCTTTGTTCTCTTATTCACAATATCAGTATTTGTATATTTAGTAAATAGTTCTTAGCAAAATGCGAAAGAGATTGTGCATTTTTGTTGCGTTTTATGGAAATACGTTTATTCCTCAGCTAATTGGAGGAGATAACGATAATACTAAATACACTCATCAACACTATTTGACAAAGAACCCAAAAAAGAAGAGAATGCAGATTTTTACCTACATTCTCTTACAATTGATATTAAATGTTCAAATCCTCAAAAGAGTCATATAAATTTATTCTTCGTCGCTTCAAATGCTGTTCATTTCTTCTCATCTATATGAATCTTTTTTCATGCAACATTTCTTATATTTTTTCCCGCTACCACAAGGACACGGATCGTTACGCCCAAATTTTTCTTTTTGCTTTTTTGGTCGTGTTTCACGAGAACTTACAATCCTAGCCTCGAATTCGCCAGGCACGCCATCATCCCCAAATTGTTCGTTCATTTCGATCGATGTAAAACCACCGAGTTCCCACAAACGCGAATCATTGTGTAGATCGAAATACAACTCTGCAAAATCCTCTAGTTGTTTTTGAGAACGAAATTCCCATAGTCCATAGTGTGCAAAATAATTAATAATGGATTGTAGTCCTGTCCCCTTTTGGATACTCGTTACAATTGTTCCCATCACAAAGTCCACTTCTTCTTTTTTTACATTTTTAATGACGTGGCGCTTTAACTTTTTATAAGTGAGGGTGCGGCGATCGAACGGATGTTTACTATAATACTGAATGTCATTCTTTGTCGGTTGATAAAAATGATCCTCTAGTTCATCCGATCGGTTGTAATAAAATTCTTTAATCTCCACACTATCCTTAAAAGAAGCATTCGCAAAAAGAAGGTTGTTCACATTATAATAATGATTTCGGGTAACAATCCAAGGTAAATTCTCTTCCAAATAAAATAAGCGTTGTAAAGGATTATCTGTTACTTTCTCACCAAATGGATTCTGAATCTCCCAAATCATTTCCACTTCTTCCCTAGAAACCACACCATATAAATGAATAGCAGTATGCAAATAATTTTCAATTTCATTCCATAGATTGATTTTTTCTTGGTAAGCCGTTTGAAATTCCGAATAATCTTTAAGGACCATCTCCAATGCTTCAATTGACTCAATCGGTGTATAAGTTATTATAGATTCTCCATCATCCCAAGGAAAAATCAGCCCCAACTTTACCGCCACCGGAAAAACATCTTCATAAAATTCAACTTCTGCATACCTTGTATTCTTTTCGTCATATGCATCATCTACCATTTTTTGAAGGAGCTTAAGTTTTGGCTTTCCTAAAATCATCAAACGATCAATTAACGTGGTCAGAATATTATCTTCCAAGACCTCTATAATTTGACTCTTATTCCAACTTTTCTTCGCTTTCAAACCGTTATCATCCGCAAGACTCAGCAATTTATCTTTTGTATAGACATCCAAAAACTCACTTAAATAGTCAGCTGCTGGTACTTTTTTTAGCGAATATTGCTCGACAGTCCTCTTTATTGCGTTATAAATTCGTGTATCCCACAACTCTTCTTGCTTAACTTCTTTCATACTCAGTTCTCCTCGTAAAAACTCTAATTGGTTCGTGTAACTTGATTTTCAATATCTACCTTAATGTTATAGGAATATTAGAGATTGGACAAGGAGGCTTTAAGGCATTTGATATTTAGATCAAGATGGTATATCGCTTTTGACAATTCTTTACCTACTAAGTAAATTAAATTTTTTTGTAATTTCAACTTTTAAAATATGTAAAAAAATCTAAAGATTCTCTCTCTCCGTCAAATCGTTTAACGCAAAGGGTTCAACTTCTCTTCCGTCCAACACAAATTCTCCATGATTACCTTTTGCTGTAGAAAAATTATAGATGACCTCTAATCCATCATAACCTATTAAATAGTCATTTGGATTGAATTCTTCATCTGTTAAAAATACAACCAAGCTTGCTAAAAGATGATTCTCTAACTTCTTCATTTTAAATATAACATCACCTTGCAAATGATCAAACAAATCGATCGTAAATTGTCGACTTTGCTCATCTTCATCAGAGAGAAAACTCATAAGATCATTCAATAATTTTTCTGAATGAATAACTGAATGATCATCCGTTGATAAACTTTTATCCATTTTTCTTTTTCTAAAATCACCAATACATAAAGTCTTATCTCTTAGTATAAAAGAAATTTTGTAGTGATGTTCAGGACTAATACTTTCAACCAAATCTTCTAATAATACCATTTCCTTATAATTCATTTTCTTACTCCCTTTCATTTTATTTTCAAATTAGTTAATCAAAAGCTATGATTAGTATAACGCACGTCTTTAAATAAAGCACTTACATTTCCAATTCATGTGACTGAAGTTATCCAATAAATTATATTTTTAAAATTGCATAAAAAATGTGGTTCCCTTAACTTTAGGAAACCGCATTTTGATCGTAAGCGGTGAATAGTTGAGTACCTATCGGTATAATAAACCTCCTGTTAAACTTGAGTCAGCTCAAATAAACAGGAGGTTTTAAATTGACTAGAAAACAAGATATTGTTCCCGTCAAACTAAGAGATGATCGTCAATCCATAAATTCCCCACAAAGAAAGCCAAGCCCACAGAAGTTGGTCGCTCGATTAAAAAGCATAGACACAGAGCTATTCGTCTATGAAGGTATCCGAGAATCTTTATTAAAAGTTCTCCTGACGGAGTTGAATTCCCATGAAACTCGTTGATTTTACAAAAGTTGAAAATATATTTATCGTTTGTGGGAAGACAGATATGCGCCGACAAATTGATGGATTAGCTGCAACGGTGATTCAAGAATATGACATGAATGTTTATGATGACGCTCTATTTCTATTCTGTGGGGGCAAGAAAGATCGTTTTAAAGCTTTATATTGGGAGCTGCCGGTTTTATTCTTCTTTATAAACGATTAGGGAATGGTCGGTTGAAATGGCTACGAGATCAACAAGAAGTGAAACAATTGACTTCCCAACAATTAAGATGGCTCTTGGAAGATTTATCCATTGATCAAAAAGTAACCATTCAGCCTGCGGCTGAAGGAAGGATCGTCTAAACGACGAGATAGAAAGTGAAAAAAGTCATTTTCTATCTCGTCTTTTTCATTCAAATGTAGTAAAATACTTTTATTGATTCATATGAGGAGGCAAGTTCATGTCTAAAAGAAGCGAACAGCAATTTGAAGAAATTATCCTAAAACTTGATCAATTATTAGAAGAGAATTCATTACTCAAGCAACAAAACGCTCAAAAAGATGATGAGCTCGCCTTACAGAAAGAGCAGATTGAGTATCTCCTTGGGAAATTGTATGGTCGAAAAAAGGAATCTTTTCTCGATCCTAACCAAGGTAATCTATTTGACGACCAACTTTTTAGCCAACCAGAGCAGACTGGAGAACAAAGCGACGAACAAGTGACCGAAGAGAAAAAGAAACGTCGAAATAAACGAAAAGGTTTAAAAAACCAGCAATTATCGACATTACCAACGGTTGATCATATTCATGAAATTAAGGACTGTACCTGTTCGGTTTGTCAAGAAGAAATGAAAGAAGTCGCTACACAGTTAATACGTCAAGAAGTAAAATTTATTCCCGCCAAAATGGAAAATCATCGCCATTTTCAGAAAACCTATGCTTGTTCAAATTGCGAAAGAACAGGAATAAATACCCCATTTGAAAAAGCAGAAGTTCCAAAACTTCCTTTAAACAATTCGGCAGCCTCCGCTTCATTAATTGCTGAAACAATGTATCAGAAATTTGAACAGAAAGTACCTGCTTATCGGCAAGAAGCCCATTGGGCTTTATTAGGTTACCCAATTCCGCGTCATAATATGACCAATTGGCATATTAAGTGTGCAGAATATTACCTAGAAGATCTGGTCTCTAAAATGAAAGAAAAATTGTTAGCTTCTCAAGTTCTTCATGCGGACGAAACCACTTTTAAGGTTCTGGCAAACAAGGAACGTCAAAAATCTTATATGTGGCTATTTAGTACCGGCAGATACTTAAAACAGCCGATTCATATTTATCGGCTTGGCCCTTCGAGAAGCTCCGATGTTCTCAAAGACTTCTTAGGAAACTATAAAGGGTATCTACATAGCGATGGTTATTCCGCTTATACCAAGCTGGATGATAACATTACATCCAGCGCATGTCTCGCGCATATTCGTCGGTACTTCTATGATGCACGACCTCAGAAGTATACGAAGGAAAGCTTAGCCCATAAAGGCGTCAGACTTTGTGATGAGCTCTTCGCATTGGATAAAAAATTCGCTGACTTATCCATCGAAGATCGATATGATTTACGGAATCTGCGATTGAAGCCTAAACTCAAAGCTTTTTTCAAGTGGTGTGAGACTCTAATCGTCGCTGGTCAATCGAAGCTTGGGCGAGCTGTTTCTTATGCGTTGAAACAAAAAGAGCGCATGATGAATGTCTTAAAAGACGGATGCCTTGTCTTATCTAACAATTTAGCTGAGCGTGGTATTAAAACCCTGATCATTAGAAGAAATAATTGGCTTTTTTCAGCTTCCATTCAAGGTGCTCGTTCTAACGCTACTATTCTTAGCATCATAGAAACAGCGAAAGCCAACGGCTTACATCCGAGAAAATATTTAGAATACCTTTTAACTCACCTTCCCAATCGAAAAAATACACCTTTGGAGGCTTATTTACCATGGGCTCCAAAGGTGCAGGTAGAATGTCAGTAAAACAACATCCCAAAACTATTATATCTTTGGACATCTCTAATTATAGGGATGTCTATTTTTATTTCTAGGGGTATACCTATTCACCGCTTACGTTCATTATGCGTAAAAATTATGATTTAGAATATAAAGAATATATGAGTCGCATGGTTCTAGAAGATGACCGACCGATCTCAGAACTTGCACGAGAACTCGACATTTCACGAACAACGTTGTCTGGATGGGTACAAGATTATAAGGGAAAAGTTGGTGGGTTGAAAAGCACGAGCAAAAGAAAAAGGAGCAAAAGCCCGTGATTTATAAGATGCCTACGGATTATGAAAAAGAATTAAAAACAGAAAGGAAAAAGAATGCGTAAGTAACGCGGGAACACAAAATATTAAAGAAGGCCATGCATGTCTTCACAGAGAGTCACTAGTAAAATTTGAATTTATCGAAAAACATAAGAAAGAATTTACTGTGGTGGAGACATGTCACCTTCTCGACGTCTCGACGAGTGGTTATTATAAATGGTTAACCAAGAAAGTAAGTGAACAAATTAAGACAGAAAAACGTCGTCAAAAATTAAAACAAAAAATCCGACAATTTTTTCATGAAAGTTTTACCACCTATGGAGCCAAACGTATTCATAAGGATCTATTAGATGCAGGGTATAAAATCTTCGAACGCACGGTGGGGCGGTACATGCAACAAATGGGATTAAAAGCGATACCTGATCATCTATATACGGTAACGAGGGATTCAGATCATAACGATCCAATCTATGCGAATTTACTTGAGCAAGATTTCGAAGTTGAAGAACCCAATCAAGTTTGGATCACGGACATTACCTATATTTGGACAACGGACAGTTGGTTATATTTAGCTATTGTCCTTGATTTATATGCTCGTAAAGTCGTGGATTGGTACGCCGCAGATCATTTGCGTAAGGACTTAGTGTTACATACCTTAAGTATGGGCGTTGCCTCTAGGCAACCAAAAAAAGGGATTGATCGTTCACTCAGATCGTGGTAGTCAGTATGCTTCTCATGCTCACCGTAAAGAGCTAGCTGACATAGAGGCTTTAGGAAGCATGAGCCGTAAAGGAAATTCTTTCGATAATGCATGTGCTGAATCATTCTTTGCGACGATAAAGAAACCATTAAACTTGTGAACTGGTACATTTCCTCCTTCTATAACAAAAAGAGGAGCCATTCTAAGAATGATTACCTGTCACCGAATCAATTTGAACGTGACGAACCAAAGATAGATTCAGAAAAATTAGTACCCTATTTATTCGTTGCATAGAGGACTACAAAGTCATCATCTTCTTGTCCAAATGGTTTAGATTTTGATCTTTTCTTTTAATTTTTTCAAGATGATGTGTCCACTTTCTTGACAGTAATCCACTTTAGAAAAAATGAATTATTCTGATATAGCATTTTTTAAATAGAGACATCAGTCAGACTCCTAATCGAAATTGAAATTAAGTATAACTAATAAGAACTCCTTCTTCATTATGTCTCAATAAATAATAACTAATTATTAAAAAGACAAATAACCCATGAGTTAATAATAATGTGGAAAGAAAAGATGTATTTAAATAATAAATGTAAACAACCACAATTCCAAAATACTTACTATCAATTTTAGTCATCTTAAGAAATAAAAAAATTAAGGCCACAATAAACGCATATATTATCAAACCAAAATACCCGGCTGAAATATAACCTTCAGTAAAAACACCAACATTTGCACTTAAACCTTCCGAACCTATAACTTGTTCACCAATAAATCTACTTGGAGATATATCACTATCATAAGTACCCAAAAGCCTTCCTAAAGGACTATGGGAAAAGTATGTAAAATTATTTTCATAATATTTATTAAATACATTACTTAAATTTGCCGGCGTGAAAAATATGCGTCTAATAGGTAAATCAATTAACAAAACAGCTCCGTTAATTTTATGTAAGATAACTCCTATTATTGAAAAAAAACTAACTCCTTTTAATACTGCTAATATTTTAAATTGATAATTTCCTTTATACAAAGCTAATAGTAACACCAGGCCAAAAAAAACGCTTTTCAATGCGCCAGTCAAATATATATATATAATCATCATGAGTGACAGTATCATCCTACCATATTTTTTATTTTCTAAACTCTTTACAATTAATACTGGTAGTAATACTCTGGCTAATGGAGCTTGAATATATGCTGTTAGAGGATGGGATATCTCTCTAAAGATATATCTAGTTTCATAAACATCGATTAAAAATAAATTTTTAATATTTATATGATTATAATATAGTACTAGAAAGGGAATGAATAAAAAGATACATACAAGCATCATTATTCTCTCTATATTTTTTTTTGTTTTTATCTCTGGAAAAATAATATTAATTCTCGAAATTGGTATAAGTATTAATAAAAGTAATCCCACACTAAATATTTGTGTAATCTTAGCATTATTTGTATATTGATAATGGATAACCGTGCTAGCAAATAAGTAAATGAATAGAACATTCCATGTGACAAATATAAATTTATCTTTAATAAAAAATGATAAAAAATAAAAAGAAATTAATAATATACTCCCAAAAACTAACTTTATTTCATCCAACTTAAATGTATATCCCATATATCCAAATTCATTTGGTATCACTAATGCGTAGGCAATATTCAGTCCGAAAATTGCTATCATTTGCCACATAAACACTTTCATTCTTTTAATTATAATTACCTCATTTCTAAACCTAAGTTCCCAGTATAATCTTTTTGGTAGAAAAATTATGATACAGTCCATATAATTGTGTAAAAGTAAAAAGGCAATATGAACGTCCTTTTACAGTACAATATATTTAACGCAAAAACATACCTAAGAGGGATATGACTCCAGTACATTTTAGACTGAACAATGAAGAGGTTCAAAGTATTATTGAACATTCTGTTAAAGATGACGTATCGAAAAATATTCTAATCACCATTTTTAATCAACTGATGGAAGAACAACGAACCGAATATATCCAAGCTCAGGAATATAAACGAACCGATGAGCAAAAAAGCTAACGGAATGGCTATTACGAGCGACCGTATACCACACGTGTTGGAACGCTTGGATTAACCGTCCTACAGGACAAGAGATAGTGAATTTTCACCAACCATTTTTGAGCGCTACCAACGGAACGAAAAATCCCTTCTGGCTTCCATGTTGGAGATGTATGCTTCTGGCGTCTCCACTTGAAACGTTTCAAAAGTCGTCGAAACACTCTGTGGCAAATCCGTCTCTAAATCCTTTGTTTCCACGCTAACGAAAGATTTAGATCCCTTGATCAAGGAATGGCAGGAACGCTCCCTATCCGACACCAAGTACCCTTATGTGATTACCGATGTGATCTACATAAAAGTCCGTGAGAATCGCCGTGTCGTCTCCAAAGGCTGTCATATAGCCATTGGAATTACAGAAGACGGCAAACGTGAAATCATCGGCTTTATGATCCAGGGCGAAGAAAGCGAAGACACTTGGGAGACCTTCTTCGAATATTTAAAAGATCGAAAGTTAAGCGGTCTTGAAATGGTCATTTCTGATGCGCATAAAGGGCTGGTCGTTGCCATACGCAAATGTTTTACGAATGTTTCTTGGCAAAGGTGTCAAGTGCACTTTCTTAAGAACATTCTAGATAAAACACCCAAGAAAAACTCAAAAGACTTTAGAGATGTGGTAAAGGCCATTTTTCAGCTAACGAATATCGATATCGCACGAGCCATGAAAAATAAGGTAGTCGACAATTATATCGAACAGCCGAGATATACGGAAGACTGTGAAATATTAGATGCCGGCTTTGAAGATGCCTTTCAATACACCGTCGCTGGTCAAGGACACAATCGCCTAAAAAGTACAAACGTCCTAGAAAGGCTAAATGAGGAAGTGCGCCGACGTGAAAATGTCATTCGTATTTTCCCCAACCAAGACGCTGCCAATCGTTTGATTGGAGCTGTTTTGATGGATAAACATGAGGAATGGGTAGGATCAAACAGAAAGTATATTTCATTGGACGATTAATCCCATGAGGCCTTGACAACGAGCCTCCTTCGGTCTGCCTTTCTGTCTGTGCGGCCGATGAGGCCAGCCTGTCATAAGACTAGCAGACCGAAGCTCATTACTTTATTAGATGATTGAACAACCAGTATTAATCACATTGTCTACTATTTTACACAATTATATGGACTTGACAGTTTTTTTGTGTAACAAAAAATATTTAGGTAGCATAAGAAACGATTCAATCTATAATTCATTTATTGTAATACTTTATTAAAACAATCTAAAAAAACGGTTATTTTTCTTGATTTTTTGTGGTTCTGGAACCGATACTCCTTTGCCATTCACTAAGTCTCGAGTGATTTGATCAAATACTCTTACTTTGTCTTTTCCGAACTTTTTTTCCAATTGTCGAAATGCTTCTTTCATGTAGAACTTTCTACTTGTAACATTATGCGCATCAGACGCTAAAAAATGAACTAAATTTGCATCAATTAACTGATGACTTAGTTTTTCAATTTCTTTTCCAAATTTTCCAAGATAACTTGCTGCTGTCACTTGGGCTAAAATATTTCTAGATACAAAATTATATAAAATCGAAGGATCTTTTAGAATTGCATGGTTTCTTTCAGGATGAACAATAATGGGGGTAATCCCTGCGCTCTGTATCTCGTAAAATAAGCGATCTGCATAATCAGGAACTGTAGCCGTTGGAAATTCTATTAATATATACTGGTTTAATTCATCAATGAAGCATATTTCATTCTTTTGAATATTTTGAAGAATTTCCCCATGAAGTCGTACTTCTTGGCCTGGAAAAATCGTTATAGGAAGACCCTTCGCATCAATTTTTTCTTGCAACTCATCAACCAGTGTTAAAACTTCGCTCTTAGGATTCATCCAATGACGATTCATATGATGTGGTGTCGCCAAGATATGAGTAATGCCCTCGTCAACAGCTAATTTAGCCATTTCGAGGGACATCTCCCAATTTTTAGGGCCATCATCTATACCGGGTAGAATATGACAATGTAAATCAATCATTTTCTCACTTCCCTATTCAGCACCGTAATAGTAGTAAGTATCTGCATCGACTTCTACTTTGTTTAATACCGTTCCAAGAACATTGGCTTGAACGTTATCTAATAAATCCGCTGCTTTATCCAACTCATCCTTGGTTACTTCACCTTTAGGTACAACAACGATTGTGCCATCTACTTTAGTTGCCATAATCTGAGCATCGGTAACCGCTAATAATGGCGGGTTATCAAAGATCACTAAATCATAATTTTCTTTCATTTGATCAATTAATTCTGTCATCCGTTTTGATCCCATTAGTTCAGATGGGTTCGGTGGGATCAAACCACAAGTGATGAAATCTAAATTATCTACGTATGATCTACGCGTTACATCTGATAATCTTAAGTTTCTATCTGTTAAAATACTTGTCAGTCCTTGTAAATTTTTAACACCAAATATTTTATGTATAGAGGGTTTTCTCATATCTGCATCAACTAACAAAACTTTCGTGTCTTCTGCCGCAAATGCACCTGCTAAGTTTGAAGCAATTATTGTTTTCCCAGAAGATGGCGTTGCAGATGTGATAGAAAGGGTTTGTAGTTGTTTATCAATCATTGAAAACTGAATATTTGTACGAATCGTACGGAATTGTTCAGATACTATCGAGAATGGATTATCTGCAACAATCATTCCCGAACTTTCTGCTTCTCTCTCGTTTTTAAATGCCATTTTGTTTACTCCTTACACTCGACGTCGAGTACGTTTCAAGTTATTTGCTGATTGTTTCATTGTATTTTCAATATCAGCTCTCGGTAGTGGTGTACGAACAGTCAAATCGTCTTTCGTGAATATGGTTATCTGCCCTAAACTTGGCCAACCTGTTGCTTCCTCAATATACTCTGCAGATTTTACTGTATTATCTGTTAATTCATAAATAAAGACAATTCCGATTCCAATCATTCCACCTAAAAGCACACCTATAACAATATTTAAAATATTATTTGGAGAGACTGGATTTACATCAGGAGTTGCTTCTGAAATAATCGTAACGTTATCTACATTCATAATTTCATAAATCTCTTCTTGGAAATAGTTTGATGTAGTATTTGCTATTTCAGATGCTTGGTAAGGATTCTCGTCCTGAACCTGGATTGAAAAAACTTGAGAATTATTCTCTGTTTGGACACTAACATTTTCTCGTAATTGTCCAGATGTCATATCTAAACCAAGTTCTTCAATCACTGGATCTAAAATAACATCATTACGAATAATATCTGAATATGTATTGATTAATTGGACACTTGTATTAATATCCTGTTGCGTAAAATTTTGTGTGGTACTATCTGCTGAATGACTAACTAACATTTCTGTTGAAGATTGATACTTCGGAGTTACTAAAAAGAAAGTATAAATTGTGGCAATAACTGCAGTTAAAACTGTAGTTAAAACAATAACTCGAATATGTTTCTTTAAAATGCCAAATAGTTCAACTAAACTAATTTCTTCTTCCATCGAACACTTGCACTACCTTTCTTATATTTACAATAAATTAATAATCGCTTATAAATAATTATATTTTCAATTATACGAATTTGATTTTACCATATTTTTTTATTGGATACAAGTAACTTTCCAAGTATTAACAAAAGATTAAAACTTTAACGGATATCTGAAGTTATTTATATAATTATATATACAATGTTGCATTTATGAATTGATTAATTAATAATATAACATACTTGTTTTCAGAAAACTATGATAACTTTAATAATATTGAGGTTAATTTGTATCATGTTTTCTTAGTATTTATAAACAGTTTATTTAAAGCAGCTACAGATCAAATAGTGTATCGCTTACACTCCTTTAATATTCTTTGAACTACTTTAAAAAACATATATAGAAAAACAATCTATCAAATAATTATAATAGACTGATTTTAATTTATGTTGAAATCTCTCCTATATACTCACTGTACTCTTCCCGATTCATTGTATGATTAACTTTTTGAAAAGCATAATTTGAATACATATCATTTCCAAGACCACTGATATCCGTTGGTTGAATGCCATGACGATGTAAAATGACTGGAAGATGGATTTGATCTCGTTTTGCGCCACCTAGAAATGATTGCCACCATTCTTCTAAAATTGTTTTAGCTGTTTCATTGTGTACTTCAAATAAAAGCACACCACATTCATCCAGACCATATTTCTCAGGTAAGCTTTCTTCGTTTAAATACCTCACATGTTCTTCATAGACTTCTTCAGTAATTAAGTTTTGATCTAAACAACGCTGTGTCTCGATATATGCACAGCCTGATCGATAATGATTATGTGCGACAATGCCATACTCATTCATCCGCTCTAAAAATTCTGTAACATCGGTCACCACTTTGATATTACCATCCACATACATCGCATATTTATAATCTTCAAAAACAAATGTGGGTGCATTTTAACAAAACGGTTTTTGAGTTTACCACTTTCAGCTATTGTGTCCAGTCCATACTCAGAGAACTGACTTAAATCGATAGCTATTTTTTGCCAAACCGAATCTTCAGCAACTTCTTGGTCTGTAAAAACAAAAAAGTCCACGTTGTCTGGCGCAGTTACGGGATCAATTAATTTATCGTAAGGCCCAAAAATTGCAGTGTAAACAGCAATTCTATCTTCTGAGAAATAATTTGGATTTTCTCTTCTTTCTAGATCCATTGGATTTTTTAGCTTTCCATTATCTTTTTTGATTACATCAATCTCAATATCAATAAAGCCGCTATCAATTGGTTGAGTAAGTTGGTTTTGATCTGCTAAATATAAATTCAACCGTGTCATGTAGTCACTGATAATTTGTTGTCGATTCATTGCTTTAATTTCTTTCTTCTGTTGATTATATAGGGTTACGAAATTATTCTCTTTTGGAAACATATATAATATCCTTTCTAAAAAATATACTAAAATATCGATATGTTATGTAAACAAGCGATTCTATTCCAATAATAGCATAGACAAAGAGAATAATTTATTTACACGCTTTTAGGGTATCAAAACTAAAAAAACTGCCTTGTTAAGAGACAGTTCTTTCGTTAGCTTATCGATTTTCAAATATGTCTTGTACTCTTTCATAACTTTCGATCGTTCCAATATCATAACGTCGCCCTTTAAAATGAAATGCATGTACTGGTTTTTGAGAAATTAAAAATGGAATAAAATGCCCGGGTGCATCGGGATCATGCCCTTCAGCTAAATATTCTTTAAATTTAGAGAGTGTTTCTTTTTTGTATAAGTAAAATGCTGGTACGGCAAAATTAGATTTGGGATTTTCTGGTTTTTCTTCAAAAGATAAAACTTTAGAATCATTATCCAATTCTACAATCCCCGCTCTTTTTAACTGTTCTTCATTTTCCTCTTGATAAACAGTTGTACAATCAGAATCCACTTGCTTGAAATACGTTGCAAAATCCACTAGCTCAAAATCAAAAATGTTATCGCCAGCTACCACCATTAAATCATCTTCTAAGTCCAACTGTTCAATCACATATTGAATATCACCGATGGCACCTAAGCGATTATCATTCGTATCTGTTCCATCATTTACTACTGTAAATTCTTTTGTATAGTTTTCTATCGCTGTCTTCGTCCACTCTTCAAAGTTAGATGTGAATTTATCATCTGTGACAATAATAATCTCATCTATTTCTTCTACTTTATCCATCCTTTTGACAATATAGTCTAAGATTGTTTTTCCAGCGACTTCAAGTAATGGTTTCGGAGTGTTTTTAGTTAATGGATACAAACGGGTCGCATATCCTGCCGCTAATATTAAACCTTTCATTATACTAACTCCTCCAAATCATCTACATAGCTTGCACCATCTGCTGTTTTTACAAAATTCACTTCGTATTTATCTGCATATTTTGGATGTGCTTTTGGAAACACTTCGTCTAATTTTGCTTTGATTTCATCTTTATATTTTGGATTAATTAAACCAATCACAGATCCTCGGAAACCAGCACCACTTGGTCGTGCACCATAAACCCCTTCTGCTTCACTAAGGACATCAAAAATTGTTTTCATCTCAGGAATACCTGTTTCATAGTTATTAAATGTACTATCCCCAGATTCATACATCAATTGACCAAATGCTTCAATGTCTCCATCCGCCCAAGCCTTTGCTCCATCTTTTACGCGTGCTTGTTCGGTATAGAAATGTTCCGCTCGTCTTCCAAAGCGTCCCGGTAACTGGTCTTTGAACTTCTCATAGGTAGCTGGTGATAAATCACGCAGACGGGCTTCTTCTAACGGAAGAACGTCTTCGTCATTTTGACCGTCGAGTTCTGACATTAACCACCCTGCGACACGGCATTCATCGGTTCGATTATTAAAAGCCGAATTTGTCAGATTTTTTGTGACACCAGAGAAAACAACAATAACTTCAAATTCAGGAAAGTTTTCTCCTTTGGGGACTAGCTCATAGTCATCTGTTTAACAATCCATGACCATCAAATGATTATTCCGACTTAAAATATTCGCAGATTGATCTAAAATCCCATTTTTCAATCCTACAAATTCTCTTTCAGCCGTTGAGTTGTAATGAATGAGTTGAAGCTCTGAGAGCTCAATACCATTCACATCACATAAAGCCATCAAATACGCGGTAATCACTGCTGCTGATGAGCTTAATCCTCCAATAGGCAAAGAACCACCGAGCACGCCGTTAATCCCTTTTGTAAGCTCATAATCTTTTTGTAATGAAATAACAGCTCCTCGTAGGTAATTCCCCCAAAAACCTGGGATATAATCTAATTCATCTTCTAGATTAAAGTTTTCTTCGCCTTCAAAATCTAAGCTGACAATATTTACATTTCCATCTTCAGTGGATGAATAAACTAAATCTATACTTGCTTCAAGTGCCATTCCAGTTACTCGCCCATCTTGATGATCAGAATTTGCGCCTATGGGACAAATCCGAAGTGGTGAGCGTACGGCCCTTATGTCTTTATTATCAAATCTTTTTTAAATTCCTTAGTTATAGAAGTGCTCATTTTATGGTTCCTTTACTTTTTATTTACTAATTATTGTAACATAGAAGATTTTATACTATATTTCTTTATTTGTTCAGACGCTCATTCTCCTCTAATTTTTCACCCTAGATACTCATCTATGGTATAATAAAAAGCAACAAATTTTGGAAGGATGATTAGATGTCCGCAAGAGATTATATCAAGCGAGTTCTAGAAAGCGTTGAGGAAAAACATACAGATAAACCCGAATTTATTCAAGCTGTTAAAGAATTTTTCCCAACTCTAGAACCTTATTTAGAAGAACACCCTGAAATTAAAAAACATAATATTTTAGAAATTATCGTTGAACCTGAGCGTATTATTCAGTTTAGAGTACCTTGGGAAGATGACGATGGAAATTGGCAAGTTAATTTAGGCTGGCGTGTCCAATATAATTCTGCACTCGGTCCATATAAAGGAGGCATCCGCTTTAATCCTACAGTAAATGAAAGTATTTTGAGATTTCTAGGTTTTGAACAGACTTTTAAAAATGCTTTAACTAGTTTACCCCTTGGCGGTGGTAAAGGTGGAAGTGACTTCGAGCCAAATGGTAAATCAGAAAGAGAAGTCATGCGCTTTACACAAAGCTTTATGTCTGAGCTTCAAAAATATATCGGACCTGATTTAGATGTTCCAGCTGGAGACATGGGAGTTGGTCATCGTGAGATCGGCTATATGTATGGCCAATATAAACGTTTGAATCGACCTGAACCTGGAGTGCTAACTGGAAAACCTACCAATCAATGGGGAAGTTTTGGTCGCACTGAAGCAACGGGTTACGGTTTAGTCTACTTTGCCGAAAATGCCTTATGGAATAATGAAGAACGATTGGCTAAGAAAAAAGTAGTCGTTTCTGGAACTGGAAATGTCAGTACTTATACGGTGGAAAAAGCAACTCAGCTCGGGGCAATTGTTCTTGCAGTCTCTGACAGCCAAGGGTATATTTATGATGAAAACGGCATTGATGCTGAAACATTAAAAGAGCTAAAGAATCGTGGTAGTGGTGCTTTGAAGTATTATGAAGAATTCCATCCTGAAGCTGAATACCATAAAGGGGAATCGGTTTGGGGAGCGAGCTTTAAATATGATATTGCTTTCCCATGCGCCACTCAAAACGAAATTGATCAAGAAATGGCAAAGAATTTAGTGAAAAATTGTGAAATCAAAGCAGTTTTTGAAGGGGCGAATATGCCTAGCACAGATGAAGCCGTTCAAGTGTATAAAGAAAACAATATACTCTATGGACTCGGTAAAGCCGCAAACGCTGGCGGAGTAGCTGTATCTGCCTTAGAAATGGCTCAGAACTCTCAAAGAGAACAATGGACAGCAGAAGAAGTCGATGAAAGATTACAAGTCATTATGCAAGATATTTATACATTATGTAGCGAAACGGCCGAAAAGTATGTGGGAGATAAAAACAACCTACAAGCAGGAGCAAATATCGCAGGATTTGCGAGAGTTGCTGAAGCAATGATACAGCAAGGGTTAGTATAATAAAATCTAATTTTAATTAAAAATCAGCATACAGAATGTGCAAAACATCCTGTATGCTGATTTTATTTTATATATTTAGTTCTTGCCCGATTTTGATCACATCCGAAATTAAACCGTTTTTCGCTTTTAATTCATCAACGGTTAAATCATAGCGGTTTGCGATATTGTAAATCGTATCTCCAACACCCACTATATGAGTCGTTACAGATTCACCACTTACTTTTAAAGTTTGTCCGATTGTAATATGATTTGACTCTAGTTCATTTAATTGTTGTAGCTCTTCGACCGTCATGCCATAGCGATTTGAGATATTATATAGTGTATCTTTTGGTCCGACAGTGTGGGTTTGTGCGGTTGTATTGTTTACTTCGGAAGTACCATTCACGTTTAAAGTTTGACCAAGCGTAATATGGTTAGAGCTCAACCCATTCAATTGTTGCAACTCTGTTACTGTCATGCCATAACGATTTGAAATATTATAAAGAGTGTCACCAGGAGCAACCATATGTGTTCCTGAATCTGTACTTTCTACTTTAGCCGTTCCAATAACGTTTAGTGCCTGGCCTAAAGTAATATGATGATTCCTTAAATTATTAATTTGCTGAAGTTCAGATACAGTCATCCCATATCGATTTGCAATATTAAAAAGCGTATCTCCAGGCTCAACAGTATGTGTATTATAATCGATATCCGGAGCAGACGCGACGTCATTCGCTACCTCAGTTGTCGCAGTCGAAACCGTAGCTGTTGGTTGATTTTGAACGGAATCAAATCTCGTTAGATCGTAACGATCAATTAATTGATTCAACTTGTTTGAATAATTTGGATCCGTCGCATAACGTCCTTCTAACCACGCCGTTGCATCTAAGTAACTATTCGTATTTTCAATCCATGCACCTGAATAATATTGAGAATCCCACGCATTTCCATAACGTAATACTTGAGCGTTGTTTAAAAAAGAAGCTTCGTAATCTGGATAACTTCTGAATCTTTCATTTGGATAGATCCATTGTCCATCAATGTATTCACTAGTCGCTATGACAACAGAATCACCTTCATAGGAACCTTTGATTCCGAATAAGTTATGAAAAGGAACAGACGACAAAGTACTATTTCCATGCCCCGACTCTAAAATCGCTTGGGCAATCATTACTGAAGCATATAACCCGTTTTCATCCGCTACTTGGCTCGCATAGTTTCCGACCATCTCAACAAATTCTTCATTTGTTTGATCAGATACTTGTTCCATCAAAATGTCTTCAGTTCCTGCCAAAACAATCATTTGCCCAGGTTGAATGTTATTTATATCTGTTATGCCGTTTAGTGCAGCCACTTCATCGACATTTTCTCCAAAACTTCTTGCACTATTAAGTAATGTATCACCAGGCTTTACTTCATATAAAATTGTTCCTGATAAGATTGTTTCAGCAGTTACAGTATCTGTTGGAGAATTTACTGCGAAAAGAAGTCCTGCTGCGAGACCAATAGGGATTTTTATGTAGTTTAACCATTTTGTTGTTCCATGTAATTTGTATTTTCTCTGAAAAGGATTCATAAATACTTATCGCTCCTTATAAATAGAATGATATCTACCATTCATTATAAGGAGCGATAAGTAAACTTTTAAACTGATATGAATTAGATTACAATGATTTAATATTTAACACATTTCGAAATATAAGTGATATATTCTCGATATATAAACTTACAATTCTTTGAATTTTTAAAAGATTTTCTGATTATTAATCAATTGCTGCTTCTATTTCCTGCTCAAAACTCCAGTCAGGATCCTATCTAAGCGTTTCTTGTGTTTTTGAAACATCTGCATTACTGTGTTTAATATCTCCTAGCAAGAAGTATAATTTTTATCTTCTAAAAATGTTTCTTAGTTTTTGATAGTATGCTTTATAACATTTTGAACACTACGGAGCGAAAGAAGTTTGAACAAATAAACTTAATCTGATGGGTAAATTATTTGACCAACCAGTTGAAAAAAGAGCTTTAAGATTTTGTCGGGTATTCAAATTTTTGAAAAAATGCACTTAATTAGGCTCAATGAGGAATCTAATGAGATTAATTGAGTGTGAAACAAGCCTCGCTTTTTACTTATAAAAATGTTATTAAGCGTCAACAAGGCCATCACATAGAAAATTCGTCAAAAATAAATACCGCACTCAAAACAAATAATAGCAATGATTTTAATTACGCTGTAGATTATCATAAAGAAAAATTATGAGAAATTTAAAATAACTTAAAAAATATGTGGGTAACCGATATGGTTGATGATCATCGTCATTTAAATTAAAAATTAATTACACGAATTTTACCGTTCAATATATTGAGGTAGTCAAAATATTATTTTACCGATACTTCTGGTAATAAAAAGTCTTGTTTGCCAAATGCATTCAGTTTTCTAGTTTATCGACACTTTAAGAAAGTAAAGTATATTCGGTTACTTGAACTATTTGATAAGTTAAAGGTTACCTGATTTGAAGGAGACAGAAGTTATAGAAAAATTTATTTGTTAAGAACTGAGGCACTAAGAAATAATGTACCAATTCCAATTTTATTTTTGAGGTTCTTTAATGCCTAAAAAGAACATTAATACCCATTTAAAAATATAAGCTAATGCAGTAGCAATTGCAAATCCTGACAAACCATTAAGAGCAACAAAAGAAACAGCTAATACCAAATAAACTATACCAAAAGTAAACTGAATAATTGATTGGTATTTCATCGGTTTGAATTTTAAAATAAATGGATTAATCATCCCCGTTAATAATTTGAACACATTTGCTAAACTAACAAAAGGAATCAAGTTAGTCGCTGCTTCAGCATATTCTGGATAGAAAATGTCTAATAAATAAGGTGTTATTAGTATCATTAAAAAATATATAGGCACAAGTAATAAAGCCATTACTCCATTATATGCAATGAAATACTTTCGAGCATTTTCTTTTTTCAAATTATTCATATAAGACAACATGACATTATTAAATGGAGTTACTGCCATATTAATAAATTTTGTGAACACACTTACAGAATAATAAAGAGACATAGAAGTTGCGCCAAGCATTGGTGTGATTAAGAAACGGTCTAAATAGGTCATTGAATTTGAAACAAAATTTGACAATGTTAGATTACTTGTCTCTTTAACAAGTGGACGAATTTCATCTGTTTTTTCTGGTTTTTCTGAAAGAAAAGGAGTTGTTTTAAACAAATAGATCAAAGCAAATATTTCACCTGTTATAAAAATAATCCCCCAAAAACTTATAAAATTGAAAAAGAAAACACCAACTAAGTAACCTATCAGAAGAAAAATGTTGTTTAAAAATATTCTCAAATAATTTATTTCTAGTCTAAAATATACTAATAAATAAGCTCTAAGAGAAGACATCATTGTCCATAAAACTAATACCAATATGCTAACCCATCTGAGACTTTGCCCATAAATTGAATATAGAAGAGTTGATGCAATACCTGTTAAAACTATACCTATCAAGATAAGTATTGTAAAATTTCCTTTATTTTTAACTTCGTCGTCGTAGATTAAACGAATATTATTAATAGTATTTCCAAGAAAAGTATATATTAACTGGTTAAATCCATATAAAGATACAGTAATTCCGAAGTTTATTGCTCCAATTTCTTTTGATAGAAATGGAAAAACAAGTAATTGAATTACGGCATTATATAGTCCAACTGAGAATATATTGATACCTACATTTTTTAATAATTCTTTATTTTTTAATATTTTCATATTTTTCACTCATTCATCTTAATAATTCATACATTGTATTTACTTGTTCGTTATTATATAAATGATAATTTATACTCATACCTATTAGAACCCAAAAGGAGACATCGGTTAAAAAACTTCCGCCAGTTAATAAACGTATGATGGAATATATAAAAATGCTTGCATAGACAAGTTGAAAATCACTGCTAGAAAATAAATCAATCTTCTTGACGGTACTTACAAAATAAAAAATAATGATTAAACTGAAAACACCAAATACTAAATACATATCCAAGAATATATTGTGTGGAAATATCAAATCTGATACATGTTGGAATTTCCCAAAACCATTAGGTATGACAAAAAAGTTGTTCTTGATTAAATCCCAACTCACACTATAAAAACTCTCTCTACCAGATAAATCTAGTGTACCATTTTCTAAATCTGACAATATTTTTCGCAAAGAATAAGAATTGAAAAATGTCATTTGTGAAGCTAGAAAATCATAAATTCTAGTAAATAAGTTAAATCGAAACATAACAATAAACGAAATAAGTAATATGGGTACCCAGAACAATAGATGTTTTTGCGTGACTTTCTTACTCTTAATCAATAAAAAGCCAATTAAAAATATATTTACTAATAATGAACCTCTATGTCCGAATAAAAGGCTTAATAATAATAAATAAAAAACTGCAATTAGCCACCTATTATTATATTTCTCAAAGTACTTAAATACTAGACCAACCATAATAAAATTTATAATAAAACCAGCTTGCATATAACTGAAATCGCGACTAACAACACTAGGCAATATTAAATGTAAGACCAGAAAAAACAGTATGCTAAATTTATACCAATAAATTTTAAATGCTTTTATATCAAACTTAAAGCTACTGATAAATAATGCACTTAAACCATATATTACAAATTTACCAAACTCAGAGAGCGCTAATAAAGTATACCCCTCTACAAGAAATATATTTATTATGAAGAAAAGAATCATAGCTAATATTATTCCCCATACTTTATTGTTAACAAATAATTCACCATTCAACTGGTTATTTATAATTGAAAAAGTAACGGCAGTAAAAATAAAGATTATATTGACTAATACTACATACATATTTGTGTAGAATACAATGATATTTGCAAGATTGGTTAATGCGATAATAAAAACAATTAATAAAGCATTTGTTTTTGTCTGAGAATTTAAAATTGTGTCCACCTCATTCTTTTTTATTACAGGCTTAGTTCCTCTTGACATGATTATAAATAGATACATATCTATTAGCTAAGTTCTCCCAATTAAATTTTTTATAAGCCTGTAGTGTATTTTCAGAAATTGATTCATAATTCTTTAAGATTAATAATATTTTATTTGCAATATCTTCGGGGTCATTCGGGTTTACAGCATACCCTATTTCTCCTTCTGCAAATTGTTTGTGAAACCCTTCGTTTGCGGAATATATTACTGGCAAACCCTGACTCATTGCTTCAGGATAGACTAATCCAAATGTTTCTGAAAAAGACGGAAGGACAAAAATATCATTTTCCCTATAATGTCCAATCAATTCTTCTCGACTGATTGCCGATATGTTTTCAACAGGAATTTCTGCATCCAAGTGCATTTGTTTGATATAAGACTCTTCATACGTTTTACCGATAGCTTCTAAATACGATTCAATGTTGTACTCATTTTTCAAATAATTTAATGCTTGAATTGTTCCTATAAAATTTTTTTTCTTTAATTTTTTCCCAACAGAAATTATTTTAAGCTTCTGAGTATTCTCTATTTTTTTTTGTTTGCCTGCATTTTTAAACCAAAAATCATCAATTCCATTAGGAATAATCTGAGATTTACCCAAGATATTTTGCTTTAATTCTCGATTTTTAATAAATTCATCCACTAATTTGGTACGTGTTACCTCCGACAAAAATATTATTTGATCAGCATTTTTCAAAATTTTCTTACCAGTATTTCTCAAATGAAACATGCGTTTAAAAAACACGTGAATATCTGTTCCACCACGAACCGTAACAATATATGGAATGTTATATTTTTCCTTTAATCGATAGGCAACATAACCATCTGTAAATAATGTATGAGCATGGACTACATCAAAATTATTTGGATTAAATAATTCCTTTAAATTTTCTCGAATTTTTTTTTGTTTATAGTGAAATACATATCGATCGACGTGATTAAATGCAATTGGAGTGTGCAAATCATGTTTACTTTCAAATAGAAACTCATTTCTTTTTTCTTTTTTCATCGGCATATAAATAGTGTTGTGTAATTTTTTTGATTCTAACTTATCAATTAAGTTCTCATGAAGCTTCGAAGTTAAATAATTCGAATTGACATGGAAAACATTCATTCGATTCATCACCTTTGTTTCAGTTTTCAAAATCAACAGTATGTATTCTACCAAAGATTTATTAAATAATGTAGTATGTTAATAGATTATTCATAAAATGACAAATAAAAAGTATACCTTCTTTCAAGGAGAAAAGTGTCTCTTGTCGAAAGAAGGTATGAATATTTCATTGCATTATTTTAGATATAATATATTTTTTCTGATTCAGAGAAAATATTCTGCATATCTAAGATGACTTTACCCTCAAACTGATCTTTATTTGTTTTAAGATGATCATGACCCACCATAATAACAACAAGATCAATATCACCCATAAATTCTTCAAATGATTCATATTGGTTAGCCGTTATATTTATATCACGTACCATAGGATCATAGACTTTTAATTCAGGTGCTAGAGACTGGCGTTGTTTTTCAAGCAACTGTAAAGTGGGGGACTCTCGAGTATCATCTACATTTGGTTTATAGGTTAATCCATATAAGCCAACACGACTTATATCTTTGATACCCTCTTTGAGCATAATATCATGGATTCTTTTTAACGTGAATGCTGGCATAGAATCATTAATTTCACGAGCTTGTTGTATTAAATTTGTATGTTCGGGATAATCACCGACCAAGAACCAAGGATCAACAGAAATACAGTGTCCGCCTACTCCTGGGCCAGGATTTAAAATATTAACTCTTGGATGTTTATTAGCAATCCGAATAATTTCGTACACGTTTAAATCATCAAACCTTGAAATTTTTGCTAATTCATTAGCAAAAGCAATATTAATATCTCGATAAGTATTTTCTATTACTTTAGACATTTCAGCAGTACGTATATCCGTAATTACGATTTCACTTTCGCAAAAAGTTTCATAGATTGCTTCAACTTTTTTTGCTGCTTCTAAATTATCAGAACCAATCGTTCGTGAATTATGACGCAGTTCATAAATCATGTTTCCTGGTAGTATTCTTTCGGGAGCATGTACTAAATAGATTTTTTTATTGAGTTTTTTTTCTGCTTCTTCAATAATTGGTCGTACATGTTTATCAATTGTACCTGGTGAAACCGTTGATTCGATTACGATTACTGCATCATTTAGTGCTTTATTGGTTGCAATTTTTGTAGCCTCTTTAACGTATGTCGGATCAATTCTTTTCGTTTCTCTATTATATGGAGTTGGTACTGTAATAATGTACATGTCTGTTTCTTGATATTCTGTTGTAAATTGAATATTATTTTCAACCGCTTCATTATATAGTTTCTGTATTCCTTTTTCTTCGAATGGAATTACTCCATTTTTCAAATCATTAATTTTTTCTTTTAAAATATCGGTCCCTACAACTTTATTCCCGCTAGCAGCAAACATTAAAGCTGTTGGTAATCCGATGTATCCTAAACCTATGACGTTAATCATATTTCCACTCCTAAACTTACAATTTTTCCTTTAAATATTGAACAATTCTTGCACTAGCATATCCATCACCATATGGATTGTTTGCCTTAGACATACTTTCATATTGTTCTTTATTTGTTAACAAAATGGTGCCTTCTTTTACAATATCTTTTGTATCTGTCCCAACTAATTTAAGAGTACCAGCCTTAATTCCTTCAGGCCTCTCAGTAGTATCTCTAAGGACTAAAACCGGTTTTCCTAATGATGGTGCTTCCTCCTGAATACCACCACTGTCACTCATAACAAAAAACGACGCAGCAATAAAATTATGGAAATCTACTACATCTAAAGGATCTATCAAATGAATAGAAGGATGATCTGCTAACAAAGAATTTACTGTTTTTCTGACAGCTGGACTTAAATGCACAGGATAAATGACTTTTACGTCTTCAAAAGTATTGACTAACTGTAAAACAGCACGGCAGATATTTTCTAAAGGTCGTCCTCTATTCTCTCTTCTATGAGCTGTAACAAGTATCAGACGGCTTCCTTTAGCCCAATCTAATTCAGGATGAGAATAGGTCTCACGTACAGTGTATTTCAAAGCATCAATCCCAGTATTTCCAGTAACCACTATGGAGCCCTTTTCCTTTTTCTCTTCTATTAAATATTTTGCTGCACTTTCAGTTGGAGAAAAATGATAATCTGCAATTAGTCCTATTCCTTGGCGATTAAATTCCTCTGGGAAAGGAGATTTGATATTATAGGTTCTTAACCCCGCCTCAATATGTCCTATTGGAATTTCTTCATAAAAACTGGCAAGAGCAGCAGAAAAAGCAGTTGTAGTATCTCCATGAACTAGAACAATATCCGGTTTATAATCATATAAAACGTCTCGGAAATCAAGCAAAATATTTGAAGTAATATCAAATAAGTCTTGGTTTTTTTTCATAATTTCTAAATCATAATCAGGTTCAATATTAAATATATCTAGTACTTGTTGTAACATTTCTTTATGTTGGCCAGAAACACATACCTTTACATCAAGGCATTCAGACTTCTTAAGTTCAATAACCAATGGTGCCATTTTTATAGCTTCTGGTCTAGTACCAAAAGTCACAAGTATTTTTTTCATTAAATAACCTACCTTATCGTTCATCATCTTTCGCTTAGTGAATACTATTAATTGTTCAAAAAATAAAATTATTTTACTTTAAATATTGTATTATAGATCAGTTCAAAGGCTAAACCTTCTCAATAACATGAATAAGTTTATCCGTTAGCTTTTTAAAATCGAAATCATCTGCAGCATTCTTAGCATTTCTACTCATTTTAGCATATTCTGTTTTAGGAAGGTTTTTAATCTCTAAAATAGCTTTAGCGAAATCTTCAGGTGTATTTTGTGCTAATTCTACACCAACATTGTAACGTTCAATAATGGAATAGCCCATTTGAACTGTTGAAATTATTGGCGTTCCTGAGGCCATATATTCAAATAGTTTATTAGAACTATTTCCTCTTGACCAATTATATTTATCTTGAGAGTAGTTTAAAACGTTAATAGAAGAATGTTTTAAGATAAAAGGTATATATTTTTTGTTTACAAAACCTTTAAAAGTAACATTCTTAATCATTTCTTGTTCTTTTTTCTTTTCTAAATTATCTTTTTCATTACCTTCACCATAAATTAAGAATTCAATATCTTTTTCATTTTTTAATAATTTCGCTGTATCTAAAATATTACCTATATTATTTACTGTTCGTATTGTGCCAGTGTACACTACTTTAAAACTATCATTTTGAAGATCATCATCTTCTAATTGATAGCTTTCAATAGAATCACAGAATGCTTCTACATCTACCCCATTATTAATATAATACACTTTGGACAAGTCTATTTTTCCACCATTTTTATGGTCCCATTTTTCTTCAATAATATGGTCAACATCGCCCTCTTTAGTAAAGACTAATGCATCTGCATTTTTATAAATCCAATATTCTCCACGAGTCAATAATCGACCAAAGAGACTTTTTTCTTTTAATTTCCCAACGTAAAATAAAGCTTCAGGCCATAAATCACGAACTTCGCAGATAACGGGCACGCTTAGTCTTTTACCCACTAATATGCCAGCAATCATAGTCAATGGATGAACACTAGAAGCTAAAATCACATCTGGTTTATCTCTTTTTTTTGCAATCTTCTTAGATACGGAAAAAAGATTAAAGAAAAATAACAACATATTTAAAATACGATTCAATCCGTTCCCAACTGCTGGTTTAGTTTTTACAAACACATACGGGATGTTGTTTAATTCCTTAATAGTAAATTTTGAATCACCTACATCAATTTGATCAGTAGAGTTATGGAAAGTGTTTGCGCAAAAAATTGTAGGCTTATATCCCTTTTTTATTAAATTTTCCGCAAACCAATAATGTCTACCTCCCTGATTTCTATAAGAATTTATTGCATAGTGGTTCCAAATCCATACTTTTTGATTCAATACGATCCCTTCCATCCTCTCAAATTTTTCTCGAATTTATTTCATCTCTGATTCTGATATAATTTTCAGTTCGTTATACTTTAGCATAAATATATTTTCAGGATAGTTACCAATATCCACTTTATTTTTATTTCCCATTAAATTATTAATAATTTGTTTTGGTATATTCAGACCAACTTCATAAGCATGTGGATAACCCCCTCCAAAACGTGGGTTTACTTCCGAAATATAATAGGTTCCGTCTACTTCAAATATGTCAATATCTATTATGCCCTTAAACCCAGCGATATTCACAAATTTTTTAATTAAATTAAATAATTTTTCGTTTTTTATAGATTTAGATTTATCTGTTTCACCAGCACGCATTAGAATTTTTTCTTTCGTAAAAATACTAGTTACTTCATTTGTGAGCATATCTATATAAACATCTGCACCAATTTCAGTACCGTCTATAAATTCTTGTATCATTAAATTATCAAATTGGTCAAATAATACTTCTACTTCCTCTTTTGTAGTTACTTTGTTTATATTAATACTTGCACTGCCCTTTACAGGTTTCACAAAAACAGGAAAGTTTATTTCTTTTTTTGATAAATCTTCATAGAATTTTTCTTTCTCAATATAACTTTTAATCGAATTAAAATTATTTTCTTTTAAAAATTCATTAAACTGATATTTATCAAAGCACAATTCAATTAATTCATGATTTGACACAATAGGAGTTGTCCCTATTTCCCAAAATTTTTTTTTGTTTTCTGATAGCATACTTAATTCTGGATCAATTAAAGAGAGTACGCCGTCAACATTATTTTCTTTACAAATAGTTAAAATCGTTTCTAAATACTGAGGATGATCAATTCTAGGCACAATAAAATGTTCATCACTATCATATAAAGATGGTGCTAAATTACTTGCATCTGTAGTGTAGACCTTCCCTTTGCCCTGTAATTCTTTTTTAAAATATTGCACAATTTTATTTCTAGTTCCACTACTTAAAATTAGTAAATTCATGTATAGATGTCATCCTTTGCTATTTATGTTTTCCAAATCATTAAAAAATAATGGTGAACCACCGGTATTAACAAATAAAATATTTTTATTGCTTAAAATCTTTTGTTTCGTATATTCTTTCATACCATAGTAAGCTTTACCAGTATATGTTGAATTTAATGGCACTCCGTTTCTAAGATAAATACTTTTTATTGTATCATATATTTCTTCATTCGATTTACCATAGCCTCCCGCTATATATTGGTCTTCCAACTTAATGTATTGACCATAATCGAAATTCAATTCGTGATTAATACTGTTGAAATACTCTTTAAGAGAGTCTAAAATCACTTGTTTTCCTCTAGCTTTATCCCGAGCAATGCTAATGCCAACAATCTTTCTATCAAAATCATTGTGTAGAAGTTGTCCAGCTATTAAGCCAGCCTGCGTTGTTCCTGTACCGCTAGCAAAAAAAATATAATCAAATGTTATTTTATTTTTTCGCTCCCAAAGAACTATTTCATGGTATGCATCTACATAAGCTTGAGTACCATTATTACCATGGCCTCCACCTGGTATAAAATAAACTTTTTCTCCCAAATTGGTTTTTTTTTCGATCGCTTTATCTATAGTAATTGATACGCTATTAACTGCGCATTCAATTATTTCTGCATTGCCCATTTGTATTAAATCTCGATTATAATTTGATGGTTCTTCAGAATAAGGAGAAACAATCACACAATTTAAACTGTGTTTTGCACATAAATTAGATATGACTCGACAATGATTAGAACTTTTACTACCATAAGTAACTACTGTAGTGTATTTTCCATCAAGTATCTCTTTGAAAAAATATTTTGCTTTTCTAGTTTTGTTCCCTCCGAAAGAAAAAGAAATTAAATCGTCTCTTTTCATATAAAATTCATTATTAGAATCATCTTTTTCTAAATAATTGATATCACTAATTATTTCTTTAGGGAACTCTATTTCATTAAAGAAATCGTCCTTATTAATCGTATAGTAATAACAGTGACGATAAAGTCCATCTCTAATCAAATAATCGTTTAGAGTAGCTTCTTTAAACATCCCTAATTTATGGGCAAGTTTTTGCATCGGAATATTCTCTATTTCTGTAAACAAGTAGATTAATCTTAAGCCAAGATAATTAAATCCATAATCTAAAAGTAAATTTGAAGCTTTTTTTGCAATGTTTTTTCCTTTAAAAGTGGAATCTCCTATTGTGATATAATACTCTGCTTTAAATTCGTTAATATTCAACAACCCTATTATTCCAACAGGTATATTATTCACTTCTATAACTGCATCATATCTACTTGAATTATCTTTATTTTTTTTAAACCAAGTTTCTGTTTTTTCAATTTCTAAAGGTAAATCATAATGCAGATATTGATTATTTTGAGGATCATTAATCCACTTTACTTTATAAGGAATGTCTTTTGATTCAAATTTTCGAATTGTTATATCCATTAATTATTCTCCTTTTAAATAAATACTATCTGGTTTAACGATTTTTTTTATCGTTTGGAATAATATTTTTACATCATTTATTAGTGAATAATTCTCTATATAGCGATTATCGACTTTTATTCTCTCATCCCAACTTACAGAATTACGTACTGTAACTTGAGCGAGACCAGTAATACCAGGCTTCATACCGAATCTTTTTTTTGCCCATTCAGGATAAGCATCATAGCCATTATATGGATGATAAGTAACTGGTGGTCGAGGACCTACTAAACTCATTTCTCCTTTTACTACATTAAAAAGTTGTGGCAATTCATCTAAACTTGTCAGACGTAAAAATTGTCCAACCTTAGTTATTCTTGTGTCTGTCTCACTTTTTACTGTTAGGCCATCCCCAATTTTTTCTGCATCTACAATCATCGTACGAAATTTAATAATCTTAAAGATCTTGCCTTTTTTTCCTAATCTTTCTTGTAAAAAAAATACTGGACCTCTTGAATTTGCTTTTATAAGGATAGTGAGGATAAGAAATAGTGGCAGTAATATTATAATTCCTATTAAAGAGGCTATAAAATCAAATATTTGTTTAATTAATAATTGAAATTTCATCATTCGCTCCATAATTCTCTGATTGTTTTAATTACTAAATCTAACTGCTTATCTGTCATTTTTGTATCACTTGGTAAGCATAATCCTTTATCAAAGTATTCTTCTGAAACTTTTCCACCAATTGCATCATATTTTTCAAATACAGGCTGAATATGCATTGGTTTCCATACAGGTCTGGATTCGATATTTTTATCAGCGAGTGCATCCATAACCATTAAAGGAGTAATTTTAGCTGAATTTATTAAGATTGCGCTTAACCAATAATTCGCCCGTTCCTCTTCCATCTCATCGATAAAGGAAATCTCAGAAATATCTGATAAACCTTTTTTATATGTTTCAAAAATATGGCGCTTTTGTTGAACTCGATCTTCAAGAACTTTTAATTGCCCTCGACCAATTCCAGCAACAACATTACTCATACGGTAGTTGTAACCAATATCTTTATGTTCATAATGGGCTACGGGTTCTCTAGCCTGGGTTGCCCAAAATTTTGCTTTTTCAATGCCTACTTTATTTCGAGACACCAACATGCCTCCACCAGAAGTGGTAATAATTTTATTTCCGTTAAATGAAAAAATCCCATAGTCTCCATACGTTCCGGTCCACTTATTTTTATAGATAGTTCCAAGGCTCTCCGCAGCATCTTCAATTAATGGCACATTATGTTTATCACATATCGCTTTAATTTCATCAATTCTAGCAGAAAGTCCATATAAGTGTACTACAATAACAGCCTTAGGTGTATACTTTTCAAATGCCTCTTCCAATAATTTCGGATCCATATTCCAAGACCCTGATTCTGAATCAATAAATACTGGTTTAGCACCCTGATATATAATCGGATTCGCTGATGCTGAAAAAGTTAGACTTTGACAAAAGACAATATCCCCTTGTGCAACTCCAACTGCTTTAAGTGCTAGATGAATAGCTGCGGTTCCAGATATAACAGCTGTCGCATTTTCCGCTCCAACCATTTCTGCTAGTTCTTCTTCAAAACCATCAACATTTTTACCTAGTGGTGCAATCCAATTCGTATCAAAAGCATCTTGTACATATTCCTGTTCGTATCCTTCTTCACTCATATGAGGAGAAGATAAATAAATTCTTTCCAATTTATTCACTACTTTCATTTTTGATTTTGGAAAATCCGTTATTTGCAAATTCTATTAATTGGTCCTTTAGTTCTTCTTCGGTTAACAATTTTAGAGAGTCAATGAAAGACAACACTTGTTTGAGTGGTAAATTATGGACTTTCCCTACAAATATTTTGTCAAATACTTTTTCTTCCGTGTTTTCTTCAGAAGCTAGTAATTCTTCATAGAGCTTCTCACCAGGACGAATCCCTGTCTCAACAATTCCTATATCTTTTTCTGTATGCCCACTTAACCAAATCATTTGTTTAGCTAAATCTATAATTTTGACTGGCTCTCCCATATCTAAAACAAAGATTTCTCCACCATCAGCTAAGGCACCAGCTTGCATAACTAAACGGCTTGCTTCTGGAATCGTCATAAAATATCTAGTCATTCGAAAATCTGTTACTGTGATTGGTCCACCGTGTTCAATCTGTTCACGGAATACTGGAACAACAGATCCGCTAGAGCCTAAAACATTCCCAAAACGTACCGCCACGAAGTTAGTTTTCCCTTTTTCATTCAATCCAGTCACAATCATTTCAGCAATTCTTTTGGTAGATCCCATTACATTTGGCGGATTCACAGCTTTATCTGTTGAAACCATTACAAATGTTGTCACTCCAGCGCTTTTCGATGCTTCTGCAATGTTTTTCGTTCCAAAAACATTATTTTTCACAGCTTCTCTAGGATTTTTCTCCATTAAAGGTACATGTTTATGGGCTGCCGCATGATAAACAATATCCGGTTGATATTTATGCATTACTTCAAACATTCTTGGTCTGTCCTGTAAATCACCTATTACAGATTTAATGTCAAATGTGCGATCATGCAACTGTAATAGTTCTTTTTCAATTTTATAGATGGAATATTCTCCGTGTCCTAATATTACTATTCGCTTTGGAGAAAACTTTGCAATTTGTCTACAAATTTCTGAACCAATTGAACCACCTGCTCCAGAAATAAGAATTGTTTTGTTATTAATTTGACTTTCAATTGCTTGAGTATTTAATTCAACTTCGTCTCTTCCTAGTAAGTCAGTAATGTCTAAATCTTTAAACTCATCTATTTTAAATTTACCAGATAATATATCCTCAATATAAGGCATTTGATTTGTCTTAACTTTCACTTTTTTTGCTACTTCTACTATGCTATTCATTTCTTCATTAGAAAGCGAAGGGATAGCTATAGTCACCTGCTCAATATGGTGTTGATTAACCAGATATTCTAAATCCTCAATTTTCCCTATGATTGGATAGCCATATAATGTAGTACCTTGTTTATTTGGGTTATCATCTAAGAAACCAATAATCTCAAGGTCTCTACGATTTTTTAGAGATCTTACAAAAATAGCTCCCGCTTCACCAGCACCTATTATCAGTGTGCGTACTGGCTTTCCATAAACTTCATCTGTATCTTGCTCTAATCGATGAGTGTATTCAACAAGTAACCTCCAAATAATTCTACTGGTAGGAATAACAATTACTGATATTAAAAAAGAAAAAGTAACATATCGAAAACTTATTCCTCGATTAATTAGATTATATACTAATGTACCTACTAAGTAGGCTGTGGTAACTAAGAAAACATGGATAGTAGTTTCTCTAGCACTTGTAAAACGATTAATTTTATCAAATATTTTAATTGATGATCCTAATCCAATATAAAATAATATAACCATTAAGATATGCCCAAAAAAGATTCCTTGTTGGATATTAACTAACGGATATAAAAAGAAATAGGATATTACATGAGATGTAAATATAATTAATGAATCAAACATTATTAAAGTAATTCTTTTTAAATTTCGATTCAATGGTTTCTACTCCTTTTAACTAAATTTAACGCTAAAAATTGTAATTTCTAAAAAGACTCAAGAAAGTATAACATAAATAACATTATGCTACAAAACTTTCAAGAGCCTATTAGTTCATTTATTAAATTATTTTATTTAATAAATTTTAATTACTGTTTATTTGCAGTACAAATACAGGCACATTAAACACTTGAGATATTTTCCTTTGTTTGTTATACCATGTTCTACTTGTTACGCCTTCTTTTACAACGAATATCAGTTGTTCAAATTCATTTGCTTCATTTATATCATACACATTTTTAACGATTGAATAATTTTTGATAGTTTTAAGATTATTTAGACGAGAATCAAAATCAGAGTTTACTTCTTCGTCAGATTCATTAACAATTACTTTTTTGCTAATTGCATTGGGATCTAAAATTTTATTTAGATCATCATTATAATCCAATCGATTATCTACTAAATAAAAGAAATCATTATTATGGGTTGAATAAGTAAAAGAATAATATAACTTTTTAGTAAAATATGACCAGATTAACAGTATACTAGTCGATGAAATTACCCCAAATATTACTCCGATGATCATTTGTCGAATTAGACTTAGTGGCTCTTTAACTTTCTCTTCATCATCTAATAAACTGAGTCCATCAATATCTTTTATAATTGGTGTCCTAAATATAGTAATTTCCTTATCTGCTAAAAACGGAACAACTTCATCATTTATCAAATCAAAATAGTAATTCGCTAATGTTAAATTATCTTCTTCATTTCCTATATTTACAATGAATTCATTTAAGTGAGAATTTCCATCCCTTTTGACATCTATTACTTGAGCTTCTCCCTCTTCTGTATAATCTACATGAACTAGATTACCAGTTTTCTCAATTATTTCTTTCAAGTTTATCCCAGTATCATTCGTTACTTGCTCTAATACTCTAGGCGAAGTAAAATACTGTTTAATTAACGCATTATTTGTAAATGCATCCCCTTTTAAATGTTCCACATAAAAATTAAATGATCCTGGGGGAGCGGTTGAAACAAAGTGAATTGATTCAGTATCATCATTAATGCTTTCAATTTCTTCGATATTGCTTTCCTCTATAGCAACTTCTTCTTCATCCGTAAACGAATAATTTAAAGCAACATAAATTCCTGCTAAAATAACCGTTCCGAGTAAAATCTTAATTAGATTTTTTTTTAAAAACTTTAGCAATTCGTACCAAGTAACAATAAAACTTTCCATACTATATCCTCCAATATCCAATATAACGTAATCACACTTAATTGATTCTTTTGATAGTATACCATATTATTGCTATAAGTAATATAAAATAATACAAAAGGCCGCCTCGATAGGCGACCTTTTTTGAATTTACCCTTTTTACGTAAATAAAATTTTGGAAGTGCCGAATATAGACAAACAAGCTCGTTTAATACTTATTTTTATTTTTTTAAAAAAATAAGCACACAAATAGAGCGTCCCATAAGCACGCTTTAAAAATGATTCAATTACTTCATTCACAATAATGATAATTGAGTCGAGCGATGTTCTTTTCAATCGCTAACGAATAATGCCCAATAATACAATTCAAAATGGTATATAAAATTCGTAGAGAACTTAAGGTCATCGTCCGCGTTTTTTCTAATTGGAAATCTTCTTCTTTGGAAGAGTACAAATGATTATAAAGCTGTAAAGGATGCTTGGTTTTTGGAGTAGCCATTGAAAAATTAAGAGTCGGATAACCTTTTTCTGGTACATTTTTTGAGGCATCACGCACTAACACTAAATCTTCCATTTTTTCGGCATAGGGTTTAACGATTTCTGATTCATCGACAATAACCAAAGGGTTATCCGGAATAGCAGTTTTTAAATTGTTTAAGTAGTTTTGATGAATCTGTTTCAAATCGTTTTCCTCAGTGGCATTACGAGATAGGCGTTTAATGGTGTACTGTAAATCAATCTTTTCTTCTAGGGCTCGTGCAATATCTGATAACAGTGTATTTTGTGCCTTGGACATTCCATATAAAATATCATTGTAAAATTTCTTTCGCGGTTTAGAAAGACCTTTGGTCAACTTTTCTAAAAAAGTAAGTAAATTTCGCTTCATTTGATAAATTTCAGTAGATTTCATGGTAAAATAACCTCAGTTCCTGTTTTTGTTTTTTTGTTTTGTCGTGATTCAATTATAACATGTAACAGGGCGCAAATAGTCCACAGATTGATGCTGTGGATAGCTAAAAAGCCCGAGAAATCCATGTTTTCCACATGTGTATTTCTCGGGCTTTTATGATTATTCTTTAAGTTAGAAAATTTTGGGTAAATTCAAAGACCTTTTATGTTGATTAATGTTACATAAACCCTTTAAAATACTTATCTATACCATTTGCAACTGCTTTAGCAGCCTTCTTTTGATAATCTCGTTGGGAAATAATATTAAATTCATTTCTATTATCCATAAAGCCTAATTCCAATAATACAGCTGGTACATGTGTATTTCTAAGAACATTAAAGTTATTCCCTTTTACTCCACGATCATAAAAACCAGTATCCTTGATTAGCTCACCATGAATATTATCTGCTAGAGTAAGGCTTTCTTGAATTCGTACGTCCTCAGTTTTGAAATTATTTCTATTTGTCTCTTGACCAAATCTTTGTGCATTTTGAAGAGTATGGTGAATAAAGGTCTCGATTCCATGGGCACTGCCAGATCCATCCATGGCATTATAGTGGACACTTACAAAGATATCCGCTAACTCCTCATTCGCTTGAACAGCCCTTGGTGTCAAATCAACAAACTTATCTGTGCTTCTAGTCATAACCACATGATAGCCCATTGTTTCTAATTCATTTTTTAAATATAAAGAAGTATTTAAATTTAATAATTTTTCTCTTACTCCAAAAAAGGTAGCACCTGATTCATATCCTCCATGCCCAGGATCAATTACAACAGTAGGTTTATTATTTGTAGCAATTTGATTTTTAAATACTTTTGCTAATGTAATTAATGACTTACTGACTCTAGGTTCATTTATTACCCGATTATAATAAGATACTGACAGACTGTGGTTCCCTAATTTTTGATTATTCCTACCTAAAATAATATTTCTATTGGCAGCATCATCTAGAGCATTTAATAAATTTGAATTATTTGGTGCTAGAGCTAATCCGTTTAGAGCGTATTGCCAAGCATCTGATGCATATCCCGCATTTAAAGATAAGTTACGATACTCATAAGCAGATCGAAGTTTTTTACTTTGTTTAGATAACTTCGAAAAGTCTTCAGCTACTAATTTAATTTTATCAGGAGTTAATGACTCCTCTACTAGCTTCTCATAGTAATAATTTGCTAAATTGAAATTCTCATTTTTATGATTATTTATTCCTAAAGTAAATATTCGTTCGGCTGAATAATTAATCGCATTTTGTATTCTATTATCAGCCGGATACTGTAATTTTAAATTGATAGCTGCATCCCAAGCATCCGATGCGAAGGTAGCATATCTTGCTTCGTTATATAACTCATCTGCAGTTTTAAAGATTTGTCTGTTTTTAGCATATTCTAAAAAAACAGAAGCTTGACTTAATAGGTCTGCATTTAATCTGTTTTCAGATAAAATCATTGTATAATAGTCGATTGCTAGATTGAAGTCACCTTTTGAGTGATTATTTTTTCCTAATATCATCAAACGATTCCCAGCTGTATTTATAGCTGTCTGAATACGGTTATCATTTGGAAAAATAATTTTCAAATTTTGGGCTGCTTCCCAAGCATCAGATGCATAAGTCGCATACATCGCCTCATTATATAAATCATCCGCTGAGGCCAATTGTTCATTATTTTCTGCTTGCTTTCGATAAATGCTTACTTCATAAACTAATTTCGAATTAACTAATTCTTCAGATAAAATTTTATCATAATATTCCAATGCTAAAGCGTAATTACCTGAATGATGATTATTTTTTCCAAGAGTAACTAATCGATTTGCGGCTTTATTTATGGCGTTTGAAATTCTAGTATCTTCTGGATAGTATTCTTTTAATTTCTGTGAAGCCTCCCAAGCATCAGATGCATAAGTCGCATACATCGCTTCATTATACAAATCATCTGCAGTGGCTAATTGTCTATTATTCTCTGCTTGTTTTCGATAGCCATTTATTTCATAAACTAATTTTGAATTAACTAAATCTTCAGCTAAAATTTTATTATAATAATCCAATGCTAGAGCGTAATTACCCGATTGATGATTACTTTTTCCAAGAGTAGCTAATCGATTTGCTGTTTTATTTATTACAGTTGAGATTCGAGCATCATCCGGAAATTGCCATTTCAATAGTTGAGCTTTTTCCCAAGCATCTGATGCATAAGTTGCATTAATTGCATCATTATATAATTCATCAGAACTTTGTATGTCTAGACCTTTTACAGCCAAGCTTTGATAGATACTTGTTGTAGATTTAATCTCACTATTAACAAATTCTTCAGATAATAAGCGTTCATAATATTCTAATGCTAAGTCAAACTCTCTTTTCAAATGATTATTCTTGCCTAAAATCAATTGTCTATCTGCCACTTTATTTATTGCTCTTCCTAAACGAGAATCATGAGGATAGACTGCTTTAAATAATTGCGCGGCATCCCAAGCTTCCGTAGCAAATTCTGCATACATTGCTTTATTATACAATTCGTCTGCAGTTTTTATTTCCTCATTATTGATTGCTTTATTTAACAAAGCTTCTGTTTGTAATCTAATCACTGAATCTACATTTTCTACTGATAATATACGTTGATAATAAGAAACAGCTAAATCAAATTTTCGATTTCGATGGTTACTTTCACCTAAAATCAATTGTCTATTCGCAGCTTTATTTATTGCTCGACCTACACGAGTATCGTTAGGGTATATTTCTTTGAATTGTAAAGCTGAATTCCATGCATCGGTAGCAAATTCTGCATACATTGCTTCATGATATAATTCATCTGCTGATGGTACTTTTTCAGTTTGAACAGACTTTGGTTCGATTTCTTGTTCTTCTTTTAATTCTTTCTTTGTTTCTTCTGTAGTCTGAGGAGCTACTACTTCTTCTCCATCATTTTGAGCAAGATCCGCTTTAATTAGAATTTGTAAGTATTCTATAAGTTCAAGCTCTTCTTGAGCAAGTTCAAAATTACTTAATACATAATTATATTTTTCAAAAGCTAATTCTTTATTTAACTGAATAAATTGCTCATCTAGTGCATCTTCTAAGTATAAACTCACTTCATTTTCATTAAGTAATAAATTAGATAATAGTTCTAATTGTCCAAGTTCTAATGTTTCATGAAGTGAACCTAATAATATAGAGTGCATTCCTTCTATTGATGAGTTAGTGACCCCTTGAGTAATCAATTCATTTGTATCACTATTCATATTTTCAGCTCTCGCTGTTGGTATATTAGCTAAAGATAACGAAACAATAGTAGTTGTTACTAAAATATTTTTATTTTTTCGAATAAATCTTAGTAAATTGAATTTATTGTTCATAGTTTCTCCTTTAGTTTTTTTGGAATTATTAGTCATATAATGGAACTTCAAAATTTAATACTAAATCATATTTTTGAGATAATTCTACAAGACTCATAAGCCTAGAAGTTTGTTTATAAGCCCAAGCTATATCTGTTGCATATTGATGTGTACCTGGTCTATTAGGGTTCCATCTCATTTTATACAATGTATCCTGATTGTATATTGAGTTATTAATATATGAGTCGGAAATCCATTTTGCGCCTCCTATTATTGCTTCTTCCGGTGTAAACCACCCCAATGTATAAGCTCTCTCCGAACCTTTTTTGTCAGGAGCAGAGTCTATTGCTCCAATACCAAACATGTTGTAAACAATCCTTGGCGTTACCTTTTTTCCATTGACCTCATCTACTAGAATACCTGTAGATAAGCTTGACGAACCATTACCAGTTTCTAAGAGAGCATGAGATATCAAGTATAATTCATTAATGTTTGCCTCTTTAGATGCTTTTTGGAAAATAGCTCCCATATTTTTTAATATCCCTGCATTTTCTAATTCTTTATTCAAATCTTTTACAGAGATTCCAGACGAACCAGACAATCTTAAAAATTGTAAAAAATCACTATTTAATTGAACACCAGATGGATCTAGATAAGCTTTCAATTCAGATCTTGTTGCTTTTCTCCAGGGACCATTTTTCACACTCGAATCCCATATCTGTGGATTGTTGTTCATTTGAATATTAATAATATTTTCTAAAGTGTGTTTATAAGAAACTTCTCTGATTATGAGGTTTGACAAACTATATCGATTTTTTGCCAAATAGCTATAAGAATCAGCTTTCACTCTATGTGAAGTATTTGTATAAGGGCTTGCTAAAAGTAATTCATAATAATGAAGTGCACGATCATAGTTTCCTTTTATGTGGCTATTTGTTCCAAGTGTTAAAATCCTATCTCCAGCCTTGCTAAGAGCTTCCACAGTTTTTAATTCAGTTGTAAAGTATGTAGCAAGCTCATTTGCATATGCCCATGCATCAGAACCAAATTGAGCATTCATAGCATCATCATACATATTTTGTGCCGTTCGTAATTTTATTTTTTCTTTTGCTTGATTATTATAAACTTCCACTTCATTACGTAGTGATTTATTAACCTCAATTACAGACATTATGCGTTTATAGTAATTTTGAGCTAATGAGAAATTACCATTTCGATGATTGTCTGTTCCTAAAATATATAGCCTTTTTGCTGAACTATTTAAAGCAACAGTTATTCTAGGATCAGAAGGGAAATAAGTCTGTAAATTTTGAGCAGCTTCCCACGCATCTGATGCAATAGTAGCATTCAACGATTGGGCATACAAACTATTAGCTGTTTGTAAAACTTTATTGTTCTTTGCTTGAGTATTAAAAACATCAACTTCTTTTCTTAAAGTTGAACGAACTAAGTTATCTGACAGAATTCTATCATAGTAGCTTATTGCTAAAACAAAGTTTCCTTTTTGGTGATAATCTGTTCCTAATATATACAGACGTTGTGCTGCTTTATTAACAACATCAAATAATCTATCATCTGATGGAAAATATTCTTTTAGTTGTTGTGCTACATCCCAAGCATCTGAAGCAAATGCAGCATTTTTCACTTCGCGGTATAAGTCATCAGCAGTTTGGAGCTTATGTTTTTTTTGGGCCTGACTTTTGAAACCACTTGCTTCAATCTTAACATTCCTACTTACAGAATTATCTGAAAGGACTTGGATATAATAATCAAGAGCTAAGTCATAATTTCCTTTTTGATGATTATTTTTACCTAATACCATCATCCGTTCAGCAGCTTTATTAATTGCAATATTGACACGTGAATCGTTTGGATATTGTGCCTTAAAATCTAATGCTGCTTCCCAAGCATCGGAAGCAAAATCAGCGTACATTGCTTCATTATACAACTCTTCTATGGTTTGTAGTGGTAGATTTTTCGCAGCGCGTTTAGAATTTGATTCTGTTCGATTAATAATATTCGCATTAACAGAATTTTCGGAAAGGATACGATTGTAATAATCAAGTGCTAAGGAATAATTCCCTTTATTATGATTGTTTACTCCTAGAGTAAATAACCTGCTAGCTGCTTGGTTAATCGCATGATTTATCCGTTCATCTGAGATATACTGAGCTTTTAATTTTAATGCCGATTCCCAGGCATCAGAAGCAAAATTGGCATACATTGCTCCATTATATAATTCATCTGCAGTTTGTAGTGGCTGTTTATTAGAGGCTTGCTTCGAATATGCATTTACTTGATACAGCATGCTTGCATGTACCGAATCTTCTGAAAGAATACGATTGTAATAATCAATCGCCAAGTCATAATGCCCTTTATTATGATTGTTTACTCCTAGAGTAAATAATCGGTTTGCCGCTTTATTAACCGCTTGAGTAATTCGGACATCAGCTGGATATTGTTTTTTAAGTTTTAATGCTGCATCCCAGGCATCAGAGGCAAAGCTTGCATACATTGCTTCGTTGTATAATTCGTTTGCTGATTTTTTTATACTCTGGGGAGTTGAATTATATGTAGCTGATGCTGTTGATTCATCATTGTTAGTCTCTTCTTGAATGGTTTTATTCTCTTCATCTTCATCAAAAAGGCTCGAATTTTCTATATTTTCATTTTTTTCATTATTTAAATAATCAATATCAAACAAATGTACATTAGCATCTGTCGCCTCAATTAATAATTGAATGAGTTTTTTTTCATCGTCTGAAACTGGTTCTTCACTATGCAAAATTTGATGATATAATTTATTTGCTTGTTCAAATAGGCTATTGTCATGAAAAACAACTGCTTCAATAAATAAAGTATGATGAAAACTCTCTTTTGATATGAATCCATTTAATATTTTTTTTTGCTCTTCTTTCATTACGCTATTCAATTGTGTAATTATTTGGTTAAATTGTTGTTGTGTTTCTTCCGAAAGTTCTTTCTTATATTCTTGAGGTGATTCTTCCGGATTATTTAGCGGTGTTTCTTCTGGGTTCTGTAGTTTTTTTTCTTCAATTACATTTAGTTCTTCAATATTTCCTTCTTCTGCGTGAACATAATTGATGTTTAATAAAGACAAAGTTATAATTCCACTTGTAATCAACAAGTTCTTTTTGTTCATCTATTCAATTTCTTCCCTTCTTATTACAAAAATGATAAATCCATATATCATTTTAATGAATATAATATTATTGTGCAATCTCTTTTGTGAAGTTTTACATTATTCTATTTATTAATTGAAAAATTATTAGTATACTTGTTTAATATCCTTTCTCTGTTTTACTTATCGACTAAATTCAATTTATGGTTAACCTTTAACAAATAAATATAAAGGTGTTCTTTTTGCTTTTATCTCTAATTTGAAGTAATATATACTTAGAAATTGTAAACGAGGTGGTTTTTCTGAATCAAAATTTTGAGATTGAATTTAAGAATTTATTAACGGAAGATGAGTATTTAACGATTTTAGCTAAAGAATTTCCAGTTTCTTCCGATAATAAAAATAAAGAATTGATTAATCAATCGAATTACTACTTTGATACAAAAAATCAAGACCTTAAGAATCAACACTCTGCTTTACGTGTTCGAGTAACAGATTCTTATAATGAAATGACTTTAAAAGAGCCTCATGAAGGTTTTTTATTGGAAACAAATCTTCATTTGAGCGATAATAATGTTTCAGAAATCATTAATAATCAACAAATTAGATTATCTTCTTTTATCTCTTCAGATAATTTCCCTCTTCTAAAGAATATTACTAAAGATTCAATATTTTATTTGTTTAATTCATTTCATACGAAACGAATGGAAAAGCAGTTGGGTCCTCATCTAATCGTGCTTGACCAAACAGTTTTTCAAAATGGATTAACTGATTATGAATTAGAAGTGGAAAGTACTAATGCAAAAGAAGGTAAACAGTTTTTTGATTCTATTCTCCAAAAGTATGCTATACCTACTCGAGCAGCAAGTCCTAAAATTAGACGAGCTGAAGAGAATAAGTAAATGCTTATTTTCAGTTATTTCAAAGAGGTATGAGCATTAAAATTTTGTTGAATAGTCATTTCTGATAAAGTTAAAATGTTAATATGTCCAGGATTATACAAATTTTTAATATATAGGTGTGTTAATAATGAGCAGTCAATTAATTGAGATTTTTCTTTTTGTTGACCCGCTGGGAAAACGATGTAACAACGTAAGAAAAATCATCAGCAACTTTAGAACAGAGCGTCCCGAAAAAATTAAGCTCCGTGTTATTCCAATGGTTAATTTTAGTAAAGTTTATCGGCATACTCGCCGACAAAGTGCTACATCGCAGTCGTCAATGGTTGATCAAAACAATCAATTCTCGAATAATACCTATGAGGCTTGCCTAGCTTTTCATGCAAGTGCGATGCAAGGTAAGAATATGGCCCATAAATTTTTAACTGTTTTACAAGAACAAGTGGTCGAAGAAGGACTTCCCTATTCAGAGGAGTTAATGTACAACATTGTAAAAAATATTGGTTTAGATGTAGAAATGTTTACAGAGGATTATAAATCTGAGTTCACGAAGAAAATTTATAAGAAAAATTTAGGCTTAGCCGCTGATATGAAAGTAAAAACAACGCCTTCAATTGTTCTCTTTAAAGACAACAATAACGATGAGGCTTTCCGTTTGAATAAAAAAATTGAAAGCGAAATGCTACACTCAATTTGCGGTATTGAAAATTCATTGAAACCAAAAGCGGACCCTGAAGAATATGTTGGAACAGAATCAGCACATAATATAATAGAATTTAAAATGTCGTAAATATAGTTTATAAGGGATGTAGCTAATTGCTACATCCCTTTTTTTGTTCAACTCCTATAAATTGTAGTTCCCTATCAGTCTTGATAAAATAAAAGAGAGCTATCTCTATCCTCTCAAACTAAGAATGTGAGGAGAAATTGATATGGACAAACAATTTAGATTCATCATAAGTAGCAGTATGTTAATGCTTTTAACTGGCTGTGGCTTTCTCTCTCCTTCTCAAAATACAGATGTAACTGATGAACCGGTTGAGGTATCGGAAGAAACAACGGATTCTGTCGAAGATGTGGAAGAAATACCTGAAGAAGCGCCTGAAGAAAATCCACGTATTGAAGTGTCTTTCTTTGGAGTTGGGGATAATTTGATACATAGTCAGATTTTTAACTATGCCCAAAAAGAAGATGGCACATTTGATTTCAAACCAATTTATGAGAATTATTCTGCTGATATTCAAAACGCTGACATAGCATTTATTAATCAGGAATCAATTATTGGTGGAGATGACTTAGGATTTTCCGGTTTCCCCACTTTCAATACACCGAGCGACATGGCTGAAAATTTAGTGGATTTAGGTTTTGATATTGTCGTGGGTAGTAATAACCATTCTTTAGATAAACAAACTGCCGGTGTTCAAAATACGCTCGCTTATTGGGGCGCATTTGAAGACGAAGTTCTTTTTACAGGTGTTTTTGATAGTCAAGAACATCGCGATGAGATTCCAATTGTCGAAGTGAATGGATTAACTTTTTCTGTTCTTACTTATACTTATGGCACAAATGGTGTCATTCCTGAAGCGCCTTACCAGATTAATTATTTTGATCCTGAGTTGATTACTAATGATGTCACTCGTGCGCAAGAGGTCAGTGACTTTGTGATTGTTGCGGCTCACATGGGGGATGAACACAGTCTTTCAGCGAACCAGATGCAATTCGATTATGCGCAATTATTTGCTGATCTAGGTGTTGATCTGATGATGGGAAGTCACTCGCATACGATTCAACCAATTGAATGGGTTACCTGTGATAATGGAAATGAAACGCTTGTTGTCTATTCTCTAGGAAACTTTCTCGCTTCTACAACTTCAGATATTAATTTGCTTGGTGGAAGTTTACATTTAAATTTTGTTGAAGAAAATGATGAGTATTTTATTGACGATGTCTGATTTGAACCTCATTTAATTCACTATGAAGAAGAAGTTGAAGGTGATATTTTCTCTCGCACAAATTTTGAAATTTTCAAACTTAATGAATATCCGGATGAATTAGCTGAAAAGCATGCTTTAAATAACTTTGAAGACAATATTATTAGTGTAGAAAACTATCAAAATATTGCTGAAGACGTGATTGATGCAGAATTTTTAGAATAATAGGTATATAAAAAGACGCAGAAATCTGCGTCTTTTTTAATGGATTTAATTTTTAGTTACAGTTCTTCAACGATTTCTTCTAATTGGTTTAGACGGTCTTCAAAGACTTTCATTGCTCGTTCGATATAATCTTTGTTTGTCATGTCAACGCCCGCTTTTTTCATGACTTCAATTGGAAAGTCACTACTTCCTGCTTTTAGGTAGTTTAGGTATTCTTCTAAGGCATTTTCTTCTTCATTGATAATGCGATCTGCTAAAGCTGTTGCGGCACAGAATCCAGTTGAGTATTGGTAAACATAATATCCCATGTAAAAGTGAGGAATACGTGCCCACTCTAATTCAATACCCTCTGTATTTTCAACCGCTGGTCCATAGTACTTATTATTAATTTCACCATATTTTTCACTTAAGTAATCCGCTGTTAATGGAGTACCATCCGCTGCTGTTTCATGTGCCCAATGTTCAAATTCTGCGAACTGTGTTTGACGGAAAACGGTTCCTTTAAAACCATCTAAGTAATGGTTTAGGATTTGAGCTTTTTGTTCATTTGATGTTGCATTTTCTAATAGATAATCAGTTAATAGATTTTCGTTCGTTGTTGAGGCAATTTCAGCTAGGAAGATAGAATAATCGCCATAAACGTAAGGCTGGTTACTGCGTGTAAAGTAACTATGCGCACTGTGTCCTAGTTCATGAACTAAAGTGTATAAGTGGTTTAGTGAGTCATGCCAGTTTAGTAAGATATATGGATTCGTGTCATACGTTCCTGATGAGTATGCTCCACTACGCTTCCCTTTATTTTCAACGATATCGATCCAACGACTATCAAAAGCTTTTCCTAGAACTTCTTTATACTCTGGTCCTAAAATATCTAATGCTTCATAAGTTGTTTCAGTCGCTTCTTCATAATCGTATTTCATTCCGGATTCACCGATCATTGAAACGTAAAGGTCGTACATGTTTAGTTCATCTACGTTTAATAATTTTTTACGTAATTCCATGTAGCGGTGTAGTAAGTGTAGATTGTCATTCACGACTTCAACTAAAGTATCATGGACTTCTTCTGGAATATGGTTTCCTGAAAGTGCACGGTGTCTTGCTGAGTCGAATTTATGAGTTTTTGCAAGGTAGTTATTTTTCTTAACGTTTGTTTGGAAAGTACTTGCGAACGTATTTTTAAGCCCACCGTATACTTCATATAAAGCTTCAAACGCTTCTTTTCGAACGTCACGATTTTTGCTTTCTAATAACTGTCCATATAAACCATGAGATAATTGTACTTTTTCTCCATCTTCATCCGTTACCATTGGGAATTCAATATCTGCATTATTTAAAACAGAGAATGTTTGTTGTGCACCGCCTAATATGTCGCCCGCTTCTGCTAGTATACCTTCAATTTCCGCTGAAAGGACGTGTTTACGGTTTGCGGTAATATTTTGAATGTAGTGACGGTATAATTCTAATTCTTTATTATCTTCAAAATAACTTGCTAATTTCTCTTCTGGTAAAGTAAGTAATTCAGGATCAAACCATGAAGTAGCTGCTGAAGCATTTGTGATCAGTGTTCTTGCACGATCTTGCATCGCTTGATATGTATTGTTTCCAGTATCTTGGTCGCTTTTTAGATGTGCATAAACATAGACTGATTCTATTTTACGAACTACAGCATGTATCGTCTCGATCGCTTCTAATAGCTGATCCGCTCCATTTGCTAAAGTTCCTTGGAATTTTGTTAGGTCTATTACTTTTTCAGATGCTTCTTCAAAGGCTGTTTCCCATTCTTCGTCTGATTTAAAAATTGTGGTGAGATCCCATGTTTTCTCAATGGGTACTTCATCACGTTTTGGTAATTGTTTACTCTCTGCCATCTCGATTCCTCCATTTGTTTAGTAGTATTATCTTATCATAATCTATTCGTAATTAAAAAAATACAAGATGAAAGTTTAATGACGAGTTTTTCATCATAAAAAGATGGTCACTTCCCATTCTAAAATAAGAAGGAAGTGACCATCTTTCTAAATTTAGTTCTTTCATTTATGTTTCATTTAAAACTTCAGCAGCTTTGTATAATGCTTTTTTGAGATTAGGATAATTCAATTTTTGAATGCTATTAATTGTTTGATACTTTTCCTTTTTAAAGTTAAAAACTTGTGCACCAATTACTTCATTAGTAACATCATCAATCATAATTAATAAATTATCTTCAAATTCCTCATAAGAGAAATGTCCTACAGATTTATTATTCAATCTCAAAACATCAAATTTAGGATCATAAGACACGGAGAAATTTGGCGAATTATATTCTATCATTATTGTTGTTAACATTATACACCACTCTCCTGTTCGTTATATTTTGTGATACATTACTCTTTGGAATAACAGTAACAACTTCTAGTGAATTCATTACAGAATCAGATTCTTCAGTTATAACCGATAAGCTTTTTAGACGGGTTTCACCTTTATCTTCAATATCCGTTAATGAAATAAATTCCCAACGATTTTTATTAGTCTTATCCTCTAAAATAAAGATAGGTCTATTTATAGTATACTCTATTCTTTGGAAATTTTTATCGTTATTTAAGTAATGTCGTGAATCGTTATTATGTTCTCCAATAATGTGATACAAAAACGTAGACTCCCATAAAACAACACTATTACCAAATGGGTCGTTTGTACTAAGTATAATTTTGTCCTCTTGAGATAATTTCTCCATACCTCTAGTATTATAAGTTATTATATCATTATTCGTATTGATATTAAAAGAATTTAATTTCTTGTCTTCATCCATTTGAGTCACCTAATTAGCTTTTACAATGTTAATTGTACTTGTGGTAAGTTTTTTATCGTCTACCTTAAGAGTAACATTATGATAACCTAAATTATTTACTCTAATATTTCTTAGACTTAGATTTGCAGATAAAGTTGGATTAGGATCTAATTGATTAGGATTTCCTGGTATGATTTCATTAAATACAAGGTTCTTTTTAGTATCATCCTCTAGCTCTGAAAACTCTATTACGAGTTTATGATCCGTCGTTAGATCGATCCCTGATACAACTATCGCTACCCCAAATGACACAAAAGCCGGAGTGTTTAAAACAGGAAAAACATTATTTGGCCCATTAAGTACGACTTGAGAATTAGATGTACTTAATACTTCATTCGCTAATATCATGTCACCTATCATTATTTTATTTCCTCCCATATATTATAGTTATACATTTAATTGTATATGAAGCGCTACCAAAGAACAAGTAACCTTTAGTTTCTTAATTTTTCCTCTAGAAATTTGTAACGTTTGGGGGATTGATGAATGCTCCATTTTTGATTTCCAATCTCTTTCACACAGCTGCTCTTCTTCAACACTTCTAAAAATTCTAGCATCGGCTTTAACATTTTATTTATAGAGGCTTGGGGGATTTCATGGAATGTGAGAGTATCTAACCAATTACGAATGTTTTTCTTCGTAATGATTTTCTTTTTTGGTTGGCTTTCTATCCATAATATAAAACGATATTTCCAAGTATAAGAAAATTCTTGAATCATCCATTCGTTTGGAAGTACGGTATAGAGTTCTTTTGGCATAGATATAAGATTCTCATCGTTTTGATAAAGCAGTTGCTGAAAGTTCTGCTTTTTTTCTGAACGTAATCGAAGCAACTGATTGTGTCTTTTACGAATATTAGGGTGTTTAATCATAGGCGATTTTATAATTAATGGTTCTGACTTGAGTTCTCCTCCCTTCTCTATTCTTTGTTTTCGACAGAGCATCTTCTCTTGTTGATTCAAATGAAACTGACTTCGTATCAAAAGCTGTTCTTTTTCTGTGTCATAATGAAACAGTTGCATTTCCTTATTCAAACATACTTTATGAAAAGCTGTCAGACGATCTTTGTAAGTAAAATTCCTTCCCAATATCCAGGTGATTTCGTAACCAGCCTTCAAATACCCCTTCGTCCGCTCAGCCACTTTTTCAATCGGGATTGGACTGCATTGAAATTCTATGGCCGTTTGATGGTTATTTATCGTTACTAACAAATCTGGCCGTTGCTGCAACTTGGGTAGATAAGCCTCAATTTCTACTTGCATTCCCAGGTTTTCTAGCCACTCAGCCAGTTGCATTTTTCCTTCGATGTGCTCGAACGTCTCACCTTCTGCAAAAACTTCACAGGCGTCATTTTGAAAATGAGCAAAGTGTGGTCGGATAATGGATCCGAACTTTAGGTGAACGGGATTTTGACAGGACGGGCAATAGTACTTTTCGTTTTTATTGAGTGATTGATCCGCAAGAATGAGTTCTTGCATTTTATTTTGAGCAATTAACAAAAAAGCCACCTCCACAAATGGTCTTATATATAACATTTGCGAAAAATGGCGAAATCCACGAAATTATTTTATTTTTATTTAAAAACACAAAAACCGCAGAAGTTATTCTCTCAAATTGCTGTCATCGTTTGAGAGTGTTTCGTATAACTTCGTACGGTTTTGACGGATGATTTATTTGTTAAAATGATGATTAATTGTTTCTAATGCAACATCTTCTATTAATAGTTTACCGTGTTCTGCAAGAACATCCGAACTGATGCTACTTTCTTCACCGTATTCAAGAACAATTGCTTGGTCTTCTGTTGGCGTGCGTAGCGAGAACTCGTCATTGATCAGGAAGAATTCTACATAGTACTTCCCATCCAATTGGTATAAGCTCGAAAGTCCAGTATCTGTTGTGAAGATTCGGGCGAGCTGAATAATTTGTTCAAAGAACTTAAACTCTACCACAAATTCGTGACTGTCTGATTCGGATTCGTAGGATTCTAATACGTCATCTTCTTTTTTATCGTCATATACTTTGCGATTGTTTTCAAAGCGACTGTAGTCTCGATCATAATTCGGATCGTCAAAATCACTGAAGTCTGAGCCTGATAAAAAGTTCTCATGTAAGTCTGCGTTTTTACTAATAAATAGTTCTAATCCGTTCCGGTTTGGCATCACTTGAAAAGTTACTGCATCAGATTCTTGGAATTCATCATCAATATCAACCTCTTCTAAAATGCTATAGAAGAATGTTTCAATTTGTTTTTGGTTGCCTAATAAATCTAAGAATGTATACCCGCGTGCTTCTAAATCGGCATTTTCGATTCGAACACGAATGGTATCGTCATTAATATGTTCTATCTCCATTGCTTACACCTCATTCCTTCATCTGATGATATTTGATAAATAGTTATCACCTCTAATTGTAGCCTATTTTGAAGAAATGTAAAGTATAAGACCACTTAGAGACTATTTTTTATAGGCGACTATTTGCCTATTATTATTATACCTTCTCTCTTCTCGTTTTAAAATAGAAATGGACCTTAAATTAGAGATATTTTAGTTATTTCTTTTTAAAATAAGGATTTGGACGCAAGCAAGACCATCCGTGTCCGAATTTGCTGATTTTTGTGCTTCTTGGACGTGGGGAGTCTCGCCACTGTCCAAATGAAGCATATTCGGACGTGAGCGCATACTTCGACGTCCAAATTCCTTTAATCTCTTAATTTTCGACTTAATTGTGTGACTTCATCAAATAAAATTCGCAAAAAAATCTATTTCCTAGACTTTATTTAATGATAACTTTCGCTAGGCGAAAGATAACAACTTTATCGTATCTTGTTATTGAGAAAAGCTTAGAGTATTTAATTGCGATTTTATATAGGGAAAGTTTTCAACGATATAATAACTACTCCTAGACTTTTTAATTGCTGTTAAATATTCGTTTAACAAATTTACTAGATAAGTTTTTGAAGCTTGACCGTTTATAAATTTTAGCAGATGATTCCGCAATAATTCTTTATCATAATTTAAAACAGCATAATCATATATAGTGCGTAAAACAGCAACTTTTCTATCTTCTTTATATCCACAACGGCATTCTACATTGAATCTATTTACTTTAACTTGATAATCATAGCACTTTGCACAATAAATTCCCTTTCTAGCAATAGACATTTGTTCTTTAGATAATGAATCGGGTAAATAAGATTGTTGGATTTCATATTTTAAGAATTGGTTTATTATACCTTTTGCATTTATTAAGCGCTCCTGATTATTACGTTCTTCTTTTATAATTTGTCTAATATACCATTTCAAATAACATCTTGGAATTATTTGAATATCAGAAACTTCTGATTCAATAAATACTGCATTGTTTATCCCCGTGAAAAGTGTAGCTCCTTCAACGACAACATGTGGATATACTTTGTTGATGATTTCTTGTAGATTTCGATAATTTCGACGAGTTTGTTGAATAGGGTTAAAATTTTTCTGAGTTCCATCTATTTTGATAATGCCATCTTTATACAGAAAATCCCCTTTATAATTTTTGATTTCAAAAAGATAACATTTATGATTCGTTAATAATATGAGATCACATTCAAAATTTCCAAAGTAGTTCAGCCACAGATTTTGTAATACGACCCAATGTTTTTCACCAAATTCTTTTAAGTACTCAAGTACAATCCTTTCTCCTTCTGCCCCAGCAATCAATCGATTTAATTTATATTTTTCTTTGGGCGTTTTCAATAATTGACGTCGATTTGCCACTAAATAAAAATCTAGTTCAGTCGGTCTCTTCGCCGCTTCTTTCTGCAAATCTGTTTGATATATTCTCATATATATAAGTCCTCCTTTTAAGTCCTTATATATAACATTTGCGAAAAATTTGAATTTCGACGAAATTATTTGAAATTTTTAGTTCAAAATGAAAAAACATACTACCTCATCGCAATTTGATGAAATAGTATGCTCTACATTATTGATTATTTTCTGAAATATTAAAAGAGATCATCTTTGGCACGCATCACGAAGTACAGACCACTTAAAATGAGTACGACACCAATGGCTATAGAGAATATTGATTTTTCGTCCATATCCGTATCTGTCATATGTGAAGCTTTGTCTTTCATTTCTCCAAGTTTATTTTGGGCGATCCCTTTATACTTTTTGGCTTTATCATCCGTCATGTTCCCGACAACTTCGTTGAATTTCCCTTTCATTCTATGTTTATTTGGCACAATGCTTCCTCCTTTAAATCTAAAAACTTTTATTCTCATTAACCATTTACCTTATTCTTACTTCTATTATATTTGAGATTGAAAAAAACAACAAGAAAAGCACTTTCAAAAATCTACTTTATGTAAAATATAAAAAATCCACTGAGTGATTTTACTCACTCAATGGATTGTGGATTGTTATTTAATGTTTTAATTTTGGACATCCAAAAATTACTCCGCAGTTTGTTCGAAAGTAGCTATCATGCTTTTTGCTTTATTGAGTTCGTGTCTTCTAACCTTTTTGGGAACGAATTGCCGGATTTCACTTTCATTATACCCTACTTGAATTCGACGTCGATCAATGATGATCGGTTTACGTAAAATTTCAGGATGGTTATAAATTAATTCGTATAATTCTTGTAGAGACATTTCATCAATATTTACTTTTAAGCGTCTGAAAGCTTTGGAACGAGTCGAGACAATTTCTTCTGTTCCTTTAGCAGTTAGGCTCAAAATATTTTCAAGCTCTTTTTTTGTAGGGGGTTCTTTGATGATATTTCTTTCGATAAACGGAATATTATATTCTTCTAGCCATGCATAAGCTTTTCGACAGGATGTACAGCTAGGAGATAAATAGATGATAATCATTTGTTTTATCTCCTCTCCAAAATTTAATCGTTCGTCGTCAAATTAGAATAGAATTGTTTTAATAGTACTAAATATAATCAAAATCTCATTAAAAATCAATACAATACCGAATATTTACTAAAATTTCATATTTATTATTCAGATTTGCAACAAGTTACTTGATATATTGAATATCGTCTAAATTTATTCACACACTTTAGTAAAAAGGGAAAAAATTAAAAACACACTGCACTTCATGCCACGATGCACAAGATACAGTGTGTTTACTGACGGTGTCATTTTGAAATTAATAAATTAAGTTGGTGACTTCTTCTGCTGAGATGTCTCCGATATATTTCTTCAGATCGATATTTTCTAAGGCTTCTTTGATCGCCTCGTGCTCGTATTTCACACCGGTAAGTTCTTTTTCGACGTCTTCGATTTCGCCCATTCCAAAGAAATCTCCATACATTTTAATGTCTGTGATTGTTCCTTTGTCGACGTTTAGTTTCACTTCAACGGTACCGACCCCTTCGAAACGCTCGCTACGCTCTAAATCAAAGTTAGGTGACTCGCCGTAGTTCCATTCCCAGTTTGCTGTATATTGCGCTGCAAACTCATCAATTTTTTTCCAATCTTCGTCTGTCAAAACATATTCTTTTACATCTTCCGTGTTGTCTACATCGAAAATGTTTAAGAGTAGTCGTTCACGGAATTCTTTCGTGTTCATATTTTGGTATTCGTCATCCATGTAAGGCGTGATGTTTGTCACGCGGCTTCGAACAGACTTGATTCCTTTTGATTCAAGTTTGTGTTTTTTCGGACGTAACGCACCTACGACGGCGTCAATTTGCGAATCAAACATTAATGTACCGTGTGCTGTCATACGACCATTTTTAGAATACATCGCATTTCCTGAGAATTTTTTGTCACCAATTACTAAGTCATTTCGACCACGTAACTCAGCATCTTCAACGCCCATTTTGTGTAGAGCTTCGATCACAGGTTGTGTGAATTTTTTGAAGTTACGGAATGAATCGCCATCATCTTTTGTGATAAAGCAGAAGCATAGCACGCCTAAATCATGATACACTGCGCCTCCACCACTAAATCGGCGAACAACATTGACGTCATGTTCTTCTACATATTGTGTGTTGACTTCTTCATACGTGTTTTGGTTTTTCCCAATAATAATCGAGTTATCATTAATATAGAAAAGTAAAATCGGCTCGTCTAGCTCCACTTCGTTTAATAAATAATACTCAATCGCCAAGTTCACACTTGCGTCATTAATTTCTTCGCCGTTACGTTCATTTTTTACGTAATACATTCTTGCAAACTCTCCTTTAAATTCGATTTTCTATCTCTTATCATACGGAAAATCTCATGAAAAAACAGCTAAACGGCGTTAAATAGCCCATTTAACTGTTGATTTCACGTAAAAAGTACTCATTTCCGAATCGTTAAAAACAATTTTGCATTAATTATTTTTTGCGACCATACGTAATTTCTTCTACTGTCTCCGCATCCAGTCTTCGGATGACCTCTTCCACTAACTTCACCGTATTTGTAAAATCATCTTCGTGAATGACCGAAGAATGTGAATGGAGATAACGAGTAGGAACGGTTATTGCGAGTGATGGTATACCATGTCCAGAAACATGCTGACTACCAGCATCTGTTCCGCCACCAGGAATCACAGTATATTGGAATGGAATCTCCAACTCTTCTGCAATATCCACAACAAAATCGCGTAGCTCTTTATGCGCAATCATACTTGCATCATAAATAATAATTTGTGGACCTTCTCCTAATTTCGAATCCGCTTCTTCAGGCGTCATCCCTGGTGTGTCGCCAGCAGTCCCTGTATCTAATGCAAATGTAATATCTGGCTTAATTCGATTAGTGGCTGTTTTAGCCCCTCGTAGTCCTACTTCTTCTTGGACATTTCCAACGGCGTAAAGTGAGTTTGAAAGTTCTTCTTTACTGAGGTTTTCTAATACTTTCAAAGCAACAGCTACACCAATACGGTTATCCCAAGCTTTTGCGAGTAGAAATTTAGAGTCATTTAGACGACGATAGGGTGAGTAAGGCACAATCATGTTGCCTGGTTGTACGCCCCATTTTTGGGCTTCTTCTTTGTCTCCCGCACCGATATCGATGAACATGTCTTCAATTTTATAAGGCTTTTTTCGGGCTTCTGCAGTTAGAACATGTGGTGGTTTAGAGCCGATGACACCATGTAGTAATTCATCTTTACTGGTTTTGATTTCTACTTGTTGGCCAAGTAATACTTGATTCCACCATCCACCGAGCGTTTGAAATTTAATAAAGCCTTCATCTGTAATGCGTGTCACCATAAAGCCAACTTCGTCAAGGTGTCCTGCAAACATAATTTTCGGTGCACCTTCTGGACCTTGTTTTTCCGCAATAATGCTGCCGAGACCATCTTGTAAGATTTGGTCAGCATAGGGTTCTGCATATTCTGTAAAGACTTCGCGAACTTCTTGTTCGTTGCCTGGCACTCCACGAGCCGTGACTAAGTCGATTAATAATTGATTATCTTCTTGTGTCATTCAATCTCCTACTTTCTAATCATTTACTAATAATATTCTAGCATATTTTAGGAGAAATTGTTGTCTGCTAGAAGAATTCTTGGATTTTTTAATTGAGATAAGTCCAATTAAAACTCACGTCCTTATGTCTCATTTCATCTGTGCGTGAGAGGGGGTT
>JBCLPZ010000005.1:0-61646 GCA_041223305.1 Carnobacteriaceae bacterium 52-44 | reverse complement strand
CGCGCACTTATAGCTCTCTTCATAAGGACGTGAGAATAAGGTCGCGCACTTATAGCTCTCTTCATAAGGACGTGAGAATAAGGTCGCGCACTTATAGCTCTCTTCATAAGGACGTGAGACTAAGGTCACGCACTTATAGCTCTCTTCATAAGGACGTGAGACTTTTATTTATGCGTTTTAAAAATTTCCAAGCTTTCTCGTCTAAAGAATACGATTTGCGGAAAATTTCCAAAGAAATTTTCACCACTTTAAAACCCAAAACCACTAAAACCAATTATAATTAGATGTCCTTTGATCATCTAAAAAATCAATAATCGTTTGAATGATCTCTTTATGATAAAAGATACTATTTCCATGACCAGCACCTTCGACTGCATAAAATTTCACTTCTTTATTTAACTTGCGCGCATGGGTGTATAAACGAATACTTTGGTTAATCGGTACGAGTTCATCTTTTGTTCCATGAAGAATAAGCAAGGGTTCTGTTTTAGACGCTTCCGTCACATAATGTAAAACGGATGCTTTCTCTGCAAGCTTTGGATGATCATTTGGAATATGACCTCCTAAAAGTTGGGCTTCTGGGATACCCGCCTGATTGTAGTCTGTCTCCGGATTGTCTTCACTTAGCGCCAGCAAGTCAACAACGCCATACAAATTCACAAAGCCCCGAATATCTGGCAGGCGCTCATCGCTTTTATCAAATTGATTTTTATTCCAAGTCGCCCAACACATTAAAGCCGTATGCCCACCACTAGAGTCTCCCATGATAAATAAATTATCCACATCGACATGATATTCATCCGCATGCTGCACAATATAACGCATCGCTGCTTTGGCATCTTCAATTTGACTGGGGAAAATCCCATAAGGAATAGGCAAATATTCAACAATCGCCAATATATACCCAGCCGTCACGATATCTTTAAAGTCCAGTAAATGCGCGTTTAAATTTTGTTGGTGCCAGCCCGAACCTTGAATATGCATTACTAAAGGATACTGCCGCTCGACATGATCTTGTTGCGGATAGGCAAAGCGGATGCGTAAATTTCTTTCTTGTTTTCGCTGGTACACAATATCTTCCAGTTCTATTTTTGCTCGCACATTTTCATGATCGCCTTTGATTATTTTTACTCCGTTTGGTAATTTCATCTAAAATGCTCCTCTCTTATTCTAATAAGTATAGCTTACCATGAAAACCTTTTCTTTTATCAGGATTAAATATCCACTTCACTGCGATTCAGTTGCATATTTTTAAAAACTTGCCTAGGATTAAGGTGCAGGATCTGTATTTAGAAATTGAAAGGTTGAGAATATATGAGAAATATTGATGATTTGAAATTAGAAATTATGAAAGATCCAGAAAATGCCGAGTTTACGGAAAAAGGTTGGGAACCCATTTTTGAAGCGCCCCCAACTGCGAAAATTTTAATTGCCAGTCAAGCTCCTGGAATTAAAGCCCAAGAATCAAATAAAACATTTTTTGATGTCAGTGGAGACTTATTACGTAAATGGTTAGGTGTCGACGAAGAGTTGTTTTACGATTCAGGATTATTTGGAATTGTGCCAATGGATTACTACTTTCCAGGAAAAGGAAAACATGGAGACTTGCCTCCGAGAAAAGAATTTGCCGCAAAGTGGAATCCAAAAGTGATGAAAGCTATGCCAGAATTAGAAATGAAAATTTTAATTGGTGCCTATGCCCAGAAGTTTTATCTTGGAAAAGATATGAAACGGAATTTAACTGAGACGGTGCGAAATTATGAAGAGTACTTACCAGAGTATTTTCCAGTCGTGCATCCTTCTCCTCTAAATATCGGTTGGCGACGTAGAAATCCTTGGTTTGAAGAAACTGTTATCCCCGATTTACGACAAAGAGTGCATAAAATATTATTTGATGCTTGATAACCATAAGATAAAACACCACTTTCTACTCCAGTGACCGAGAAAATAGATTTCATTACCAGTGGATGTGATATTAATTCTCGCTTCCACTGGTTTTTTTCATTTCAAAAAAGGCTCTCAATGAATCAAAAAGGATCCAGTAATACTAAAAATTATAAGAGCCAAACTAAAAAGCAGAGTAGAAATTTGAAGAGTTCTCTAAAAGAACACTTCCTATTTCTACTCTGCTTATTTTAAATGTCATTATGATTAAATTACGCGTTTAATGCTTCTTTTACTTGTTCAGTCAATGAAGCAAAAGCCTCTGGGTCATTTACAGCTAAGTCGGCTAAAACTTTACGGTTTAAGTCGATGTTCGCTAATTTTAATCCATGCATGAATTTTGAATAGCTTAAGCCATTCATACGTGCTGCAGCATTAATACGTGAAATCCATAGTTTACGGAAGTTACGTTTTTTCTGCTTACGGTCACGGTATGCATACATATGTGATTTCATTACTTGTTGTTTTGCTACACGGTATAATTTATGTTTTGCTCCGTAATAGCCTTTTGCTAACTTAAGTGTTTTTTTACGGCGACTTCTTGAAGCCACTGAAGTTTTTACTCGAGCCATTTTGATCAGTCTCCTATCTTTCTTTTAATCCGGTTAAATTATTTTTTCATCGTACTAATTGATGATGCGATACGCTTTTGGTCACCTTTTGAAACTAAAGCTGATTTACGTAATTTACGTTTTTGCTTTTGAGTTTTATTCGCAAATAAGTGACTTGTTTTTGCACGGCCACGTTTTAATTTACCTGTACCAGTTCTTTTGAAACGTTTTGCCATACCTTTATGTGTTTTTTGTTTAGCCATATCCTTACCTCCTGAACAATTCAAAGTTATAATTCATAAATACTATTAATTATCGGATTTCGGTGCGAGCATCATAAACATGTTGCGCCCTTCCATTTTTGCTCTTGATTGAACATCGGCAACATCTTTCATGCCTTCAGCGAAACGTTCAAGTACTTCACGCCCAATATCTTTATGCGTAATTGCACGACCACGGAAACGAATAGATACTTTTACCTTATCGCCTTTCTCAACAAATCCACGCCCTTGACGTAATTTTGTGTCAAAATCGTGATCATCAATTGTTGGGCTTAGTCGGATTTCTTTCACGTTAACCGTTTTTTGGTTTTTACGTTGTTCTTTTTCGCGTTTTTGTTGTTCATAGCGATATTTACCGTAGTCAATAATACGAGCTACTGGCGGTTTTGCGTTAGGAGAAACTAAAACTAAATCTAGCTCTTCTTGTTCTGCTCTACGCAATGCCTCATCTCGAGATATAACTCCGATCTGTTCTCCGTCTTTCCCAATTAAGCGTACTTCTTTCGAACGAATTTGTTCATTGACAATCATTTCTTTTGCTATGGGGGTTCACCTCCGAAATATTTGCGAGAAAATAAAAAATAGGACTTCCCACAGAAGTCCCACGATTAATCTAAAATTAGTTTCCCCATGCTTTTCTCTCTCTTCGAAAATGACCTACTTTCTAAAAGTAGTCATCGTGTGGATTTCCACACATAGAACAAGCATAAGGTTTCAAATACTAGATATTTGCCCGTGAATACCAACATTCAACGAGGCGAGGAGCGGGACTCCTTCTTTATTTTCCAAGCTTATATAGTGTAGCATTTTTAGTAATAAGAGTCAAGAAAAAAATTGCTGTTCCACAATTTTTTTCATTCTTGAGAATGGCATGAGTGTCATGCACATATAAACAGTTTTTTTGTGCTCTGGATTGCCACCGTGCACAAATAATTACATTTTTTGTGTGTTGAAATAACGTCGCGCTCATATAATTGATTTTTTTGTACAGTAGAATAACGTCACACCCATATAATTTATTTTTTTGTGCGCTGGATTCTTTTTGCTCTATATTTCACTTCAATATTTCATTTTATAATTTTTATATATTGAAAATCTATACTTTCCTATACAAAAAAAGCTCACCCTGGTCCGCATTGTTAAGAGGCGTGGTGAGCTCTGGTACTATTATAATACATAAAACCAATATAAAAGTCTAACCAATTTGTCATTAACAAATGACCATTTCTCACTATTTATTAAGTATGAAAACAATGTAAGCAGAGCCATTAAAAAACGATGATTGTATATAGAAATAGTGAAATGACACCTATGATTAGTCGAATATAGTGGATGTTTTTTATACCATGCTAGTTTAAGTTAGCCAAATTATTTTGTTATATGGATGTTCTTATGCTATAATATCAATGAAAAAGAAAGGTGCTGAACACACCCCTCTGAGCAGAGCCGTTAAAAAGACGGTGACTATATATAATGGTAAATAACCATCTATTACTAGCCAAAGTAAGGTAGATGGTTATTTTTTGTCTTCATCGTTGTCAATGATGCATAGTACCAACGTCGCAAATGCGAGCATCAGCATTAACACTTCATATACTGACATGCTGTCTTCTTTTCCGGATAAACCAATTCAAACATAGGCATCACCTCTTTTTTTGAGATTTAGCCACCATATAATTTCCCATAATACAAAAAAGTGATGCACTCTGGCTATACCAAAATGCATCACTTTTATTTTTCTTAAATTAAATCCCAATAAGTTATTGTACCTTCCGCTTTAGTCTCTATCTCAATCGTATCTTCTCCTGCTTCAGGGTACACACGCGTGGTTAACACGAATTCTCCGTCATTTACGAAGATTTCCATCGATGAAGTGTCGACAAAAATCTGTAACTGACGAATTTCGCTGATCGGCGTCATACGCTTACGACGACCATAGCCACTTTTTCCATGCTTCAGCGTTAAAATTTCACCATCATAAATTAATTCTGTGTCTTGTCGTAACTTTAATTCGAAAGCGTCTGACGTTTGAAATTCAAGGAATAATTCATAAACTTCTCCCGCCAAGTCCTCAGCTTCGCTAAATGACCTTGACTGTTCATTTTTACGTAATTGTTTATATTCATCGAGCGGACGTTGGAAGATTTGTCCGTTTTCTAAGACTAACTCACGTGGAAGGGCCATAGCATGTTGCCAACCGCGAGCGATTGTCGGGTTTGTGTATTCCGGCATTATATCGCCTACTCCCATCCAGCTCCACATAATTCGTCGTCCTTGATCGTCTTCAAATGTATGTGGTGCATAAAAATCAAAGCCTCGATCAAATTCGTAAAATGTTTCTTCAGGTTTTAGTTTAACTTCTTCCCAGTCTGTTTCACCGATTAAGTAACCAGCGACATGTGGGTTATTGTATTTATATTCTTCTGGTAAAATACCTTGTGGCGAAAAAATGAGCACAGATGCGTCATCTAATTCGAAGAAGTCCGGACATTCCCACATATAGCCTTGATCTTCATTCCCATCAAGTAAAGTACCGTGATACGTCCAATCTTCTAAATCATCTGATTTATAAACCAAAACACTTCCTAAATTATCTTCGGTTCGTGCGCCTAGTACCATATAGTAGATGCCGTCTTTTTCTAATAATTTTGGATCACGTATATGGTCAGTAAATCCTTCTGGAAAATCTGCATGCGGAATAACAACTTCACGGCGTTCAATTTCAAAGCCGTCTTTACTGACTACGTGCACGACGTTTTGTTCGCGACCACTGTAGATATAGTCGTAATCTCCTGGTTGTTTTACATTTCCTGTGTAGAAGAAATGTAATTTTCCATCTTTTTCTATTCCACTTCCTGAATAAACGCCATCTACATCAAATGTTTGATCAGGTGACATGAATATTGGTTCTTGTTTAAAATTCACCATATCTTTTGAAGTCATGTGTCCCCAGTGTGTTGCTCCACCTAATGGAGTTTCTGGAACGTATTGATAATAAATATGATATTGTCCATCAAACTGAATTGCGCCATTTGGGTCATTCAACCAGCCCGTTTCTGGCATAACATGAAAATTTAAACGCCAGTTGTCGTTTTGTACATCTATTTTTCTTTTTTCTGAATCCATTATTTATCTCCCATAATCTACGAAATTTCTTCTCTAATATATTTTCCTTGAGTTTGCACTAATATGAAACCAACTGCAAAAGAAACTGCAATAACAATTAAATATCGAATGAAGCCTGACATATCTCCTACGTATAATAACAAGCCTGGAATAAATGTAATTCCCATTCCTGTTGCTGCTAGATTAAAGATATAAGTTAATAAGCCTCCTATTGCTCCTCCGATAATACCTGATGCAAATACGCGTAATGAGCGTAAATTTACTCCAAATAATAGTGGCTCTGTGATTCCAAATACTGTAGGAATTGCTGAAGAAATCATGTTTGTTCGGCGGATTTTATCTTTCATTAAAAATGCAGTTGCTATTGCTGCTCCAAATTGACCGGCCATACTTGCTGTTGCTAAAGGCTGAATCATGTTTAAACCTGTGTCGCTTAATAAGCTTAATTCTATAATTCCTAGTGAGTGATGTAAACCAGTTATTACAAGAACTTGTTGTAAACCAGCAAATAATATATAACCGATTCCTAGTGGTGCGTTGATTACTGTTACCAGTCCATTAATAACAAATGATTCAATCATCTGAATGATTGGCCCAAGTCCGAATAAAATGATTGCTATTGTGAATGTTACTGTTAGAAAGGGTGTAACAACTAAGTCCATCATTTGTGGGACCCACGAGCGGAACCATTTTTCGAATCTAGAAATTAACCATCCGGCAATAATCGCTGGGAAAATGGAACCTTGATAACCGTAAACATCCAAGCCAAAAATAGACAGTGGATCAGCGCTTCCTCCTAGTACATCATAAGCATTTGGTAATTGTGGAGCAACCATCATTAGTCCAATTACTATACCAATTATCGGGTTTCCACCGAACTTACGGGTTGCACTATAAGCGATTAATACTGGTAAAAATGCAAATGCAGTATCCGTTAATAATGTAAATAATGCTTCGACGTCAGGTGACATCGTCATCCCTAGTTCAACCAATAACCCACGTAACCCCATTAATAATCCAGTCGTAACTAGAGCTGGAATTAATGGGACCAAAATATCTGCCAATACTCGGACAACTTTTTGAGCAGGATTCAAATTTGAATAGGCGTCTTCTCTGGCACTTGTATCTGCATCCGCTGCTTCAGTACCTTCCATCTCTTTTTCAAAATCCGCATAGACTTCATTTACTTTTCCTGTTCCAAAAATGAACTGATGCTGCCCGGTTGAATAAAAATAGCCTTTACTTTCTGGAACTTCTTCTACTTTGTCTTTATCAACGACGTCATCATCTTTTAAAACGATGCGCATTCTTGTCGCACAATGTTCGTAATTCGATATATTTTCTTTTCCTCCAAGGACTTCTAACATTTTGTCTACTACGTTTTTATGTTTCATTTTTTTCCTCCTTGCGGTTCCGAATTATTTTACTAAAGAGGAACCGGTTCCACTTAATAATAAGACATTTCACTTCTAATTGCAAGCCCTTTCTCTATTTTGCTGTTTTTGGTTTAAGAATAATAAAAGACCTCTGAATTTAGAGATCTTAAGTTAGAGATATGTGCTGTCATATTTTTGGTGAGTTTTATTTAATTGGGTGACTTCGTCATTTACTTAGTAAGTCTTCTTGTTGATCCTTGAATGGTTAGTTCAACGGAGAGTTTATGTGTAATGTCTTCGTTTTTTATTTTATTATTGATTAGTTTTTGTACTTCAAGGATTGCTGTTTTACCAAGTTTTTTGAATGGATACGAGACTGTCGTGATGTGCGGGAATACGTTTTGGGTCACGCTATAACCACCGAAGCCACTTAGCGAAATATCATCTGGGATTTTAATTCCAAGTTCCATGCTTGCGTTAAATATTCCGACAGCGATGTGATCGGTTGCTGCGGCAATATAGGTTTCTTCTATTTCAGGTAGAAATTCTAGTGCTTTTTCATAACTTATTTTTCTTGAGAATTCCGTTTCGATGAAGCGTACTGTTGCTCCGTTTTCTTTCGCAATGTCGTAGAAGCCTTTTTTACGGAGCACTCCAACTGCGTAGTCTTCTTCTGTTACTCCGACAAAGAGTAGTTTTCGATGACCGTTATCGATTGCGTGCTGGGCGATTAGCTGCCCTGCTGCATAGTCTTGATAAGTAATGAATGGAGAATTTTTAAGTTCTTGTCCTACTAGTAAAATCGGGATTTTTGATGATTTTAATTGTTCTGTTAATTCATTGTCGATCGCGGTCGCAAACAAAATAATGGCTTCGACTCTTTGACGTTGAAGTGATTTTATATTTTTCTTCGTTCGCTCAATGTCTAAATTTGAATTCATGATCATGAGCTGAATCCCTTCTTCGTGGGCGACTGTGTCGATGCCATCCATCACTTGATTTGTGGATGGTGAGTTGAAGCGTGGAATGATTACGCCTATCATATTTGTTTTTTCTGCTTTTAAACTTTGTGCGAATAAGTTTGGTTGATAGCCTGTTTCTTGGACAATTTTATCTAATTTTTCTCGAGTTTTTTGGCTGACTGCGCCGTTATTTAAATATCTAGAGACCGTGCTTTTTGAGACATTTGCCATTTTGGCGATATCGTTTAAAGTAACCATATTTTTCCCTCTTCATTAAATGTAGACTTCAATATTTACGTTTAGAATACCATATTTTACAGTGGGATGGAAAGTTGGGTGAGGATTTTGTTAGGATTATACACCGTAATTTACAGAAATGCGGATGATGGATTGGATTTTTGATTGGTTTTAAGTTATACAGTCCTTATTTGTGTTGAGGGCGGTATAGAATTGTTTGAGCGGCATTCAAATCGAAAATTCTGGAAAAATAAAAAAGCCTTTCATCAAAAAGGCTTTTTTTACTGTATTTAGGTTATTTTTTTGTAGATTCTTCTACGATTTGTTTTAAGAATTCTTCTCTGTCGATATTTTCTGTTTTCTTTTCACCATATTTACGGACAGAAAGTTTGTTGTCTTCGATTTCGTTATCTCCAATGACTAATTGATAAGGAATTTTCAGTGTTTGAGCTTCGCGAATCTTGTAGCCCATTTTTTCATTTCGAAGGTCTGCTTCTACTCTTAGTCCTTTTGCTTTCATTTCTCGAACCAATTCAACAACTGCGTCTCCATGTGCTTCTTCATTTACTGGAATAACAACAGCTTGAACAGGTGCTAACCATGTTGGGAATGCGCCTTTGTAGCGTTCTAATAAGTAAGCTACAAAACGTTCCATTGTTGAAACAATTCCCCGATGGATAACAACTGGTCGATGGTCATCATTTCCATCTTCTCCAACGTAAGTTAAGTCGAAGCGCTCAGGTAGTAAGAAGTCTAGTTGAATTGTAGATAATGTTTCTTCGTTTCCGAGAGCTGTTTTTACTTGAACATCTAATTTTGGACCGTAGAACGCTGCTTCTCCTTCTGCTTCCACGTAATCTAAACCTAAATCATCCATTGCTTCTTTTAACATAGCTTCAGCTTGGTCCCACATTTGATCGTCATCGAAGTATTTTTCTGTATCTTCTGGATCACGGTAACTTAAGCGGAAGCTGTAGTCTACAATATCAAAGTCTTTATACACTTCAAGTAATAACTGGACGACTCGGTTGAATTCCTCTTTGATTTGGTCTGGACGGACAAAGACGTGTGCATCGTTTAATGTCATTTCGCGAACGCGTTGTAGTCCTGAGAGTGCTCCAGACTTCTCGTAACGGTGCATCATACCTAGTTCAGCAATACGAATCGGTAATTCGCGGTAACTGTGCGTATCGTTTTTATAAACTAACATGTGATGCGGACAGTTCATCGGGCGCAATACTAACTCTTCGCCGTCCCCCATGTCCATTGGTGGGAACATGTCTTCTTGATAATGATCCCAATGTCCAGAAGTTTTATATAATTCTGTATCCGCCATGATTGGTGTATAAACGTGGTCGTATCCTAAGCTGACTTCTTTATCCACAATGTAGCGCTCGATTGTACGACGAACTGTTGCCCCTTTTGGTAACCAGAATGGGAGCCCTGAACCTGCTTCTTGACTAATCATGAAGATATCAAGTTCTTTCCCTAATTTACGGTGATCACGTTCTTTGGCTTCTTCTCGCATTTTTAGATATGCTTTTAAGTCTTTTTTATTAAAGAAGGCTGTTCCGTACACACGTTGCATCATTTTATTGTCTGAATTTCCGCGCCAATATGCGCCTGCTAGTGAAAGCAGTTTGAAGACTTGAACGTAGCCTGTTGAAGGAACATGGATTCCACGGCATAAATCTGTAAAATCGCCTTGTGTATAAACAGAAATTTCTTCGTCTTCTGGCAATTCATTAATCAACTCAACTTTATATGGGTCATCCTTAAAGATTTCGAGTGCTTCTTCACGACTGACCACACGTCGTTCGAATGGATAATTGGCTTTGACAATTTCCATCATTTCTTTTTCGATTTTCGGCAGTTCTTCTTCTTGTAATTGCTCTTCCATATCTGTGTCATAATAAAAACCATTTTCAATTGCTGGTCCAACACCAAAGTTTACATCTGGATGTAGACGTTTGATCGCTTGTGCCATAATGTGAGCTGCTGAATGACGTAAAATCTCCAAAGCTTCATCACTATCTTTTGTGATAATATCGATTGTTCCATCTTCAGTAAGTGGTCGTTTGTAGTCGACTAACTCTCCATTGAAACGAGCCGCAATTCCTGCTTTTTGTAGTCCTTTTCCAATTGTTCCAGCAACATCTTCCGCTGTGGAATGAATCGGTAATGATTTTTCTGAGCCATCTGGTAGTGTAACTAAAATATCTGACATATTTTCTTTCGTCCTTTCTCTTTCTTCCATGTATCATTGATTGTCTATAACTAAGTGCTATGAAAAAATAAAAATCCCATCAGATTCGTTAGAAAACGATCTAATGGGACGTTAAATACGACGTGGTTCCACCCAACTTTATGAAATACGCTGAGTGAACGGTTTGTTTCTTTTCGGGTCTAGAAATTTATTCAACAAATTTCTTCGTTCTTAATAAAAAGCGATTTTCATACTCTAAACTTGCTAACGCCAAGTAACGGTTGATTTGTCATCAACATCTCGAAAGTGGTCAATGAAGATTTATTTTGGAAAACTCTCATCTTGTGTTTTCTTTTCTGTAAAACAAACGCCCTTCAAAGGTGTCTTTCTCAAAGATTTGTTATTAAGTTATTAATAAGATACCACTTTAATTGTGTTCTTGCAAATAATTTTTTTAGTGTGTTTTAAAACATTATATTGATTACTCTTTTGTAAATACAAATTTTCTTTGAATCAGAAAGCCGACAAAGAATAAACTACCATCTACAAGAATTTTTGTGAGCGTTTCAAATGGAATTAAAGTATTTACAATGACGGTGACAAGCATTCCAGAACCCAACATCTCAATAATTGCGAGCGTGATATACCGGATGAAAGAACCTCTTTTCTCATTTTTTCTTTTGAAAACGAGTTTGTTGTTCAGTGTATAATTCACAAAAATCGAAACAACTCGAGCAATAGTCGTTGAAATCATAATATAAGAAGTTGGAAAAGTGCCTCTTAAAAGATAAATAAAAATCGCAAAAAGGGCTAAATCAACAACCGTCGAAAATAATGATGAGGCGGTAAACTTTATGAAGACACGATACATTCTAATCAGTTCCATCAAACGTTCATAAAATGATTGTTCTTCTATATAAATAGAAACTTTCCTTATATTTATTCCTAATTCTTCAGCGGATTCTAAGTTACCGGACTGATCTAATAATGTTTTCATGTTTTTAGTAGATAATGCCCGCAGAGTTGATGTCCAATTTTCATGGTTCCGTTTCTCGAGTAAAGTAAAGAGAGAATTAATGAGGCGGTCACCAAGATTTACTTGTTTAGCTTCATTTTCAGTCTTTCGAACCGCAAAAATAATATCATCAGGATTTGTGGCTAAGTCTTCGACTATCCTTTCGATGTCATGAGCGGAATATTGACTATCCGCACCCACAACAATGACTCCCTCTGATTGTGGGTAATCTTTTAAAATGATTTCAAATCCTTTTTCCAATGCTGTACTTTCTTCATTATGTATAATTGTTTTTATTTCTTTTGGTTCATCCGTTTTGAATGGAAGATTTTCATTTTTTACAAATACGACATTGGTAAAGTGACTCTTCATTAAATCATTCATTAAAGTGCCTACATCTTTACTGAGTGCATAAAGGGGGATGAGTATGACTACTTTATTTTTATCCGTTTTACACACCTACCTCTTTTTTAAAATAAGAAAACCTCTGGCGTCAGCTCAGAGGCTTTGCTTAACGAACATGAGGACAACGACAATTCTGGTTTCGTTTTAAAAACTCATCAATCAGTAGTTGTCTCTCATATCACACTATTCTCGTTTTATATTTTTACTCTTTTAGTCATTCCGACGATTTTTACCGGTGACTTCAATTTCATCCGCTAAGAAACGGACACGTTCCATAATTCGCTTAGCTTTCAGCTGTTCATCATCGTTGTGTTGATTGAAGCGGAAGTGTTCGTTTTCGAGTCGCTTCATGTCAAAGTTCGAGCTAAACAAGGTTGGCAGTTCATTTTGCATACGGTATTGTAAAATAACACCCAGCACATCATCGCGAATCCAAGAAGTCGCATATTCCGCACCGATATCGTCTAGCATAAGAATCGGTGTTTCTTTATAATTGTCCAACTTTTGTCCCGTCGTTTGTTGGCCAACTGAACTACGCATTTCGGTCGCAAAAGTCGGATAATGCACCAACGTTGATGGATAGCCAAATGTTGATAGCTCGTGCGCAATGGCTCCTAAAAGATAGGTTTTTCCAACGCCGAATGCGCCATGTAGATAGAGGCCTTTGTGGAAACCATCTGGCTTTTTGATATAATCTTCAACAAATTGAATGGAGCGATCAAGTGCTTCGCGTCGTCCGTGAGTCATTTCAAATTGATCAAAAGTCGCCTCTTTGATGTCTTTTGGCATGTAAACAGAGTTGATACGTCGTCTGAGCTCTTCTTGTTTTCGTTTTTCTACATGTTCTTCGGTTGCGACATAAGTGACTTCAATCATTTTATTATTTAAAATTAATTTTGGCACGTAACCTGGCATGAGTTGTCCTTGCCCTTTGCGTGCTTTTTCTTTTTCCAGCACAAATTCATATAAATTCGCCGCGCTGCGTTCGACGGCTTCTGTGCTGAGTTCTTTTTTGTGCGCTTGAATGAAAGCTACAACCTCTTCGTCTTGAAGCGCTTGGTTGATGAGCTCTTCGAATTTCCCGCGAGACTCAGATGAGCTCGTCATTTTATTTAAATAATCGCCAATACTTTCCATTAGCTATCCTCCTTCTTTTGTTGTCTCATTCTTCGAATTTGGTCGAGACGAACTTTCAATGCATCTTCATCCTGCATTGAGACCTGTTCGTCGTCGGTGGTTTCTTTATTGTTTTCCTGTGCCCAGTCAGGTAACGTTTCTTTTTTACGTGTTTTTCGATAATTATTTTTGTAACGTGTATTTCCTTTTTGATTTTGTGATTGTGCGTTTCTATTTTGCGATTGACTGTACAATTCTTTGACTTTTTGGATCGCATCTTCTGGTGTTCGAACACCACTTTGCGCCCAATCGTTCGCAATTTTCATCGCATAATTTTTTTCCAAAATGACCGATTCTTTCACAACTAAGATGTAATGCAGTAAAATATTGATCACATCTTTACTCAAACGAGAGGATTCAACGAGTTCTTTCAATACCCATGTTTCATTGCTCGTCACAAAACCGCCTTTTTGATCTTTAATGGATCGCAAATAGTTTGCGGGTGCGGTTTGCTTGGCATGGTTGATCACGGAAGCTTCCGTTTGTGTAAAGTTTTTTTGGTTCGCTGCAGATTGTGCTTCTTCTTGCGTTGTGGCTTGTTCATCTTGATTTTTTAAAATTTGCTGACTATTTTTTGGTTGCGTCTGCTGTTTATTTAAGAAAGAACGCTGTACGTTTGAAACAAATTTATTTTTATTTACTTCACCCGATTCGACATCCGCACTCTCTAAAATAAGAGCTTGCATTGTCATTTCATCGATGCCATATACCACATGAAACGTATAAATCAGTTCTTTGATTTCCGCTGTAAAGCTATCTTGACGGACAAAATGTTTATTGAGTCCGGCTTTGAAAAAGTTGTAATCAAAGCTATCGATATTTTCAATCGTTTCAGCAATTTTTGGTTGTTCGTCTGAATCAAAAGGCATGAAATCTGTGTGACTTAAGATGTTTGTATTGTTCACATCGAAATGATACACATCTAAAAATGAGCGTGTAATTTCTTCGTAAGCCTGCTTGTTATTGGCTTGCGGAAGAAAGGCTTCAAGCTCCTCATTAAATAAACGTTCACCAATATTTTCAATCAATAGCGTGCGTAGTAAGCTATCTTTGAAAAAAGCTTTCGCTGAGAGCGGTGGAATGATTTGATAATAATATTCATCGGTTTTTTCTTTTGCTCGATAAGTACGTAATAAACCAATCCCTTCTAAACGCACACGCGCTTGGTAGAAATCAGGGATGCCAATATCCAGTTTTCGGAGCAATTCTGCAACAGTGACTCCTTTTGTTTTTGTCTCAAAATGAAGTTCCGCAAACAGCGTCAGATAAAGCGAATGTGCACGACCACCGATGAGTGGCTGGTACAGTTTCGTTAAGACGTGCACATCTGGCATCGATAACGGATTTATTGACTCAATTTGAAGATAACTTTTGGGATCAATGGCTTGCCATGGATACTTTGTCATTGCACACGTCTCCTTTCTTTATTGATATTACAATGCGGGTGCTTCCTGTTTAAACTATTTTGTCATTTGCCGAAGGTGGAAAAGATCTTATTCTTCTTCCTCTTCTGATTCGTCGCGTTGTTTGTCGCCGATGTTTTGCATTTCTTTCATGAACACATCGATGTCTTGAAATTGGCGGTAGACGCTTGCGAAGCGGATGTAGGCAACGTCGTCAATTTTCGCGAGTTCTTCCATGACGTATTCGCCAATTTCTGTGGATTGAATTTCGCGTACGCCTTCTTCACGGATTCTTGTTTCGATACGGTTCACGATATCTTCTTGTTCTTTGGCAGAGAATGGCCGTTTTTCAAATGCTCGGTGAATACCTCGGAGAATTTTTGCGCGGTTAAATTCTTCCCGGTCACCATTTTTCTTCACGACAAGTAACGGTGTTTCTTCAACTCGTTCGTAAGTCGTGAATCGGTATTGACAGTTTTCACATTCTCGGCGCCGACGAATAGTCGTTCCATCATCCGCGGGACGACTGTCGACCACTCGACTGCCATTATATGAACAACGTGGGCACTTCATATTTATCAGTCCTTTATTTAATCTTGTTTCTCATTATAACATATGAAATGTACACTCGTGAATAATATCTTAAGTTTCCTTTGATGAAGTTTAGGATTGTTTTTTTGATATTTCGTATGGGCGAAATATTTTCGTTTAGTGGAGCTTTTTTTAGTTGTAACGAGTGATTAATCGCTCCATTGATTTTATAGATACCGTTTCAAATTCGATGGAGTGTCTATTGAATTTCTAGGTATTGCTTCAAACTTGATGGAACGTCTATCGTGTTTATAGCTGCTGTTTCAGACTCAATAGAACGCCATTCTATATTTTACTCTGCTACCTCAATCTCAGGAGCGGTTGTTTTCAGCCAGTCTCTGACTTGAGCTAAGGTTTGCTCGATGGTTCCGTTATTGTCGATTAAGACATCCGCTAATTTTGCTTTTTCTGCTAAAGGAATTTGTGACAAGATGCGGTTTAGGGCATCTTCTTCTGTTAGGTCTGTGTTTCGCTTCAATAAGCGCTCTTTTTGGACATCCACATCCACATAAACCACCATCACTTCATCTACTTCTGTTTCATAGGTTTCTTCGTAGAGTAACGGAATATCCAAAATAATTAAGGGAGGAGTCTTTTCTAATAATGCTTTTGTTTGATCTGCAATTTCTGTTCGAATCCGGCCTTGAACGATTTCGTTAAGTTGTTTTCTTTTTTTCGGATATGTAAAGACCAACTCGCCCAAATATTCGCGGTTAATTTCCCCATTTTCTAATAAGACCTCCTCGCCAAACTGTTCGCGGATGTCTTTGACGGCAGGAGAGCCGGCTCGCATGACTTCACGAGCCACTAGGTCCGCATCAATGATCGGGATATTTAATGAAGCAAAATATTTACTGACGGTGGATTTACCTGAAGCAATCCCGCCCGTCAGCCCTAAAATTTTCGTCATTCATTTCATCCTTTCAGTGGTTGGCAAGTTGGACAATAATGCGTGCCGCGTCCCGCTACTTTGATTTTTTCAATGCTTGTTCCACAATTTTCACAAGCTTCATTTTCTTTTCCATACATTTTTAGATGATTTTGAAAGGTTCCAATATCTCCAAACGCATTTTGATACGTTCGAATAGTCGTTCCTCCATTTTTTACGGCTTCGCCTAAAATAAAGATAATCGCCTCATGGAGCTCTAGCTGTTCGCTCTCAGTCAATTGATTCGCTGGGGTCAGCGGATGAATTTTTGCGCGATACAAAATCTCGTCCGCATAAATATTTCCAACGCCCACCACCATTTGCTGGTCTAAAAGGACGCCTTTGATCGCTTTTTTTCGTCGTTTTAAAAAGGCCTGCATTTCCTCAAACAAAAAATCTTCTTTGATCGGTTCGGGGCCTAACTTCGCAAGTGATTTATGCTCAAATTCCTTGCCACGATCGACAAGACTCATTCGGCCAAACTTGCGTACATCTAAATAACGCAAATCTTTTCCACTTTCTAAATGAAAAATCACATGCGTGTGCTTTGAAGCGGGGGTCATTTCCCGAAGGGGGTCGGGCTCAGTGAGCTGATATTTCCCTTCCATGCGTAGGTGTGAGATGAGGACGTAATCGGTCAGATAAAACAGCAAAAATTTTCCGCGACGTTTGATGGCTTCAATCGTCTGATTTTTGAGCTGTTCTTTAAATGTTTCAACATCCGGCGACTCAATAATACGGGGCCAATGTACTGTCACATCGGCCACCGTTTCACCTTTCATAATTTGGTTTAACCCGCGTTTCACGCTTTCAACTTCTGGTAATTCTGGCAATCCTTGTTCGCTCCTGTTCTACTTTCATGTCCATCGTTTTGTTTATAAATCGTACCAAGTGTCTCCTGAATCGCTCTCTACGCTTAAAGGAATTGAAAGATCCAACGCATTTTCCATAGTTTCTTCTACCAATTTTTTCAGAGCTGGAAGTTCTGCTTCTGGTGCTTCAAAAACTAACTCATCATGCACTTGTAGTAACATTTTTGCTTCTAAATTTTCTTTTTCTAAGCGTTTCGCCACTTGGATCATCGCTACTTTAATAATGTCGGCTGCACTTCCTTGAATCGGCGTATTCATCGCTGTTCGCTCGGCAAATGATCGCAAATTAAAGTTCCGCGAATTGATATCTGGCAGGTAACGTCGACGGTGGAAAATCGTCTCCACATACCCTTGATCCTTGGCTTCGCGAATGATGTTGTCGATGTAGTCTTTAACGCCTGGGAAACGCTCAAAGTAAGTGTCGATATACTCTCGCGCTTCCGCACGGGAAATATTTAAATTTTGTGAGAGCCCATAATCAGAAATACCATACACGATTCCGAAGTTTACAGCTTTCGCATCTCGTCTCATATTCGGAGTCACTTCATCTGCACTGTCTAAACCAAATACGCGCACCGCTGTAGTTGTGTGGACATCTTCATTATTTTTGAAGGTCTCGATTAAATGTTCGTCTTTTGAAATATGCGCAAGTATTCGGAGTTCAATTTGTGAATAGTCCGCACTGAACAATTTCCAGTTCTCTTCTCTTGGAACAAAGGCTTGTCGTACTTTTCGTCCTTCTTCGAGTCGAATCGGAATATTTTGTAAGTTTGGATCTACTGAACTTAAACGCCCTGTACGTGCAACTGTTTGTTGGTAGCGCGTGTGCACCAGACCGGTTTCTGGATCAATTACTTTTAAGAGTCCATCGACGTAAGTAGACTGAATTTTTGCGATTTGACGGTATTTTAAAATATGCTCCACAATAGGTGCTTCCGCTTGTAATTTTTCTAAAACGTCTTGCGCAGTTGAAAAACCAGTTTTCGTTTTGCGAATTGGGGTGTAACCCATTTTCACAAATAAAATTTCACTTAACTGTTTTGGTGAATTGATATTGAATTCTTCACCTGCTAGTTCGTAAATGGTTTGTTCGATATTCGTTAAAATTTCAGCAAATTCTGTTTGTAGTTTTTCAATTTGCTCGGCATCTACTTTGATTCCATCGATTTCCATATCGCCTAGAATATAAGCGAGCGGCATTTCAATATCGTAAAGTAACTCTTCTTGTTCATTTTCGATGAGCTCTTTGGAAATATTTTCGCGAATAGTGAATAGTCCATCGACTTTTGATGCGACGTGTTTAGCCATCTTTTCTTTGTCTTCCGGGATGCCTCGTTTAACGCCTTTTCCGTATACTGCTTCGTCTGGAAGTACGCTTGAATAACCGTGTTTTCCAGTAATATCTGCGACATCTCCACTACTGCTATCTTCTGATGTAAGGAGGTAAGAAGCGAGTACTACATCGAAATCAACACTTTTTAGCTCTAACGCTCGTCTTTTGAGGGCGACATAATAAGCTTTCAAGTCATAGGTTATTTTATGTTTTGTTTCATCTTCAATATAATTCTTGAATGCTTCTGACTCTAAGGCTTGATCAATTGTTGTCACATAAACTTTCTCGTCGTCACCCCATGCAACAGCTTCAATGTCAGCTTTGTGGTAATTTTCTTCAAGCATTTCGAGATAGATGACCGTTTGGTCGGCAAACATTTCGGAGGTAATTTCTTCAACGACCTCATATTGGATTTCTTTTTCTTCTGGACGCTCACCTAAGCTTTCCATATAGGCATCCGTATCCAATTTTTGTAAGTGTGAATTGAAGTCCATTTCTTTATAAAAAGTGATCAGTTTTTCAATATCTTTTCCAGGATAGTCTAATTCATTTGCAGTAATTTCAATCGGTGCATCGGTATCAATTTGAGCGAGTTTTTTACTTAAAAAGGCGGTCTCTTTTTCATTGATGAGATTTTCTTTTCGTTTTGATTTATTCATTTCATCAATGTGCTCATATAAGTTTTCCATTGTATCATATTGCTCGAGCAGTTTGATGGCCGTCTTGTCTCCAACGCCTGTTACTCCCGGAATATTATCGGATGGGTCGCCAGAAAGTCCAAGGTAATCGACCACTTGATCGGGACGCACACCCATTAGTTCTTTAACGGATTTTGGTGTATATTCCTCAATATTTGTCACACCTTTGACCGTAATATCCACTCGGATGTCTTCAGTTGCTAGTTGAGTCAAATCTTTATCCCCACTTAAAATGACGACTTCATACCCATTGCTTGCGGCGTCATTTGCGAGGGTACCGATAATATCATCCGCTTCGTAATCTGGAAGTTCGTAGTATTTGAGTCCGTACGCATCGAGTAATTCTTTTAGGTAAGGCATTTGTTCGGATAATTCGCCTGGCATGGAGTCGCGTCCGCCTTTGTAGTCTTCGAAAAATTCGTGGCGGAAGGTTGTTGAGCCGGCGTCGAAGGCGACAAGTGCATGCGTAGGTTGTTCTTTGTCCATTACTTTTTCAAGCATGCCGTGGAAGCCGTAGAGTGCGTTGGTATGCAGTCCGTTTGAATTTGTCATGCTTTCAAGTTGGCTGTGGAGCGCGTAAAATGCACGGAATGCAACACTGTGCCCGTCGATGAGTAGTAATTTCTTTTTCGTAGTCACGATAAAAACTCCTTTTATTCGTTGCTTGATATTTGTCTTTGTTATTTTACCAAAAATGCAACAGTTTCTAAAGGAAAGGGAGCAGGAGTTTGGAGAGAACCAGGTTTGCGTGCATATAGGAGCTATCATATGGTCGTGAGATGGGATTCACGCACTTATGGGCTCTGTCATATGGGCACGAGATGGGGTTCACGCACTTATGAGCTCCACCATGTGGTCGTGAGATGGGATTCACGCACTTATGAGCTCTGTTATATGGACGTGAGTTAGGGTTCATGTACATATCACCTTCATCATGTGGACGCAAACTTTTATTCATTCTCTTTAATTTTTAAAGTTTTTTCATTTTGTTTCGTGAAAAACGGAAAAAATTGCAAATTATATATATAAGGGGTTTTTATCAAAATATATTGAGGAGAATGAATAATGAATTTATTAAAAACAAAACTTCAAAAAGAAAATACTGGTTTACCTACAGAGCTTGAATTCAGTACAATCGCGAGTCGTCGGAATTTACATAAAACTAAAAATGAAAAATATAAGCATAGACGGTTAGTAAAAGGTGCTATTGGGGAAGAGATTGTTTTTGAATATCTAAAAACTTATGGGCAAAAGCACTGGCTAATCTTTCGGAATATTTGGCTAGATTACTACGGTGAATTCGAATGTGATTTTATCGTATTCACTGGTCACAAATTTTATATTCTTGAAGTGAAAAATTATACAGGTTTGTTTACTTTTCAGGATGGAATAAGTAAAAGAAATGGCCAAAAAATTAATGGAAATTGCTTTCAGCAAGCAAGACGCGCGTATACAAATATTCAAAGTATTTGTAATGAGGTATCACCTGTTATCCCTGTTGAAGGAGCTGTTATTTTTCCTAATGTGAATAATCATATCCATATTGTTTCTGAAGTGAATGATGTAAAAGTTGTTCCTAGAACGTATTTAAAATTATTTATTGATGAAATGATTAAAGATAGGAAAAATCATTTTGGTTCTCGAGTTCACGCAGAAAAAACGATTCATCAATTAGGAAAATATGAAATAGTGAATTCTCATTTTCCAGATCCTTATAGTAAAAATCAGATGAAATTTGCACGGAGAGGAATTTGCTGCATGAAATGTCATAGCTTTAATCTTACTATCCATAAACATTATGTAAGTTGTAATTGTGGGTTTAAAGAATTATGCGAGAGCGCTGTTCTGCGCTCCATCTATGAATATTGTGTACTGACGTATGGACAGAATTTTACCCGTCAAGAGATTTCATTTTTTATAGATCATCAATATTCTAAGAATTTTATATTGAAAGTGATTAATAAACATTTCAAAAAAATAAATAGTAATAAACATACCAAATATCTAAATGTACTGCCTGCTCAATTTAGATTACAAAATATGATTCCAGAGTTTACTTTGGGCGAAATTTAATTCTGTGTTTGGAAAAAGAGTGAACTTTCTTTATTCTTGATGGTAAAAATTTGTTTCGCGTCCATATGCTAGTAGTCATGTGGACGTGAGATTGAGTTCGCGCACTTATTATATCCCTCATATGGATGCGAGATGATGTTCGTGCACTTATGATTCCCCACATATGGACATGAGATGGTGTTCGCGCACTCATGGCATCCATTATATGGACATGAGATGTATATATGCAATCTTTAATATAGAATAGTCTTGTTAAAACTACCTCTGAATAAAATGATCAAACCTTTGCATCGTTCGTATATTACGAACAATAATGATAAAATATATTAATTTTCCTTAAATATATAGATATAACTCTAACCAAACACATTATTTACGGTTTTAACTTGTATTTACCGAACAATATCTCTATAATGTTCCTTAACAAGGGAGGAATTTATAAAAATGGATTTATCAAAAGTTGGATTGAATACAGAAAAGAAAGTTTCTTATCCGTGGTTTGTTAAGGAAGATATTGATGGATTTTTTGCGTTATTTCAAAATAACCTTGCAAACTTTGTGGTGATTGCTATTAGCCTAATTGGAATGGGGTACCCTTCAAGTATTGTTTATGGAAAAATTATTCCGGGTGCGGCAGTTAGTGTACTCTTTGGAAATTTCTACTATGCTCATATGGCAAAAAAATTGGCGGAAAAAGAAAATCGTTCAGATGTGACAGCCCTATCTTACGGCATTAGTACACCGATTATGTTTATCTATTTATTTGGAATTATGGCACCGGCGCTTACTCTAACAAATGATCCTGAACTCGCTTGGAAAATTGGGATGGCGGCTACTTTCTTAGGTGGTGTTGTTGAAACATTAGGCAGTTTTTTAGGTAATTTCATCCGCAAGTATCTTCCTAGAGCGGCTATGATGGGCGCTTTAGCAGGAGTTGCCTTCTCAGTTATCGGTGGTCAAATGTTCTTCCACACCTTTGAGTCTCCAGTTATTGGCATGTTGTCGTTAGTTATTATTCTTATTGGATTTTTTGGTAAAAAATCGATGCCTTTTAAAATTCCTACCTCTTTATTCGCGATTATTATCGGAACGGTAATGGCTTATGCGCTTGGCGAGACAAGTGTCAGTAACTTAACGGCTGGTTTTAGCTCTGCAGGTTTTTACCCTCCTCTCCCTACTTTAGGTATGTTTGAAGGGTTTGGACATCTCTTTGGTCCGCTAGTATCTTTATTAGCTATCATTATTCCAATTTCTATTTACAATTTTATCGAAACGCTGAATAACGTTGAAGCAATGGCTTCTGCAGGCGATGATTACAATGTTTCAGAAACACAATTAGTGGATGGCATTGGGACTATGATCGGTGCTTTGTTTGGTGGGACATTCCCCACAACAGTTTATATGGCTTCCGTAAGTGCGAAATGGACGAACGCTCGTAGAGGATATTCTGTAATCAATGGTATTATCTTCCTGCTCGCTTCTACTTTCGGTGTCATTGCTGTATTGTCTGAAATTATTCCATTACCGGTTATTGCACCTATTTTAGTATTTGTTGGCATGTCTATGATTGTCCAAACATTTTCATCGGTGCCAACGACTCATTTCCCAGCGGTTGTTTTAGCTATGTTCCCTTATTTAGCGAATTACCTGCAAAGTAAATTTGCGAATGCTGCACCTGAAGCTTTAGATGCTGTATCTGCAGCAGTCATTCCTTTAGGACAAGGCGCTATGTTTACGGCTTTAATTTGGGGCGCAATTCTTGTATTTATTATCGACAATCAGTTTTCAAAAGCTGCGGTCACTTCCATTGCTGGTGCTATATTAGCTGCCATTGGTTTGATCCATGCACCTGAATTAAGTCTGTTTTATAATCCAAGTTTTGTGTTTGGTTACCTACTCATCGCTTTAGTCTTTGCTTTGTATCATAATGCGAACAGAAATGAAGAAATTGGTCTCCAAGAAAAACCTTAAAGTTCGATCACCTCTCCACTAAAAATAACAACGCCCATTCGACATTCGCGATCGATTTGGGGGTTGTTTTTTCTTTTTCAAAATGACTAAGAAATCTGCTATTTAATCTGAACATTCAAAAAAGATGCCCAGATAATATGTCTGAGCATCTTCCTTTATATTTTTAAAATTAATGGGTCGTTTTTTCCAAAGAAGAGAGTAATTCTTGGAAAGCTTGTTCGAATTTTTGAATATCTCCAGCACCCATAAAGACGACAACGTCCCCTCTATGATCGAGTAATGGCGAAACATCTTCAACGGCAAGGACATCTTTTGCGTTCTCAATTTTATCAAATAAATCTTTGATGTTCACTTTTCCTTCTTTTTCACGCGCTGAAGTGAAAATTTCACTTAGATAAACACTGTCGGCTTTGCTTAAAGATTCTGCGAATTCACTTAACAAAGCGACGGTTCGTGTGAACGTGTGTGGTTGGAACACCGCAACAATATCGCGATCTGGATATTTTTGGCGTGCTGCATCAATCGTTGCGCTAATTTCTGCTGGGTGATGCGCATAGTCATCAATAATGACCGTATCGCTAATCACTTTTTCTGAGAAACGACGCTTAACGCCTTCAAAGTTCGACAGATTTTCTGCGACTTCATCTTTGTCTAAACCTTCATGATAAGCAAAGGCAATGACACTTAATGAGTTTTGAATATTATGGTCGCCGTAAGATGGAATTGAAAATTCGTGGTAGAACTCCCCATCGATATAAGCATCAAATGTTGATCCTTCGGTGTTTTTTACAATATTTCTGGCTTGCACATCATTTCCGTCTTCTAAGCCATAATACGTAACAGGTACTTTTGATTTCATTTTACGAAGTAAGGGATCGTCCCCGCAAGCAATGACATGTTTTTTCGTCTGGAGCGCAAAGGTATCAAAGGCTTCTGCAACGTCTTCGATGCTTTTGTAGTAATCGGGATGATCAAAGTCAATATTCGTAATGATCGAATAATCCGCTTGGTAAGCTAGGAAATGGCGGCGATATTCGCAAGCCTCTAGCACAAAGTATTCGGCGTCTTCAATCCCATGGCCCGTTCCATCGCCGATAAGATAGCTGGTTGTTTCCATATTACTGACAACATGTGAGAGTAAGCCTGTGGTTGTCGTTTTTCCGTGCGAGCCTGTGACCGCTACGCTTGTATAATGTTTAATTTTTTCGCCAATAAAATCGTGATAGCGGATGACTTCAAGACCGAGTTCTTTTGCGCGTACAATTTCTTCGTGTGTATCCGGGAAAGCATTCCCTGCAATGATGACTTGGCCTTCTTTAATATTATCTGCGTCAAAAACGAAAATTGGGATATTTTTTTCTTCTAAAGGTTGTTGTGTGAAAAAGTATTTACTGACATCTGAACCCTGAACGTTATAGCCTTCTTCGTGCAAAATTAATGCCAAAGCGCTCATTCCAGAACCCTTGATGCCCACAAAATGATAAGTAGTTTCGCGATTCATTCTAATCCTCCAATGTGGTATTATTCCGACTATTAATATTATAGCAAATCCACTTGAATTGCTAGTTAAACTTGGTTTTCGCAAATGATTCTTTCATGTATTTTTATGCGATTTGCCTACCCAAGTATAGCATGTTTTAAAGACAAATTCGGGAATTACAACTCGAATTAGAAACAATGGGCTCCACTAAAAAACTGAACACTTTAGCAAACTCGCTAAGCATTCAGTCTTCATCGGAAAATAAACTGCCCAAATGATTTCTTCCATTTTTCAGTGCTTCTTGATCCTCGGCAATAATTTTGCTGAGCGAACGATGCAGGCCAGTATTTGGCTTCACTAGATTGTGGTTTAACTCTTCTTGTACTCGCTCGGCTTTTTCTTTCGTGCGTTCATCAAAGCTTAGTTTCTCGTCTACCTTAGTTTCGGGTTGTTTGGTCTGTTCGCTGGTTTTCGTTGGCTGCTCTATTTGTGCCGGCTCATCGTTCATCGAAAACTTTTCTGACTCTTCTGCTTTTAAAGCTGTTGCAACTTCCGGCGCTAAATATTCTTCAAATAATAAATAGGTATTCGTTTCTTTTTCAAGTCGTTTTTTTATTTCCGCGATCAGCGTGTGGTTACGATCGTTTGTTTTCCATCCCTCTAAATTCTGTAAGCTTTTTGGAATGTACTTACTACGGAAAGGCCTTGGGTTTGCTTTGGGAGTGGCCGCTGTCTGATTTGTTCTAGACGGCGAGTTTGTCCCAACATTTGATCTCGAATTTCGATTGGATTGATTCGAAGGAGTTCGCATATAATCCAACGCTTTTTCTTGTAAATCCGAACGCGTTTGCACACGATTAGGCAGGTTATTTTTATAATCACTTTTAAAATAATTATCTTGATCTGCCCAGCTTACTTTTTTTGTTTCTTCTTCATTTCTCTTTGTTGGCTTTAAAGGTTGAATTTTTGGGTGTTTCTTTTTAAAGTAACTTGGCCCATCATATTTACTCATGCTCGCTCCTCCTTTCAATCTTGTTTATTTTTTACAGTTTGAATTAAAACTCAAAGGCGGATCCGACTTCTGCGTCGTCTTCTAAAACAAGAATGCCGCTTTGTTTTTCTTCGGGTACCTCAACACCTAATTCACGGGCAGAGGTAATCATTCCATGACTGGCAACGCCTCTTAATTCACCTGGCCAAATCACTAAACCATCTGGCATAGTAGCGCCTGGTTTTGCGACAACCACTTTTTGTCCTTGGGCAATATTCGCTGCTCCACAAACAATTTGTAAGACTTCGCTATTATCAACTTCTGTTTGAGTGACCGATAAATGATCGGAATCTTCGTGCGGCACACATTCTTGCACGTAACCCACAACGAATTTTGGACTTGTATCTGCGACTAAGTCTCCTTCAAATCCTGCTTCTTCTAAAGCTTTATTTAATGTCTCCACATCTTCTTCTGCTAAAGTAACAGGACCACTTTCTTCTAGCGATAGCCATTGGGAAGCTTCAAAGAAGTTGTATCCAACTGTTTCACCAGATTCTTTATCCATAATCCGAGTAATATCATCTTTACGCTCATAGGTTTGATTTTCTACTTCAGATTGTTTTACTTGTACGACTAATAAGTCTTTAAACGCTCGATTATTATAACTTGTGACTAACATTTTATAACCTCTTTTTATTAATTTTTTGGAGTAATGGTATCGATAGTGCTTTGATCTAAATTCAAGATTACTTGTTTGACCATTTCTAAAGCTGCTTCATAGTCATCAATGTGGAAGACTGTTTGGTGCGTATGAATATAACGGGCAACCATACCAATCACACCACTAGGAATACCATCATTTAATTGATGCGCTGCACCAGCATCTGTTCCACCTTTTGAAACAAAATATTGATAAGGAATATTATGCGTTTCTGCTATATCTAACATAAATTCACGCATTTCTTTCGATAAAATAAAGCCTGGATCTTGAATACGGATTAGAGTACCTTCTCCTAATTTTCCAAAAGCATCCGCTTTTCCGTAGACATCATCCGCGGGTGAACAGTCAACCGCAAAGAAAACATCTGGATTAAATTTACGTACAGCACCTTTTGTTCCACGTAAACCAACTTCTTCTTGTACATTTGCACCTGCCACTAAATGATTGGGTAATTTTTCATCTTTTAAATCATGCAAAGCTTCTAAGACAGCTGTTACACCATAACGGTTATCCCAAGCTTTTCCAAGAATTCTTTTTCCGTTTGCCATTTTAATGGTTTCTACATCCGGGACAATTGTGTCTCCTGGGCGTACGCCATATTCTTCTGCTTCTTCTTTTGATTCAAACCCACCATCAAATAGAATATCTTCTATTTTCGGTATACTATTTTCTTTTCCGCGTAATAGATGCGGCGGTACGGAAGAAGAAACGACTGGATAATTACCTTTACGCGTTTGTAGTGTGAATCGCTGTGCCGAAACGACCAACGGATTCCAGCCTCCTAATGGGACCACTCGGAAAAATCCTTCGTCTGTGATGGATGCCAACATGAACCCTACTTCATCCATGTGTGCGGCAATCATTACGGTCGGTGCGTCTTTTATATCCGAATGGCGCAACCCATAAATACCACCTAAACCATCTTGCTGAATTTCATCTACATACGGCGTCATTTCGGAACGGATGACTTCGCGAATGTTGTGTTCGAACCCACTTGGGCTTTGGACTTCGGTCAATTTTTTTATTCGTTCAAATCGCTGTTCATTCATATATGTACTAGTAAACTAGATTGCCTCCTTGAGTTGAGTTTGCTTACTGTTCTATTATACACAAAATTTCTTGTTGATTGAACCGTCGCTTATTTGTTTCGTGTTTATTTTTGATGGGAAATGTTTTGGTGAGATGAGACTACTTTGTTTTCACGAAATAAAATTTGGTGAAAGGAAGACTCGTCTTATTTGCATGAAAATAAGTTTGGTGAAAGGAGACTCGCTTTGTTTACATGAAAATTAGTTTGGTAAAAGGAAGATGGCTTTGTTTGCATAAAAATAAATTTGGTGAAAGGAAGACTCGCCTTATTTACATGAAAATTATTTTGGTGAAATGAAGACGGCTTTGTTTGCATAAAAATTAGTTTGGTGAAAGGAAGACTCGCTTTATTTGCATGAAAATAAATTTGGTGAATGGAAGACGGCTTTGTTTGCATGAAAATAAATTTGGTGAAATGAAGATGTATTAATCAACTAACCTATGTGGATAGGAAAAATAGTTGTTTGATAACCTTTGGAAATGAAATGTTTTATCGATGGAGGGTTGGAATTTCATCTTAAGATATGACAGACGTAAAAGAAATGTGCTAAAATACAGTTAGCTAAAAAATGAATCAGAGTATCAGAAAATATTATCAAGCAAGGGAGGACGAAAATGATGCATAAGAGGGATAGAGATTATTTCACTCCATTAGCCATAGTTGCTTTAGTGGCTTCCTTTTTGATTGGAGCGGTGGCCTTCTTCTTTGTGGAGAAAAAAGTGCCAGTGAGTGCCGATCGAATTTTAGATAATGTAAAGAAAAAGTTTAAAGAAGATGGGCCGATTGAAGGCTCATGGATTGAAATGACGAAAGTACCATGGAAAAAATATGCTTATAATACAAAAGTTTATTATGGTGGAATTTCGCGTTTCGAAAAAGGTCAAATCACACAGTATGAGTTTATAGCGGATGCCTATACCGGCAGTGTGATGGATATTTATAAAGTCTAACTTTTAACCGTTCAACCAAAATAAGCATGGCGTTCATTGAGGAAACTCTCAATCACGTCATGCTTTTTTAGTAAAAATCATTTCTATTTATTTTAATGATGATTCAATCGTGCAAGTAACTGATAAATATGAGTACTTTTTTAAAAAACTTTTCTTCAAATTCCGTCATAATATTCTCTTCAGCGTATTCACTCTTATGCAAATCGAATACCACTTCATTTCGTGTCCTTCATTTCCATTCATTTTTTTTAGATTGAATCATATTTAAAACAATCCACAAAGTAATAGATGATTTTTGATTTTTTACAAATAACGACGCACCTTTTTCATATACGTGCTATAAAGTGTCCCAAATGTCTCCAGACACCATTTTTCTTCGGCTAGAATAATTTGGTGGGTACAAATTTGGAAAATCATTAAAAAGACCAAGTATAAAAAAGAGGACATCATTAAGCCTAGGCCTAAATAAAAAGAAAAATAACCGACATACATGGGGTGACGAGAAAATTGATAAATCCCTGTTTGACTAAAACCAGTAATATTTGGCTGTATGAAAAAATAGATAGAAAGCCCAATGATGGTTAGTCCGATTCCATAGAAAAACACCCCTAAATATTCTGGCCAAGTCGATAATTGTATATGATTGAAAAATGGCAGAATAAGTAGGAGACCTTGGCAAATCTGATAGACCACATAATAACTTCGTTTGTTTTTTTCTAGTGGCGCAAACTTCTGCGCACGCTTATAGCTTTTTAAATCTGCCCAGCGAAAAAGAACGATTCGAATCAATACAAACGGTATTAAAGTGATCGCTGCATTCATATGGAAAACTCCTCTCTTATGATTGTCTAAACTTTTTCCACTAACTGGTCTAAAGTATATCACGCATTTAAATACTTTTTACCAAAGACTCAAAAAAAGACAAATCGCTTTGTCCTACGATTTGTCTTCTTTCTCTATTTTTTAATGACTGAATATTTTCTGGAAATTATATTGTGTCTTTCCAAATTCATAACCACAATTTTCATAAAAGACATGGGCGTCTGTTCGTGTGGAACCGGAAACTAATCGAATACCATGCGCTCCACTTTCTTTTCCCCAAAGCTCAATTTCATTTAGAAGTGCGCGTCCTATGCCTTTTTTCGATAGGCACTAGAAACCGCAATTCCCATAATATTTTTCATTTTTGGAGCATAAATTAATTCATAGGTACAAGCATGAATATATCCGACAACTTTCTCATCATGCACGGCTACGTAAACTCGATCCTCTTCACTCTTTAATAAAAGCTTTAATTTATTTTTAGTTTCTTCTAAAGGAAAGTCGTATCCTAACTCATCGCGACTTAATTCAGAAATAGATGCTGCGTCTTTAAGTTCGAATTCTCTGACTTCATAATCCATACTTGCATCTCCATTTGTCATTTGCCGAAGGTGAAAGGAGAGGTTTGTCTAATCTTCTAGCCAATCATTCAATTTTAAAATAAGTTCGTTCATTTCACAGTAGCGAGCTTTTCTGTGTGCGTATTTGATGTCTAATAATAAATTAATCACGGCATACCATAAAATGCGATTTTTTTCGTTATCCGTATAATTGAGTTCGTTTTTTATTGCCCATTTTTCCCAATCATTTTTGTCGATGTAGCGTGCAAACAACTGACCAATATCAAAAAGATAATCCATTAAAACTGCTGTATCCCAGTCAACGATGTAAAGATCGCCTTCGTCAGAAAGTAACATATTATCATTAGAAATATCTGCGTGGCATACACGAATGTCTTCTTCTGTGTAGCCAAGCGGCAGCGATTGTAATAAAAAATGATACGCTTCTTGTAGCACTGGATGTGTTTCTAAATCCGTGGATAAATTCAATTCGTATTCCATCAATAAGTCTACTGCGGAAACTTCTTCGCCACCCACACGTTTCAACAAACGTTTTAACGTATCTGAGCGGTGAATCTTAACTAAAATTTCTGCAATGTTACTCGACGTCATTTCCGTTTCTTCAAGTGTCCGTCCGTTGCACCATTCCTGAGCCGTTAACACATCGCCATTCCCTGTCCTTTTCGTCCACATAAGCCTAGGCGTGATTCCTTCAAGCGATAAGGCGGCCAAAAAAGGAGAAGAATTCTTCTTCAAAAAGACCTTCTCTTCATTGCGCACGCCCATAAAAGCTTGACCGGTTTCACCACCGATAGGATGTAAATTCCACCCCGATTCTCTTTCGATTTCCATATTACCCGATCCTTCTTCTAATGATTTTTTTATACATTATTTCAAAAAATTCCGTCCGACTTCTCTATTTGGTATCCCTTATTTTAAAAGTCTTACTTAAACACGTCAAGCGACCGAATGTTCTTTTTTAATATTTTACTCGTTTTAGTCGGCGCGGCGCATAGAAATGACTAAAGAAATACGCAAAAATAATTCCGACAAGTACCAATATAAAGCCCCATAAACCTTGTGTATTCAATGAAGCAAGCGCAAGAAAAATACTCACAAGGGACAATATTTGAAAGATGATCCGATAAACCGAATCTACTTTCCTTTTTTCGCTCACAGGATAAATTTGAAATTTCGGCGTCCGATTCATTTCATTCACCAATGGAATCAACTGGAAACCGATAATATACAAAAATAAAACCCCTAAGAGCATTACCGTCGCGAATGACTCTGTGACTGCAAGCAAAAGCATTCCGATGATTGTCACACGTAGAATTAACAAACTGTATTCTGAATTTCTAGTCACTGTGCGCAGAATATAATAGTAAGGCGCTGTTGGATAACGTTTCGATAACCAATTGAGTGGTCTGTCCATCCAAGCTAAACGACGAATTCTTGTCTTCATATGCGGAACATCCACAAACATCTGGATAAACCGATAAATTCTTTGCATTCTACGTTCTTCTTTTTCAATCATCATTTCCCATTTAAAAAATTGACTGAAATACATTTTTTCTGTGAAAAATTGATACGCACTAAATAAGGCGATTGCCGTTATAATGATTGCAGTAACTCGAATTTGAATAAATAGCAAGCTTATCAGTGTTAGTATTTTTAGTACCTGCATAGCTAATTGTAATTTACGCTCTTGTTTTTGATGTGTGTAAAAAAAGGGATAGATTTTTGTCAGTAAATTTAACCATTTTAAACTTGCAAGCGTCAGAAAAATAAATAAACTATCTGTCGTACTTACATCCAATGTAGTGACAAAAATGGGAAACGTCACAAAGGTTAGAAGCGCTGTTGAAATCATTTGCGAAGCGAAACTTCTAGCTGTTAAATGTTTGAAGATGCCTCGAAATTCGCGTTCTTTTGGTAATAAAAAAATACGATCGGCAGGTTCTAAAAGTAATGTGATGCTGCCTGCTGAAGTCAAGACAAAAAATAAGAACAGCACCAAAATTCGTGGTTCCACCATGCCGTATGCGACTGTTTCTAAAAATTGTGAATACGTGTAGCCGCCTACGCCAATCAACAGAAAGAGGACCAATACAAAGTGGTCGTTAATAATATGTCTGGCGTATTTCAGTAAATTCTTCATGTATAACGAGTAGCGTTTTTTAAATAGTCCCTCAAGCGTCATTGGCGGAAGCCTTCTTCCTGCGCGACGAAACGATAAATGGTTTCTAAGTCGGCGTCCGGTAAGTTGAATTCGTGTGCGAGTTCTTCCGTTGTGCCTTTCGCAAAGACGATACCATCATGTAAAATTACAAAAGAGTCACAAATTTTTTCGGCATTTGCAAGTACATGGGTACTCATTAAGATGGAACTCCCCTTTTCTTTTTCTTCAAGAAGTAATTGTTCTAAATCCATCATGGCGATGGGATCCAATCCGATAAAAGGTTCGTCAATCACTAATAACGTCGGATTAATAACAAATGCGCAAGTAATCATGACTTTTTGTTTCATCCCTTTTGAAAAATCCTCGGGAAACCAATCGAGTCGCTCATCTAAGCGGAATAGTTTCAGGAGAGGGTTTGCTCGTTTAAGCAGTGTTTCAAAAGGAATATCATAAGCCATTGCTGTAATTTCTAAATGTTCTTTTAAGGTCAGGTTTCGGTAAACCATGGGCGTTTCTGGTACAAAAGCAATTTTTTTACGGTAAGTAATTGGGTCTTCTTTGAGCGTCAGACCGTCCACTTCTATATTACCTGAAAATGGCTCCATCAATCCCATAATGTGCTTAATGGTGGTACTTTTTCCTGCGCCGTTCAAGCCGATTAATCCCACTATTTCCTTGTTTTTCACTTCAAAGGAAACATCTTTTATTACGGCTTTTCGGGTATAACCACCCGTCAATTGTGATACATTTAAGCTCATTCGTTTACCTCCTTGTATGTAGTGCTTCTATTCTACCACACCCTCTTCTTCATTCGTAGAAAATTAGTTAACTTATCGTTTACTCTTATTGTTTGCGAAGCTAGAAAATTTTCTGAGGGTGGATTTAAAATTCACAAGACATCTATAATACGATAAATACTAAGATTCCTCAATGCTTCCTAAGAAATTCCTATCTGTTGTGAGGAAAAAATTATGAATAAATATTGATTTTTTCATCTCTAGAAGTTTTCGATTTGGAATGTAAGCAGCATGTGCTATACTATTCAACAATATTCAGAAGCATTCTTTTTGTAGGAGGTCGATGAGATGAATATGGAGAAAATTAGAGCATTTGCACAAGCAGTAATTGGTGATGACACAACGGGGCATGATTGGCGCCACGCTTTACGTGTTGAAGCGAACGCGAAAAAAATTAGTCCGCCTGAGTTATCAAAAGAAGATATAGAAATTGTGCGTGCATCTTGTTGGTTACATGATACGATTGATGCAAAAATAGCGGATGATAAACGATCCACCATTCCAGAAGTGGAATATTCTTTACGTGAAAATGGAGCGACCGAGCGACAGATTGATGAAGTTCTCTATATTATTCAAAATTTATCTTACTCAAAAAATATTGATAAAAAGCAAAATTTAAGTTTGCTGGGACAAATTGTACAAGATGCCGATCGTTTAGATGCTTTAGGAGCCATTGGAACAGCGCGTGCATTTTATTATGGTGGAAGTAAAAAACATTTAATTTATGATGACACTCGTCCCCGCAAAGCAGAAGATATTACGGAAGACAATTATCGCGAACAATATAGTGTCGTCAATCACTTCTTTGAAAAATTACTCATACTAAAAGATTGTATGAATACTGAAAAAGGTCGTGAAATGGCTGAATACCGAACTGAATTTATGAAACAATTTTTAGATGAATTATTTGATGAGATTAAGGAAGCAAATAATTAAAAATTTTGAGTTGGATAGCTACTGAGGGAATCAGGCTATCCATTTTTGTTTAACGGGTGTCACGAAAACTTTTTTCATATCTGAACTTTTTGTGTCATTCACGAAGTGGGCATTTTTCGGGGCTTGTGTTTTTAAAAGTTCACACTTCGTGCTAAAATAATGGTAAGAAATTACATAGAGAGGCTGGATGATATGTCTGATTGTATTTTTTGTATGATTCGTGATGGTGAGGTTCCGAGCCGAAAGGTGTATGAGGATGAGCATGTGTTTGCGATTTTAGATAATTCACAGGTGACGCCTGGGCATACGTTGTTAATTCCGAAAAAGCATGTGCGAAATATTTTTGATTATGATGCACAGTTAGCGAGTGAGGTTTTTGCAGCCGTTCCGAAAGTAGCACGTGCGTTGCGTGATTTTGATCCGGAAGTTCGCGGATTAAATATTTTGGTAAATAATGAAGAAGTGGCTTCGCAGACGGTTTTCCACAGCCATGTGCATTTGTTGCCACGTTATACAGAGGATGATGATTTTGGCTTAGAGTGGGCTTATAATGAGGACAAGTACTCAGATGAACAGCTTGATCAGTTTCAAAAATCGATCGTGAATGAATTGGAGGAAAACTAAAATGTTTACTTTCTTATTAGGTACGCTAGGTGGTGTAGCTTTAGGCGGCGGTTATGTGCTATTGAATACGCCTCGTAGCGGGAAAGATAACCAACGTTTCGTGAAGGATTTGTACTATACGACAAAATATAATATTGAAGATGTTCAAGATAAGGCTGCGAATTTTCAAGATGCGATGAATACATTTAATGCAGAATTGAGTTATGTACAAATGGATTTTGTTCCTGAGATTATGAGTAGTGTGAATAGTTTAACTGAAGAAGCGGATGTTTATATGCGTCGCATTAATGATGGTGTGAATGACATGAAAACAGATGTTGATGCAATGAACGCGCGTATTGAAGCAAGAAAAAATATGGAAGACTAAGTTTAAATGAAATAGAAATGCGATCAAATTTTCCTGTTATTTTGTATTTCTACAAAGTAACAGGTTTTTTGTCGATTGAGTGAATGAGAAAAACAGTTCTTGTTTAAAGAGATTTGGATTTTCCTTTGACAAAATGGTGCTCGTGTTAAGATTTTTGGATTATCGTAACACAAGACTACTCTCCTGTTATGATTTTTGAATTATCGTAACGCAGGGCCACTCTCCTGTTATGGCTTTTGGGTTATCGTAACGCAAGGCATAAAATATGCACAACTTATCTGATAGAAATAATAATTTATGTGATTTCTACAGATGTGGAAAATTCACGGAGAAATTTTCGTCTATTTAAAAATATTACGAGCACATTTTTCCAGCAGAAATTTGTATTAAAGAATGATTGCTTGTGTTCTACCGCTCTTATTTTTTGCTAGTCCCACTCAGTTTTATACTCGGCAAGTTAAAAAAAACGCTACTTACAAATTTAGTAAGTAGCGTTCTATAGCTTATTATTCGATTATTCTCCAGAATTTTCTTCGGTCTCTTCTTCTGCTGGTGCCTCTTCTGTTTCTTCAGCAGGCTCTTCGGCTGGAGTTTCTTCGCCTTCACCTTCAGTAGGTGCTTCCTCAACTGGTGCTTCTTCTTCCTCTTGTGGCATATAAGCAGCCATTGCACCTTTCAAGTCCTCATCCGCAATTTGTACGTTCGCTTCGTTTGCGAGTCCTGAAACTAATTCACTCATAAATTGTTGATCATTAATGTAGTTGTCAAGAGCTAGTAATTCTAAGTCTTCACGTTGTTCTTCAAGTGGTGCATAGTCTAATTCTAGACGACGAATCACATGGAAACCATGATCTGTTGAGACAGGTTCAGAAGTTGTTTCGCCTTCTTCTAAAGCTAAGGCAGCTTCTTCGAATTCTGGAACCATTTCGCCTTCGCTAAATGAGTAAACCCCTTCAGTCTCTACACTACCAGGATCCATTGAATGCTCTTCTACTAATGCTGCAAAATCAGCACCGTCTTCTAATTGAGCAATAATATCATTTGCAGTTCCTTCGTCTTCAACTAAGATATGTTGAACAGTTGCTGTTGGACGTTGTTGTTCGTAAAGCTCTTCAATTTCTTCGTCCGTAATTTCTACGTTATCTGCTACAGCTGCGCGAATTAAAAGAGTTAGACGAATATTGTCTTTAATATATGCTGGATCCATTCCCTGCATTTCTAAAAGATATTCATAATCTTCCACGCTACCGAATTGTTCTGCAGATGTTGCAAACTCTTCTTCTACATCTTCTTCAGAAACTTGATCACCGTATAAATGTTCGAAAATATCTTCCATTAATAATTTTTGTAACACAGTTTCTCCAACGGTCATCCCACTTTGAAGTGGTTCGTCTTTCATCGCTGCGTATAATTCGTCTTCGCGAATACGCCCTGCTTCTGTTGAAGCGACTTCTGGGCTATCTGAACAGCCTGCTAATAATAGAGCAGAAGCTGCGAATGTTGATAATAACAATTTTTTCATTCTTTTTTACACTTCCTATTAACTAAGATTTATTCTCTTATTTCGAGAATCAATACTCGTGTAATATACCACACATTCTCCAAATTATAAAACACCTATTCTAAACTTCACACAATCTTCGAAACCCGATACCATATTCAAAATTGAATCTAAATATTTTTACAAATTTTGTCATTTAAAAAGAATGCATCGCCTATTTCTCATCTTCGGCATGTCGGTCTGAAATGGTTGGCTTATAAAAGCGACGGTTCTCAAGTGCCCAGATTTTCGTCGTGAAATCACCAGGTTCTGTTTTAGTCAAATCGTCTTCAATCATATTAATTTTTGCATCCAATTGATCCAGATAATGAATAATTTCTGCTTCTTTTACTTGTGGACGAACCGGTGAGCCGTATTCCAATTGCCCATGATGCGCAAGAATCACGTGACGTAAAAGCAGTACTTCTTCTGTGTCTGTTGGAATTTTTAATTCTTCACAAGCATCGGTAATTTCTTGATCCACAAGTACAATATGACCGATTAACTGGCCTTCCAGTGTATATTCTGTTGCGGTTGGCCCGCTCAACTCAATCACTTTCCCTAAATCATGTAAAATGAGTCCCGCATAAAGAAGTGAGCGATTGATATTCGGATAGTAACCGGCAATCGTTTGTGCCATTTCAAGCATGGAAACTGTATGGTAAGCTAATCCCCCATTAAACGCATGATGATTGGATTTTGCAGCTGGTGAATGGAAAAATTCTTTATTATATTTATTCAATAAAAAGCGCACAATACGGTTCATACTTGGATTAGTGATTTCGAAAATAATATCATTTAATTTTTCAATCATCGTTTCACGATTTAATGGCGCTCGTTTCACATACAGTTCCGGATTATTCGGTTCACTCTCTTGTGCTAAACGAATTTTGTCGATTCTTAACTGAGGTTGACCGTTATATTCTTCCCGCTTCCCTTTCACATGTACAACGGTTGAAGGGGTATACATTTCTAACTGTTCGGGTGAAACATCCCATAAATTTCCAGTCATTTCTCCACTCGTGTCTTGGAAAGTAATCGTCAAAAATGGTTTCCCTGCTCTTGTTTTTCGTTCGGCTGTGCTTTTAATGAGTAAAAACAACTCAACAATCGCATCCATTTCGTAATCATACAGTTTTTTATCCATGTTCTTGCCTCTTTCTAATATAAAGTCATTTTACAAATCTATATTTAAAATTCATTTAATTTCGTAATTTGGTCCCTGTCAAAATAATCACGCACAGTGGGGTCAAAAGTGAAATAAATAATCTGTAAATCATGTCCCAAACGTTGCATCAACTCATACATATTTTGTTGACGCGTGCGATCAAAGTTCACAAATGGATCATCCATAATAATCGGAAGTTCAATCATATCTTGCGTATTTTTAATATAGGCTAGCCGAATCGCTACATACAAAGGCTCTGCCGTCCCACGCGATAACACCTTGACATCCATTACATGTCCATTTCGATGTTGTACAAACAACTCTTCTTCTTTAAAGACTATTTTCTCGTATTCTTCGTTTGTTAACAAGTGAAAATAAGTTTCCGCATCAAAAATTATTTCTTCAAAGCGATCTTGCGTCACTTGGCTCAACGTCTCTTGAATCATTCCTGCTGCAATTTTACTTGAAACCCACTCATCTACCAAACGTTGTGCCGTTGCTTTTTGATTTTCAAACTGCTGTAACTCCTCTGTATAGGTCCCATCTTTTTCTAAATGCTCAATCGATAATTGGGTATTCGCCAGTTCACGTACAGCTTTTTTATTCTCATCCGCTAATTTTTGGAGCTCTTCTCGAAGGTCTTCTTCTTTTTTGTTCAATGCCTCTTTTGTCGGTAACTCTTTCTCTTCGTTAAATGACGGCGCATTTTCTTTTAAAAAAGCAAGTCTGCTTTTTTTGGCGTCTAGTATTTCTTTTTGTTTGTATAAGTCAAAAAAGTCTGCTTCATCTTTAGCACCTGCTGTTTCAATTAGAGTGTTCATTTTGTCTTTTGTATTTTGCTTATTTGTTGTTAATTGTTTCACTTCTTGACGCAAAGCAGAAAGTTTTTCAATTTTACTTTCTTCTTCATTGAGGACCGATTTAAGATTTGTTAGATAAGTCCGGAAATGATGAACCTTTTCGCTAAATGTCGCATTATCTGCAATATCAAGGATATTAGAAATAGCGTTGGTTTTATCGGCAAGCTCTTTTCTTAGCGTTGTGTGCGCCTCAAGTAGTTTATGGTCGGCATCGAGTAAGGCTTGCAATTTATTTGTTTGTTCCATAATATTTTTTGCATTCACAAATAGCAATTCTTCGGGTAGTTTATGTTCTTGCAAGAGTGCTCTCCAATTTTCTTCGATTGCTTTTTGTTCATTGAGATGACTATCTCGGAGAACAATTCGTTCTTGATAGCGAGCTTGAATCGAATCAATTTCTCCTAAAGCGTCACGCCACTGGTCTTTTAATGATAATTGTTTTTCGTATTCTTGTGTCATAAATGCGGATGGTTGTTTGTCTGATGTAGTTGTTTTCTGATTTCTTTTTGAAAATAAAAAAACTGCACTAATCAAAGCCAATAAACCTATTCCAAAAAGGAGCCACTGTAAAGGCGGATTAGTCAAGAAAGCCGCACTTAAGATTAAAATACCGACAGCTCCACTGATTATAGCCGGCCGAGTTGTTGTCTTTTTAGGTTTTTCAGCGGGTGTTTCTCCCGCTTCGAGTTCTAATTCCACATTGCGGAGCGTTTCGTTATCCCACATGACCGCTTCAATTTGATCAAGTTGTTGATTTTTTAGATTTAATTCATTTTCAAGTGTTTGAATTTCAGCTTGTATCGTTGCTGATTTTTCTTCTAAATCGGCAAAAGAGGTCAACCACTCATCCACCTTTTCTTTTTCTTCTTCCAAAAAGGCGGTTGGATAAGATGAGCTGTGCTCTAATTTTAATTGTTGTTCTAGCACGGTCAGTGATTTTTGATTTTCTGCTCGTTGATTGGAAATGACTTGGAACTCCCCTAGTTGTTCTATTATTTCAGGGAGAGTTTGTTCGAGTTCAAGGATTTCTGTTTGATATTTTTCATAGTGCTCCATCATTTCAGGATTAGCAAGCACTTCTTTTTGAGCATTAACCGCTAAGTTTGCTTCTTGTAATTCTTCATTTATTTTTGATAGATCTTTTTTATATTCTTCAAATAAATAATGGCCATCTTCTTTTAGAGGTGGTATATTTGTTTTTCGAATGGTCGCTTGTAATTCTTTGATTTCTTCAAAGACATGCCATTCTTTTTTGAATTCAACCACATCTGCTAAGCGCTTTTCGAATTGCTTTTGTTTCTTTTCGAGTTGTTCAATTTCATTTAATTGACGATTATTTTCTTCGATTAAATCTAAATAGCTTTCATTGCGTGTTTCAAGATCTGCTAAGCGTTGTTCTTGTTTTTCAAGTGCCGCAAGTTGGCGGTTCAATGGTAAAACCCGTCCAGTCGGTCGATACAATTTATCCGCATCTTTTCGAAATTCATCTACTAAATCTAAATAATAATCCGTACCATGTGCGCCAATATTTAATAAGTATCTGCTCAGTTGATTTTTATTTAAATGATGTACATTTTCTATATCGGATAATGAAAAAGAAAAAATATTTTGAAAAGTCTCTCTAGTCATTCCCGCAAGCACAGTTTCCAGTAATTCGTCCGTTCCCGTGGCGCCATCTTCTAGCGTTACTGTCACATTTCCAGTAACTTTTCCATGCACGCGTTCAATTATCACTTCTCCAAAACGGACGTCTTGGGCAATAATCTTCCCACCGTACTTTGAGCTTTCCTGCGGTTCATAACGCAAAAGTGTACTATTCCGTGTGGGGAAACCAAATAAGATACTATGGATGAAGGACATTAGTGTTGATTTTCCCGCCTCATTCACACCGTAAAAAAGCTGAACATCTCTTGCCAAATCAAAAGACTGATCTACCCATTTTCCATAGCCATAAATTTCTAATCGTTTAATTCGCATCTATCCACCTACTTTCTACTTCAGATTATTTCAAGTGTAGTTTTGCGATTGCTTTTTGAATCATTTGTTCTCGATATGCTTTAGAATTTTTTTGATTCAGATATCTTGAAGGAATTTGTTCAAAAATCCGCTCTGTTAACTCATTAAAGATGGTTGTTTTTTCCGCTTTTCGAAGTACCTTATCCCACTCATTCGGATACATTTTCTGTAGTGCTTGCTGATCTGCCGCTTCTTCAACAATCAGCTCTACGGACGCCACCCAAACATTCGAAACACCCAGTTGTTTTGAGAGCTGCTCCGCGAATTCTTTTTCTTGGGTAAAATGAATGAGATCTTCGTCGTCATCCGTTTTGGCTTTTATTATCAGATTAATTAAAACATCTTGTTTGTATTCTTTTTCAGCGATTGCCTCTTGCATCGCTTGAATAAAATCAGAAACATTTTCTATTTCTGAAAGTTCAAGTGTCATCGATTCCCAAATAACTGGAGCAGTTGGAATAAACTGAACGTGTTGTTCACGAGGCGTCCACTCGACAAATAAACAGCCTTTTTCACCGGTTTCATTTTTATGTAATCCTTGGATGTTCCCAGGATAGTAAACAGATGGTTGTTCCGCTATTTGTTGGCGTTGGTGTACATGACCTAGTGCCCAATAATCATAATTTTTTTCGCGTAACTCCGCGAGTGTAAAGGGCGCATAGTTCGCTTCTCTCGTGAGTGATGTTTCGATATCTCCATGTAGTAAACCAATCTGTAGATTTACATCTGGACGTCGTTTGGGATATTTTTTTATTTTTCGCTCGGTTACCCACTGCGTATCATAACTAAAGCCCGTAATCGCTATACGTTCTTTATTTTTAGTTTCTAAGATGTGTGTTTCTACATCTGGTCCATATGTATAAACGTTTTTTGGAAAAGGAAGCGCAAGTTTTTGAGCTTCTTCTGTTAAATAATCATGGTTTCCTCGAATCAGATAAACAGGAATATCTGCTTTATTTAATCGATTTAAATGCTCAATAAATAAACTTTGAGCTTTGATATTCACGCGTTTTGTATTGTATAAATCTCCAGAGAACAATACAAAATCTACCGCTTTTTCAATTGCTATATCTACTATTTTTGCAAGAGATTCAAACGGTGCTTCTCTTAATTTTTCCGCTAAAGTTTTTGATGTTTGTTCCAAACCACTAAATGGCGTATCTAGATGTAAATCTGCCGCATGAATAAAACGAATCATGCGCTCACCTCCTATTTTTATTTAAGTTTTCTTCCAAAACTGGATATTTTGATGCCATTTAATTCTATTGAGTTTCTAGTACCTGCTTCAAACACGATAGAACGGCCATTAAGTTTCTAGACGCTGTTTCAACGCGATGGAACGTCTATCGAATTTCTAGCACCTGTTTCAAACTTAATGGAACTTTCTCACAACTTTTGACTCATCGTAAAGTTATTTTTTCACTCTTCAAGTCAAAAACACGTACGTATGTTCTTTTAAACTTAGAAAAATTGGCTCGCCACTACAGCCAGCCAAAATGTTTAATTAACCTTGGTAAATATCTTGAACAGGTTTCATGATAATGCCGTTAATGTCATTAAGTACTTGGTTTAAAGCACGTTCTTTTTCCATTAACTCCATTGTCAATTCATTTTCAGTCATTTTCCCAGAAACATTTTGTGCTTGTAATGCTTCTTCCTCACTGATTTCTTCTCCTGCTTGTTGCTTTTGATAAAGTGCTTGTTGTAAAGCTTGAAACTCTGACAATACACCACTTGCATCTTCATCCGCTCTAATCTCTTCATACGCTTGAGCTAAAGCTTGGTATTGTTCAGTCTCGCGTAATTCACGTTCGAGTTGGTTAGCTGTATCATATACGTTAGCCATTCTATTCCTCCTCCCATCCCATGAAGTATATCAAAAATAACCGTACAAATTCCACTTATTCCCTAAAATACCTGAAATTCATTCACAAAATCAAATGGGAAGTAAAAAACTCGCTAATTAGCGAGTTTTCGTAGGACTAACTATTATTATTTTAGACAATGTTCGATCCATGATCGGAGTTAATTTCCAAAGAAGGAATCAAGTAATTTTTTAGCTTCATTCACAGCTTTACGCCCTGTATCGCGAATAACTTTTCCTGTTTTCTTCATACCTTCTTGAAAACGTTCCATTCTTTCATCATGACGATTATCGCGTACGATGACTTCAATCTCGCTATCATCCACTGCAAATTGCGTTTGTTCCGTGTATGGCAACATTGTTTCAAATTCTTGTTTGACCACTTGTCCAATACCTGCTGTTGTGTAATTTTTTAGATAATGATCTTCATCTGTGTGGTCATAGCCTTGCCAAGAAGCTACGACAAGGTCTGGGGTGTAACCAACGACCCACTGATCTGCGATACCTACTTCGTTATCTGTTTCCGTTGTTCCTGTTTTCCCAGCAACAGCATAGCCTGCCGGTTGAACGCTTTGCGCTGTTCCATTTGAAAAGACATTCAATAACATACGATTCATATCGTCATTTACTTCTTTTGAAAGAACACGTTTTTCACGAGGATTAGCATTTTCAGCAACGACCGCTCCAGTAGCATCGACAATTTTTGTAATAAAATGCGGTTCTACTTGAACACCATCATTGGCAAAAACCGTATAAGCACTCGCCATTTCAAGCGGTGTTGTTCCTTTCCCCATTCCTCCAAGAGCCACGGCTCCTAGATGATAATCCTCATCTGACATAGGAATGCCAAATTGTTCTAATTTATTGTATCCTCGACGTATTCCAATTTCATCGAGTAACCATACAGTCGCCGCATTTTTACTCTCCGCTAGTGCTTGATACATTGGAATTTCACCGGCATAGGTATGATCTACGTTTTCTGGGGTCCAAGCAATCTCCCCTTCTCCATACGTAATTTCTTCGTCCACTAAAATATCATCAATATCATATCCAGCCTCTAAAGCCGGAGCAAACACACTAAGTGGTTTAATAATTGAACCTGGTTGACGACGCATCATCGTTGCACGGTTAAAACCATGTAAAGTATACTCGCCACGCCCTCCAACGACAGCCGTCACTCCGCCTGTTTTTGGATTGATACTGATAGAGGCACTTTGTGCTTGCACGCCATCATCTGCTGTTTCAAATAAATAATCTTGATTGTAAACATTTGTCATTTGCTGTTGTTGTTGCTGGTTTAAGTTCGTATGAATGGTATAACCACCATTTAAAATATCTTCTTCTTCAAAACCATAGCGATTAACAGCTTCATTGATGACCGCGTCAAAGTAATAAGGATAGCGATAATCATCCGTGTGTACATAACCATCCGCTAATGCGAGATCTTGGGAGGCTGCTAATTGTCGTTCTTCCTCAGTAATTGAACCTGTTTCCGCCATTAAAGCTAAAACGGTATCCCGACGATTGATTGAAGCCTCATAATTATCAATCGGATTATAATAAGTTGGAGCTTTCAAAATTCCCGCGAGTGTAGCGGCTTCGCTCAAACTTAAATCAGAAGCATTTTTATTAAAATATTTAAGCGAGGCATCTTGTACACCCCAAACGCCATGTCCGAAATATGAATTGTTTAAGTACATTTCAAGAATATTTTCTTTTGAATATTCTTTTTCAATTTCAATGGCTAAAAATAATTCTTTAATTTTACGTAATAATGTTTGATCTAGCGTCAAATAAGCATTTTTTGCAAGTTGTTGGGTGATGGTACTTCCTCCACCAACAATCTCGCCTTGTACGGCATATCCAACGGCTGCTCGTCCAATTCCAATCAGATCAAAGCCGGGATGTGAGAGAAAACGTCGATCTTCTGTTGAAACAACCGCATGCTGGATGTTTGGTGAGATCTGTTCAATTGATGCGAATGTTCCTTTTTGAGCGTATAAGGTTCCGGATTCTTGACCTTGATCATCAATGATTGTTGTCGTATGTTGCAGATTGTCGCGCAAAGTGGTTACATTCTCCTGGCGCGCTTGAATCGTACCTACTACACTAATCACAAGACCCATGCTTAAAATGACTAAGATTCCAACTTTTGTCACATGGTATTTTTTCCAGGTACGACGCAAAAGTACCCAAAAACGATGAAATTTTTCTTTTAAAAAATTCCATCCAATGTGTGCATATTCTTTTGTTTTCCTTTTGAAATTGTCCATGTTTAATCACCTTAAGTTTTCTGGCTATCTTGCACTTTTTATTTTTTAGATTGTAGAAATTTTCATACTCTTTATTTTTGTATGCTTTATATAATGATTGATCGCTCACGCACTTATCAATTGTTGTTTGTGGGCGTGAGAGTCAGCTCACGCACTTATCGTTGGTTATTTATGGGCGTGAGAGTAAGTTCACGCACTTATCGTTGCTTGTTTGTGGGCGTGAGAGTCAGCTCACGCACTCATCGTTGGTTATTTATGGGCGTGAGAGTCAGCTCACGCACTTATCATTCTGTCTATATGGACGTGAGCCCCTATTTCGTCTAAAATGACCTAATTCTACTTTAGCATATGACCTACTTTCATACATCAGCCTTAGGGATGACTTTCTTCCGACTAGAACTTCTGTAAAATCCTACTACTATAGGATACGTAAGCCAGTAAATAAAAGTAGGGGCTATTCTTTTGCTTTTCTTAGTACTTTTTGAATAAAATTGGTTTTATCTTCTGCATATTGATGTTTATTTTCATGGTTTGTTTGAACTAATTTTTCTTTTAACTCTTCATAGTCTACTCTTAATTTATTACTTTCTCTTAAAGATTTTCGGAAGAATAGTTGCTCAAGTAAAAATTTATTTCCATATTCATACATGTGAATTTGGTGGGTTCTTGGCTCACCCTTTGTAAAATAAAAGCGCTCGGGTAATATATTGGTTCCATGAGAGGTATAGCCTAATTTTTCTAAAGGCTCAATACACTTGCTTCCATCTTCAAAAGTTTCCAATTTAATAGCAAGATCAAGAATTGGTTTTGCTTTTAAATGGGGGACTGCTGTACTTCCAATATGATGAACTTTTACCTTCAATGGCTCAAGGGCTGAGGTTATTTTATCTTTTTCCTCTTGAAATAATCTATCCCAATCTTCTGTCCATGATACAAGAAAAACCTTTCCTTTTGGTAGTCCTAGCATCTCTTTCCACCATTTCTATTCACTTTTTTCTTTTTTAAACTCGATCGTTGCTTGTTCAAATTTCGCAAGAATCTGTTTGATTTCTGCTTCATCTGCCGCGTTTGCTCCACTTGCGAGCGGATGTCCGCCTCCATCATGTTCTTTAGCAATTTCATTAATAATTGGCCCTTTTGAACGCAAACGACAGCGGAAGGTGTTATCTTCTTGCTGGACAAAAATCCCCCAGCTCAACACGCCCGCAATACTTCCAGGTAGGGAGACAACTTTATGAGTATCTTCGTCTTCTAAACCAAATCGATTTAGAATCTCATGAGTTAAGATAATTGATCCTACACCATGTTCTGAGACCTGTAGATTTTCCAATACATAACCCACTAGTTTGGCTACATTCGGATTGATTTCATTCATTTGATTATTGAGTGCAGTATGTGAGAAATCTTTTTCCATTAAAGCAGCGGCTAGACGCATTGTTTTTGGTGTCGTTGCATCATATAAAAAGCGATTCGTATCGCCTACAATCCCTCCATACAAAAGTCGTGCCCCTTCGTCACTTAAAAGTAACTCTTTAGGGAAGGTTTGCCAAAGATCTGTAATCATCTCACTACATGAACTTGCGGTTGGGTCAACCCATTGGATATCACCGTAGCGATCTTCATCAGGATGATGATCAATTTTAATTATTTTATTGCCGTGCGCCAAAGCCTCTTCGCCATCAATGCGCGGAGTATTTGCCGTGTCGACAATAATAACTAAGGCATCTTCATAATCGCTGACTTCTGGTCGGTTCATTGTTGTGAAAAACTCCAGCGTACGATTATCTTCTCCAGCTGTAAAAACTTCAATGTCTGGAAAACTTGCTTTAATTAATTCCGCTAAACCGCCTTGTGAGCCCAGGGCATCTGGGTCAGGTCGTTCGTGACGATGAATAATCACTGTGTCCCATTTATTGATTTCAAGTAGAATTTGCTTTTTAATCTCATAGAATTTGTCTTCGTTCATATTTTCATCTTCCCTTCATTTGCTTAAATAGTTTTCTAGTATACCATATTTTTATCTCTTTTAATCAAGTGTATCCTGCTTCCAAAGTGGTAATGGAATGTTTTCAAAATATACAGGATCTAAATTTGTCATGGTAACACCTAATAAACGAATACCTCGTTCAACGTCGTCGACTTCTTGCCATAAACCGTAAACAACTGAGAAGAGTTCTGCTTCATTTTCAATATAGTTTAACATGGTTTTACGGCGAGTGTGTGTTTCAAAATCACTATATCGAACTTTTAAGACGACCGTTTTTCCATGCATTTCTTTTTTACGAAGAGCGGCCAACACCTCTGCTGAAATATAGCGTAAAAAATGTAAAGCTTCTTCATCACGGACAATGTCATCTTGAAAAGTGCGTTCTTTTCCAACGGATTTTCGCTCTCGTTCCACTTCTACGACGCCGTTGTCAATACCACGAACGCGTCGAAATAAAGAATGACCAAGCTTTCCAAATTTTTTTGAAAGTTCTAACTCTGTTTTATCATACAAGTCTTGGCCCGTATAAATCCCAAATTCATGCATTTTTTCAAGCGTTTTTTCTCCAACACCTGAATAATTTTTAATATCTAATTTCATTAAGAAATCATGCGCTTTGTTCGGAGAAATAACCGTAATCCCTGCAGGCTTTTTATAATCTGAAGCAATTTTTGCTAAAAATTTATTGTAAGAGACACCTGCTGAACTGGTTAATTTTAATTCATTATAAATATCACGCTGAATGGCGCGAGCAATTAATGTTGCGGATTGAATATTCTTTTTATTTTCTGTCACATCTAAATAGGCTTCATCTAATGAAAGAGGTTGAATGATATCTGTGTATCTTTTGAAAATTTCATGAATTTGATTAGAAACTTCTCGATATAATGCAAAGTTTCCAGGTACGAAAATTCCTTCAGGGCACAATTCCAGCGCTTTTTTTGCACTCATCGCTGAATGCACACCATACTTTCGGGCTTCATAACTGGCCGTTGCGACAACTCCGCGCCCACCATAATCTTTGGGATGACGAGCGATAATGACCGGCTTGCCGCGTAGACTTGGGTTTTCGCGAATTTCTACCGAAGCATAAAAAGCATCCATATCCACATGAATAATCTTTCGGGATGTATCTCTTTTTGGTTCTTCAAATCTTAATATGCCATACTCCACACTTCATCACCCTCCTTGTTCAAAATTCTTATAGGTTAATTATACTAGAAAATACGTTCTACAAACACCCTTCAGCTCAATTCATCTATTGGCGTGTTCTCGAAGAGATAAAGGTTTTTCTTCGCATAAAGATAGAAAAAATCTACAAACAAGCGCGTTGTCTGTAGATTCCATCTGTTTTTATTTAAAATAAATCTTCAAAGTCCATTTCATCAAGAGATGAAACATTGTATATTTGAGCTTTCAGCGAGGCATAGGTAAAATAATCGTTCGGTTCAATTGCCATGATATCGCGAACTTCTTCGAAATATCTTTCGGGTCGCTTATGCTTCCATAAAAAGTTTAAGCAATATTCCCATAAATCATCAGTTGAGACTTTTTGGTAACCTTGCTTGGCAAAAGAATCTTTGATGATATTTAACCATACCTCGTATTCAGATTTATCTTGCTTATCTTCTGCCATGGGCTGCCTCCAAACTCTGGATGAATAATGAAAAAAGCTTATTCTTCCGTAATATCTTCGTCAACATCCGGCTCATTTGTGCCTAAGTCTTCAGGTTCTGCAGTCGTTACTGTATCGGTTGCTTTTGTGACGACACGAGCTACTGCGCGACGTTCAAACGTTAAATAAATCCCTTCACAATCAAGAACAACTGTTTTTGCGGCATCGTTAATTTCATCAATGATTCCATGTAAACCACCAATTGTCACAATGCTATCGCCAACTTCTAAGTTTGATAACATATCTTGGACTTTTTGTTGTTGTTTCTTTTGAGGACGAATGAGCAAGAAATACATAATTCCAAACATTGCCCCAAACATGATTAAAGTACTTAAAATTTCCAAATTTATCTTCCTTCCGAATTTTGTAAATTAATCTTCAGTTTCGTTTTGTACCCTATAAGATTATCAAAATTTTACGATAAAATCTACTTTTATAAGCCTTTTCCTTATGTTTTCATGGTTTTATCGCAATTTTATTGATTAAAAGGTACGTGCATTTGGTTCATTATATCCGTATTCTTCAAAAAACGCTTCTTTAAATTCTAATAAATTATCTTCACGAATCGCTTCACGGACTTGTTCCATCAGTCGAATTAAGAAACGAAGATTATGAATAGATAATAAACGCATCCCTAAAATCTCATTTGTCTTTATCAAATGACGCAAATAGCCTTTCGAGTAATTTTGGCAAGTGTCACAATCACATTTTGGATCTAGAGGGCTCCAATCACGAGCAAATTTTGCATTTTTGATCACGACGCGGCCCTGACTTGTCATAGCTGCACCGTTACGAGCAATTCTTGTTGGAAGCACACAGTCAAAGATATCCACTCCACGAATCACACTTTCGATTAAAGCAGCTGGTGTCCCAACGCCCATCAGATAGCGTGTTTTATCTTCAGGTAATTCCGGTGTTAAGTAATCAAGCACTTCATACATTTCTTCATGCGTTTCACCAACTGAAAGTCCACCGATAGAATATCCTGAGAAATCCATACTAGTTAAGTCTCTAGCATGTTGTAGGCGTAAATCTTTGTAGCCTCCCCCTTGAACAATCCCAAATAAGCCTTGTTTGTCCCAATTATTGTGTGCTTCAAGTCCGCGTTCTGCCCAACGTGTCGTACGCTCAATTGATTTTTTCATATAATCATAAGATTCATCAAAAGGTGGGCATTCATCAAAACTCATGATAATATCTGCCCCTAATTCATTTTGAATCTGGACGGATTTTTCTGGAGTTAAAAAGAGTTTACTACCATCAAGGTGACTTCTGAAATGAACCCCTTCTTCTGTGATTTCACGAGAGTCTGCTAGTGAGAAGACTTGGAAACCACCGGAGTCTGTGAGGATTCCTTGGTCCCAATTCATAAATTTGTGTAAACCGCCTGCTTCTTCAATTAAATCTGATCCCGGACGTAGCCATAAATGATACGTATTGCTTAAAATAACACCCGAACCAATTTTCTTTAATTCTTCGGGAGACATGGCTTTTACTGTTGCTTGTGTACCCACTGGCATAAACATCGGGGTCTCAAATGTCCCATGAGGGGTTTCTAATTTACCGAGGCGAGCTCCTGTATGCTTTTCTTTTTTTGTTAAATGATATTTAATTGGATGTTCCAAATATTTTCTTCCTTTACTTTTTGATTCGATTTCTTGTCATTGAGTAATTTCTCATATTTTAATAAATTATACAAAATTTGTCGTGTTTTACGAAGTAATGCGTCAGCTTACTGAACAAACATCGCATCGCCAAAACTGAAAAAGCGATACTCTTCTTCAACGGCGTGATGATAAGCTTCAAGAATAAACTCACGACCCGCAAAAGCACTGACTAACATAATCAGTGTGGATTTTGGCAAGTGGAAGTTCGTAAGAAAGGCATCCACAAATTTAAAGGTATAGCCTGGTTTGATAAAAATATCTGTCCATCCGCTATCCGCTTCAAGTTTTCCATCAAATTTATTCGCAATCGTTTCAAGGGTACGAATACTTGTTGTTCCTACCGCGATCACTCGACCACCCTTTTCTTTTGTTTTATTTAAGATGTCCGCTGTCTCTTCGGAGAGCTGATAGAATTCACTATGCATTTTGTGATCTTCAACATTATCCGCATTTACCGGGCGAAATGTTCCTAGTCCAACATGCAACGTAAGAAAAGCTAATTTAACACCTTTATCTTTAAGTTGCGTCAAGACTTCATCTGTAAAATGTAAGCCTGCTGTTGGTGCCGCTGCTGAGCCATTTTCTCTCGCATAAACTGTTTGATAACGATCCGCTTCATCCAGCTTTTCTGTGATATAAGGTGGAAGAGGCATCTCTCCAAGGTCTTCTAAAATTTCTAAGAAAATCCCCTCATAAGAAAATTCTAAAATGCGTCCTCCATCTTCAAGTTCTTCGATAACTTCTGCCGTTAAGTGTCCATCACCAAAGCGGATAGTCGTTCCTATTTTTGCTTTCTTTGCTGGTTTCATTAAGGTTTCCCAGCGGTCACCTTCTGTATTTTTTAGAAGGAGGACTTCTAAATGAGCCCCTGTTTCAATTTTTGTTCCAAACAAGCGTGCAGGCAAAACACGTGTATCATTCATCACCAATGCATCGTTTGGTTGTAGTTCATCAATAATATCTAAAAAAGTCTTATCTTCAATGGTTTGCTGTTCATGATCAAGTACCATTAACCTTGAAGCACTACGATCTTTTAAAGGCACTTGTGCAATTAATTCTTCAGGTAAATTAAAATCAAAGTCATCTGTTTTAAAATTGTTCACTTACTTCATCGCTTTCTTCTAATAAGTTATTTATCTTCTCGCCAAAAGGGCACACCTAAATGATTATAAGCTTTCTCTGTAGCAACACGACCACGCGGAGTACGTTGGATAAAACCTTCTTGGAGTAAAAAGGGTTCAACCATATCTTCAATCGTTCCCATATCTTCTCCTATATTGGCTGCTAAAGTGTTTAAACCAACTGGACCTCCATTGTATAAATCAATAATCATCTCCAGCATCTTTTGGTCCACCGTGTCTAAACCAGCTTTATCGACACTCAACATATCCAAGGCATCTGAAGCAACTGTTCGTTCGATAATCCCATCCGCTTCAACTTCCGCATAATCGCGCACTCGTTTCAGTAAACGATTGGCTACTCGTGGCGTTCCACGCGAACGCTTAGCCACTTCTACTGCCCCTTCTTTTTCAATATCCGCCCCTAAAACACCGCTTGAGCGATAAATAATTTCCGTCAAACTATCAACGGTATAATATTCCATATGCGATACAATACCAAAGCGGTCACGTAAAGGCGCAGATAATAAACCTGCTCTTGTCGTCGCACCAATTAAAGTAAATGGTGGTAGTGAAAAATGCACGGGGCGTGCCGTATCGCCTTCACCGATAATAATATCAATATAATAATCTTCCATTGCTGAATACAGCATTTCTTCCACAAAACGCGGTAAACGGTGAATTTCATCAATAAATAAAATTCCACCCGGCTCTAAATCATTCAGTAAAGCCACAATATCGCCCGCTTTATCAATCGCCGGACCACTTGTCGTGCGGATGCTGGTTCCCATTTCATTAGCAATAATCATCGCCAAAGTCGTCTTTCCTAAGCCCGGAGGACCATATAATAACACATGATCCAACGCTTCCGAACGATTTTTTGCTGCTTGAATATAAATAGAAACTTCTTTTTTAATTTTTTCTTGTCCAATATATTGATCCAGTCGCTGGGGCCGCAAAGAAAGCTCACTTGCACCCTCTACTTCGTCAAAAACCTCACCAGAAATCATTCGTTCCTGATCCACGTGCTTCATCCTCCCACATTTTCCTTGTTTATTGCTTTATTTTTTTCTTTTAAAATACGACATGTTTTCTGCTCCCATGCATTCTCTACATCATTTAACGAATGAGTCGTTTCAATGCTTCTCGGATATAGTCATCCGCTGACGCGTCCACTAAGTTTTCGAGAATAGGTGTGACTTTTTTGATGTCACGTTGCGTATAACCGAGAACAGCCAAAGCTTCAAGTGCTTCGTCCAATTCAACATTCGACGTGGCTTGATCTTCTGGCACTCCAAATACTTCAATCACTTCAGGAGACAATTCGGATAGTTTTCCTTGTAGATCTAATACAATTTGTGAAGCTGTTTTTTTCCCCACACCTGGGAATTTCTGCAGATATTTCACGTTATTTTGTTCGACGGCTTGCACAAAACCGACATGATCTTCTGCAGCTAAAATCGCGAGCGCACTTTTTGGACCAATGCCCGACACACCGATTAGTTTCATAAATAGTTCTTTTTCTTCTTGGTTGATGAACCCATACAGACGAATGTCGTCTTGGGTAACACTATGGTAAATATAAACAGTGGCTTCTTGATTCATTTGACTCGATAAGCGGAACGGATTTGCGATAAAAATGTGATAACCAATGCCCTGATTGTCGAGAACCATATGGCTTGGGTTGACTTCCACAACTGTTCCCTTTATGTATTCGTACATATTTTTTCTAACTCCTTACTCAATCCTAAAATATCTCATCTATTATAACACAATATTCCGAACGTCTGAATGAGTAGAACAAATGTTTTAATCAAATCGTTTAGTCATGGAGTATTTTTAAATTTTGGCTAAGAAAAATACCCTAGTCTTTTCAACTAGGGCATATACTATTTATTTTGTTGTGTTTATTCAAATTCTGCGAGGTATTCTGCGTAACCTTCTTTTTCTAGATCTTCTTTTGGAACAAAACGCATAGCTGCTGAGTTAATGCAGTAGCGTAAGCCACCTTTAGCAAGTGGTCCATCTGTAAAAACGTGTCCCAAATGTGAATCTGCTTCTTTACTTCTTACTTCTGTTCTTTCCATTCCAAATGATCGATCACGGTGTTCAGTTACTCCGCGTTTTTTAATTGGTTGAGTGAAAGAAGGCCAACCACAGCCTGCATCATACTTGTCATTTGATGAAAAAAGTGGTTCGCCACTTACGACATCCACAAAAATTCCATCTTCATAAAAATCATCATATTCACCTGTAAATGCACGTTCAGTCGCATTTTCTTGAGTGACTGCATATTGTTCTGGTGTTAATCGTTCTTTTAAATCATCTTTTGAGTATCTCTTTTCCATTGAGACAACCCCCTTTACATACATATTTTAACAAAAAACTGGTTGGAAATACAGATATTGAAATCATTTAGCATAGCTAGTTTCCATTGTGTTTTTGGGACACTGTTGAAACTCAATGGAGCGTCCATTGGGTTTATAGCGCACCGTTAAAAATTGATGGACTCAGTTTAGCATTTTTATGCATACATTGCTCTACTTCTCAAAAATTCATCTTAGCTGTGCATCTTACTTACATTCAAAAAACCAGCGCATTGAGCTTTCGTCCAATACGCTGGTTTATACCTATAATATTTTTGGGGTTTGGTTAATGTTTTAGAATTGATTTATCTTCTTAATCCTCGTCGACGGTATAATCTTCTGCTTCTTCGTTTTGTGGGTCGACTTGTTGTTCTTTTTCGATTTCTTTTTCTGTTTCAATATTTAAGCCGGGTTCCAGATGTTCATGTACCAAATCTTCATCCTCAGAATCTACTTCTTGCGCTTCTGGCTTATTAGCAGAATCTGCTGGCTGTTGAGCTTCATTATTGTTTCCAGTATTTTCATTATTTGTCTGCACATCTTGCATGTTATCTGGTTTTACTTCGTTTTCACTACGGTCTTCATTTGTAATCTCTACTGGTTCACCGCAATTATCACATACTTTTGCATCGTCCGGTAGCTCTTGACCACAATTTTGACATTTTTTCATTCTTCTATTCCTTTCATTTCATCGCATAGATGATTATTTAAGGTTGAATACTAAAATGTAACTTATTTATATCTTAAAATATCAAAGTTGAAAGTTCCACTCACAACGCTCAATAAAAAAAGTGCTTCAAACACTTGTATTCATTTGTGTTAAAGCACTTCTTCATTATTTACTTTTCGAATTTGGAAAATTACTTATCCGTTTCGTCTTGAACCTCATCTTCATTCACAACAACATCGTCTTTGTTGGCTTTGTTATCAGGTTCTTTATGGTCGCTGTCTTCTTGCTCTATTTTTTCTCGGACATCTTCATTTAAACCAAATTCATACTGTTCGTCCATTAATTGTTCCGCTTGTGAATCTTCATTCTGTTCACCATCATGCAAATCTTTTTTCTCTTTTTTATCTTCTGCCATCATGGTCACTCCCTTTCAAAATAAAGTTCAAATAATAATCACATCATATGACTCCCCTTCATTTTAAATCAGGCATCTTATTTTTTCTAGTATTACGATTTTACTCGACGAATAAACTATGGATTAACTTAAATTTCATTTTTATCATTAAATAAAGTAATCTTTTTACTTTATAGATTTTTTCTAATGACTATCTTGAATCCGCTTGAACATTTTTTCTAAGTCTCGTGTCGTCATTTTAACGAGGGTTGGACGCCCGTGTGGACAGTTGTATGGATTTTCGGCTTGCGGCAATTGTTCGATGAGCGAGACCGCTTCTTGTTCACTTAAGTAGTGATTCGCTTTAATCGACCGTTTACAACTCATCATAATCGCTGTTGCTTCACGGAACATACCGATCGAGAGATCTTTTTTCTCAAGGAAAAAGTCAATCATTTCTTCAATGGTGTCCTGTTCTTGTCCGGGAATAATCCAAGTGGGATGTTCACGTACGATGAAACTATTTTGGCCAAAAGGCTCTAAACTCACACCCGCATCCGCTAACTTTTCAAGATTATCGGTAATCACCATCACCTCATCGCTTGGATACTCGAGAACAATTGGGACCAGTAAATCTTGCATAGAAGTGTCTGTTTCTGCCAACAATTCTTTATAATACTCATATTTGATACGTTCTTGGGCCGCATGCTGATCGATAATAAAGAGCCCTTCCTCGTTTTGAGTGAGTAAATAAGTTCCATGCATTTGTCCAATATATTCGAGTTCTGGAAATTGCTCCATCGTTTCTTCATTGTAGTTTTTGCGTTCGGCCGTTTCCGCCAATTCAAGCGCTGAATCTTCCATACTGGCACGATGCGTCAAGACCGGAAAATCAGATTCATTTACGACATCGCGCGTCTCAACCTCACGCTCAGGGCTCCACTGATTTTGTCCTGTCGGCTCCGTTCCGGAATGATGAAGTCTCTGCTCAGCTTCCGGTTTTGTATTTTGTGGAGTCTGGAAAGAAAAATCACGCGACTTGTTTTTCGTCTGGAATTCAAAATTCATTTGTTCTGGTTTTTCTTCTCGTGGTTGTATACGACGTGTGTTACCTTCATCAGGCGAGCCTGGAATCCGAACTTCTTGATGCATTTGTTTATGAATGGTGTCTTTAATTAATTGACCCAATTCCGTTTCATTGCTGATGCGAACTTGTTGTTTGGTTGGATGCACATTCACATCTAAAAGCAGTGGATCCATTTCGATATTTATCACCGAGATTGGGTTACGCCCAATCATCAATGTTGACGCATAGCCGTCGATAACTGAACGATTCAGATGATAATTGTGAATATAACGTCCATTTACAATCAATGTGATATAGGAATTATTTGCGCGTGTCACTTCTGGAAGTGAAGTGTACCCCGAAACTCTAAAATCAAAGTTTTCTGCTTCAATTTTACGCATTTTCCGCGCAATATTTACACCATACACACTGGCAATGGCTTGTCGAATATCTCCATTTCCGACGGTTTTCATAATTTGATTGCCATCATTAATAAATTCAAAAGAAATATGAGGATTCGACAAAGCGAATCGATTCATATAATTTGTAATATGCGAAACTTCTGTTCGAAGTGAACGAATATGTTTTAAACGGGCCGGCGTATTATAAAATAATTGTTCTACCCTGATCATCGTTCCACGACGCGATTGAGCGGACGTATTTTCTATAATTTCTCCGCCTTTTAAATACAAATGCTTTCCTGGTTTCCCATTTTCTGCTGTTTCAATCGTTAACTCTGATACAGAAGCAATACTTGGCAGAGCTTCGCCACGGAAGCCAAGCGTACGAATACGGAATAATTCATCTGGTGTATAAATCTTGCTGGTAGCGTGGCGCTCAAAAGCACGCTCCACATCTTCGTTAGGAATGCCGTTTCCATTATCAGTAACGACCATTTTTAATAAGCCTGCTTCTTCAATTTCTACCTTTATTTGTGTACTCTCTGCATCAATCGCATTCTCTACGAGCTCTTTGACAACTGAAGCTGGTCTTTCAACGACTTCTCCCGCTGCAATTTGGTTAGCTAGCGTTTCAGATAAAATTTTAATTTCTGACATGATATTGCTCCTCCCTTCTACTAGTTGTTTTCGTTGAAGTTTGTTCTCAAATTTCGTCCTTTTTAAGTTTAAGGTGATGAAAATTTCTAGCGAAATTTTCAACACTCTCAATTTTATTCTTTTTGTTAAATATTTTATAGTCACGTCCATATATTCTAGTGTATATGGGCGTGAGATGGGGCTCGTGCACTTATCCTTCATCGCATATGGACGTGGGAACAGGTTCACGCACTTATCCTTCATCGCATGTGGACGGAAGAACAGGTTCACGCACTTATACTTTGTTACATATGGACGCGAAGTTACTCCGCCCTACAAAAATACTCTATCAAAAAAATCTTCTTAGTCTTGCAGTTTATTTTGTAATTCATTTAATAAATTCATTGCTTCAAGCGGGGTTAAATTTAAAACATCTAATTTCTTCAATTCATTCAACACATTTTCTTCATGTTCAGACCAAGCGCCACTAAATAATGAAAGCTGACCATCTTCCACTGCAGCATCTACTTCAGCGACTTGATCTTTTTTACTACTTTCTTTTTCGGCTTCTACTTGTTCAGCACTTAACTCTTCGGGTGTGCCAGATACGATAGGAGAATCTTCATTTTTCTTCTCAAGCTCGGTTAAAATAGTTGAAGCTCGGTTTAAAACAGACGTCGGTAAACCCGCTAATTTAGCAACTTGTACGCCGTAACTTTTATCCGCTGAACCAGGTGCCATTTTATGAAGAAAGACTAAGTCGCCATCTTCTTCAACAGCTCCAACATGGATGTTCTCTAACCGCTCTAAACGCTCTTCTAAAACAGTTAATTCATGATAGTGTGTAGAGAACAAAGTTTTTGCACCGACGCGATCATGGACATACTCAATAATAGCTTCGGCTAAAGCCATGCCATCATAAGTCGCTGTTCCACGACCAATTTCGTCAAACAACAACAAACTATTCGGTGTTGCATTGGAAATGGCTTGGTTGGTTTCATTCATTTCGACCATGAACGTACTTTGTCCTGAAATTAGATCATCCATCGCTCCAATTCGCGCAAAGACTTGATCAAAGATCGGTAATTTTGCTTTCGTTGCTGGCACAAAACAACCCATCTGCGCCATAATAATGATCAAGGCGACTTGACGCATATACGTACTTTTACCTGACATATTCGGTCCAGTAATTAAGAGAATATCTGTTTCATCTTCTAAAGAAACATCATTTGGTACATATTCTTGGTCTTCCATCACGTGCTCAACCACTGGATGACGCCCTTCTTCAATGTGGACATCTTGTGTATCTTCATGAAAAATCGGGCGTGTAAAATGATTATCTTCACTGACTTGTGCGAAACTTTGAAGCACATCAATTTGTGCAACTAAGCGAGCTAACTTCTGAATCCGTTCGATTTCTACTTTTACTTCTTCACGCACCGTAACAAATAACTCATACTCTAACGCTTGCGATTTCTCCTCAGCTCCAAGAATGGTTGATTCCATTTCTTTTAGCTCAGGCGTTATAAAGCGCTCTGAATTCGTCAGCGTTTGTTTCCGTTCATAGCGTCCTTCTTCTACCCGTTCTAAATTGGCTTTGGTGATTTCAATAAAATACCCAAAGACTTTATTAAAGCCTACTTTTAAATTTTTAATTCCTGTTTCTTGACGCTCTTTAGCTTCTAATTCAGCTAACCATTGTTTTCCATTGGTCATTGCATCGCGATATTCATCCAGTTGATCGTTGAAACCATCTTTGATAATTTCCCCTTCCATAATGGAAATCGGCGGTTCATCTTCAATCGCATGCTCAATTAAATCAGAGACTTCACTTACCGGATCAATTTCTCTTAATAGCTCATCCCAAGTTCCATCCACATTCATCAATGAAATAATTTCAATCAACTGTGGAATCTGTTGGAGTGAACGTTTTAATTGAATGAGATCACGTGCATTCACTGTGCCATAGGCAATACGTCCAGCTAAACGCTCTAAATCATACACGCGCGTTAATACTTCATTTAAATCTGTTCGTTCAAAGAAATGGTTCAGCATATTCTCGACTAAATCTTGACGCTTATTAATTTCATGTACATTAATTAACGGTTTATCCAGCCAGCTTTTCAGCATGCGTCCGCCCATCGCAGTTTTTGTTTGATCCAATACCCACAGCAAAGTTCCACTTCTAGATCCGTCGCGTAATGACGTCGTGAGTTCTAAATTACGGCGCACTTCTTGTGTGAAAGCTAAATAGTGAGATGTATCATATTGCTCGGCTAATTGCAGATGATCGAGACTGCGCATTTGTGTTTTCGCAAGATAATTCAGCAATAGTTTTAAGACTGGCAAGATCGTTTCGTCCGAAATATTATCAGTCACATCATTGAAAGTTTCTTCTTCCATTGCTTTTACATCTTTATTTAAATAAGAAAAAACCGTTCCTAAACGTTTCTCTAATTCGGCACGTAATCCAACGCTTTCTCCTTCATAAAAAAGAACTTCTTTTACTTCTAAACCAGCAATCTCACTGTAAACTTCTGCTCTAGAGCTTAGTTTGGTTGCGCGCAATTCTCCGGTCGTTAAATCTACATAAGCCAGTGCAAAAATACCCGCCTTTTCTAAAACGGCTGCAAGATAGTTATTTTCATTTTCATGAACGACCTCTCCTTGCATAACCGTTCCAGGAGTCACGACCTGAACCACTTCGCGTTTAACCATCCCTTTGGCTTCTTTCGGGTCTTCCACTTGTTCACAAATCGCTACTTTATAACCTTGTTCAATTAATCGATCAATATAGCCTTGTGCGGAATGATAAGGGACCCCTGCCATTGGAATAGGATCTTTTGCATTTTTATTACGGCTCGTTAAAGTTAACTCTAAAATTTGTGATGCTTTAATGGCATCTTCATAAAACAATTCATAAAAGTCACCAAGTCGGAAAAACAAAAATTCGTTTGGATATTCATTTTTTATTTCAAAATACTGTTCCATCATTGGTGTGTGTTTCGTGTCTTGAGGCAATCTTTCCACTCCTCTAACTTCCTCTAAAATTCGTGTTTCATAAAACTTCATTCTTCGTTTCGTATTTTCGAAGAAAGGTTTGTGATTAGTCCATAAACAGCGTGTCGTCATCAATTCGAATAATCTGGATTTTTATAGCGCGTCCGGTTTTGTCATCCGTTTTAACGAGACAAGCGTTTAACTGACCCGGTCCATTTTCAGGGGTTGTAAAACGTGTCGGTAATTGTGTGCGGAAATTTTCAATAATTGATTCTTTTTTCATCCCCAGAATCCCGTTATAAAATCCGGTCATTCCTACATCCGTTTGATAGGCTGTTCCATTGGGTAAAATTCGCGCATCGTTTGTTTGAACGTGCGTATGTGTTCCTACAATGGCAGAAACTTTTCCATCAAAATACCATCCTGCCGCTTGTTTTTCACTTGTCGCTTCCGCATGAAAGTCTATAAAAATATGATTTGTTTCTTTCTTCGCTTCTGCGATAAGCTCATCCCCTACGCGGAAAGGATCGTCAAAACTCCCCATAAATGAACGACCTGTCAAATTAATAACGGCTAGTTTTTGTTTGTTTATATTAATAATTCGCATGCCTACTCCCGGAACTAGGTCATTATTTTCATAGTTAGCCGGTCGAATAATGTGTGTGGCTTCATCAATAAAATTAAAAATATCGTAGTTATCCCATGTATGATTTCCCATCGTGATACAATCCACACCTTGTGTGAGAAATTCTTTGTAAATTTTTTCAGTAATTCCTCTTCCGTCTGCCGCATTTTCACCATTTAAAATGACAACTTGTGGTTTATATTCTTGGCGTAATTGAGGCAAATAATCATGAACCATCTTTTGACCAACAGTACCTGATACATCGCCAATAAATAATATTCTCACCCGTGCACCTCTTCTAGTTTTTATCTCCCTTATTTTATCAGTACTTTCAAGCGTTAGCAAAGATGGTTCCTAAATATTTTCCATAAAGTCAAAAATTAAAGGAAAATTCAGTTATTTTAAAGAAAAAATCGAAATACAGGTTATGTGTATTTCGATTCATTCTTTCTTTATTTAGTTTATAAAGCTTCTTCGTATTGAAGATCAAGCTCTTTAAGCAATTCTTCTAAATTTTCATCTGGACTCTCAATGGCATCATATTGTTCTAAATTAAATGTTTGAATGGTTTGATTTAATTTGTTCGCATAAGAAGTATCTGTGGCATATCGGCCTTGAAGCCAATCGGTTGCTTCTAAATAACTGTCTGTATTTTCACGCCAAGTCCCATGGTAGTACTCTGTATCCCAATTTAGACCATTTCTCATCAAGTTTCCATATCGATAAAGGGAAGCTCCCCAAGAATCGTAGACACTAAAGCCAGCGTTGATATAAACACTTTCGCCATTTACATCTTCACGAGTCCGAACAGTAATACTTTCTCCTTTCCAAGTTCCTTTCGTGCCCATTAAATTATTATAAACAGTCGCTAAATCAGACTGTCCCCAACTCGATTCAAGCGCTGCTTGGGCAATCATTACTGAAGGATAAATTCCATACTGATCCGCAATCAAAACTGCAGCAGGTGCAATTCTTTGAATAAATTGTGTTTGTTTAGAATCTCCATCATAGGTCGGAAAGTTCTTTGTCCAATTTTCAATCATTTCTTGAGGTGTTTCTTTTGTTTCTTCTATCTTTTCATTTGTTGTATCATTTTCTGCTACATGAGTAACTGCTGGTGTGACGGGTTTGTCCGTTAAATCTTTCCATTGATCTTCTAGCAATCCGAGTAAATTTCCCGAAATAAATTCCGCACTCGATAAACTTTCATTCTCTGCTGTTTGAGTATCTGAATGATTGGATAAATATGTTTGAATATTTACAGGCAATAATAAAGACATTGCCATCATCGTACTCAGCAACATTTTATTTATCATTTTTCAACTTCTCCTTTTACGCTCTTTTTAGCGAAACAGGAGTATATCGGAAGTATATTCGAGACACAAACTTAACGGCTGGATGTTATTCAATCGTTATGTTCTCATTATGTTCTGTTTATATAGGAAATATTCACGTAATATGTGAAATACAATATTGATTTCGGTTTTTGCTTCTTTTTACTGTCAGTCGTTCTTCTTGACAATCCCCCTTTGAATGATCCAAAATTAATTTAGAAAGAAAATAAAGAGAAAATCTGGTACCTCCAAAAGATCTATGAAAAACGATGATAAAAGATAAGCTGTAAGATATTTGAAGAAAATCAAATAAAAAAA
>JBCLPZ010000004.1:0-136765 GCA_041223305.1 Carnobacteriaceae bacterium 52-44 | reverse complement strand
GTAGATAGGCTGGAAGTGTAAGTCTAGTGATAGATTGAGCGGACCAGTACTAATCGGTCGAGGACTTAACCAACAAACGTTGGGTTAAAGGTAATTTGGTGTTGTGATGCATCGAATCAGCTGTTTAGTTTTGAGAGAACAAAGTTCTCAAAAATAAAATAAGTACGGTGACTATAGCAAGAAGGATCCACCTGTTCCCATGCCGAACACAGCCGTTAAGCTTCTTTGCGCCGAGGATAGTGAGGGGTTTCCCCTTGTGAAAGCCGGACGCTGCCGTTCTTTTTTATTAATTAAATAGTGACAATTTTATTCCGCAATAGCTCAGTCGGTAGAGCACGTGACTGTTAATCACGCTGTCGCAGGTTCGAGTCCTGCTTGCGGAGTTTTTTTATAAGTAAAATTTAATAAATGCCGCTTTAGCTCAGTCGGTAGAGCGCATCCATGGTAAGGATGAGGCCGCCGGTTCGATTCCGGCAAGTGGCTTTGATAAGACAAGGGATTGACCCTTTGTCTTTTTTATTTTCTTGATTTACCGGCGGTTGTTCACCAATTTGAGGTATGCAACATCAAAAATCATTATTCTGTCTTAAAAATGGCTCTATAATATTTGGTGTTGATAGATGGTTCCCCCGTGTCTGTTGTTTAGAATTGAATCTAAAACAACCCTAACATGTCTCGCTAACGCGAGTATCATGTCCATACCCATATCAAGCAAAAGACAGTTAATTAGCATTCAATAAAACTTAGCGAATTTTACAAGAATCACTTTGTTGAAGTGGTTAAATTAAACTTAAAATTTTGGAATTAAATATAATATTTTTTCAAGCTAAAGATGAAAACACCCGAAAGTCAGTTTGTACACTACTAACTTTCGGGTATAATTTTTTGGAAAATGAAATTTGAATCTAAGGATCAATCTTTGTCCATTTGTTTATTGAATTCGTTCATTACACTAGTCACTTCCGGTCCAATAATGATTTGATAATTGGTCTCTGAAGGCTTTACAATCCCAGTAACTCCTGTTTGTTGTATGCGACCTTCGTCTACTTTTGAAGAGTCTTTAACGGTAACCCTTAAACGAGTGACACAGTTATAAGCATCATCAATATTATCTGAACCACCTAATGATTGTAGTAATTTTTTAGCCAGGTATTCATAATTTCTTGTGTTTAACGATAATTCTTTTTCCTCATCCGTAGATTCTTCTGTAAATTCACGTTCTTTTTCTCGTCCAACCATTTCGATATCTCGATTGACAATGAAATAGTAGAAAGTAAAATAATAGATGAAGAAAAAGGCGATTCCTATAGGGATAATCATCCAAGCATTATCGGCAATATTAAAGTTTATTACGTAATCTATAAAGCTTGCACCAAACGAGAAACCAATTCTTATCTTCAATAGATAGGTTACAACACCAGCCAAACCAGCTAAGATCGAGTGAATGACATATAGTGGGGGAGAGATAAACATGAAGCTAAACTCCGTTGGTTCAGTAATGTTTGTAAGAAAAGAAGTAAATGCACTACTTCCCATGACCCCTTTTACTCGCTCTTTGTTTTGGTTATAACTTGCACGGTAAATTGCGAAAGCAATTCCTGGTATTCCAAACATCATAACAACAAAGAATCCAGCCAAGAAAAAACCTGCGGTAGGATCACCATTTAAAAATCGAGGGATTTCACCAGTGACTACTTCTCCAGCCTCCGTTGTAAATTCACCAACTTCAAAGTAAATATACGAGTTTAATACATGATGTAGACCTAAAGGAATTAACAAGCGATTTAAGAATAAATAAATTCCAACACCGACAGCACCCATTCCAATTAAACTCTGGGCAAAGGTATCCAATACATTTTGGATCGGAGGCCAAATAAGACCTAAAATAAATGAAATGATAACTGTAAATAACATAACCATTGTAAGTGGAAATCTTTCTCCAGCAAAGAATGAAAGTACTTTAGGAAGCTCTTGATTTTTAAATTTATTCCAAGTCCAGCTTGCTAAACCACCGGATACTAAACCACCAAAGATGCCCATACTAATTTCGGGATCCATAATGGTTAACCCTTCACGTAAAGTTAATATTGCTAGTATTGCTGTTAAAGCTGCCATTCCTTTATCTCTTGCTTTTGCGAATCCTAAGGTCACACCAATTGCAAATAAGATATCCAAGTTACTAAAGACTGCATTTCCTGCTGCCATTAAGATGGGAATATTGAGTAAATCGTCAGCACCTAATCTTAATAGAATCCCGGCCAATGGCATGGCTGCAACAGGGACTAACATCGAGCGACCTAATTTTTGAACATTGTTCTTCAAATTTTCCATAGATAATTCCTCCTTTTATTCTTTATACATAAGCTGAACCAATTATTAACTTTATAAATCGTTATAAGTTCCTAAAGAAATATCATTTTTTTCCAAAATTTCTGCAAAATCCTTTCTTTGAAGTTCAGCTGCTATCACTGCACGATATTCTCTTAAGCTTGAGTTTTGAATTAATATGTTATCTACATACCCTGGATGGCACATGGCTTCTACGGTTTCAAAATTTTTGCAATCTTCAATGATGTTGCGAATCTCCATTGCTTTCCATATTTCTCTCACCCCTCCGATGGCATCAAGGGATGTAGTGAACCGATTAGTTGTCGTAATATCTTCTGGAACTGAAAAGTTATTTCGAACAGGTAACTGATACTCCCTCGCTAATTGATTGAAAACTTCTGAAATGAGTGGAAGAGAGTTCACATGGTGGTGACTATCTAAATGTGTAGGTTCAATCCCGCTTTGCATCACTTTTCCAATCTGTTCTTTCCATTCTTGATACAATTCATCCGTATCGATTTCAAACTTTTTCTCATAAAATGATAGATGACGAAAATTCCCTCTTTCATCTATAAGTGTTTTTACATCACTTCTTAAGGGGCGCCCACACGTCAAAGCCAAGTGAACCCCGATCCCTAACTCCGGATTTTCTTTTGCTAATATCACCCCTTCATCAAATCCGGGCATATTTGCCATCATAGTTGTTGAACTTAAAACCCCTCTTTGAAAAGCGTGAATGATTCCATAGTTAATTCCTGTACTATAGCCAAAGTCATCTGCATTGATAATCAATAAGCTCATAATATCCTCCATTCAATTTCCTGAACTGATTAATTTAACGTTACCCAATAGTCTCCATTGACTTCGATGAATTCATCTAGGACTTTTTTTGCGACATCCGCATTGGGGACGGTCTGATTTAACGTGAAGGCTTCTAATGCTTTTTGGTAAGAATTTTCATAGAACGCATCAACTAATAATTTTTCTGAAGCTACTTGAGCTTCCATCAAACCTTTGTGGAAATCAGGAATGTCAAATCGTAAGGAAATTGATTCGACGCCAGTGGCATTCACATAGCAAGGAACTTCGACTACAGCGTCTTCTCTTAAATTCGGAATCGCTCCTTTATTTGGAACAATTAACATAAATCGCTCATTTTTATTGTTTAAAATAGAAGCTGCGATTTCCACAATGTATTTACCATGCTCGCTACTTTTGTAATCGATTTGATCAAGATTTTCTTGATTCTGAATATTTTGAACTGTTTCTTTGATTTTGTTAAGACGACCTTCCATAATCATATTTGCACGTGTATAGTCAGGATTTGATTGTTCAACAACTAAGTTTGGATAGAGATAATATTCAAGGTAGTTATTCGGTAAATGAGTAGGGAAGTTTTCAACGATCAATCGCATATTCTCATACGTCTGTGCCCAACTATTTTCCAGACCTTGAACAAGTAAGCCTTCGATTCTAAGTTTTTCAAGCAATTCAGGCATAATGTCTCGTTTTAACTCTGTATCGTAGATGGAATCGTACCAACCAAAATGATTTAACCCATAATAAATGGGAATCCAGTTTTCACGATTGTAACCGAAGCTTTCCGCAGCGAGTTCTTCAATACTGATTGTCATATCACATGCATTAATGATTTTAGCTTTTGGATATTCTCTGCGGACGGCTTCAGCAATCAGTGTTTCAGGGTTTGTATAATTGAGAATCCATGCTTCAGGAGCGTACTCTTGGATATCTCCGACTAAGTTCAAGAAGCCTTTCATAGAACGCATACCATATGAAAAACCACCTAATCCACAAGTCTCTTGTCCAACGACACCATATTTTAAAGGTATTTTTTCATCTTGTTCTCGCATCTCAATTTTTCCAACACGTATTTGAGAAAAGACAAAGTCAGTCCCAGTAAATGCCTCTTTTGGATCTTCAGTCCTTTTTAAAGAAACATTATAACTTTCCTTCTCAATGATATATTTCATGATAATTTCCATATCATGATTCTTTTCCGTATCATTGTCGTATAATCGGATCTCTTCGACTTCAAAATCTTCTTGATTCAACATGGTTAAAATTATGCCAGGGGTATATCCACTACCAGCACCTGCAATTGTGATTGTTTGTTTCATTGTTTTACTCTCCTCTGAAGTTTGTTATCGCTTACAAATAAATTTTACCAAAGGATTGTGCTATAATAAAGACATTCAAGAGAAAAGGAAACGTTTCCGAGATTTATGGTTTTATTTCTCATTTGCGGAAAATTTTCCAGTTTTTTCGGAGGTGGATAGGATGGCTTATTTTAGATATTTACGTACTGTTTATGAAGACCAGTTAACTCAAACAGATCAATCGGTAATTAAAAGATTAGAAGAGAATATGCAACTTATTCCAAAATCTACTCTCTCAGAACTTGCTAAACAAGTCTATACTTCAACGACCTCTTTACACCGATTAGTTAAGAAATTAGGATTTAACGGCTATACTGAGTTTAAATATATAATTGAAGAGTATTTAGAAGCAGAAGAAAACAATAAGTTTGGAAAAATAAGTGAGAATCTTTACTTTAAAGAAACCATTGAAGATATTCAAATTACATATCAATTAAATGAAGAGAAGTTTTCGTCGATTGTTTCAGATATGATTTTACATAATGATCTATACTGTTTTGGCACTGGTTGGAAACAAAAACAAATTGTCGATAATTTTGCGAATGATTTACTCTATTATGGCCATTCGTTAAAAACTTTGAGAAATAAAGATGATTTAGAAATAGCCAGTAAACATTTAGATGAAAATTCTATGATTTTTATTGTTTCATTAAGTGGAAACATGGAGGGCTACGAAGAAACTATGGAATATATCAGCAGTAAGGGAGTTGTCACAGTAGGTGTAACCATCCACTCTGATAACCCATTATCTAATCTAGTTACACATGCTCTACATTTTTTAGATTCTTCATTAGATCTCGACAATCACCATTGGTCATCTATCCCTCTTAGTTTTATCTTTGATCAACTATCTCATGAATATGCGATATATAGTAAGGATCAATAAGGTTTTGAAAGATATAGTAAGAGTCTTAATCGAACTCAAGTAATCATGATATAAATTTATACCTTTTTTATGCACTCTTTAGATTTCACTCTCTGAAATTCTAAGGGTGTTTTTTCTGCTAATAAGGGATTATAAGGTAATCCCTTAACGCATATAGAAACATACTTCTTCATTCTTCTATGTAGAAATCGCAATTAGCAAGTTTTTCTTATTAAAATTTTCATTTAAATATTGGTTTTAACATAAATTCTAGCACTTATCAGCTGATAAATATATTAATTGTAAATTTATCCGAAACAGTCTATACAAATAGAGGGTAGAATATCCAAGGTTATTTCAGAATTAAATGCTTATTTAAAGAAAAATCGAGTTAGAAAAAGTATAGCTATCATATATTTTTCATACACCTCATCTAGTCCTTTTTATTTATTCTTTCACCCCTTTAAGTCTCTGTAAAAATACTTCAGAGGAATTTTGAATCAACCTTAGATAAGGAATACTTATGATATTACGAAACTATTCAATAGAGTAGTTGAATTAAAAGCTATAAAAATTAAGGTGGTCTGAGTATGTCAACATTAAAGTTAAAATGGACGGGCGATAGTAAAGGAAGCGGCGAAGGTTTTGCACCAATAGATTTATTAGGATCATCTGCTGGAGCGTGCTTAGCATTAACTTTAGTCAATTTAATGGATATTAGAAAACTTCCTGTTACTGATTTCTCTATGGAAATCGAAGTGACTAAAAATGATAATACATACAGCATTACCCACTATCCTAAAATAAGATTATCAAGTGAAGCAACAGAAAAAGAACAACAAGGAGCAAAAAAGAGCAGTTGAATCTGTAGATAAGCGCTGTAAGATCGGAAATGTTCTAAAAGAAGCAGGCCTAAAGATTACAACTAAACCGAGCGTGACGATTGATTAATCATTCAAGAAATAAAATAGAATAAAAAATAAAAGCGGAAGTCGAATCAGTGATTCACTGATTTCTTCCGCTTTTTTGTAGTTAATTTTTATTTTGCAAAGCTTAGATTTTGATTGATTCCTTGAATTAAGATATAAAAGAATAGTCCAAAGGCAATGGTTAAGATAATATGTCCAATACCAGCAACCCCAGAGAAAGCAGCATGTGGATCATTTCCAAACGTGACATAAATTCCATGAGCAAGCATAACTAAAACAGTCACTCCCAATCCAACATGATAGGTAGTAAAGAACTTATTGAAATGCTTATGTGAATCAAGCTGGAATAATTTCGCTAAAATTAAAACAAACAAAAAGAAGAAAGTTCCTAAGGTAAATGAGTGGGTGTGGACAACACTTAACTGACTTTCAGCCACTGCTTCTGTAGCTTGTATCATTTTTGGAAGTTCCCTATAAAAAATACCAACCAATAATCCAAAAATTGTATAACCTAAACTCGAATAAGCTATTTTTTTCATTTTACATCATCTCCATTTAATTATTTTTAATCCCATTTATGATCCATTTTTTCTTATAAGAAAAGTCTTTCATCAGTTCTTTTTTCGACCATTCATTTACAATGAAGTCTTGCAAAGAAGTGATCAGAAAGTGCTCAATAAAATATAAAAAATAGAGAGCTTCTTCTTTTGTATCAAATTGGAAATCATTTTTCTTAAGTAAAGTAAACCATTCTTGAACCATTCTGGAATTCAAAGTATCTTCATCAATTGAAGTCCTTTTAGCGTATACATTAGCATTACTTAAACTCAGCATTTGAATACTTTTCCAGTCATAACTTTCCTTATCTAGATCCGCACACCAAGACAAAAATTCCTCCACACCTTGTATAAAATCATCTTCATTGTTTTTAATGAACTTCATGATGTTCATATGAACTTCATAAGCGCATTTTTTAGCTATCGTATAGTAAGCATCATAGATATCTGAAAAATACTTATAGAAAGCTCCACGAGACATTCCAAGTGCCTCCACAATTTCTGAAACAGTCACTTGACTGACATTTCTATCATAAAAAACGTCAATAAGTATTTTAATAACACCTTCTGATTTTTCTTCATTTAAATTAAGAAATGTTTTTTTAGGCATTTGATCCCTCTCTTTAAAAACATATTAGACTTCTCATCCTAAATGAGTATAACAATATAGTGACATTTTGTCACTATATTTAGAGAAAATTTGTATCTTTGCACGGAATAAGGAACGAAGAATATTTTTTGATTCAGAGATACAAAAAAACCTACCCAAGAAGGGTAGGTGAGGTGGTATAGGAGACAACTTTAAATTATTTAGCTCTTCTAATTAATACCAACCATTTTGTAGCCAGAATTCTTTAGCGGCTGTCCATGAGCCGTAACGGCTAGCGACATATTCATCCGCAACGCGTTCTTGGTTCTCAGGTGAGAAGTCACCGTTAAGGTAAGAATCTGTTAATTGGTATTTTCCAATGTATTGTCCATTTCTTGCATTATAATTATCCGTAGATTCTTTGAAAGCAATCCAAGCTTTCGCTTCTGCTTCTGAACCGCTTGTTGTATTTGCAACTTCCGCTGTTGTCGTTTCAGCAGGAGCTTCTTCAACAGGCGCCTCTTCCACAGGTGCTTCAACTGGTTCCTCAACAGGTTCTGTTGTTTCTTCAGCTACGGGTTCTTCTAACTCAAATGTTTCTACTTCATGAGTTACGTTGTCTTCAATAGCGACAGTATCTAGCTCAGTTGATAAGTGCAAAGTATTTCCTGCAATAATTAAATCACGATTTGCAATTTCATTGGCATTAACGATTTGATCAATTGAAATATCTAGTGCTTTTGAGATTGTTCCTAGAGTATCTCCCCATTGAATTGTATATCTACTTTCTACACCATTACTTTGAATATCTGTTTTTACTTCTTCTACAGTACGTGCTTCCCATTCAGCAGCTTCTACGTTTAATGTATTATTTACTGCGAAAGTTCCTGCTAAAGCAGCAGTAGCACCGAGAGTCAATAGTCCTTTTTTAATTAAATTCATTTGTATAATGTACTCCTTTTTAATTTTTCCTAGGTTTCCATTTCCATAAACAATAGTTCAATGAGACGCTCGCCTCATTGAGTTAGTACTTTAGCATAAAAAAATAACGAAATGCGTTTATTACAGGCTTTGTGATGAATTAGTCTTTGCTATGTAGTTTTTTGCAATTCTCATGTAATAAAATGCGTAAACATTACAAAGCTTACATAAAATGTATTATATTCGCAGTTTAATGAGCTTTAGTTGAGAGTGGTGTTATAATATAACTAAATGACGAAAGGACTTGAATAATGCATTGGACATATACTTTTAAAGAGCATATATTAACACGAGGCTTCGATTATTTCGTACGTAAACTTGTTGAAATAACAGAATATTCAACAAGCTCCGTAAAAGCAAAAGTTGAAGGTACTCAAATGTATGATGTAGAAATTGAGTTTGACGAGCATCAAGAGGTAGTTGCTATTTATTGTGATTGCCCGCATGCTGCTGAAGGAAATAATTGTAAACACGCAGCAGCCGTATTGTATGCTGTTGACAGAGAAAGAATGCGTCTAGATCAAGAAGAAAAAGAAATAAATATTGAAGAATTGGTCAATGAGGCGGATGAACAACTTGTTCGAACATTTTTAATAGAAGTTATAAAAGAAGATAATCGATTTATCAACTCATTCAAAAGAAAAATCGGTCATAAAGCATCAAAAGAAGATTTATTAGTTTATAAAAATACAATTGATGAATTTTTTTATGCAAACAGTGATTCATCAGGTTTTATCCATTATTATGATGCGATGGAATTGGAGGCAGATTTAGGGGTATTTATTGAACAAGAAATCGAGAATAATCTTTTGAAATACGGTTATCACAAAGAATCGTTTGAATTGATATCGAAAATATTCGTTGATATCTCGAAACAAGAACTGGATGATTCTGGAGGCACAACAACGAATATTGCTTATCGTTCTATGGAGATTTGGAATGAGATCCTCAATAATTGTACGATTGAGTTAAAACGGGAAATATTTCAATGGTTTAAAGACCAATTAAATGGGCAACTAGTGGATTATATGGAAGAATACGTAGAAGAAATTATCTTTGAAAATTTTAAAGAACAAGAATTTCTAGAAGATAAATTAATTTTCTCAAAAGAACAATTTGATCAACTTAAAAATGAAGAAAGCTCGTGGTACAGAGAATATAAAGCTCAAGAATGGGGAATAAAATATCTTGAATTGTTAAAATTATTAAATGAAAAAGAAAAGATTGAAGCCTTTTGTCAAAATAATTTAGCTCATCCTAGAATAAGAGAATTCTATGTGGATCAACTGCTTGATAGCGATGAAACTAAAACAGCAATCAAACTACTTGAAGATGGAAAGAATATGGATGGAGGAACTTCTTCTACAATTATTTCTCGTGATTATCGAATCAAACTTAAAGAATTGTATAAAAGAATTGGAGATGAAGAAGCCTATCAAAAAGAACTATGGGATTTAATTATTGATGGACATTCAATTGACTTTGAACATTATCAAGAGTATAAGGATCTTTATACGAAAGAAGAATGGGCTGAAAACCGTTTAGATATCCTAAAAGATCTTTCCAAAGCAACAGGAATTGACAAAATACTCGTAGAAGAAGAACTTTACGAATGGTTAATGGAATATGTAATGCAACAATATGGTTTACACTACCTACAGACTCATCAAAAACTTTTGGTCGAACGTTATCCCAATCAAGTATTTGACCGTTATGAGAAAGAAATTATGAGCTTGTCAGAATTAAGTGGTTCTAGGAAGAAATATCGACAAATTGTTTCGTTAATCCGTCAAATGCAATACTTGCCCAATAGTGAAGAAAGAGTAACGAGAATCATTTCAGACTTAAAAACAAATTACAAAAATCGTCCAGCTATGATGGATGAAATAAGTAAGCTTTAATTGATTTGAACACAAGAAAAAGAAGTGACTAAAGTAAAAGAATTTTAGTCGCTTCTTTTTTATCGTTTTAATTAGATATATTTAATTCCTTTTTGAAATTTGAAAAATTTTTACTTATGTTGGGGCTCAAAAACGCAGGCTTTGTTTAAAGAGCTACGGAGAAAATCCAATCGACTTGTTCTTCATCGCCCATATAAAAAGAATGTGCACCTACTTTTTCAAAACCATATTTTTTATAAAAAGCGACTGCGTTCTCATTCTTCTCCCAAACACCTAACCAAATAGAGTGCTTATTTAATTCTTTTGCTCGTTTAAAAGCAAACTTCATCAATTCATCGCCTAACCCCTTTTTTTGGAAAGAAAATAAAAGGTAAAGTCGTTCAATTTCTAGAGAATTTTTATCCATTTTTTCTGTTTGAGCATCTGAGGTATTTACCTTTAAATAACCTGCTAGTTGATTGTTATAGTAGATAAAATAAAATTCGGATGAAGGATGTGCTAATTCTTCTGCGAGTAGAGAGGATTGAAAGGTCATTTTTAAATAAACATCAATATTCTCTGGTTTATTTTTTGCACGAAAGGTATCGTCAAAAGTTTGGATACTGATCTCCTTAAGTGCCTGTAAATCTTGGAGGGTGCATTTTCTTATCGTGGTTGTCATAATAATTTTCTCCTTTGAAGATTATTGCTGGGTTTTAAAGAACAAGATATGAGATAAAGTCATTCCTAAATATTTTACAATATAATTGCCTTGAAATCTAAATTTATTCCATTCCAGATGGCAGTAAAAAGTAAAGAGATTTGATTGACTTGAACTTCACTTCAAGTGCTACACTAGAATGGATAAATATAAATAGAAGGAGAAAAAATGATGAGTACTATTTTATTTACGATAAATGATGAAACATTTGAGGCGACTTTAACTGAAAACGAGACTACTCAGGTGCTTATAGAACAGCTCCCCCTTGAGATTACAATGAATGATTTAAATGCCAATGAAAAGTACTTTGATTTAGATCAATCACTTCCCACTCAAAGTGAACAAGTAAATTTTATTGAAAATGGAGATTTTATGCTTTACGGCGGTCGTACGATCGTATTATTTTATAAGGATTTTGAAACGCCTTATTCCTATACACGTTTAGGTAAAGTAAGCCAACCAGAAAATCTAGCGTCTGTCTTAGGCAAAGGAAATGTGGATGTCCGTATTGAATGGAAAGATGAGCAGGTTTAAATAAAGCATGTGTTTTTCATTAGGTAATGGAGGATTAAATAAAGTACAACTCAAAAAATAGACTAAGCCCTAAATCTCTTTAACAAAGAGCTTTAGGGTTTTTATTTGTTTGTGGAAGCATGTTCTGTTAAGGAGTAAAAAATTCTTAAGTTGGAATCTGCTTTCACTTCTTTTAAAATTTCAACGCCCATTTTTAATGTTAAAGAAGGAAATGTATGAGATAAGTCATGAATAAACCTAAAGATAAGGCTTACATTGCGATTAAACCGGGATTCGTTTGTAATAAGTCTCTATTTCACCTATGATGGGTAATGGTGTTCATTGATGGAGGTGAATGATATGTCAAAAAAAGTGATGTTAGTACTCGTTTTGGAAAAAGAAGAATATTTAAGTGAACTCTTGTTGGAGCTAAGTGACGTTGGGATTAAATCAGCAACGGTCACAAATTCTTCTGGTATGATGGGGCACCTTTCTTCGTTAGGAGAGGAGCAAATTATTTCAACGCTTCGTCCCTTATTTACACCCGCTCATACAGAAAACAAAACGATTTTTATGATTTTAAACGAAGAAAAGGTAGAAACAGCTCGTCAAACGATTCGAAATGTTTTGGGGGATTTATCAAAACCTGAAACAGGAATCTTGTTTGGTGTTCCACTCTTGTTTACAGAAGGTATTCGAGAGTATGATTAAAATATAGAATTGAAGGTTGATATTGTGGATTTAGATGCTTTGTTAAGTATCGCGATTGTTTTATTTACCGGATTATTTTTCGGAAAATTAATTACTTATTTACGACTACCCAATGTTACAGGATTTTTGTTGGGTGGTTTAATTATTGGCCCCTCTGTTTTGAATATACTTTCAGCAGAAAGTATTGCTTCCTTAGGTATGGTTTCACAGATTGCCTTAGGATTTATCGCATTTACGATAGGTCTTTCATTCAAAATTAGTTATTTTAAAAGAGTTGGTTGGACACCTATTGTGATTGCTATTTTTGAAGCAACGCTTGCCGTATTACTTGTCCAGATTGCTTTGCTTATCGCTGGATTTGATTTTTCATTAGTGATTGTACTAGGTGCTATCGCGGCAGCTACCGCACCAGCGGCGACTGTCATGGTGATTAAACAATATAAAGCGAAAGGACCGGTTACGGATACCTTGCTCAGTGTAGTGGCAGTAGATGATGCCATTGCTTTAATTTTATTTGGCTTTGCTGCAGCAATTACTCAAACGTTATCAGGAACAAATGGCTCTGCTAATTTCATTATGATGATATTGAATCCTATTTTAGAGATATTATTAGCCCTGGCTATAGGAGCTATTATTGGTTTTTTAGTAAAATATATTCTAAAAATGTTCACTACCAGAAGTGCTCGTCTCTCGATTTTAATTGGTAGTGTCTTTTTAATTACAGGAGTTTCTACTCTCTTTGGAGTCTCTGAGTTGTTAGCGAATATGGCAGGTGGCTTAGTTCTGACGAATATATCCTTAGATGCTCAACGAATGGATGAAATGGCGGATTATATTACTCCTCCAATTTATATGATGTTTTTTGTTATTTCAGGGGCAAGATTACAGCTCCATGTCGTACCAACGGTTGGTTTACTAGGAATTATTTATATTATATTCCGAGTGGTTGGAAAAATTTCCGGTGCCTATATTGGTGCAAAAGTAATGAAAACTTCTGAGAATATCCAAAAATATTTAGGTCCCATGTTAATTCCGCAAGCTGGGGTAGCTATAGGGTTGACAATTGTTGCAGAAGAATTGGTGCCCGAACATGCCGCTGAGATTACTGCGGTTATTTTAGTTGGTACACTTATTTATGAATTAATAGGACCCGTTATTACGAAACTTGCACTAGAAAAAGCTGGAGAAACAAATGTTTAAATAAAAATCATGAAAAAAGACGAAAGTTCACTTTATGTGTTGAACTTTCGTCTTTTTGTATGTCCTTATTTTATTATTTTACAGAATATCGAATCCATACAGTACCATGCTCTAATGCTTGGACAGATTCAAGCTCAAAGGCGGTTTCTTTGATTTGAGAATAAGGTTCTTTGGCGACAAAGAAACGATGTCCATCTGGATCTCCGCTTCCAATCGGTGCTAAAATAACACTAATCTCATCAACTAAACCATTTTGAACAAATGACCAGTTAAGTGTTCCGCCACCTCCGACCATCATTCTTTCAATACCAAATAAATTGTAGAATTTATCTAACATGATTTCATAATCAATTTGATCTTTTCCAGCAATAATATAAGAAATCTTTTTCTTTCGAAGAAAATCTTTATAAGCATTGGAAGCTTGTTCGGTTAAAACCTCAACAATATGTGAGTTGATCCCGCCATAGCTTGAGAAGTTTTCTTCAAAGGCCAATTCGCCGCGTGCATCGATAGATAAATAATACATCGGTGAATCTGGATCTGCTACATAATCTCCTTCAGGAACAAGCGCTGCATTTTCATCTAATTCGGGCGTTTTATAGTGCGTCATATTGTCTTCTGTGGTTGTTTTCCCATTCAAGTAACCTTGAATATCAAAATGCTGTTTTCCGGGAGTGATTGCAAGCTCTTGGTACTGTCGACTGGCTTCTTTAAACTCAGGTAAATCCATAATATCTAAATTACCATCAATAGACGTATGCGTGTGTATGATGATATAAGGTTTATCCATTTTTATTCTCCTCATTTAATTTTCTTTATATTGTGAGCGAAAGACGGGCATATCATAATCGTCACCATAATTTTCGATAAGAGGTAGCTCATTTAATGTACGCATGTCTTCATCTGAAATCGTAAAATCAAGCGCGGTATTATCTCTCATATGGTCTTTGTTTGTAGATTTTGGTAGAGCAACCATATCTAATTGCAAAACATAACGAAGACTTAGCTGAGCAGATGAAGCCTCATATTTCTCAGCAATTTCTTTTATAGTCGGATGATCAAGAATAGCACCGTGTGCAATTGGTGAGTAAGCTTCCACAACAATATCTTGGCTTTGACTGTATTCAATAACATCAGTCGGAACGTTTGTGATATGTGCGAGTACTTGATTAACCATTGGTTTTACGTTTCCATTTTCAATCAGATTTTCTAAATCAATTTGTTGGAAGTTAGAAACACCAATGGCTTTAATTTTTCCAGCTTCGTACGCTTCTTCTAAAGCACACCAAGCTTCGAGATTTCCTTCAAAGAAATGATTATCTTCTTCACGGAAGTGAGCCCAAGGTTGTGGACTATGAATAAGCATTAAATCTACATAATCCATGTTCAAACGCTCTAATGATTTATCAATTTCTGTGACGGCTTTGTCATAATTTTTAATATCGCCTTCAAGTTTTGTTGTAACAAAGATTTCTTTACGAGGAATACCAGATTCGCGAATCGCGCGACCTACGCCTTCTTCATTAAGGTAAGATTGTGCAGTATCAATATGACGATAACCTAAGTCTAATGCATCTTTTACTACTTGCACGACATCTTCATTGTCAATCATCCAAACACCAGCGCCCATTACTGGGATTTCATTACCATTTAATAACGTTTGTTTTTCATTTAATACCATAGGATCTCTCTCTTTCTATTATTTTATAAGACATTTTATATTCAACACATTTATTGTAATTGCTGAAGTGTACTTTAAGTCAAGGGATATCTTTTTATTTTTTTATTATATAAATGGGTAAAAGATCTCCAGTGGAAACGAAAATGAATTTCGCGACCAGAAGAAGCGCCTAGCAGCAACGAAAATGAATTTTGAATTCGCTGGAAGGAAGGTTTAGCTTCTACTGGCAACACAAAATATTCTCGCTTCCAGTGGAAGTCTCCAGCAGCAACAGAAATGGTTTTCGCATCCGCTGGAATATAATTGCCTTATTTACTCCTCATCAATAAATGTATACTCATTTTCTTCTCATTTTGTCGATGTATTTTATCATAAAGTTTCTTCATTTACTTCAGAAAGAAACGAAAGAGCTTCTCCTAAATGCATTAAATAATTTTATATACATTAATAAATATTAATAAAACTCTAATAATTTGCTCATTTAGTATTGACATTTGAAAACGATCTGCTAAAATTTAGCATAACCTTAATGAGGAGGGAAACAACATGTTAAAACAGAAAAATAAAATCTGGCTAGTTTTCTTAGCCGCTGTATTCTTTCTAGCAGCCTGTGGAGGCGACGGAAATGGAGACGGGAATGGTGGCGAAGGAGCTGGTGGTGACGGTGATCCAACCGTATTAAGAGTAGCAAATGGTGCGGATCCAGTTACTTTTGATATCCAAGATACTAATGACCAAGCGACCACTCGTATTGCCAAACAAATCTACGAAACGTTAATTTTTCAAACGGAAGATTTAGAGCTAGTACCAGGTCTTGCGACAGAATGGGAAGAAGTCGAAGAAAATCTCTATGAATTTAAACTAAGAGAAGACGTTACTTTCCATAATGGTGAGCCGTTTACTGCTGAAGACGTTGAATTTACTTTACGACGTGCAGTTGAGTCACCAACCATTGGACATATTGTTGGATCCATCGATCCAGATACTATTGAAGTTGTTGATGACCATACAATTCGTGTAGGAACATCTGATACTTTTGGTCCATTCTTAACTCACTTAGCTCACCCAGCGGTTGCGATTTTGAACCAAACAGCTGTTGAAGAAGCGGGAGAAGATTATGGTGTTAGCGTTGTTGTCGGTACAGGTCCTTTTGAATTTGAAGAATGGGTTACTGGAACACATGTTACAGCAAATCGTTATGAAGATTATTGGGGAGAAGCTCCAGAAATTGATCGTATTGAATTCAGTACAGTAGCTGACCCGAGTGTTCGTTTAATTGAACTAGAAAGTGGTTCCGTTGATATTGCATACGATATTGCGCCATCAGATATCCCTGCCGTAGAAGACAATGAAGAACTTACTTTAATCAATACACCAAACTTAGGATCCGAGTATTTAGGATTAAGTTTAAATAATGATACACCACTTCGTGATGTTCAAGTTCGCCAAGCGATTGCCCATGCAATTGATGTAGAAGCTATTATTGATACTGTTTATATGGGTGTTGGTGACCAAATGGCTGGTCCAATTAACGAATTAGTCTTTGGTTATAACGAAGATTTAGAGCCAATTGAATACAACTTAGATACAGCGAGAGATTTATTAGCTGAAGCAGGTTACCCAGATGGTGGATTCTCACTTTCATTATATGTTGGAGATAACAGTCAAGAACGTATTCGAGTTTCTCAAGTTGTTTCAGAAGCATTAGCTGAAATTGGAATTACGGTTGAAGTACAACAAATGGAGTGGGGCGCATTCTTAGATTCAGCAGCAGTTGGTGAGCCAGATATGTTCTTACTTGGCTGGACAACTGTTACAACAGATGCAGATTATGGATTATACCCATTATTCCACTCAAATAGTTTTGGCGAATCAGGAAATAGAACGTTCTATGCAAATGATCGTGTGGATGAATTATTAGACTTAGGTCGTTACACTTCTGATCAAGATGAACGTTTAGAATACTACCATGAAGCACAAGAAATTATTCATGATGAAGTTCCTTGGGTATTCTTACAAACTCGTGAAAACGTAACAGGGATTAGTAACCGAGTGAATGGTTTCGAACATCATCCAACAGGAAGCTATGACTTAAGTGTTGTTACTCTTGATGCAGAATAATTAGAATATTTGTAAAGGGTCGTCATGCGACCCTTTCTTTATTAGGAGATGTTTTTTATGTTGCGTTATATTATGAAACGAATACTCTGGCTCGTTCCTATTTTATTAGGCGTGTCCTTTATAGTATTTACAATTATGTATCTTTCTCCAGGGGATCCCGTAACATTGATTCTGGGAGAAGGGGCAAGCGAAGAAGCTTATGAGGCTCTTCGAATTCAAATGGGACTTGATCGAAGTTTTATAGAACAATTCTTCAGTTATATAAGAAGAGTTGTTTTTGACCTTGATTTGGGAAGATCTTATGTTTCAAACCGTGTTGTTTTAGATGAGATATTGGTGCGATTACCAAACACTATCCGTTTAGCAAGTTGGAGTATTTTGTTTGCGACTTTAATTGGAGTTCCGTTAGGTGTTATTTCAGCTACCCGTCCATACTCAAAATTAGATAATGCCGTCATGTTTATTTCTTTGATGGGTGTGTCTATGCCTACTTTTTGGCAAGCCTTATTGTTGATTATCTTATTTACTTCTACCTTAGGATGGTTACCAGCTACTGGATTTACAACTTGGCAACAAATGATCATGCCGGTTGCTGCATTAGCGACATCATCGATGGGGATGATTGCACGAATCACTCGCTCAAGTATGATGGAAGTTTTAGACCAAGATTATATTCGAACGTCACAAGCGAAAGGTGTTCCAGATGGTCGGGTCATTTTCCAGCACGCTTTAAAAAATGCTTTAATTCCAGTCGTGACCGTTATTGGTTTACAATTTGGTGCCCTTTTAGGCGGAGCCGTTTTGGCTGAAACTATTTTTAGTATCAATGGATTAGGAACCATGATGGTGAATGCGATTCGAACAAGGGATTCGATGGTTGTTCAAGGTGGCGTATTATTTATTGCCTTTATCTTTACGTTAGTCAATCTGTGTGTAGATATTTTATATGCATATATTGATCCGCGAATTCGCTCTCAATATGAGTAGAAGGAGGAGTCTATGTTGCTTTCTAGTAAAAAGAAAATAAGACAAGCAGAAGAAGAAATGATGAATATTCCTCAAGGATCATGGGCAGAGGTTTGGTATTCACTGAAGCGGAATCGACGTGCAATGTTTGGCTTAATTTTCATTATTCTATTAACAGTTGTTGCTATTTTTGCGGACCAAATTGCTCCATACGGCATGCGTGAACAGAATCTATCAAATGCCTTACAGTTTCCAAACGCTACACACTGGTTAGGAACGGATGATTTAGGGCGAGATGTTTTAAGTCGAATCATTTATGGGACACGTATATCTTTAACGGTTGGTGTAAGTGCAGTTATGGTTGCATTAATTGTTGGAGGTATTCTAGGAGTTATTGCAGGGTATTATAAAGGATGGATCGATACTTTAATTATGCGTTTTTGTGACGTACTACTTTCTATTCCATCTATTTTATTGGCGATTGCGATTGTTGCTTCGTTAGGATCAAGCCTGCAAAACTTAATTATTGCGATTGGCATTGCAAATATTCCAATTTTTGCTCGGATTATCCGATCAGGGGTTATTTCAGTAAAAGAACAAGAGTTTATCGAAGCAGGTGAAGCCTTAGGCGCAAATGATGCGCGCATCATTTTTAAACATATTATTCCAAATATTATGTCGCCTATTATTGTTCAATCTTCAATGGGGGTTGCGACAGCGATTTTATCTGCAGTCGGTTTAGGATTTATCGGATTGGGATTAGAAGCGTCGATTGCTGAATGGGGCACGATGCTGAACTCTGGCCGTGGATACATTCGAACCCACTATTATTTAACCCTATATCCAGGTTTAGTCATCATGTTGACTGTTCTATCTTTTAATTTATTAGGGGATGGCTTACGTGATGCGATTGATCCTAAGATGAGAGAGAGGTAATCCATTTATGAAAACATTAATGAGTATTAAAAATCTTCAAAAATATTTTCCAGTTAAAAAGAAAAATTTCTTTCAAATCGGTACAGAATATGTCAAAGCAAACAAGGATATCTCTGTCGATATTTTCGAAGGTGAAACGCTAGGAATCGTAGGGGAGAGTGGATGCGGGAAATCAACTTTTGGCCGTGCGATTATTCAACTGCACCGTCAAACAGGTGGTTCGACCTTATATTATGGCGATACGATTGAAAACTTCATGCCGGCCTATGTCCAAAAAGTCTATCGTAATTTACCAAAAACATCAGGAGATTATGACCAAGATCTAAACACCATTGAAAAAATGGAACAGGAGCTTGGCCAATTAGAAGGCAAAGAAAAAGAGGATCTTTTTGAAAAGTTACGCCTCAAAAAGATTGATTTCGACAATACGTATGGAAATACCCTTCGTTTAGTGGGGGGCTTAGTCGCTCATGATAACTTAAAAACAGTAAGTTCAGCTTTGCTGGCTCGTTATGATGCGGCTTCAACCGTGGCTAAGCACAAACGTGATTTAGAATTTGAACAACAAAAACAAACAATGAATGCCGATTATAATCAAGTTGAAATTGACCGTTTAACGCAAGCACTTGAAACGGAAGAGAAAAAGCTTGAGAAAGAAACAGCGAAAGTGGAAGAACTTAAAACACCTCTTCGAGGAAATGAAAAATTTGAGCGGTTTGAAAAATATCTTGATAATGGAATAGATTTAGCGGCATTAACGAAGAAAGAAACCCGCCTCTTAAGAAAAGATTTACAGATTATATTTCAGGATCCTTACTCATCTTTAGATCCACGACTAACCGTTGGAGATATTATTGGTGAAGGCCTTTTAATTCATAAGTTTTTTAAAAGTGAAAATGATCCGGGATATCAAGAATATATTATAGATATTATGGAAAAATGTGGATTAAGCGCAGAATTTATTCATCGCTATCCTCATCAGTTCTCCGGTGGGCAGAGACAAAGAATTGGTATCGCACGTGCATTAGCCGTACAACCAAAATTTATTGTATGTGATGAGGCTGTGTCTGCGCTTGACGTCTCTATCCAATCCCAAATTATTAATTTATTACTTGATTTGCGTGAAGAACAAAACTTAACGTATTTATTCATTACGCATGATCTAGGCGTTGTACGCTATATTTCTGACCGTATTGGCGTTATGTATTTTGGGCATTTAGTTGAATTGGGTTCAGCACAAGAGATTTTTAATAATCCAAAACACCCATACACGAAACAATTATTAAATGCTATTCCAACAATGGAAGTCGATGAAGAGAGTCTTTGGGATGTGGATGAAGAATTCGAAGATTTTGAGTTCCATTATTCAAAAGACGGCGATCATGATCCGGATTGGATTGAAGTCGCTCCTGATCACTTTGTAGCTACGACTTTGAAAGATCGAGACGCTTATTATACGACAAGAGAGGAGCAGTCACATGAGTTTGCTACAAGTAAATAATTTGCATACCTATTTTGATACCCGTCGTGGAACGGTAAAAGCAGTAAATGGTGTGACATTCTCTTTAGAAGAAGGTAAAACACTAGGCATTGTAGGTGAGAGTGGAAGTGGGAAAAGTCAGACGGCTATGTCTATTTTAAAACTCTTCCAAAAGAATCAACACATTGTGGATGGAACTATTTATTTTGACGGAGAAGAAATATCGGCATTTTCTAAAAAAGAAATGCTGAAAATTCGCGGGAATGATATCTCTATGATTTTTCAAGAACCCATGACAAGTTTGAACCCTGTCTTTACAGTTAAATATCAGTTGATGGAAGCTTTACAGCTCCATCAAAACTTGGATAAAAAGGCAGCTTTGAAAAGAACGCATGAGTTACTGGAAGCCGTAAAAATTCCTAATCCACAGCGAGTGCTCAAACAATATCCGCATCAATTATCTGGTGGGATGAGCCAACGTGTGATGATCGCTATGGCGCTAGCTTGTAATCCGAAATTGTTGATTGCAGATGAACCAACAACTGCTTTAGATGTCATTATTCAAGCAGAAATTTTGAAGCTAATGAATGAATTAAAAGAGAAATTCAACACAAGTATTCTTTTCATTACGCATGATTTGGGAGTTATTAGCCAAATGGCGGATGATGTTATTGTTATGTATGGCGGAAAAGTTGTGGAGAGTGCTCCAATTAAGGAAATATTCAAAAATGCTCAACATCCCTATACAAAACGTCTACTGGCAGCTTTCTTGAAAACAGATATTAAACAACGAGAAACAGATGAAACGCTTGATTTCTATAGTAGTGAAAATGAACAATTTGATTTCTCAAATTTCAGAGAAAATGCGGATGCCGATCCAGATTGGATTCAAATTAGCGACGACCACTATGTTGCTGCTACTTTGAAACAGACCGTTACTCAATAGAAAGACCTCTAATTATCGGGTGACATATGCTCCTTATAGAGTGCATAAAGTGAAAACTTTGTGTGCTTTATGAGGGGTTTTTTGTTTAGTTTGTCTATATATCATTATTTTATGCATAATGAGAGAGATGATTTGCCTATAAAAGGTGTCTGTGTCAAAAAATGAAGTTTATGTTTGAATGTTCATTTAGAAACTGACTCCGTTCAAAGAATACTGTAAAATAAAGAAGACACAGATTATGAAGAAAGGGAGGATTCCTTTGAAAGTAGAAGAAAGATTAGTAAAGATCCTAAAAATATTAGAAGAATCATCTGAACCAATCATAGCTCGAGAGTTAGCGGAGACATTCGATGTGAGTCGACAAGTCATTGTGGGAGATATCGCAAGATTAAGAGCTGCTGGCGAAAATATATTATCTACACCTAGAGGTTACTTATTAAATATACGATTAAATCATCAAGTAACGAAGAAAATAATCTGCAGACATTCTCCAGAAGAGACTGTTGATGAAATCAATACAATTGTAGAATTAGGTGGAAAATTACTAGATGTTACGATTGATCACCCGGTTTATGGTGAATTGACAGGGGCTTTAAATATTTTTGACCAAGCGGATGCCGATCAATTTAACCAAAAAGTTATGAGTGGGGAAGCTTCATTGTTATCTGAATTAACGGAAGGAATTCATGTCCATACGATTGCAGCAGAAACGATGGCGCTGTTAGAAGTTATTGAAGAAAAATTAAAAAACAAAGGCTATCTGGCTTAAAAGACTTAATAAGAAGATAGCTATAGTGGATGAAAATTTTATAGGGACTTCTCTCTCCTACGAAAGTGAAGATAAAAACACATAGAAAGCTGTAAAGTATTTGGATGCAATGCTATAAATGCATGGAAAAATACAAACTGCACAAGAGTATTGACTTTTTCTGTTTTATAAAGTATCTTGATAGGTGTCAAGACACATGTAAACGGGAGGAGTATTTTTAGAATGAACAATAAAAATCATGCAACAAAAATATCCATTACAGCCTTACTCATGGCGATTGCCATTATTGTTCCAGTTATTATGCCTGTGAAAGTTATTATTGGACCGGCCTCATTTACGCTAGGGAGTCATGTTCCTATATTCATTGCTATGTTCTTTTCGCCAAGCATTGCTTTAGCCGTGGCGCTGGGAGCGACTGTTGGCTTTTTTATTGGTGGCTTTCCAATCATTATCGTTCTTCGAGCGTTAAGTCAGGTCATATTTGCTTATGTTGGAGCGAAAATTCTTGAAAATAGGCAAACAGAAATTTTAGGTTCTTTTGGAAAAAGCCAACTTTTTTCATTAGCAATTGGCCTCATTCACGCACTGGGTGAAGTTATTATTGTTTCTTTATTTTTCTTTGGTTTTATTGGCGTAACAGACACAAGCCAAGGATTTTTTTATACTGTATTTTTACTGGTTGGTGTGGGAACACTTATACATAGTTTAGTTGATTTCTTCATTGCACAGTATATTTGGAAGGCGCAAGAAAGCCGACTCACTGAAATGAAATTAAAAATAACTTAATAAAGGCCAATAAAAAAACTTTAGTTGTGGGAGAGTATCCCATAACTAAAGTTTATTTTGTCGTTCCACGTTTAATTAAATTAAATTCGAGAGGCACAAGGTCATAAGAATCGGATTCAAGTTCATTTAACAGTAATCGGCAAGCGTTTTTTCCTTGTTCATCAATTGAATAATCCACAGAAGTAAAGTTCATTAATTCGCTAAAAATGAGATTATCAAAACCAACGACAGAGACATCTTCCGGCATTTTAATTCCTTTTTTATTATATTGAGAAACAATGACACTAGCTACTTGATCAGAGTGAGCAATGATGGCATCTGGTCTTAGATCCATTTCTTCGATCATTTCAACGGCTCTTAACCCGCCGTTGTTGCCCGTAATATCTAGAAAAGGCTTAATATCATGAGGTTCGATATGGTGTTCTTCACAAAAATCAAAATAAGCTTTGATACGTCTTTTCGTGTTTACACCCGTACTACTTCCTAAGATATTAATAAATGAGCGGGCGCCATTTGCCCATAAATCTTCAAGAATTAATTTATAGCCTTCGTAATGATCAATAAAGACAGATGGAATGTTTAGGTCGTCATTTTCAATGTTGTGAAGTGTAACGATCGGTCCAAATTGCGTATAAGGTTCAATAGCAGACCATTCATTCGTTCGATAAATTAAGAAAATACCATCTAGTTCTTTTGATTTTAGACGGTCTAGCGTTTCAAGTTCACGTTGTGGGTCTTTATAAGTATTGAATAGGGTGGTTGTATAGTTTGCATCATTTGCAAACTGCATAAATGGCTCAATACGAGCAAGTACAGTGTCACCCAGAGTAGAAGTAATAATACCTAAATTCCGAGTAGAACCTCTTCGTAAGTTTTGAGCATGACGATTGGGCACATATTTTAGCTCGGAAATTGCTTTTTCAACAGTGTTTCTAGTTTCAGTACTGACATAACCACTGTTATTAATGACACGAGAGACAGTAGCGGCAGATACGCCTGCTTGTTTTGCGATATCTTTAATGGTGGCCATCGAGCAATCAATTCCTTTCTTACATAAAAGTACGTTATTTTTTCTAAAGCCTATTATAACAAAAAAAGAGGAATGTAGATAGATTCCTCTTGTGACCCTATTTTATTTTTTTTAATAAGATTGTGAAATCTTTATTTTCATTTAAGCCTCTCACCAAGGCGCTCTAATCAACTTTTTTAGAATATCTTTTTAGGATTGACGTCTTTTTTCTTGATTAGCGAGTTTTCTGAGTTCGCTTTGAGCACTAATAGGTTCAGTGGCACCTGGACTAACTTTTATATAGGACTCATCATTTTGTAATGCCCATGCTTTGGTGTTGTCACTTAAAAAGAGTTTTAACGTTTTTAAAATAATTTCTTTAATCTTTTGATCAAGCACCGGGAAAGCAATCTCCACACGGTTGACCATATTTCGAGTCATCATGTCGGCGGAGGAGAGATATAAGTCTCTTTTTCCATTATTATGGAAGTAGTAAATACGACTGTGCTCCAAAAATCGTCCAACAATACTACGTACCTGTATATTATCGCTAACACCTGATATTCCCGGGATTAAACAACAAATCCCACGAATGATGAATTCAATTTTTACGCCTGCTTGGCTGGCCTCATACATTTTTTTGATTAAAATTTTGTCCGTAAAAGAATTCATCTTTACTATAATATGTCCATTTCCATATTCCTTTTGATGGGCTATTTCACGATTGATCATATCAATAAAGGCTTCACGAATTTTATAGGGAGATACATAAAGATAGTGATAATCTGGTTGAAGCGAGTACCCACTTAAATAATTAAAGAAATCTGTTGCATCTTGTCCAATTAATTCATTGGAAGTTAAAATGCCCATATCGGTATATTGTTTAGCCGTTTTTTCATGGTAGTTACCCGTTCCCAAATGCACATACCGTTTAAAACCTAGCTTTGCTTTTTTAGTCACGAGCGCAATTTTACTATGGGTTTTTAACTCGCGTATTCCATATAAAATATGAACCCCAGCTTCTTCCAGTTCCTTTGCCCAAATGACATTATTTTCTTCATCAAAACGAGCTTTTAATCCCATCAGTACAGTCACTTGGATTCCTGATTTTGCTGCTTTAATAAGAGACTGAACTAAATCTGAATCTTCGCTCACTCGATATAAAGTCATTTTAATCGAGATAGTCTTTGGATCCTCTGCTGCCCCACGTATGAACTCTAAAATAGGTTTAAAAGAATCATAAGGATGATGCAAATATAAGTCTTTATGTTCCAAAATGTTGAAAATAGATTGATCTCTTAAAATCGAAGGATAATAGGGTTCGAAATCTTCATAAACGAGTTCAGGGAATTCTTCCTCTAAATCTCCTTTAAAATCCGATAAAAAAGTTAAGTCTATGGGTCCATCTAGTAAATAAATATCCTCATTACTTAGTTCCAACTTATCTTTTAAAAAGAGAATATCGTCATCTAATTTTTTGTTTGGATTTCTAGAATCGACTTCTAATCGAATCGCCCTACCGTTTTTTCGACGTTCAATATAGTCTTCAATGACAGCAAGTAAATCTTCTGCTCCTTCTTCTTGAATTTCTAAATCAGCATTACGTGTGACTCGAAAGATAAAAGTTTCAAGAACAGAATAACCAATAAATAATTCATTTAAATAAAATTTAATAATATCTTCTACAAAAACAATCGGACGATGCCCTTCATCATCAGTCGATAAAATATAATAACGCTCCAATAGTGGAGTAATTGGAATAATTACCGCAAAAGGTTCCTTCTCTTTTTCTAAATGAGCAAAAATCTGCAAGTTTCCATCGTGTAAATGTGGAAAAGGGCGATACGCATCAATCCCATAAGGTGTGATGGCCGGTTCTATTTGTTGATCAAAAAGATCACGAACTTCATTTAAATGTTTTTCTGAAAGCTTTTCTACAAATGCAATTGAATATCCAAGGTCAGCGATCTCTTCCATTTTTTGATGGTAGATTTCATACTGTCTTGCGACAATTCTACGGTTCTTTTTAGTAATTTCTTGTAGCTGTTTTTTCGGTGTCCAATTTTTCTTAGAATCTTTCTGGTTGACGCCTAATTTATATTGGTCAATCAAACCAGCTACTCGAACACGCATAAATTCATCTAAATTAGAACTTCCAATAGACAGAAAGGTCAACTGCTCCAATAATGGATTTCTGTCATCCAATGCTTCGGCAATCACTCGATCATTAAAATCTAGCCATGAGACTTCTCTATTTTGGTAATATTTTGGCATGGACAAATCAATATTTTCCTTTTCCACAGAATCCCTCCACTTATCATCAATAACTAACTTATGATTCTATTATTATTCAGGTGTTGCGAAGTAGACATTTACGTTGTCACCAACGGCTCTTTCAAAGTGATTGAGCTGTTTGTTCGCTCGGTAATCTTCCGACACAATATTTCCTGAATAAGTAACGGTTAAGTCAAAACCTGTCTTTTCATTCTTTTCAAGGTGAATCTCTTCAACAGTATTTACATGTACATCATTTAAAGCTTCTGCAAATTTAATAATACTCCCTAACTTCATGAGTAAAGTCTTTTCCTCTTCATTAAACCAGTTCTCTAAATTACTGAGGTATTGTTTGTAGAGTGAACGGTTTTTATAACTTGCGAGTAGAGCTAGTCGTACACGATCAAAATGATCAAACCCACTAATGTTAGTATTCGAAATAATATAAAATGTATGCTGTGAACTTGAATCATTTTCGATATAACTCCCTAAGTTATACAAGGTGGCCCCATAATACATAAGCTGCATATGTTCTATATCGACAGTTAACAAATCATTTTTTTCTAATTCATTTAATAACATATCAGCAATCGTAATCCGCTGATTCGTCGAAATCTCTTGAATATTATATTGAGAAGACAGCCGAATACTGGTTTGTTGCGGCACACTGTATAAATCATAAGGATCATTATGGTGATCATTTAAATATTGGATAATGATTCCTTCACGTAATCCACGATTTGAAATAATAAAAGATGGCGCTTCAACAACCGCCAATAATTGTTGGAAAACAATCGTTGCTGGAACAATAGTATCTTTACGGTCTTGGCTTAATCCATCTAATGACCCCATTTGTTCATAATTGAGAGCTTTGAAGATATCTAGTGTTTCATTAACGGCGGCAGGCTCCATTGAATAACCATGTACTCCCGCTAGTGGATAATCATTTTGTAATTGATATACTTCTGCAATATTACGAGCAGAACCACCAATTCCAATAATCGGCAAGTGATTTTTAGGTAGCCAGTCAATTTTTTCGAGTTCACTTTTTACCCATTTCCTTGTTTCTTTAATTGGTTTTTTATCGGCATGCGCTTTATCTTTAAAGAACTTATTCGCTAAACTTACCGCACCAAAAGGAAAACTATGTGAAGCAACAACTTTTTTGTTTTCGAATAAGGTGACTTCCGTACTACCACCACCAATATCGACAGAAATTCCATCCTGAATATTAAACGTATATCTAACAGCGTAGTTTCCATAATAAGCTTCTTCTTTTTCAGAGAAGACGGCTAACTTCAAGCCAGTTTCCTTCTCAACGCGTTCAACGATGTCACGAACGTTACTTGAATTACGAACAGCAGCTGTAGCCACCGCAATTAATCGATCCACATCATATTTTTCTGTAATCTTTAAATAACTACCCAATAAATTGATTAGCAGTTGAATACCTTCTTCATTCATCGCCCCGTTTTCGACATATTGCACGAGCCTTGCCGGGACTTTAATGTTTTGAATTTCAGTAATATCGTAGAACGACTCCATATCAATATTAAAAATAACTAAACGAACGGTGTTTGAACCAACATCAATTAATGCAATTCTTTCTATACCTTGGTGTTTTTCCATTTGAAGCACCCATTTCCATTTAATAAATTTTCTGATGTTAAGGTTTCTATAGTGTTAATCATACTAAATTTAGGGGAAATTTGTAAAAAATACACTCAATATTTATATAAAAGCTATTAAAAAGAGGTTTACGTTACAAAAAATGTAAGAAAGTTCTTTATTATTACAATAATTACATTTTTGAAAAGAAAAAGTAACGTCATTGACATCTAAAGCTACTTCTTTCGTTATAGAATATCTCAAGTAGATGGCCGAGCGCCATCTTCCGTATTTATTTAATACAATAATAATTCTAAATGAAGAAAGGATTCCTAAAAGCATATGAATAAATGGATAAAGAGAGTTGTGGCCTCTGCAATCGTTGCAGCACAATTTTTAGTCATTCCAGCAGTTTCAGCAAGCTCATTGGAAAACATTCAAAATCAAAAACAAGAAGTAGAAGCAGAAGTTACTCAATTACAAAAAGATGTAAATGATAAATTAGCAGAAACAAGTGAAATCTCAATTGCTCTTGACCAACTCAGACAAGAAATTGAAGAACACGAAGCGTCAATTGTTCAAACAGAAGAAGATATCGCAAAACAAGAAGTAGTCGTACAAGAACGCTATGAATATACTGCTGATCAGTTAAAAGCTTTACAAACAAGTGAAGTCAACCAAAATATTGTTTTAAGTTTATTACAAGCAGAAAGCCTATCAGACTTAGTAAACAAAGCTTACGCAGCAACAGTATTAACAGGTGCTAGCGAAGAACACTTAAATGAAGCACAAGCAGAACAAGAAAAACTAGACGCTTTAAAAGAAGATCTACTTGTTTATAAAGAAGAGTTAAATGCTAAAAAAGAAGAAACTGTTCAACAACAAGAAGTCTTAGAAACTAAATTAGCCGAATTAAAAACAACACTAGCAGCTAATCAAAATCAATTAGAAGAATTGAATGCTGAAGAAGCAGAAATTCGTGCAGAACAAGAACGTAAAAGAGTCGAAGAAGAACAAAGAAGAGCCGCAGAAGAGCAAAGAAAAGCAGTTGAAAAAGAACAAGCAACTACTAAAGTAGCTGCGGCAGAAAACAATACAAGCTCAAATAATTCAAACTCGAATAACTCAACAACAACAGCAAGCACACCAAAACCCGCTCAAGAAAGTTCAAATCAAGCAGGTTCATGGATGAGTGTTCAAGCAACTGGTTATTCTACACAAGAAGCAGGGTTAAGCACGCACACAGCGACAGGTATTGACTTACGAGTAAACCCTCGTGTAATTGCAGTTGATCCAAGCATTATTCCATTAGGTAGCTTAGTAGAAGTTCAAGGTATGGGCGTTTACGTAGCCGGCGATACTGGTGGCGCAATTAATGGTCGAATTATTGATATTCATTTCTCATCTGTTAGCCAAGCGCTAAGCTGGGGACGTCGTAATGTTAATGTTCGCATCATCAACTAATAATAGTTATTATAGGTAAAATAATAAAGAGGACATATGTCTCTCAAGCTCGACAGGAAACTGTCGAGCTTTTTGTTGCTTTTGGTTACATAAATGGATAAAAGGTCTCCAGTGGACGTGGAAATGAATTTCGCTTCCAGAAGAAGCGTCTAGCGACAGCGAAAGTGAATTTGGAATCCACTGGAATGAAGATGTAGCTTCTACTGGCAACACAAAATATTCTCGCTTCCAGAGGAAGTGTCCAGCGGCAACAGAAATGGATTTCGCATCCGCTGGAACATAATTGTCTTATTTATTTTTATAATCATCAATTTTCTCAAGTTACTGAGCAGTATTCGAACAAAATATTTGATACTATAAATAAGAGAATAAAAGTGAGGAGTTCTAATAGATGTCAGAGAAAGAATTTATTGTAGAAAAGAAGCATTCAGCAACTAAAGTAGGTTCCGGTGGGCTTGACGTTCTTTCCACACCTTCCATGATTGCCTTTATGGAGAGCGTAGCTAAGGAAGTTATTGAAAAAGATTTAGAAAATGGGAAGACCACCGTAGGGATTGAGCTGAATGTTCAACACCTAAAAGCAACGGCGATTGGGAAAACAATCAGAGTAAAAGCAACGTTGACCGATCAAAAGAAGACAATTCTATTTTATGAGGTTGAAGCTTACGAAGGAGACGCTCTTATTGGGAAGGGCGAACACCGACGAGCTATTGTAGATGCTGAAGCGTTTATGAGGAAACTATAGGGAAGGAGCCAGTCCATGAATAATAAAGAGATTACTTTTATAGCACTGACGACGAAATACTCAGAAGAAGTCATTCATGACATCGCAGTTGATCTAGAAGATAAAAATTATACAATCGAAAAGGTTGATCCTGAAGGAAAAGTTTTGGAACCTCAAACACATGGACATCTGCGTAACCGCTCAATTAAAAAATACCAAGAGACACTGGAGGATTTGGATATCGTCTCATGGCCAACGCTTGAAAAATCACCGACGCAATCATTTCCAACGGTCATTAAAAATACGGTTGTTTTATATTCGATGGATGAATTTGGTGATGAATATTATACAATTGGTCGACAGGATAGTGACCTCAAAAAATTGCACAAAGCAACAGAAGAACTCATTAGTCATACTTTTGGCTCCTACGAATATTACGAAGAATGAGGCAGATAAAAATGAATGTCAAAGAGATTGAATATCTATTATTCACCGTTAAACAATCAAAAAAATCTATTTATGATGTCGGTGTTGACTTACAAGAACGCGAATTCAGAATTGAAACCACCGATCTATATGGACATGTCCAAGGCCCGCAAGTTGATGGGAAACTCAGACGAAGCAGCGTCGAGAAATTCCTCACTTCGTTAAATGACCTAGATTTCCTTTCTTGGCCACAACTTGAGCAAGGCATTTTGCCACTAGATCTTAAAAGTGCAACCGTGATGTATAATATAGAAGGAAAAATGTATTATACGATAGGAAATAATACCAGAGACCTTGCAAAACTACACAAAGCCATTGAACAATTAATTGGGACGACGTTTGGTTCTTACGAATATTATTAAAGCTTAACGTTTTTTAAAAGTACAAAGATAATCATTGGAAGATGAAAGATTGAAAGACCCATAGCAAAAGAATTTATGCGTTTTTATCGAATTCTTGTTCGGTTTTTGCTATAATAATTAATGGACAAAAAATAAAGGAGGTGGAACGAATGGCAGAAGAGTTAGTTGAAAATAAATTAAAGTTTTTACCAGACTTGCCCGGTTGCTATATTATGAAGAATAGTGACGAGAAGATTATTTATATTGGGAAAGCTAAAAACCTGAAAAATCGAGTGCGTTCTTACTTTAGAGGAAAGAAAGAAGGTAAGACAGCGTTACTTGTACAAGAGATTACAGATTTTGAGTATGTAGTAACAGATTCAGATAAGGAAGCCTTGTTGCTCGAAGTAACGTTAATTCAAAAACATAAACCAAAATATAATATTTTACTTAAATTTGGGACAACCTATCCTTATTTGAAAATTACGAATGAACGGCATCCCCAGCTTTTGATAACATCAGAAGTTGAAAAAGATGGAGCGGATTACTTTGGGCCCTATCCGAACGTTGGAGCGGCTCAACAAACCCAACAATTATTACAAAAAATCTATCCATTAAGAAAATGTAACGGACGCCAAAAAAGAGCTTGTCTACATTATCATATTGGCCAGTGTATAGGTCCTTGTGATCACGAAGTTTCTGTAGAAGAATATAAAGCGCAAATTAAACGAATTAAATCATTTTTAAACGGAAATGTGGCCGATATAAAAAGAGATTTAAAAGAAAAAATGAACACTGCTTCGCAAGAACTGAACTTTGAAGCAGCCGCTGAATTTAGAAATCAAATTAACTATATTGAACAAACGGTTGAAAAACAATCGATTGTCTTTAACGATTATATATCGCGTGACTTCTTTAACTTCCATGTGGATCGTGGTTGGATTTCTATTCAAGTCTTTTTCGTCCGTCAAGCTTCTCTAACGAAAAGAGAAGTAGCGATGTTTCCAATAAAAGATGATGAAAATGAAGAATTATTAAAATATATTCTTCAATATTATCAAAATAAAAATAACATGATTCCGAAAGTCGTTTATGTTCCAGCAGGTATTGATCGAGAGTTGTTAGCACAAGAATTAAACACAACGATTCATACCCCTCAACGTGGAGAGAAAAAGCGTCTTCTAGATTTAGCGGGAACAAACAGTCGCTTAGCTCTTAACCAGAAATTCCATCTCATTGAAATGGAACAATTAAAAACAACAGGTGCTTCAGAAGAATTAGCGGAAGCTTTAGGTCTACCTTATGTAGAACGGATTGAAGCTTTTGACCACTCAAATATTCAAGGAACCAGTCCTGTCTCGGCGATGGTCTCATTTTACGAAGGAAAACCAGATAAGAATAATTACCGTAAATTTAATATTAAAACCGTAGAAGGTAGTAATGAAGCAGCAACGACCAAAGAGGTTATCCGACGACGATATTCCCGTTTATTAAAAGAAGGGGCAGAAATGCCGGATTTAATTTTGATGGATGGAGGAAAAATCCAGGTCAATGCAGCAAAAGATGTTTTAGAAAATGAACTTGGCTTAGATTTACCAGTTGCCGGCATGGTAAAAGATAACCGTCATCAAACCGCGCAATTAATTTTTGGAGAAGATTTAACAGAAGTGGTTCTGCATCCACGAAGCCAAGCGTTTTATCTAGTCCAGCGCATCCAAGAAGAAGTTCACCGCTTTGCGATTCAGTTCCATCGTAATGTACGGAGTAAAAATAGCTTTTCTTCTATATTAGATGATATCGAAGGTGTGGGTCCAAAAACACGGACAAAAGTACTGCGTCATTTTAAATCGCTAAAAAAATTGAAAGAAGCAAAGATCGAAGAAATTACCGATTTAGGTATTAACAGAAAAACAGCAAATAACATTAAAGAAGCCATGGCGGAATATGCTTTGGAAAAGAACAAAGAAAAAAGCAAATAATTAAAAAAGTCAGATGACAAAAAGGATACGCCTAAACGTGCCCTTCCTGTTATCTGGCTTTTATCGATTGACAGAAACTTATTAGTCATTGCCTTTTTTTAGCATTTGTTGATTTTCTGGTCGGTAAAGAATAGAGCAGTGAATGTTATTGAAAAAACCTAGATCATAAACATCTTCTTCTGACATTTCTGTACGTTCTTCTTCTTGTTTCTTTCGTGAGTAATGGTCGAGTAATACTGTAATTAATGAGCATAGTGGGACATCTTCGTCGTTTTCTACAATAAGTTCAAAGTAGTTACAACTGTTCTTTTGAATTTTTTCACATTCCATAATTAAGTCATTTTCATAATAAGCGGTGAAATAAAGCTCTTCAAAATCACCTGTAATGACCCATTTATGCGGATGAACAGTAAAATAAGAATCACGAATTCCAAATAATCCAGGATGTTTACGTACAATTCCTATTTTTTCATCTTGAGTCGTTAATTCAAAAGTAGGCAGAGGAGATAACTTGCTCTGCTTTGCACTAAGATACGCTTCGCTATCCAGTGCTTGTAGGGTTACGATATCATCTTTTCGTCCCCAACGTCCCTCAATTAGATATAATATTTGGCCGCGATCGTCCCGAACAGTCATACGGTGCTTATTTCTTTGGTTTTCCTTTATAAATAACTGCATCATTTCGGATCCTCCTAATTAAGTAAGCTCATTATACCATTAGAAAGGACAGACTTACAGAAAAAAATGGCAAACTTTGTGTAAGGTACAAAGCTTGCCATTAATATTTTTCTTTTATATGCCGAATATTCAAGTGTGTAATAAATAAGAAAATCTAAAACTTCAAACTCTTACCATCCAACACACGTTCGATAATTTGCGCGACTGCGTAATCTGCATGACTTGGAGCGATATAAGCTGCAGCATCTTTTGCTTCATTATGTGCATTGGCCACAGCGTAGCTATGGGTGGCCCATTCTAACATAGTTAAGTCATTGATGTTGTCTCCGATAGTGATTACTTCATCCGCTGTATAACCTCTTTCACGAGCTAAATCAGCAACCGCTCTTCCTTTATTGGCATCGATATGATTCACTTCTAAACTAAACGTACTAGCAGAAGTCACAATTAAATCAGGAAGCTCACTTTCAATCGTTGTTTGGATTTCATTTAACAGCGGAAGGTCTTCATGAGCATGAGCCAAAGTTTTAAGCACCTGAGTTTCCGCATCTTGATACAAGAAACCAAAATCATTGACCGTGTTTAAATTAAAATGATCCATACGTTTCATTGCATATTCTCTCGCTTCTTCATCTGTCATTTCTTTATTAATATTTTTAAATACAGATTTAAATACCATGATATACTCTTCAAGTGTGCGCTTAGAATAAGCACCATCTTGCGTTAGAAATTCATTATGCACATCGTAATGCTCTAAAATTTGAATAAGTGTTTCAACATCATTCTTTTTCATATCCCGTGTATATTGTAACTTTTCATTTTCATCAAAATAACGAGCCCCGTTCAATTCAATAAATGGACAAGTAATCCCGCGCTCTTTAATTAAAGAATAACCAGATTCCACCGTACGACCTGTTGCTACAGCAAACTCAATTCCTGCATCTTGTGCGCGCAAAATAGCTTCTGTTACACGATCTGTTACCTCGATCTTTTCATCCAGAAGCGTACCATCCATGTCTGTTACAATTAATTTAATAGCCAAAATCTTCTTCCTCCCTATTTTTCTCTTCTACATTCTATCAAATCATTGAAGCAATTACATCTAATCTAATGTATTGTTTTTGTAAATCAAAAAAATACGTTAAGATATAATCAAATGACGAAAGCGAGGGATTACTTTGTCAATACCCATTCGTAACAACTGGCAACCGATTATAGAAGAAGCAGCTTCAACCCCAACTTATCAAAAATTACGTGAATTTTTGAAAGAAGAATATTCTACTTATACTATTTTTCCTACAATGGAAAATATATGGACAGCTTTTCAATGGACAGACTATGAAGATGTAAAAGTGGTAATTTTAGGTCAAGATCCTTACCATGGTGAAGGTCAAGCGCATGGATTAAGTTTTTCTGTGCAACCACAAGTTAAAATTCCACCTTCTTTAAGAAATATTTATAAAGAATTAGAAGATGACTTAGGCATTTCACCGGTCAACCACGGTTATTTAAAATCTTGGGCGGAACAAGGTGTCTTCTTATTAAATGCTGTGCTCACAGTACGTAGTGGTGAAGCAAATTCTCATCGAGGAAAAGGTTGGGAAGAGCTGACTGATTTTGCGATTGCTTCATTGAATGAAAGAGAAGAGCCCATTGTCTTTATTTTATGGGGAGCATCCGCTAGAAAAAAACAAGCATTGATTGATACAGATAAACACTATGTCATCACATCTGCACATCCAAGTCCCTTATCGGCCCATCGTGGATTTTTAGGATCAAAGCCCTTCTCGAAGACGAATGAACTTTTGGAAGCTTCTGGGCAAGAACCCATTGATTGGCAGTTACCTGAAAAAGTGTAAATAAGGTTAAAACAGATTTGACAGAATGCTTGATTTGGTGGTAAAGTACTATGGATAAATTTAAATAGAAAAGGGGACCATCAATGAAACGCAACAAAAGCGCACTAGCTTGTACGGTTTGTGGGTCTCGAAATTATTCGCTGGATATGGGGGCAAAAACACGAACTGAACGTTTAGAAGTTAAAAAGTTTTGTAAACACTGTGGAAAACACACACTGCATAAAGAAACAAAATAATCACTGATAGTACCGAAAGGAGTAAGGCTACGAACATGAGTAAAGTGAGCAACTTTTTTAGTGAAGTAAGACATGAAATGGCTGAAACAAAATGGCCGACAGCAAAAGAAATGCGTAAAAATACGGCCTCTGTTTTTACGGTTGTTATTTTATTCGCGATCTTTTTCTATGCATCTGAATTTGTGATTACGTCGTTACTTTCTCTGATTTAATGCGTAAAATACTAGCATGAAGCATATAATCATGCTATAATAAAGCACAGCTGCAAAGCCTTCTAGACAATCGATGTCATGGAAGGTTTTTTTATTTGAAAATAATCAGTCAATATAATAGGGAAATAAAAAGAAAGATACAGAGGTGAAACAATGAGTAGTTCATTTGAACGAATGAGTGAAGAAAAAGCTTGGTATGTTTTACATACTTATTCAGGCTATGAGAAAAAAGTGCAACAAAACCTTTCTTCTCGTATGAAAAGTATGGGCATGGAAGACAATATTTTTGAAGTACTTGTTCCAGAACAAGAAGTCTATGAAGAGAAAAATGGAGAAACGGTTTCTTCAATGAAGAAAACTTTCCCAGGTTATGTCCTTGTACAAATGGTTATGTCTGATGAAGCGTGGTATGTGGTTCGAAACACACCAGGTGTAACTGGATTTGTTGGTTCGCATGGAGCAGGAAGTAAACCTTCACCATTATTACCAGAAGAAGTAGATAGTGTATTCCGTAGTATGGGTGTTAACCCACGTAAAGTTGAGATCCAATTAGAACTTGGCGAACACGTAGAAATTATTAGCGGGGCTTTTGCGGGTATGGAAGGTGTTGTCGAAAGCTTCGATGAAGATAAAGGAAAAGTAACTGTTTCTGTTGAAATGTTTGGACGAGAAACAGACACCGAATTAGATTATTCAGAAGTAAAACAAATCGAAGAAGGCTTTAGTTTATAATTTATCAATCATTTAAAAAGGTAAAGTACGAAATTCCTTGCTATGTAAGGAATAAAAGTTGAATTTAGGCTTGCTTTTTTAAATAAATAATGATAATATACTTCGGTACGTCTATGGACAATGTGTCTAATAGATGGATTTATGCGTGGGAGGGGAAAATACTTAACCCCATTTTAACCACACACGGACAAAACAAGGAGGTATGTCTCGTGGCAAAAAAAGTTATTGACGTTGTAAAGTTACAGATTCCTGCGGGAGCAGCATCACCAGCTCCACCAGTTGGTCCAGCTTTAGGACAAGCCGGAATTAACATTTCAGGTTTTACTAAAGAGTTTAACGCACGTACTCAAGACCAACAAGGAACAATTATTCCTGTTGTTATTACAGTATATGAGGACCGCTCATTTACTTTTGTAACAAAAACTCCACCAGCTTCAGTTCTATTAAAAGAAGCAGCTGGTATTGATTTAGGTTCAGGTGAACCAAACACTAAAAAAGTGGGTACTGTTACATCTGATCAAGTGAGAGAAATCGCAGAAACTAAATTAGAAGACTTAAACGCAGCAGACGTAGAAGCTGCTATGCGCGTTGTTGAAGGTACTGCTCGAAGCATGGGAATCACAGTAGAAGGCTAATTTCGAATATAGATTCGAATACTCGTGAGATGTCTCGTGCTAAATACATAAAACGTTTTGTTTTATGTAAATAAGTGGGAGGTCAATCCGTTAATACCACATAAGGAGGATTTAATCGTGGCAAACAAAAAGAGAAGTAGAAAATATCTAGCTGCTTTAGAGCAAGTAGACCGTGAAATGGAATACAATGCTCAAGAAGCAATTAGTTTAGTAAAAGAAATTGACTATGCAAACTTTGATGCAAGTATTGAAATCTCATACCGTTTAGGTGTAGATCCAAAACATGCTGACCAACAATTACGTGGTGCTCTAGTACTACCAAATGGTACAGGAAACACAGAAACAGTTGTTGTGTTTGCAAAAGGCGAAGCTGCTGAAGCTGCAAAAGAAGCAGGAGCAGACTACGTTGGAGATTCAGACTTAGTAGAACGTATCGAAGGTGGCTGGATGGATTTTGACGTCGTTGTTGCGTCACCAGACATGATGGCTGAAGTTGGTAAATTAGGTCGCGTATTAGGCCCACAAGGTTTAATGCCTAACCCTAAAACAGGTACTGTTACACAAGATGTAGCAAAAGCTGTTACTGATATTAAAGCTGGTCAAGTTGCATACCGTGTGGACCGCCAATCAAACTTACACGTTTTAATTGGTAAAGTTTCTTTCAGTGAAGAAGACTTATTAGAAAACTTAAAAGCTATTCATGAAGAAATTATTGAAGCACGTCCAGCAAGCGTTCCAGGTGGAAGCTATGTTAAAGCATTAACTGTAGCAAGTACATTTGGTCCTGGTGTCAAAATTGACCACCGAACAATTCTTGCTCAAACAGAAGAAGCATAAAAAAGCTTGCATAATAAAAAATAACTTGTTATAATACACAAGTTCTTATATGAATTGAATACCTAGCATTACCGAAGACAGTATGTGGCGCAAGCCTTAATGTCATACCGAGGAAAATGTGAGTTTAATAAGTTTAAACCTTTAAACTATATTATCATGCATTTAACACTCCCTTACTGTCATCGGTGACTAAGGGAGTTTTTTAATTATAAAATTGACAAGCTTATGGAGGTGACGTTAGTGAGTCGTGAACAAGTATTAGCAGAAAAACAAAGTATTGTTAAAGAATTAGTCGAAAAATTTCAAAGTTCAGCAGCTTTTGTTGTTGTTAACTATCGTGGTTTAACAGTTGCAGAAGTTACTGACTTACGTAAACAATTGCGTGATGCAGGCGTAGAAATGCGCGTTGTTAAAAACACAATGCTACGTAAAGCAGCAGAATTAGCTGAAATTGAAGGTTTAGATGAAGTATTTGTTGGGCCAACAGCTATCGCATTTAGTGAAGAAGAAGTTGTTGCACCAGCTAAAATTATGGTTGAATTTGCTCAGGAAGCAGAAGCACTTGAAGTAAAAGGTGGATACATGGAAGGCGAAGTCGTTCCTGTTGAAACAATTGAAGCAGTTGCAAAACTTCCAGACCGCGAAGGATTACTATCAATGCTATTATCTGTACTTCAAGCACCAGTTCGAAATACAGCATTGGCATTCAAAGCAGTTGCAGACAAAAAAGAAGAAGAGGACGCAGCTTAATTATTGGGTTGAGTTTTCATTTCAAAATGTCGCAGTGCGAGCATTATAAATATAACTATTGATCACTAGAAAATTAAAATTAAAAAATGGAGGAATTTTAAAATGGCTTTAGATGTACAACAAATTATCGCTGATTTAAAAGAATCTACAGTTCTTGAAATCAACGAATTAGTAGAAGCAATTGAAGAAGAGTTTGGAGTAGAAGCAGCAGCACCAGTAGCAGTAGCAGGTGCAGGCGCAGGTGCAGCAGAAGAAGAACAAACAGAATTTGACGTTGAATTAACTGACGCAGGTTCAGCTAAGATCCAAGTAATTAAAGCAGTTCGTGAAATTACAGGATTAGGCTTGAAAGATGCTAAAGGTTTAGTAGACGAAGCTCCAAGCGTAATTAAAGAAGGCGTCGACAAAGACGAAGCTGAAGAAATTAAAGAAAAAATTGAAGAAGCTGGAGGATCAGTTGAACTTAAATAAGTTTAACGATCGAACAAGCTTTCATCAAAACCTCAAACGGTCTTTTCCGTTTGGGGTTTTTCTTTTTCTGGAGAAGCAAAAAAATGAGTAAACCTTCCATTTACTATCGCCTAATCCGTTTAGGAAAAAGTAAATGAGCTTTACTATCGCCTAATCTGTTTAGAAAAAAGTAAATGAGATTTATTGGTGTCCAATCCATTTAGCCGCCAATATTTTAAATTTATTGGTGCCTAATCGATTTAACCACCAATATTTTAAATTGGATGAGAATTTTTTCAAACACCTTGTATTCTCAAGAGTTTCACAATTTAATTACAATATTTTCTGTTAGAAGGGCATAATATGCTGTAAACTTATGCTATAATATCACTTGCAATAAAAAAACTTACCAGAATTAGAAAATCAGCTTATCAGGAGAGAAAAAATGGATAATAAAAATGAAAATATATCAAGAATTGATTATGGTATCGTCCTTTGCATCATGTTGCTGGCTATTATTGGACTCGTTTCTTTATATTCAACAACAGTAACTATGCAAGATGGTTCCATTCGTACAACAATTATGCAATTTATTTGGTACATACTCGGTATTGGGGCAGCTGCAGTTATTATGCTATTTGACTCCGAACAATTATGGAAAATCACAAGTTATTTATATTGGATTGGGATTGTTGCTTTAGTCGCTACTCTCTTTTTATATGATAGAGGACTGGCGGCTTCAACGGGTGCAAAAAGTTGGATCAATATTCCGGTGATCAACTTTACACTGCAGCCATCCGAATTCGTTAAAATTCCTTATATACTTATGCTTGCAAAAACAGTTACCTTGCATAATTCAAAAAATGCGAACCGAACGGTAGAATCAGATTTTATGTTGATTGGAAAACTACTGCTTTATTCACTTTTACCTTTTGCTTTATTAATGGCTCAAAATGACTTGGGAACGACATTGGTTTATGTTGCTATTCTTGCTGGAGTGGTCTTGTTGTCAGGGATTCAATGGAAAATTCTTTTGCCTATAGTGATTGCTATCTCAACAGTTGCTATCGGGATATTGGCCTTAGCAGTTTATAATCCTGATTTCTTAATGGATGTTGTAGGCGTTGGGCAATATCAAATTCTAAGGATTCATACTTGGTTAGACCCTTATCAAGATACAACCGCTTCTTCTTATCAAGTAACGCAAGCCTTTAAAGCAATTGGTTCGGGCGGAGTCTTTGGAAAAGGATTAGGTGTATCTGAAGTGTATGTGCCTGTCCGTGAATCAGATATGATTTTTGCTACGATTGCTGAGAATTTTGGCTTTGTGGGTGGGTCATTTCTAATTTTTGTTTATTTTGTATTAGTTTATAACATGATTAAAGTTGTCTATGATACTAAAAATGAATTTTATGCTTATATTGCTACAGGCGTAATTATGATGATCGTTTTTCACGTATTAGAAAATGTGGGAATGAATATTGGATTGTTACCCGTTACGGGGATTCCATTGCCTTTTGTTTCTCAAGGAGGATCTGCTTTACTAGGGAATATGATGGGGGTTGGTTTAATTATGTCCATGCGTTTCCACCATCGATCCTATATGTTCTCGGGTGAAGGGGAGAGCTTCCATTCTGGAGCGAAATAATCCTTTTTATGTAGGTTTATTTTGGAGAGAGGAGAAAATATGTTAAAAGAACGATTAAAATTAATAGATAAATGGATTGCTATTCCATTTATTATACTCATTTTATTTAGTATTATTGCTGTGTATTCAGCGAGTAGCTACAGTGCAATGGAAGAATATGGTACCCCTAATCATTATCTTGTGCGACAATCAATTGTCGTTGTTGTTAGTTTAATCATGGCTTTTTTTGTCTATATTTTTCCTTTTCGTGTATTGAAGAAGAAAAAAATGATATTACTTGGGACCATAGGTACCTTTATATTATTGATTGTTGTTCTTTTTCTTCCGCCAGTCCTTGGGGCAAGACGGTGGATTCCATTACCCGTCTTTAATTTACAGCCGTCTGAATTTGCAAAGATTTTTGTTATTTGGTACTTAGCTTATATCTTTTCTAGAAATCAAAAAGAATTAGAGTCTGAGTTTTTTCAAACAATTTTGAGGCCAAGTATTTTAGTGGGCGTTGTTTTCTTTTTAATTTTGATGCAACCTGATACAGGGACGGCTATTATTATCGCTTTGATGACAGTTTTTATGTTGTCGGCGAGTGGTGCTTCGTTAAAATATGGCTTTTTATTTATTTTGTCTGGTATGACGTTGGTTGGTGGATTGACTTTTATCATCTACAATTTTGGCGAGAGTATTCCTTTTTTAGGTTATCGATATGATCGCTTTTTAGGTTTATGGGATCCTTTTGGGTACTATGAATCTTACGGAAATCAGTTAGTCAATTCGTACTATGCTTTAAGCCGTGGTGGACTATTTGGAGTAGGTATAGGAAATAGTGTTCAAAAAACAGGCTATTTACCGTTTCCTTATACAGATTTTATCATTGCAATTGTTGGAGAAGAATTGGGCTTAGCAGGTGTTACAGGAGTTTTAGTCGCTTTAGGTACTATTATTGGACGCTCTTTTTATCTGGGAAGTCATTCAAAGGATAGTTTCAATAGTTTAATTTATATTGGCGTTGGTAGTATGTTATTAGTACAATCTTTAATTAACTTAGCAGGTTTAACGGGCTTAATTCCAATTACCGGTGTTACTTTCCCTTTATTAAGTTACGGGGGATCCAGTCTGATGGTTGTTTCTATTTCCATTGCTCTGGTGGCTAATGCATCTACACAAGATCGCTTAAAGTTGAAAAATAATTAAAAAAAGATTAAGATAACCCTTGCGTTTCTCATAATAAATTGATACTATAGTCAAGGCAAAAATCTTGGAGGTCAAAATAGACATCCAAAGAGATAGTTGTCAAAAGCATTGAATAGATTATCTCTGCAGTACATATATCAATTTGTTCTTATGATAAGAGATAACTATCTCATGAGTTCTTTTGCTATCAAAAGAGCTCTATTTTTTTGCCCAAATTGAATATCGGGGGAGAAAAATATGATTGAAGAGAAAAAGTTGCTGTTGGATGTTGATGAGAAACCGGAGTTTTTACCAGGGATATTACTAAGTTTTCAGCATGTTTTTGCAATGTTTGGTGCAACGATTCTTGTGCCTATTCTTACAGGTTTACCTATTGCCGTTGCTTTATTTATGAGTGGTGTGGGAACCATAATTTATCATTTGATCACAAGATCAAAAGTTCCTGTATATCTTGGCTCATCCTTTGCTTTTATTGGTGCAATGCAGATTGCGATCGAACAACTAGGCGGAGACATCAGTGCTTCACAAACGGGTATTATGATTGCTGGACTGACTTATATTTTGATTGCTTTCATTTCAGCTAAGGCTGGGACAAAATGGATTGATCAATTATTACCTCCTATTGTTATTGGACCGATGATTATGGTAATTGGTTTGAGCTTATCAGGTTCAGCTGTTCAAAATGCTGGGTTAGTCTCTGACGCTCAATGGCAAAATATTGCGATTGCTGCAAGTACATTTTTAATTACGGCATTTGTTAACACAAAAGCTACTGGTTTTCTTCGAATTATTCCTTTCCTCATTGGAATAGCTGGTGGTTATGTTATTGCAATGCTTCTTGGTGTGGTAGATATCACTCCGATTATTGAAGCAGATTGGTTTAGTCTCCCCGAATTATACTTACCTTTTGAAACAAACCTATTTAATCATTATAATATTTATTTGGGTCCTGAAGCCTGGGCGTTCTTACCTCTTGTATTAGTAACGGCTGCAGAACATATTGGGGACCATACCGTTTTAAGTAAAATTACAAATCGTAATTTCCTGAAAGATCCAGGACTTGCTGCAACTTTAACGGGAGATGGCGTTGCGACTTTTGTCTCAGCTTTCTTTGGTGGACCAGCGAATACGACTTACGGAGAAAACACAGGAGTTATTGGCTTAACACGTATAGCTTCTACGAGTGTGATTCGAAATGCTGCAGTTATTGGAATTATTTTAAGTTTCTTCGGTAAATTTACGGCCTTGTTATCGACTATTCCGGATGCAGTTATCGGAGGTATGTCGATTATTCTATACGGAGTTATTGCAAGTAGTGGGCTGAAAGTAATGATTGATGAACAAATTGATTTTACGAAAGTTCGCAACTTAATCATCGCAAGTGCTATGTTAGTGATTGGTCTTGGTGGAGCGGTACTTGATATTGGACCACTAGTGGTTTCGGGTACGGCACTCAGTGCAGTGGTCGGAGTTGTTCTTAACTTAATATTACCTAAAGACGAATAAAACGAAGTAGCGACAAATGATTTACTGAAGGGGTGTCATTTAGGAACGTGAAGAGCTTTAAAGTAAATTTCTGGATGCTCTATCGATTGTGTTTTCTGTGAACTTTGTTAAAATATAGGAAATAGTTAAAGTATGGAATTCGAGAGAGGATATTTAGTTATGGACCATTATTATTCATCAAAACCTTCATCAGAAAGTAAACGTGAAAGGATTGAGGCAGAAATTGCAGGACATAAATTTTCGTTTATTACAGATGCTGGAGTCTTTTCGAAAAATCACGTGGATGTAGGGTCAGAGGTTTTAATGACTACGGCTAGTAAGACAAGTTTTCCGGAGGGGAATTTGCTGGATGTGGGTTGTGGTTATGGTCCAGTGGGTTTATATTTGGCGGCTGCTTTTCCGGGACGCCACATCGAAATGGTGGATATGAACGAGCGGGCGTTGGACTTAGCGAGAGACAATGCAAAATTGAATGAAATAGAGAGTGTTGAAATTTATCAGTCAGATTTATTTGAAAATGTAGAGAATCATCAATTTGCTGGGATTATTTCTAATCCTCCAATAAGAGCGGGCAAAAAAGTAGTGCACCAGATTCTTGAAGAAGCTTATGATTATCTTGCGCCTGGTGGTTTGTTACAGATTGTGATTCAGAAAAAACAAGGCGCTCCTAGTGCACGTAAAAAAATGGAAGAAGTTTTTGGAAATGTCGAACGTGTCGCTTTGGAGAAAGGCTACTGGATTTTAGAATCAAAAAAGTAGTAAAGAAAAACTAATATTCTATATAAAATAAAAAAAGAGTTATTTAACAGCTTAGTTTCATTAGTTCAAGTGCTGTTAAATAACTCTTTTAAAGTTCGTCCCTATTCAGTTTAAAAAATAATTGGCGCTCCTGGTCCGAGTGGTAATTCAAATAAGTACCAACCGGAGAATAACAGGATCCAACTTACTAAGAAGGTTATTGAATAGATCACCATAATAGAAATTAGTGTACCGATTCCGGAATCTTTATCATATCTTTTCATAAAGACTAGAATCATAGCAAAGTAACTCATCAACGGTGAGATGATGTTTGTGGTTGAGTCGGCAATTCGATAAGCCATTAAAGTAGCTTCGGGCGTAATATTTAGTTCATAAAACATGGGTGTAAAAATAGGCGATAGTAAAGTCCATTTTGCAGAAGCAGACCCCATAAATAAATTGATAATAGCCGTCAAAAGAATAAAACCAAGTAAGATAGGTAAACCAACTAAGTTAATAGATTTTAAAAAGTCAGCACCAGTTGTCGATAAAATGGTTCCCATATTCGAATAGTCAAAGTAATTAATTAACTGAGCGGCGAAAAATGATAAGACAATATAACTACCCATTGTCTTCATTGATTCCGTCATACCTTCAACAAAATCATCTGAATTATTTATTTTATTGACGGTTATTCCGTATGCTAAACCAGGCAACGTAAATAGAAGATAAAGAGCAAATAAAAGCCCGCTACCTAAGAAAGCATTTAAAGACTGGCCATCCGTTGTTTCGTCATAAGATTGGAACAATGCATCAGGACCAAACATTAAGTAAGCCATAATGGCTACATAAACGATTAAAACAATAAGGGCGTTTCGCAGTCCTTTTAATTCTCTATCGGTCAATGGTTCGTCACTAGGGCGATAACTTCCAGTATATTCACCGAGACGCGGTTCAACAATTCGATCCGTTACCAGGGTTCCTACAATCGTTAAAAGGACAGTAGAGACGATTAAAAAGTACCAGTTTGCTGTGATGGACATTTCGTAATTAATACCTGCGGATGCTAAAGACTCATTTGCGATACCAACTAATAATGCATCCAGTTGTCCTGGAAGTAAGTTCGCTGAGAAACCAGCAGAAACCCCTGCAAAAGCCGCAGATAATCCAGCAATTGGATGACGTCCTGCAGCAGCAAATATTAGCGCACCTAAAGGAATAATAACGACATAGCCCACATCAGAAGCCATATTAGACATAATCCCTGCAAAAATAACTGCGGCCGATAGCAAAGCGCTCGGAACATTCGCGAGCAATCGCTTCATGGCGGCAGAAATTAAACCAGTCCATTCTGCAACACCTACACCTAGCATGGCTACAAGAACAGTCCCTAGAGGGGCGAAACTTGTAAAGTTTTCAACAGCAGAGTTGAAGATGTGGTTAATACCGGAAGCATTTAATAAAGAAACAGCTTCTACGGTCACATATTCTTGATTCGCCGTATCGAAGTAAGAGACCTCAACACCTAATGAAGCTAGGATTTGAGATAAAACAATAATGAAAGCAGCTAAAATAATAAATAGCACTACGGGATGGGGAAGTTTATTTCCTACTTTTTCTATCCATCCCAACACCCCAGATGACTGTTGTGAATTTTCTTCTGTACTCATATTTTCCTCCTTGTTTATAAAATGTTCTGATTAGTTTATTCATTAAATAAATAAAGAAACATTTGCTCTTTAGATTATCAAAGATATGGAAGGAATAAAAGAAGGAATTATAATTTTTTGCTTGCTTGAGGGAACCAAAGAAAATTTTTATAATATGCGCCATTTTCTTTAAAAAGATAGTTGAAATTAATACTTAGATGATTTAAGATATTTACTTGACATTATAAAAAATATACCCTATAATACATGAACGCTATATTGTTGGAAATATTGGTGAAAGTAGTCTGAAATATTGTCCAGACAGACTTTCGGGAAAACAAAAGACATTGTGGATTTATTAATTACACATTTCTTTTGTTATTTTTTTGCTTAAAATTAGGAAAAAGAGTCATTTGTTATCAAGTGGTAACCGAATTGTAATATTTGTAATATATAATTTCGAAAGCTATTTGAAAAAATGATACATCTCCTAATAATAAAGCCCAATATTTTAATGGTAAGTAGTGAAATCAATGAGAGGTGAATAGAGTGCGAGGTAATGAAGTTCACTATGGTAAAAAACGAATTCGTAGAAGTTTTTCTAGAATTCGCGAAGTGATGGAAATTCCCAATTTGATTGAGATACAATCCGACTCTTATCAGTGGTTTTTAGATGAAGGTTTGAAAGAATTGTTCCAGGATATTTCTCCAATTGAAGATTTTTCTGGAAACTTAGCATTAGACTTTTTGGATTACTCATTTGATGAGCCAAAATATTCAGTTGACGAAGCGCGCGAGCACGATGCTAATTATTCAACGCCCGTCTATGTAAAACTACGATTAGTAAATAATGAAACAGGCGAAATAAAAGAACAAGAAGTTTTCTTTGGTGATCTACCTTTAATGACAGAACAAGGGACATTTATTATTAATGGATCAGAACGTGTAGTTGTTTCTCAGCTAGTTCGTTCTCCAGGCGTATATTTTAGTCCAAAAATTGAAAAGAATGGTAGAGAAGGATTCAGTGCAGTAATGATTCCTAACCGAGGTGCATGGTTAGAATTTGAAACAGATACAAGAGGTTTATTGAACGTACGTATCGATCGTACGCGTAAACTACCTTTAACAACATTTATTCGAGCACTTGGTTTTGGATCAGATGATGAAATAATTGATCTCATTGGTAATAACACAGCAATGCAAGGGACATTAGAAAAAGATGTTCATAAAAATCCAGCAGACTCTCGTGTAGAAGAAGCTCTAAAAGATATTTATGAAAGTTTACGTCCGGGAGAGCCAAAAACAGCAGACTCTTCAAGAAGTTTACTAAACACTCGTTTCTTTGACCCAAGAAGATATGACTTAGCATATGTTGGTCGTTACAAATTAAATAAAAAATTAAATATTAAAACTCGTTTATTGAACCAAACTTTAGCTGAAACATTAGTTGATCCTGAAACAGGAGAAATATTAGCTGAAGAAGATACTGTAATTAACCACGATATAATAGAGGAACTAACTCCTCATATTGATAATGGCTTATTTGATGTAACACTAAATCCATCAAATGAAGCAGTAGTTACAGAACCAATGAATGTTCAAATTGTAAAAGTCTATTCTAAAGTAGATCCAGAACGTGTAGTAAACATTATTGGTAATGGGCAACCAGCTGAAGATAAAAAATGGTTATTGCCTGAAGATGTTATTGCATCAATCAGTTACTACTTTGGTTTATTAGAAGGACTTGGAGAAATTGATGATATTGACCACTTAGGTAACCGTCGTATCCGTTCAGTCGGAGAGTTACTACAAAATCAATATCGTATCGGAGTTTCTCGTATGGAGCGTGTTGTACGTGAGCGTATGTCTATTCAAGATGCAGACACGACAACACCACAACAATTAATTAACATCCGACCAGTTGTCGCTTCTGTGAAAGAATTCTTTGGTTCATCACAGCTTTCTCAGTTCATGGATCAAGTTAACCCATTAAGTGAGTTATCACATAAGCGTCGTCTATCTGCATTAGGACCTGGTGGATTAACACGTGAACGTGCAGGATACGAAGTACGTGACGTGCATTATTCACATTACGGTCGTATGTGTCCAATCGAGACACCAGAGGGACCAAACATTGGATTAATTAACAGTCTTTCAACGTATTCAAAAATTAATAAATTTGGTTTCATTGAAACACCATATCGTAAAGTCGATCGTAAAAATGGTCGAGTAACCGATGAAATTGAATATTTAACAGCGGATGAAGAAGATTTATATACGATTGCACAAGCAAACTCATTACTTGATGAAGAAGATCACTTTGTTGCAGACCGAGTATTAGCTCGACGCAGAGATGATAACGAAGAAGTTCCAGTAGAACAAATTGACTACATGGACGTCTCGCCAAAACAAGTTGTTTCTGTAGCGACAGCAAGTATCCCATTCCTAGAAAACGACGACTCAAACCGTGCGTTAATGGGAGCGAACATGCAGCGTCAAGCAGTACCTTTATTAGATCCTGAAGCACCACTTGTTGGTACAGGAATTGAAAACACTGCAGCTAAAGGTTCAGGATCTGCGATTGTTGCGAAAAATGCAGGTGTTGTTGATTATGTAGATGCTGAAAACATTCGAATTCGTCAATCAAACGGTATGATTGATCACTATCATGTATTTAAGTTCCAACGTTCAAACTCAGGAACTTCATACAACCAAAGACCAATTATTAGTCATGGTGAAAAAGTAGATAAAGGAGATATTCTTGCGGACGGCCCGGCTATGGAACAAGGTGAAATAGCTTTAGGTAAAAACCCATTAATTGCCTTTACTACATTTGATGGTTATAACTTCGAGGATGCGGTAATTATGAGTGAACGTCTCGTTAAAGATGATGTTTACACATCGATCCACATCGAAGAATATGAATCAGAAGCTAGAGATACAAAATTAGGACCAGAAGAAATTACACGTGAAATTCCAAACGTTGGAGATGCCGCGTTAAGAAACTTAGATGAAAATGGAATTATTCGTGTAGGTGCTGAAGTTCGTGATGGTGATATCTTAGTTGGTAAAGTAACACCAAAAGGGATGTCAGAACAATCAGCAGAAGAAAAACTACTGCATGCAATTTTCGGAGAGAAAGCACGTGAAGTTCGTGACTCATCTCTACGTGTACCACATGGTGGTGGCGGAATTGTAAGTGAAGTTAAAGTCTTCAAACGTGAAGAAGGAGACGAACTATCTGCAGGAGTAAACGATCTAGTTCGAGTATATATTGCCCAAAAACGTAAAATTAGTGTTGGAGATAAAATGGCTGGACGTCACGGAAATAAAGGTGTTGTTTCATTAATTCTTCCAGAAGAAGATATGCCTTATTTACCAGATGGTACGCCAGTTGACATTATGTTAAACCCATTAGGTGTTCCTTCACGTATGAATATTGGACAAGTCTTTGAGTTACACTTAGGTATGGCTGCACGTGAACTTGGCGTTCACTTTGCAACACCAGTATTCGATGGGGCAACAGAGGAAGACATTATGGACGTTTTAGAAGAAGCTGGTTGGGACCGCGACGGTAAGACTGTTTTATATGACGGACGTACTGGAGAGGCCTTTGATAACGAAGTATCTGTTGGTGTTATGTACTTCTTGAAATTATCCCATATGGTTGATGACAAGATGCATGCTCGTTCAACAGGACCTTACTCACTCGTTACACAACAACCACTTGGAGGTAAAGCTCAGTTTGGTGGTCAGCGTTTCGGAGAGATGGAGGTTTGGGCACTAGAAGCTTATGGTGCTTCATACACGTTACAAGAAATCCTCACATACAAGTCAGATGACGTTGAAGGACGCGTGAAGACTTATGAAGCGATTGTTAAAGGCGATCCTCTACCAAAACCAGGCGTTCCAGAATCCTTCCGAGTACTTGTTAAAGAATTACAAGCACTTGGTTTAGATATGAAAGTTCTAGACGTTGAAAACCGCGCGATCGAACTAGAAACTGGCGATGATGATGAAACATTTAACAACATCGACTCTCTAGAAGAAATTAAAAAACAAGAAGATGCTAAGCGAGAAGCTGAAGCAGCTAAAGAAGCAGAAGTTCAAGAATAATTTTTTAAAATATTTAGTTAGATGTATTCATTGAAGAAAGTGACGACTCGTTTTATTTCTTCTATATAAGTAGGAAATGGACGTCACTTTTCTCCAATGAAACATAACTGAACAGAGGGCAGTTCAAAAAATCATAAAAGGGAGGTTTGCCCCCTTGATTGACGTAAATAAATTTAATCATGTTCAAATTTCTATTGCTTCTCCTGAAAAGATTCGCCAATGGTCGTTTGGAGAAGTTAAAAAACCAGAAACCATAAACTATCGTACACTCAAACCAGAACGTGACGGTTTATTCTGTGAGCGCATCTTTGGTCCAACAAAAGACTATGAATGTGCTTGTGGTAAATATCGTCGTATCCACTATAAAGGAATTGTTTGTGACCGTTGTGGAGTAGAAGTTACAAACTCTAAAGTTCGTCGTGAACGTATGGGTCATATCGAACTTGCTACACCAGTTACACACATTTGGTACTTCAAAGGTATCCCAAGTCGTTTAGGCCTTATCTTAGATATGAGTCCTAGATCACTAGAAGAAATCATTTATTATGCATCATATGTTGTCATTGAACCAGGTGACACACCGTTTGAGAAAAAACAACTATTAAATGAGTTCGAATATCGTGATGCTCGTCTAGAATATGGAACGGCATTCCGTGCCGAAGTTGGTGCTGAAGCGATTAAACTATTACTAGATGATGTGGATTTAGAAGCAGAAGTTAAAGAACTTAAAGAATTTTTACTAACAGCTACAGGCCAGAGACGTACGCGTGCAATCCGTCGATTAGACATTATGGATTCATTTGCGACGTCAGGAAACGAACTACAATGGATGGTTATGGATGTTCTTCCAGTTATTCCACCAGAGTTACGTCCAATGGTACAGCTAGATGGTGGACGTTTTGCGACAAGTGATATGAACGATTTATACCGTCGTGTCATTAACCGTAATAACCGTCTAAAAAGATTACTCGATTTAAATGCACCACATATCATTGTTCAAAATGAGAAACGTATGCTGCAAGAAGCGGTAGATGCGTTGATTGATAACGGTCGTCGTGGTCGTCCAGTAACAGGACCAGGTAACCGTCCATTAAAATCACTTTCTCATATGTTGAAAGGTAAGCAAGGACGTTTCCGTCAAAACTTACTTGGTAAACGTGTAGACTACTCAGGTCGTTCAGTTATTGTTGTTGGACCTGAATTGAAAATGTATGAATGTGGACTGCCAAAACAAATGGCTGTAGAATTATTTAAACCATTTGTTATGCGCGAACTTGTTGCTCGCGAGATTGCAACAAATATTAAAAATGCGAAACGTAAAGTGGAGCAATTAGATGAAGAAATTTGGGAAGTATTAGAAGATGTTATTCAAGAACATCCAGTACTTCTAAACCGTGCACCGACACTTCACCGTTTAGGTATTCAAGCTTTCCAACCGGTTCTTATCGATGGAAAAGCGATTCGTCTACACCCATTAGTCTGTGAAGCTTACAATGCGGACTTTGACGGGGACCAAATGGCGGTTCACGTACCATTAAGTGAAGAAGCAAAAGCAGAAGCAAGAATTTTAATGCTTGGTGCGCAAAATATCCTTAACCCTAAAGATGGTAAACCAGTTGTTACTCCTTCTCAAGATATGGTCTTAGGTAACTACTACCTAACATTAGAAAGAGCTGGAGCTGAAGGAGAAGGTATGATCTTCTCAACACCTGAAGAAATTTTCCAAGCTTACAAAACAGGCTATGTTCATTTACACTCTCGTATTGCCATTCAAACAGTGGACTTACCGAAAAAACGATTCACTGAAGAACAAAAAGATCAATACTTGATTACAACGGTTGGGAAAATTATCTTTAACAATATTATGCCTGAAGAATTCCCATACCTAAATGAACCAACACTTAATAACTTAGAAGTTAAAACACCAGATAAATATTTCGTGCCTTACGGTACAAATATTAAAGAACACATTGCAAACCAAGAACCTGTAAGACCATTTAAGAAAAAAGATTTAGGTAACGTCATTGCCGAAGTATTCAAGAGATTCCACGTATCAGAAACATCAGAAATGCTGGATGAAATGAAAAACCTAGGTTACCAATACTCTACCAAATCAGGAATTACAGTAGGTATTGCGGATATTCCAATCTTAGAAGATAAAGAAAAATTCTTGGAAGAAGCAAGTGCGAAAGTTGACCGCGTAAATGCAACACACCGTCGTGGTTTAATTTCAGAAGACGAACGTTACCAAAACGTTATCGATATCTGGACAGAAGCCAGAGATGTTATCCAAAACGAATTAGCAACAACTGTTGATCGTCGAAATAACATCTATATGATGAGTGACTCTGGAGCTCGTGGTTCAATTTCTAACTTTACGCAGTTAGCGGGTATGCGTGGATTAATCGCAGGACCAAGTGGAAAAATCATGGAATTACCGATTACTTCAAACTTCCGTGAAGGGCTATCTGTTTTAGAGATGTTCATTTCTACACACGGTGCTCGTAAAGGTATGACGGATACGGCGCTTAAGACTGCTGACTCGGGTTACTTAACTCGTCGTCTAGTTGACGTTTCACAAGATGTTATCGTTCGTGAAGATGACTGTGGAACTGAAGGCGGAATTGTTGCTCGTGAATTGAAACAAGGAAACGAAGAAATTGAAAGTTTAGAAGAACGTATTATTGGACGTTATTCTCGTCAAACCGTTTTACATCCTGAAACAGGAGAAGAACTCGTTGTCGAAAATGCAATGATTACTGAAGATATTGCTCGCGAAATTGTAAATGCGGGAATTGAAGAAGTATCGATTCGTTCAGTATACAAATGTAACTCTCCACACGGTGTTTGCCGTAAATGTTATGGTAGAAACTTAGCGACAGGTCGCGAAGTTGAAGTTGGAGAAGCAGTAGGAATCGTTGCAGCACAATCTATCGGTGAGCCAGGTACTCAGTTAACAATGCGTACATTCCATACCGGTGGGGTTGCAGGGGACGATATTACTCAAGGTTTACCTCGTGTTCAAGAAATCTTTGAAGCTAGACATCCAAAAGGTCAAGCGACAATTTCTGAAGTGACGGGTGTTATTGAGTCAATTGAAGAAAACCCAGAAGAAAATGACAAAGAAGTAACTGTAAAAGGTCATACAGATACACGATCATACAAATTACCAAGAAACGCACGTATGCGTGTAGGTGTTGGAGACACAATTGAACGTGGAGACGCATTTAACGAAGGTTCAATTGATCCAAAAGAATTACTTGCTGTAAGTGGCGTGGCGAAACTTCAAGAATATATCTTGAAAGAAGTTCAATACGCTTACCGAAGTCAAGGGGTAGAAATCGGAGACAAACACGTGGAAGTTATTGCACGTCAAATGTTACGAAAAGTTCGCATCCTTGATCCAGGTGACACAGAAATCTTACCAGGTGAATTAATGGATATCCATGACTTTAAAGAACACGTTACGGAAACATTAATGTCTGGTGGACAACCAGCAACCGCTCGTCCTGTATTATTAGGAATTACCAAAGCAGCGCTTGAAACAAATAGTTTCTTATCTGCTGCTTCATTCCAGGAAACAACGCGTGTTCTAACTGACGCTGTTATCCGTGGTAAATCTGACGATTTAGTTGGATTGAAAGAGAATGTTATTATTGGTAAACAAATTCCAGCAGGTACAGGTATCAAGCTATATACAGATTTAGAGCCTAAATCAGTTGGCCTAGATGATGAAATGGCATACGCAGCTGCTGAAGAAGATACAGAAGAATAAGAAAAAACTTAATTATAAAAAAGTTTCAGCAAAGAGTAAGGGGTGTCCCTTGCTCTTTCGCTGAAATATTTATAATTATATGAAAGAAAATCTTTCAAGAACATATAAAATAAAAACAGACAAAAAAACTTCAAATATATCAGCAAAATTGTTGATTGGTGTTGACAAAACTACCACGAAGTGCTATTATTCTAAAGGTGCTTTTCATTTGGAAAGCGACTATTCTCGTATTCATTTCGAAATAGGACTTCAAAGAAAAAGCAAAACGTCTATACAACAGTAAAAGTCGCATATCTATGCGCTTTAATATTTTTTTGTAAAAGATGATACGTCTGGATGTGTGGACTTAAAACTACTGAAAGGGAGGGAAATATTAAATGCCTACAATTAATCAATTAGTTCGTAAACCTCGTAAGAGTAAAACGAAAAAATCTGAGTCACCAGCTTTAAATAGAGGATATAACACACTAAAACGTGAATCTACTCGAGTATTATCTCCACAAAAACGTGGTGTTTGTACACGTGTTGGTACAATGACTCCTAAAAAGCCTAACTCAGCTTTACGTAAATATGCACGTGTTCGTTTATCTAACCAGATTGAAGTTACAGCTTACATTCCTGGTGAAGGACATAACTTACAAGAGCATAACGTAGTACTTATTCGTGGTGGTCGAGTAAAAGACTTGCCAGGGGTACGTTACCATGTTGTTCGTGGTGCTTTAGATACAGCTGGAGTTACTGACCGTAAACAAAGCCGTTCTAAATACGGTACAAAAAAACCTAAATAATAAAATAAAATTAATCATTTAAAAATTAATTATTCTCGAGGAAGGAGGATGGTCATGCCTCGTAAAGGACCAGTAGCAAAAAGAGATGTAATACCTGATCCCATTTATGATTCAAAATTGGTTACTCGCTTGATTAACCGTTTGATGGTTGATGGAAAACGTGGTAAAGCATCGACAATTTTATACAAAGCATTTGATATTATTTCTGAAGAAACTGGAAATGAACCAATGGAAGTATTTGAACAGGCATTGAAAAATTTAATGCCAGTATTGGAGGTACGTTCACGTCGTGTTGGTGGATCAAACTACCAAGTACCAGTTGAAGTACGTCCAGAGCGTCGAACAACTCTAGCATTACGTTGGTTAGTTAACTACGCACGTTTACGCGGAGAAACTACAATGTATGAACGTTTAGCTCATGAAATTATGGATGCAGCTAACAATACAGGTGCAGCAGTTCGTCGTCGTGAAGAAGTACACCAAATGGCAGAAGCGAACAAAGCATTTGCACATTATCGTTGGTAAAATTTTCAAGAAATTAACATTTATAACTAAAGATTTATCGTACAATTAACAAGTAATCGCCTTAAAAAGGCACGAAAACAAAAATAAGGGGTGTAGAATTTTGGCTAAAAGAGAATTTTCTCTGGAGAACACACGTAATATCGGAATCATGGCTCATATCGATGCTGGTAAAACAACCACAACCGAACGTATCTTGTACTATACAGGTCGTACGCACAAAATTGGTGAAACGCATGATGGCGCTTCTCAAATGGACTGGATGGAACAAGAGCAAGAGCGTGGAATTACGATTACATCAGCAGCTACAACTGCTCAGTGGAAAGGCCACCGTGTAAATATTATTGATACTCCTGGACACGTGGACTTTACTGTAGAGGTTGAGCGTTCGTTACGTGTACTAGATGGTGCAGTTACAGTGCTTGATGCACAATCTGGTGTTGAGCCACAAACAGAAACAGTGTGGCGCCAAGCAACAACTTATGGTGTTCCCCGAATTGTCTTCATTAACAAAATGGACAAAATTGGTGCAGATTTCTTATATGCAGCTGGTACATTAAACGAGCGCATGCAAGCAAATGCTCACCCAATTCAATTACCAATCGGTGCTGAAGATCAATTTGAAGGAATTATTGACTTAGTAAATATGAATGCAATCATCTATCATGATGAAATGGGTCAAGAAGTAACAGTTGAAGAAATTCCTGAAGAATACCTAGATCAAGCAACAGAATATCGCGAAAGTCTAGTAGAAGCAGTTGCTGAACTAGATGACGAATTAATGATGAAATACCTTGAAGGTGAAGAAATCACTTTAGAGGAACTTAAAAATGGTATCCGACAAGCAACAGTTAATGTTGAATTTTACCCAATTCTTGTAGGTTCAGCATTCAAAAACAAAGGTGTTCAACCTTTATTAGATGCTGTCGTTGACTACTTACCTTCACCGGTAGAAGTTCATGCTATTCAAGGTCACGCAGTAGATAACCCAGATGAAGTTATCGAGCGTCCAGCAGATGACGAAGGTCCATTTGCAGCTTTAGCATTTAAAGTTATGACAGACCCATTCGTTGGTCGTTTAACTTTCTTCCGTGTGTACTCAGGTACATTAGAAGCAGGATCTTACGTATTAAATGCTACTAAAGATAACCGTGAACGTGTAGGACGTATCCTACAAATGCACGCGAACTCTCGTGAAGAGATTCCTGAAGTATTCTCAGGAGATATCGCAGCAGCGGTTGGATTAAAAGATACAGGTACGGGTGACACTTTATGTGCTGAAGACTCACCGGTAATTCTTGAGTCTATGGAATTCCCAGAACCAGTTATCCAAGTAGCGATTGAACCTAAAACAAAAGCTGACCAAGATAAAATGGGTACAGCACTACAAAAACTTGCAGAAGAGGATCCAACTTTCCGAGCTGAAACAGATCGCGAAACAGGTGAAACTTTAATTTCAGGTATGGGTGAACTTCACCTTGAGGTTATTGTTGACCGTCTAAAACGTGAATTTAAAGTTGAAGCTAACGTTGGTGCTCCACAAGTTTCTTACCGTGAAACATTCACGAAAACAGTTGAAGCAGAAGGTAAATTCATCCGTCAATCAGGTGGTAAAGGTCAATACGGTCACGTATGGATCGAGTTTTCACCACTTGAAGAAGGAGAAGGATTTGAATTCGAAGATGCAATTGTTGGGGGAGTTGTTCCTCGTGAATATATTCCAGCAGTTGAGCAAGGTCTAGAATCAGCTATGGAAGGTGGAGTTTTAGCAGGTTATCCATTAATCGACGTTAAAGCTAAGCTATATGATGGTTCTTATCACGATGTTGACTCGAGTGAGACAGCATTTAAAGTTGCAGCTTCAATGGCTCTACGTGCAGCAGCTAAAAAAGCAGGTGCTGTAATTTTAGAACCAATGATGTCGGTTGATATTACTGCTCCTGAAGAATATTTAGGAGACTTGATGGGACATATTTCATCTCGTCGTGGTACTATTGAAGGACAAGAACAACATGGTAATGCAATGACAGTTACAGGATCTATTCCATTATCAGAAATGTTTGGTTACGCAACAACTCTACGTTCTGCTACACAAGGTCGAGGAACATTTACAATGCAATTTGACCATTATGAAGCAGTTCCAAATAGTATTGCGGAAGAAATCATTGCGAAACATGGTGGATCTTCTAACGAAGAATAATCATTATTCTTCTATAATAATTGTTATATAAAATAAATGAATCACCACTGATGGAGTTAGGTGAAAAAGGATGTTATTAATATTTGATTTCATCTAGCTATGTCAGTATAATAATTAAAGGTATGGGTAGGAATCTACCCAAATAAAATTAAAACTTAAAATCCTTAAGGAGGACATTTTTAAAATGGGAAAAGAGAAATTTGATCGTTCAAAACCACATATGAATATTGGTACAATTGGACACGTTGACCACGGTAAAACTACTTTAACAGCAGCTATCACAAACGTATTAGCGAAACAAGGTTTGGCAGATGCTCGAGCTTATGACGCAATCGATGGTGCCACTGAAGAAAAAGAACGTGGAATTACAATCTCAACTTCACACGTTGAATATGAAACAGAAAACCGTCACTATGCACATATTGACGCTCCAGGACACGCGGACTACGTTAAAAACATGATTACTGGTGCTGCTCAAATGGATGGTGCTATCTTAGTAGTATCTGCAGCTGATGGTCCGATGCCACAAACTCGTGAACATATCCTATTATCTCGTCAAGTTGGTATTCCATATATCGTTGTTTTCTTAAACAAACTAGATATGGTTGATGACGAAGAATTAGTAGAATTAGTAGAAATGGAAGTTCGTGATTTATTATCAGAATACGACTTCCCAGGTGACGACACTCCTGTAGTCGCTGGATCAGCTCTAAAAGCTTTAGAAGGCGATGAAGAGTACGAAGAAAAAATTCTTGAATTAATGGCTACTGTTGATGAGTACATTCCATTACCAGACCGTGACTCAAGCAAACCTTTCTTAATGCCAGTTGAGGACGTATTCTCAATTTCTGGTCGTGGTACTGTTGCTACAGGTCGTGTAGAACAAGGACAAGTTTCTGTTGGTGACGAAGTTGAAGTTGTTGGTCTTAAAGACACAGCTAAAACAACTGTTACTGGTGTAGAAATGTTCCGTAAAATGTTAGACTTCGCTGAAGCTGGAGATAACATTGGTGCATTATTACGTGGACTTTCACGTGATGACATCGAGCGTGGACAAGTTTTAGCACAACCAGGTTCAATTAACCCACATGCTAAATTCAAAGGTCAAGTTTATGTATTGTCTAAAGAAGAAGGTGGACGTCATACTCCATTCTTCACTAACTACCGTCCTCAGTTCTACTTCCGTACAACTGACGTTACAGGTGTTGTAGACTTACCAGAAGGTACAGAAATGGTTATGCCTGGTGACGATACAGAAATGACTGTAGAATTAATCGCACCTATCGCTGTTGAAGAAGGTACACGTTTCACAATCCGTGAAGGTGGACGTACAGTTGGTGCTGGAGTTGTAACAGAAATTCTATAATTCGTTATAGAAGGGTCACAACCCAAATCATAAAACATTAAATTTAGCCCTGCAACTTTGTAGAAATACAGAGTAGCAGGGCTTTTTTGTATATAAATGATTGATTCGATTTCTCGCGTAAAGAGATTTCACTTTTCTTTAACGAAGACGGCTCTCGCGTAAAGAGATTCCATTTTTCTTTAACGAAGATGGTTCTTGCGTAAAGAGATTTTGTTTTTCTTTAACGGAGATGGTTCTTGCGTAAAGAGATTTCGTTTTTCTTTAACGGAGACAGTTCTCCCGTAAAGACTTTCCAATTTTCTTTAACTTAGCAGCTCTACTTTATCTATCTCGTATATATATTTGATAATTTTGATCATTCATATGATGGATTCTAGGAAGATCCAACATAAATTGATAACGAATTTTTTCTAAAGGCAATTTCATATTTATATAGAAGGTATATTTTCCGTTACTTTGTTTTTTAAAGTATTTGTTTAAAACCTTTGTTAATGTTACGTGTGAGATCTGACCACCAAAAAACTCTAGTAAATTCCCTCTGGTTAAATGCTTATCATGATTCAATACACCATACTCACAAATCGTCCGCAGAATAGCTTCTTCACGTGGTTCATGAAAGCCACAAGAACACTTAATATATTTTTTTCGATTATTGAAATTTAAATCAAAGGTCCCGCAGTTTGCACAGCAAATCCCTTTACGTAGATTAGCCATTTCACCTTCAGTTATAGGCTTAACTAGGTTAGGATTTAAAATTTCATATCGTTCTAAATATTGAATCAAACCTTCTTTGTCTATATTTCCATACATTTGAGCATTTTGTTCTTCTCTCACTATTTCTCGAATATATCTTCGTAAATCATTCCTCGAAATGACTTCAATATCTTCTATAGGAGACTGAATGTCTACTTCTTGATCCACTGCTGACAAAATTAATGCTCCTTTCACTTGGATATGTGGTGAGAACTCGGCACAAATCTTTTTCATATTCAAAAAGTTTTTCCGTGCTTGAGCTATTGGACTGTTCTTTACTTTCTTATTATTGACGCGACAAATGCCCTCACAATGTGAATAATCATAATCGTAGTTTTTAACTTCGAAAACATAACAGTGTGTGTTTGTTATAAGTGTAATATCATTTTCGCATCTACCAAAATCATCAAACCACATATTACGTATAATGATCCAATGGTCTTTACCGTATATCTTTAAATATTCGACTACTGTATTTTCGCCAATGAGACCAGTTTCCTTTATTCTATGCAAGTATCGTTCTTTGTTTGAAAGCTGAGTAGATCTCTTTATATAAATACGACTATAATCAAGTTCGGACGGGTACCTCAGTGTTTCTTTCAACAATTTTGTTTGGATTTCTAACATGAATGCTTCACCGCTTTTCAAATATTTAAGAGAATAAAAAGAATCTCTTACTATATATATTTGCGAAAAATCTGAAAATCCACTTTTTTCTTTAAAATATTTTCAATGCAGCACTCTTGCTAGCTCATTTTCATAAAACCACCTGAAAACATTTACAAAATTTTTTCTCGATTTTTTATAAGAAATTTTGAATAAATAGCAAATAAAGCTTGATTCATCAAGGAAATCATTGTATACTATTCTATGTGTCTAATAAGGGGCTCGTGCGCCCAAAAAGCGCAGAAAATATACAAAAACATTCATTTGAATGGATTTATAACCCCTAGTTAGAAGCAAAACAAGGCAATGAAGTGAGAGGTTGCGACACGCTCGGACGCGTTGCCATGAACGAGCGCGGTGGAAATTCTCGCAGAGCTATGTTTATTATAAAATAAACGAAGGAGGGAAAATCATGGCTAAACAAAAAATTCGTATTCGTTTGAAAGCATATGAACACGGAGTGCTAGACCAATCAGCACAAAAGATCGTTGATACAGCAGAAAGAACAGGTGCAACAATTGCTGGACCAGTTCCTTTGCCAACAGAACGTCAAGTGTTCACAGTAATTCGTTCACCACATAAATACAAAGACTCACGTGAACAATTCGAAATGCGCACACACAAACGTTTAGTAGATATTTTAAATCCAACACCAAAAACGGTTGATGCATTAACTAAATTGGATTTACCATCTGGTGTAGATATTGAAATCAAACTATAAGACGTTTTAAAAAAGATTAACTAAGTTAATCGATTAAAAATGTTAGTACTAAATAAAAATACTTAAAATATAATGGAGGTGTACTCATGACCAAAGGAATCTTAGGGAAAAAAATCGGTATGACACAAATCTTTGACGAATCAGGACTTTTAGTTCCGGTAACTGTCTTAGAAGTTCAACCAAACGTTGTACTACAAGTTAAAACTGCTGAAACAGACGGTTATAACTCAGTGCAAATAGGTGTTGATGACAAACGTGATATATTGTCAAATCAAGCCGAGCAAGGTCATGTTAAAAAAGCAAATACCGCTCCTAAGCGCTTCGTTAAGGAAATTCGCGATGCAGAGCTTGGAGAGGTAGAAGTTGGAACTGAATTAACTGTAGAGTTATTCGAAGCTGGAGAAATCGTAGATGTTACTGGTACTTCAAAAGGTAAAGGATACCAAGGAAACATCAAGCGCCATAACCAATCTCGCGGACCAGAAACACACGGTTCACGTTACCATCGTCGAGTTGGGGCAATGAGTGCAGCAGCAACACCGGCACGCGTTCGTAAAGGTAAAAAATTACCTGGACAAATGGGTGGCGACCAAGTTACAATTCAAAACCTTGAAATTGTTCAAGTAGATACAGATAAAAATGTCATTTTAGTAAAAGGTAATGTACCTGGAGCTAAAAAATCATTTGTCGAAATCAAATCAGCAGTGAAAGCTGATAATTAATCTGGAAGGGGGATTTGACACATGCCAACTGTAGACTTATTAAAACAAGATGGAACAACGGCTGGTGAAGTCGTATTAAACGATGAAATCTTTGGTATTGAACCAAATAAAAATGTTGTTTTTGATGTAGTTACAAATCAACAAGCTGCACAAAGACAAGGTACGCATGCAGTGAAGAATAGAAGTGCCGTACGTGGTGGTGGTAAAAAACCATGGCGTCAAAAAGGTACAGGACGTGCTCGTCACGGATCTATCCGTTCTCCACAATGGCGTGGTGGTGGAGTTGTTTTCGGACCTACTCCTCGATCATATGGTTACAAAGTACCAAGAAAATCTCGTCGTCTAGCAATCAAATCTGTCCTTTCTCAAAAGGTACTAGATCAAGAATTGATTGTTGTTGACTCATTAGCACTAGACACACCAAAAACAAAAGATTTCAGAGCTATCTTAGAAAACTTAGAAGTAGACAAAAAAGTACTACTAGTATTAGAAAACACAAATGAAAATATTTTCAAATCAGCAAGAAACATTCCAAATGTGAAAATTGTTTCTTCAGATAATGTTTCAGTACTAGACGTAGTAGCACATGACTACTTACTAATCACTCAAACAGCTCTAGAAGAATTAGAGGGGGCTCTTCAATAATGGATGCACGTGATATCATTATTCGTCCAGTCATTACAGAACAATCTGTTTTTGATATGGATGACAAAAAATATACATTCATCGTTGATCCACGAGCTAACAGATCTCATATCAAACATGCAATTGAAGAATTGTTTGATGTAGACGTTAAGAAAGTTAACGTCATCAACACTGCTCGCAAGCCAAAAAATATGGGACGCTACCAAGGCTACAAAAAGAGCCGTAAAAAAGCTATTGTTACATTAACAGAAGCTTCAGCAGACATTGAAATCTTTGGCGAAAGCAATGATGAAGAATAATTCATTTAACGATAAAAAACTTTAAAAAATCAAGTAACGAAATATAAGGAGGGGAAAATAGTGGCTATTAAGAATTATAAACCTACTTCAAACGGTCGTCGTAATATGACAAGTTTAGATTTCTCAGAAATTACTACTGATAAGCCTGAAAAATCATTACTTATTAAAAATCCTAAACGAGCAGGCCGTAATCATCAAGGTAGAATCACGACCCGTCATCACGGCGGTGGCCACAAGCACCAATACCGTTTAATTGACTTCAAACGTCAAAAAGATGGAGTTCGCGGTATTGTTAAAACGATTGAATATGATCCAAACCGTTCGGCAAACATTTCCTTAGTACAATATGAAGATGGTGTAAAAACATACATTTTAGCACCTCGAGGAATTCAAGTTGGCCAAGAAATTATGTCAGGTGAAGACGTAGATATTAGAACAGGAAATGCACTTCCACTATCAAATATTCCAGTGGGTACATTTATCCATAATATCGAATTAAAACCTGGTAAAGGTGGACAATTAGTTCGTTCAGCTGGTGGATCAGCACAAGTATTAGGTAAAGAAGGTAAATACGTTCTTGTACGTTTAAGTTCAGGAGAAAACCGTTTAATCTTAGCTTCTTGCCGTGCAACAATCGGTACTGTAGGTAACGAACAACACGAATTAGTAACAATTGGTAAAGCAGGACGTAATCGTTGGTTAGGTAAGAGACCAGCTGTACGTGGATCTGCAATGAACCCTAACGATCACCCACACGGTGGTGGTGAAGGTAAAACCGGAATCGGTATGCCAAGTCCATTGTCACCATGGGGTAAACCTACTCTTGGTAAGAAAACTCGTCGTAAAAAAGAATCTGACAAGTTAATTGTACGTGGACGTCGTAAGAAAAAACGTAGCAAATAATAGACATTAAAACGATAAAAGAATCTAGAATTTAAAAAAGGAGGGTAAACATGGCCCGCAGTTTGAAAAAAGGACCTTTCGTCGATGATCATTTGATGAAGAAAGTTCAAGAAATGGGTGATGACAACAAACGAGTAATTCGTACGTGGTCTCGCCGATCAACAATTTTCCCGAATTTTGTTGGACACACAATTGCAGTTTATGATGGTCGTAAACATGTACCCGTATATATTCAAGAAGATATGGTTGGACACAAATTAGGTGAATTTGCCCCAACAAGAACATTCCGTGGACACGGTCGTAGTGAACGTACATCAGGAATCGCCCAATAATTTGTGAAAGGAGGAAACAATTATGGCAGATACAGTTACACAAGCGAAAGCAACTGCTAAAATAGTACGTATTGCTCCGCGCAAAGTACGCTTAGTCGTAGACACCATTCGAGGTAAAAGTGTTGCCGAAGCAATTTCTACCCTTCGTTTCGCAAATAGAGGTGCAGCAGAAGCAGTAGAAAAAGTATTAAATTCAGCAGTCGCAAATGCTGAGCATAACTTTGATTTAGATGCAGCTGATTTAGTTGTAAGTGAAGCTTATGTAAATGAAGGACCAACGTTGAAACGTTTTCGTCCTCGTGCACAAGGTGCAGCTTCAAGAATTAATAAAAGAACAAGCCACATCACAGTTGTGGTATCAGAGAAAGAGGAGGCATAAGTAAATGGGACAAAAAATTAATCCAAATGGTTTACGAGTTGGCGTTATCCATGATTGGGACGCAAAATGGTTTGCAGATGACAAAGACTTTGCAGCTGTATTACACGAAGATTTAAAAATTCGTAATCACATTGACAAAGCCTTAGTAGATGCTTCTGTTTCTCGAGTTGAAATTGAACGTGCGGCAAACCGCATCAACATTTCAATTAATACTGCTAAACCGGGTATGGTTATCGGTAAAGGCGGTTCAGAAGTAGACAAACTAAGAAATCAATTAAACAATTTAACTGGAAAAAGAGTCCATGTTAATATTATTGAAATTAAAAAGCCAGAATTAGATGCGAAATTAGTTGCAGAAGATATTGCACAACAATTAGAAAATCGTATCGCATTCCGTCGTGCTCAAAAACAAGCGATCCAAAATACAATGCGTGCTGGAGCAGAAGGTATCCGTACTCAAGTATCAGGACGTTTAAATGGAGCAGACATGGCTCGTACTGAAAGCTTTTCAGAAGGAACAGTACCATTACACACGATTCGTGCAGACATTGATTATGCACACGCTGAAGCAGATACAACATTCGGTAAGATCGGTGTTAAAGTATGGATCTCTAAAGGAGAAGTTCTTCCTGAAATTGCAGAAAAACCGGAAGGAGGAAAATAATCGATGTTAGTACCTAGACGTGTAAAATACCGTCGTGAATTCCGTGGTAAAATGCGCGGAGAAGCAAAAGGCGGTAAAGAAGTAGCATTTGGACAATACGGTTTACAAGCATTAGATTCTAAATGGATCACAAGTCGTCAAATTGAAGCGGCTCGTATTGCAATGACACGTTACATGAGACGTGGCGGGAAAGTATGGATTAAAATTTTCCCTCATAAACCAGTATCCGCTAAAGCAATTGGTGTTCGTATGGGTTCAGGTAAAGGAGCTCCAGAAGACTGGGTATCACCAGTAAAACGTGGAAAAATCATGTTTGAAGTCGGTGGAGTTTCTGAAGAAGTAGCTCACGAAGCTTTGCGTTTAGCATCACACAAATTACCAGTGAGAACGAGAATTGTATCTCGTGAAGAAAGTGGTGACTCGCATGAAGGCTAAAGATTTAGTAGAATTATCCACTGAAGAATTATTAGAAAAAGAAGCTGACTACAGACAAGAATTATTTAACTTACGCTTTCAATTGGCGACAGGACAACTAGAAAACACTGCGCGAATTAAACAAGCAAGAAAAAATATTGCTCGTGTAAAAACAGTTTTACGTCAAGCAGAAATTGCACAAGAAGCTTAATTTTAAAAGTTCTTTTGAAAAGGAGGCAATAAATTGACAGATCGTAATGAACGTAAAGTTTACGTTGGACGAGTTGTTTCAGACAAGATGGATAAAACAATCGTCGTAGAAATTCCTACACGTAAGCAACATTCTAAATATCAAAAACGAATTATTAGATCAACAAAACTAACAGCTCATGATGAAAATAACATTGCAAAAGATGGGGACCTAGTAAGAATCATGGAAACCCGCCCACTATCTAAAACAAAACGTTTCCGTTTAGTAGACGTAGTGGAAGAATCTGTAGTTCTATAATCATCTCAAAGCTGCTTGAAATGTGAAGGGAGGACTCTGACATGATTCAAACAGAAAGTAAAATGAAAGTTGCTGACAACTCAGGCGCTCGTATCGTTAAAGTCATCAAAGTACTAGGTGGTTCAGGCGCTAAATATGCAAATATTGGTGACCAGGTAGTTGTTTCTGTTCAACAGGCTACACCCGGTGGCGTTGTCAAAAAAGGTGAAGTTGTTCGTGCAGTCATTGTACGTTCAAAAACAGGAGTTCGTCGATTAGATGGTTCATACATTAAGTTTGACGAGAATGCCTGTGTATTACTTCGAGAAGATCAATCTCCACGAGGTACACGTATATTTGGCCCGGTAGCAAGAGAATTACGTGATAATAACTTTATGCGTATTATTTCGTTAGCACCGGAAGTACTATAATTATTAATTGAATACAAGGAGGTGCACGAAATGTTTGTAAAAAAAGGAGATACAGTAAAAGTAATTGCTGGTAACCATAAAGGTGAAACTGGCGAAGTTTTACAAGTATTACCAAAGCTAAATAAAGTAATTGTTGAAGACGTAAATATCGTTAAAAAACACCAAAGACCAACTGGAATGGGCCAAGAAGGCGGAATCGTTGAAGAAGAAGCACCAATTAATGCTTCAAACGTACAGTTAGTCGATCCAGAAACTGGTGAATCTTCAAGAATTGGTTATAAAGAAGAAGATGGAAAAAAAGTGCGCTATTTTAAAAAATCAGGAAACACTTTATAAAATAGTGGGGAAGGGAGGATATCTCTGAGATGAATCGTTTGAAAGAACAATATGATAATGAAATTGTAAATTCATTAGTTGAGAAATTTGACTATGAATCTGTAATGGAAGTACCAAAGATTGAAAAAATTGTATTAAATATGGGTGTTGGTGACGCAGTTGCTAACTCACGTAATTTAGAAAATGCAGTAAATGAACTTACTTTAATTTCAGGACAAAAACCTGTTGTAACTCGTGCGAAAAGATCAGTCGCTGGATTCCGTTTACGTGAAGGAATGCCAATTGGTGCTAAAGTAACTTTACGTGGAAATCGTATGTATGATTTCTTAGACAAATTAGTTTCTGTTTCATTACCTCGTGTACGTGATTTCCGTGGCGTAAGCAAAAACTCATTTGATGGTCGTGGAAACTACACTTTAGGTGTGAGAGAGCAATTAATTTTCCCAGAAATCAGTTATGATGACGTAAGTAAAGTTCGAGGTTTAGACATCGTTATTGTTACAACTGCAGAAACAGATGAAGAAGCAAGAGAATTACTTACAGAATTAGGAATGCCATTCCAAAGATAATGTTTTCGAGGAGGAAATGATAGAACATGGCTAGAAAAGCTTTGATTGAAAAGAATAAAAAACCAGCTAAATATTCTACACAAGAGTACACAAGATGTGAACGCTGTGGTAGACCTCACTCAGTATATCGTAAATTTAAATTATGCAGAATTTGTCTTCGAGAATTAGCACATGAAGGACAAATCCCAGGTTTGAAAAAAGCAAGCTGGTAATATAGATAGATTTGTAAGAAGGAGGCAAATATAATGACTATGACGGATCCAATTGCAGATTTCGTTACACAAATTCGTAACGCAAATGATGCAAAACATGCAACAGTTGAAATTCCTGCATCAAATATCAAATTCGAAATGGCAAAAATCCTTAAAGAAGAAGGATTCATCAAAGACGCTGAATTAGTTGAAGATGACAAACAAGGTACAGTTCGAATTAAATTAAAATATACTGCAGATAATGACAAAGTTATTACTGGATTGAAACGTATTTCTAAACCAGGTTTGCGTATTTATGCTAAAGCAGACGAAGTACCTAAAGTATTAAACGGTTTAGGAATCGCTATTGTTTCAACTTCAGAAGGAGTAGTTACTGATAAAGTTGCTCGCGCAAAAAATATCGGTGGCGAAGTGCTAGCATACGTTTGGTAAAATTAATACAAGGAGGTGCGGACAGATGAGCCGAATCGGATTACGACCTATTGAACTTCCAGAAGGTGTTGAAGCAACACTTAATGGAAACACGATTACTGTTAAAGGTAAAAATGGAGAATTAACACGTAACTTAAACCCAATTATGGATGTAGTAGTTGAAGATAATGTAATTACTGTCAGCCGTCAAAATGACTCAAAAGAAAGCCGTATGTTACACGGTACAACTCGATCAGTTGTTAACAACATGGTTGAAGGAGTCACAGATGGATTTTCTAAAAAATTAGAAATCATTGGTGTTGGTTACCGTGCACAATTGCAAGGGAAAAAATTAGTTTTAAACCTTGGATTATCACATCCAGTAGAATTTGAAACACCAGAAGGTCTAGAAATAGAAGTACCTTCAAACACTGAAATTATTATTAAAGGTGCTGACAAAGAAGCTGTTGGAGCTTTAGCAGCAAATATTCGTGCCGTTCGTTCACCAGAACCATATAAAGGAAAAGGTGTCCGTTACGAAGGCGAATATGTTCGTCGTAAAGAAGGTAAGACTGGTAAATAATCAATACGTTTTTGTATTGTATTTCAGTCAACCAGAAAACAAACAAGAATTTAAACAAAATAAAAAGAATAAATATAGTATAGAGGTGACATTGTGATTTCAAAACCAGATAAAAACAAATCGCGTCAGAAAAGACATCAAAGAATTCGTCGAAAAATTTCTGGTACTGCAGAGTGCCCGCGTTTAAACGTTTTTCGTTCAAACAAAAACATCTACGCTCAATTAATTGATGATGTAGAGGGTGTAACGCTCGCAAGTGCATCTACTTTAGATAGTGAAGTATCTACAGAAGACTCAAAAACAGAGCAAGCAGCGACAGTTGGTCAATTAATTGCTGAACGTGCAAAAGAAAACAACCTTACAGAAGTTGTTTTTGACCGCGGAGGCTACCAATACCATGGTCGTGTAAAAGCTTTAGCAGAATCAGCTCGTGAAAATGGATTAGAATTTTAAGCAGAGGGGGAAAATTACAAATGGTATCAAAAATTGATGCATCTACTTTAGATTTAGAAGATCGTGTTGTTGAGATTAACCGCGTAACAAAAGTTGTTAAAGGTGGACGTAATCTACGTTTTAACGCTTTAGTTGTTGTCGGTGACCGTAACGGCCACGTTGGAATGGGTACTGGTAAAGCTCAAGAAGTACCAGAAGCTATTCGTAAAGCCGTTGAAGATGCAAAAAACAACCTAATTAACGTACCAATCGTTGACACTTCAATTCCTCATGAAGTAATTGGTGTTCACGGTGGAGGTAGAGTTATGTTGCGCCCAGCTGTAGCCGGTTCAGGAGTTTCTGCTGGTGGACCTGTACGTGCGATCTTAGAGCTAGCGGGTGTTGAAGATATTTCTTCAAAATCACTAGGATCAAGTTCAGCAATCAACATGGTTCGTGCAACACTTGATGGAATTGAACAATTAAGAAAAGCAGAAGAAGTTGCGAAATTACGTGGCAAATCTGTTGATGAATTAATAAATTAAGGAGGATGACGCAATGGCGAACTTAAAAGTTACACTAAAAAGAAGTTTGATTGGTCGTCCGCAGAAACAACATAACATTATTAAAACATTAGGATTAACTAAAAAAATTAATTCAACTAATGTTATTCCGGACACAGAAATTACACGTAACACAATCAAACGCGTTGAGCATTTAGTAGAAGTAGAAGAAATATCTGAATAATTAGTTTGAATCAAAGGAGGTGCCGATAATCATGAAATTACATGAATTAAAATCAGCAGAAGGATCTCGTAAAAAACGTAACCGTGTTGGTCGTGGACCATCATCAGGTAATGGTAAAACTGCAGGACGTGGACAAAAAGGGCAAAAAGCTCGTAACACTCCAGGACCATATCCATGGTTTGAAGGTGGACAAACTCCATTATTCCAAACATTACCAAAACGCGGGTTCACAAACGTTAATCGTAAAGAATATGCGATTGTAAACTTAGATACACTGAATCAATTCGATGAGGATACAGAAATCACTCCAGAATTATTAATTGAATCAGGCGCAGTTAAAAAAGTTAAATCTGACGTAAAAGTATTGGCAAAAGGATCGATTGATCGTAAATTGACAGTTAAGGCCCATAAATTCTCCAGAGCTGCTCAAGAAGCAATCGAAGCTGCTGGAGGATCAGTAGAGGTGATCTAATATGATCGAATTGCTAAAAGGTGCATTTACAGAGAAGTTCATTCGTAAGAGATTATTTTTTACGCTCGGAATGATACTTGTTTTTCGCTTTGGGACATATATTACTGTTCCGGGCGTTAATGCTACCGCTATACAAGAGCTTGGCGACTCAGGGTTATTTAACTTGTTAGATACCTTTGGTGGTGGAGCGCTTCAAAACTATTCAATCTTCGCTTTAGGGATTTCTCCCTATATTACAGCATCCATTGTGATACAACTTTTGCAAATGGATATTATACCGAAGTTTAAAGAATGGTCTGAGCAAGGAGAAGTTGGTCGTCGTAAATTAAATCAAGCGACTCGCTATTTGACAATTTTTGTAGCGTTTTTCCAAGCGCTAGGAATTTCACTAGGGTTTAATACCTTAGCAAGTCTTGATTTAATTGTGAATCCAGGACTAGTTACGTATCTCAAAATCGCGATTATTATGACTGCAGGAACAATGTTTGTAATGTGGTTAGGTGAAATGATTACTGTACATGGAATTGGAAATGGGACATCTCTCATTATCTTTTCAGGTATTGTGTCAAGAATCCCATCAGACATTTATGAAATTTATAACACTCAAATCAGAAATGCTGGAGATGAGATTGTACAATCTTCACTCTTAGTATTAGGATTCGTCATCGGATTCATTTTACTTGTTTTGTTTGTTATTTACATGGAAAACGCAAGAAGAAATATTCCAATTCGTTATTCCAAAAGAGCAGTCTCTTCAGAAGAAGCCGTATTACCGCTAAAAGTTAACTCAGCAGGTGTTATCCCTGTTATTTTTGCAAGTTCTTTTATGATGGTACCGCAAATTGTCCTAGGATTATTTGCAACGGGTAACCAATCAAATACATGGTTCCAAGTAATTAGTAGTATTTTTAATATGCAAGAACCAGTGGGCGCAATACTTTATATAACATTAATTGTTCTCTTCACATATTTTTATGCTTTCATTCAAGTAAATCCTGAAAAAGCTACTGAAAATTTACAGAGACAAAATGCATATATACCAAGTGTTCGTCCAGGAAGAGAAACAGAAAACTATATTAGTCATGTGCTCGTCAGATTAAGTACAATAGGTGCAATTTACTTAGCGATCATTGCGATCTTGCCTATCATGGCGTCAGCTATTTGGAATATACCAGCGTTGGCACTTGGAGGTACGAGTCTTTTAATTGTTGTTGGTGTAGGTTTAGACTTTACCAGCCAAATTGAGGGATTATTAAGTAAAACGAGTTACACAGGCTTCATCAATGAATATGAACCAAATTATTCACAAGTTAAATAAAACGAGTGTCTTTAAATATACGATTTACGTATAATAGAGGAGGATAATAATGGATTTAATCTTACTAGGCCTGCCAGGTGCAGGAAAAGGTACGCAAGCTGAACATATCACTGAATATTATAATGTTCCACATATTTCAACAGGTGATATTTTTCGCGCTGCGATTAAAAATGAAACCCCTCTTGGTTTAGAAGCAAAAAAGTACATGGATGCTGGAGATTTAGTTCCAGATGATGTAACAAATAATATCGTAAAAGAAAGACTACAAGAAGACGATGTAAAAAATGGATTTTTGCTTGATGGTTATCCCAGAACTTTAAATCAAAGTGAAGCTTTAAAAGCAAATTTAGAAGATCTTGGAAGAAGCTTAGACGCTGTAATCTATTTAAAAGTTCCAACAGATGTTTTAATGGAACGTTTAACAGGGCGTTATATTTGTTCAAATTGTGGTGCTACTTATCATAAAATATTTAATCCAACGAAAGTTGAAGGTGTTTGTGATAGATGCGGTGGTACTGAATTTTACCAAAGAGACGATGATAAACCAGAAACGGTTAAAAAACGTATCGATGTAAACAAAGAACAAACAGCTAAACTTGTTGAATTTTATCAAGCTGAGAATGTTCTGAGAGAAATTGATGGAAATCGAGACGAAAACGAAGTATTCGCTGATATTCAGGCATTTCTGAAGGACTAATCATTGAAAAGTTCATGATTTTGTAGTATAATCACAAGAGTGTTTTCCCTTAATAAAGGGTATTTAAGACTAATAGTATAAATTAGTTATGCACAAAAAATGATGGCATTAGAGGAGGGATCCAGGCATGGCTAAAGAAGACATGATTGAAGTAGAAGGTACAGTTACTGAGACATTACCCAATGCAATGTTCAATGTAGAGCTTGAAAATGGACATGAAATTCTTGCACATGTTTCTGGCAAAATTCGTATGAACTATATCCGGATTCTGCCTGGGGACAAAGTAACAGTCGAAATGTCACCATATGACTTAACAAAAGGACGTATCACGTATCGATATAAATAAGCATTAGAATTCCTGATATTCATGGAGGTTTAAAAAATGAAAGTAAGACCATCAGTAAAAAAAATGTGTGACAAATGTAAAGTTATTCGTCGTAAAGGTCGAGTAATGGTCATTTGTGACAACCCGAAACATAAACAAAGACAAGGCTAATTAAGCAGGAGGTGCAATAAATGGCACGTATAGGCGGAGTAGATATTCCACGTGACAAACAAATTGTTATTTCATTAACTTATATTTACGGAATCGGAAGAACAACTGCTCAAAAAGTTTTAGAAGCAGCAGGTGTTCCAGAAGAAACACGTGTAGGTGACTTAACAAACGATCAATTAGATGCAATCCGTGCAGAAGTAAACGAATTAAAAATTGAAGGAGATCTTCGTCGTGAGACTTCTCAAAACATTAAACGTTTAATGGAAATTGGTTCATACCGTGGTACACGTCACCGTAGAGGTTTACCAGTACGCGGACAAAAAACCAAAAACAATGCACGAACACGTAAAGGATCTAAATAATTTTCTTAAGTAGATGGGAGGAAAATATTCGAAATGGCAAGAACTAGAGCAAGACGTCCACGCAGACGTCAAAGAAAAAATATTGAGCATGGAGTTGCTCATATTCGATCAACATTTAACAACACAATTGTAATGATTTCAGATGTACATGGGAATGCAATTTCATGGTCATCAGCTGGAGCTTTAGGTTTTAAAGGTTCTCGTAAATCAACACCATTTGCTGCTCAAATGGCTGCAGAAGCTGCTGCAAAAGTTGCAATTGAAAATGGTATGAAAACAGTTGAAGTATCAGTTAAAGGACCGGGATCAGGTCGTGAGTCAGCAATTCGTTCATTACAAGCTAACGGATTAGACGTTACAGCAATTCGCGACGTAACACCAATTCCACATAATGGATGCCGTCCTCCAAAACGCCGCCGTGTGTAATAAGGAAGTGCATTTCAATATATTCACAAATTGTAATTGTAATAAGCACTGAACGTTTGAAAGGGGTAAACGGATTTTATGATCGAAATTGAAAAACCAGTTATAGAAACAGTTGAGATCAGCGATGATGAGAAATTCGGTAAGTTTGTTGTAGAACCACTTGAACGTGGTTATGGAACTACCCTCGGAAATTCATTACGCCGTATTTTGCTGTCATCATTACCAGGTGCAGCAATTAATAATCTACAAATAGATGGTGTATTACACGAATTTTCAACTGTTCCTGGCGTTGTAGAAGACGTTACAGCGATTGTTCTTAACTTGAAAAAAGTCGCTATGAAAATACACTCAGAAGATGTTAAAACATTGGAATTAGATATTGAAGGTCCAGCAGTTGTTACAGCTGGCGATATTATTCATGATAGTGAGATCGAAATAAAAAATCCTGATGTATACATTTGTACAGTATCTGAAGGTGGCCATTTGCACGCAAGAATGGATGCCCAAAAAGGTCGAGGCTATGTTAATGCAGAAGATAATAAGCATGATGAAATGCCTATTGGTGTAATTCCAATCGACTCAATCTATACCCCAATCACACGAGTAAACTACTTAGTAGAAGACACTCGCGTTGGTAAGAGTGATCAATTTGATAAATTGACACTGGATGTGTGGACTGACGGATCTATTTCACCAGAAGATAGCGTGAGTTTAGCGGCTAAAATTTTAACAGAGCATTTAAACATTTTTGTTAACTTAACTGAAGAAGCTCGAGAAGCTGAAATCATGGTTGAGAAAGAAGAAACGAAAAAAGAAAAAATGCTTGAAATGACAGTTGAAGAACTTGATCTATCTGTACGTTCATACAATTGTTTGAAACGCGCAGGAATCAATACTGTTGAAGAGTTAACAAACAAAACTGAGCCTGAGATGATGAAAGTTCGTAACTTAGGTAAAAAATCATTAACAGAGATCAAAAACAAATTAGATGAATTAGATTTATCTTTAAGAGAAGAAATGTAATAAAAAATAAAGACTGATAATTGTAGGTAAGGAGGATTCAACTAAATGGCATACCGTAAATTAGGACGTACAAGTTCTCAAAGAAAAGCTTTATTACGCGATTTAGTATCAGACTTAGTGATTAACGAACGTATTACTACAACAGTTACTCGTGCTAAAGAAGTTTCAAAATTAGCAGATAAATTAGTAACTTTAGGTAAAAAGGGTGACATACACTCACGTCGTCAAGCAGCGTCTGTACTACGTAATGAATTAGCAACTGTAGAAGAAACAGAAGAAGCAATTATTGTTGAATCAGTTGTTCAAAAATTATTTAACGAAATTGCTCCACGTTTCGAAACACGTAATGGTGGTTACACACGAGTATTAAAAACAGAACCTCGTCGTGGAGACGGAGCTCCAATGGCAATCTTAGAATTTGTTGAAGAAGTAAACTTTGACGAATTAGAAACAGAAGAAGAGCCAGAAGAAACAACAGAAGTTGAAGCAGAAGAAACTGAAACTGTAGAAGAAGCTGAAGCTACTGAAGAAGTAGAAGAAGTGGAAGAAACAGAAGAAGCTTCTGAAGAATAATTTGTTCTAACTGAATAAAACAATGACTCACTTTTAATGATGTATAGAGAGCGTTATGATGATGGTTAATTTCCAAGTGTCTAGCTCTAGTTTCTCCTGGGCTTAGTCTCAGGAGAAACATATATATCAAAAAAGTGATTTTTTGTTTTATAACGCTTTTTTAAATAAATCATTTTATTCTTAAGAATTGTTTATGAAATAAGTTCGTCCATTGTATCACAAGCTATAATCTGCTAATCTTATAAGGATAAAGAAATCATCATGTACAGGAGTAAATCAAATGAGTTTAATTTCATTGCAAGATGTCAGTTATCGCTATAGTTCTACCGATAATTATTTGGCATTAAATAATGTATCATTAACAATTGAAAAAGGTGAGTGGATTACACTTATCGGTGCGAATGGTTCTGGAAAATCAACCTTAGTTAAAACACTCAATGGTTTAAATATGCCTCAAGAAGGTACAATTACTGTTGATGGCTTAGTGTTGAATGAAGAAAATATTTGGACAATTCGCCAAAAAGTAGGCATGGTCTTTCAGAATCCGGATAACCAGTTTGTCGGTTCAACTGTAGCAGATGACGTGGCGTTTGGACTAGAGAATATCGGGATTCCTCGTGATGAAATGATCGAACGAATTAACCAGTCTTTAGAGCAAGTCGGCATGAGCAACTTCAAGCAAGCCGAACCTGCACGTCTCTCAGGGGGACAAAAACAGCGTGTAGCCATTGCAGGTATTCTAGCCTTAGAACCTGAAATTATCATCTTAGATGAAGCAACCAGTATGTTAGATCCAAAAGGACGCGCAGAAGTATTAGAGACAGTGAAAGCAGTCAAAGAAAAAAGCAATTTGACTGTGCTTTCGATCACACACGATATTAATGAGGCAGCACAAGCTGACCGAATTTTTGTTTTAGAACAAGGACAAATTAAATATGTGAATATTCCAGAAGAAATATTTAAACTTGGTGATGAATTAATTGATTTAGGCTTAACCGTTCCGTTTGTCGAACAGTTAAAGAATGAATTAATAAAAAATAATATTCATGTACCGAAAGAATTTATGACAGAAGAAAGGCTGGTTGAGTGGTTATGGAAATACGCTTCGAAAATGTAAACTTTACTTATCAACCAGGCACTCCATTTGAAAATAAAGTGCTGCATGATATTAATTTTACGATTAAAGATGGCAGTTATACAGCGATTGTAGGACACACGGGTAGTGGAAAGTCTACAATTTTACAGCATTTAAATGCATTGAAAACTCCAACTTCAGGAAGTGTTTGGCTTGGAGATTTAGAAGTAACGGCTAAAAAAACGGAGAAGTCACTCAAGGATATACGAAAAGAAGTAGGCGTTGTGTTTCAATTCCCAGAAGCTCAATTATTTGAAGAAACGGTTGGAAAAGATATCGCCTTTGGTCCACAAAACTTTGGTGTATCTGAAGAGGAAGCTTTAAAACGAGCGGAAGAGATTCTGCCCGTTGTTGGTTTAGATGCTTCATTTATGGATCGTTCACCTTTTGAATTATCTGGTGGACAAATGCGTCGAGTAGCAATCGCCGGTGTATTAGTCATGGAGCCAAGTGTTTTAGTGTTAGATGAACCTACTGCAGGTCTTGATCCAAAAGGTCAACTTGAAATGATGACCCTCTTTAACGAGCTGCATAAAAAACAAAACTTAACCATTGTTTTAGTAACGCATCAAATGGAAGATGTCGCAAACTATGCGGATCATATGATTGTTTTAGACGAAGGCAAAGTCGTTGGAGATGGTTCACCACAGACTGTCTTTCAAAATGAAGAATGGTTACAATCCATTCAATTAGATGTGCCGAATACAGTGGAATTTGCTACAGACTTAGCGAAAGATCCAAAGTGGCATTTTGAACAATTACCTTTAACTCTAGATGAATTAGCGCAGATGATTGTGAGAAAAACGAACCGTTCAAATGACATAACGGATGATAAGCAGGTGAGTCACGATGGATAAATTGATTTTGGGTCAGTATGTCCCAGGGGATTCTTATATTCACCAGTTAGATCCCCGGACGAAATTAATTGCTTCAATGTGGTTCATTGTTCTCATTTTTATGGCAAGTAGTTGGTGGACTTATTTAATACTTGTTGGTCTAGTTCTTGTAGCTGCGAAAATTTCAGAAATACCACTAAGTTATTATATTAATGGATTAAAGCCACTAGCTTTTTTAATTTTAATTACGGTATTTTTTCAATTAATTTTTGCTCAAGGCGATACCGTCCTTATTGAATTTGGATGGCTAACAATTACATTAGAAGGCATTATCAATGCAATATTAATTATTCTTCGTTTTGTGATGATTGTGATGATGTCTACGATTTTGACCCTTACAACAACACCACTTGAAATCGCGGATGGTATTGAAGCTTTGTTAAAACCACTCAAACGCTTTAAGGTTCCGGTACAAGAAATTGCTCTTATTTTATCTATCGCTCTTCGGTTTGTGCCGACCTTAATGCAAGAAACTGAGAAAATTATGAATGCTCAAAAAGCACGTGGAGTTAGTTTTGATGAAGGAAATCTTCTCGAACGAATGAAGAAAATTGTTCCTTTGCTTATTCCATTGTTCATCAGCTCAATTGATCGTGCTGATCAATTAGCAGTGGCAATGACCGCTCGTGGTTACCGCGGAGGCGATAACCGTACAAAATTACGTCAACTTTATTGGACAAATAAAGATTTTTATACTTTTGGCATTTTTGGAGTAATCACCATCGTATTGCTAAGTACACGCTTCATCATTTAACAGTGAAAGAAAGGAAAAGAATGGATGGAATCAACGGAACTCATTCGGTATAAAGCAACCATCGCTTACGATGGCACAGATTTTTCCGGCTTTCAAATACAACCGAATGGACGCACAGTTCAAGGCGAGCTAGAAAATGCCTTAACTCAAATCAACAAAGGTAAATTTACACGTATTCATCCTGCAGGGCGAACAGACGCAGGTGTCCACGCCGCAGAAATGGTGCTTCATTTCGATTACACAAACACGATTCCAAAAGAAGGCCTATTCAAGGCTATGAATGTTCTTACACCAGCTGATCTTTCCATTCTTCACTTAGAACGCGTCGCAAATGACTTTCATGCGCGCTATCATGCTGTTGGAAAAACGTATAGTTATCGAGTAGATAATAATCCTGTTAGAAACCCATTTACCCGAAATTTTGTGCTTCATCACCCTTATCCATTAGATCAAACTCGGGTAGAAGAAGCACTAGAATTTATCAGAGGAACCCACGATTTTACGAGTTTTTGTTCAACAAAGACAGATAAAAAAGATAAAGTACGAACCATCTATGATGCAACGATAAATGTAAATGAGGCAACAAATGAATGGACCTTTACCTTTTATGGAAATGGCTTTTTATATAATATGATCCGAATCATTGTAGGAACTGTTTTAGAGATAGCGGATGGACGTAGGGAAGTTAACGAAATGAAAGAAATACTTGAAGCGAAAGATCGAAATGCTGCAGGACTTACGATTAGCGCTCATGGATTATGCTTAGAAAAAGTACATTATTAATCAAGAAGTAGAATTGAAATTTTCTTAAAATTTCAATAGAAAAATGCTTCTGAAACCTTGACTTTGAGCCTGATTAAGAGTATCATAATTGATGGTATTGTTTTGCCACCATGGTAAGCCCCGTAAACTTACTTTGATAAAAACAATAAACTTAAAACGATAATTATTAATGAAATTTAAATTTATTTAGTCTTTTGGAACGAAGACTTAAATAAATAATAAAAGATTCTAGATTATTTTGGAGGGAAAAAGAGTGCGAACTTATATGGCTAAACCAGCTGAAGTTGAACGCAAATGGTATGTTGTTGACGCAACTGATATTTCTTTAGGTCGTCTTTCAACAGTTGTTGCTTCAATTTTACGCGGAAAAAATAAACCAACTTACACACCACACGTTGATACTGGTGATTATGTGATTGTTGTTAATGCTGAAAAAATTCAGTTAACAGGTAAAAAAGCATCTGATAAATTATATGCACGTCATTCTGGATATGCTGGAGGATTAACTCAAGTTTCTGCTGGAGACATGCGAAAAAATAAACCAGAACGTTTAATTGAAACATCAATTAAAGGAATGCTTCCTAAAAATTCACTTGGACGTAAAATGGCTAAGAAATTACATGTTTACGCTGGTCCAGAACACAAACAAACAGCGCAACAACCAGAAGAACTTGACATTAAAAACTTGATTTAATCTAAGGAGGGAAATCCACATTGGCACAAGTACAATATTTTGGAACTGGTCGTCGTAAAAATTCAACAGCTCGTGTTATTTTGACACCAGGTACAGGTAAAATCGAATTAAATGGTAAAGACATCTCAGAATACTTACCATATGACTATTTACAAACAATTATTAAACAACCACTAGTTGCTACAAGCACAGAAGGCAGCTATGATATTCGTGCAAACATTCATGGTGGAGGATATGCTGGACAAGCAGGTGCAGTTCGTCACGGAATCGCACGCGCACTATTAACAGTAGATCCAGATTTCCGCGCACCATTAAAAGCTGAAGGTTACTTAACACGTGATTCAAGAATGAAAGAACGTTACAAACCAGGACGCAAAAAAGCGCGTAAATCTCCACAATTCTCAAAACGTTAATTGCGATAGTTGTTTCGACTTCAGTCGATTACAAACATCGTACAAGACGAGCACAGCGAGAGCTGTTCCTTGTCTAAAAATACAAATTACGTACAAGCACTTCCTTTATGGGAAGTGCTTTTTTTGCTGAAAGAATGGAGGGTGAAAGAATGGGTAAACGATGGACAATCGGAGAAATTAAAGAATTCGTAGAAAAAAATTCAGATAGTAAATTGTTATCAAAAGAATATCGCGGTTTTTCTCAAAGACTACAGTTTGAATGTGCTTGTGGTAATCATTTCAAAAAAACATTTACAAAATTTAAGAATAAGCGCCAACAAAAGTGTGACATATGTCAACCACCAAAAGAACCACGTTAAATAGTAGCTTATCAACTGAATATTGGTATTAATGGGATGAATATTTTAAAAGAAATCAAATACTAATCCTTAGGTACTACGTACAAACACTTCCTTTATGGAAGTGTTTGTATCTTTTATAAATGAGTAATAGAACCTAAAAAATGCAATGAAATTATAATTTATGTATTATATAAATGAGGCAATGAAAGGATAATTAATATGTATTTATTAGAATTACATCAAAAAGATCGGCATCATATTGTAGGTCTATTTGATGATGAGAATGATGCGGTAGAATGGATTGAAACACTACCTTATGTTCAAAAGCATACTGCATTTTTTGATGGACAGGAGTTTGTGACTTATATAATGCAATACGAAGATTTACCATTGTATGAAGAAGTTGTTTGGAAAGAGAGTCGTTTTCCGCTAACTAAATATATGTTTACTCCGGATGATGGTGCAATTGAATTAATTATTTGGGATAAGTTGCCCTTAATGAATAAAGTAGAAGGATATACGGAACGAATGACCCAAGTAGACGCATATGCAATTCCTAATGATGAAGTAAAAAATTACATTCAAACGCGTGAAGAAGTCCGCAACGAAATAACAAAGTACTATACAAATTTAGAGAGAAAAGTTGAATTAGGTGGTGTCGGCTCAGAAGATGGTGAGTACCTTTTAATCGAAGACGGACCACTTATTCATTTAGATGCTTTAATAGTTCAAGCGTGGCTAGAAAAATCAACTACAAGTCAGTTTATGAAGGAACTGGAAAGTTAATCATACTATGCAAAGTCTAACAATTTTAATATATATTAAGAGAATCTCTGTCAGGGGTTCTTTTTTTATGCGTTTTAAATTTCAATTTTTAAGGCTAATTCGTTTGCTGCAATATATTGAGGATAAATCAATTTAGACTTAGATTGAAAGTTCATGGCTCAAGTAAAAAACAAAAGAGCTCTAAAAGTTTCTTTAAGTGTTCAGGAGTGTCCGTCTCTAAAAAAATACCTCTATTTAGAAACACTTATCTTGATTTCGAGATAAATAGATGATAATATAATAACTGTGCTTAAGACATGGTAAATAATTATCAAGTAAAGAGGAGAATGTTTAAATGTCAAACTTAACAGAATTAGTAAAAAATCGTCGATCACAATATATGATTGGTAACGATACAGATTTAACAAATGAAGAAATTGTTGAGCGCATCACTGAAATCGTTAGAGATGTTCCTTCAGCAAGCAATAGCCAAACAACTCGAGTAGCATTTGTATTTGGAGATAAAAACGTTGAATTATGGGATCATATTCTAGATGTTCAAAAAGACGTTTTACAAGGTGACATGTGGGAAATGATGTCAGGTGTTATGGAAGGCGCTAAAAACGCTGTTGGAACTATTCTATTCTTTGAAGACCTTGAAGCAGTAAAAGAAATGCCAACAAGTCCTTCACGTGTAGAAATTTACAAACAAAACAATAACGCAAACGTTCAATACGCAGTTTGGTTAGCTTTAACTGAAATGAACTTAGGTGGAAGCTTACAACACATGAACGTTGGCTATGAGCAAGGATTCGACAAATCAGTTAAAGAATTATTAGGCTTACCAGAACATTGGGAAATGCAAGCTCAAATGCCATTTGGTTCAATTGAAGGCGAAAATGGAGAAAAAGAATATATCGCTGATAGCGAACGTGTAGTTGTTATTGGAGAATAATTAAATTTATAAGTAATGCAGAGCACTTCCTTTATTGGGAGTGTTTTTTTCATTTAAACTGAAAAAATTTGAATGGGTCAAAAGGTATAGATATTCAATTTTCGTATCTTTTTATATAAGATGCGCAGTTGACAGTACTTATTTTTAGGGAGCTATTTTAGTAAGATAGATGCCGATAGAAAAACATATCATTTGATTTTTAAAATATAAATTAGCTTTTAAAAATAATTTGCTTTAAAATCAGTCATTGAATAAAATATAATTATCTAATTTTTCTATCCTCACTTTTCTTGTGTCACAGCTAAATTTTTGTTAATTTTATTAAAAGTAAAAAGGAGTTCATATGAATGAATTGGTTATTGCTGGGTCAGATTTTTTTAATTAATTTACTCTATATTACATTGAATACAATTCGGGTCATTTTAACCATGCGAGGATACCGCAAAGTGGCCCCGTTGATTGCGATTATTGAGGTGACCATCTACACAGTTGGTTTGTCGATGGTGATGCAGTATTTGTCTAATCCTATTTACCTTATTGCGTATGCATTAGGATTTGGTGTGGGGATTTACACGGGGATGATGATTGAAGACCGTTTAGCTCTTGGTTATTCAGTCATTCATATTATTACAGATACGGTGGATCATACGCTTGCAGATAGCCTGCGTAAAATGGGTTATGGAGTAACGATTGAATCAGGTTATGGGCGAGATGGAGAGCGCCTTATTTTAACGGTTATAGCGCCTCGCTCGACAGAAGCCCAATTATATAAAGAAATCGATGAACTCAGCCCCACCGCTTTTTATTACTCTTCTGAAGCGAAATACATACGTGGAGGGTTCTTATCGAAGAAAATTAACCGTCAAAAAATCGAAGAAGCTCCGATACCTGAGGAAATATTACTGGATCAAGAAGAATTTATGTCAAAGGAAGACTATCAAGAGGAATCTCCCTCAACAGATGAATAGTTTATCGCCTAGCACTCTTATCTTACTTAAGGGTGCTTTTTGGTTATATAAGACTTTTGAAATGACTATTTTTTGAAAGGTATTTGTTCACTTTTTTCTGAAAATAAAAAGACTTTCTATAATATCTTTAATGATAAGATAGAAAGTCTTTTGTTATTAAAAGGCAAATTCTTCAATATTTGCTTGTTCTTCACCAACATCGTTATCAGCTAACAACCCTTTAGCAGCTGCTAACATCGGTGGAGGTCCACAAACGTGGAAGTGAGCTGTTTCAAAGAATTCATCTAATCCTTCATCTTCCATAAAGTCTTGATCGATAAATCCATGAGGATAACCTTCAACTTCTTCCTCACTAAAAATTAGGTGATAAGAAAAATTCGGAAAATTTTTAGCGATTTCTTCTAATTCATCAATGTACATCATGTCATCTTCATAAGCTAATCCCCATACAAAAACAATTCGCCGATCAGATTTTTTTGCAATTTCATGACGAAGGATACTAAAATTTGGGGTCACACCAATTCCACCAGAAAGTAGAACAATGGGAATATCTTCATTTTGTTCAATTTCTTCTGGGAAATAATTGCCATAAGGACCTTCAATTGTAACTTTGTCGCCTTCCTTCACTTGGTCTAAACTACTTGTGAAGTCACCATCTTCTTTTACCATAATCTGAGCCTCACCTTGACTATCGGTTTGAGCACTTGAGAACGAGAACGGATGAGCTTCGCTTGTGACTTTTGAATCTACAAAACGGAAAAATCCGTACTGTCCAGCGTTATAATCTAACATATTTCCATTGACTGGTTTTAATCCAACTTGATGAATATCAGGTGTCGGTTTTTTGAGACTTGTTATTTCATATTTAGGTAGGCGCCCGAGTTTAATTTTATAAAGGAAATACCAACCAAGTACGAATACTGTGTAAGTCGTCGTCAATACTCTAAATGGAATATTATGTCTTAAGTAATACACATTATAGATATGAAAGTGAATAGCGATGATACTTACAATAGCTAAACGGTGTACCCACAAGTGACGGTTACGTTTAAAGTAATTTTCTTTTAAGTTCATCAGTGTTTTTGATTTTTGAATCAAAGTATCTGATAAGACGAAAATTCCAGTAAGCATCACTAAAATTAAAGTCATTAAACCAACATATCCCCATATAGAAGCATCTGAGATCTTCAGATCAAAAATACGTTCTAATCCACTCCAGCGGATCGTTACATGGATCCCTAAAGTGACAGGTAAAGCCATAGCCATCCAAGCATGAACTTCATACATATCAGTTAGTCCAAGTTTTTGTTCAATTGCTTTAGGACGGACAGCAATTAAAACAAGTGTCAACATAATACAGTAAGAGATCATCCCCATAGTGGTTGACCAGAATATCTGCGCCGTATCTGGAACGTAATCGACTAATAAGGCAATCAACAGTGTTGCAAACATTCCAATAGCCAAACCGGGGTAGAACCATTGCATCGGCTTCTTATTCATAATTAACCCTTTCTTATTCGTTTTAGTCGTTGTTACGCGATCGAACTTATCGAATTTAATATTTAATTTCCCCGATAAACCCGCAAATAATTCTACAAAAAGCTATGAATTAAATACCATAAACATTATCCTTTTTTAGAAGATAAACCTATTCACTAAGATTGATTGCATAACAACTAACTTATTAATTATGACATTCAATTCATTAATTAAAACGTAACACATCAATAAATTTTAATTCAACTAACAAACCCTAAGAAGGAATATTTTATTTTTTATTATTTTTAAAAATGCGCTTGCATGATATCGATTTCATGAATTACTATAATATTCATGGTTATCGCTTACATTTATTGGAGGTGTTATGAAATCTTAATAAACAAAGTAGTAACTGAAAATATGAAAACGTATAACATAAAAACATTTGAGGAGATGTATTATGGATAATTCAAACAACAAAACTATAATTGATCGCTTTGTCGACATCGCAGGGAAAATAGCAAGTGTAACTTATTTGCAAGTGTTAAAGGACTCATTTATGACCATTATGCCAATGTTCATTTTGGCTGGTTTTGGAACAATGTTAAACAGTGTGATCTTCCCATTATTTGCTGAAGGGGAAACGCTAGCAAGCCTACAAACAATTGGAACCCTTATCAATAACGCTACACTAAACTTAGCGGGACTTTTTATCGCAGCAGCCGTTGCCTATACACTTTCCAGATATAGAGGTTTTTCAGATTATTTATCTGCTATAATTGTGTCAGTTGGTAGCTTCTTTGCTATTATGCCAATTGAGATTGAAGCAACCATAGTCGAAATAGGAGAAACAGGTCTAGTATCCGGCGCGGTTCCTTACAACTTACTAGGATCAAATGGAATGTTTGCTGGAATTATTATTGGATTTGCAGCTACAGAATTACTAATTAAATTATCAGATGTTAAACAATTTGAAATCAGCTTAGGTGAAAGTGTTCCACCCTCAGTAAGTAAAAATTTCGCTGTACTAATTCCAGTTATTTTAACGGTTAGTTTCTTTGCAGTAGTCTCTGGATTGTTAAATATTTTCTGGGGAACAAACATTATCGATATCATTATCACAATTGTTCAAGCACCTTTAATGAGTATCGGAAGTAGTTTAGGTGGTTTTATAATTATTTTAACCTCTGGAGTGTTCTTATTCTCCTTAGGTATCCATCATAGTGTAATTACAAGTTCAATTTTACAACCTATTTTGTTAGTAAATACAAATGAAAACATGCTAGCGGCAGCAGCTAGTGAAGAGATTCCACATATTTTAAATGATTCATTTAGACCAATCTTTACGACAGTAGGTGGTACAGGAAGTACACTTGGTTTATTACTTGCGATTATAATCTTTAGTAAATATGAGCCTTATAAACAATTAACAAAACTAGCGATTGGACCGAGTTTATTTAATATTAATGAACCCATCATTTTTGGTATGCCTATTGTATTTAACGTACCGTTAATGATTCCATTTATTTTATCACCAATTGTTGGAACACTTATTGGTTATTTCGCAACTTGGGCAGGAATCATAGAACCATTCAGTATATTGGTCCCATGGACAACTCCGCCATTATTAAATGCATTTTTAGCAAGTGGTGGAGATTGGAAAGCACCTGTCGTTCATTTAGTCGTTATTGTTGCTCAAACACTTCTTTATATTCCATTCTTACGTATCGCAGAACGTGTAGCTAAACGTGAAGCAGCAGGAGAACTTGCGGGAGATAATGCATAATTAAATATTCAAAATACTCACTAAACTCAGAAAGGATTATAAATATGAAGGACTATCAAGAATCATTTCCAGAAGACTTTTTATGGGGCGGAGCAATCGCTGCTAACCAAGCGGAAGGTGCTTGGTTAGAAGATGGAAAGCTTCCAAATGTTACAGATACTGTTGTAGGAATTTTATCCCAGAATCCAAGTATTGAATGGAATGAAGAAAAAGAAATTTGGGAACTTGATATTAATGAAAACCAAGATCAAGAGTATCTTTCACATGAAGCCATTGACTTTTATCATCGTTTTGAAGAAGACTTAAAGTTAATGAACGAAATGGGCTTTAAAGCTTTTAGAACCAGTATTTCCTGGGCGAGAATATTCCCACGAGGGGATGAGGAAACGCCAAATGAAGAAGGATTGAAATTTTATGATCGTCTGATTGATACGATGATAGAATATGGAATGGAACCCGTAATCACCTTAAGTCATTATGAAACACCTTTTACATTAGTTGGAGAGTATGGGGGATGGACGAATCGTAAACTCATTGGCTTCTTTGAGAATTATGTAAAAACAGTTTTTGAACGTTATCGAGGAAAAGTAAAATATTGGATGACATTTAACGAAATCAATAATGCTTTCCGAATTCCTTATGTAGCTGGAGGTGTTATCTCATTTCCACCTAGCGATCCTTCTAAACCATTTAAAGATATTGACGATAAAGCAGTTTATCAAGCAAGCCATCATATGTTTGTTGCGAATGCATTGGCTAATAAAGCGTTAAGAGAAATCGATGAAGATGCAAAAATGGGTGTGATGTGTAGTTTCTCATCATTAGCTACTTACCCATGGAACACAGATCCTGAGAATGTTTTTGGCGCTATGGAATTTCGACGTAATTCCTTATTCTTTACGGATGTTATGACCCGTGGGCACTACCCAGGTTATGTTAAACGTATTTGGGCTGAAAATGATACGAAACCAGATATTGAAGATGGCGATTTAGAGCTTCTTGAAGAATACACATGCGAGTATATCGCATTTAGTTATTATCGTAGTTCTGTTTATGAAAAAGATGCTAAAATGCGTGTAGATACTGGAGGAGCAGCTGGTTTAGAGAATCCATATCTAACGGGGAGCTCACCAGAGCCTTGGAGTTGGCCAATTGATCCAAAAGGTTTACGATATGTGATGAATGAACTAACAGACCGTTATGAATTACCTTTATTCATTGTTGAAAGTGGAATTGGCTTAGATGAACAACCAGATGAAGATGGGCGTATTCATGATATTGATCGAGCAAAATATTTAAAAGATCATTTAGAGCAAGTGTTAGAAGCAATCAAAGATGGTTCTGAAGTCATCGGTTATTTATGGTGGGGACCTATTGACATTGTTTCAGCCGGTACAGGAGAAATGAGAAAGCGTTACGGTTTTATTTATGTTGACCGTCACAACGATGGATCTGGTAGCTTCGAACGTCTAAAAAAAGATAGTTTTTATTATTATAAACAAGTCATTGAGTCAAATGGGGATAATTTAGAGATTAATTTTTGAGTTTAACCTAAATAAAATGGATTGTTTGTCTCGTCATGTCTACTTAGTTGTGGGAGTGACTAGGTAAACATGACTTTTAATAAACCGTATAAAGAGTAAAGCGCTAGTTAAAAACTGGCGCTTTATTATTGCTTATTATGAAAATATTTTCAGATAATACATATAAAACGATTTCATTTTCGGACACCCTTGTGTGGTATCGATTACACATACTAAGATACATATCCGATCATTTTTTAGTGGAGGTGAATCGTTAGGTTTTGTAAATGTTTAAACAGAAGAAACCTACCATATATGAAGAATAATACAAAGAAACAACAAATGGAACAACAAAAGCAGACGAAGCAATTATCGAGTCGCTATCGACGTATATTTTTATTACGTTACTTTTTAGTAGGTTTATTTTTTGCAAATTTATATTGGTTTTTAATGTTACTTCTGAGTCAAAATTGGAGCGCACTTTTACCTTTGTCATTATTAGTTCTTTCAGGAGCGGCTTATAGAGAACAATTAAAGTTTGCGAATAGTACGGAGCATCAATTTTTACTGAAGAAAAATAAAATATATTTTAAAATACAGTCTGTTGTAATGATTTTCCTACTCCTATCATTGTTTAATCGATTGTTTTTTAATGTGTTTTTTCCTTTTTTAAATTTCGATGCACAATTAAATTTAATTCTTGGCTTAACATTTACATTTGTTCTTCTTTTGAGTTTGTTTTGTCAAAAGAGGGTAGGAGATATCGCGGATAACCGTGATAGATATTATTTAAAATATGAGAAGCAGTAGTACAAAATGTAGAAAGAGTGAAAAATAGTGAGTCAAAATGCAAATAATTTTATGAATAAGCTGGAAGAAAAATTTATGGGACCTTTAGGGAAATTTTCTCAATCTAAATTTGTAAGGGCTATAATGAATACAGGAATGGCTACCATTCCATTTACAATTGTAGGATCAATGTTTTTGGTACTTAACGTTTTACCAATGACTTTTCCAGCTCTAGAAGGTTTCTTTAACAACACATTCTTCAGATTCAGTGATATTTATATGTTGGCTAACAAAGCGACAATGGGGATATTAGCATTGTTCTTTGTTATTGTTTTAGGATTTGAATACACAAAGGCTTACGTACAAGATGAAGGGTTAGACCTAGACCCACTTAACGGTGCATTATTATCTGTTATGGCATTCTTTATGACCATTCCTCAAATCGTATTTGAAGATGGTTATATGACATTAGTCAATGTTATGGATGACACAGCTCAAATTGTAAACGGTTGGGAAATGGGAGCGGATGGTGTTACTCGTCTAGGTACAGTTGGTATATTCACAGGGATTATTATTTCTGTTTTAGCTGTAGAAATCTATCGCATTACTGTTCAGAAAAATTGGACAATTAAAATGCCGGATGCTGTACCACAAGGTGTTTCTAAAGCATTTACAGCATTAATTCCAGCTTTTATCGTTTCAATCGTTGTTATGATTATCCAAGGAATTTTAGTATCTCTTGGTACAGATATTTTCCAATTAGCTGCCATTCCATTTGGCTTTATCACAAATATTGCCAATAGTTGGGCGGGCTTAATGGTGATTGTATTCTTACTTCATGGTTTATGGATTGTAGGGATTCACGGAGGAACAATTATTACTTCGATCGTATCCCCAATTACTTTAGCGAATGTGCAAGCGAACGTAGAAGGTGAAGTTATTCCATTTGCTGGAGATATTTGGAATGTGTTCATTCACTCTGGTGGATCAGGAGCTACACTTGGTTTAACTTTATGGATGGCTTTCGTAGCAAAATCTGAACAATTGGGCGCTTTAGGAAAAGTATCGGTTATCCCAGGATTATTCAATATTAACGAACCAATTATCTTTGGTACACCAATTCTATATAATCCAATCATGGCGATTCCATTCATTCTGGCTCCAATGGTCACAGCAACAATCACTTACATTACAATAAATACAGGTCTAGTTAATCCAATCATAGCTTTAAATCCTTGGCCGGCACCTGTTGGCTTAAGCGCATTTATCGCGACGGCGGGAGACTGGAAATCGGTTATCTTAGCATTTGTGAACGTTATTGTAGCGTTTGCGATTTATTATCCATTCGTCAGAATGTATGATAATCAATTAGTTGGCGAAGAACTTGAAAATGCAGAGACAGCTCAAGCTTAATTAAAATTTGATTATTCAATAAATGAAATGATGTTGGGGAGTCTATTGATTCCTCAACATCTTTTTTTATATAATATCTATACTAAAGAAGCAAGTGGTGAGAGAAGATGCAAATTAGAAAAGCAACAAAAGAAGATATTCCAGCAATGCGCGAAATTTTTAATTATGGACGTGAAGTACAACTGAAAACTGGCAACTTAAACCAATGGGAAGCAGGGTACCCAGCGGATGAAGTGATACTAGAAGACATTCGACAAAAAGCAGCACATGTTTGTGTAGATGATAAAGGTAATATAATTGGTGTACTCTCTGTGTTTACTGATCCTGATCCAACCTATAAAAATATAGAGGGCGCTTGGTTAAATGACAAACCTTATGCAACGATCCATCGAATTGCTACTAATGGCCAAGTGAAGGGCACAGGTCAATACTGTATCGAATGGGTTCAAAATCAATATGATAATGTGCGAATTGATACCCATGAAAATAATGAACAAATGAAATATATTGTGAAAAAATTAGGCTTTGAATATTGTGGTGTTATTTATTTAGCTAACGGAGATGCAAGAAACGCCTACCAGTTTGTTAGAAATGATTAAATATAAGTGTTATTTAAACAGTATTTTGAGTCAACTGTGGTAAAATTTCCCTAAGAAGATAAGTAATAGTTAAGAATCTCCTTCATTTTACATAACTCTATAAAGTAAGAGTATCGAAAGGAAGAGAACAATGGAAAAAATTGTGCCACACTTTTGGTTTGATAATAACGCAAAAGAAGCAGTCGATTTCTATATGTCCTTATTTGAAGATTCTGAAATGCTTGTAGTTCAGGAGTTGGAAGATACCCCTTCTGGAGATGATACAATAGCTTATGAATTTAATCTTGCAGGGCAACATTTCGCAGCACTTAACGGGGGACCATTATTTAAAATCAACCCATCGATTTCTTTAACGGTATTAGGAGATACAAATGAAGAGATTCAAACACTATGGGATCAATTGATAGACGGTGGAGAAGAACTTATGCCCCTACAAAAATATGATTTTAGTGAATTCTACGGTTGGGTAGAAGATAAATATGGTTTATCTTGGCAACTCATCAGTTCTGAGGGAATGGAATACGAACAAAAAATTATTCCTTCTTTGATGTTTTCAGGATCAACCAATGGTAATGCACGAGATGCTATGACGTACTATACGAATATCTTCCAAGGCGGAGAAATAATTGATGTGTATGAATATGAAGAAGGACAGGCGAATACTCCTGAAGCAGAAATTGCACATGCAACCTTTAAAATTATGGATATGGAACTCATTGCTGCCGACAATGGCGAAGATGTCGATTATGAATTTAATGAAGCTGTTTCTTTAATGATTATGTGTGTAACTCAAGCAGAAATTGATTATTATTGGGAAAAATTATCGGCAGAGCCAGAAGCAGAACAGTGCGGATGGTTAAAAGATAAGTTTGGTCTTTCTTGGCAAGTTGTGCCTATGAATTTAAGTGAACTTTTAAGCACTGGAACAAGAAAACAAATTAATGCTGTAACACAAGCTTTTCTACCCATGAAGAAAATAGAGATAGAAAAATTAGAACGTGTTTGGACAAGCGCAGCTGAATAATTGAAAAGAACAAGCCTTGCTAGATTTTAAAAACTAGTAAGGCTTTTGTTATTGTTATATTTCAAGGAGTAGTCTTACGTCACAAGAATCAAAATAACGTGACGCAAGAAGGATTTCTCGTTACAAGAATCAAAATAATGTAACGCAAAAAGGATCTCTCGTCATAAGAATCAAAATAACGTGACACAAGCTTACTTAAAACTCCCAATAAAATAAAAAAACTGACCGTAGTCAGTTTTTTCAATCTGATGATTAACGAATAGTTTTCATTGCTTTTGCCCAAAGAACAACTTGATCAATGGTATTTTCAATGGATTCATTATGGTATTCACCTGGTTTGAATTCTGACATATTTTCAAAGTCAGCAAACAAGCTTAAAGCACCAAATGGAGAAACTACCGCAATATTTAAGTTCGATAAAATCTGACGAAGAGCCATTGTAGCTCCAACACCCAATGTAGAACCATAAGAAACTGATCCAGCAGCTTTATTTGACCATTCTGGTCCTAAGTGGTCAATTGCATTTTTTAATGATGGTGAAATACTTTTGTTATATTCTGGTGTAACAAAAATAAAACCATCTAATCCATCAATTTTTTGTGACCAATCAGTAACATTTTCTGCTTCATACTGTTTATTTAACATACCTGGTGGTAAGTTATTAAATTCTTCAAAGTTATAATCTTTGATATCAATAACTTCAAATTCAGCATCTTTTCTGCCTTCGGTAAATGACAGCACCCAATCAGCAACTTGAGTACTTACACGACCGTCGCGAGTACTTCCAACAATGATTCCAATTTTCAACATCTTCGCATTTCCTCCAATAAAAAATATAAAATATTTTAATGTGTTTAAAATACCACACCTTATTCATATTACACGGATTCGAGATAAATAGCTAGTAAAGAGATTCGAATTCGAAGTTTTTTATTAAAAAAATAAAAAGCTTCGTAAAATGTTGGTTTTACAAAGCTTTCCGTAATGTAAATATTTAAAAATAAAGAATTAAAAATCAAAATCATCAAATTGTTCTTTATCTTCTTTGTCTTTTTGACCGTTTGCTTCTTTATTTTCTCCTTCTGGTTTGTTTAAAGCACTTCGCCACCAGTTAAAGAGAACAATTAAAATAACAGCAACTCCCACCACAATCAATACAGGAATCCAAGGGCTTCTAGTAACCGTCATAATACGGTCTGCAGTATCCCTAAAGGCTTCTGAGAAAAGTTGGTCCTCTGTAACATCACTATGGTAATAATGATCTAAATTATCAAAAAGAATATTTTCAGCCTCGGTATCCATTAAGACTTTCGCTTGAGTACCGGTTACAAGATGATAAGAAAAATCATGTTCATACATGTCATAATTTTCAAAGTGTACAAGCAATAGATGAGCTTCATCTGTAAATAATTCATCGTAAAGACTACCAGCGAATGCATCTATTTCATCAGGAGAAGGGTTAGGGTCTCCATTCACATTATCTGTAATATAAACAAAAGGCTGAATATTTGTTTCGTTATAAAAATGTCTTAATCCATCTTCTAATTCAACAGGATCATTAATCCAGTCACCAATGGTATCTTGATAATATTCCGTTTCATTCACTAATCCTGCTTCTAAAGGTTCTCTATTTCTAGTTGACGGATTAATACGAACGGTTTCAAGAGCCGTATTATTATTTGTTCCAGGTACTGCACTCCAAGCAAAATTAAAGATAAATAAAATAACGATGATAAGTAAAATACTTGGTAAACAGCCACAGCCACCAGCACCGCAACCGCCGCATCCTCCGCGACCGTAACGTCTTCTTCCATAACCGTAGCCACCATAACCACCCCAACCACCAAAGAATGGTCTAGGTCCCCAGAATCCACCTGGACGTCTGTAGCCACCGCCGCTTCCCCCTGTTGTTCTTCTACCACCAGATGTCGGCCTACCACCACCGCGACTTCTAGATGAACCGCCACCTACACGACGGCCACCACCACGGCTTCCACCAAATGATCTACCGCCGCCACGACCGCCTCCGAAGCCGCCGCCACCGCGACCACCACCTCTAGCCATATAATCACTCCTAATTTGTAAATGTAGTTTAAGTTTACCATAAGATAGTACTATTCGTTAAGTTAAATTATTCTATAAAGCTAATATTTTTTCAAGTTTTAATACAAAATAATGAAATTTTATAAAAAATTAAATATAAGTTAAAGGTTATTTTTATAAAACAATGTAAAACGCTTGCAAAAATAACGTGTAACAGGTATAGTAATTTTAGTTAGTGAACTTGTATGTACAAGTTTGGTTTTGCTATACAAGTTACGAAAAATAAGGAGGAACAAAAATGGCTGATTTTACACAAGATGCAAAGAAGCTCTTGGAAGAAATTGGTGGTACTGAGAATATTAATGCTGCAACTCACTGTGTCACTCGTATGCGCTTCGTGTTAAATGACGAGAGTAAAGCAAATATCAAAGCAATTGAAGATATTCCATCAGTAAAAGGAACGTTCACTCAATCAGGACAATTCCAGGTAATTATTGGTAATCAGGTTTCGGACTTTTATAATGAATTTTCTAAGATATCTGGAATAGAGGGTGTATCCAAAGATGAAGCAAAAAAAGCAGCAAAATCGAACCAAAACTGGTTCCAAAGAGCTTCTTCAGTTATGGCAGAAATCTTCTCCCCACTAATTCCAGCAATTATTGTTGGTGGTTTAATTTTAGGATTTCGTAATATTTTAGAAGGAATCGAGATTCAAGCGTTAGGTCAATTAATGGTCGATGGAGCTCCGCAATTTACAGCAGCAGGAGATCCCATTTACAACACCATTGTCGACGTAAACCAATTCTGGTCAGGGGTTAACCATTTCTTATGGTTAATTGCAGAAGCGATCTTCCATTTCTTACCGGTTGGTATTACTTGGTCAGTAACTAGAAAAATGAGAACAACACAAATTTTAGGAATTGTCCTTGGGATTACATTAGTCTCTCCACAGCTATTAAATGCTTACGGTGTGGCTGAGTCAGCGGCTGCAGGGGAAATCCCACAATGGGACTTTGGCTTTTTCCAAATTGACATGATTGGTTACCAAGCACAAGTTATCCCCGCGATACTAGCAGCTTTAGTTTTAGTTTATTTAGAAAAATTCTTCCGCAGAGTTATCCCAGAGTCGATTTCAATGATCTTTGTACCGTTCTTTTCATTGATACCGACAGTTATTATCGCCCACGTGGTGTTAGGGCCAATCGGCTGGCAATTAGGACAGTGGATTTCGGCAGGAGTAATGGCTGGATTAACAAGTTCATTTAATTGGTTATTCGGAGCGGTGTTTGGAGCCTTGTATGGACCGCTGGTTATTACAGGACTACATCACATGACAAATGCAATTGACTTACAATTAGTTGCCGATTATGGTGGAACGATTTTATGGCCAATGATTGCTTTATCTAATATTGCACAAGGTTCAGCAGTATTAGCGATTTGGTGGATGCACCGTGGAAACAAAAAAGAAGAACAAGTGTCATTCCCAGCAATGATTTCTGCTTATCTAGGTGTAACAGAACCCGCTATGTTTGGTATTAATATTAAATATTTATACCCATTCATCGCAGGCATGATTGGTTCAGGAATTGCCGGTATGTTCTCAGTGGCAACAGGGGTAACCGCGAATTCAATTGGTGTTGGTGGATTACCAGGAATTTTAAGTATTCAAACAGATTCTATGCTCATGTTTGCAATCGCTATGGCCATATCAATTGTGGTACCATTTATTGCGACAGCATTCTTTGAAAAACGTGGAATATTCGCACAACCAGAAGGCGCCGTTGATGAAGATACACCAATGATTGGTGACGTATAAAAGCAATTGACTTAAAATTTAGGTGGCTGGGTATTCTCAGCCACTATTTTTTTGAAATATTTTAAAAAAGTTATTATTTTCAATGATAAAATTAAAAATATGAGTAACAATTTGATGAATTGTTAAAAAGATGAAGGAGAATAGAGATGAATTTTCAAAGTAGTGTAATCTATCAAGCATATATTAAGTCATTTAATGATACAGATGGAAGTGGCGTTGGAGATCTTAAAGGGATCACTGAAAAAATGCCCTATCTTGCAAAATTAGGAGTAGATGTTGTATGGATTAATCCATTTTACCCATCCCCACAAAACGATAATGGCTATGACATTGCAGATTATTATGGGATCGATCCAGAATTTGGAACAATGGAAGATTTTGAAGAACTTGTTCGAGTCGGGCAAGAACATGATATTGGCGTTATGATGGATCTAGTGATTAATCATACATCGACTGAACATGAGTGGTTCCAAAAAGCATTAGCAGGGGACAAAAAATATCAAGACTATTATATTTTGCGTGATCCAGTCGAAGGACAAGAATATCCAACGAACTGGGTCTCAAAATTCGGAGGACCGGCTTGGGAACCTTTTGGCGACACTGGAAAATATTATTTAAGTTTATATGATCCTACGCAAGCAGATCTTAACTGGCGCAATCCAGAAGTTCGTCAAGAAGCAGCCGATATTGTGAATTTTTGGATGGATAAAGGTATCAAAGGTTTTCGTTTAGATGTGATTAATGTGATCGGAAAAGACGAAAAACTAATTAATTCCACAGGGGATATTGATCAAGAGAAAGCATTATACACAGACAAACCTATTGTGCATGAATATTTGCGCGAACTAAATCATAATAGTTTTGGAAAAGACCCAGAATTTATAACGGTTGGCGAAATGAGTTCGACTTCAATTGAAAGTTGTATTCGTTATACCAAACCAGAAAACGATGAGTTAACGATGGCCTTTAATTTTCATCATTTAAAAGTAGATTATCCTAATAAAGAAAAATGGACAAAAGCGCCGTTTGATTTCTTAGAACTAAAGAATATTATTAATGACTGGCAATTGGGACTTGGTGAAAATGGTGGGTGGAATGCTTTGTTTTGGAATAACCACGATCAACCTCGAACTCTTACTCGTTTTGGTGACGATCAAAACTATCGTGAAAAATCAGCAACGAATCAAGCACATGTCATTCATTTTTTACATGGCACGCCTTTTGTCTATCAAGGTGAAGAAATTGGGATGACGGATCCACATTTTACAAAGATGGAGCAATATCGAGATATCGAAAGCCACAATGCTTACGATGATTTGAGGAAAAAAGGGAAGACTCACGAAGAAGCGATTGAAATTATTCAAGCAAAATCTCGTGACAATAGTCGTACACCAATGCAGTGGAATGACCAGAAAAATGCTGGATTTACAACGGGGACACCTTGGATTCAAGTTGCTGATAATTATAAAGAAATCAACGTAGAAAAAGAAATTGAAGAAGGCGAAATCTTTAAATATTATCAAAAACTGATTCAACTACGTAAGGATATGAAGATCATCCAAATAGGCTCATATGAACCAATGTTTTTAGATCACGAGCAAGTCTGGGCTTATCGACGGATTGACGCGGAACATGAACTCATCACATTTAGTAATTTCTATGGGGATTCAATGTCATTAAATCTTTCAGAAGTTGTTGTAGAAGATGAGTGGGAATACTTATTAGGAAATTACGGCGAAAAAGAGTTCAATATGGAATTAGAGTTAGCGCCATATGAAGCCGTCAGTTTTATCCGAACAATCAAATAAGCAAATAAAAAAAGCGTATGAAATAAATCATGCGCTTTTTTGATGTTTTGTTTTCCATTAATAAGTGTTACAAAGTTTGAACCAGTGTCTAGAAATTCAATGGACGTTCCATCGAGTTTGAACCAGTGTGTAGAAATTCAATGGGCGTTCCATCGAGTTCGAAATAGTGCCTAGAAATTCAATGGACGTTCCATCGAGTTTGAACCAGTGCTTAGAAACTCAATAGGTGTTCCATCGAGTTTGAACCAGTGTGTAGAAATTAAATGGGTGTTCCATCGAGTTCGAAATAGTGCCTAGAAATTCAATGGGCGCTCCATTGCGTTCGAATCAGTACGCAGAAATTCAATAGTCGCTTCTCACGACTATTTACAAATTTATTTACGAAGTCTTCGCCAAATGAAATAAACAATCGCCACAACAATCATCAAAATTACAAGATAAGGGAAGAGATAGACAAGATTAATCACGAGCTGTTGCATGACACGAATAAAACTATAGAAAGAATCGCCAAGAGCATTCACAAATCGATTCCAAAAGCCACTCACATCGCGGTCACTCGCTCGATCGGTTTGTTGGATGCTGAGATAAACTGACGAAAATTCAATTTGTTCATCATAGTTTTGATTTTCATTTTCGTAAATTTCCCGTTCCGAAATGACTTCAGATAAGCGTGTCCGAATTTGTAAGACTTCCTCTAACGATCCTTGTTCTTGCAGCATTTCTCTCAAAGCCGCTTCTTCTTCTCTTAATACAGCAATTCGCGTCTCGTTATCACGGTAAGTCTTGGTAACATCGGTTTGTCCGACTTCTTGAGAGAGAAGATAAAGTTGATCGTAGGTACCTAACGTTTCAATAAAAGCTTGTAAGTTTTCATTCGGTATACGAATAGTCATTGAAATAAAATCTCCATACCCATATGAAGCATTCGCTGTTTTATTTGAATATTCTAACTGTCCACCATGTTGGTCGATTTGTTCATTCACAAAATCAACCGTTTCATCAAAATTTGTTGTTTCATAAGATAAGGAGGCATTTTCAATAATTTTATCTCCCAATTCAATGCCAAGATCACTATCTGCTTGTTCGGTAGCGCCATCTCCACTCATATTTTGTTCATTGGCCATATCTTCAGTATGCATCTCCATGTGGGGAACACTATCCGAAGTGTCTCTTATTCCACAAGCGGCAATCAAAAACACAAAGGGTAAAAAGAGCTTAAATAATAAAAAGTGTTTATTTTTCATGCAACTCACTCTCCTCATCATTTATTGATTCAAATATACACGAAGTTAGAGAAGAAATAAATTAAAACTTTATTGGGCGACTGTTTTCTAAGAAAAACGAACTAAAAAACAGCCCACCGTTAAGTAGGCTGTTTCAACAATTATACATAGACATTATATAACAAAAACTAGAAATCACGTTCATCTAAAGTATGCTGACGACGAGAAAAATCGACAAAACGAAAGCGGTCCACTCGATGCCGGGATTCAGAAAATTGGAAAAAACGAGCATCTTCTAAATAAACAGCACTTCGAATGACGACAAGATGATTATCTTCATCTCGCAAATCCATATAAGTACGATCTTTTTCAGTCACATTTTCAACTAAAATCTCTTTATTCGCAAAAGCAATTGGCAGTTTTAAATCATTTTCTAAATAATCATATAAAGAATTTTCAAGGCGCTCATTTGAGATTTCTCCTGTAATTTTAGGATCTAAATAATCCGTATCAAAAATGACTTTTTGACCATCAATTTCTCGAATTCTTTCAATCGCAATTACTTCTTTATCAAGGGGCCACATCACTTGCTTTTGTAAAGAATCATCCACTTTAATTCGCTCATTTGAAATTAAGAAGGTCTCAGCTTGCATCCGCTGGGAATCAGATAATTCTTTAAAGCTTGTAAGTCCTGAAATAGGAAAATTAAATAACCGAGGATTTAATACAATGGATCCTTTTCCTTGTTTCTTTTGAATCAGCCCATCTTGGCTCAAATAATCTAACGCTTTCCGAATCGTTTCGCGTGAAACGGAGTATTCTTTAGCCATCGCATTTTCACTAGGAAGGAGTTCAGTTTCTTCATAAACACCTTCCATAATTTTTTGTTTTAATTGTAAATAGATGTCATAGTATTTACTTTTTGTCAAAAAAACACCTCCCATTTAATTGATAATCTTTTTCACATAAAAGTCGTTCATTCAAATCCCGGCTAAAAATACCTAGGATAAAAAACGAACGACTAATGTGTTTATTAAAGGAATTCTTAGTTATTTTCAATAGCTAGAACGTATACTTCTCTAGGACTTAAAATGACTGAGTTTCCAAAAATATAGCCAATTCCCTCAACAGCTGCTTTTTTATTATTCGCAAGAATTTTCCACTTCTGATCGTTCTGATTTTCATCTTTAGGTAAATCGATAGTATAAGGTTGGTTACTTGTATTTGCGACGACCAATAAATTTTCCCATGGACCATTTTCATCTATAAGATTTGGAATTAAATAGGAAATTAAATTCTCAGGTAGTCGTTTAAAATAAATCATATCCGCTGTTTTTCTTGTAGCATCTCGTAAAGGGGCATAAGTTTTGCGAATAGTAATCATATTTTTGTAGTAATCCACTAAGTCTTGATATTCATCCGCTCTTGCCCAATCTAATCGATTAATCGCAATCGAAGCATTATAACTATTGGCATTTCCATATTTTGTACGCGCGAATTCTTCACCGGCTTGAAAGAAAATCCCACCTTGCGAAGTCATTAAAATAGCTGCACTGATTTTATTCATTTCGATAATTTCTTCATGACGCATTTGCGTGGTCGGACTATCTGTCGAGACGACTAACTTATCATACAAAGTCAGGTTATCATGGGCAGAGCTGTAATTGATCACTTCAGTGGGTATGCGTGCCCATGTTTTATACTCAGGAATATCATATTCACCCGCATCCATCTGTGTATTTGCCATAATAGCCGCAATTAAATCAATGTTTGTAAAATCGCTGACGCGTTCAATGTTTGCTCCTTGTAAAAAAGCTCCCTCATATCCGGCAAAAACATTGCCTTTAATCGAATCTCTAAATTCTGCATTAAATAAAGCAATTCTTTTTGAATAATCATGCACGTGATTCCGATCAGCGGGTGTATAAGGTTCTCTTAACGCAATTTGTCCACCGGTCCAAGGTTCGCCATACAAAATGACATTCTCATACCCTCGTTGATCTAAATTTTCGCGAATTAAATTCATTGTTTCTGTATCATGTACACCCATTAAGTCAAATCTGAAACCATCAATATGGTATTCTTCCACCCAATAAAGGATCGAATCAATCATAAATTTTCGCATCATCGTCCGTTCGCTAGCGGTCTCATTGCCGACGCCAGATCCATTTGAAAAATTCCCATACTCGTCTTGTCGATAATAATAATCGGGAACCGTCAATTGAAACCAAGAATCTTCCGTCTTATAGGTATGATTGTAGACAACATCCATCACAACACCTATATTGTTTTTATGTAAGCTCTGAATTAACTGTTTTAATTCTTTAATACGTGTTTTAGGATTCCGTGGATCAGAAGAATATTTTCCTTCAGGGACATTAAAGTTTTTAGGATCATATCCCCAATTATATTTATCATCTTCTTCATCATTTTCAAAATCAAAAATAGGTAAAAGGTGAACATAATTTACACCAAGTTGCGATAAATAATTAATTCCAGTTGGAAATTCACCGGCTTCATATAAAGTGGTGTCTTCTTCCGTAAAGGCTAAGTATTTTCCTTGATATTCAGGACGGATACCTGAAGCTCCATCACTAGAAAAGTCTTCGATATGTACTTCCCATATCACTGCATCTGTAATATGTTCTTCCATCACATGTTGGTCATTTTCCCAACCTTCAGGATTCGTCTCTTCTAGATGGATAATAGCTGTTCGATCACCATTTAAACCAACTGCTTTTGAATATAAGTCAGGGGCTTCTGTCATGTAGTCTTCATGTTCAAATTCGTACGTATAAAATAAACCATCTAAATCCTCTTCAAGTGAAAGAGACCAAACATGATTTTCATGAATCATCGGTAATTTTTTAATGAGTGTATCTTCACTAATGATTCCTGTTTTATAAAGTTTCAAAGAAACACTTTTCGCTAGAGGAGACCACACTTTAAAAGTATAAGTCCCCTTATGAAAAGACATTCCTAAATCCGAATTTGTATAAGTATGCTCTTCTAAATATTCAATTTTTCTCATCGTCGCTTTGAGTTGATCTAACATATGTGGTCACCTATCCCTTCATATCTTAATCTGATTATATCACACTAAAACGTTGTTAGATATCGTTCAAATAGGTTTTTGTTGCATTTTTGTATGCGCGTTCTTTTAAGGAAATAATACTAAAAAACTTTTCTTAAAAGAATCTTTTGAAACGATACAAGAATATTTTTGATACAATAAGGACGAAAGAGCTACCATAGCTGTTGAAACGAAGTGACGTACAGATATGATATGCGTTAAGAGTGGTCTTATAATGTCTTATTAGCGAACAAATAATTGGAGCGTGTAAAAGTGGAAAAATACATGTTAGGTGTAGATATTGGAACGACAAATATCAAAGCAGCTTTATATACTTACTCAGGAAAAGAAGTTTTTGTAAAATCAGCAACGTATCCCTTACATACTGATGAATTCGGCGCAGCCACTCAATCAGCGAATGAAATTAAAGAAAAAGTTTTTCATGTCATTAAAGAAAGTACAGCTGAATGCGCAAGACAGGGATTAAAAATCTCTTTCATCTCTTTTAGTGCAGCCATGCATAGTCTATTAGCTGTAGATGTAGAGGGAAAACCAATGACCCCCGTACTTACTTGGGGCGATCGACAAGCGGAACATTATTTAAATGATCTAAAAAATGAAACCGGAACCGCCATCTATCACAAAACAGGGACACCAATCCATCCGATGTCCCCTTTGGTGAAGTTGTATTGGCTCAAAAAAGATCACCATGAAATGATGCAAAAAGCAGATAAATTTATCGGAGTGAAAGCATTTGTTTTGTATCAGTTATTTGATGAGTATATGACTGACTACTCCATTGCCAATGCGACAGGTTTATTTAACATGCATACCTTGTCTTGGGATGATATGGCTTTGGAAGTAGCAGGAATCACAGAAAGTCAGCTTCCGAAACTTGTTCCAACGACTGAAGTTCTCCGCGGAATGAATGAAGAAGTTGCCTCAGAGTTAGGTTTAGATCCAAAAATGCCCGTCGTCATCGGCGCAAGTGATGGGTGCCTTGCGAACTTAGGGGTCAATGCGATTGATAAGGGACAAGTGGCACTCTCAATCGGCACGAGTGGAGCGATTCGTACAGTAACCAATCGTCCGATGACCGATAAAAAAGAACGGACATTTTGTTATGCGTTAACGGAAGATCTTTGGGTAATCGGAGGTCCGGTCAATAATGGGGGAGTCGTTATGGATTGGGCAAAGAGCCGATTTATAGATCATAATGATCCGGTAGTTATCGCAGATCCAAAAAAGGACAGTTATGATTTGATGATGCAAAAAATTGAAACCGTTCGGCCAGGCGCAGACGATTTATTTTTTCATCCTTACTTAGTGGGTGAGCGTTCACCGATTTGGCGACCGGATGCAAAAGGCAGCTTTTTTGGTTTGGATATCCATCATCAAAATGAACACATGTTGCGTGCAGTATTAGAAGGCATCAATCTGAATTTATATGCCGTTTATACCGCCATTTCGGAAGTGATTGGTGCGGATGCAAAAGAAATTTTAGTGACGGGTGGCTTTACTAAATCAGACACATGGCTCCAGATGATTGCCGATATTTTTGGCGTTAATTTTGCAGTAACTAAAATATCCGAAAATGCGTGTTTAGGTGCGGCTATCTTAGGGTTATACGCCCTTGGAGAAATCGAAGATTTCTCTAAACTTGACCAGATGATTACAATTGAAAGACGAGTAAAACCTGCTAAAAATCGTCATCAATTCTATCGACGTCATTTTGAAAAATATCAACAAATGAATGCATATTATATGGAAATGTTTGATGTGTTGGACATGACATAGTTCTTTTAATATTTTGAAGAGAAGGTATAGAGAGTGGTGCGCATGTGATAAACTATGATGAAAAATTAAAAGAAGTGCTTCAAAATGACGAGTATATCATGGCATCTTTAAAAGCAGTGGAGGAGCTAAATCTGGAAGATGCTTGGATATTTGCAGGACTGATTCGAAATAAAGTGTGGGATACCTTAGCGAATATAACCACACCGATCAATGATATTGATGTGATTTGCTTTGATGCTTTGGATACTTCGTGGGGTGCGGAGAAAAAAATTGAAAAAGAATTAGAAACGTTGCTTCCAAACCGACCATGGTCCGTTAAAAATCAAGCGCGGATGCATCAAAAAAGCAGATTTGATCCTTTTACATCGGCTTATGATGGCGTGGCTCATTTCCCAGAAACGTCAACTGCAGTAGCAGCACGGATATATGATGAGAAATTAGAGTTTATGGCACCATATGGATTAGAAGATTTATTTTAAATAATTGGGGAGACAGTTTCCTAGAGTGGTTTAAAGAATTAACCGGGACTGATTATCTGCCATCTTTAGCAATGAATCAAACGGCAATCGTAGTAAAAATGTTGGAAGAGCATGATTACTTTTCATTATTACCTTCTAGGATTGTTCAACCCTTTATTAAGGACGAAAAATTATTGTATTTAGAAAGTGATTTTGAAATGCCGCTACATAATATTTATATATTTACGTCAAAAAACAGGAAAAAGAAGTTATAGTCCAAAAGGTACTCGAGGCATTGAAGAAGAAATAAGGAGAAAGTAAGTCACGGGCTTTGGACACAATAATCGGAATACTCTCATTTATAAATTAGGCTATCATAGAAGACTAAAAGGATGGATACAACGATTTAATGGTATTGTGACCAAGTATTTAAACAATTACCTTACTTAGTTTCAGACCTTGGAAAGTATCCAATACCAAAGAAAAGAACTAACAATGGATAACTTGATTATTAAAGGCAATCTGATACAGAATTCAGAAACCTATGATAGGATAAGGGAACTTAGATTCACGATATAAATATTCTTTCATATTAAATTACGGTGTAGAAATATAAAGAAAATAAAGATTTTTTCAATAAAAATGAAAGGAGTAGAAGTATTAGATATAGAAGATTACGCTTGGAATAAACATGAACAGAAAATGAAAGAACAGGCAGAGTTTACACAAAGCAATCCAAAAATTAAAATTATAGATAACAAAGAATTAAGGAATAAAATTGAAGAAAATCTTGAAAAATTACCACAAAAAATACTTGCACAATGGGCTTTAAAAGTAGCAATTCCATTTTTGGATGATCTCGATAACAATTTAAAGAATGATTCACGTATAGAGTTAGGAATAGAAACATTAGAAAACCGAATAGAAGGTAGTATAAGAGCATATGAGTTACGAAAAATTGGGTTTATTGTAAATGAATTAGCCAAAGAGTCCAAAACTGAAGTTAGTAAATATGCTGCGCGTTCATTTGCTCAAGCAATTGCAACTGGACATATGAGAGGACACGCTATGGTAAGTAGCGATTACGCAATAAAAGTAGTAAATTCTTTAACGAGTAATTCTTTAAATGCTTCAACAGAGGAAAGAAGAAGACAATTAAAGCTAATTGACAATTTATTAGATTGAAAGAGACTTACAATGTAAAGTAACTTGAATTCTTTTCAAATAACGGGTGTTTTAATATGGAAAAACATTAGATTCCTAATTTATGGGAGCTTTAATGTTTTATAATAAAAATCAATATTAAACTTTAACAGAGCTCTAAATTAAAAGGATTGCATCAGAATTAAAAACGACATACAATTTATATAGATAGGTTGTTAGAAACTGAAGGTCGATTTTAAAAAAGATGAAATGTGTGGAACTCAACTATTCAAGGAGGAATTCATATGAAGAAAGCGACTGGGTACTTGACAATTTTGGCATTGTCCATGGCACTTGCAGCTTGTACGACAGATGATACGCCCACTCCCGAAAATGAAACACCGCCTACTGAAGAGGAACAAAATAATCAAGACGAAACAAATGATGAAAATACTGGTGAAGAAGAGACGGATGACAATCGGGAAGATGAACAACCTACCGTTGAGTTTGATCCACAAATAGAAGATACTATTGAAATTGAAGGTATGGAAGAACCAATTACGCTGAACTTGTACGAGCCGGAAGGTGCGCCATTTATCACCTACGCCCCTGAAGATTTACTTGCAGAAGAAGGTAGTGAAGAGGGCTCTCACTTCTTTTATGCGAATTTTGGAGATGAAAAAGTAGAAGATGTTTATCTACAATTATATCTCTTTCCAGATGATGTGACAGAGCAACCGAGTGCGGAAGAAGGGGAATATGCTGAGCTTGTTGAAGGCATGGAGTTGCAAGAGGAATTCACTTATTATGATTGGTCGCTAGAAGAGTATCAAAGCCCAGATGGCTCGAATCTAGCCGCATTAGGTGAACATGAGGGTCAATTCTATCTAGTGGTTATTCACTCAACAGTAGAATATTCAGAAGGATTCTACCCTAGAGCGAATAAAGTCATTGAACATTTAGAATGGCTAGATGGACAAGCACGATAAATATAAAAAAATGCCTTTTTACATTTAATCTCAATGTAAAGAGGCATTTTCATTTATAGGGTACTTATAAATATTTAACAGAATAGTTAGTAAAATAGGAACTCATTTAATGGAACTGACGAATTAATGTAGTTATTATCCTATCCGAAATTCATTCTACAGGCTACGAAAATAGAATCCACATCCACTCGAATGACTAAATGTTTCATATATACTTATTTTCAAGGAGTTAATAGTAAGTAGAAATATTAAATGTCTAAAAAAATTACATCTTTAAAATTAAAAATATTTTTCTGCATTTTTGAGAATATAAATAGGTATAAAATTCTATTCATAGTTTATGATTTCTAGATCTTTAAAATAAGCATCGGTACCTACTTCACTCCAAAGGGCAATACTTCCAGTAGATACGCCATGTTTAAGATCTTCGACGACAAGAGCTGGCTTATCAGAATGATTAATAAAAATACTTCCTTTTTCTCCTTCAACAACAATTTTTAAGTCAATCCATTCATCTAATCCAATATCTGCTGGAGCTTCATAAACATTTGGATAAGCTTCTCTTAACACATGGAACTTATAATCCGGATAAGAAAAATATTGAACAGCGTGTAACTTTCTTACGGGGTCATCCGTTCGACCATTTGTAGGTCTCACATAGAAACTTTCAAACTGAGTATCGTCTTCATGGATTCTAAAAGCTACTCCAATAAACCCTCGTGCATATTCGGGAGCCTCGGGAAGCAATTGACTATAAACTTTGACTTTAATTTCCCCATTTTTAAAATGGACATCGGGTAATCTGGCGTAAGTCGGTTCGTCAACAAGTTCAACGATTGTCTCATTAGATAAGTCTTCTTCATGGTTTCGAAGAACATTCACTGTTAGATCCCCATTAAATTCCACTTTGTTTACTTGAGCATTCACTGCAGTGAATGCCTGATTTTCGAGATTGATTTTAGTCATAAATAATCACCTTTCTGTTCATTCTTTGATAACTCTATATAAATCATATAGGAAAACATGTAAAGTTATAAGTAGGCACATTGTTGTCACCTAGTTACAAGAAGGTAACTATTGTGAAACGAAAGGAGAACGAGAGTTGAAAATTCGTAAATTAAATAAAAAAGAAAAGATACCTATGGATTTATTGCTGCTAGCAGATCCTTCAGAAAAAATGATTCATAATTATTTAAAACAAGGAGTTTGCTTTGTTGGAGAACTAGATGGGCAAATCATTGGTGTATTTGTCTTATCGCAGCAGGAGCCAAATATTGTGGAGATTATGAATATTGCAGTGGATGAAGATTACCAAGGGAAAGGAATAGGTAAACAGTTAATCCACCATGCAATCAAAAGCGCAAAAGAAGAAGCGTATCAAACAATCGAAATTGGTACTGGAAATTCAAGTATAGGCCAGTTGACGCTCTATCAAAAATGCGGTTTTAGAATAGTCGGTATTGATCGTGACTTTTTTGTAAGAAATTATCCAGAACCTATCTATGAAAATGGAATACACTGTCGAGATATGATTCGCTTAGTCAAGGAATTATGATTTAAAAATCTATTCATTCAGCCCCTATTTTCTAAGGGATGCCTTTAAAAAATATTTGGACGTCGTCACTTTCATCCGCGTCCAAGTCAAGTGTATTTGAACGCGAGCGACTGTTTCTACGTCCGAATATAGCTTTATTTGCACTTTTTGGACGTGGACACTCTCATCGGCGTCCAAATAAAGTCTATTTGACCGTGAATCAAGACTTCCGCGTCTGAATCCTTATTTTTGAGTTGCGTCTTCATAATGCTTATATTAATTAATAAAATAAAGACAACATCAATCTGTGCGAAAGAAAATAGATGTAACTCAACGAATGTTTAATATAAATATAGACGAATGAACAGAGAGCGTTTAAAAAGGTCATTTAGATCGAGCTATGAATATTTCAAGATAAAAATAGCGCCTACCACAAAAACGTGGTTGGCACCATTTGGTTAAATTATTCGTCTTGAAATAAAGGTTCTATAATTGAAAACTCAAGTTCGTTAAAATCGATTTGCGCCTCAAGCCCATAAGGAAGAACGGTTTTAGGATAAGCATGACCAAAATTAAGATTATATAAAATAGGTGTTTGGGCTTGTTCGGTTACCCGTACCAATACCTCTTTATACTCTTGATAATAAACTTCATTTTGTGGTTTTCCAAAGATGATGGCTTTAACTGCTTCAAAAATTCCTAAGTCGTTAAGTGCTTCAAGCATTCGTTCGAAATGATCAGGGGTAGGTGTTTCTTCACTTGTTTCAGTAAATAAAATCTTGTTTTGCCATTCGGTAATATCTGGAAAAATATTATACTGTTTAGCAAGAGCTTTTTCTTCTGGATAACGAGCGCCTTTTAATAAATCGTATAAACTTTCTAAACAGCCCCCTAATAATGCACCGGATACTATTCCAGTTCCTCTTAACCTTTCATAACCATATTGTTCAGTATGGCGAATACGTGGTGTATTGATCGCTTGTTTAGAAAAGTCGGTTCTTTCTTCATACCAAAGCTCACTAGATGGAATATTTGTTGTAGAAGGATTATTTAAGTAAGATCTAAAAGCTTGAGTCGTATAAGGTAACATTTCACTGTCTAGCTCAGCCAAGTCATTTAAGAAATTTGGACCATAATAGCTTGTCATGCCGAGTTTATAAAACATTAAGTGATTCCCAGTAGTATCCGAAAAACCCGTAAATAGTTTAGGTGTGTTTTTAACATGATCTAAAAAAACTTCATCTTCTAATAAATAAGGCAATAATCTAAATGTATCATCTCCGCCAATTGCACAAATGATACCTTTAATCGTATCATCCGCGAAGGATGTTTTCAGATCTTCAGCTCTAGCTTCTGGATTTTCTTTTAGATAATTGAGCCCTTTTAAAGCATTCGGCATAAAAACTGGCTGAAGACCAAATGATTTTAATCGCTTCACACCAATCTTAATCTGATGTTTGGAAAAATCTTCGCCCAAAATACCGCTTGAAAGACTGACTATCGCTATACGATCTCCTTTATTTAATTGAGGTGGTTTATTCATATCGATTCCCCTTCAAAACAATTCATTTTTTATTTAGGTCGTTTTATTATACATTATAGAGTATACAAAGTATGTTATATTATTTATATAATAATCAAGAAATGAATAGAATTACAAGAACTCTATTGAGAAATGTATTATAACGGAGACGACTTATGGATATTAAACAAATAATTGATGACTTGATAGATAATAACATTTTTGAAGCAGCACCGACTGAATACTTCCGTTTAAAAGGCGGCACGGTGAGTGATTTATATTTTTTAAAAGTTGCAGGAATGGACTATGTTGTAAAGTCAAATTTACAACAAGTAATTATAGAAGAAGCGCAGTTTTTAAATACTTATAAAAACATAACATTATTTCCAAACCTTTTGTACATTGAGCCGACTTATAAATATATTTTATACTCTTTCATCGAAGGCACTACAAATTATTTGGAGATTGCTAAAGAAAATTGGCTTCAAACATTAGTTAAAGAAGTTTTAAATCATTATCATGAGGCACCAGAAGCTGACGGCTGGGGATGGGGCGATCAACCTGTAGATTCTTGGCAAAATTTTCAATTGAATGAAATTGCTTTTGCAAAAGAAGTGATTGGTTCGCGTTTAGATCCTGAAGCGCATGAATGTGTGTATAATTTAGCTAAAAATAATAAACTAGAAAACAAACAATATTTATTACATGGAGATTGTGGCGTACATAATTTTATTTTTAATAATGGAAAATTGACAGGAGTGATTGACCCAACCCCAGTGATCGGTCATCCACTCTATGATTTGGTTTATGCTTTTTGTTCTTCACCAAACGCCTTAACTAAAGAGACAATAAAAGCAGCGACTAAACATTTAATCCACAGTGAAACACTGGAAGATTCAATTCTATATGAACAAGTAGTGATTGCTTTGTATATTCGATTAGAAACTTGTCTTGTCCATCACTCACAGGACTTTGAAGAATATTTAGATGCATGGAATTATTGGATAAATCTTGTTAAATAATATGAAAACCACTTCTGGATTTTAAGGAAGTAGTTTTTTAAATCAATTATTCAGTTTCTCTCGGTAACAGCTTGACGGTGGCGCTGACAGGCCCTTTTGCTAACATTGGTGGAAGATAGGGGCTGCCACCATATTTTTCGGTATAAGCATCATTAATTTTTTTCGTTAATTCGGCATCTGTGTCGACGGATTGATAAACGACATTAAATTCCTTGCCCGTAATGCTCAATTTTCCAGCTTGTTGTTCAACAGCCGATTGATACCAGCGAGAATTTTGACCATTATATGCTCGTACATATAAATAACCATCCGCAACAACGGACCAAATCCAGGTAAGGGGTTCCAGGTGTTGCTCCTTCGCTGTAAAATGGAGATACGTGAATAGCATCTGCAGTTGAAAATGCATCTAATTGTTCTTGAGTCCAAGCTTTTTGCATAAAGAGATTCTCCTTTAATTTTTATTGATTATAGTGTGCTTAATGCTTCTTCAATACTTGTGTCTCCATTAATAACATCAAAGGCTTTGCCGATTGTTTGATCTTCTTCGAGAGAAGCTAAAATAATCGAAGCAACATCCTCACGAGCCATTGCTTTATTTCCTAATTCATCGCCTATTTGAATTTTTCCAGAGCCTTCACCATCATTTAAATGACCAGGACGAATATTAAATGACCAGGACGAATAATCGTATAATCTAAATCGATATTTTGTAACCAAACATCTGCATAATATTTTTCTGCACTGTAGACAGGAATATCATCCATCCATTCTTGATGAGTATCTTCATGTCATTTATGAACGCCATTTCCACTACGGCCCGAGCAATCATTTCAGTTAAGGAGTTACATCAAAAAATTTATAAAAATTATAAAAAATCTGTTATACTATAAGAAAGTTTATGAAATAAATCACATGGTTAAGGAGTAACTTCAATGAAGATAAAAGATATTATGAAAATATTAGAAGAGAGCATGAAAGTTGCGGTCATTTCATCCGTAGATGAACAAAATCAACCTCATGCACGACATATACATATCGGAGTAGCGAATGAGAATGGTGTCTTTTTCATGACTAATCCCAAAACAAATTTCTATCATCAAATAACGAATAATCCAAATGTTGCGATCACTGCTTTACATGAAGAAACTTATTTAATACAAGTCATTCGAATCACCGGTAAAGTTCGCGAAATTGGAAAAGAAGGATTAGAAAAGATATTAGCAGGCAATCCTTATGTAGAACAAGTATATCCAGAGGAAAGCGATCGTCAAGGTGTCCAAGTGTTTCAACTTTATGAAGGAGAAGGTTTTTACCACAGCATGTCACAAGGGCATAAATATACATTTGAAATTGGTAAATAAATATTCAATAAAAAAACTCACCAACTAACAAAATTGGTGAGTTTTCTATTCTAAAAATTTATTTTATTATTAAAGGCTGTTTGCTCTTAGATGTAATTTTCGAACTTCTTCTGCAAGTTCTTCATCTGGACCATCAACATCCGCATGATGAAGTACTTCTTGGATAGAAAGATTTTTAACAGGGGAAGGGGCAACACCCATTTCTTTTTGCCATTCAGCAAGTTGGGCAGAAGAGCTAGCGTATACAATGCGTCCTAAACCAACCCACCCATGAGCGGCCGAGCACATCGGACAATGTTCGCCAGAAGTATAAACGGTTGCTTTTTCCCTTTCTTCAGGGGCTAAATGATTCGCTGCCCATCGAGCAATGGCAAATTCCGGATGTTGTGTATGATCGCCACCAGCTACATGATTATGATCTTCGAATAATATTTCCCCAGTTGCAGAGACTAAGACTGAACCAAATGGCTCGTCACCTTTTTCGGCAGCTGTTTCAGCAAGTTCAATACATCGTTTTAAGTATTTTCTATCTTCTTCGTTAATCATCAATAAACACTCCTTATAAAAGATTATTTATAACGTATTTGTTGTTGAAATATATTTTTGAGCATTTTTATATGAGCCAATCCATAATACAGCGATTAATGCAGAAAAGATCGCTAAGATCCCCCAAGAATAATTATAAGAACCGGTAAGATCTGCAATTCCAGCTGTAAACAAAGAACCTAGTGTCATCCCTAATTGCATCCCACTATTTACGTATCCATACGCTTTAGAAAACTGGTCTGAAGAATAAATGGATGATGTAAGAAGTGGCGGAAGGATTGTGGCAATAGCATTTCCCATTCCAAATAATACACCCATAATCATTGCAATAATAACGTTGTTTGCAAACATCATAGCAAAATAAGTGAGAACTAACAATGTACAAGCATAAATGGTACTAATCACTACGCCAAAGCGGTCACTAATATTTCCTAATACTAATTTTCCGATAATTCCTACCGCAGAATATACTGAAATAACAGTAGCAGCCATTCCAGCACCATGTAAACTCGTTAATACTGGAGGAAATTGTGCTAAACCACCATTATTTATAATGCCTAACAAAGTCGTCCCAATAACAAGTAAAAGAAAAAATGGTTTTGTTAGGGTTTGAGAAACGGAAAGATCTACTGCTTGAGTCTGTTCCTTCACGTCTACTTGATTTGTAGTACTTATTTCACTTCCAAGTGGTTTTAATCCGATATCTTCAGGTTTTACTTGGATTAAAAACCAAATAATGGGTAAGACAACAGCCAACATTAATACTCCATAAATGATATAAGTTTGTCGCCAGCCGACAAACTCAATCAAAAAGGTCACTAATTGACTGAAGATCACTCCTCCAACTCCTAAACCGGTAAAAGCAAGACTTAAAGCCAACCCACGCTTATATATAAACCAGTTGTTGACTAGGATGCTCGCGGGAAGAATAGTTGTACTTAAAAAACCGTAACCAATCAATAAAGAAAGTAAATAATAAATATAAATATTAGGTGCAAAACCATAGCCGATATAAGCCAAGGCATAAATAATTAAATTAGTCGTATAAATTTTCTTGAAATTACCAGACATGAGTCGCTGAGAGGCGAAAGGAGATAAGAAAATCCCTACCCCTAATACGAATGAATTACTTAGTGAAAATTGACTATTTGTAATATTAAATTCTGCAGTAATAGGAGACTGAAAAATATTAGCTACAGCTACCGAAGCTGGACCTAGCATTGCTAAGATAATAGCTGAACCTAGCACCACCCACCAACCATAAAATATTTTTGAATTTTTCAATTGTTATGTTCCTTTCGAAAAAAGTATTTATTAAAAACAAAGTGATGATAATAGCACTATATGAAAGAAATTTCTTCAATAAAACAAAAACGTGCTGTGATAGAAAGTATTTCACTAAAAATCATAAAATTCAGTCACTAGTGATGTATGACGTGCTTTCCAGTCGAGTAATTTAATATGTACCCAAAATCCGTAAATTCCTAAAGTAATAATTGATAAAAACCACCACTTAATCCATTGTCCAAAAAGACCCCAACCTGTTCCGGAAAAAGCTAATCTTTTTCCATCAATGATGGTGTGCTCAATCTCCCAACGATACATGTTAACAATGGCCCACGGGGTTGCAAGCCCTAATGTGAAAATAGTTATAATAGCTCCAAAAATAACCCAACCAATATATCCTAATAGACCACCATCAAAATGTGAATGAGGTGATTCTGTATACATTCTTCTATTCATAAAAAAAACATCCCTTTCTTCATCAAATCCTTTAATAGAGCTTTTATATTCTATCATTTTTTGAAACTATTGAAAAATAAATAGTGGTTTCAATCTAAATACAAAAACTTCGAGAAGTATCTAAAGATACCATCTCGAAGTTTTATTTTCGTATAGGAAAGTATAAGTCTTCAATATAAAAGAATTATAAAATGAATATTGAAGTGAAATATAAACCAAAAAGAATCCAGCTCACAAAAAAGCAATTATTATATGTGTAGGGCACGCATACCATTCTCATAAATGACAAAAAATAAATAAGCAACAGCCTGATTTAGAACTTTTTTTCAAGAAAAGCGTTGCTTTAGTTAAAAAACGAAAAGTCTTAATGTAGGCAATGCTTTGCGACAGGATAACTAAAATATCGTGTCACAAGAACTGAAAATATATCACTTTTTTGTTTATTTTATTCCATAGATGGATAAAAGGTTTCCAGTAGACGTGGAAATGAAATTCGCATCCAGAGAAAGCGTCTAGCGGCAACGAAACTGAATTTCGCTTTCACTGGAATATAATTGACTTATTTTCCTTATTATTTATTTCTAAAAATCTAATGTTCTAGTCGACATATTTTTAATGATTTCTGGGTCTTTATGATCGAAAAATTGACTCTCTTGTTGATCTAACGATTTAATTAACTCTCTGTCTTCATCATCTAATGAAAAATCAAAAATATCTAAGTTTTCTTTCATCCTCTCAGGGCGAACTGTTTTTGCAAGAACAACAAGATCTTGTTCAATTAACCAACGTAAAACAACTTGTGCCACTGATTTATTATATTTTTTACCGATTTTTTCTAAAGTTTCATTTTCGAAAAAATTATTCTTTCCTTCAGCAAAAGGTGCCCAAACCTCTGGAACAATCTCTTCTTCTTTTAGTAGCTCAATATAATTGCTTTGTTGATGGAATGGATTCACTTCAATTTGATTCATATATGGAGTCACTTCATTAAAAGCAGCTAAGTTGATCACTTGATCCGCTGAAAAATTCGATACACCAATGGAGCGAACTTTTCCTTGCTCAAGAAGTTCTTCCATGGCGCGCCAAGCCCCAAACGTATCATTATAAGGTTGATGGAGGAGAAGTAAATCTACATAATCCATGTCTAGCCGATTTAATGAATCTTTAAAAGAACTATGCACCCCTTCATAAGTTGTATTTTCTACCCATATTTTTGTAGTCACGAAAATGTCTTCTCGAGACACACCTGAATGTTTAATCCCAAGACCAACAGCTTCTTCATTCATATAAGATTGTGCAGTGTCAATATGTCGGTAACCAGCTTTAATGGCAGCAATAACGGAGTTTTCAACTTCTGTAGGATCAGTAATTTGAAAGGTACCAAAACCTAAAGCAGGGATTTTAATACCGTTTGTTAAGGTGATTGTTTTCATTTCATCATTCCTTTATTTTATAATGAGTTATATTTCAAGTTTGCTATAATCGTGTTCAATAATTTCTTGTAAGACAAAAACATCGTTTTCAAAATGGTAATGTAAAATTGAGCAATTCTGGATACGTCCTTTTCGTCTCACTTCGCTATGGTCTACCCATTTCTTGTAGAATTGAGCGATAGCCGCGCCATGAGAAACCATTAAGATATTTTCTCCGTCTGATTCTTCAGCTAATTGAGTAATTGTTGTATTGATGCGATGCTGGAACTCAAATTCATCTTCTCCACCAAATTGTACAAAAAAGTCTCTATAAGGGAGTGGTGGATTCAGATGTTCACCTTCAGCTTCTAAATCCCCAAAGTTCCATTCTCTTAATCCTTTAATTCTTTTGTAAGGAACATCCGCAATTAATTCAAGTGTATCGCTGGCACGTTCCGAAGTAGAGCTGTAAGCATCATCAAAAGTTAAGCCCAAATCTAAAACATGTTTTCCGGCAATTTCTGCCTGCTTAATGCCGACTTCTGTTAGGGGTGAATCACAGAATCCTTGGATTTTCTTTTGTTTGTTAAATAAAGTTTGACCATGTCGAATAAGATAAATTGATTTCATTGTATTCCTCCTTGAAATGTATAAAACGTTTACTATATGATTAGTGTAAATCACGGGGGTAACAACCGGTCAAGAAGAAAAGGAGATTTTTATGCTAGAAATTAAAAAATACCAAATGAAAGAAGTTTGTGATGAGGTTGGTATCACATATGAAACGCTAAAATATTATTGTAATGAAGGCCTTGTACCAAATCATGAAAGAGATAAAAATAACTATCGCATTTTTGATGATAAAGATATTCGTTGGATTAAAGGTTTAACGAAATTAAGAGAATGTGGCATGAGTATTAAAGACATGAAAAAATATATGGAGCTTTGTTTTGAAGGTGAATCCTCTGTACCGGATAGAAAAAAGATGTTAGACAACACTAGAGAAGAGCTAGAACGTGAAATTACACGAGTGAGAGAATCTTTAGAGTATATTGAAAACAAACAAGCCTACTATGATGGTGTGCTAGCTGGAGAAATTGAATTAACTTCAAGTTTATTTAAATAAAAGATGGAAAGGGAGAATAATAAATGTCAAAAGTAGCTGTTTTATTAGCAGCAGGTTTTGAAGAAATGGAAGCATTAGCACCTGTTGACTTATTGCGTCGAGCTGATTTTGAAGTAGATCTTATTGGCTTAGAGGAATATGTCACGGGGTCACATGGAATTACAGTAAAAGCAGATAAAATGATCAGTGAAGATTTAACAAATTATTGTCTAATGGTTATTCCAGGTGGTCAGCCAGGCGCTACAAATTTACGAAATGATGAGCGAGTGATTAAGGCTTTAAAAGCAAATTATGACAAGGGGAATAAAGTAGCAGCCATTTGTGCAGGGCCTATTGTATTGGATAAAGCAGGAATTCTGATAGACAAAGAATATATTAGTTTTCCAGGAACCGAAGATGAAATAAAAACAGGATATCGTTTAGACGAAGCGATTACTGTAAAAGATGGGAATGTTTTAACTGCAAGAGGCGCCGGTGCGGCTTATGAATTTGGTTTAGTATTAGTAGATTGGCTTGGCGGCGATGCTGAAGCCCTCTCGGAAGATATTCAATATAAAAAAGTTGTCGAAAGTTATCAGTAAAATAAAAAACGTTTTAAAATGCTTCCCCTAAAGTAAACAGTAAAAAGAAGAGTTACTTTAGGGGGAGTTTTGTTAGGTTCCATACATCCTTTTTTTATCTCTTTTGAAAATTTTAATATATATTTACGTGAACATATGTCAATATACTTGTTATGTATTTGAAAGGATAACTTTCATTCTCTTCTTCAATAGGGAGCTTTTTTAATTGTAAAGGGGATCATCTTATTTCTTTTTTGATAGATTCAGTAGTAGTTCTATGCTGTTTTTTACCCTGTTTTTCATCTAGTTTAGACCTCTAAAACGGGATGTTTGTTTTTTATAGAAGAGGATTAGTTGTTAGAATGACGATATTGACTGGAACAATTATAGATATTGGCGTAGGGCTAGGACGAAAAGTCAAAAAATGTCTACTGCTCAGTGGAAAATGCGATTCCATATAATAAATGTCATCTGTTTTATGTTAGGTGCAAGTAGCGGCATGGCTGTCTATTTGTATACAGATTGGAGTTTACTGTTAGTTGCAGCCATAATTGATAATGCTATTGGTCTTTACTTTTTCACTCTTCATGATGATTTGGTTGAAACTATTTCAAAAAGTATGAAAGATGACTAATTTAAAAATGCTTGGATCTCAGCACTTTCTTTCACCCCTGAGTTTAATTATTGTCTATATAGTAAAAAAAAATAGAGCATAGGATTCTTCCTAAACTCTATCTTTTTACTGATTATTTTCTTTTAAACATTTCAAAAATATTATTTGGATTCTGTACAAATTGTTCTCTTTTTAGATGGGGTTGCATTTTACGTAAGGTTTCTTTTGCATCACTTACGATAAATTCGAGAAGTTGCTCTTCATTTGTTTCAATGAAGAATCCTCGTACATATTTCCCTTTAAAAAACATCTGTACACGAACTTCTACAATGGCCTCCCAAGGAATTTGAATATATCCTGGACTTTTTTCAGCTCTGAATTCAACGCCATTATTACCAAGGAGTAAAATTCCTGATTTAGGATCCATTGGATTGAGCATAGAATTGGCTCTAGTCATGAATTCAATCTCATTATTTAGCATGTTTTTTTCTGACATTATACTTTAACCCATAACCCCAAGTGCATTTAATACAATACCTAAGATAAAGATACCAAAAATTAATGTAATGGCACTGACATTTTTCTTTTTCATGAGATACATAGCTGCTAAGGTCAATAGAAGAGGCATTAAGCCTGGTAATAATTCGTTAAAGACATCCCCTAATGTTTGAACGGTTGTTTCATTGATATTTAATCCATCCATAATCTGGGTGGTTACTTCTCGTAGTTTATCAACCGTGACAGCATTCGCATTCGCCATATCCGCTAACTCTTGAAAGTCCACCATGGATTGAGAATCATTTTCAAGCTGAGAGATAACGAGCGGGAAATTCATTGTGGTCCACCGTGGGACGAGAACTCCCATAACAAACATACCTAAAATCGAAGCGCCTGTTGTTAGCTTTTGTAAGATTCCACCTTCTAAATCTTTCGTAATCTCATTACCCGAAACATAACCAAGCTCTTGTGTGTACCACATGAAGAAAATACGAATAAGATTCCATAATGCAAAAAATATAATGGGACCTAAAAAGCTACCATTTAAAGCAAATGTAGCTGCGAAAGCACCAATGATTGGACGAAGTGTTCCCCAGAAAATTGGATCCCCAACTCCGGCAAGAGGCCCCATCATCCCAATTTTAACCCCTTGGATGGCCATATCATCAATTTCTGCGCCATTTGCTTTCTCTTCCTCTAAAGCAAGGACAACTCCAAAGATTGGAGCATGTAAGTAAGGGTGCGTATTCACGAATTCTAAGTGACGTTGTAAGGCATCTCTACGGTCTTCTTTTGATTTATATAATTTTCGAATAATTGGAGCAAGTACGTAAGCAAAACCGACGTTATGCATTCTTTCATAGTTCCAGTTTGCCTGAACAAAAGTCGTTCTCCAAGAAACGTTCATTCGATCACGTGTTGAAATTTTTATTCTTGAATCGTTATTTTGTGTACTCATGTTTTATCCTCCTTTTTAATAATCATCTAAAATATCGTCTAAGGCATCATCAACTGAGCCACCACCGCCGCCAGCACTGACATTAAATTCGGGAGCGATTTGTAGATAAATAGCAGCTAAAGAAAGTCCGATAATACCCATTGCGATTAAGTTTAATTCTGTTAATGCGGCAAGGGCAAAACCAAGGAAGAAAAATGGCCAAGTTTTACGAGTGGCCATCATATTAATAACCATCGCATAACCAACTGCTACAATCATTCCACCACCGACAGCAAGTCCATTTGTTAACCATTCAGGGATAGCATTTAATCCTGTTGTAACCGCTTGGGCAGAAATAGCTAAAACCGCTCCAGCTGGAATCGCAACACGTAGACCTTGTAAGAGAAGCTCAAGAATATTCGCAAGCTCGACACCGCGAATATTACCATTTTCTGCTTGTCCGTCAGCATAGTGTCCTAAACCGACTGCTAATGTACGAACAAAAATTGTAAGGACTTGCCCGGCAATCGCTAATGGAATCGCAAGCGCAATTCCTTCGCCAATTGTCGCCCCGTGAACCAAGACTAAAATGGCAGAAATAACACCAGCAATCGCTGCGTCAGGTGCTTGCGCGGCCCCAATATTCATCCAACCTAAAACAATCAACTGCAGTGATCCACCAATCACTAACCCTTCGGCTAAATTCCCTGTGATGGCTCCGATAAGACTGGCTGTAATAATAGGTTGATGAAGTTGCCAAACATCAAGCACACTTTCAAAACCTGCGAATAATGCAACAAGTAAAATAAGTACAATCTGAATAATATTTAAATCCATGTCTTTGCCTCCTTTAAATTAAGTTCTCTTTTCTTAATAATTCTTCAATATCTTGACGAGAGTCGCCAGGAAGAATGCGAACATCGAAGGTAATACCGTGATCTTTCAAGGTTTGCAGTGTTTTCACATCTTCTTCATCCACTGAAATCGCTCGACTAACCATGGTCTTTCCAGTAGAGTGGGCCATTGATCCAATGTTTACTTCATCTAACTCTACCCCTGCTTCGACCGCTTCCAAAACATCTTGTGGAGTTTCAAATAATAATAAAGCTTTTGTTGCTCCAAAGCGTGGATCTTCATCAATCTCAGCAAGCTTGCTAATTGGAATCGTGTTTGCTCGAATTCCAGGAGGTGCTGCTTGTTTAATTAATGATTTACGCATAGTATCTTCAGCGACCTTATCCGATACGACAATGATTCGATTAGGATTTACCGCCTTTACCCAATTGGTTGATACTTGACCATGGAGTAAACGGGTATCGATTCGTGCAAGCACGTAATCAATTTTTCCATCGCCTAAAACAGTTCCTGGTTCTAAGGTTGCAGGCCCTTGGCTTGAACGATCTGCTTCCGCACGTTCATCAACAGGTTCTAACTCTTCAGGTTTTACTCGAATACCATTGACATCTTTAGAAACAATGTGACTAGCCACTTCATGGGCAGTTTCCATCCCCATTCGTGAACCTAAAGCTTCTAACAACATTGGTAAATTCATACCTGCGACAATTGCGGACCTCTCAGGTATTTCTTCGTGAATGAGATTGGCTTGATTAAAAGGGGAACCTCCCCATAAATCGACCAAAAACAACACTTCAGCATCCTCACCGAAAGATTCTAAAGCTGCATCGTATTTTGCTTTTAAATCTTCGGGTCCTTCATTTGGCATCAGAGTAGCAGTAACTAGTTGCTCTTGCTCTCCAAAAATCATTTGAGAAGATTGCAAAATGCCTTCCGCAAATTCTCCATGACTTGCCAGAATGATATTTACCATATACTTTCCTCCTCTTAGTTCATTTTTGTATATACAAGATAAGTTTATCATATTATGTTTTTTACACAACCGAAATCGATTACATATATTGGTGAATGATATAAAGAAAAACATGAAAAATATTATAGAATAATGAATATTTAATCGCAAAAATGAAATAAAAATCACTAATATATTTCATTCTTTCCTTTTATAAGAGAAACGAAAGAAGTGAATACCAAAAAAGAGCTCAGAAAATTTTTCTCCTGAGCTCTTTTGGATGTTAAAAAATTATGAAATAAGATTTGTAAAAGTATCTGGAGCTTTTACCGTATAACGAACTAATTTATCTGTTGTTGGGTGATAAAAAGCTAAGGTTGTAGCATGAAGACCTAATCGACGAATAGGGTTGCTTTTAGAGCCATATTTTTTATCCCCCACGATTGGATGACCAATATCTTGCATATGCACACGGATTTGATTTTTTCGACCGGTCTCAAGTTCTACTTCTAACAAAGTATAAGATTGATTACCATCAATTTTTTTATAATGTGTGACGGCATGTTTTCCTTCTTTTTTATCGGAAGTAGAGTAAACTTTCATAGCTTGATTTTCTTTTAGCCATGAAGAAATCGTTCCTTCTTGTTTTTCTACATTTCCTTCAACTAAAGCCGTGTAAGTTCTTTCTTTTACAACGTCATGCCAATTCTTTTGAAGTTTTTCTTTGGCTGCTTCTGTTTTTGCATACACCATAACTCCTGAAGTATCTCGATCTAACCGATGGACGATATAAATTCGGTTATCTCGTTTTTCTTTTTTTACGTAGTCTGTCAATTGTCGGTAAGCATCCCAATCTTTTGAACGACTAGCGGCCATCGATAAAATACCCGCCTCTTTATTGATGACAATAATAACGTCATCTTCATATAAAATATTCACTCCATTTAATTCTGACAATCGAATAGAAGCTTGGTTACTTAAGATACCTATTGTTTGACCAGACGATAGAGGATGATTGTGTTGGGTAATAATGTGTCCGTCAACGCTCACTTGGCCTCGCGTCAAAATAGATTTAACTGCATTTCGACTTTTATTGTCTAGTGTTTTTAATAAAAAAGGTAGTAGATGGATTTCTTCTTCCACAGTATAAGATGTGATGCTATTATTTTTGATCCTACTCACTCTCTTTCTTCGTTCTTTCTTTCATTTTAACACGAACCAGCAGCTCTCAATCAAACAATTTAATAAATCTCTTTTGATCTCTATTTGATACATACCCGTGTTTTTCATAGAACTGATGGGCTCTTTCTCGATTATGTCCAGAATTGATGCGGATGCCGTCCAGCCCTAAGTCATGTCCAATATCTTCAATAGCTTCCATCAATTCCGTACCTATTCCTTTACCTTGTGTATCGCTAGTAACAGCCATTGAAATGACGTTGAGTAGAGCGTTCGGATTGTATAACATTTCAAACATTTGTGCGTGAAGGTAGCCTACAAGTTTTCCATCGACCTCATAACCAATTAAATAATGTTGATCTGGAAGATCAAGAAGACGCGTTAAAGTAGACTGGGTTGTTTTTATATCGCTTGAACCTCCTAATTCATTAACATTTAAATGATGAATAATTTCTAAATCATGTTTTGTAATTTTTCGAATCAAATCAATCTCCCTTTCAACATTTATTTCAGAATGTTGTTTTAAATTTTGTTATTAGAAAATACCACCTGGCTTAGTATGTGTCAACGAAAATATAGTGATATATTTGAATTTTTTATCGTTTAAAAAATTAATAAAGAAGACTCTAGCTTCTTGACACTTAAATCGGTTTCATATACAGTAATGGTAACTGGTAGTAACCACTTGAAGTGATAAAACAAAAATATACTTATGGAGGAATTTCAATTGACAAAATATGATGCAGTCAAAATGGAAAAGTTAGGTGCGTCGATTACTGCTCGAGAGATTTATCAACAACCTGAGCTTTGGGAAGAGACCTATGCTATTTATAAAAATAAAAGGGCTGAAATTAAAACGTATTTAGAAAACATTGCGACCAAACATGAACGCGTTCGTATTATTTTTACGGGCGCAGGAACTTCAGCTTATGTTGGAAAAACTGTGACGCCTTATTTAATGGAAAGACTAGACGAAACAACATGGGATCTGGAAAGCATTCCTACAACAAGTATTGTTTCAAATCCCGATCAATATCTACAAAAAGAAACACCCACGTTATTAGTCTCATTTGCTCGAAGCGGGAACAGTCCGGAAAGTGTAGCAACTGTAGATTTGGCGAAAGAAATTGTCGATGATTTATATCAAATGACGATTACTTGTGCGGCAGATGGACAGTTAGCTCAAGCGGCTGAAGGGGACGATAAAAACTTACTTCTTTTAATGCCTGAACGTTCAAATGACCAAGGTTTTGCGATGACGGGGTCTTATACTTGTATGACTCTTACTGCTTTATTTGTTTTTGGCTCATTAGATGAAAAGACAGAAGAAAAATATGCGAACCAAATTATTGCATCTGGGAATGAAGTCCTTGATCAAGCGGATCAAATTGAAGCATTACTTGATACGGACTTTGAACGGATTATTTATTTAGGTTCTGGAAGTTTAGAAGGACTTGCTCAAGAAGCACAATTAAAAGTTTTAGAATTAACTGCTGGACAAGCAGAAGCTTCTTTTGAATCTTCATTAGGTTTCCGACATGGGCCGAAATCTTTTGTGAACCAACAAACTTTAATTTTTAGTTTTGTTTCAAATGACCCTTACACAAGAAAATATGATGTGGATATGTTAGACGAATTGAAAGCGGATGACATTGCGGACACGGTATTAGCTGTACAAGTAACTGGAAATGGAAAATTTGAGGGTTCTTCTTTTGAAGTGAATGAAAAAGCAATAGAACTACCTGACGCATTCTTAGCTTTATCATATATTTTATTTGGGCAGCTTGTCTCGCTGCATGCATCCATAAAACTAGGGCACGCGCCAGATAACCCTTCACCAGCAGGGACTGTAAACCGTGTAGTTAAAGGTGTAACGATTCACGAATACAAAAATTAATTTTAAAAAGTTCAGATAAAGGAGAGAAGCACGTGATTATAACGGTCACAATGAATCCATCCGTTGACATTTCTTATCCTCTGGACGCATTAAAAATAGATGATGTGAACAGAGTTGAAAAGGTTAGTAAAACAGCGGGTGGCAAGGGATTAAATGTTAGTCGTGTCATCAAACAAATGAATGGTGAATTGATCGCTTCTGGAATTCTTGGAGGCAGTCTAGGTACTTATATTGTGGAACAATTGAATAAAGAAGAAGTTCCCAATCGTTTTTTAGAAATTGAGAAAGAATCTAGAAACTGTATTGCGATTTTACATGAAGGGAATCAAACCGAAATTCTGGAGTCAGGTCCTACTTTAGATGACGGGGAAGGCGATGAATATTTCAAGTTATTTGAAGAGTTATTAGATGAGGCAGATGTCGTCACAATATCGGGCAGTTTACCCAAAGGCTTGTCGCCAACTTATTATCAACAACTCCTTGAAATGAGTAGAGATAAACAGGTGAAAATTTTAGTCGATACAAGTGGCGAAGCTTTGAAACAAACCCTTCTAGGTGGCCAGAAACCATTCTTAATTAAACCAAATACCGATGAATTAAATGGCTTGTTAGAACAAGAAGTGACCTCGGATATTGAGGTATTAAAAGAAGCCTTGTCAGATTCGCTTTTTGATGGCGTAGAAGCGATTGTTGTTTCAATGGGAGCGGATGGCGCATTCGCCAAAATCCACGGGGAGTTTTACAAAGTTTCTATCCCTAAAATTAATGTCGTTAATCCAGTAGGTTCAGGGGATGCGACAATTGCTGGCTTAGCCATGGGTATTGATCAAGAGCTATCTTGGGTAGATGTATTAAAAATAGCGATGACTACAGGAATGCTCAACACGATGGAAGATAAAACAGGGCATATTAATATGAAAAATTTTGAAATGTATTTTGAGCAAGTAAAGGTAGAAAAAATAAACGAATAAATAAGTGGAGGGAAATTTGTGTTAAAACTATCTAAAAATAAAAAAGCAGCCATGGATCGTTTATCCGCAGATGATGGTTTCATCAAAGCTTTAGCGATTGACCAACGTGGCGCGATGAATCGCATGTTTGATGCGTTGGATGTGGAAGCTTCGCATGAAGAAATTGAACATTTGAAAGAACTGGTTTCTGAAGAGTTAACGCCGTATGCGTCATCGATTTTGTTAGATCCGGTGTATGGATTACCGGGCGCAAAAGCACGAGATGAAGAAGCCGGTTTGCTCTTGGCTTACGAAAAAACCGGTTATGATAATACCGTGCCTGGTCGCTTACCCGACCTCATTGATGATTTATCCGCAAAACGGATTGTGGATGCAGGAGCGGATGGTGTGAAGCTGCTTGTTTATTATGATGTCGATGAACCAGATGAAATTAATGACCAGAAAAAAGCTTTCATCGAACGCGTTGGAAGTGAATGTATGGGCGAAGATGTGCCTTATTACTTAGAAATTTTAACTTATGATGCAGCGATTGAAGATACAAAATCGCCAGAGTTTGCGAAAGTCAAACCGCATAAAGTCAACGAAGCCATCAAAGAATTTTCAAAACCGGAATACAGTGTAGATGTTTTGAAAATGGAAACCCCAGTAAATATGAACTTTGTCGAAGGTTATTCGGAAGGCGAGATTGTCCATTTCAAAGAAGAAGCCGCAAAATACTTTAAAGAACAAAGCGACAACACACACTTACCGTTTATTTTCTTGAGTGCGGGTGTGACTATGGAACTTTTCAATCAAACATTAGAATTTGCGAGCGAAGCCGGCTCTACATTTAATGGCGTGCTTTGCGGACGTGCGACTTGGAGTGGTGTGGTCGAGCCTTTTGCAAAAGAAGGCGAAGAAGCTGCTAGAGAATGGTTACGAACAGTAGGCAAGAAAAATATTACTGATTTAAATGAAGTCATTGAACGAACAGCAACTCCTTGGCATGAGCTGGTAGAAGTTAATTAACATAAAACAAAAAGAACTGTTTGCTGGAAACGGCAAGCAGTTCTTTTGAATGTAACTCAATAATTATTCGTATCTAAAAAGTCATTACTCCCATTCAAACGATGTTGGCGGTGTTTTCGTTGGAGAAAGATAAATCTCATTAACGTTCACTCGGTCAGATGCACTAATCGCATAAATAAAGGCATCCGCAATATCTTCAGAAGTTAATCCAATCTCTCCCTGGATATCTAACGTCCATTCGCGACGAGCAGGATCACTAATTGTATTGTGTAATTCAGTATTTACCGTTCCTGGACTAATAACGGTTGTACGAATGTTGTTATTTCTTTCCTCTTGTTGAAGGGCTTCCATAATTGAGCGAACAGCAGATTTGGCTCCTGAATAAACAGCACCACCGCCAAATGGATGAATGCCTGCTTCAGAAGAAGTAACCAAAATATGTCCCGAACCTTGCTCTTTCATGACCGGCAATGCAGCAGCAATACCATTTAGAACACCTGTAATATTGATATCAAGCGTTTGTTTCCACTCATCATGGCGCGCTTCAGCCATAGGACCTTGTGGCATAATGCCAGCATTGTTGAACAACACATCCACTCGTCCGTATTTTTCAATCGCATGATCAATCACCGCTTGTACTTCATCTTTATCTGTAACATCCGCGACAACATAAGAAATATCGGCGTCCGGCATTGAATCCACGATTTCTTGTAAACGCTCCTCGCGACGTGCCGTAATCACAACTTTAGCACCTAACTCAGCCGCTTGTTTTGCAGCGGCCGTTCCAATTCCACTTGATGCACCAGTAATGACAACCACTTTATCTTTAATACTTTGCATAAAAGAATCATCCTTTTCTTTTTAATCTAATTTCAGTCTATCACTTGAAGCTTACTCTAAGTCAACCATCCTCGTTGTTTTTCTTCGAAAATGATGAAATAAGTAGAAGCGAATGAGTATGTCTTATGTGATACTCCGAACTCGATACATTAATTTTTGTAACTTGAAGTTGACTTTAAATATAGTTTGAGTTAACTTTAACATGTAAAATAAGAAAGATAGGTGAAGACTTTGAAAATTGCAGAGGCAGCGGAAGCGACAGGCTTGACACCTTCAACTTTAAGATACTATGAAAAAATAGGATTGATTCCACACGTAGACCGCGCAAGTGGCCAAGTTCGCAAATATACCGAAGAAAATTTAGGTTGGATCGATTTTATTAAATGTATGCGTAGTGCAGGTTTATCGATTGATTCACTAAAAGAATACACAGAAATGTATCGGGAAGGCGATAGCACAATCGAAGCAAGAAAAGAATTGCTAGATGAAGAACGCCAGAAATTAATTGAAAAACGTGCTGAAATTGATGATACCATTACCAAAATTAATGTAAAAATTGCTCATTATGATAAAATCTAAAGAATTTTAGAAAAAAACTCATTTTTTTCTAATTTCTTCTAAAAAACATTTGACAGCCGATCAATTGCGTGGTAAAGTTTCATGCAAGTTAATATTTTGTCGAGGATTAAGAGAGTAGATTCTGAATGATCACAGCGAGGTAGGACAGAGTGGAAGCCTATCGTTCAGTCATTATCGAACCGCACTTATGAGACAGATTAGTGTTTTTAAAACTAATCCCGCAATCAAGCGGTTAAAAAAAGAGTGAATTAAAAGCAAACATAAACGTTAAAAAACGGTGTTGCGCGGAGATTCATTAGAGTGGTACCGTGGGAAAAGTCTCGCCTCTATGTCTTAATGGCATAGGGCGGGACTTTTTTGTTTTTATTGTCTTATAGGAAAGTATAAGTTTTTAATCGTTAAACAACTGCAAAGAATAGGAGTAAGAAAAATGATGATAGGTAGTTCAATTAATATTGATTTTAGTAGAGTTTGGGAATGGATGCCAACCTTCCTGGATGGGACAATTGTTACAATCGTTTTGTCTATAACAACAGTTTTTATTGGTTCACTGATCGGACTTTTTGTTGTGTTAATGAAAATGTCTGATTACAAAATTTTAAATTGGATCGCGAATGTTTATACCAATATCGTTCGTGGAACACCGGTACTCTTGCAATTATTTTTATGGCTATATGGTTTTCCAATGATTGGTCTTACATTTACAGGGATTGGCTTCCTTGGAGGGACTTACGGATCACGCGAGTTCATAACAGCCGTTGTGGCCTTATCCATTAACTCAGGAGCTTATGTAAGTGAAATCTTACGTGGAGGACTTGAAGCAGTAGATAAAGGACAAATCGAAGCGGGTCGAGCTCTTGGGTTAAGTCGAAGAGAAACAATGTTTTCAGTCGTCATTCCACAAGCGATTCGTACAGTGCTTCCCGGGCTTGGAAATGAATTTATCGTTATGATCAAAGAATCTTCCATCGTTTCAACAGTTGGAGTGTTTGATGTTATGTATACAAGTAATATAGTACAGGCATCCACTTATTCGATTTTTGAACCATTAATCGTTGTAGGAGTTATTTATTATATTTTAACTTATTCGTTAAGTTACTTGATGAGACGACTAGAAAAGAGGTTAAATACGTATGCTTAAAATCAACAATTTAGAAAAAAGCTATGGTGAAAATGAAGTTTTAAAAGGTATTTCAACAGAGATTAAAAAAGGAGAAGTTGTCGCGATTATCGGACCTTCAGGTTCTGGTAAATCAACGTTGCTTCGTTGCATGAATTTAATGGAAGATCCAACAGGCGGAGAAATTTACTTCAAGGATACAAAAATTAATGATAAAAATTTAAAAGATGCTCAGGTCGATAAGCTAAGAGAAAATATTGGGATGGTTTTTCAACAATTTAATCTATTTCCTCATCTGACGGTTTTAGAAAATATCACATTAGCACCCGTTAAAAGAAAGAAACAAACGCAAGAAGATGCAGTGAAAATCGCAGAAGAATTATTAGAAACGGTTGGACTTGCGGATAAAAGAGATGAATATCCAAATAATCTATCGGGTGGGCAAAAACAACGTGTCGCGATTGCTCGTGCTTTAGCTATGAACCCGGAAGTGATGTTGTTTGATGAACCTACTTCGGCCCTTGATCCGGAAATGGTCAAAGAAGTTTTAGTCGTTATTCAAAATCTAGTGGAAAGTGATATGACGATTGTTATTGTTACGCATGAAATGAATTTCGCAAAAGACGTTGCATCACGAGTCATGTTTATTGATGAAGGAATTGTCATTGAAGAAGGCACACCAGACGAGATTTTCAATCATCCGAAAAATGAACGTACAAAACTATTCTTAAACAAAATTGATTACTAATCAAAAACAAAAGGAGAGAAAGAACCATGAAAAAAATGAATAAAAAATTTATATTATCGCTTATTACTTTATTCGCTGGATTTGCACTAGTTGCTTGTGGCGGGTCAAATGATGGAGAAAGTGGCGGACAAGACAAATTAGAAGAAATCAAAGCATCTGGTGAATTAATTGTAGGAACATCGCCAGACTTCCCACCAATGGAATTTTACATTTTAGATGAAAATAATGAACGTCAAATTGTTGGGACAGATATTACTTTAGCAGAAGCGATTGCCGATGAGATTGGTGTTGAGTTGAATATACGAGCGACAGATTTCAATGGAGTTATCGCAAATATTCAATCCGAATCAATTAATATGGGACTCTCAGGCTTTACTTTCACCGAAAAACGTGCAGAATCTATGCAGTTCTCAGATGGCTATCAACAAGAATCTACGATTGGTTATCAAGGGATTATGATGCAAAAAGATCTTGCAGAGACCTTTAGTTCACTAGAAGAAATTGAAGAAGCAGGTCTTATATTAGGTGCTCAGAATGGATCTATTCAATATGAAATGGCTATGAACTTAACAGATGCTGCAAATGTTAAGCAATATGGGACATTAGATGTAGGGTTAGCTGCATTAAATGAGGGAGATATTGATGGAATGATTGTTTCAACTTCATCCGCTGAGCCTATGCTAGCTACTTTCCCTAATTTAATGATTTTACCACAAGACAATTTTGATTTAGATCCAGAACGTCTATACAGTACAAATGTTATTGCTTTCCCATTAGGCGAAGAATATGCTTCTCTAATCGAGCTTGCCAATAAAGTCATCAATGAAAACATAGAAAATGGGAACCTTGAACAATGGCAACAAGAAGCTGTTGAATTATCTAGAGATGCAATCGAAGAGTAAACTTAATTTTTTAGTATAACGAAAGTGTGGAGATTAAATGGACGCAAAACAATTAGTGATTGATTCAGTAAAAAATAAGTTGGACAGCTATATGGAAATTGTTCAAACGTTATACGACAATCCTGAAATAGGAAACGAAGAATTTGAATCTATGGCGCTTTTAGTGAAGCATTTAGAAGAAGCAGGATTTGAAACAGAATCAGGTTATGTTGTGCCTACGGGTTTCTTAGGAACTTTTGACACTAAAAAACCAGGTCCGACAATAGCTTTTATGTGTGAATATGATGCATTACCTGAAATTGGGCACGGTTGTGGACATAATTTAATAGCTGCGATCGGTGTGGCTGCAGGCGAAGCATTAAAAGAAGTCATTGATGAATATGGTGGAAAAGTTCTTGTAGTCGGAACCCCTGCTGAAGAGAACTTCGGTGGGAAAGTATCGATGGCGGAAGCGGGCGTTTTTGATGATGTGGATGTAGCTTTAATGGTTCATCCTGGAAATGAAAACGGCGTAGGCTCACGCTCAAATGCTTTAATGCCTTTGAAATTTGAGTTTTTTGGAAAAACCGCTCATGGTTCTCATCCAGAAAATGGGATCTCTGCTCTTGATGCGGCAGCAATGAGCTATATTCAAATTAATTTATTGCGCCAATTTGTTAAACCACACACTTATATCCATGGCATTATTAAAGATGGTGGAGAAGCCGCAAATGTTATTCCAGATTACGCTTCATTGGAGTACTATTTCCGCGCACCAACTATGCCTTATGCAAAAGAAGTAAGTGAAAAAGCAACGGAAGTCGTTAAAGGAATCAGCCAAGCCAATGGCACAAGACTTGAAATTTCTGAATACGAATGTCCATACGAAGATACAGTTATCAATTATAAATTAGCCGATATCTTAACAGAGAAATATACAGAACTGGGTGTCGAAGATATTAAACCGGTAAATGAAGTAGGTGCTGGTTCAACAGATGTTGGAGCAGTGAGCTATAAGTGTCCGACAATTCAAGGAAACATTAAAATTGTTCCTGAACATATCGGTGCACACACTACAGAGCTAGCAGATGCCACAATTTCGGAAGCCGGAGAAGAAGGACTAGTGAATGCCGCAACAGGTATTGCCTTAGTTGCTTTAGAATTGTTAGAAAAACCTGAGTTGCTAGCAGAAGTCAAAGCAGAACAAGAAGAAACATTAGCTAAATTATCTTAAAACGATCAGCAGATAAGGGGTCTATTCGATAGAGTAGGGTCCTTATTTTTTTGTGTAAAATGAGATGAAACGCCTAAGTGATTAAGATATGTTACTATAATAGAGAAAACTAGAAAATTTTAGGAGGATCGAAATGGATCAAGCAGCATTCAACGAAATTGTCCAACAGTTTAAAGCAGCATCGGATAAAAATAATCAACCACTAAATATGAATGATTTAATGATCAAGCAGAAAAATCAGACGTATCTTTATTCTTTCAAACAAGAAAATACAGCAAGTGATATTCGAAGCATTAGTAAAACAATACTTGCAATTTTTCTAGGCGTGGTGATACGGTTATCAGAAGAAGGCGCATATCCTGAAATCAACGAGGAAACATATATTTATCCCATCATCAAAGACGTTGTAAAACTAAAGAACCATGAAAATCGTGAGAAGTTAGAAAAAATTCAGATCAAACATTTGCTGACCCATACTATTGGTTATGAAGATGTCTTATTAATGCGACAGGATATTGAAGGTATGGCAGGGCAAGACTATATCAAGTATTTAGTCAATTATCCAATCGTTCACGAACCAGGTGACTATTATCTATATTCCAACGCAGGTTTTTACTTATTAAGTGTAGTTCTTCAAGAATTTTTACAAGAAGATTTAATCGATGTGATTGAAAGAGAACTATTTCAACCACTTGGTATAACGGAATTCAATTGGGAAAAATACGGGAATTATCTCGCGGGCGCAACTCGTCTTTGGTTAACACCCAAAGATTTAATGAAATTTGGTGAATTATTATTAAATGAAGGTAAAGTCAACGGGAAAGAAGTCATTTCAAAAGAATGGCTTGAAAAAATGTTGATACTTAGAGTACGTACTGAGGAAGCAGATACTTCAGATGCATTACTTAGAAGGTATGGCTATGGATATGGCCTTTGGTTAGCAAAAGAATTCATCTTCTTTGGACGTGGGACAGATGGCCAATTCTTAGTCGTTGTGCCAAAAAAGGAAACGGTGATTGTTACACTAGCCGATCAGTCAGACATTGCGCCGATAGAGCAGATTATTGACTCTATTATCCGAAATGATTTGTAAACTGAGTAAAGAGCGAGTAACTAAAAAGTACGGATTGTTTTCGATAAAACGATTCGTGCTTTTCTGTTTCTAAAGAAATGAAGAAGTTATTTTATTACTACGTTTGCTGAGTGTCGTAGATTCAAACTATGGATTAAATTCACAGTTATTAATCCATAGAAGCTAATTTTTCGATCCTTTTTTGTACCACTATTTCAGACAAGTATTTTTTATTTTTGTATTCAATTTCGTTCATGATAAACTAACAAAGAACGTTAGTATAGAACAGAAAAAGAGGAGGATTGTTCATGTATAAATTGATCGCTTGTGATTTAGATGAAACACTATTAAATTCTAATAGCCAAGTTTCACCAGAAAATATAGAAGCTGTTAAAAGAGCAGATGCTTTAGGTGTAAAATTTGTTTTAGCAACCGGTAGAGGCTACGCAACAGTACAAGGAACACTTGAAGAAATTGGTTTGCATGATTTAGAAGATGAATATGTCATTTCATTTAACGGTGGCGCCGTCACTGAAAATAAAGGAAATGAACTGCTACACTTACAAGGTATTTCTTATGACTTTGCATCTGAATTGTACAAAAGAGGGCAAGATTACGATGTTTGTATTCATGTCTACACTCAAGAAGATGTTTATGTTTACAATTTAGTTGAAGAAGAACGTGTGCATCTTGACGGTAAAATGGAAGTTATTGAAATTTTTGACAAAGATATTGAATTTTTAAAAGATGAAGAAATTGTAAAAGTTCTTTATATGAATACAGATCGTAACTACCTCAATCAGATTGAAGAAGATTTAAAAGATATTACCCAAAATAGTGACGTTAGTTATTCGAGTAATCGCTACATTGAATTTAACTATAAAGGGGTAAATAAAGGTGCTGGTATTACATTTTTAGCGGATCATCTAGGAATAGATATTAGCCAAACAATTGCAATTGGTGATAATTTCAACGACCTTCCGATGCTAGAAACGGCAGGTTTATCTATCGGAGTTCAAAATATGGTTCCAGAATTAAAAGAAAGAGTGGACTATGTTACCGAAGCCAATCATAATGAAAGTGCGATTGCAGAAGTGATTGAGAAATTTATTTTAAACCCAGCAGAATAAATGAACGACTATGAACGAGACATTGCATATTTTATGTGATGTCTTTTTTGCTTGTAAAGAAATCTTACCAAAGAATTTCGCGCATAAGGATATTGCTTGAAATATAGAATTTATTAGGGGTACACTCAATCTGTAAAATAAAAATAAAAGGAGTGAAGCAATATGAATGACACAATGGAAAACTTAACGAGCAAATTAACAACTTGTCAAGCGGCTTGTAATCACTGTTATGATGCTTGTTTGAAAGAAGAAGATATCGATATGATGAGAGAATGTATTCGGACAGATCGCGATTGTGCGGATATGTGTGGAATCGTCTTAAGTTTTGCGCATCGAGATAGCGAGCTATTTACTGATTTAGTTGAATTATGTGCAAAAGCTTGTGATGCTTGTGCAGAAGAATGTGAAAAACATGAACATCATGAGCATTGTCAAAAATGTGCGAAAGCATGTCGTGAGTGTGCTGAAGCTTGCCATGCTTTTATTGCTTAAGTTGAAAAGAAAACTACTTACACAAAGCAGGGGGATATATTCTCTCTGCTTTTGTTATGAATAAAAGAAATTTAAAAATAATAGAACTTCTTATTGACTTAAACTATACTTCAAGTGCTATATTTATAATGCATTTGATTTATAAAATATTCAGAAATATAAATAAAACCTTATATTAAAACGATATTGTTTATTTTACAAAATAACCTTGTGTAGATTCCATTCAAAAGGCGATTCTGGTAAAATAGAATGTAATGATTTGGTAGCGTTTTAGTTTGATGGAAGAAAGGAGCTTATATGAAAAAACAATTAAATATAAAATATGCTGCTGGCCAATTTTTTTATTTTTCGATGTTTGCTTCAATGTTTGCCTTTGTGTCTGTTTATTTGTTACACAAAGGTTTTGATAACGCAACGATTGGAATGGTCCTTTCTATCACCAGTTTATCCGCTATAGGTATTCAAACGGTTTTGGCAAACTATATTGATAAACGTAAAGATATTCGTCTACAAGATGTTGTATCCGTTATCACGGTGGCAATCATTCTTGGTTCTCTCATTTTGTATTTTATGTCATTTGAACTATTTATTTTAGTCCTTATAGTGCTTATTTTTGCGATCACCCAGTCTTTATTAACATTCATCAATTCTTTAGCATTTATCTATGAGAAATTTGGTATGTATATTAACTATGGGGTTGCTCGAGGAATGGGGTCTCTCGCATATGCAGTCATGACAATGGCTCTGGGCCAGGTTGTGAAATTTACCACTCCTGATATATTACCTATCTTTTATTCAGTTTTTGCGCTTCTTTTACTTTTCTCTGTTCGTTCTTATTTTCTACCAGAGGATCAACAAGTCATTGTCGAAGAAGTAGAAGAACCAATTGAAGAGCAAGTAGCTGTAGATCAAACAATGTTTGAGTTTATTTCAAAATATTCTCGATTAGTGTTGTTAATGGGAGGTATTGTCTTTTTATTTTTTGCACATACGATGATTAATAATTTCTTTATTCAAATTATTACACCCATTGGCGGAGATAGTGGAGCGATGGGAACGGCGATCTTTGTGGCGGCTATCGTAGAGCTGCCTGCCATGATGAACTTCAATCGAATTGCCAAAAAGGTTTCAGTCAGTCGATTATTAAAAATTTCTGCTCTCTTTTTCTTAGCCAAACATGTCCTTACTTTTTTTGCACCAAATATGTTTATTATTTATGTGGCTCAGTTCTTACAAATAGGTGCTTTTTCAATTGCTTATCCTGCATTAGTTGAATATATCAATTCAGTAGTCGATCTGAAAGATCTCGTCAAAGGCCAATCTTTATTAACGACAGCTATGGCATTAAGTAGTGTGTTTGCGAGTTTCTTAGGTGGGGTCTTATTAGATAATATTGGTGTATCACAAACATTATTAATCGGTGTAGTTACAACGATTATTGGACTTTTAATTATCTTTATAACTGTTGAAGATACAACGAAAGAACCTATAGAAACTAAAACAATGAAGGCGTAGTTTAAATAAACTTATAAAATGAAATAGATTTAAATCTATAAACTCCTTGAGTGGTTTTAATGAATCCTAAATGTTCATTAAATAACTACTTAAGGAGTTTTCTCAACGTTTTACTAAAAAGGAAAGGAGACTAAATCGAAAGGATTCAGCTTTAAATTTCAAATTGTCGAAAGAAGGAAAAATAATGGAAAAACAATTAAATTGGAAATATTCAGCAATTCATTTTACTTCAGCTGCATTAATGGCCGTTACTATCGCATATGCTTCAGTTTTTTTACTAGAAAAAGGTTTTCTAAATTCCACTATTGGAGCAGTTCTTGCCGTTTCTAGTTTGCTTTCTATAGGAATTCAAACAATTTTAGCCGATTATATTGATAAACATAAAGAAGTTACCTTACAACATGTTCTTATCGTCATTAGTTTAATTATTACATTATCTTCAGCCATTCTATATTTTATTCCTAGTGGATTTTTAATTATCCTACTCGTGACCATTGTATATTCATTAGTACGTTCAGCTGCTCCTTTTATTAACTCGCTTGCCTTTATATATGAAGAACAAAATATCCGAGTGAAGTATGGAGTAGCTCGTGGATTTGCTTCCATTGCTTATGCAATCACGACAATGTTGTTGGGGCAAGTGTTAGATGTGATTAGTCCAAGTTTGCTTCCAGTTTTTTATGTAGTTTTTGCCATTTTAGGGTTAGTCGCTGTGTGGTCTTATCGTCTACCAGCCACTTTCGAGGAAGCCGATTTAAATATTGTGAATCAGTTTGAGGAAACTTTAGGTGGAGCCATCATTGAAGAATTTGAAGAAGCTAAGGTTGAGAACCACTTAACATTTGGCGCTTTTTTACTTAAGTATCGACGGTTAACTTTGTTAATTGTAGGCGTGATATTCCTTTTGTTTTCTCAGACATTGGTTAGTTACTTCTTCATTCAAGTGATTACTCCGATAGGCGGAGATAATGCCTCAATGGGAATAGCTATTTTTATTGCGGCTGGAATTGAATTTCCTGTGATTATGAGGTTTGATTGGTTAGCCGAAAAGCGTCCAATTGAGTTTTGGTTAAAAATCTCCGTCGTATTCTTTATTATAAAAAATATTGTCACGTTTTTAGCCTCAAATATGTTTATGATTTATTTCGCGCAATTTTTACAATTTGGTGCTTTTGCTTTAACATTTCCTGCTTTAGTAAATTATATTAATGTCATTGTTGAACCAAAAGATCTTGTAAAGGGTCAAACTTTACTCACATTGGGTATGTCTATTAGTAGTGTATTTGCGAGTTTGGTAGGTGGCGTATTGATTGATAATATAGGAGTTAACCAAACTTTATTCCTTGGTGTAGTAACGACTTTTATTGGAGGACTTTTTATCTTTGTTTTTGCTGAAGAAACAGCCTCTAAAATGGTTAAAGTTGCTAAAGTTTAAAGATTTAGTTTTTTCATTTAATTTTTTGGATCCTTGCTTATCGCTATAGCTGTGGTAAGTAAGGATTTTTTGTAAAAGAGAATTACAAAATGAAATGTAGAACAAAAGGTTTCAGCGCACACGAAAAGTGAATTTATGTGTACGGCGGTAATCCAGCACACATGAAAAGCAATTATATGTGCACGGTAGCCTTCTCGCGCACTTAAAAAGCGAATATATGTGTGCGCACTCACTTCATTCTCATAAATAACAATAATAAAGGTACCTCCAAAAGATCTATGAAAAACGATGATAAAAGATAAGCTGTAAGATATTTGAAGAAAATCAAATAAAAAAA
>JBCLPZ010000003.1:0-169366 GCA_041223305.1 Carnobacteriaceae bacterium 52-44 | reverse complement strand
GAAAATGGAAAACGATAAAGAAAATATAACAATATTGATAAAACAGCCTCTGAAATTAGAGGTATGAATTATTCAGGCCCGTGTTTTTCTTGTAAACCTTTTGTATATTCTATCAATTCTGCAAATTTATTAATCGGAACGACTTCATCCAACATTTCATACTCGGTGAATTCCATTAATCCAATCAAAATATTGTCACGAATTAATCTTGCTTTTCTTGCTTCATCTGGGTCTGTTAAAGGTATAGTCTCTAAAGATAAGGATTCTGTAACTTCCAATACGGTGTTCGTACGCGCAGTCAGCTCTAATTCGTCATTTCCATCTAACTCAACGAGCAAATAAGCATCCCCAATTTGGGTTTGTAGCGGATAGCCAAGATGTTGTTCTGCATAGCGCACCGCGTCTTTTTCAAAAAGTTCAACTTCTGATGGACCGGCACCACTTGCTAAAATAGCTAACGTTCCTTCTGTTGCTTTAAAGACATCTTCAAATGAAATAAGTATAGCTTGTGTGACTTCTGGTAAAGGAAGTAAGCGTAGTTTGATTTGTGTAGTAATTCCTAATGTTCCTTCTGAGCCAATAAACAAATCAAGCAAGTCATACCCTGAACTTGATTTAATGTTTAAACTTCCTAAAGTCATCTCTTCTCCGCTTGGTAAAACAACAGTCATTTCACGGACATAGTCTCTGGTCGTGCCGTATTTTACAGCACGTAGACCACCGGCATTTGTTGCTACATTTCCACCGATTGATGAGTGTTTTGAAGCTGGATCTGGCGGATAAAAATAGCCAAGGGATTCAACATGTTGATGAATCTCTCCTACTAAAGCCCCCGGTTCAACCGTCAAAGTAAACGTCTCTTCATCTAAATCAAGAATACGATTCATTAATTTTAGATCAATAATGAGTTCCTCACCGTGAATCGGTACCTGAGCACCTGCAACTCCAGTACCAGCACCACGAGCGATAAGGGTTAGTTGTTCTTCTTTCGCAAACTTGACAAGCCCGACAACTTCTTCATGTGATGTCGGTAAAGCCACCGCATAAACATTTGGAATCTCTTGAATATAAGGATCTGTTAAATATTCACTTGGTACATCTTCCCCGATAAATAATCGACTTGTTTCTTTTATAATTTCTTGAAGTTTCATTGCTTCCTCCTTTTAGTCATTTATGAAATTATTGTTCTTAATTATATAATATCCATTAAATATAATTTCATTTTATATTGTTTGTTATGAAATGTCAATAAACCGCATACAATCCTTTATTTGAGCCTTCCACTATTAGTTTATAGGAACTTGCTTATGAATTCATCTTTCGCAAATTTTCTCAAACAGTGGTAAAATAGAAACACAAAACTAAAATAAACAAGGAGTGCGTAACGTGGCTGAACGAGACGAAATTCAAGCAATCAGTAAATTTTTCAAAGTCATCAGTGACTCAACGAGACTTTCTATTCTTTACATCTTAAAAGAAGAAAAACGTAATGTCAGTGAAATTATAGAACTAACAGGAATGGAACAATCTGCGATCTCCCACCAATTACGAATATTGAAAGACTCACGTTTAGTTCGTTCAACTCGTGCAGGGAAATCAATGATCTACCAATTGGATGACGAACATATTTTTGATATTTTACAACAAGTCAAAACCCACATTAATGAACGAAATGGACACAACGAATAAAATAAATACGAGAGATGAAATTTCATCTCTTTTTTATTTTGTCGAAAATAAGCAGCATTTGTTTGCATGAAATAAATTTTGGTGAAAAAAGTAGCGTTTATCCTCTAAGAAAGTATTTTCTTATTTTGGAAAGCCGTGGATTTACCAAATTTTACGCGCAAGAAGTTTTCATTTAAAATATTCAATAAATAGCCTCTTGAAGCTTGTTTGTGTGAACTACCCACCACTTAAATCCTTTGGATTTTGAAGTGGGGGCTTCCTACGAACTCCATTCTTGTCTGCACAGATTTCATGCAGACAGAGGAATCGGATATGGGTAGGCTCCAAAGGCAGTCCCTGCCTCATGGATTTTCTTTTACTTGGCCAGTGCCAAGAGGTTCTTGCTGGCATTGATGTCTCTGTCGAGGTGTCCCCCGCAGTTCGGACAGTCCCACTCGCGGATGTGGAGCGGTTTCTTGCCGTCACGGTGCCCGCAACTTGAACAAATCTGGCTGGACGGATAGAACCTGTCCGCTTTGAGGATTGTCCGTCCTTTTTGTTTCGCTTTGTACACTAATTGACGGACGAATTCATGCCAACCTGCATCCCCGATACTTTTTGCCAGTTTATGGTTCTTCATCAGATGCTTGCTTGACAACGTTTCGATTACGATGACTTGGTTTTCGTCCGTAATCTTCTTCGTTAGTTTATGCAAGAAGTCTTTTCGCTGATTGGCAATCTTTTCGTGCTTTTTCGCTACTTTTAAGCGAGCTTTCTTTCGATTCTTTCCACCTTTTTGTTTGCGGGCTAACGAACGCTGCGCTTTCTTAAGTTTCATTTCTGAACGGTACAAATGTTTCGGATTTTTGTGTTTCTTCGTCTCACCTAAATCATTTGTTGTGATGGCAAAGTCGGAAATACCTAAATCAATCCCGATTTTTCTTTCAGCAGTTTCCGTTTCTTTCCCCTTTGATTTTACTAGAATGGAAACAAAGTACTTTCCCGACTTGTTCATGGAAATGGTGCACGACTTGATGACTCCTTCAAACTTTCTGTGTTCCTTCACCTTCACGAAACCAATTTTTGGAAGTTTGATTTTCCCGTCTTCCATTCGGATATTTCCGCCTTGGTTGTTGGTGGTGTAGCTCGCTTTTGACTTGTGTTTGGATTTGAATTTTGGAAAGCCAACGGCTTTGTTTTTGAAGAAGTTTTTGTATGCTTTGTTCAGATTTTGTTGAGCATTCGCCAAGGCTAGACTGTCCACTTCTTTCAAAAACGGAAATTCTTCTTTGTATTGAGCCGGCGTATTTTTAAGCATCTGTTTCGTTTCTTTGTAGTGGTCGATTTTGTCGCTGAGCATTTGGTTGTAGATGAAGCGGGCACAGCCGAAGCAGTTGGCGAAATATTCTTTTTGTTGTTGGGTTGGGTATAATCTGTACTTGTAGGCTTTCAACATATTTGTCACCTCACTTCGCCTTGGTTTTCAATATATTTTTTGATGACTTCAATTGGAGCCCCTCCTGTTGTCAATAAGCAAAAGCTCCTCGACCAAAACATTTCTTTCCATAATTTCTGCTTTACTTCTGGGAAGTTCTTTTTAATGAGTCGAGAACTGGCACTTTTGTAGGCATTGATAAATTTGGACAATTCTGTATTCGGCTGAGCTTTGAACAGAATATGAATGTGGTCTCTCTCTTCATTCCATTCGATGAGAGTGATGTTGTAGTTTGTACTAATTCTTAGAAACATAGCTTTGGCATAATCTGAAACAGAAGGAGTGATGACTTTTCTTCGATACTTTATAACTAAGACAAGGTGGTAATACATTGAGAAGACTGAATGGTTGTTGTTGTCCAATTCCATTGATATCACTTCCTTTTTTTGATGACTACTGAATACAGTATACAACAAAAAGGACCGTTTAACCACCTCAATCTATCGCTTGACCGAAATTCATTTCCCACTTTCACTGGTACTTCGCACCCATGCGTTTAGAAGTGGGCGACTTCTTTCGGAATTATGTTAAAAATACTTCTAAATCACACTGGTCCTCATTTCATCTGTTTCAAAAATAAGAGCACCATACTTATGAATTGTACGCAACATAGCTTCTTTCCGTAATTCTTGAAATCCACAAGAACATCTAACAAATAGCTTGCTGATCTCAAGAGAAAAACTTCCACATTTCGCGCAACATATACCTTTTTTGGCTTTCGTCAACTCTGACGGTTGGAAAGCTTTAGGTCCATAAGGATTTATTATTTCTAGTTCTTCAAATTTTTTGATCATTTTCTGAACATTAATAGGCGTCGTTTTAGACATTGCTTCATCTTTCGCAATTTGTCTAATATAATCACGAAGTTGGTTACGCATGATGATTTGAATATTGTTAACTTTTGAATGAATCGAAACTTGGTTATGCTCACCTATAAAAATCAACGCACCCTTCACAGGTATGGAAGGTGAAATCTTTCGGCAAATATTTTGTAAATTAATATGTGCTCGCTCTGCTTGAAAAACACAATTACTTCCATATAAATTTCCATTTATCCGACACTGTCCATCCTCGTATTCAAAGTTTCCTTCATAATTTTTGACTTCAAAAACGTAAATAGCATGTTTAGTCATCAAAATAATATCACTTTCGTAACTTCCATAATAATCCATCCATAAATTTCGAATCACTATCCAATGTTTGTTCCCATATTTTTTAATGAAATTAAGTACTCTCTGCTCACCTAGTTCCCCCATCTCAAGCCTATATAAAGTATACTCACCTTCTTTTGGATCTATTAATTGACGCCTATGCGAAATACGTGTGAAATCAAGCAATGAAGATAACTTATTACTATCTCTTGAAAACTCCATTTGCTGCAAATTCATTTTTTTTCTACTTTCTATTTAAAATTTGGTCTCATATACTATATTTGCGAAAATTTTCGATTTCGACGAAATTATTTTAAAAATCTTTCAGTTAATTTGATGAAAATACTTTTGGTGAAAATAAGATTGCGTTAGTTAGCTCAAATTATATTTCGTGAAAGTAAGCAGCGTTTGTTTGCATGAAATAAATTTTGGTGAAAATAAGACTGCGTTAGTTAGCTCAAATTATATTTCGTGAAAGTAAGCAACGTTTGTTTGCATGAAATAAATTTTGGTGAAAACAAGACAGTTTTTAAGTCTATTTCTCAGCCTAATTGACTTCCCCTTTCATTTAGGGAGAAATTCATTCATAATAGAGACAAGTATAGTGTTCGGAAGGAGTCCATTAAAAATGGAGAAAGAATATTTACATCGGTTTTATAAAAAATCACATGAAGAAAAAATCGAAGCCTTAAAAAATGCAGAAGCCATTTCCGAAGAGGATTATGCTGCTTTGAAAAACGAAACGCTAAGGTTAGCGCCTAATGTCGCGAATCAAATGATTGAAAATTACATATTAAATTACGAATTTCCTTTTGGGGTGGCAATGAATTTTGTTATTGATGGGAAAGAAATGTTGATTCCAATGGTGACAGAAGAGCCGTCTGTTGTTGCAGCGGCAAGCAATTCCGGAAAAATTATTGGTCTATCTGGTGGTTTTCAAACAGAAATGAAAGACCGATTGATGATTGCACAAATCGCTTTGAAGAATGTCTCTGATGTAGAGCGTGCCACAAAAAATATTCAAAAAAATGAAGCGGAAATCATAGAACTTGCTAATGCGGCTCATCCTTCTATTTTGAATTATGGAGGTGGTGCTCGTCGAGTTGAAGTTCGATTCATTCCAGCAGATGTGGAATTTGATACGCCTGAATTTTTAGTGGTTCATTTAGTTGTTGATACGGGTGAGGCGATGGGTGCAAACATTGTGAACACGATGGCAGAAGCGATTGCTCCTTTTATTGTAGAGCTGACTGACGGAAGTAGTTTGATGAATATTCTATCAAACTATGCCACTGAAAGCATAGCGACTGCAAAATGTGTCATTGTGCCCAAATATTTAGCCACAAAAACAATGGATGGCGAGACAGTCAGAGATCGGATCATTGATGCCACACAGTTTGCGCTAGCAGATCCTTATCGTGCAGTTACACATAATAAAGGAATTATGAACGGAATTGATGCCGTTTTGCTCGCGACTGGAAATGATTGGCGAGCCGTTGAAGCAGGAGTACATGCTTATGCGGCAAAAAGTGGACAATACCGCTCGCTTTCACGTTGGACAAAAGATAAAGATGGGAATCTAGTAGGTGAATTACAATTGCCTATTTCGGTTGGTTCAGTTGGAGGTACGCTTTCTATTCATCCTGGTGCACAATTTGCTTATCGACTGCTTAACCAACCAAATGCCAATGAGCTTTCACGAATTTTAGTTGCTGTGGGATTAGCTCAGAACTTGTCGGCTGTTCGAGCGTTGGTTACCGAAGGGATACAAAGAGGTCATATGAGTTTACAAGCGCGTTCTCTTGCCATTCGAGTAGGCGCAACAGGGAAAAATATTGAACGGGTAGCGCAACTTCTCCAAGAAGCAGAGCATATGAATTCAGAAACCGCTAAAAAGATTTTAGATGAAATTTCAAAATAACACCTACTATGTGAATCGCAAATTTGAAGTTTCCATCAATATTGACTAAAATATAGGTTGTTGATCATTATTTTTTGAAAGAAGGCTATTATAATGTGGAAAGAATTTAAAGAGTTTATTATGCGTGGAAATGTCATAGAACTTGCAGTTGGTTTAGTGATGGGTTCTGCATTTACTGCGATTGTCAATGCATTAGTGGATAGTATTATTATGCCATTTATTACTGGCTTATCTGGAAATGCAAGTGTTGAAAATTTAGCTTTTACTTTTAATAATGCGTCCATTAAATACGGTGTATTTTTACAAGCGATTATTGATTTCTTATTAATTGCTATTGTCCTTTTCTTTGTGGTAAAAGCGGTGAACTCTCTTGTTGCTTTACGCAAACAAGAAGAGGAAGTTGAAGAAGAAGTTACCCCTTCAGCTGAAGATTACTTAAAAGAAATACGCGATATTTTAGCACATGATAAAATTTTCGAAGAGGAATAACCAATTTAAAAAGTGCCTGTAATACTTGGTGTTGATGGATCAATTTTGATTCATCGGCACCATTTTTTGTTTTTGAAATAAAAAAAGACCAGGGAACCCCTATAATTAAGTTACCAGACAAAACATAGGAGGATTCACATGACTCACTCACATTTTATACGAAAAACATTCGAAATTAAAGTTCAAAATATACAATTTAAAGAACAGGTATCCGAAGAGACAATCAAATAAAAAAGAAACTACAATACTTAAACTGTATCGTAGCTTCTAAATAAACACATCAACACTGACAAAGAACTCATTTACTCTATTCTAATTTTACATTTTAGGTTTCTTTAAAATCATGCTGACACCCATGCCGCCACCGATACATAATGAAGCAAGTCCATACTCACTTTCTCTTTTCTTCATTAAATGAAGCAAAGTAACGAGCACTCGATTTCCACTTGCACCAATCGGATGACCCAAGGCAATGGCTCCGCCGTTTAAATTCATCTTCTCATAAATCGCATCCGCTTCAATACCAGCGTTCTTGGCTAACTCATTCACTACACCAATGCTTTGTGCCGCAAAAGCCTCATTCAATTCCATGACATCTAAGTCATTTAACGACAGGTCTGCACGCCGCAAAGTTTCTTCGATCGCAGAAACGGGGCCCATGCCCATAATGTTGGGGTCAACGCCGCCTTGCCCGACCGCTACGATTTCAGCTAAGGGCTCTAAATGATGTTCCCTTAAGTAACTTTCGCTTACGATTAAGACAGCACTTGCACCATCGTTTAAACCAGAAGCATTGCCTGCAGTAACTGTTCCATCTTTTTTGAAGGCCGGTCGTAGTTTCCCTAACTTTTCCAAAGAAGTCGAACGGTTAATATATTCATCCGCATCCACGACTTCCTCGCCATAACGTGATTTCACGGTAATTGGTACGATTTCTTCCACAAAAGCTCCTTCATCTTGAGCTTTTATTGCTTTTTGTTGGGAATTATAAGCAAATTCGTCCTGAGCTTCACGTGAAATCGAATATTTTTCTGCAATATTCTCCGCAGTAACCCCCATATGTTCGTGGCTAAAAGCATCTGTTAAGCCATCTTTTAACATATGATCCTCCACTTCAAAGCCGCCCATTTTGATTCCTTTACGTACTTTTGAAGGCATTAAATGAGGCGCCTGACTCATAGATTCCACGCCACCTGCCAAGACAACATCATTCATCCCCATAAGAATTGATGCATAGCCATTCATGACAGATTTCAAGCCACTCCCACAAACCATGTTGACACCAGAAGCAGGAACAGATGCAGGAATTCCCGCGTGAATCGCAATTTGACGAGCGACACCTTGTCCTTGGCCTGCAGGTAAAGCATTCCCAAACAACACTTCATCAATTTCTTCTCCCGAAACTCGCGCTTGTTCAAGTACAGCTTTCGTCACTTCTGCACCCAATTCAGCCGCAGAAACGCCCGCTAAAGCCCCTTGAAAAGATCCGATAGCCGTCCGTTTCGCTCCGACGATAAATACTCTCTCCATCTTTTTAATCCCCTTATCCGATTTGGTCGTCCGCTTTTCCATACTGTCTTTTATGCTCTCTCACTGCTGTAAAGATAAAATCTTCCTTCGAAATGACTTTATTTGTAGTGAAGGATGCATTGCCTGCTTCATCCACGACAACAGGATGTGACAAGATGTCTTCATATTCTTCAATACTCAACTTGAGGCGATTATTGAGTAAAGCTTCATGATTAGCTGTTTGCAAGTAATCTTTATAACCCGCTTGAACTTTCCCAACGAAGAATTCGCCAACGGCTCCTGAACCATAACTAAACATACCAATGCGTGAATCAGCCGGTAATTCTTCTCCTCTTTCAAGTAAAGAAAGCAAGCTTAAATATAAAGAACCGGTATAAATATTTCCGACTGCTTTATTGTATTCAATCGCTGATTCATAATAAGCATTAAAACGGTCCATTATTTCTTCGTTCATTTCATCTTCTAAAGCTTGTAGGGCTTTACGTCCCATTTTTGTATAAGGCACATGGAACAATAAAGTTTCAAAGTCTGACAATTCTGCATTATATTGTTCTTTGTATCGATTCCATGAAGCTTTTAGTGTATTCAGATAGGCTTCATTTGAATATTTTCCATCTACAAAAGCAAGCTCTGAATAATTTGGACGCCAGAAATCATCAATATCTTCCGTATAGGCGGCACTTTCTTTTTCAATTTCTAAAATACGAGGTTCAGCAGAAAGTAAGATCGCGACTGCTCCAGCACCTTGAGTCGGCTCTCCACCAGTGTCTAATCCATATTTTGCGATATCACTTGCTAAAACCAGCACTTTGCTCTCAGGATGCAAAGCAATGTGACCCATTGCGAGTTGAATACCTGCTGTCGCACTATAACAAGCTTGTTTCAACTCAACTGAACGAGCAAAAGGTTGAATCCCTACTAAATCATGAACCCAAGTTGCCCCAGATTTTGATTGGTCAACTCCTGTTTCGGTCGCAAATAAAATCATATCAATCTCTTTTTTATCTTCTTCCGTTAATATTTCATTCGCAGCATTTGCCGCCATTGCTACCACATCATAATTATTTGAAGCAATACTCATTTTTTCTTGGCCAATACCAATTAAATATTTATTTGGATCCACATCGCGTGCATTTGCTAATTCAATCATATCTACATAAGTCGGCGGTGTAAAAAATCCAATTTTATCGATACCAATTTTCATCCGTATTCTCCTCGTATCTTTTTATTTATCTTCATAAAAACGTTACTTTTCGTAACCTATATCTTAAATCAAATACGTTAAGAACTTACAAAAAAATCATTAAGAATTTCTTAATTTTTAGCGTTTACTACAAGGTCTAGTATACATTGTAAATATTAAGAAATTAATAATAGCATTATTTTTGTACAATAAAGAGCTTTCATTTATAATATGTATAATAAAATATAGAATATAAAACAGGAGTGATCGTTATGAGTTCATCATTTTCATCATTTGTTAAAGGTGTATTAGTTGGCTTAGGAGTAGGTTTTTTATCAGCTCCTAAAAGTGGAAAAGAAACCAGACAAGAGATTGGCGCTAAATTTGACGAATTAAAAGAGCAAGGAAAAGAATATGCTGATTTAGCTATGGAAAAAGGAACTGAGGTCACAGATACTTCTAAAGATGCAGCAAAAGATGTACGTAAATCTTTAGTTGATTCATCTAAAAAACTTCGTTCAACGCTTTCAGATGCTGCTAAAGATGTACAGCATACAACAGAAAATTTTGTATCTGATGTAAGCGAACAAGCAAAAGAAGCTTCAAAAGATATCAAAGAAACATCAGCTATCGCTAGATACGAAACAGAAGACGTTGTAGTAGACACCGCTAAAGACGTTAAAACAACAACAGATGCAGCCGTAGAAGATGTAAAAGATACTACAGAAGATGCTGAAGACGAAGTAACAAGATAAATTATTTTTTAAATATAGATGACTAAAACCAACAAGGGAAAAATCTTGTTGGTTTTTCATATTTATTTATCGTTCTTTCGTGCTATATTTTCTCGCACACATATAATAGCGTTATATGTACGCTGAAGTGTTGCCGTAAACTTGAAATCACATTTCGTGGTCGCGGGAGTCTCGCCGTGAACTTGTAATCACGTTTCGTGGTCGCGGGAGACTCGCTGTGAACTTATAATCACTTTTCGTGGTCGCGGGAGTCTCGCCGTGAACTTGAAATCACTTTTCGTGGTCGCGGCTAAATTTCTACTCGCTTTCCAACTATATAAATTACTGATCAGATTTTATAACCTGCTTTTCGATAATATCATTCAAATAAATTTGTAATTTCTATCCTCAAAGCAAATAAGCGCTTTATGAAATTATGTTTCTTAAATAATTTTAAAATTTGCAATAAATTTCATTTGTCATATAATAAAAATGAAAACGCTATATATTGCGAGGTGATATTAAGTATGTAGCCACTGTAATTTTCTCCAGTGCATATCGATCTGTAACACAACAAATAGAGGGGGATATCCTTTTGGATAGAATAACGAATTATTTAGAAGAAAAATTACAACCCGTCATGGATGTTTTAAGTACCAACCGATATTTAACCGCTATTCAGCATGGATTTTTCGGGGCTATGCCAGTTATGGTTATCGGTTCAATATTTCTACTACTTTCTAATTTTCCAGTCGAAGGCTATGTTGATTTTATGGCTTCAATTTTCGGTGAAAATTGGGCAAATTTCTTTACTGTACCTTTTAATATGAGTATGAATATTTTATCACTCTTTATATTTTTTGGAATAGTAAAATCTCTTGCAGATCATTATAAAGTAGATGCCATCGGTGCTCTTGTTGTTTCACTTGTCGGATTTTTAATTTTAAATCCTACCATCCTTTCAGAAGATGGTGCGGCCGGTATTTCAATGAGTCATTTAGGATCCGGTGGTTTATTTTTAGCAATTATCTCAGCAATTCTAGCCGTTGAAATTTATAGATGGGTTGTTCAGAGTGGTTGGACAATTAAAATGCCAGATACTGTTCCTGCAGCAGTTTCTAGATCCTTTACATCGTTAATTCCAGGGACTTTTGTCATCGTTATTTTCAATATCATTCGACTACTTTTTGAAATGACGCCATTTGGAACGGCCTATGATTTTATTTATGGAGTACTTCAAGCACCTCTAACTAATATTGGTGGAACTTTATGGGGTGTTTTATTAGTCATTTTCATTGAAAGCTTTCTTTGGGCATTTGGAATTCACGGTTCCAGTGTTGTATCAGCAGGTTTAGGAGCGGTTATGTTAAGTTTAACTGCTGAAAATGCTGAAGCTTTCTTAGCTGGACAACCCATTCCCAATATCGTAAATCAACAATTTTTAGCTATTTTTGTCAATATAGGTGGATCTGGAGCAACAATCGGTTTAGTTTTATTGTGTTTATTTTTCGCAAAATCAAGACAGTTAAACCTATTAGGAAAAATATCAATCGGGCCTGGTATCTTCATGATTAATGAACCTGTTATTTTTGGAGTGCCAATGGTGTTAAACCCAGTAATGATGATTCCACTAATTTTCGTACCTGTTATTATGGGTCTTTTAACCTATTTCGTAATGTCTATTGGCCTTGTTCCTTTAACTAACGGAGCCAACATTCCTTGGACCACTCCTCCTATTATCGGTGGTTTCTTACTGTCTGGTTGGCAAGGAGCCGTATTCCAAGTCTTCCAAATTATCTTTAGTATGGCACTTTACTACCCATTCTTTAAAATTGAAGATAATAAGGCACTTGAACTTGAAATGAACGAATAACTGTCCATTTATTTTTTAGTTAAAAATTAAATCCAGAATTATTTAAGGGGATGCAATTTTCTGCATCCTCTTAATCTGTTTATTAGTCATTTCATAAGCTACATTTTCTCTCGAATTTTATGTATAGGAGAGCACCCAATTTCACTCTTTTCTCCCAAACAAACAAAAAGAGCCAATTCTTCAGATCAGTGTCTACTCATCATAAGAATCAGCTCTTCTTTAATTATGAATTAATCTTTCACATCTTCATTATACTGCTTAACCGCACTACGGGAATCGTAAATTTTATCCAATGTTTTATCGTAATTTCGAGAAGCATAAACGTAGAATAATATATCGACCACTAAAAACTGTGCATGTAGCGAACTTGTTGCCGCACTACGCACTTCAATTTCATTTGAACGAACATGCTGTAAAGCCACATCAGAATTTTTGGACAATGTATTATTTCCAAATCGTGTAATCGAAATCGTTTTATGCCCTAAACTACGAGCCATCTCATCTAATTTAACCACTTCATGTGTCTCACCAGAATTCGAAATGCCTATAAAGACCGCATCTTTTTCACTACTTACCAAAGCTGCAAGCAACACATGCGCATCATTTACAGGGATTGTCGTTTTACCAATTCGACTCCATTTTTGAGCAATATTTTCAGCGACTAAAGAAGATGCCCCAATCCCAAAAGTATACACCACGGAAGCATCGCGAATAAGATCTGAAGCTTGAATAATCGCTTCTTCATCCAACATCGAAATCGTATCTTTCATCGCCAAACTAGAATTCCAGTGTAACTTATCCATAATATCTTTCACAGACTCATCCGCATAAATATCTGAATACACTTCTCGATTTTCTGATTTAATTTCTCTAGAAATAAAAATTTTCAATTCTGTAAAACTCGGTACCTTCAGACGCTTTGATAGTCGGATAACTGTGGCCGCACTTGATTCTGCTGCCCTTCCTAAATCAGAAGCCGTCATGTGAATCACTTGGTCCGGTTCTTCTAATATTTTTTCTGCTATGCGCTTTTCTGCTTTCGGCAACTCATCTAGCATGCTTTTTAATAAACCCAATATATTTTTAGTGGCCATGAACTCACCTCTCCATAATCAGTATCATATATACGATTATAACATGGATTCCCAATTATGAAATAATCTTACGTTATTAACTTTTGGATAGAAGCTCGCACAAAGCCGTTCGTCTCTTCTAAAGCTCGTTCTGCCTCTTCTTTTGACGCCCCAGACAAAATCATCACAATCGCTAATTTCACCGAGCCAGCTTCATCAAATACTTTTCCAGCTTCCTCGTAATCAACCCCTGTCGCTTCGACAATGATGCGTTTTGCGCGATCTACTAATTTTTCATTCGTGGCAAGCACATCGACCATTAAATTTTCGTAAGCCTTCCCAATCTTTACCATACTAATAGTGGAAATCATATTTAATACGAGTTTTTGAGCCGTTCCTGCTTTCAAGCGAGTCGATCCGGTTAAAACTTCAGGCCCCGTTACGACCTCAACAGGATAATCCGCCACAGCACTAATTTTTGTATCCTTGTTATTTGAAATAGCTCCTGTTTTTGCGCCTTTTTGTTTCGCATATTCCAAACCACCAATAACATAAGGTGTACGTCCACTTGCTGCAATTCCTATCACAATATCATTTTCAGTTAAGTTTAATTTTTTTAAATCTTCGACTGCTAGTTCTTCTGAATCTTCAGCCCCTTCCACCGCATCTTTTATCGCCTTTTCTCCACCAGCAATCAATCCTACAACTTTCTCAGGAGGCGTGCCAAATGTCGGTACGCATTCCACAGCATCTAAAATACCTAAGCGTCCACTTGTTCCAGCGCCTATATAAATTAAACGTCCTTCTTTATTAAACGCCTGTATAACAGCTTCAATAAGCTGTGTAATCTCAGGAAGTACTTTATTAATGGCTGCTGGTACCCCTTGGTCTTCTGTATTCATTACTTGCGCCATTTCTGCGATCGACATTTCATCTAAATGCATTGAATCTGGATTTCTCTGTTCCGTAAAATTTTTCATAACACTAACCTCCTATAAACTTAAATTTCATCCGACCTTTAATAAATTGCAACAATGGGATTGCTTCATCCGTAATTTTTCCTAAGACATTTATTCGTTCATCTGCCGGTAAATCTTTTTTAGTAATTTGAATTTCTCCCGCATACCGTCCGTAATCAACATTATCTATCGTAATTGTACCAGTTGGCCGTTCAACATCGTTATTAAGAGGCTCAATGGTCTCATCTTTTAATACAATTCTTGATTGACTAGAACGAACAACATCTTCTGCAACATCCGGGCGATTAATGTGCTCATCATAAAAAATGCTTGGAACTTCTTCATATAAATCTTGAATAGGAAGTGAAATAACTTCGTGATCAATCCATTCATCAAGGCGTTGTAAACTCTCTTCACTCATTTCGATATCTCCAACTAACACTTCATCTACAAAAAAGTTCTCGACTAAATCTAAATAGGCATATAACGGATCCGTTGTTCGATGTTCTTCTAAAGTAGGTAAACCAGCATAAATAGGCCCTCTTTTTTCTTTATCTCCCACAATAAATGCTTGAATCCGATAACCTTTATTATTTAAGTAAGCATTTCGTTCATATAAAAATTCTCGTCCTAGACCTGTATTTTCTCTTGGATAAAAGTTGTGACAAACGGTAATATCCGACAAATCAAAGCCAACTGCTTCTAGTTCCTCACTCATTTCATCATTAATGGTACTTGCATTTAATACAATCTTAAAATTTTCCGCTAAATCTTTCATTTCCTGATAAGAAAAGCCATAATCCATCCGCAAACTACTGACACCTAAGTCTGTAAAAAAATCTTTCGCCTTTTCTTTTTCTACATTATAAATATCAAATGTACCAGAAGACACATCCGTCATTAATTCCATACCATATTCATTCATCTTTTTTGTAATTTGTTTTAAAGAATCTAGCGTCTCTGCCGGATCATCTTCAGGAATATGCATCGAAGTAAAAATTGTTTGAGCACCCGCATCATGCATCCGATCAATAAAAGCTAAGTTTTTCTCCGTCCCCTCAGCTAAATATAATGATGCACCTAACATATTAACCAACTCCTTGTTTATTTTGTGTTTAAAAAAGAAAAGAGGAGTGCTAATCACTCCTCTTTAAAATTAGCAATGTTTATTAATTTTGTTCAACTGGTTGTTCCTCTTCTTCAGCGACTGACATATCACGATCTTCTAATTGTGCTTCCGCTAAATCTTGTCGTTCTAAAGCTTTAATAAACGGATAGAAGATTAATCCCATAGCCACCCAACCAATAAGTACATAGACCATTGGCCATATTTGTCCATTGGTAGCCAGTAACGTTTTCAGTGGCGCTGGCATAATCCATGGAACGGATAACACAGGCACTGGCAATAGACCAAAGTTAACAAATATAATGGTTAATATTGCAAGAACTAGATAAACCAATACAAACGGAATCATCATAACTGGGTTTAACATGATTGGTAAACCAAAGATTAGTGGTTCTCCGATATTAAAGATAGCGGCCGGTAATGCTAATGCACCAAGCGATTTAATGCGTGATGATTTAGAGAATAACATAACAAAGGCCATTGGTGCTAAACCTGTCCATACATAATTATCCATTAGTAACGAAGTCCAAGTATATGGTAAATCTGATGCTGCCATGCTTCCCATTTGTTGGTAAGCTTCTTGGTTAGCAGCTACCATTTGTGTCCAGAATGTACCAGCTACTGAACTTACAATATTTGAACCATGAATACCAACTGACCATAAGAGACGATTAATAACTACAGTAATTAACATCGCACCTTCTGAGTCACCAACTTGTACTAGTGGCTCAAAGACACTTTGGATAGCTTCTGGTAGATCAATTCCTATAACATGACCAACTAACCACCAAAAGACAATAACTAATGTACTTGGAATCAATGCAACAAACGCTTGTGATACGTTTTGCGGAACATTTTCTGGAAGTTTAATGACTATTTCTTTACTTACAATAAATCTATAAATTTCAACCGTAAGAATACCAACAATAAGTGCTGTAAATACTCCAATAGCTCCCATATATGTAGTCGGAACACCTGTAAATGAACCAGGATCTGCTTGACCTTCTATAATTGTTTGTACAGTCTCTGCAGGATTTAATAATAAGAATGATGCTACCGATAACACAACTGTTTGTAAAGGATCAATGGAGAATCCTCTATTTTGGTTATACCATTCCGTTAATCCATAGGCCACTGTGATTGATGAATACAAGCCAAGGAATGCTGTACCTACACCTGATGCTGCTGCGATTGTCCAACGAAACTCTCCCAGCATATCTAAATATGGATCATATGGGAATGATGCCATAATTAAGAATAAGGACCCAATAATCAATAAACTCATTACACCAAGACCCATTCTCTGCATTACTTGAATATAACGCATTTGAGAAAATCTCAATAATGGAGGTGCAATTTTATTTTCTATAAAATCTGTAAATCTATCCACTGTTTTTTCCTCCTCGTTTTTTAGTGTTTTCTATTTACAAGTTCATAATATCATAACGCTTTCATTAACGCAATAATATTTTACTTTTATTTTATATTTATGAAATTAAATTTGTTGTCGGCTTAAATTTGTCTTATTAAAAGGGATTTAATCTACTTTTTATAACTAATTTTTAAAAGCCTTATATGAAATTTCATTTCACATAAGGCTCTTTTATTCATTTATAGATATTCTTCTGTTTTAACTTTTACCATAATGACATCACTTACTTTATTTTTTATAATTTGCTTAGCAGTACTTACTGCTTTTTCTTCATCCTCAGCATCTGTTTCAAAATATAATTTAATCCCTTCTTTTTTAACAAATGTATATGAAGGTTCTTCATTCAGTTCAAGTTGTTTCTCTATTTCTTTATGCATAAGTGGACTATTAACAATAATCATTTTTTATTCCTCCAAAATATTATATATATTCTTTCAAAGTCACTGGAGATTTTCCAGTTGGTTTGATTTCACCAAGTAAAGTTCTTACTGCGATATCAATCGGTATTTTGCTTGGTTCGTAAGTATTTATCCAATAATTTTTATTCGTTAGCCATTGTCCAATATAAGGACTCTTCATCGAAATAACATCTATTGGTTTATTTTGACTGATTTCTTGGGCTAATTGAATAATATTGTCTTCTTTTTGCGCAACCATTGTTCCTAAAATTACTCGATCAACAGTTTTTGCTTTTTCTAAAATATGTTTTCTTTCTTCATCCGTTAGGTTATTAGATGTCATAACAACTTCTACATCATCAATATATTTTTTGACCGTTTGAGACAACGTATAATTATCTTCTGTTGTATCTTCAGCAATCGTTCTCAACTCATCTTTGGGTTGTAAAATAAGGACAGACATTTCTTTGGTTAATAAATCTCCTGCTTTTAAAACAGTTACGCTTTTTTCATACGCTTCTTTGGCTAATTCTTGTTTTTCTTTACTATTAAATTGCTTAGAAACTTTATCTTCTTCAAGATCTAAATCTTCCCAGTTCATATATTTTTCTTTCATTTGATAGATACGTTCTATAGATTTTTGAATTTGTTCAAAAGAAATTTCTTCATTATGTACGGCTTCTTCCACTCGTTTTAGTGCTTTTAATTGTTCGTCAGGTAGATGCCCAATCAAAACATTATCCGCACCGGCTTGAATAGCTTCTACAGCTCCATTTGCAATTCCAATTGTTTCAGCAATCGCATCCATTTCTAAAGCATCTGTCACAATGACTCCTTCAAAACCTAATTCTTCGCGAAGCAATCCCGTAATAATATTTTTCGATAAGGTCGCTGGACGACCCTCTTCTGGTTCTAATGCCGGAAAGACAATATGGGCTGTCATAATGCTATCTGCACCTTCTGCAATCGCTGCTTTAAATGGCACTAATTCCACTTCGCGTAGACGTTCAATCTCATGATTAATTTGAGGAAGCGAATAGTGTGAATCTACACTTGTATCTCCATGTCCTGGGAAGTGTTTTAAAGCAGTCGCTACACCAGCATTTTGCAAGCCCTTCATAAACTCTATACCAAATTCACTCACCATTTCTGGGGTCTCACCAAAGGATCGAACGCCAATAACCGGATTATTTGGATTATTATTTACATCAAGTACCGGAGCATAATTCCAATTAATTCCCAACTGAAGCAGGTCGTCGCCAGTGGCTTTTCCTATTTCATAAGCATATTTTGAATCTTGAGTGGCAGAAAGAGCCATCGCTCCAGGATACTCACCCGCGCCTTGTCCTAAACGTTTCACTGTTCCGTTTTCTTCATCAATTGCAATAAATAATGGATATTTATAGCCTGCTGATTTGGCTTCTTTTTGAAGCGCAGTCGTTAGATTAACGACTTCTTCTGGTGTCCCAATATTATGAGCAAATAGAATGATACCTCCTATATGATACTCATGAATCAAGTCTTTAAGTTCTGAGGTTAATTCATTTCCAGGAAAACCTATCACAAATAATTGACCGATTTTTTTTAAAATTTCCATAGACCTCCTCTTTCGTAATATTATTTTATTACATTATAAATATAAAAGAAATAAAATTCCAGAATCTATTAATTTTTTTGAAATAAATGCTAAATTTTTTAATAAATGACCAACAAAAAAAGAGCAAGACTTTAAAGTCCTGCTCTCTTATTTCAGTCAGTTAAAGGTGTCTAATTTTCAATTTATTTTTCTGCTGCTAGTTCTGCTGCTTCTCTTTCTGTTGCAGCTTCTTGTTCTTCTGCTACTAAATATTCTTTATCTAAACTACGCATAAATGGATAGTAAATAACCACACTCGTCAACAATGTGACTACTTGTAGTAGGGCAGCACTTATGGCCCCACCAGAAGCTAGATACCCACTAATTATAGGCGGCATGGTCCAAGGCACAACAATACCGGCTGGGCTTGCAACTAGGCCTGTTGTCATCGCAAAGTAAGAAATAATTGCCATAACAATCGGAGCTGCAATAAATGGAATTAATAACTTAAAGTTCAATACAATTGGTAAACCGTAAATCAACGGCTCATTAATATTGAAGAGCCCAGATGGTAAAGTTAAGGCACCCAAGGCTTTCGCTTGTTCACTCTTTGAGAAGAAAGCCAAACAAATCGCTAAAGCTAAAGTGGACCCTCCTCCACCCATCCAAACAAAAATCGTCATAAATTCATTGGTAATAATATTTGGTAAGGCTTCACCCGCTTCTAAAGCTAAACGGTTTTGATCCGTATTTTGTAGCCAAATCGGGTTCATAATCGGTCCAATAATGTTTTGTCCGTGAATTCCTAAGAACCAGAAGAATGAATTTAAGAATATCATTAACAATGAGCCCCATAGAGAAGAACCCACTGCGGTAAATGGACGTCCAATCGTTTCTGTTACTAATACGTGGATGTTTCCATCCGCGACTCCTGTCATATCTATAATTGCATATAAAACACCAAATAATAAAATAACTAAAAATCCTGGAATTAAAGCCGAGAACGAACGTGACACTGCTGGTGGAACACCTTCTGGCATTTTTATTGTCCAGTCTTTTTCAACAGCGAAACTAAATATTTCAGCCGTAATTAACCCAACAACAATAGCAATAAATAATCCAGCACTTCCAACATACGTGTAACCAATACCCGTTCCAGCGTCTGTTGCTAAGTCAGGTGTTACAATCACAAAAGCTGAAAGAGCAATAACACCAGCTGAAATACCATCTTTTCCATAGTATCTCGTTAAACTATTTGCGATTCCGAATACTGCAATTAACCCCATCAAACCAAATGAACCATTTGTAATTTTACTAAAGTAAGGCGCAATCCCTGCGTCTGCAATCCAGTCCATATAAGCTTCAGAAGGTAAATTTCCTAAAATTAAGAATAAAGAACCAATAATAACCAAACATTCCTAAAACAATACCGTTACGTAAAGCGACTAAATGACGTTGTGACGCTAACTTACCTGCATATAGTTCTATTTTTTCAAACATATTTGATCGTTCCTCTCCTACATCTTTATTCTACTTCAACAAATTTAAATGAAGACCAAGGTTTTAAATCGCTTAATAATTCAATCGCATCATCTGTGATTGTACCTACGATGTTGCGAGTACCATCATCTTCAATTGGGAGTAGAATAACTTGTGTTTCACCTTTATACTGACCAAAATTATTGTTGCCAAGCACTATAGATCCTTTTTCAACTGGACCTGTTGTATGAACAGGAAAATCTTCTTCACGATATTTAACTCGTGTCATCGTTGAACGCAATAGATAAGCAGAGCGGTCTCCACGGTAAACATGTAATTCTTCTAAAATGACTTTCTTTTCTAAATCTGTAATATTATCTGCTAATTCAACAGGTAATAGAATATGTGGACTGAAGAAAGCTTCTGCTGCTTTTCTTAGCTCCTCTTCGGATGCATAACCATTTCCGATAATTAAATCATCAATTGTGCCAAGCATTTTATAATGAGTGACTTGTACTTCAATAGGTAAATGGCGATGTTCTTCTAAGGAACATAAACCTGTTTGAACCGGCCATGGTCCTAATTCTCCTACTTGAGAAGTGATAAATGCTGCTGTATTTAGATTATAAGCATTAAATTGTGCCGTTGTTTTTTCAAAATGTTCACGAGATAAGCCTGAATATTTCATTGGATAAAAGTTATGTGAAGCGATTAAATTTTCACGCTTTGGTTGATAACTCATGACATTATCAATGTATTTTGTGCCACTACTCATATTTACTTCAATTTTTAGATCATAATCATTTTTAGTCATTAAAGCTTCTTCTGAGCCGCCAAATCCAAGATCTAAACGTATAGAATCTGCGCCAATATCAGCAAAAAATTTCAAATCTTCATAACTAACACCAAGCTGATCAAACAGTCGTGGATTAATATCAAGCGTTGTTTGCATGCCTAATGAGTTTCCGTATTCGATGATTTCTCGATATTTGTCAACGACCTCATCACGGTCGCCATCGATTTCAAGTAAACTAGTAAAAATACGAGTAAAGCCAAATTCGCTAGCTAATTCTAAGTACTTTTTATCCTCATCTACATTAGATTTTGAAGGATAAATTGAAACACCTAATTTTTTCACTTAAATCACCTTTCTCTTGTTATGAAATATTCTTTCAACATATTTAGTATATAACGAAAACGATTTTGATACAATTTATGTCTTTTCCCTATCCTGTGAAAATATTGAAGTATTGCGTTCAGCATAGGATTCACGTATGCTATTTATGAAAATATTTTTTGGAGATGCATAGATGCTAAATAAAATGGTTTCCTATCTTAAAAATAATATCCCCTTTTTGATTATTATTTTGTATTCGACGATTGTCAGTACTCAACAAGGGCGGTTAGCTTTAAAATATGGCGAAAAAAGATTTTATTTTCATTTCGTTTTAGGCGGTCTTTTATTGATTCTCCTCATGAAAGGTCTGCAAATGCTTTATCAACGAGCCAAAAATTCAAAAACTGGTGATTAATTCTGCTCACTAAATGTCACACTTCCTAAGATCACAGGTTTGGATGCGCCTGTTGCGGATGGAACATTACTTGGTTGTCGATGCAAGGTCTGATTTCCTAAAATAACCATTGCCACGGCTTCTTTAGCATCTGATGAGAGGCCTAAGTCTTCTTGACGAATAACAGAGATTTCAGGTAAAACTTCTTTAATCATTTGAACTAAAGTTGGATTGTAACTCCCACCGCCTCCGATAATTAAATCTGTTTTTTCGATGGTATACTTATCAACACTTTTCGCAATGGATTTAGCAGTAAACATTGTAGCTGTAGCTAGCCAATCCTCTGCTGGAAGTTTATATTTATTTAAGTATTCTTGCACAAATTGCAGTCCAAATTCTTCTCGTCCGGTTGTTTTTGGCGGCTCTCTTAAAATAAATGGGTAGTTCATCCAGTCTTCTAATACTTTTTCATTCACTTGCCCTTGTTTAGCATGTTCTCCATTTTTATCGTATGGTTCATTATAAAAATGCTGACTCAACTCATTAATGATCATATTTCCAGGCCCTGTATCAAAGGCGTCTAAGTCATTTAGCGAAGCGTTCGGAGGGATCACTGTTACGTTTCCGATGCCTCCAATGTTTTGAAGCAAGCGCGTACGTTCATTGTGTCGGTATAAAATATATTCAGAATAAGGGACAATTGGCGCACCTTGGCCTCCGACCGCCATGTCTCGAGGACGGAAATTAGAGACAACCGTACAACCTGTTTTTTCTGCAATGACTGCCGCTTCACCAATTTGAAGAGTAGATGAGCGATATTTTTCTGTTGCTTCAGGAATATGGTAAATTGTCTGTCCATGTGATGCGATAAAGTCTACGTCTTTTAAAGAGATTTCTGCAGCTTTACTTACTTTGATGGCCGCCTCCGCAAATAACTCTCCTAGTTCAACGTTTAAAGAACTGATGAGTGCAGAGTTTGAGTTTTCGATAGAGAAAGCTTCACGAATTTGTTGATCAATTTTTTCTGGTATTTCGAGTGTTTCAAATGCGATTAATTCGACTTCTGTTTCTTCATTCACACCCGTGATATTTACGAATGCTGCATCTACGCCATCTAGAGAAGTCCCTGACATGATTCCAATTGCATAAGCCATAAAATTTTCCTTTCTTTTTTCTTTGATCTTATTGATTTAATCTTAAAACGTTTCCCTCACGTTTTGCAAGCGGTATCAGAATAAATAATGAAAATCCTACAATTCGAAAAATTGCAGGACCTGTTGTACGTATTATTCTATTTCAAACAGCTGATTTAAAGTCGTTTATAAATGATTAATGGCTTCTTCGATTGTTTGATCTCCACCTAAAATTTCAAACTCTTTCTTAATAGTATTGTCATTATTAAGAACTGAAATTAATGTTTTCGCTACGTCTTGTCGTGGAATCTCAGCAATCTCTTGTCCCATTCCTGTTTTGATTTGGTCTGTACCCTGTGTATCCACTAAAATACCTGGATGTACAATTGTCCAATCAAGAGCTGTTCGATTTTTTAACCATTCATCGGCATAGTTTTTAGCAATCGTATAGATTTGAAGGTCGTTATCTTTAGACATTTCTTCACGACCTGTACGGAAAGTACTGACCATCACAAACCGTTTAATTCCTGCTTGTTCTGCCGCAGTCATGGCTTTAATGGCTCCGTCTAAATCAATCAATACCGTTTGGTCATCTCCAGCTCCTCCAGCACCTGCACTAAAGACTACAGCATCCACATCTTTCATAGCTTCGGCTATGTCATCAATTGAGTTTTTTACAAGATCTAACAGAACCGTCTCAATTCCACGTTCTTCAAAAAAATCAGCTTGTTTTGGATCTCGTATCATAGCAACTTCTTCTATGACTTCATCCTCTTTAACAAAATCAGCAAAATGTTGGGCAACTTTTCCGTTGGCACCTACGACAAATACTTTCATTTGAAAACTCCTTCCAATTTAATCCTTGTATTCAATCAACCTTACTATTTACATCATTTATAGTGTACATGTTAAAGTTTGGTTTAACACAAGGAATAACCCTTCGTTTTAAATGTTTTTATTAGAAGGATTGCCTTATTAAATTATGTAATCGTGGTCGTAATCGTAAAATATGCGGTTTTCTCCCATAATGTACTCGATTTGTAAGTAAGATGACATTCAAATCTACTGCTGGGTCAAACCAAATACTCGTTCCAGTAAAACCGGTATGACCAAAGGCTTGATTTGAAAAATAATCTCCACAAGATGTGACACTTCCCGTTTTTAGTTGCCAACCTAAACTTCTCATTTCATTCAATGATGAAGTAAAATTCTCCTGAGAGAGGTGAATAGCATTGGCAGATAAAATTCTCCTTCCATTAAAAACGCCTTCATTTTCATACATTGAAACATATTTCTTTAAATCTGAAAGGGTGCTAAACAAACCTGCATGGCCACTTACTCCACCTAATGTATTAGCATTTTCATCGTGTACTATCCCTAATTTGTAACTGTCTATTTCTACGTCAAATTCTGTTGCAGCATAGCGTTCGTTCGAAAAATCAGGAAGGAAAGTTGTTTCATTCATTCCGAGGGGTTCAAAAATTTCTTTCGTTACGAAGTCGTCGAATTTCTTTTGTGTAACGACTTCAATGATTTTAGAAAGTAAGATGAAACCTAGATCACTGTAGACTACTTTTGATCCTGTCTCATATTCAAGGGTTTCTTCATATATTTTTTTGAAAATTTCTTCTTTGTTTAGTTTTTCTTGATAAAATTTTCGATGACTTGTAAGTCCAGACGTATGCGTAAGGAGATTTAGTAGTGTGATTTCTGTTTTATCGTTCGTATTGAATTCAGGAATAAAGTGTGCAACCGGATCGCCTAATGCTATTTCGCCTTCATCGACCAACTTAAGTACGCTCGGTAAAGTAGCCACCACTTTAGTTAACGAAGCAAGATCAAACACTGTATTTATTCGCATAGGTTCTTGTTCTTCTTCATAATCAATTCGCCAGCCTAATGCCTCTTCAAAGACGACTTCTCCTTTATGGTTCACTTGGATAACCGCACCTGGAATATGCTTTTGGTCAATTTCTTTTTGTAGAAACTCCGTAATTTTTTTCTCCATTATTGAATTCCTTTCTTGCATTTATTCATCTTATCATAAATATTATTTCTTTTATTTTCAATTGTTATTAGAATAAAATTTTAAAAGTAGAGAGATCTGTTAAAAAGAGCTCAGGAAATTCCCAAGCTCTTTAATCAATATTAACTTTCAAAACTCAACCACTCTTGCATTTGATCAAAATGGTTCGCTTCTGCCTGTGCATTCTTTATGACACTGTTTGGAAAATCCATGTTTTGAAGCAACAGCAAAGCATTTCTTGAAGTCGCCGGGCCTTTTTGTAGTAAATAATTAAATTGAATACCATCTTCTGCAGTCACATCTTCTTTAAAATGCACATTTTCACATTGATCTTTTAAAATTTCAGTTAGTTCAATATCATGTGTGGCAACAAAAGCTAAAGATGGATAATCATCAATCCAATCAATAATACTTGAAGAGGCTGCAATTCGTTCAACTGTATTTGTTCCACGTAAAATCTCATCAATGAATAAGTAACATCTTTCTTGCGTATTCACTTGATCAAGCACTCGTTTTAGGGACTTAATTTCAGCAACAAAATAACTATCTCCCTGCACCAAATCATCCTCTACGGCCATTGAAGTCAAAACATGTCCGCGTTTCATCGAAAAGCTCTCAGCTAAGCAGGTATAAATCGTTTGCGCAAGAATACAACTGATGGCGACACTTTTTACATAAGTTGATTTCCCTGAAGCATTTGAACCAGAAACTAAGGTGTTTTGCATCCATTTCACAGGATTTGGGACTGGACGTTCAATTAAAGGATGGTAAACCGTCTTTCCGATGACACCTTCTTCCTCATTAAACGTTGGTTTCGTGTAGACAGAAAGTGTTGTTCGATAATTTAAAATCGCATAAGCAGCCTCTAAATCACCTAAAAGCTGCCACAACAAAATAGCTTCTTGTTCATGGTTTTTTATTTGATTAAAAACGAAATGGTAAGCGATAAAAGGAATCATAAAAAGCATATTTAAGTAATCTAAAAGAATTTCTAACTCACTATTTTCTCTTGCCCTAAAAGCAAATGAGAAACGTAACACGCTTCGAAAGGGCTTCAATAATGGTGTGATTTCTTTTTGCAAGGGATGATCAATTTTCGTCAATTGTTTTGCCGTGTACAGCGTTTGAACTAAATAACCCATACTCATTAATTCCATATCAATTTCTGCTTTTTTCATCACTGAATAAATAATGTTAAACAATACCGATCCCACCAATATCGTAAACCCTAATCCTTCTATTCCAAATAAAATTAGAAGTAAACCAATGATAGGTAAAGCGCCGAGTAGCACAAAAATTGCAAGAGAAGATAAACCTTTCTTTTTCGAATCTGTTAAATAACGAACTACCGAGTTCCGATCTTTTTTACCTAAACGTGCAAAGTTAAATTCAATTTTTTCTCGAGTTTTAGGATTCTCATCATAAAATGCAATTAATTTTTCAATTCTATTCTGGTCTTGATCGTTAAAATTAAATAAACGCAAACGTCGATACAACGCTTCAGAACCTACACTAGAATATGTATGATTAATTTCTTTAAACACTTCAAACAAATCCAAATCATACCAAGTAATATCATCCACTTCACTATCAAAATCAAGAGAAGTCTTTAGCTTTTCATAAGACTGATTCAAACTCTCTTCACTATCCATCCGTGTTTCAGTAGGAATTGTTCCCCATTTTTGTTGAATTCTCTTCTTTTGTTTCCGATTATTATTTAAGTGCATGGCAATCATAATAACGAGTATTGACAAAATAAATAAAATGACCATTGACTGATTATCCATAAAATCTCCCTTACATTTGTTTATATCAGTAAGTGTACATCAGAATTTTCTGATTATAAAGTTTCTCTAAAACTCATTTTTTCCTAAATAAAAACCCAAAAGCGAAAGAATAGGGATTTCTAAGCCTGACTTGGACATGGCTTTAATCTTTATTTACTGAAATTCGTTTTCAAAAAAAGAAACATTCTACAATTTAAAAAGCGGATTTCTGTTTTTTTCGCAAATATTAATAATAGAGGGATTATAATAAAGGAGAGATTGTATATATGCTAATCAAGCCACGCAAAAAATCAATCAGTCATTTAATTTTAGAATCATTGTATTACCGGAAAATATTATCATTTCAGGATAAAAAACGTTATGAGAATCAGGTCAAAGGATTTAATGGGGAGCAGCAATTTGATCATTTTATAAACCATTCCCAGCAACAAGGTTTTATCGTTAATGATTTATTTTTGAGTAGTAAAGAGACGAACTATCAATTCGATTCGATACTTATTTTGAATAAGCAAGTGAATATTTATGAGGTGAAAAATTATACGGGTGTTTATCGTTATGAAGATGGAGCACTTTTTTCAAAGACTGGCTACAGTCTTCAAGATCCTATTAGTCAGGTCAATCGGAAAAAATCTTACTTACATAATAGACTATTGACTGAAGGATACCCGTATAAAATGAATGCTTATGTTGTATTTATCAATCCAGATTTTTACATTTACAAACTCCCACCGACAGATTCAATACTCTTTGCTGGGCAATTGGAGAGACATTTTAATGAAGTCACGAGGTCCACTCAGTCGGTGGGTGCGCATGATAAGAATTTAGCACAATCTTTGATCAATCAGCATAATGAAAATTATCGTCCCGATAATTTACCTTCTTATCATTTTAAAGAATTAAAGAAAGGAATCTTTTGCGGCAACTGCTTTTCTTTTGATTCGACAGATACTAGACAAACTCGCATTTGTGCTTCATGTGGGTATAAAGAGAAAATAACGGACGCGATTTATCGGAGTGTGTTGGAATTTCAAGTGCTTTTCCCTGAGATACCGATAAGTGTTTCGACTATTTATGAGTGGTGTGGAGGTGTTTATACGATAGCTAGAATTAGAAGGCTTCTAAATAAAAAAATGACGAAGCATTCTAATGGACCAATGACTTACTACAAAAACTGATTTTTACGAGCGGTATCCTTACAAGTGGAACTCCATTTCATACTCACTTGTTAGGATAGAGCAGTTACCCTTACAAGTGGAACTCATTTTAATGCTCACTTGTTAGGATAGAGTAGTTACCCTTACAAGTGGAACTCATTTTAATGCTCACTTGTTAGGATAGAGTAGTTACCCTTACAAGTGGGGCACATTTTAATCTTCACTTGTGAGGGTAGAACACTATTTATTTCTAAATTCCACTCAAAAATTTAAAAACGAGTCAACTTTTCAGTCAACTCGTCATTTTATGCTTTATTCATTTAATTTTCGACGGTTTCATAAGAACCTTGTTCAACGTACACACTTAAGATAGCAATATCAGAGGGGGTAACTCCACTGATACGGCTGGCTTGTGCGATGGTTTCAGGCTGAATCATCGTTAAACGATCAACTGCCTCTGTCGCCAAGCTTCCAACAGCTTTGTAGTCAATGTCCGTAGGGATTTTTTTGTTTTCCATACGTTTTACTTTGTCTACTTTGCGCTGAGCTTTGTTAATGTAGCCTTCATATTTAATATGAATTTCAACTTGTTCTTTAACATCTTTAGCCACTTCTTCTTCTGGTGGGTAAATATCTGCTACATCATCGTACGCTACATAAGGACGACGCATGAAGTCATAAGCTAAAACACCATCTTTTAATTGTGGTTCGCCTTTTTCTTCTAAATATTCGACAACTTGGCTTGGTTTAATGCGAACTGTTTTTAGACGTTCTAATTCAGCTTCTGTTTGATTTCTTTTTTTAGTAAATGAAGCATAACGTTCTTCAGAAATTAAACCAAAGTCATAACCATAATCTGTTAAACGGAAATCTGCATTATCATGACGTAATAATAAACGATATTCTGCACGAGATGTTAGTAAACGATAAGGTTCTGCCGTTCCTTTAGTCACTAAGTCATCGATCATCACACCGATATAACTTTCATTACGCTTCATGATAAATGGTTCTTTTCCTTGGTTTCTTAGCGCGGCATTAATTCCAGCCACAAGACCTTGTCCAGCTGCTTCTTCATAACCTGAAGTTCCATTTGTTTGGCCTGCAGTGAACAATCCTTCGACCATTTTTGTTTCAAGACTTGGTCGTAATTGATGCGGTAAAATGACATCATATTCAATTGCATACCCTGTACGCATCATTTTTGCATTTTCTAAACCTTTTACAGATCGTAGCACATCCATTTGAACATCTTCAGGCAGCGAAGTATTTAGTCCTTGAACGTAGATCTCATCTGTATCTGCACTCTCAGGCTCTAAGAAAATTTGGTGACGGTTTTTATCTGCGAAACGTACAACTTTATCTTCAATTGATGGGCAGTAACGCGCGCCTACACCATCAATAATTCCTGTAAACATTGGTGCACGATCAATGTTACCTAGAATTGTTTCATGTGTATCAGGATTTGTATATGTCAACCAGCATGAATACTGATCTTCGATTGGCATATAATCTTCGTCTTTAGATTCATAACTAAAGTGGTTTGGTTCTGCATCGCCTGGTTGTTCCTCCGTGTAAGAATAATCAATTGAATCTTTATGAATTCTTGGAGGCGTTCCTGTTTTGAAGCGATCAATTTCAAATCCATGTTCTTCTAAATTTTCTTGTAATTTAATTGAAGGGAGTGTATTTTCTGGACCGGATGAATATTTTAATTCACCAATAATAATTTGTCCTCTTGCTGAAGTTCCTGTTGTTAAAACAACAGAGTTGGCACGATAAATGGCACCAGTGTTTGAAATAACTCCCTCAATTTTGTTATCTTCAATGAGTAATTCTTCAATAATCCCTTGTTTTAATTCTAAATTTTCAGTGTTTTCTAAAGTTTTTTTCATTTCTAAAGAATATAGATGTTTATCTGCTTGTGCACGTAATGCACGAACAGCAGGGCCTTTTGCGGTATTTAATAAACGCATTTGAATATACGTTTTATCAATGTTTCGACCCATTTCTCCACCAAGAGCATCGATTTCTCGAACAACAATTCCTTTTGCTGGTCCTCCAATTGACGGATTACATGGCATAAAGGCAATTTTATCTAAACTGATAGTTGCTAGTAATGTTTTCTGTCCCATACGTGCTGCCGCCAATGCTGCTTCAACACCTGCATGTCCACCACCAACAACAACTACATCATAATTTCCAGCTTCATATGTTTGCATAATAACCTCCTAAGTTATTTTCCAAGACAGAATTGACTAAATAATTGGGTAATTAATTCGTCTTGTACTGAATCTCCAGTTACTTCTCCCAGCAAGTCCCAAGCCCTGGTTAAATCGATTTGTACTAAGTCAACCGGCATTCCTAATTCAATCCCATTGATGACTTCTTCTAAGGATTGGATGGACTGTTCAAGCAATGAAATGTGACGAATATTTGAAATATAGGTCGCATCTTTTTCTCCCGTTTTTCCTTCAAAGAAAAGTTCAACAATCGCATTTTCTACTTCATTAATGCCCGTATTTTCAGTAATTGAGACTGAAATGACTGAATTCGGATCGACTTTCTCGAGTAACTTTTCTACATCTAATTTTTGGATTAAATCCATTTTATTTAAAATAATTAAGCGTTCTTTGTTTTCAGTTAAGTGTAATAATTCAAAGTCTTCATCCGTTAGTTCCTGACTTTGGTCAAAGACTAATAAAACGAGTTCCGCTTGTTCGATTTCTTTTTTACTACGCGTGACTCCGATTCGTTCGACTTCATCTTCCGTATCGCGAATTCCAGCCGTATCAATTAAGCGAAGCGGTACACCTTTTACGTTTACAAATTCTTCGATGACATCTCTTGTTGTTCCAGCGATATCAGTAACGATTGCTTTTTCAGAACGTACAAAAACGTTCAACAAACTTGATTTCCCAACATTTGGACGTCCGATAATCGCTGTTGCTAGCCCATCTCGTAAGATTTTTCCTTGTTGCGCCGTTTCTAAAATCTGCTCCACATGCTTTTTGACTTCTGTTGCTTTCTCCAATAGTAATTGAGAAGTCATTTCTTCCACATCATCATATTCAGGGTAATCGATATTTACTTCGACTTGAGCCAATGTTTCTAAGATTTCTTGTCTTAGATTTCGAATAAGTTCTGATAAATTTCCATCTAATTGTGAAATTGCATTATGCATGGCCTTGTCCGTTTTCGCACGAATCACATCCATCACAGCTTCCGCTTGTGATAAATCAATTCGACCATTTAAGAAAGCACGTTTTGTGAATTCTCCCGGCTCAGCTAAACGAGCACCTGCGCCTAAAACGGTTTGTAGTACTTTGTTAGTGACATGTACCCCGCCATGTGTATTAATTTCTATAATATCTTCGCGTGTATATGTTTTTGGTCCGCGCATCACCGTGACCATCACTTCATCAATTTTTTCATTTGTTTTTGGATGATAAATATTTCCATAATGGATCGTATGAGAAGGTTGGTCAGAAAGCCGTTTGCTGCCTAATTTATAAACTTTTTCAGCAATTTCTAGTGCTTCGTCCCCACTCAAACGAACAATCCCAATCCCACCTTCTCCAGGTGGAGTTGAAATAGCTGCTATTGTGTCAAATTCTATCGCCATCTTCACTACTCCTTTGTCTCTTTTTTATCAATATAAGAAAACCTCGCTGATTGCGAGTTCTATAAAATAGAACGAAGCAGAAGCGGAAGTTTTTCTATATGCGTTAAGAATTATTTTTATAATCTCTTATTAGCCAAATAAAAAAAGCACTTAATTTACCTTCGAAAATGACTTCCCTACAAAGTTTGCAGGTGTCTCAAAGGTAAAAAGTACTTTCACTACTTTTTAAGTAATATTTATTCTGTTTTCATTTGCGGATACCATTCTATACAATTCGAGCGTTGAAATCAAGGGTTTTGTTTAAAATATTTGAAAAAATCATACATTGCTGATTACTATTAAGAAGCTATCTTATTTTCACGTGTTGCTAACCTCGCTACAATAAACGGTGTAATAACACTTGTTGCAACAACAACTAAAAGCACTTGAGAGGCTGCCGCTGTCACGTAAGGCCCTAAAACATCGGGATAGACATTCCCTAAAATAGCTGCTGTTGAAACAGATAGTCCTGCTACTGTTAAAAAGGTCGCGCCAACTGTCCCATCGTTTTTAAGCACATAACGGTCCAATAATAAAAGGACAAAATTAATAATATAAAATAAGATCGCTAAAATGATGCCTCCGCCGCCTGCTTTAAAAGATTCAATTAAGTTTAAGCCGTAACCTAAATTCCAGCCCATTAAAAACGTCAACGCCGGTAAGGCAGGCATAAAGAAGCCTCTAAAATTAGGATCTAAGTTCCCAAAAACAACACCGGCTGCCATAGGGATTAATGTACTAATGACGGCATCCAGTCCATACCTCCACCACTTGCAATCCCATAAACAATCATAGGTACTGCAGCGATACTAAATAAGCCAGTCACTGCGTAGACAGCAGTATCTTGTTCATTTCCATATTGTTGCATCAAAGATAAGTAAACAGCTGGATTAATTGAACAAATAGTAATTGTAAAAGCTAAAGCGCTAATTCCTAAAACACCGGCTTGTCCAAATAATGAAATGAACAATAAACTAGCAGATACACCAATCATAAATTTTGCCAATAACAAAACACCTTGGCGTTTCAATGCATAACCAATTTTTTTGACATCAATTCCTGTTCCAGAACAAAAACAAATTGCACCAATAATCCCATTTGTCCCCGCTCCACCAAAGATGTGTTCCGTTAATCCACCAATTTGAAATAGATTCGGCCAAAAAGTATAGAAAAACGCACTCAGCAACATCGGTACTAAAAATGTTCCTGCTGGCACCTTCTTAATTGTATTTAACATATTCAATCATCTTCTATTCGATTTTAGTTTGTCCATAGTACCACACTAAAATAGCATTTACGAGTAAATGACCGAATGAAAACCCTATCAAACCAGCATTTATATCGCTTTTTTTATATCCCCCACCAAATACAATGATCCAAATTGAATAACAATATCTTCTTTTGGAATGTCTTTTTTAATATAAGTAAGCACATCTTTTATATCAGAAAATGCTGTGGCTTTATAACCTTGGTTAATTAAGTCATTTGCGACGTCTTGTGCATCAAATCCCCGATAAGGATCGGGTGAGATGATAAGGAATTCTTTCGCTAAATGGAGAACTTTTTCAATCATTGCTTGATAATTTTTATCACGCATCATTCCGATTACAAAATGAAATTTTTCATTGGGGAATAACCCTTCTAATGTTTCGACTAATCTGTTAACACTGGCCATATTATGTGCACCATCAATGTAAAATAACGGTTCTTCTGAAACGTTTTCAAATCGTCCTGGCCATGTCGCTTTTTTTAGTCCTCGATAAATAATCTCGTCTGATAACGGGTAACCTTTTTCTTTTAATACCTCACAAGCTTCTAAGACCACACAAGCATTTTCGATTTGATGAAGGCCTAAGAAAGTTAATTCGACATTTTTCCAATCTTTGTAATTAAAGATTTGTCGATCTTTCGTGCTAGAAAGAACTTCAATCTTACTGGTATCTAAAAATGTGAGTTTTCCATTTACTTCTTCTGCCCAATTTCGTGCAATGTCTTTTAGGTTTGTTTCAACTGGACCAACAACTAAATGTCCGCCCTCTTTTAGAATTTGGACTTTTTCTTTCATAATCGCTTCTCGAGAATTTCCAAGAACTTTTACATGATCAATCCCAATGGATGTAATAACAGAAACATCGGCTGTATCAATCACATTTGTAGAATCCAATCGGCCACCTATACCCGCTTCTAAAATAATCACATCCGGCTGTTTTTCTTGGAAATAAAGAAAAGCAGCAGTTGTTAATAATTCAAAAGCATAAAAATTTTCATTTAATTCGGCTTCAAGTTCTAAAATAATGGGTTCCATTTCTTCTACAATACGAATAAAATCTTCATCCGCAATATATTCATTATTTAACCGAATACGTTCATTCACAACTTCTAAATGAGGCGACGTAAAAAGGCCGACGTTTAAGCCTGCTTCACGTAAAACCGCATGGAATAAAGAAGCTGTCGATCCTTTTCCGTTCGTTCCGGTAATATGGATAAAAGATAAGTTTTTTTGCGGGTCTCCTAAACGTTCTAATAGTAAATATAAACGTTCTAAACTTTCTTTTTGACCATTTCCACGATTTGTATTTACATAACTGATCACTTTTTCCATACTCATTTAACCCTCACGCTTTCGAATATAATTTACCTCACCTATCATATACTTTTCTCTCTGGAAATTAAAGTTGAAAATAACTGTACATTCTCATCCTATTTATTTAATGACCCTTTATACTATAAAAAATACTCCTAACTATGAGTGAGTTTCAAAATATTGAAACTCAAACATATTTAGGAGTATTTATGGTTCGTTGATAAAACACTAAAATTAATCGTTTGCAGGTTCAACGACTAAATAACGTTTAGGATCGCGACCTTCAGAATGTGTTTTAACTTTTGGATTTGTGTTTAAATAACGGTGAATTTGTTTACGTTCATGAGCTGGCATTGGATCTAACTTCACACGTCGATTTGTCTTAATCACTTTATCTGCTGTGCGTTCTGCTAAAGTTTCGACTGTGCTTTTACGACGTTCACGATATTTCTCAGCATCCACACGTACATTAATTTTACTGTGAGCTAACTGATGCATATGGTTTTGAGCAAGTGTTTGTAGACCATTCAGGACTTTTCCATGACGTCCAATCACTAAACCGGCATTTTCTGTTTCAATATCGTACTTCACATTAGATTTCACACGACTAGTGTATACTTCAACATCCGAAATATCCATTTTTAGAATAATATCTTTTAAGTATTTACGTACATCTTCAATTGCTTTTTGATCGTCTCTGAACACTTCTTCTTCTGTTTCAGATTCACTTTCTTTTCCAGAAGATTCACGACTTTCAACTTGAGTAGTTTCTTTTTGTTCTTCAACAATTTCTACATCAGCAGGGTTACGTCCTTCCGCTAATTCTTCTGTACTCATATTTGATTCTTCAGCTTTTGCTTCTGTTTCTTTGACGTCTTCTTCATCTGATGGATATGCTGCATCTTCAAGTTCTTCTTCTTGAGTGTCTACCGCAGTAGCTTTTTGGTCACGTTTCATGTCGAACTCATTGTTGAGTATTTCATCAACCAAATTCACTTTTTCTTTTCTTTCAACAATGACAACGGCATCTTTTTGACCAATACCTAAAAATCCTTTTTTACCGGGTTCTTCAACAGTTATTTTCGCTTCATCACGGCTAATGCCTAATGCATTGAGCCCTTTGATAATTGCTTCTTCTTGTGTGGCTGCTTGCGCAATATATTTGTCATTCACGAGTCTACCCTCCATTAGATAATAGTCATCTTATTTCCATCTACTATTAGTATAACAAAAAATTATTTTCTTACACTTCTACCTGTTTTACGCGCTTTATTAATTGCTCTTTTTCTACGACGCTCATTTTCTCTTTCCATTTCTTCTTTTTCTTCAAGTGCTCTTCGTTTAGCGAATGGATTGTTGAAAATTAATGTAATCAAAGCACGTGTAGCGTTTGATGTTGCAAAATATAAAGCCAATGAACTTGAAACTCTAAATGTAATAAAGAAAATCATCGCAGGCATTACAAATGACATAGCATTTGTTTTGGATGCTGGATTTCCATAAGACATTAATAAACTATTTGCTAATGTAAATACTGCAGCTAAGATAGGTAAAATATAATACGGGTCTGGTGAACCTAACTCTAACCATAAGAAGTTACCTGTCGCTAATTCTGGTGTACGAACAACGGTTTGATACAAAGCAATAAAGATTGGCATTTGAATCAACATTGGCAGACAACCCATTAACGGATTTACGCCAGCTTCATCTTGTAATTTCTTTGTTTCCTCTTGCAATTTTGCTTGTGTTTCTTCATCTCTTGCTGAATATTTTTCACGCAACTCTTCAATTTGAGGTTGAATCTCTTGCGTCTTTTCCATACTTTTTTGTTGGTAATTGGTTAAAGGTAGCAATACAATTTGTCCTAATGCTGTAAAGACAATAACTGCTAATCCGTAACTACCACCAAATAAATCTGAAAGCCACAAAATAAATTGAGACAGGTTATAAATAACAACGCCGTCCCAAAAACCAGTACTATCTGGTCCAATGGGTTCTGTCGAAGCCCCACAAGCACTTAAAAACACAACAAAACCTAAAAGTGTCAGTGTGAGGAGCATACGTTTATTCTTTTTATAAAACTCTTTCACTATTCTTCTCTCCTAAAATATATTCAATCTACTATAGTATACAATAAATATATCTATAAATAAGCATACTTTTTTGTTAAAAAATTATTTCAAAATGATACTAGATAGAGACAATACATGCGATAGGCTACTTTTTATTTCTGAATAAGCCATTTGATTTACCGGATTCCGAGCAATCACAATAAAATCAAGTTCATGATTAAAATTTCGTTCTTTATCAAGCTCCATTAAGGCATGACGAATTTTTCTTTTCACTTGATTTCGAATCACAGCGTTTCCAATTTTCTTACCTACAGAAATACCTACACGAAAATGTTGCTGCCCATCTTTAGGAAGTTTATAGACTACAAACTGACGGTTCGCCTTGGATTTTCCTTCATGAAAAACTTTTTGAAAGTCCTTTTCAGACTTCACTCGATAAGCTTTTCTCATCCTTATACTTCCCCTCTAAATATTTAATATAAGCTAACAAAAAAGCGACGTTCACTCAAAAAAATTGAGATCCGGTCGCTTTAGTTTTTATGAAACGAATTCTTCATAAATTAATGAGTCAGACGCTTTCTACCTTTACGACGTCTGTTTTTTAAAACTCTACGTCCATTTTTAGTACTCATACGTTTACGGAATCCGTGAACTTTTTTTCTTTTACGTTTTTTTGGTTGATATGTTAATCCTTCTGACATTTAAAAACACCTCCTGAATGCTTTGAACAATCATTTATTCACTAAAATATAATATAACATTATTACCATGCGAACAGACTAACCTATTTTATGAAAAAATGTAAGTTTTGTCAACTAGAAATTTTACTTTTAGCCGATTGCAAAAATTGATAAAGTCTTGAATACAAGCTCAACTTTTACATTTAAATTGAGTCTTCTGTCTCAGAAATTCCGTAAGTGTTACCTAAAGGTATGGTAAACATGATTCCTACTCCCGGTTTATAAATATCGTCGACAATGCCCTTTACTGTACTTACTGCTTTTTCTAGTAATTCTTTATCATTAATTACAGTAAAAATAGTTTTGTTATAAGATTTTGAGTCCTCGAACATACTCTTCAATACACCGTAAAAAGGCTCATCAATATTCTTTACATCCGTCATCGCACTACCCATACCTTGGCTGTCTATAATTGTTGCTCCTGTAATTCCAATTTCAACGAATTCGTCTAATATATCATCTAAATACTCCGTTTTATTAAGGACTATAAACAAAATATCCATTTTTTACCTATCCTTTCAAAAATCAAGCTATTCTTTACTCTTTTTTCTTTAACATGCCATTTACTTCGCCTGCTCTTGTAATAGCAACTTTAGCAAGAATAGGCCCTAAAATTTCAAATACTAATACACTAAATAGTATGACTGTAACAATCGAACCACTAAACTGAGGTAATTCACTTTGGACAATGGAAGATAAGCCGATCGAAATTCCACCTTGTGTTAACAAACTCAATCCTAAATACTTTTGAATAGTTTTACTTTCTCCAAGTGCTTTTGCACCCACTCCAGCACCGATAATTTTACCAATCGCCCGAGCTATAATATATCCAATACCAAGGAAACTAACCGAAGCTAAAACCCTTATATTTAGACTCATACCCGCTAAGGTAAAAAACAAAAGTTTAATGGGAGGAGTGAATTCATTCATCGTACCAAATATTCTTTTAGAACTCGGCATCAAATTCACTAAGGTTCCACCCATCATCATTGAAGTTAATAATGGCGATAGGTTAAAGAAGTTTGAAGCACCCACTCCTGCTAAGATAAAGGCTAAAGAAATTTTTAATAACTCATTTCTCCCTTTTGCCTTCTTCGCTAAATAAGTTAATCCAATACCTAACAAAAATCCAAGTAACAGCGAACCGAATATTTCAATTAATGGGGCACTTATTATTTTAAATATTGTAAATTCTTCTAATCCTGAAGTCATTTTAGCTAAGGATAAAGCCACTCCGAACAGCATGATACCTAAAGCATCATCTAAAGCAACTACTGGTAAAATAGTCTTTACAAGCGGTCCATCCGCTCTCAATTCACGGATTACCATCACAATACCTGCCGGCGCAGTCGCCGCTGACATACTTGCAATGACCAGACTAAACTCAAAACTCTGATTAAAAATATAAAACATAGCTATAAATACGATAACAAACGCACCAATTACTTCAGCTATAGTAAGAATCAAAGCTCTCTTTCCTACTTTCTTCATATCTGATAATAAAAATTCACTTCCGATTGAAAAGGCAATTGCTGCCAAAGCAATATCTGTAATAAAACTAAGAGATTCTAAATCCTGACTGCTAACTAAATTAATAAAAGATGGACCTAAAATCAAACCTGCAATAATATAACCGGAAACACTTGGTAATGTAAGTTTCTTTGCCACCCGCCCTCCCAAAACACCTACCAAGATAATAATACTTAACTTTAAAAACAAATCCAATTTCTGTCATCCCTTCCTTATTCCTTTTACTTTTCATACCTCTTTTAGTCATGAAATCATCAAAAAATCACCGATCACTCCCATCAACTTTATAAAAGACTCCCCTTAAGCGTACCACAATTGGATTTATAGTTCTTAGCTTCTCTTATTTTAAATAGAATTTCCGCTAAGATTACCTCTTTTCTTCACTAAAATAGATTTTTAGATACTAAATAAAAAAAGAGCCGCTAAGCTCAAAAATACTCCAACGTCATTTGGTGGGAATAAACTTATCTCATTTAGCCGAAATTTCATTTGGTGCAAATAAGATCACCTCATTTAGTCGAAATTTTATTTGGTGAAAATAAGATCACCTCATTTAGCCGAAACTTTATTTGGTGAAAATAAGATCACCTCATTTAGTCGAAATTTCATTTGGTATAAATGAGATGGATGTGGTGACCTAAAAATAAATTAAAGGGCCATAACAATTAAAAAAGTAGATTTTATAAACCATTTATTATTAGAAGCAAGCCACCTGACAGAAGTCCACTTAGAATTAGGCTATTTTGATGAAAAAATACTAACCACTTATAAAATCCGTGGTAAAACAGAAAAAATTCGCCAGCAAATCAAAACAGCTGGTTACCCAAATTCAATAAAAGAATATGGGAACGGTTGGCTAACCATTTATTTTGAAAGACCTTATAAAAAAGGAATAGACATTAAATTTAAAGAATAATAAAGGAGAAAAGTGCGGATGCCTTATTCTGTATTAATTGTAGAAGATGATACAATGGTATTATCTATAAATCAGCGTTATGTTGAAAAATACCGGGTTTTAAAGTGACTGGAACAGCCACTTCAGTAAAAGAAGCTTTAGAATTCACAGCAAATTATTCATTTGATCTTTTATTAGTAGATATCCATCTTACCAATGAATCTGGAGTAGATTTAATTAAGATGCTCCGGAAAAAAGAATATCCAGCAGATTTTATTATGATTACAGCCATTAATGAACAAGAAACCATTGAATTATGTGCGCAATATGGGGCGGTTGACTATATTTTAAAACCATTTCAGTTTGAACGATTTGAAAAGAGTATTTTACGTTTTAAACACCAAAAAGAATTACTACAGACTCAAAAAAAGATCAATCAATCTGATATTGATCAATTTTATTGGACAGAAACAGAAGAAGTAGATAAGGAAGACCAAGAATTAGATAAAGGTTTAACGGAACACACTTTACAATTAATTTTATCTGTTATTGATTCTTTTGAACGGCCCTTTACCATTCAAGATCTTACAGAAAAAAACAACATTCTCACACGTTTCTATTCGAAAATACATTCGTTATTTAGAAGAAAGGAACTTTTTAGAAATAGAACAATGATATGGCACAGTTGGGCGTCCAACAAATTATTATAAAAAAAGCACTCTATATAAGTAATTAGAATAAAATTTACAAAACGACTTTAGTTCTCAAATGAACTAAAGTCGTTTTTTATTTTCTCATCCATAAAAATAGATACTGAACATTATTCATCATGAATAATGTTCACTCATTTGTTATGCACTTTTTTGGAAAAATTATCCACACAGCCTGTGATTGTCCATATTGATATTTTTTGTTATCCACACCCTTTTTGTACGTTTTATCGTAATTCACACCCTTGTCAATAAGTTGTTAACATATCCACAATTTCTGTTGATAAGTCATTTTAAACTTGATAGTATCAGGTTCTAAATTCCAATAAGTTGTCCACATTTCTATTTTTTACAAACTTCTTTTTAAAACTATCCACATATCCTATCCGGGTTGTGGATAACTTTTTAACACCTTCTGAATTAATTTATACACAATTTAAATATTCTGTGGAAAACTTTTTTGACACGTGCTAAAATAAAAGGTACCACATTATATTTAAAGGAGAGAAGCCACGTGTTAGAGGATCAAAATAGTATATGGATTTATTTAAAAGATAAATTCAAAGAAGATCTTTCCAAAGTTAGTTTCGATACGTGGATTGATAGTGCACAAGTTCTTACTGTCTCTAATCAAATGATCACGATTCAAGTACCCACGACTTTACATAAAGAATATTGGGAAAATCATCTTGCAACAAGAATCGTCGAATATATCTATGAATATGCCGGACAAGAGATTACCCCCCGTTTTATAACCAAAGATGAACAAGAGCAGCAAGATCAAGAAGAAGAAATAATAGAAATTCCCAGTGTACCGACAATTAGTCAATCAAGTGAATTAAATAGTAAATATACATTTGACACATTTGTTATTGGTAAAGGGAATCAGATGGCTCATGCCGCAGCATTAGTTGTTTCAGAAGAACCTGGAACAATCTATAATCCCTTGTTTTTCTATGGTGGAGTAGGGTTAGGAAAAACTCACTTAATGCACGCCATTGGCCACCAATATTTAAGTATCAATCCAGATAAAAATGTTAAATACGTATCCAGTGAAACATTTGCGAATGATTTTATTATGTCGATTCAAAATCGAACACAAGAAGAGTTCCGTCAAAAATACCGTACCGTTGACCTACTTTTAGTCGATGATATTCAATTTTTTGCAGATAAAGAAGGAACACAAGAAGAGTTCTTCCATACATTTAATGCTTTATATGACGAAAGAAAACAAATCGTCTTAACCAGTGACCGTCTACCAAATGAAATACCAAAACTCCAAGAAAGGCTTGTTTCTCGCTTTGCTTGGGGTTTATCCGTTGATATCACGCCTCCCGATTTAGAAACACGAATTGCAATTTTAAGAAAAAAAGCAGATGCGGAACGTTTAGAAATACCAAACGATACGCTCAGCTATATCGCAGGTCAAATAGATTCGAACATTCGTGAATTAGAAGGGGCTTTGGTCAGAGTACAAGCTTTTGCAACAATGCAAAATCGAGAAATCACCACAAGCCTTGCAGCAGATGCTCTGAAGAGTATGATTAAAGGGTTAGATAAAGAAGTAACTATAGGGAAAATTCAACAAGATGTTGCACGCTATTACCATATAACAGTAGAAGATTTAAAAGGAAAACGTCGTGTGAAAGCCATCGTTACACCTCGACAAATCGCAATGTACTTAGCTCGCGAGCTCACGGATGCTTCATTTCCTAAAATAGGATCTGAATTTGGCGGAAAAGATCATACAACGGTCTTACATGCCCATGAAAAAATTACAAAAGTAATCGAAGAAGACGCAAAAATGAAAAGAGAAATTGAAGAGATAAAAGACCGACTATAAAAAAGATGTGCATAACTTTTCAGTTAGACACATTTTTATCCACAGGTTATCCACAGTGGAAAACTCAATCATATGAACGTATTTTTAGTTATCCACAGAATTCACAGGGCCTACTACTATTACTATATTATTTATATATAATTTATTAATAAAGAAACCGAATTAAGCAATTATAAGACATGAGAAACACGAAAAATATGCTATACTATAAATGAAAAAAGTTTGAAAAAAAGGGGAGCAGATAGAATGAAATTTACCGTGAATCGTTCAGAATTGCTAAAAAAATTACGAGACGTACAGTTAGCAATTTCTAACAAAACGACAATCCCTATTTTAACGGGGTTAAAACTTGAAGCTACAAGAGATGGCTTAAAATTGACAGGTAGTAATTCAGATATTTCAATCGAAACAAAATTATTTGTAGAAGATGAACAGGTTAATTTAGAAGTTGAAGAGACAGGAAGCATTGTTTTACAACCCGCTCGTTTCTTTGCAGATATTATTAATCGTTTGTCAGACGATACTTTTACTTTTGAAGTCAATACACAACTACAAGCATCGATCACTTCGGCAAATTCATTTTTCACAATTAATGCTTTAGATGCTTCTAGCTATCCGTATCTTCCAGAAATTGATACAAGTGAATCCTTTACTTTACCTGTTCGCTTGTTAAAACGAGTGATCGAGCAAACAGCTCTTGCTGTTTCAAAACATGAAAGTCGTCCAATTTTAACTGGTGTAAATTTTTCAATTAATCAAGGAAAACTAAAAGCAGTAGCAACAGATAGCCATCGTTTAAGTCAAAGAATTATTCCGGTGAGTGTACCTGAAGATTTAGCTTTCCAAATTGTTATTCCAGGAAATAGTCTATCAGAGCTTTCAAAAATCTTAACCGATGATATTGAAGAGGTAAATGTTGCACTAGCTGAGAACCAAATCTTATTCATGACTGAAGATACTTATTTCTATTCTCGCTTGCTTGAAGGAAACTATCCACAGACTGATCAATTAATTCCAGCAGAGTCTTCAACGGAATTAACTTTAAATGTTCAAACATTAAAAGGAGCTGTCGGACGTACTTCACTTCTTTCACATGCAGGGAAAAATAATGTTGTAAAATTAATTGTGAAAGATAGTAATATTCAACTAACCAGTAATTCTCCGGAAGTTGGATTTGTAGAAGAAGATGTTCCTTATGAGGCGATTGAAGGGGATGAACTTGAAATTTCATTCAACCCAGACTACTTAAGAGATGCTCTAAACACTTTTGATGGAGGCGAAGTTACGCTGAAGTTAATTTCAACACTTCGTCCGTTTGTTATTGTGCCAGCGGAAGCAGAAAACAATCATGATTTTGTCCAATTAATTACGCCAATCCGTACATCAACAGCTGTACGATAAAATATCTATTTAAAAACTAAATATTTTTATATAAAAAAGTGGGTTTTTCTAAAAATCCACTTTTTTTAATTTGTGAGCCATATCTTTTATGAAAGACATTTTTACCGTAAAGGGTAAAAAATGCAATAGAAGCGATATTTAGCCCTAAATACGCGACTAAAATTGAAAAATACCATTTTTTCAGGTATAATAGGTAAGTGAGTCAAGGAATATGAAATTAAAGGAGCATTTTCAATGGATAGAACACCAGTAGAAATTCATGATTCTTACATTACACTTGGTCAATTTTTAAAATTGGCAGATATTATCTCAAGTGGAGGCATGGCTAAGCCATTCTTACAACAAATGGAAGTATTTGTGAATGACGAACCAGAAAATCGCAGAGGTAAAAAACTCTATGATGGAGATGTGATCGTCATACCGAATATCGGAGAATTCCAAATACAATCATCAGATGAGAATCATCCGTAATGTATCTAGAAAATATTGCATTACAAAATTTTCGGAATTATGAATTAGCAGAACTATCCTTTTCGCCTTCAATTAATGTACTAATTGGGGAAAATGCTCAAGGTAAAACGAACTTAATTGAGAGTATTTATTTTTTAGCAATGTCTAGAAGCCATCGAACGGCTAGAGATCGAGAATTGATTCGATGGGATAGTGAATTTGCTAAAGTTAATGGAAAATTGAAGAAGAGATCACATTCGGTTCCAATGGAGATTATTTTGTCTAAGCGAGGAAAAATTGCGAAATTAAATCACTTAGAACAAAAGAAACTAAGTAACTATATTGGCCAACTGAATGTGATTTTATTTGCCCCAGAAGATTTATCCTTAGTTAAAGGATCGCCTTCTGTGCGTCGCAAATTTATTGATATGGAACTTGGTCAAATGAATAAAATTTATTTGCATCACTTAGCACAGTACCAACAAATTTTAAAACAGCGAAATCAATTTTTAAAACAAGCAAAATATGATCCGAAATTTGATCAAATTTATTTAGATGTGCTAACCGAGCAATTAGCGGCTGAAGGTGCAGAAGTTTTATTTTACCGCTTTAAATTTATAAAGCAGCTTAATGCATGGGCTCAACAAGTTCAAATAGATATTTCTAACGACAAAGAGCAACTAGAAATTAGATACAAAACAATCTCTGAAATCACGGATGAATTAAGTGTCGAAGAAATATTTGAACAATTAAAAGAAAACTATCAATCTTCGCAACAACAAGAAATCGATCAAGGAACAACAACGCTGGGTCCTCATCGTGATGATTTGATTTTTTATGTAAATGATCGAAATGTCCAAACATATGGTTCACAAGGACAACAAAGAACAACAGCGTTAAGTTTAAAACTGGCTGAAATTGAATTAATGAATGAAGTAACGGGTGAATACCCAATTTTATTATTGGATGACGTCCTGAGTGAGCTGGACGACAGCCGACAAACCCACTTATTAAACTCTATTCAAAATAAAGTTCAAACCTTTATTACAACAACGAGTTTAGACGGTGTTCAGATGGAATTATTGAATGATCCCCTTATTTTTTATGTGGATGGAGGAACAGCAACAAATCAAACCGCTGAACAAGAAGAAGATACTCATTCATAGTGATTAAAGCCTGAAAGATTGGAGAGTAAAAAATGGAAGATAAAATGAAACAAACATCAAACAGTTATGATGCTAGTCAAATTGAAGTTCTTGAGGGATTAGAAGCTGTTAGAAAACGTCCAGGTATGTACATCGGTTCAACAGGAATTAATGGTGTCCATCATTTAGTATGGGAAATTGTTGATAATTCAATTGATGAAGCGATGGCTGGATTTGCTGACACAATTAAAATAGCTATAGACCCTGATAATCACATACGTGTGATGGATAATGGACGAGGAATTCCAGTTGATATCCAACATAAAACAGGACGTCCTGCTTCTGAAACAGTTTTTACAGTTTTACATGCTGGAGGAAAATTTGGTGGTGGAAGCTATAAAGTTTCTGGAGGACTTCATGGGGTTGGAGCTGCAGTAGTTAACGCACTTTCAAGTTTTTTAGAATACCGAATTTATCGCGATGGGAATATTTATTATCAAAGATTTGAACAAGGCATTCCTGTGGGCGATATGGAAATTATTGGCGAAACAGACTTAACAGGTTCAGAAGTTACTTTTAGACCGGATGAAGAAATTTTTAAAGAAAGTATTGAATTTAATTTCGATACACTTGCGAATCGTATCCAAGAACTAGCTTATTTGAATCGAGATTTAGCGATTCATTTGGAAGATAACCGAGAAGAAGTTAAAGCCATTGATTATCGCTATAGCGGTGGAATTAAAAGTTATGTTGAATATTTAAATGAAAACAAAGATGTTTTATACGACGAGCCAATATTTTTATCAGATGAGCAAGATGATGTTATTGTTGAAGTCGCTTTACAGCACACAACGGGTTATCATTTAAATTTACTCAGTTTTGCAAACAACATTCACACCCATGAAGGTGGAACACACGAATCAGGCTTTAAATCAGCATTGACACGCGTAATTAATGATTATGCACGAAAAAATGACTACCTAAAAGAAGAAGACGATAATTTCTTAGGTGAAGACGTTCGTGAAGGTTTAGCTGTAATCATCAGCATCAAGCATCCCGATCCTCAATTCGAAGGACAAACAAAAACAAAATTAGGAAACTCGGAAGTTCGTACAATCGTAGATCGTCTGTTTACAATGAATTTCGAACGTTTCTTAATGGAAAATCCAAAAATTGGAAAGCAAATTTTAGATAAAGCGGACTTAGCTTCAAAAGCTCGAGTAGCTGCAAAACGAGCGCGTGAAGTCACACGTAAGAAAAGTGGCCTAGAAATTAGTAATTTACCAGGAAAACTAGCAGATTGTTCTTCTAAAGATCCTGAAATTTCAGAATTATTTATTGTTGAGGGAGACTCTGCTGGAGGATCTGCTAAACAAGGACGTTCTCGTTTATTCCAAGCGATTCTACCGATTCGAGGTAAAATATTAAATGTTGAGAAAGCTTCTATTGATCGTATTTTAGCGAATGAGGAAATACGAACATTGTTTACAGCTATGGGAACAGGCTTTGGCGAAGAATTTGATATCGATAAAGCAAGATACCAGAAATTAATTATTATGACGGATGCCGATGTGGATGGTGCACATATTCGTACACTATTACTGACTCTGTTTTTCCGTTACATGCGACCAGCAATTGATGCCGGTTATATTTATGTGGCTCAACCGCCTTTATACCAAGTACGACAAGGAAAAACTTCCGTTTATTTAGATTCTGATGAAGAATTAGAAGAGTATCTAAAAACAATTCCTGATTCACCAAAACCATCTATTCAACGTTATAAAGGGCTAGGTGAAATGGATGCGGAACAACTTTGGGAAACAACAATGAATCCTGAATCTAGAAGATTAACGCGTGTGCACGTAGATGACGCTAAAGAATCAGATCGCGTCATGACGATGTTAATGGGCGATAAAGTTCCACCACGTCGTAAATTTATTGAAGATAATGCCCAATACGTTGAAAATATTGATATTTAATTTTAAAGACAAACAAAGAATGAAGTGAGTGGGAGGAGTTTTAAAAATTGGCTGAAGATAGAAGTGGAATTGAGGAAATACAGCTTTCCCAAGAAATGCAAAAATCTTTCCTAGATTATTCGATGAGTGTTATTGTATCGCGTGCACTTCCTGACGTTCGTGATGGGTTAAAACCTGTACACCGACGAATCTTACACGGAATGAATGAACTAGGAATTACACCAGATAAATCTTATAAAAAATCAGCGCGTATTGTTGGAGATGTTATGGGGAAATATCACCCACACGGAGATTCCGCGATTTATGATTCAATGGTACGTATGGCTCAGGATTTTAGTTACCGTTATCCATTAGTGGATGGACATGGTAACTTTGGTTCTGTAGATGGCGATGCGGCAGCTGCTATGCGTTATACAGAAGCCCGAATGAGTAAAATAGCGCTCCAGCTATTACGTGATATTAATAAAAATACCGTAGATTTTCGTGAAAATTATGATGGTAGTGAATCAGAACCTACTGTATTGCCGGCGAAGTTTCCAAATTTACTCGTCAATGGAGCAAGTGGAATTGCGGTTGGTATGGCAACAAATATTCCAACGCATAATTTAAGAGAAACCATCGAAGCTTGTCGAGTGATTTTACGAAATCCAGAAGCAACAACTGCTGACTTGATGGAAGTTTTACCAGGACCAGATTTTCCAACAGGAGGAATTGTTCTAGGTAAATCAGGCATCCGAAAAGCATACGACACCGGCCGGGGTTCTATTCAAGTACGTGCGAAAACGCGTATTGAAGAAGATAATGGCCGTGAGCGAATCATCGTAGATGAAATTCCTTATCTAGTGAACAAAGCAAAACTTGTTGAAAAAATCGCTGAACTTGCTCGAGATAAACGGATTGAAGGAATTACTGCTTTAAATGATGAATCGGACCGAGATGGCATGCGTATTGCAATTGATGTGCGTAGAGATGCATCTGCGGCAGTTATTTTAAATAATTTATTCAAAATGACTTCCTTACAGACTTCTTTTGGTTTTAATATGTTAGCCATTGTAAATGGTGTGCCACGTACATTAAGTCTAAAAGAAATCCTTGTTTACTATTTAGACCATCAACGTGAAGTCATTCGTCGTCGTACTCAATTTGATAAAGAAAAAGCAGAAGCTCGTGCGCATATTTTAGAAGGATTGCGTATAGCTTTAGATCATATTGATGCTATTATTTCGATTATCCGTAGTTCAGAGACAGGAGCTATCGCAAAAGAAGCTTTAATGACTCAATATGAGTTAAGCGATCGCCAAGCACAAGCCATACTAGATATGCGTATGGTGCGTTTAACAGGTTTAGAGCGCGAAAAAATTGAAGAAGAATATCAAGATTTAATTGCTTTAATCGCTGATTTGAAAGACATTTTAGGAGACTCTGAACGTATTGACGCTATTATTGAAGAAGAAATGATTGAAATTGCCGATAAGCATGGAGACGATCGCCGTACAGAATTAATGGTTGGTGAAGCATTAAGCATTGAAGATGAAGATTTAATCGAAGAAGAAGAAGTCATCATTACTTTATCTCACAATGGTTATATGAAACGTATGCCAATTACTGAATTTAAAACGCAAAATCGAGGCGGCCGCGGTGTTAAAGGAATGGGAACAAACGATGATGACTTTGTCGAAACGATTCTGACAACTTCTACTCATGATATGGTGCTATTCTTTACAAATACCGGAAAAGTATACAAAGCAAAAGCTTATGAAATCCCTGAATATAGCCGTACAGCTAAAGGAATTCCTGCATTAAACTTTTTAGGCATTGAGAATAATGAGCATATTCAAGCAATTGTCAATTTAGCAGAAAAACCTGAAGAAGGGGAACAACTCTTCTTTACGACTAAACAAGGAACCGTTAAACGTACGGAAGCTACTGAGTTCCAAAATATTCGAACAAGTGGACTCATTGCCATTAATCTAAATGAAGGAGACGAATTAATTTCTGTTTGCTTAACAGATGGCCAACAAAATATTATTATAGGTACAAAAGATGGTTATGCTGCTAGTTTTGATGAAAATGATATTCGTTCAATGGGAAGAAATGCAACCGGTGTTCGAGGAATTAACTTACGCGAAGGTGACTATGTCATTGGTGTTGGTATGCTATCGGAAGAAAGCTATGTTTTAGCAATATCTGAAAATGGCTATGGTAAAGCAACAGAAGCTTCTCAATATGCCATTCGTAAACGTGGAGGAAAAGGGGTTAAAACCTTTAAGATTACTGAACGTAATGGTTCATTAGTCGGTTTATCTACAATCCTTGGTGATGAAGATATTTTACTGATTACCAATGAAGGAATCATTATCCGATTTGAAGCTAACGATATTTCTAGAACCGGTCGTGATACGCAAGGAGTTCGTTTAATGCGTCTAGATGAAGAACAATTTATTTCGACTTTATCTGTGATTGACCCAGCGGATGAAGAAACGAAAGAAACGATTGTTGAAGATGCAGTGACTCCAGCAGAAGAAAAAGAAAACAATGAAGAGGAATTAGAACGTCCTACTGAAGTAGATGAATTAATAGAACGGGCTGAAGAAGACACAGACCTCTCAGAAGACGATTTAAATGACTCAGAAAAAGAATAAATAGATTAAATAGCCCAAGATACCCCAAACACCTTTTAAGTGGATGAGCGCGAAATTCATCCCTTAGAAGGTGTTTTTTATTTATTGGAGATTGATTGTATTGAAATTTATTTTATTAATGCGTTAAATGATATATTTTTTCATTTTCTTTCTTAAAATAAATGAATTTCCTTTGCTTGATATTCTTAATGTGATACTATTTAATTGATGAAAGCCCTTACCATCACTATCTTATAAAAGGAGGAAATAGTTTCTATGGCAGACTATATTATGGCGATTGACCAAGGAACAACAAGTACGCGAGCGATCATTTTTGATAAGGAAGGACAACCGAAGTGGACGTCACAGCGAGACATTGATCAATATTATCCAAACCCAGGTTGGGTAGAGCATGATGCAAACGAAATTTGGATTAAAACTTTACAAGTCATTGCGGGTGTGTTAATCGAATCCGGACTTAATCCAAAAGAAATTGACAGTATTGGAATCACAAATCAACGTGAAACAACCGTCGTTTGGGATAAAGAAACTGGTCGACCGATTCATCGAGCTATTGTATGGCAATCAAAACAAACCTCTGAAATAGCAGACAAATTGAAAGAAGACGGACACACAGAATTATTTCACGAAAAGACAGGACTCGTCATTGATTCTTATTTTTCAGCAACAAAAATTATGTGGCTTTTAGATAAGGTGGAAGGGGCAAAAGAACGAGCAGAGAAGGGTGAACTGCTCTTTGGGACAATTGATACATGGTTATTATGGAAATTAACAGGTGGAGAAGTTCATGCGACAGATTACTCAAACGCCAGTCGAACGATGTTATTTAATATTTATGATTTAGATTGGGACGATGAAATATTAGAACTCCTTGATATTCCTCGTGAAATGCTTCCAGAAGTACGTTCTTCTTCTGAAGAGTACGGAGTAACCATCCCTGAGCATTTCTATGGTGAATCTGTACCGATTGCAGGTATGGCAGGAGATCAGCAAGCGGCATTGGTTGGACAAACAGCCTTTGAAAAAGGAATGGTTAAAAATACTTATGGAACCGGTGCCTTCCTAATTATGAATACAGGTAAAGAACCGATTAAATCAGAGAATGGTTTATTAACTTCCATTGCTTATGGAATAAATGGAGAAGTGACTTACGCTTTAGAAGGTAGTATTTTCGTTGCTGGATCAGCGATTCAATGGCTACGAGATGAAATGCGTATGTTCCGTGAATCACCAGAATCCGAAGAATATGCAACAAGAGTTGATTCAACAGATAATGTTTACGTGGTACCGGCCTTTACAGGTTTAGGTGCTCCTCATTGGGATCAAGACGCTAGGGGAGCTGTTTTTGGATTAACACGGGGAACTTCTAAAGAACAATTTATTCGTGCAACATTAGAATCTCTAGCCTATCAATCAAGAGATGTATTAGATACGATGGTAAAAGATTCTGGGGTGGAAATACCAACCATGCGAGTGGATGGTGGAGCAGCGAATAATGATTTCTTAATGCAATTCCAAGCGGATATCTTAGGAACAACGATTGAACGTTCTAAAATTATGGAAACAACTGCACTTGGAGCGGCTTATTTAGCTGGATTAGCGACAGGTTTCTGGAAAGATTTAGCTGAAGTAGAAAAATATTGGGAAAAAGATGCAACCTTCGAACCAGAAATGTCTAAAGAAGAGCGTGACGACTTGTACGAAGGTTGGCAAGCTGCAGTTGAAGCTACAAGAGTATTTAAACATAAACCTCGGAAGAAAGATTAATTTAGTAAGCAATAAGTAGTATTTGTAAATGGAAGCTGTTGATGATAAACCTCTACCTCATTTTAATCTGTAAAATGTTTAAGGTAGAGGTTTTATTGTCCGAATTGTAGAATAAACAGTTGATTTGAAGGAGGAATGAAGAATATGCAATTTTCCTCAAAAACTAGATCAGAAGCTATAAAAAAATTAACTTCTGAATCTTTAGATTTATTAATTATCGGTGGAGGAATTACTGGTGCTGGACTTGCTCTTCAAGCAGGCGCAAAAGATATGAAAGCTGGCTTGATTGAGATGCAAGACTTTGCAGCAGGAACTTCTAGTCGTTCAACAAAACTCGTACATGGTGGCTTAAGGTATTTAAAGCAATTTGAAGTTGAACTTGTGTCTGATATTGTCAAAGAACGCGAAGTTATCAATCACAATGCACCACATATTGTGAAGCCAGAAAAGATGTTATTGCCTGTCTACGAAGAAGAAGGGGCATCCTTTACAGCTTTCTCAGCAGATATTGCTTTAGATTTATACGACCGTTTAGCGGAAGTAGATAATAAATGGTCATACAACCTTATTTCAAAAGATGAAGTTTTAAAAGAAGCTCCCACTATCAAAGAAGAAGGTTTAATCAACGGTGGATTGTATTTAGATTATGTGAATGATGATGCCCGTTTGACAATAGAAATACTTAAGAAAGCCCATGAATTAGGAACCTTAGTTACCAATTATGTGAAAGCTATTGATTTTCTTTATGATAATAATGGCCGTATTGTAGGTGTATTAGCTAAAGATTTATTATCAGATGAAACATTCGAAATTCATGCAACAGTCGTTGTAAATGCGACAGGCCCTTGGTCCGATGACATTCGGAATTTACAAAAAGTGGTTGAGGAAGAGCGGATGTATCCTACAAAAGGCGTCCATTTAGTTGTAGATGGTGAAAAATTGCCGGTTAACCGAACTGTATATACAGACACTGGTCTAGAAGATGAACGTATGATTTTCATTATTCCAAGGGGGAATAAAACGTATTTTGGAACAACAGATACCCCATATGATGGGGATTTAATTGAACCACCTATTACAACTGAAGATGTTGATTATTTACTTGAAGCCGTGAATACCCGTTTTCCAAAATCTAATTTAACAATGGACGATATTGAAACAGGTTGGTCTGGCTTACGTCCACTTATTTTAGAAGAAGGGGAAACGGACCCTTCAATGATTTCAAGAGGGCATGACGTTTTTGTTTCAGAAACAGGCCTTGTAACGATTGCTGGAGGAAAGTTAACGGATTATCGATTAATGGCGGAAGATACTTTTATGACGATTGAAGATGAACTGAAGATGAAAAAAGGAGCTACTTATCCAGAAGGTGCAACAGAAAATATTCCATTATCTGGAGGAGACTTACCAGAAGGCTTGACGATGGAAGATTATATCCAAGAAAATGTAAACAAAGGAATAGAAATTGGCCTTACAGAAGATCAATCTAAAAAAATGATTCAATGGTATGGTACCAACTCAGAGATTGTATTCTCTTTAAAAGACGAAACTAAAGGAGAAGAGCTACCCTTAAACCTAGAGTTAGCTTTGCTTTATGCTTTAGAATATGAAAGTGTGATAACTCCTATAGATTTCTTTTTAAGACGTACGGATATTCTGTTATTTTCGACTGAAGATTTAAAGCACTGGAAAGGTATTGTTGTAGACTATATGGCTGATTATTTAAAATGGACGGCTGAAGAAAAAGAGAAGCAATTAAAACAATTAGAAGAGACCATCTCACATATACAGCTTAAAAATTTAAGATAACAATAGAAAACAAGGAGTTGTTATTTATGGATACAACGTTGACTCAACAAATACTCGGAGAGTTTATCGGTACGATGGTGTTGGTTCTATTAGGTGATGGGGTAGTAGCCGCAGATGTGTTGAGGAAGACAAAGTCAGAAGGTTCTGGTTGGGTGCTTATTACATTTGGTTGGGGTCTTGCTGTTACGATTGCCGTTTTCTTATCGGGTTATCTATCTCCAGCCCATATTAACCCAGCTGTAACTTTAGGGATGGCTGTGGCAGGAGATTTTCCTTGGGGAAGTGTTCTTCCTTATATTCTTGCTCAAATGGCTGGGGCATTTTTAGGCGCCGTTTTAGTATGGGTCCACTACAAACCACACTTTGATGCGACAGAAGATCAAATGACGAAATTAGCTGTATTTTCTACCGCGCCAGCAATTCGTGATACAGTGACGAACGTAATTGGAGAAATTATAGGAACAACCGTTCTCGTATTTGGTATTTTAGCTTTTGGACGCGGAACCTTTACAGATGGTTTAAATCCTATTGTTGTAGGTTTATTAATCGTTTCAATTGGTATGTCTTTAGGGGGCACAACAGGGTATGCAATTAATCCTGCTCGTGATTTAGGTCCACGTATTGCTCACCAAGTATTGCCTATTTCGGATAAAGGGCATTCTGATTGGGGCTATTCTTGGATTCCTGTCGTTGGACCAATGATTGGTGGAGTCCTCGCTGCGTTATTATTCGGACTCATTCCTTAAAAAGATAGAAGTAATAGAAAAAGAGAACCTCAAATCAGAGAGGTTCTCTTTTTTAATTCAGTTTTTCAAATAATCCAATGCTTCTATTCTTTTATAATCAAGGGTTCCAATTGCTCTTCAATCACATCAAGACCCACATCTGTTTGAAGTAAAGAAGCAGCGACATAAGCTCCTTCGATAAAAGCTGTTTCGTATAAGTTAATTTCTTTATCTGAATACTCCATCGCCATTTCTAGGTTCATTTTTGCGCTTCCTAAATCATAGAAAGCGAGAATAGTTTCTTCCTCGAATTCGTCGAGAGTTCCATTAATCTTCTCAAAACTAGTTCCGATCTCACCATTTTCTGCTCCACCTGCAGCTTTTATAGTGACATCTCCAGCTACTTGGTCAAGTAATTTTATTAAACCTTCAGTAATTTCTTCCACATGGGAAACTAATAAAATACCATATTTTTTAGTCATCGAGTACCTCCGCTTCTAGTAAAGCTTCAAAGAAATAGGCGCTTGATTGCGCACCTGGATCGATATGGCCAATTGAACGATCACCCAAATAAGAGGCTCTCCCTTTTGTAGCTTTCATATCTTTTGTTTTTTCTAAGCTTTCTTGGATAATCTCGTTAGTAAGAGCTCCAGCTTTAATCTGTTCAACCACCGGTGCCCATTCATCGACCATTGTTTTCTCGCCAGTTTCAGCTTTTCCTCTTTTTTGGATACCTTCTAAACCTGCTTCTAATATTTCACCCATATCTTCTGTGTCTCTTGCTTTTTTTGCCATCTCAATAAAAGCTGAGCCATATAAAGGGCCTGAAGCGCCACCTACTTTACTGACTAAAGACATTCCGACATCTTGGAATAAATCAGATAGATTATCATAGGTTGTTTCTTCAGCTTTTTCTTTTATAGCAGCTGCTCCACGAGTTAAGTTGCTTCCATGATCTCCATCACCAATTGCGGTATCTAACTGATTTAGCGTCTCTTTATTTTGAGTAATTTTTTCGCCGAATAATTCAATCCATTTACTAACTTTTTCAGTCATAGAAATCCCACTCTCTTAAAATTCCTCATATTCGTTGTTTGCTATTACCATGAAATGGTTTCAACTGGGGCATTTAGATAATCTAGCCACTTTTTGTCTTCTAATTTAACTAATGTCAAAGATAATCCTTCCATATCAATTGAAGTCATATAATCTCCAACTTTTCTAAAGGAAAGATTTAAACCTTCTTCATCAACTAATAATTTCTTTACATCATTCATAAATACAAATTGTTCCATCAAAGGCGTTGCACCCATTCCATTGACTAAAACAGCATACTCATCGCCTTCATTCCAATTATAGGCTTTTTTCAATTGCTCGACTAATTCAGTCGCTAACTCTTTCGAAGGCTTCAATTTTTCTCTGCGGTAACCAGGTTCTCCGTGAATCCCGACACCATATTCAATTTCATCCTCTTCAAGTTCAAAACCAGGACTTCCTACTTCAGGATTAGTCGCAGGACCTAAGGCAACGCCTATTGTTTTAATGTTAGGTACTAAACGATCAGCTAATTCTTTAATTTCTTCTAAAGATTGACCTTCTTCAGCTGCGGCACCAATTATTTTGTGCACCAACACAGTCCCAGCTACTCCACGTTTTCCAGCTGTATAAGTACTATCCTCAACGGCTATATCATCATCTACAATAATGGTATCTACTTTAATATCTTCTAAATCGGCTAAATCTTGAGCCATTTCGAAGTTCATGACGTCACCAGTATAATTTTTAATGATTAAAAATACACCAGCACCTTCATCACTTGCTTTAATTCCTTCAAATACCTGGTCAGGCGTTGGAGAAGTAAAAACTTGTCCGGCCACTGCAGCAGACAACATTCCTTTTCCTACAAAACCGGCATGAGAAGGTTCATGTCCACTCCCACCACCACTAACTAGTCCTACCTTGTTCTTTTGTTCTGCTTTTCTATGGATAACCATTGTCTCGGGGATACGTTCTACTAATGAGTCATAAGCAAATACTAGTCCATCTAACATTTCATCTACGATTTGATCCGGATTATTGATAATCTTTTTCATTGCTATTGTCACGATCCTTTCGTATTTTATTGATGGTGGTACATCTAAATTGTAACCGTTATACAAGCTAAAAACAAACATATACAATGATAAAACCTCTATTTCAATTAGATAATAAAAAATCCATAAAAATAAGGCTAAAAACATCTAAATGATTGCTTTTCAGTAAGGTTTGTGGTATCATTTTCCGAGTGAGTAATAATTTAATTAATTACTCTCCTTGCTCTTTTTAAATTTAAAGAGCCGGAAAGACCATAAGGAGGTGCAACACGATGAGTAAAACAACTAAACACGAAATTTTATATATCATTCGTCCTGATTTAGGTGATGATCAAAAGAAAGAATTAGTGGAGCGTTTTGACGCTGTTCTTACTGACAACGGATCAGAAATTACAAAATCAGAATACTGGGATACTAATCGTAAATTTGCATATGAAATTGAAGGATATACAGAAGGTGACTACTACGTAGTTAACTTAACTTCAACTTCTACAGATGCAATTAACGAATTTGATCGTTTAGCAAGAATTAACGATAATATTCTACGTCACATGATTGTTCGTTTAGACCATTTAGAAGACTAATAAGCTAAAAAATGTTTCACGTGGAACATTTTATGAAAGGAGCTTTCGATTGATTAATAACACTACTTTAGTAGGAAGACTTACAAGAGACCCTGAATTACGTTATACGGGTAATGGAATAGCAGTTGTTTCTTTTAATTTAGCTGTTGAAAGAAATTATACAAACGCTCAAGGAGAAAGAGAAACTGACTTCATTAACTGTGTAGCATGGAGAGGACTTGCTGAAACTTTAGCAAATTTCTCGGTTAAAGGTTCTTTAATTGGTATTACAGGATCTATTCAAACACGAAACTATCAAAACAACGAAGGTCGTACAATTTATATAACTGAAGTTGTTGCAGATAATTTCCAAATGCTTGAACCGAAATCTGTTACTGATAACAGACGTAATCAAACAGGTGGTGGACAGCAAGCTGGTAATTATTCAAATAATAACTATGGGAATAATTCAAATAGTTATAACAACAATTACTCAAACAATAATCAATCACAACAGTCTAATAATAATGCATCTAACAATAATGCATCGAACAATAACGACAATCCATTTGCAAATATTGACTTCGGCAATAACGAAGATCCATTTGAGTCAAATGATGACGTAACAGATATTTCAGATGATGATTTACCGTTTTGATTTACACTTATAAAAGGAGGAAATGAATATGGCTGGACGTCGCGGAGGAAGAAGAAGACGTAAAGTAGATTTTTTAGCTGCTAATCACATTGAATATGTTGATTATAAAGACGTTGATTTATTAAGCCGTTTCGTATCTGACAGAGGTAGAATTTTACCACGTCGAGTTACTGGAACATATGCTAAAAACCAACGTAAAGTATCTGCAGCAATTAAACGAGCTCGAATTATGGGCTTATTACCTTTCGTAACAGAAGAGTAAAAACAATAAAAGAATATAAAATAACAAGGAGACTAGAATCTGATTCTAGTCTCCTTTAATATCTGTTCAGCAAAAAAATGTTCCACGTGGAACATTTTAGGTATTTTTTGAATAACTATGATATATAAGTATTATATTATAAGAATTCTGGAAATAAGCCTCTAAAAATGCTAAGATTAATAGAGAAAATTTAAAAGGAGTTCATATGAAACCGTTAAAAGATAAGCGATTATCTTCTTTTTTTAAAGTAGACTCTTTAAATAAAATAGTCTTTTTGATAATCGCAATGCAAGTTGCTATAGTTTTAATTTCAGTATTTCTGAGATTATGGCTAGGCTTTATCGTGCTACTTTTATTTGTAGCAATGGATGTAGTCTTATGGCGTTTGTCAGAACGCGCAAGTGAAGACTTAAATTCATACATATCAAATTTAAGTTATCGAATTAAACGTGGCGAACATGAAGCAATTATAAAGCTTCCGATCGGTATCGTTATTTATAATGAAGAATTTGAGATTGAATGGTTGAGTCCATATCTACAATCTGGTTCAAAAGATGAAGAACCTTTAATAGGTAGAAAGATAATTGATGTCTTTGAAGGCATCCAAGAAGCCATAGAAGAAGAAAATCCTGAAAATAGAATTATTGAGTGGTATGGCAATTACTATCGCATAAGAGTAGAAGAAGATATTCATGTCATTTATTTTGAAAATGTTTCATATTATATAAATGTACGAGAAGAACTAGAAAAAAATCGTTCTGTTATTGGTTGGCTTTTTCTAGATAATTATGATGAACTAATTAAAGATTTAGATGACCGTGCTGTTTCGAACTTTAATAGCTTATTAACAACTTATTTATCGAATTGGGCAAGGCAACATAATATTTACTATAAACGAATTGAAAATGATAGATATTTATTGTTGCTGAGACATGATGAACTTGAGCGATTAGAAGATGAAAATTTCAATATTGTTAATAACATTAGAGATTATACTTCAAAAAGAAATTTACCTTTGACAATTAGTATTGGAATGTCTTATGGAGAAGCCTCTTTTATTGATTTAGCGAATCTGGCACAAAAAGATCTTGATCTAGCTTTAGGGCGCGGTGGAGATCAAGCCATTGTACGTGAAGTAGATGAAGAACCGCGTTATTATGGTGGGAACACAAATCCAATGGAAAAGAGAACGCGCGTTCGCTCTCGAATGATTAGTGAAGCTTTACAAGAACAAATTAAGCAGGCTCCTACAACCTACATTATGGGTCACGATTATCCTGATATGGATTCAATTGGATCTGCTCTAGGTGTAGCGAGAATTGCAATGATGCTAGGTAAAGAAGCAAAAGTTATTATTGATCGAAATAAAATTGGAAATGACATTAAAAATTTACTTGAAGAAATCAGTAAATATAATGAAACGTCGAAAAACATTATTTCTCCAGAAGAAGCTTTTGATAAGATTACCGTAGAAGATTTAGTTGTTATGGTCGATCACCATAAACCTTCTATGTCAGTAGCACCTTATTTAAGTGAAGAGACGAATAAGGTAGTTATTATTGACCATCATCGTCGAGGGGATGAATTCCCAGAGAAACCAATTTTAGTTTATATTGAACCTTATGCCTCCTCAGCGTCAGAATTAACAGCAGAGTTATTTGAATATGTTTCATCAGATAGTAATTCAATTAACCGTATTGAAGCAACAACCATGCTAGGTGGTATTATAGTAGATACTAATAACTTTAGCTTGAGAACAGGTTCTAGAACGTTTGACGCAGCAAGTTATCTACAGTCTGTAGGAGCCAATACAACAACTATCCAGCGCATGTTAAAAGAAGAACCAGAGAACTACTTAACAAGAATGGAAATTGTCAAAACGATGGAATTTGTCTCAGATGGAATGGCTGTAGCACATGGAGATGAAAATGAAATTCATCGACAAGTAGTCGCTGCTCAGACAGCAGATACCATTCTTTCAATGACAGATGTAGAAGCTTCTTTTGTTATTGTACGTTTAGATGAAGATACAGTTGGCGTAAGTGGAAGAAGTTTAGGAAAAGTCAATGTTCAACGTATTATGGAAAAAATGGGTGGTGGCGGACATTTAACAAACGCTGCTACACAAATTAAAGATCAATCAATTGCAGGGGTAAAAGAACAATTAATAAAAGTTATTAGAGAATCAAACACTTAATAATTATTGGAGGAATTTATAATGGAAGTTATTTTGTTAAAAGACGTGAAGGGAACTGGTAAAAAAGGCGAGATTCACGAGGTAGCTAATGGTTATGCACAAAATTATCTTATTAAAAATGGTTTAGCAAAAGAAGCAACACCAGGAGCTAAAAGTAAATTAAACGCTCAAATTAAAGCAAAAAAACGTGAGGAGGCTGAAATGCTCGAGGAAGCTAAAGAACAAAAAGAAGTCTTAGAAAATAATGCAGTTGAAATTTATGAAAAAGCGTCAGATGACGGACGTTTGTTTGGCTCAATTACAACGAAAAAAATTGCCGATGCAATGAAAGAACAATTAGATATTAATGTAGACAAAAGAAAGATCACTCAAAAAATTCCGATGCGCTCACTAGGTACTCAAAATGTAGAAGTGAAATTGCATAACCAAGTAACGGCAAATCTAACAGTACGTGCATTGCCAATAGATGAAAAATAAATTAAACTAAGCTCTTGTTCGCTTATTGGAAAAACAGGGACAAGGGCTATTTTTTATCAATGTTATTCTTTGAGTAAAATTTTTAATTTAGAGAGGATGATATAATTGGCAATGGAGATGATGGGAGACCGCATGCCTCCTCAAAATAATGAAGCTGAGCAGTCTGTTTTAGGTTCTATATTGTTACAACCATCAGCATTAATTTCATCGATGGAATTTATTCAAGCAAGTGATTTTTATCGACGATCTCACCAACTTATTTTTCAAGCAATGATTGACTTAAACGAGAAAAATGAAGAGATTGACGTCATAACTGTAGCAAACTTATTAGAAACAAGCGGACAGCTAGAAGATGTAGGAGGAACTCCTTATTTAGCTGAATTAGCGAACATTGTACCAACCGCTGCAAACGTTGAATATTATGCACAAATCGTTGAAGAGCGCTCATTATTACGTCGTTTAATTCAAGCTTCTACAGATATCATATCGGATACTTATGAAGAGTCGGATGAAGTATCAAACTTATTAGATAATGCAGAACAAAAGATCTTAGAAGTTTCTGAACGTAAAAACAGAAGTGGTTTTACAAAAATAAGTGACGTTCTTCGAGATAGTATGGAAGAAATTGATCAGTTATATAAAAATGATGAAGAAATTACTGGACTTTCTTCTGGTTATCGAGCGTTAGATTTGATGACTGCTGGATTACATGAAGATGAACTTATTATCCTTGCAGCGCGTCCTGGTGTAGGAAAGACAGCTTTTGCTTTAAATATTGCACAAAATATTGGAACTTCTACAAATGAAAATGTTGCAATATTTAGTTTAGAGATGGGTGCTACACAGTTAGTAAACCGTATGCTTTGTGCGGAAGGAACAATAAATGCAAATCATTTACGTACAGGACAACTGACAGAGGAAGAATTTGAAAAATTATTTGTTGCGATGGGTAGTTTGTCAAAAGCAAATATCTTTATTGATGATACCCCAGGGATTCGAGTATCAGAAATCCGTGCTAAATCTCGCCGATTAATGCAAGAACGTGGTGGGATTGGTTTAATTATTATTGATTATTTACAATTGATTGAAGGATCTGGACGCGAATCAAGACAACAAGAAGTTTCAGAGATTTCCAGACAATTGAAAAAACTTGCAATGGAATTAAATGTGCCTGTAATAGCTTTATCACAGCTGTCTCGTAGTGTGGAACAAAGACAAGATAAACGTCCGATTCTAAGTGATTTACGTGAATCAGGATCATTAGAGCAGGATGCCGATATTGTTGCTTTCTTATATCGAGAGGATTATTATCGGGCAGAAGAAGATGAAGAAGAGGTAGAAGAAGACAACGTGGTCGAAGTATTAATAGAAAAAAACCGATCCGGAGCAAGAGGAACGGTTAAGTTATTATTTATCAAAGAATATAATAAATTTTCGTCTTTAACTTACTACCCTGAAAATGAAATAGCAGGATTTTAAATAAAAAAGCTGTCATTATTAGATGAATAGAGAGCGATCTATTCCTAATGACAGCTTTTTTAAAAACAAATTTTAATAATTCAGTTCTTGCTCGATAGAGGAGATTGTTTCTCTTAATTCACGTTGACGTTCATCTAAATGGGCTAATTCAATTTCTACTTCTTGTTCAGCCTCGAAATAAGCTTCTTTGAAGTCGTTTTTCAGATTGTCAGCACTAGTTTTTACAGAGTCTTTTGTTTTATTTGCTTTATCTTGTATATCCTTACGTAATTCTTTTCCAGATTTTGGAGCAAATAACAAAGCAACACCTGCAGAAATTAAACCAACTAGAATAATAAGTGGCCAATTATTTTTTTTCATTTGTTCACTCAACTTTCTTAATTATTTTGTCGACGTGCTTTTTGTTTTTGTGCAGTCTTTTTGAAGGCACGTTTGAACGTTTCTTTAATTTTTGGACCATCTTCTTTTAATTCATCTACTACATTACTTGAAATGCCTTTCGTATATTCTCCAGCATGGGATTGTAGATATCGAAGAGAAGCTTGAAATTGACCTTGTTCATCCATAAAATCATCAAAATGAATCATTTTAACTTCAACTTCACTTTGTATGCCTTCTACACGTTGTGTAAGGGAAGCGACTTGTTCATTGAGATGTTCACTTTCTCGAGTATAATATTTCGTTTTCTGATCAATATCTTCTTTTAAATCATTTATATTTTTAAGAGTTGGTTTTGCTTTTTTATAAGCACTAAACCCAACGCCGATTATAACAAGGATCGAAATAACAACGATAGCAATGGCAATAATTGTTCCAGTACTCATTAAAATCCCTCTTTTCTAAAACATTTTGGATATCTTCATTAAATTATTGTTATTTTGCTTGAATTGAATTATCTTTAGTATAACAATACCAAAAAATATGTCATTCTAAAAATGAAATGAGTGCACTTTTATTAAAAAATATAAAATAAAAAAGCATAAGGAGTTACAAATTTTGACAAAAGATTATAAAATAGACAATCACACAGAAAAAAATATACTAGAGTTACCGTCAGTGGTCGATGGTGAAATCATTCCGATCGAAGAAGTTGAAGATCAAATCTTTTCAAATAAAATGATCGGAGATGGCTATGGCGTACGTCCAACAGGTAAAGTTATTTATTCTCCAGTAGATGGAAAAGTAGAACAGATCGCTTCAACAAAGCATGCGATTTATCTGTCAACAGCTAATAATGTAAAATTATTAATTCATATAGGCTTAGATACTATTGAATTAAAGGGAAAAGGTTTTAAAAGTAACATAGAAAAAGGAATGGATGTCAAACGTGGTGATGTATTAGTCGAAGTCGATCCAAAATTTATTATTGAAGAAGGCTATAATCCAATTGTGGCGGTCATTATTTTAAATCAATCAGACAACAGTGAGATTACTGTATTTCCAACGGATAAAGGAATAGGAAATGAGACAACAGCTTTAAAACTGACGTTCAATAAATAAGGATATTCACTATAAACAAAGGTAAACAGATCCCTCCAAAACCCGCACAAAATCAAAACGCGTAAGGATTTTGAATGTAAACGCTTAATTGCATTCGCGCTATTCCTGTGTTATAATTTACAGATGAATAAATAGCATTCTCGAATTTAACGTATGGCAATATCTAAGTCTTTTAAAATTGAGGAGAAGTAGAATGAAAAAAATACTAGTAGTTGATGATGAAAAACCAATCTCTGACATTATAAAATTTAATTTAGAAAAAGAAGGTTATGAAGTTGTTACGGCTTTTGATGGTGAAGAAGCGCTTGAAAAAGTAGCAGAGGAAGAGCCAGCTTTAATTGTTTTAGATATTATGTTACCAAAGATTGATGGGCTTGAAGTAGTACGTGAAGTTAGAAAAAATCACAACATGCCAATCATCATGGTGACTGCTAAAGAAACTGAAATCGATAAAGTGTTAGGTTTAGAATTAGGTGCAGATGATTATGTCACAAAACCATTTTCTAATCGAGAACTTGTTGCTCGGGTTAAGGCGAATCTACGTAGACAAAGTGCTACACAACCTACTGAAACAGCAGAAAAAGAAACAAATGATATTAAAATTGGCGAAATTATCGTTCATCCAGATGCATATTATGTATCTAAGCAAGGAGAAACGATTGAGCTCACACATCGTGAATTTGAATTATTGTATTATTTAGCACGACATGTTGGCCAAGTGATGACAAGGGAGCATTTACTTGAAGAAGTTTGGGATTTTGATTATCTAGGAGATGTTCGTACAGTAGACGTTACAATTCGTCGCTTACGTGAAAAAATCGAGGATAGTCCAAGTCATCCAAATTATATTATTACTCGTCGTGGAGTAGGTTATTATTTAAGGAATCCAGATAAAATGGAGCTCTAGACATTATGAAGAAAATTAAATTTTACCAAACTATAAATGCAAAAATAGTTTTTATTATTGCTATGGTTATTATTTTCGCCCTGCAGCTAATCGGGGCGAATTTTATTACTCAGACCGAAAGACAATTAGTAAGTAACTTCCAAGAAAGTCAGCAGTTACAAATGAATTTTTTAGAAAATTCTTTTGCACCGTACTTAGAAATGATTGAAGAACCAAGTGAAATTCCGGAAGATGTTGATCCGGAAGAAGAGATCAATACTTTAATTTCTGATTTTTCGGGAACAGGCATCACGAGTATTATAGTAGTAGATGCTGGTTTTGTTGTGGTTGGAAATAGTGATACCACCCAACAAGTTGAAGTCGGACAACTATTAAATGAAGAAGATGTGCGTTCAACTGTTTTACAAGGGACATCTATCTCAAGGCAAATTATTAACCCCCAATTAAATGCACGGAGATGGCGAATGGTAGAGCCAGTATATTCAACAGGCGAATCACAAGTCGTTATTGGTGCTATCGTTATGGAAAGTAATATTGAAACGGTTTATGAACAGATTACAGATATTACTCTTATCTTTTTACGTGCTTCCTTTATTGCAATTATTCTTTCCTCTATCCTCGCAAATATGGTTTCAAAAGCTTTGACAGAGCCTATAAAAGAAATGCAAGCAAAAGCAAAAGCGATTGGTGAAGGGGACTATTCCGGAGAAATTACTATTTATGGAATGGATGAAATTGGTTTATTAGCTAAAAATATTAACGAATTATCCGATGAAGTAGAAACTGGACAGCGGCGTATTGAGGCGGAACGACAGCGTTTAGACAGTGTATTAAGTAATATGTCTGAAGGTGTGATTGCAACAAACCGTCGTGGAGAGTTAGACATCGCCAATAACATGGCTTCTCAGATGTTACATCTATCTAGAAGTGAGTTGGCTGGAAAAAATATTTTAACCTTACTGGAATTAGAAGAAGATTATAACTTGCGTGATTTAGTTGACCGTAAAGAAGATATTACGATCCGTATTGAATCAGAAGAAGCATTAACCATTTTACGCGCATCATTTTCAATGATTCAAGCAGATTCAGGCTATATTAGCGGGATAGTTTGTGTATTGCGTGATGTAACTGAAGAAGAAAGAATTGAAGAAGAGCGTAAAGAGTTTGTTTCGAATGTTTCGCATGAATTAAGAACGCCTTTAACAAGTATGCGCAGCTATATTGAAGCATTAATTGATGGTGCATGGAAAGATCCTGAATTAGCCCCTAGATTTTTAGATGTGGCCCAATCAGAAACAGACCGTATGATCCGAATGATTCAAGATTTACTACATCTTTCTCGTATTGATTCTGGAAAAAGCGAACTTCAAAAAGAATTGATTGATTTAACTGCTTTATTCACTAACGTGCTTACAAGATTTGATATGTTATTGGAATCTGAAGAATATCGCAATAATAACTACACAATCAAACGTAATCTATTAGATGAAGCTATTTTCGTTGATATTGATCCTGATCGTATTGTTCAAGTTTTAGATAATGTAATGAATAACGCAATTAAATATTCACCAGAAGGTGGTACAATCACCTGTACAATGGCGATTAAAGGTAGTCAAGTCATTATTACTATAAAAGACGAAGGAATTGGTATTCCAGCAGAAGATTTAGACCATATTTTTGACCGTTTCTATCGTGTGGATCGTGCGCGATCACGAGCTATGGGTGGAACTGGTTTAGGTTTAGCTATTAGTCGTGAAGTTATCGAACAACATGATGGTGAAATTTGGGCTGAAAGTATTGAACGAGATGGCACAACGTTTTATATCGCTCTTCCTTATATTCCATATGAAGAGGAGGAATGGGGATGGGACTAAAAAAAGACCAAATTCGTAATATTACACTAACTATTCTAGTTCTTTTGAGTTTTTTATTGTCATTTAATCTATGGACAGCAGGTAGAAATATTGGTGAGGAACAAAATTCAAGTAATCAAACGGTTCGTTCCAATGTTTCTATGACGGAACATTCTGAAAGCGAAGCATTCAGACCAACTCTTATCGCTTTACATGGAGTAGAGGATCAATCGTCGCTAACTGTAGCAAGTACTTTTCCTTTGAGAAACTTGTTAGACAATCGATATTCTTCTGATAATTTGCAAAGTATTGAGAGTTATGAAGAAGTCAATGTATCACAATATCTAGAAATGCTACAAAATGGAGAATGGATGGAATTTATATTTAGAGAAGAATTACCATTGGGGATTCTTTCGCAAAAATTTGACGACCTTTCTCAAGAAAATGAAAATAGTTTTTTCGATCGCATATTGATTAATATAGAGAATCGAGGAACTGTTTACTTCTATCATACAGAGACGAATGCTTTTTATTCTGCATCTGTCTCTGAAGATGAATCAATTAATATAGATCCATTCTTAAATACAGAAAACCTGATTTATAAACCGGCAGAAATTCGAATTTTTAATGAAAAACTTATTTATTTATCTCAAGAAACAATCGAGATTCCATATAGAAGTTATGTTATTGACCGCTTACCAAATTCTTTGTATACCAGTAATTTCTATCCTGATCCATCTTTGGTAGATGTTCGATCTTCTGAGTCAACAACGAGATATATTGATTTAACAAGAGAAGTTACCATTAATTCAAGAAATCATACGTTAGTCTTTTTAAGACAGATCGAAGAGTCTGGGGAATTAGGTCCAACAGATCGATTTATTCGAAGTTTTGAACAAGTTAATCGATTTGAAAATTGGACAGGGACTTATGCACTAACGAATTACAGTCCAGAGGATGGCATCGTTTCATTTAGGCGTGAAATTGAAGGATTGCCTGTTTTTAGTTCGTCAGATAATGAAACGGTATCGGAAGTTGGTTTGGTTGAAGGTGGAGTGACTCATTTGAAGTTACCTCTGCGCTTTATTAATACGCCGATTACGATGGATGGCTCTCCTACTGAAGAGTTAATACCAGGTATCGAAGTCATTGATCAGCTCTCTAATCAATTGTCTCCAGAAGAATTTGAGAAGGTTGAAGATTTAACCATTGGCTATACATGGCAAGAGAGTGATGAAGCAAGCCAAGTGATTTACTTCATTCCTGATTGGTATATATTATATGATGGTTCGTGGACAGAGTTTGAAACCTTGTTAGAGTTACATGGGGAGGTTGCTTATGGATTTTAAAAAAATTGCTCGGATTTTTATTCTTGCTTTTGCTTTATTAAATATTTACTTAATTGTAGGAATATTTGAACGACAAGATATTCAATATACATCCACGCAGCCTACAACGAATAATATTTATAGTAATATGGCCGATTTAGATATTGAACTACCTGATTTAGAAGGTTTAGACACAGAAGGAGAAGAAATTTTTCCACTGCAAGTAAATGCACATAATTTACTGGCGCAAGAACTAGAAACTAATAATGAACTGACTGGAAGCTTAAATGAGGACCAAACAGTGTACTATGAGAGTTTTCCTTCTAATCCAATGGAACTTGAAGGAAATCCAAGCGAAGGCTTTGTAGACGAAGATTTTGACCTTTTAAGAGAATTTGTGACTTCTGATCAAGTGATGTTTGGCTCTGAGTATAGACTGTCCCGTTATGAAGAAGAAGGACGAAGATTTGTATTTAATCAGTATGTTGACGGGATTCCAATAGCAGATGGCACTTCAGAAATTTCACTATATGTTAATGATGCAGGTGAAATTTATGCTTATCAACAAACTTATGCTGGACCCGCTACGCGACAGGGAAATGCTTTGCAACTAATTGATGGTTCTCGTGCGATAGAAATTTTATTTTTAAATAATGAAATTACGCAAGGTTCTGTAGTACAAACACCAATATTAACTTATCGAAGAGCTTTACACCTTGAGGATTTGAGCATGTATAGTCCCGTATGGATAGTTAACATTGAACGATCTTCTGAACGAAATACCTTTCGTGTGGATGCTGTAAATGGTACAATCATTAGGCAACCTGTTGAATCATCTGATGATTCGGAAGAGAATAGAAATAATGAAGATACGAATGGTGATACAAATACAGGCGATGAAACGACAGATGAAGAACAAACTGAAGGAAATGCTCCAGAATAAATGGTTATTTCAGGATGTTCATCGGCTATTCGATAATACATTTAATTTGGAAGGATTTTATAATTGGAAACAATAAAGCGATCAAGTATAAATAAATTGGATGATTTACAAATTAGTGTTTTAGCGAGTGGTAGTTCAGGAAACGCTATTTATGTCGAATCTGCACAAACAAAGCTTTTAATTGATTGTGGTTTGACTGGAAAGAAAACGACTGAGCTCCTGGGCCAAATCGACCGGGATCCATATGACTTGGATGCTATATTAGTGAGTCATGAGCATAGCGATCATATCAAAGGTGTAGGCATTATGTCTCGAAAATATAACCTAGATATCTATGCGAATGAAAAAACATGGCAAGCTATGGATAAAAAAATTGGAAAAGTTAAAACAGAACACAAATTTTTATTTGATTTAGAAGAATTAAAAACGATCGGAGATATTGATGTTTTAAGTTTTGGAGTATCTCACGATGCCGCAGATCCACAGTTTTATGCATTTGAAAAAAATAAAAAGCAATTTGTTATTTTAACTGACACGGGTTATGTAAGCGACCGGATGCGTGATAGCTTGAAAAATGCGGATGCTTACTTAATGGAGAGTAACCATGATGTTTCTCTGTTAAGGATGGGTGGTTATCCTTGGCCGTTAAAACAACGTATTTTAAGTGATAAGGGACATCTTTCAAATGAAGATGGAGCTCTTGCACTCGTTGACATGATTGGTGACAAAACGAAGCGAGTATACTTAGGACATTTAAGTAAAGAAAATAATATGAAAGAAATTGCTCGTGATACTGTTGAAGAGATTCTACTTCGCAAAGGGATGGGTGTAAATGAACACTTCCATCTTTATGATACAGATCCGGACAGTGCACAGCGTTTGTTTACTTTATAAATAAAAACCCATAATTTGAAGTGTTAGTAGACGGTTGAGAAATATCGTTTACTGACACTTTTTTGTTTTAAAGAGTATTTGTAAGAAAACAATTAATTCTTATAATACTCGCTACTAGAGAAAAGCCGTCTTTTTCTGATTTTTGCAACAATCCATGTTAAAATATATAATATAATTTAAGATTACTTTCAAATGATTTTCATAATTTTGTAAGAGAATCAGATATATCAAAAAATAACAGATAATTAACGTTTAACGAAAAAGGGGAAGTATATTCAATGAAAAATAAAATTAAGAGATTTATGATGCTTACAGCGGTTCCTCTAGTTTTATTAGGTTGTACCAATGGGCTAAATGATTCGGATACAACTGATAATGGAGCAGAAGAGCCAGAAGAAGCACAAGAAGAAGTTCAAATTTCAAATGTTCAAGTAAATGTTCAAAGTGGAATAACTGAAGCTGTCGAACAAGTTGAAGGAGCAGTCGTTTCTATTATTAATTTACAAAGAAATGATTTTAGCTCATGGGCAAGTTACTATGGTATGGAAGCTAGCGAAGAAGAATATCTGCAGGCTGGTTCTGGAAGTGGTGCCGTTTATAAAATAGAAGATGATCGAGCATACATTTTTACAAATAATCATGTCGTTGATGGTTCTGACGCTATAGAGATTTTATTCCAAGATGGCACGAGAGCTACTGCAGAGGTTGAAGGGGCAGATGTTTGGACGGATTTAGCGGTTTTATCAGTAGATGCCTCAACTGTCGATACAGCGATTGAATTTGGAGATTCAGAAAATTTAACCGTCGGAGAACCAGCAATTGCTATCGGTTCACCATTAGGGACTGAGTTTGCTTCTTCAGTTACTTCAGGTATTATTTCTGGTATAGGAAGAACAGTTCCAGTAGATACAGACACAGATGGCGAATATGATTGGGAAATGACGGCACTTCAAACGGATGCGGCAATTAACCCAGGGAACTCTGGTGGTCCGCTGATTAACATTGCTGGACAAGTTGTAGGGATTAACTCAATGAAAATTTCTTCCGCAACAGTAGAAGGAATGGGCTTTGCGATTCCAAGTAATGATGCAGTAGAGATTATTAATCAGTTAGAACAAAATGGAGAAGTTGTCCGTCCATTTTTAGGGATAACAATGATTGATTTAGCTTATATTTCTGGAACGCAACGAGCAGAGGAATTGAACCTTCCTGAAGATGTTTCAGATGGTGTCGTGATTACTCGAGTAGAGAATAATTCATCTGCGGCAAGTGCTGGTTTAGAACCAAGAGATGTGCTTGTTACTTTTGGTGGAGAAGAAGTTACAAATTCGGTCAACTTACGTCAGTTAATTTATACAACGGAGGTTGGAGAAACAGTCGAAATAGAATTTTACCGTAATGGTGAGCCTCGCGTAACGACTATGGAAATGCAGGCAGCAGAAAGTAATTAAAAACATCAATAAACACAATATCTTATTTGTAGAGATATTGTGTTTTTTCTTATCCACAGCTGTGGATTTGGGTATAGCTTGTGGTTAAATAATTACTCCTGTGGATAACTTAGGGGAAAAGTGGATAACAATAAGGTTTATATAAATGGAGCATCCACATTAATGAAAATAAGCTGTGGATAACGTATATTTACAGAATAATATTTTTCTGTAAATGGCTATAAGTCAAGGTTTGACACTTTAAAATGATGTGTTTATAACTGTGGGTAACTTGTTGGTAACTTAATTGAATAAGTGTTCCCATTAGGAATTGAAGCTTGATATGAACAAATTAGATTGAAAATTTTCGCAAATAACTTGTGGACATGTGGATAACTATGTTGACAACTCTGGAGGAAAAGAATGGAAATAACAATTATTGCTGTGGGTAAGTTAAAAGAAAAATATTTAAAAAATGGCATAGCAGAATATCTAAAAAGAATGAAAAGTTATGCAAATGTAAAAATAGTGGAAGTCAATGACGAACCGGCTGGACAGGCACTAAGCGATGCTGAAGTAGAACAAGTAAAAGAAGCAGAAGGACAAAGAATCATAGGAAAAATACCGGAGCGAGCACGTGTCATTGCTTTAGACTTAAAAGGAAAACAATTAACTTCAGAAGCTTTCGCGGAAGAAGTGAACGAGACGATGACTTACGGAACCAGTCAAATTGCTTTTATCATAGGTGGTTCTCATGGTCTGAGTAAAGAAGTTTTACAAAAGACGGATTTAAAAATCTCTTTCGGTAAAATGACTTATCCGCACCAGCTCATGCGTTTAATTTTAATTGAACAAACTTATCGAGCATTTAAAATTATAAGAAATGAGCCGTATCATAAGTAGAAATGGTTATTTTATAAATAGAGAATTTCTTTGAGATTTTTTGTGATGTTAGCAATATCGTAAATTACATAATTATGATATTGTAAAAGTATAAAGAAGATAACCTCTTTGTAAATATAGTGGATAATGAATATTCCTTACAAGAACTTGATCTTAATATACATCCACAGAAGGAAACCTTATTGAGAGATAGTGCTCAGCAGCTTGATCATCTATTTATTGATTGTAATTCATTCAAAAAGGGGGAAGAGAAATGGTCATTATTGAATACTTCCTAAAATTTGATATGGTGATTACTTTTGTTGCATTACTTACGATCACCATACTCTTGGTATTAGGGATCCCTATTCCGAAGGCACTTCTGTGGATTACAGGCGTAAGTCTAATGATCTCTATTATAACTCTTCTTCTCATACGACTCTATAAATCAAAAAATAATTCGTGATGTAAGATGATTATTAATTAAGAGTAGAGATATATAGAAGAGCTAAGCAGAGAAGTTGAAATGGTCTACTATCTTGTCGATAATTAATATGGGTATCTATCTAGTGGAAGATTATTTTAAAAAATAGAAAATAAAATTAAGGAGTGTAGCAGCAATGACTTATGAATTACCAAAAGTATGGCAGTGGGAAGAAGAAAACAAAGAAAAAAGTGGGAATCGACCGACAGCAGGTAGTCGTTTCGACCAGAAGTTACCAGTGGGGGAAGCTCCTTTTCAACTTTATTCATTAGGAACTCCAAATGGTATTAAAATCACTATTATGTTTGAAGAGCTGAAAGAATTAGGCGTAACAGAGGCAGATTATGACGTGTACAAAATTAATATTGGGGAAGGCGACCAATTTGGTTCTGATTTCGTTGAAATTAATCCAAACTCGAAAATTCCTGCACTTGTAGATCAAAGTGAAACTCCTCGTCTTGAAATCTTTGAATCAGCGTCCATCCTACTTTATTTAGCTGAAAAATATAATCAATTGCTACCAACTGATGTCCATGGACGGAATGAAACTATAAATTGGCTATTTTGGCAAATTGGGTCAGCCCCTTATGTTGGCGGCGGATTTGGACACTTTTTCGCATATGCTCCAGAACCAATGAAATATCCAATTGATCGATTTACGATGGAAACGAAACGTCAACTTGATTTACTAGATAAAACATTAGCGGAGCGTCCTTATATCGCGGGTGATACTTATACTATTGCAGATATTGCGATCTGGTCTTGGTACGGTCGCTTAGTTTTAGGTGATTTATATGAAGGATCTGCTGAATTTTTAAATGTAGATGAATATACACATCTTTTAGAATGGGCGAATCGTATTGCAGAACGACCAGGCGTTCAAAAAGGTTTGGATGTAGAGTATCAGTCGATTGAAGAGTAGTTAAAACAGAATAAAATATGAAAAGATAGGGTGCTAGAAAGAAAAGCATCCTGTCTTTTTTGTTTTTGATTACAATAGTTATCTTAAATTTTATGGCTTAAAAACCGAATAAAACATCTGTTATAATGATTTAAACACCTTCTATTTAAATAATTTTCACACATTTACGTTATACTTTGTTTAAAGTACTTTTTATTTGAGGAGATTTTGAATGTTAAATAAATTAAAATGGAAATTTGCACGCTTTATGTATGGTCGTTATGGGACTGATGAGCTATATATGGCGAGCGCAGTTCTTTTTATTGCGTTACAGTTGCTACAAATCTTTATTCGCAATTCTTTTTTGAGTATTATTACACTCTTATTGGTTATATGGACGTTTTTCCGAGCGTTTTCTAAAAATATTTTAGCTAGACAAAGAGAAAATCAAATTTTTCTGAAATTTACAGGTTCTGTAAAATCAAAATGGAGAATGTTCATTCGAAGATTTCAAGATATACGTTCACATCGTTATCGCAAATGTCCTGAATGTACAACAACTTTACGTTTACCACGTAAAAGAGGAACGCATAAAGCACGTTGTCCGAAATGCAGTCACTTATTTGACGTAAAGATTTGGATTTAAATTGATGTTTGAAAAGAAAAGCAAAATACAGCTGTAAGTGGAGTGGAGTTTTATAATAATGGCAAAAGTATTGGATGAAGATTTGATATATGAAATTTTATCGGTTGTTGAAGAAATCCCTGCCGGAAAAGTAGCGACTTATGGTCAAATTGCTCGATTGATTGACCGTCCAAAAAATGCCCGACTAGTAGGTAGAGTGTTAAGTATGGCTGAATATTATGGACGCTTTCCTTGTCATAGAGTAGTAAACCATATTGGACGTTTAGCACCGGGATGGGAAGAACAACGAAAACTTTTAGAAGCAGAAAATGTGGAAATGAAAGCTGAAAACCATGTCGACATTAAAAAGTATCAATGGGAATACTATAAATGAAGGAGGTTATCATGAATAAATTACCAAAAATACCATTTGGTCAAATTGTAAATCAACAAATAGTTGATTTACGTTCACAGAAAGAATTTCAACAAGGGTATTTAGCAGGTGCCTTGAATCTAATTCCTAAAAACTTATTAAAGTATGGGAAACAATTACTGAATAGTAAAGAAGAAGTTATTTTAATCACTACAGAAGAGAATCAAAAAGAACTTTCTGATTTAGTAGAAGAGGCTAAGAATCAAGATATTGAAAATATTACAGGTTACTTATTATTTGAAGAAATTCCTACTGATGTGTTAGAAACTATTCCGACAATTTCTGCAGAAAAATTTATGGCATTAGAAAGAGATTATAGTTTATTGGATGTGCGGCATCCAGATGAAATTACTCGTCCTGCTCCAGAGAAAAATTTAGTCAATATACCATTAGAAGATCTGACTGATCAATTTAAGCAGTTAAATTCAAAAGAGACTGTCTATACGCTTTGTGGTTCTGGTGGTCGAGCAACCGCTTCTGCTTCCTATCTAAGAAAACAAGGTTACCAAACAACTGTTATTAAAGGTGGTATGGGTGCAATAGAAGCTTTAAAGAATTCTGATAATAAACGTTAATAGATAAAACATGACGGATTTGCCATAAGTATTGAAGGAGAGATATATATGAACATTTTTCCAATCAAAGCTTTTTCAGATAATTATATTTGGATCATTGAAGAACAAGAGAAAGCTATTGTAGTGGATCCAGGAGAATCAATGGGTGTGGTAGCTTACTTAGAAGAGAACCAATTGGAGGAAGTGGCTATCTTACTCACACATAAGCATGAGGATCATGTGGGCGGAGTAAAAGAAATTGTCACTCAATATCCTAAAACAGTTGTTTATGGGCCAGAAGAAACAGAAAATTTCGCTGATCGTGTTGTTAAAGATGGAGATACTTTTGAGTTATATGACAAAACATTCGAAGTATTTAAAACAGCGGGCCATACGGAAGAGCATATTAGTTATTTAATGGACGATGCACTTTTCTGTGGGGATGCTTTATTCTCCGGTGGATGTGGACGAGTCTTTACTGGCGATTATCAGGCACAATATGATACGTTACAAAAATTCAAACAATTGAATAATCAGGTAAAAGTATATGCAGGGCATGAATATACACAAACAAATTTAAGGTTTGCACAAACGATTGAGCCTAGAAACAAAGTCATTGACGAAGCGTTGGAGGAAGTTAATGAGCTCCTCAAAAAGGGTGAGCCAACGTTACCATCAACCATTGGTAAAGAAAAAGAGATTAATTTGTTTATGCGTGCGGAGACATTAGAAAATTTTATTGAACTTCGTGAAGCAAGAGATGACTTTTAATAGCTAAAGAAAAGCCTATGAACTCTCTAATTAGGGTGAGTCTCATAGGCTAATTGATTAATTATTATTTGATGTTGAGGATATTTTTCTAGTAATTCTTTTTTTGTAAATAACTTAAAATCATCAAAGTCAAAGCCAGGAATCACAGTGCAACTTACTAATGCATAGCCGTCATCTACTGAAGATCCGAAAATAGTTTTCGCTGGAACGGTATGATGAAGTTGTTGTTTCATTGTTTGATCCAATCCCAATACGTTTATTTCATAATTTCCATCAACTGTAATGGAATGTATCGTTAACGGATTTCCGTCATGGAAAAACCATAATTCATCTGAAGTGAGTTGATGAAAATGAGAGGGATTGTCTTCTGTCAATAAAAAGTAAATATTTGTATACAATGGCAAACTAGAAGGGTTATCTAAATAAGTTCCCCCAGAAATATCCGTTTGTCGATAATAGCACCTTCTGGGTGTGGCTCAAGTGCTAATTCTTTTATCCATTGCTCTGCCGATTTCATTAGGTCAGTTCCTTATATTAAAACGTATACTTTGTGACTTGCTCTTTAATATGTGCCAGATTATCTATAACTAACTAAATAGCTTGTTGTCCATAGTCTTTTCTTGGTTATTTTTCATCAGTTACTCTACGATAAATCCAATACTCTCTATCCTCTTCATTTTGTAACTTAAGAATAAAGAATAAAAATCTTTTTGCAAGAATGATTTTATCTCTAAATAGTATATCTCGATTTCGAGATTATGTATGTTATACTATATTCAGAAGTTAATTCATAGGAGGAATTTTAAAAATGAAAATCGGTATTGTTATGGGAAGTATTCGAGACGGTCGTGCCAATGAAGATGTTGCAAAATGGGTAAAAAATATAGCTGATAACTATACAAATAATGCAGAATTTGAAATCGTAGATTTAAAAGATTATCCACTGCCATTATTTGATGAGGCAGCTTCACCTGCGTACACTTCAGATTTAAAAGCTAGTGAACAACAAAAGCCATGGGCAGATAAAGTGACTGAATTAGATGGATATATCTTTGTCACTCCAGAATATAACCATGGTTTACCGTCAGCATTGAAGAATGCTCTTGACTACGTTTATAATGAATTAAATGACAAAGCTGCAGGAATTGTAAGTTATGGTTCAGCTGGAGGCGTTCGTTCAGCAGAACAATTACGTACAGTATTATCTGAATTCCAAGTAGCACATGTTCGTACACAACCAGCATTATCTTTATTTTATGACTGGAACCAAGATGGATTCAACCCAAGTGATGCACAAACGGAAGCAGTTGAAACAATGTTATATCAACTATCATACTGGACTAAAGGTATGAATGCAGTTCGCGAAGAAAAATCACAAGAAAATACAGATCCTAAAAAATAACTCAATCTAAAATATATAGTTAAAAGAGGCATAGTCATATAGGCTATGCTTTTTTCATTGTATGAGGGTTATAATTATGTCTTTAAAACTGCTAGAAATCTTATGGAGATTTATTTTTTCATGATAGAGTATAGAATACATATAGAACAAAAGGATGATTAAAAAATGAATTTGTTTTGGTTAATGCTAAAAGGAATGTTAATGGGCATCTCAAATATTATTCCTGGTGTCAGTGGAGGAACAATGGCTGTTTCTTTAGGGATATATGATGATTTAATTTTCTCCATTACTCGTTTATTTAAAGAAAAAAAGAAAAGCTTAAAGTTTCTTCTTCCACTAGGTATTGGACTTGCTTTGGGGGTTGTCTTCTTTTCTTATACCATTGAATTTTTATTATCTCAGTACGCTTTTGTTACATCTTTAGCTTTTACAGGTTTAATTTTAGGTGGTTTACCTATTTTAAATCAAGAATTCCAAGAAGCTCTCGAAAAGAAAAATGAACGTTTCTCTCTTAAACATGGCTTGGTCTTTCTTTTCTTTCTGATATTAGTTATTGGTTTCTCTATCATGCAAGAACCAGCTACAGATGCTTCTTCTTTAGGTGTTTCTTTTAGATTGGTTCTTATATTGTTTCTAATAGGGATTATTGCATCCGCTACAATGATTATCCCAGGAATTAGTGGTTCTTTAGTTTTAATGATTCTTGGTTATTATTATCAACTGCTTCAATTATTAACGACTTTCTTCGATAATGTTTTAGCTCTAAACTGGAGTGGAATGCTTGAGAATTTAATTTTGATTGCTCCTGTTGGGATCGGTATTATTGTGGGGATCTTTTTAATTAGTAAATTAATTGAATTTTTATTTATAAAATTTCCAAGTCTTACATATAGTGGCATCTTAGGCTTAGTCATCGCTTCGCCTTTTGCGATTTTATACAATGTGAATGCATTTGAAGATCTTGCCCAGTCGAATACATTCCTCTCTTTAATTATGGGCAGTATTTTATTGCTTGTTAGTTTCTATATCACTTTTCAACTTGGAAAAGTAGATGAACAAGTGGCCTAATGCTATTTAAAACAAAAAGTCTTTACTTTGAATTCTCGAAGTAAAGACTTTTTGTTACGTTATATATATTTTATTTTTCATCAAAAAACACTTGATCTGTAATGGGCTCATCTAATAAAGCCAAACGAGCTAAGTTTAATGCGGATAGTACTGAATTTCTTCGGTTTCTTTCTCGTTTATATCCAAAATGAAATTTTTTCGCAAATGTTTCTTTTCCTTCTTGTGCGAGTCCAATCCATACGGTTCCAGGAATTTCTCCGTCAAGTGAAGAAGGGCCAGCTACTCCAGTTAAAGAAATACTGATATCTGCTTCAAACATTTCCATCGAATTTTCGGCCATTTCAATCGCACATTGTGGACTTACAACACCATGTTTATCGAGCGTTTCTTCAGTTACTTCTAGAACATTATGTTTTATATTTTCACTGTAAGTCACAACGCCGCCTTCAAAAATTTCGCTTGATTCAGGCTCTCCAGAAATGACATCTAAAAAAGAACCACCTGTAAGACTTTCTGCGGCTGTGATTTTCTTCCCTTGTTCTTTTAGTAATCTTTTTACAACATGAGCTAGTCGGCCTTCATTTTCGCCATAAATATATTCTCCCACTCGTTCCTTCACTTTTTTAGCTACTTCATTCACTATTTCATTGGCTTCTTGCTCTGTTTTCGCTCTAGCCGTAATCTGAATTTCTGCTTCGTCCTGTTCATAATAAATACCGAGAAAAGGATTTTCATCGTAAGTAACTAAATCATTAAGATTTTCATTTACTTGAGCTAAAGTTAAACCGTATAAAGAATATATTTTTGTTTTTATTTTAACTTGATCTAAAAGCTTCTCGATAATCAAAGGACGAGCATGTTCAATAAACATCGGTTTTAATTCATCAGAAGGACCAGGCAAAAGCATATAACTATTTTTTTCATTCGTATAAAAGAATCCTGCAGCTAACCCTGTAACGTTTCTTAAGGGAATAGAGTCCATTAAAATCATTGCTTGTAATTGATTATACTCGGGCATGGTTAAATCTGAATTTTGATGATAAGTGATGATTCGTTCTTCTGTTTCATTATCTAAAGCCAAGGGAATCTCTAAATATTCAGAAAGAGTTGTTTTCGTAATATCATCTTCATCAGGGCCTAAACCACCCGCAATAATAATAAGCTCCGCACGATTTTCAGCGATCTCGATGGCATCTTTTAAATCTTCTGGATCATCCAGAAGCATCGAGCTATGGCGAACGGGTATTCCAAGAGTAACGAACTCTCTAGTTAAAAAAGCGACATTTTCATTAATAGCTTGTCCTCTCAATAACTGAGAACTAATCGTAATAATTTCGACTTTCATTCAACTCTCCCTCCATTTTCAAAAATATGTAGTTATTTTTCTTTTACTCTAGCATAAGTTTCAATGAGATTGAATCAAAATGAATTCATATTAAGAGTACACGAAATCAGATATAAGAACACACGATAAAATAATGTTATAATGATAAAGAAGATTATTTTTAGAAGAGGAGTTATATCGTGATTGTAAAACTGTTAGAACCATTAAGTGTTCCAGATTCACTAATTAAAGAATTATCGGCGCCTATAAAGGAAGCGGGGCATGAATTTGTCTACTATGATGAAAAAACAACCGACGTAGAAGAGTTGGCAGAGCGTAGTGCGGATGCAGATATTGTAATTATTGCAAATAATCCCTATCCAAAAGAAGCTTTTCAAAATGCCGAAAACTTAAAGTTAATTAACGTTGCATTTACGGGTGTAGATCATGTGGACCAAGAAGCAGCAAAAGATCAAGGCATTCAAATTGCAAATGCCGCAGGATATTCCAATACGGCAGTTGCTGAACTCGTGATTGGTTTAACGATTGACGTTCTTCGTAAAATTAGTTTTGGGAATCAGAGTGTACGTCAAGGAGAAGATGTCACAACTTTCCAAGGGAATGAAATTAAAGGAAAAACGGTTGGAATTATTGGAACGGGAAGTATTGGTTTAGAAGCGGCGAGATTATTTAAAGCTTTCGGCGCAAATCTTATTGGCTATAACCGTTCAGAAAAAGAAGAAGCTAAAGAGTTAGGTTTAGAATTTGTTTCTTTAGATGACTTACTCAAGCAAAGTGATATTGTCAGTGTTCACTTACCTTTAAATGACGAAACAGAAAACACGTTGTCTAAAGAAAAACTAGCATTAATGAAACCTGAAGCCATTTTAATTAATGCCGCTCGCGGTCCAATTATTGACAATGATGCGCTAGCTGAATTGTTAAACAATGAAAAAATTGCAGGTGCAGGAATTGATGTCTTCGATATGGAACCGCCAATTCCAGAAGATTATCCTTTATTATCTGCAAAAAATGCCGTCTTAACTCCACATATTGCTTTCTTAACGGATGAGTCGATGGTGACACGTGCCCATATTGCTTTTGATAATGTAGAAAAATATCTTGAAGGAAATCCACAAAATATTATCGAATAACAAATAAAAAAACACTTTCTTGAAAAGCAATTTTCCAGCTTTCAAGAAAGTGTTTGTTTTTTTATTCTAACGCAAAGTTGGGTAGACTACCCAAGTGAATCTAAAGATTAGTCTCACTTGGTCCGATATCCGGTATAACTACCCAAGTAAGTCTAAAAATCGATTTTACTTGTCTAGATTTACTTGTTTAGTCATTTGCTTTTAAAGCTTCGACCATATTAATACGTTTTAACTGGTAATGAATAACGATCATGATAACAACACTAAATAGGACGGTTAGTAAACCAGAGTAGACATAACTCCTTAAATGAATCTCCCGTCCAAAGACGAGCATATCAATTTCCATCGTGTCCATAATAAAATTCGTCAACACGGTTCCGAAACCAAAACCAACGAAGATTCCGAGGATGGTTAAAATAATATTCTCTCGGTAAATATACATGGTTACTTCATGGTCGTAAGAACCAAGGACTTTAATCGTTGAAAGCTCTCGTTGTCGTTCAGAGACATTGATGTTAGTCAGGTTATATAAGACGATGAAAGCTAAAGCCGCTGCAGAGATGACAAGGATTTGTGTAATTAAATCTAAACTGTCTAAGGTTCCACTAAAGCTTTGAGCAACATCGGTGACATAATTGACACCAATCACTTCATCTGTATTCATTAAGTCTCGACCAATTTCTGTTTCGTCAACTTCATTTGTATCGTATTTAATGAGTTGTAGATTGGGTTCTCCGTTCTCTGAACCTGTCATTTTCTCATAGTATTCAGGGGTCATATACAGGGTATGTCCGATATAATTTTCGACAATTCCCGATACATCAACCACCCATTCTTCATTATTTTCACTCGTAATCTCTAATTGGTCGCCGACTTCCACTTCAAATAACTGCGCCAATTTTTGGGTGATATAAGCACCCGAATCGTCTAATGCCTGAACAGCACCATCTTTATAATCCATAAGCTTCACAAAGTCATCTAGTCTGTCTGTGTCATTTGGAACAAAGATCGAGATGTTTTGTTCGTTTAACTCTGCGCCATTAGCGGTTGCGTTGTCTTGAGTGACAAGTAGGGCATCACCGATTCGAGCATCATTTTGAATGGTTTCTTTGTGACTTTCAAGCGCTTCAGGTTCTAAATTCGGATCTAAAGCGACATAAGCTTGAAACTGGTTGATTTCTCCGTATTGAATTTGTGGGATATCCCCGATGGAATCTGAAATACCAAAGCCCGTTAAAATCAGACCGGTACTTCCGGCAATTCCAAAAATCGTCATCAACATACGCGATTTATAACGGAAAACATTTCTGAATGTAATTTTATAGTTAAAGCTTAATCTTCGCCAAATAAACGGTATGCGCTCTAGCCAAATGCGAGATCCTCTTTTAGGGGCTTTTGGCTGAAGTAACGATGCAGCGTTACTTTTTAGAGAATGTTGAACAGCTAGTAAACTAGCACCTACTGTCGAGACAAAGGCTGCGATCAAAGCAATGGTTGTGTATAGTGTATAGCCTTGAAGCAACATCTCTGGGAAGTTATACATCGAACTATAGGCAAAAAAGATCAATTCAGGAATCAACGTATAACCCGCAATCAGTCCTAAAATAGCACCCACTGAGGTAGCTAGGACAGCGTAGGTAATAAACTTCGTCAAAATCTGATGATTCGCATAGCCTAAAGATTTCATAATTCCAATATACTCACGTTCTTCATCGACCATTCGCGTCATCGTCGTAAATGAAATAAAGATTGCAATCAGGAAGAAAAATCCTGGGAACACCATCGCGATAATTGATAGGCGGTCTGCATTATCTTTATACTCTAAATAGCCTGGATTATCCGAACGGTCAAATAATAAGTATTCAGGTGCTGGTAAATCGGCTAATTCTTGTTCTGCGTCTTCTAATTCAGCACGGCCGTCCGCGATTTCTTCTTGAGCAGTTTGTCGTTCATCTTCAAAGGTTTCAAGTCCTTCTTGATAGTCTGCTTCAGCTTCGTTGAGTTCAGCTTCGGCATCCGCAAGTTCTGTTTGCGCATTGGCTGTTTCTGTTTCTAAAGTCGCTCGAGCTTCTTCGAGCTCATTGAAACCAGCATTTATTTGTTGACGACCATCTTCGATTTGAGCTAAGCCGTTGTTGATTTGCTGGATACCATCGTTTAAAGCATTGCGACCAGCGATGAGCTCTTGCTCTTGTGCATTTAAGTTATCAAGCTCAGTTTGGAGTTCAGTTCTTTGCGCAATTAGTTGTTCTTCTTCTTGAAGAGGAGTGCTCACTTCCTCGCGCTCTTTTTCTAAAGCCGTGATCTGTGCTTGTATTTCTTCAATGGTATCTGGAGGCAGTAAAGGATTTTCTAAAGCCGCCTCAAGTTCAACAATTGCTTGGTCGATTTCTTCGATTCCTTGTAAAATAGCTTCGCGATTAGCCTCAATTTCAGCTAATCCAGCCTCAATTTGAGCAAGTCCATCTGTCAGCTGCTCCCGACCGGCGGCGATTTCTTCATCCGCACCAGCTAAGTTATTCAATTCTGTTTGTAATTCATCTCTTTGCTGGATTAAATTTTGTTCTTGCGTATTTAAATTATCGAGTTCTTCTTGCAGTTGGGCTTCATTCGCATTAATCTCTTGGCGGGCATTCGCTGTTTGTTCTTCAAGCTCTGCGACACCATTTTCATACTCTTGCCAACCTTCATCAAGTTCAACTCGAGCCTCTTCAAGTTCTGTTTCAGCATCCGCTAATTCTTGTTCGGCTTCTTCAATTTCCGCTCGGCCATCGTCAATTTCTTGTTGAATTTCATTTTCAATTTCTTCTGCTCGTCTAGTTTCTAAGTCTGCTAAAAGATGATTTAATTCGTCTGCATTTTCATTAATCATCGCTTCATATTCATCTGTATAAGCTTCAAAATTCTCCGTATTTTCAACGGTTATATAAGCTTCCGTTCGAATTTCGGCGTTATAATCTTCTTCTGAAATGACTCCAAAACCGTTTAAAGATCCGCTACCAATCGTTGTATTTCCACGAGAGCCTAATTCAATAAATAAAGGACTTCTAACAAATCCAACCACTTCGAAAGTTTGTTGATGAAGATTGTTTTCGGGGTTTCCGTTATCTTCTCCACTTTCTAAAGAGATCCTATCACCAATCTGTACATCTGAGAGAAAACTTTCCTGGCTGTCTAATGCAATCTCACCACTAGTTTCTGGTAAACGACCATCAACAATATAATAATCGTTGATTGATTGACCATTTTCTAAATCATAACTATACAAGCGGATGGATTCTGAATAATCTTCTACAACGAAATCATTAGCATAGTGACTTTGAACGGTGTATCCAGAAAGAGCATTTAAATCTTCTAAGTCTTCATCCGTCAGTCCATAAGTGGACAATACGCGGTAATCCATTAAATTGTGGTTCGAATAATATTCATCGGCTGTCCACAGCATATTCGGACTTGTTGCGCTGATTCCGACATAAAATCCGACCCCTAGAAAAATAATAATTAAAATCGCAAGAAATCGCATAATTGAATTCGATAATTCTCGAAAAGTATCCTTCCAAATTGCTTTATATTGCATAATTAACCTCCTTCTACCATTGAATCGTTATTTACCATTCAATCTCAGCAATTGGTGTAGGATTTTCGTTGACTTCATTGGATTTTACCTTAGCGTCGCTAATGTCAATGACACGATCCGCCATAGGTGTTAATGCACGGTTATGTGTGATCACAAGAACCGTCGCTTCATATTGTTCTTTGGATTGATACAACAATTGTAAAACTTGTTTTCCTGTCTGATAATCCAAAGCTCCTGTTGGCTCATCACATAAAAGGAGTTTAGGTCTTTTAACAAGCGCTCGTGCGATCGCTACTCGTTGTTGTTCTCCACCAGAAAGTTGAGAAGGGAAGTTATCCATTCGATGATCTAAACCAACAGCCTCTACGACTTCTTTAGGGTCAAGTGGATGTTTTACGAGTTCTGCTGCCATTTCGACATTTTCTAAAGTCGTTAAATTTGGGATTAAATTATAATTTTGGAAAATAAAACCAATATCTTCCCGGCGATAGTTGGTTAGTTGTTTTTCATTAAATTGAGCAATATCTGTTCCATCAATCATAATCTGACCTTCGTCAGGCGAGTCCATTCCTCCTAAAATATTTAATAAGGTAGATTTTCCTGCACCACTAGGGCCTACGATAATCGCAAATTCATTTTTGTGAATTGAAAAATTCATTTTATCATTTGCGACGGTACGTGTATCGCCTGTTCCAAAAAATTTTGATTCGTTCACTACATTAATATAAGACATGATTCCACCTCTTTGAAAATAAATAAGAAATTTGTTGCTAATAATTAAAAAATACGCCACTGCTTCATGGCGTCTTGCAATTTTGTATATATCACATTATAATCGACACACAGTCTAATAACAACCACCAGTGTTGGATAAAATGTTTTTTAATCTACACTTTTTCTGAAACTGTCTAAAAAATAAAAATATCAGGAGGAAATTATGAGAGAGAAAAAAATGGATCGAAGAGTGAAATATACGCTTAATGCTCTAAAGAATGCAATGATTGAGTTGCTACAAGAAAGCCATATTTCTAAAATCTCTGTCGTTTCTTTATGCCAAATAGCGGATGTGAATCGAAGTACGTTTTATACACATTTTCAGGATCAATATGATTTACTTCAGTACATTACAGAAGAAGCATTAAGTGATATTCAAAGTCATTTACAAGATTTAAATCGAGGAAGTGATGCACATCATTCCGTACAAGCTTTGAACCAAATTTTAGATTATGTAAAAGAAAATGCCGATGTGTTCAAAGCATTATTGAGTGACAATTGTGATCCGGATATTCAACATAAGGTTATGAGTATGACCGAAATTATTTCCCCTAGTGATTATAAAGAACTCGACGAAAGAACAAAAAATTACCATGTTTTATTCCAACTCAATGGCTGTATTAGTATTCTGCACAAATGGCTAGACGATGGAACACCGGAAACAACAGAAGAAATGAGCACGTTGATTTTAAAATTGATTGGAAAGCTATAATAGCTGTTTATTAATAATTTAATCATTATTTTCTAATAATTTACTCATTTTTAATTGCTATGTAATTGAAATCTGTTTATAATAACTTATATTCAAAAAATGATAAATGTAGGAGATGGTTTTATGATAGAGGAGATACAAGAAAGGCTTATGCCGATCGCTTTAAAGTTGAATGAAAATAAATATATTGCTGCCATTCGGGATGGATTTTTTGGAATAACTTCGATATTAATCATTGGTTCGATGTTTTTGTTATTCGCTTCACTTCCGATAGATGGCTATCCACAGTTAATGGAGCGTATATTAGGGGCGGATTGGACGAGTTTCTTTTTAGTTCCATATCTAAGTACGATGGATATTATGGGGTTATTTTTAATTCTTTCAATGTCTCATTCTTTAGCAAAAAGTTATAAGTTAAATACTGTTGGTGCTCAAGTTTTATCTTTAGTCTCATTTATTATTTTAACGCCAAGTATTTATAATGCAGAAGAAGCGCGTGGTATTCCGGCTGCGAACTTCTCAGCAAGTGGTCTATTTTTAGCGATGTTGTCAACACTGTTAGCTGTAGAAATTTACCGTTTTGTGATTGAAAAAGAGTGGGTTATCAAAATGCCTGATTCTGTACCACAAAATGTTTCTTTAGCCTTTTCATCCTTAATCCCAGGATTTATTATTGTTCTTATTTTCAATCTTATTCAAATATTATTTGGTTTAACTGATTTTGGGACGGCACAAGATTTTATTTATACTGCTCTCCAAGCACCACTTACCTCTTTTGGTACATCATTACCAGCCTATGTATTTTCAGATATTATTATGCAGGTATTATGGTCCTTTGGAATTCATGGATCGAATGTTGTGTTACCAATGATTGAGCCATTATTACTTTCAAACACAATGGATAACGCTGCTGCTTATCAAGTGGGAGAGCCATTGCCACATATTATTACTCGTCAATTCTCGCGCTATGTTGCTTTAGGCGGGGGAGGAGCGACCTTTGGTTTGGTTTTATGTATGGTTCTCTTTGCAAAATCTAAACAATATCGTTCGTTAGGTAAATTATCTTTAGCTCCAGGATTTTTTAATATTAACGAACCGATTATCTTTGGTGTTCCAATCGTTTTAAATCCAATCATGGTGGTTCCATTTATTGTGGTTTCATTAGTCTTAATTTTATCCACTTATTTTTTGATGTACATCGGTTTAGTTCCTTATACGAATGGTTTAAATGTACCATGGACCACACCTCCTATTATTGGTGGTTTACTTATTTCAGGATGGCGAGGAGCGGTATGGCAAATGATAGAAATTGGACTTGCTATGCTCATGTACTACCCATTCTTTAAAACGATTGATCAACAAGCCTATGAAACAGAACAGTTAGCAAACGAACATGAATCAGAGCAAGAGTTAGAGTTAAAAGCACAGTCAGAAATGAATTAAAAAGTGACTAAAAAAGAGCTTGAGAAAAAATCGAGCTCTTTTTAATTTGTAAAGATTACTTATTTTTACTTGTTTCTTCCAGTAATTCATTAAAAAATACAATAAAATTCTGGCGATTCGCTTCTGTAAAGGGTCTTGGACCTTTTGTACGCTCGCCACTTTTTCTTTTAAGTGCACCGATGTGACGATTTTGGAGTAAACGTTCAATATTTTCGTTTGTATACTCATACCCCATATGATGGACAACTCGGCATCCCTTAGGTAGGAGCAGTGAGGCTAAGCCATAATCTTGGGTAACAATAATGTCTCCTTTTTCTGCAAGCTGGACGATTTTAAAATCCGCACGATCCGCGCCTTTCTCGACGTAAAGGATTTTGACATAACTTGGATATGTTTCAAAAGAGTAATGCGCAATACTTGAAACAAGCACAACGGGTACAGTATATTGTCCAGCGAGCTGAATGATTTCATTTTTAACCGGTGAAGCATCCGCATCTACAATTATTTTCATTGGGGATCAAACTTTCTTTTTAAAATTTAAAAACTCTCCTATCAAGTATAGAATAAATTCTACCAATAGGAGAGTGGGAGGCCAATTTAATTTTTATAAAATTTTTCAATAGACGTTTTTTCTAAGGCGCTTAAATAGAAGCGCTGTAGTTTTTTACCAATGTTTTCAATACTTTTTTCTGAGACAGCTTCATAACCTTCTTCCACTAAAGAAGGCATCTTTCCTTCAAGTAGACCTTTCACAATCGAAACAAATTCATCTAAGCTTTTTCCTTTATATACATGTTTCCCATCCACATAATCAGGGTTGAAAACAGGGATATCACGCACAAGGGTATCTGTTTTACTTGCCAAAGCTTCTAAGAGTACAATCCCTTCTGTTTCTTCGTGGGTTAAGAATACATATAAATCACAAGCTTGATAAGCCACACGCAGATCCTCTCGGTCAAGATAGCCTGGAAATTGGACATTCGGTAAATCCGTTTGAATGGCCGCCAAAACATCTTTGGGTAAAAAATGAGGATCCGAATATCCAAACCAAATAAACTGATACTCAGGGAGACGTTTTGCTAAATTTACAAAGTCGAGAATTCCTTTACGCTTGATAGGCAAGCCTACAGAAAGAATTAATTTTTCATCTGGTTGGATATGGTACTTCTCTCTAAATCTCTTCACTTCATCAGCACGACTCTTCCAATAATCTAAATCAATCCCGTTTGAAATGACTTCAATGGGTTTATTGATTTTATAATTTTCGAGTAGAGATTTTGAATATTCAGAAGGCGTCAGAATTAAATCTGCTGTGCTGTAACATTTTTTTATCCACCAGCCAAATAGTGAAGAAAGAGCATTTGCGAAAATAAATGAATTTTTAAAATCTTCCTTCGTTGAATGAGCGTGATAAACAACGGCTTTACCTGCTTTTTTTGCTTTTACTGCTTTTAAATAAGATTGCGGAAAGACAGTATTAATATGAATGATATCATAAGGCTCTTCCCCTGTTAGCGTATAAGGGATATCAGCTTCATCCAAAGCCATTTGTTGATGCTCGACTGCTCGTCCTACACCGCTGTATTTAATTTTATTTAAATAATCACTGCATAAATAAACACGCATGTGATCACCACCTTATCCAATAAATCGGAAGAAAAGACTCAAAATGCTCATTGTTCCATAAGAATAAATAAATAAAGTAAGAGGTTTTCCAGCCGTTAAAATCAGTAAATACTTGTTAAAAGAAATATTTGAAAGCCCTGCTAAATAACATAAAAAATCAGCTGGAGATAAAGGGAAAAACATTCCAAAAGTAAATAGTTTATCAAAGCGATTATTATCATCTAGCCAATTTGAATATTTATAAAGCTGCTTCTCATCCACAATCATTTCCACTAAAGGTCGACCGAACTTCCTAGCTAAAATGAAATTCATCACAGAACCAATCATAATGCCAATGAAATTCAAAAGAAAGCCGTATTTCATCCCAAAGATCATTGAACCCATGGGAATCGTAAGAGCTCCTGGAATGACAGGAATAACGGTTTGGATAATTTGAATAAAAATAAAACCAAAAGGTGCAGCGGGCCCCATTGTAAATAATAAGTTTCTTAAAGCTTCTTCTGAAGTAAAAATTTCATGTTTAAAGCCCCAGTACAAAACATAGATTGTTACAATAACTCCGAATATATTTAATAAGTGCAGGCCAATTTGAATCCAGTCTTTATTTTTTTGTTCAATCACATTTAATGGGGATTGGTCATTTGAATTTTGTTGTTTCATAGGGTTTCCACACCTCCTTCTTTTGAATCAATCGTTTTTTATGGATGCATCTGCATCATGGGCCTCACTTGGTAGGATTCGAGTGCTTGTTTATAAATTTCATAGACCTGCTCACCAAAGGAAGCAGAAGAATAGTGACTGAACGCAAATTCTTCAGCAAAACTTGCCATATTCGTATAGGCTTCTTTGTCTTTCATTAGTTTATACAAGCAAGATTCAAACTCTTTAAATGAGCGATATTGATAACCGTTTAATCCATCCATGATTACATTTTCAATGGATTCATCTTCTCGACATAACGCAGGTAGGCCACTTGCAAGAGCTTCAATATAAGTTAGTCCTTGTGTTTCACTCGTAGAAGCACTAACAAATAAATCAGCGACTTGATAATAAAGTGGAACATCTTTTGGATTAACCATCCCTGTAAAAATGACTTGCTCATTTAAACCGAGCTCTTTAGCATACTCTTGTAGATTATATTTATCGGGACCATCGCCAACAACTAATAAGTAAGGCTTTAGTTTAATCATTGATAAGAAATAAAGCAACTCTTCGATGTTTTTTTCTTTTCCTAAACGACCTAAAGAAACAAATAAGAAAGCATCTTCAGGAATCCCGTATTGTTTTCTTAATGCCATTAAATCTTTATGATCTGCCTTTTTTTGAAACTTATCTAACTCAATCCCTGTGGGAATAACAGAAATAGGTTGTTCAACTTCATAACCCTCTAATAAACGTGCTACTTTATTTGTAGGCACTATAACAGCTTCAGCATCACTTAATCGTTTTTTAGTGAGTAAAGAAACGACTTTTCGGCCTGTTTTTTTACTTGGTGAAAAATAATGTGTATAGTCCTCATACACTGTGTGATAAGTGTGTACAATAGGTATGGGTAGAAACTGTGTAATATATTTCGCCATTCGAAATGTACTAAATTCGCTTTGTGTGTGAATAACATCTGGTTTCCAATGAATAATTTGTCTTAAAACGGAACGATCACGGAAAAATCGAACACGCGCACCGGGATAAATTTTATTTACATTCATAGAAGAAACGGCATAGATATCTTCATTCCTATCAATATAGTCGAATTCTGAAAGTGTCAATACACGTACTTCGTGACCTAAATTTTCTAACGACCTTTTCAATGAGACAGTGGACGTTACAACGCCATTCACAGCTGGTGTATATAGATCTGTTGCAAGTAGAATTTTCATTTTTCTTAATCCTCTCTACTCTACGTGTACCCGTTTGTCCTTATTTGAATCTATTATACGGCATATTGTTTCAATCTGCTTTTAAAATTATGTAAAACTTGTACAAAAAAAGATATGTAAAAAATAAAATACCGACACTCGGATACTTGCTTTAATAAAAGAATATATAAATTTAGGCGTTTTGCCATCGGTCTATAGTCTAATTTTTTTCATATATTCTTCACAAGTGGCATTCAAGACGAAGAGTATTTTTGGAAGTTTAAGTATAAAATTTTATTTAAAAAAATGGATAAAAATGTGCTTTACAATGCTGTTGCGTCTTTGTTAAATGCTGCATATGGACATGAGACTAAGGTCACGCACTCATGACCGTACGCATGTGGACGTGAAATAGCATTCACGCACTTATGATTATACGCATATAGACGTGAGCCACTCAACCGATGTCCAAATCTAGGCGATTTGGACGTGAATGACACTCTTCGTGTCCAAATGATGATTTTATAAAAAATATTCATCTTCTTTAGAAATAATGAACCTTTTACTCATCAAAAAGGCTTTAAACGAAAACAGACGAGAAAACCTTGACTAAACCATGAAAATTGGATGAGAATAAGCTATAATAAATAGAAATTACTGTAAGGAGATTGACCACACATGGGAAAAATTATACTAACAGGAGACCGTCCAACAGGAAAACTACATTTAGGACATTATGTCGGCTCCCTTCATAATCGCGTCCAATTACAAGAGGACCCTGAAAATACATTATACATTATGGTTGCTGACCAACAAGCATTAACAGATAACGCAGACAACCCTAAAAAAATTCAAGATAGTTTATTTGAAGTCGGTTTAGACTACTTAGCAGTAGGTTTAGATCCAAGTAAATCAACGATTTTTATTCAATCGCAAATTCCACAATTACCAGAATTAACCGTTTATTATTTAAACTTAGTCACTGTTTCAAGATTAGAACGTAATCCAACAGTGAAAAGCGAAATCAAAGAAAAAGGTTTTGAAAAGAGTTTACCTGCTGGATTTTTAGTTTATCCAGTCAGTCAAGCAGCAGATATTACGGCTTTCAAAGCCACACATGTGCCAGTTGGTGACGACCAAAAACCAATGTTAGAACAAGCACGTGAAGTCGTACGTGACTTTAACCGTATTTACGATACAGATGCTTTGGTCGAACCAGAATTAATGTTGCCTCCAAAAGGCCGAGGACGTTTAGTCGGTATTGATGGCCGTGGTAAAATGAGTAAATCGCTAAATAACGGAATTTATTTATCCGATTCAGCGGATGAAGTTGAGAAAAAAGTCATGAAAATGTACACCGATCCAAACCACATTCGCGTCGAAGATCCAGGTCAAGTGGAAGGCAACGTTGTCTTTACTTACCTTGATATTTTTGATCCAGACAAAGAAAAAGTTACTGAATTAAAAGAACATTATCAACGTGGCGGCTTAGGAGATGTAAAAATCAAGCGTTACCTTGTTGACGTCTTACAAAACGTGCTTGAACCAATTCGTGCGCGTCGAGCTGAATACGAAAACGATAGAGGTTACGTCTTAGATATGTTGAAACAAGGAAGCGAACAAGCTGAACGCGTCGCTGCCGAAACATTAGATGACGTAAAATCAGCAATGGGCATTAACTATTTCTAATCAATGATCCAATCATAAAAATAGATTCTAAAACAGAAAGTGGGCATATAAATGGAACGAATTAGCCGAGAACACGTAATTTATGAGATGAATAAAGAAAATGAGCCTGTACTAACCGTTGAAAGTGGAACGACTGTCGTCTTTGAAACACAAGACTGCTTTTCAGGAGAAGTTCAATCAGAAAAGGATACAGTCAGTGATATCGATTTTTCAAAAGTGAATCCGGCAACGGGTCCATTATATGTCGAAGGTGCAGAAGTTGGCGACACACTGAAAGTCACGTTGAACCGTATGGAAATTGACAACAAAGGCTCCGTACTCACAGCGCCAGGTTTAGGCATGTTAGCGGATGGCATCGAGAAAGAAGAAACAGCTATGGGCGAAATATCCGAAGAAGGAACGCTCTACAAAGGTTTTAATATCCCACTGACTAAAATGGTCGGTGTCATCGGAACAGCTCCAGCTGGTGAAGGAGTCAACACGGGAACACCTCATGATCATGGAGGAAACCTTGATACCACATTACTCACAGAAGGTGCGACCTTATACCTTCCTGTAAATACACCAGGCGCTTTGTTGGCTATGGGGGATATGCATTCCTCAATGGCTGACGGGGAAATTATGGGCTCTGGAATGGAAGTCGCCGGAGAAATCGAAGTTACCGTTGAAGTCATCAAAGACTCAAAATTGCCTCTTCCTTTCGTAGAAACTGACGAAGTATATGCCACACTTGCTTCACGCGAAACGATGGAAGAAGCAACAAAAGCAGCGATCAACAACATGGTCGACGTGCTGATGGATAAAACAGACCTTACCTTCAATCAAGCCGGTATGTTTTTATCTCTAGCTGGAGATTTAAAAGTTTCCCAAGTCGTCAATCCAAACAAAACAATGCGCGTCGAAGTCAAAAAAGCTGTCTTAAATAAATAAGTTGAACGCCTTCGGAAAATGACGAAGTTTATACTGCTAGGATGCTTCCCGTTTGTCATAGGGAGCTTGTCTTGGCAGTATTTTTTGATAAAGAATAGTGAGACCCCTAAAAAAATCAATAGCGTTACGTAAACTAAGTGTGAGGAGGATAAATGGGATGAGTGAAGAACATTCGATCGTCCAGCGTGTCTATATGGCTAAAGGCGATATGAACGCAGCGGATGCATTGATTTCGGATTATTTGCCTTTCATTAAATCACAAGTTACAAAAGTGATGAAACGGCCTTAGATGTGAATCAAGATGATGAGTATAGTATTGCCATGATTGCTTTTCATGAAGCCATTAATGGTTATTCAAAAACACGTGGTTCTTTTTTAAATTATGCCTCTTTGTTAATTCGGAATCGTATTATTGATTATTGGCGTAAAAACAACAGACATAATCAAGTAATCTCATTAAACGCTCCTACTCACAATGAAGATTCTACTTTAGAAGAATTTATTTCAGACGACGAGTACCAGGAGGAAAACTTGGTCATTCGCGAAGCCACAAAAGAAGAAATTTTAGAGTTGAGCCAGCAGATGAGAACATTTGGCGTGTCGTTAACGGATGTGGCGGATAGTAGCCCAAAGCAGGAACGTACGCTGAAGTCTTGTCAGGAAGTCGTGGCTTATGCGAAGGATAATGAGGAGATTATGGAGGAGTTTTTGCGAACGAAAAGGTTGCCGCTGTCGAAGATTTTAGAGGGCGTTAGCGTTCCTCGAAAAACAATTGAACGACATCGAAAATATGTGGTGGCTTTATTGTTAATTTATTCAAATGGGTATGAGATTATTCGCGGACATTTAGCAGAAGTGATGAAGGGAGTGACCGCAAAATGAAATATTTAGTCATGGAGACATTTAGTAGTTATGCGGTCCTATTAGATGAAGATGGCCGCTTTGTGAAAAGTGCGAATCCTGGATATGAAGTAGGTCAAACGGTAGTAAATCCGGTATTGATGCGTGATCGACCGCTTGAAAAGAAGCGTGGATTGTCCAATAAATGGATGGCAGGAATCGTTGCTGTTGCCGCAATGGTTGCTTTATTTTTTGGAATAAACTTCTATCAAAACAACTTTATTCCTCATTCATCGATTTTAATGGCGATTAATCCGGAAGTGGAAATGGTCCTCAATCGAAATGGCGAAGTTTTAGAAGTGACGGGGACAAATGAAGAGGGGCGATCTTTGGTTGAAGATTTTGAAACGGATAGCACGGAAAAAACAGTCGTCGCCAATGAGCTAGTCGATCGAGCGATTGAGATGGGCTTTTTAGCCGAAGGTGGTCGTGTGGCCATTGGGATTGATACCCCAGATCAAGTCTTGTTTGAAGAATATGGCGTTGAATTGCGACGGGCGTTAGACGATAGAATCTCGATTGCTATTGAAATTACGAATGTTGAAGAAATGAATCGACAAGAAGAGCCAGAAGTTGAGCCGGAACCTGAAACAGAACCCGAGCCAACTCCAGAACCGGAGCCAGAGCCAGAACCCGAGCCAGAAGAGCCAGCGACACCAACCTATATTTCAGCGGATGAAGCAAAACAGATCGCATTAAATCATGCGGGTGTTAGCGAAGCCAATGCAGACATTGAAAAAGTAGAATTTGATACAGACGATGGCATTCCATATTATGAGGTTGAGTTTGAAGTTGGCGACGATGATTATGAATATGAAATTCATGCCATTTCCGGTACGATTTTAGATTATGATCAAGATATTGAAGACGACGATGACGATTAATGTAGAAAATAGGAGAACTTTGAGAAAAGAGGAGTCTAGGGATCATCTTAGGCTTCTTTTTTGGTTTATTGGATATTTTAATGTGCTTTGTCCAATAAATTAACCTTCATTTCTATGGTAAGTATTCTTAATAATTTTTTAGAAAGCATTTCAATCAATCCTTATGTCAGGTAAACTATACGTACAAATAAAAATTAAAGAAACTATAGAAAAGTGAGCGATTTATTTCATGAGATTTATTTTATTATTTTTAGCTGGAATTTCAGGGCTATTAAATGCTTATATGCTTGGACGTATTGATGATGTTAACAAAGAAAATAAGAATGAATTCGAAGATACTTTGGTACTTCTTGGAAAATACCAACTTCAGGATCAAAAAGACTTTCTATTAAACTTTGTAAAATTTGGCGTATTAATTAACTTACCTTACATTGCGCTTTCCGTGATTTACTTTTATGGTCAAACAGTTCCTTTTATTTTGGCACTTACTTTAATCTTCTTTTTAGTATTGGAATATAAGGTTCAACTACGACGAATCAGCAGAGCGGATGAAATCGAAGAAGCTGTTGAGGTGAATACAACATTTGGAAAATTCACTGAATTTTGGAGCATGGCTGTTTATGCCATTCATATTGCTTATTTACTTTAATATTTACTAAAAAGACTACGTCTCTCATTTCAATGAGCTGGCGTAGTTTTTTAGTATAAATTCGATGGAAGTTCCATTGTTTTTGTAACAGTCTGCATAAACTCGATGGAAGCTCCATCGTACTTGAAACTGTCTGTATAAACTTGATGGAAGCTCCATCGATTTTGAAAGCATGTGTAGAAACTCAATGGGCACTCCATTATGTTCAAAAAAACAATAGAAGTATCAACTAAATGTCTTATAATTTCATCTTTTTTGTCTGATGACCCCAATATTTAAAATAAATATTCGTAGTTTATAATTGAAAGATAAAAGGGGAAAGAAAAAGAATCTTTCGGCCGACCCCTAAATTCCTTTTTCAGTTACGTAGTCTATAACTGAAACAGACAAAATTAAAAAGGAGTAATGATACAAATGAAAAAGAAAAGAATATCTACTTTAGGGTTCATACTTGTCATGTTCTCGTTCTTTTTAGCAGGTTGTGTAGGGAGTAGTTCAGAAGAAGGCTTAGGTCGACTAAACGCCCAGGAAGAAGCATTATCAGATTCAGGGACACTTATTTTAAAAGTTAATCCAGAAATCGCACTAACGTATAACGAAGAGGGTGTTGTCACAGACATCACTGGAAATAATGAAGACGGACAAAAAATTATTAATAACTATGCAGATTTTATCGGTAAAGAAAGTGGATTAGTTCTTGAAGAACTGATTGCGCTAATCAATGAGAAAGGTTATTTTGTAGAAGAAGTTGAAGGCGAACCTAAACGAGTGGTTCTTGAATTAGAAGCAGGTTCTATTTTACCGGATGAACAATTCTTAGAAAAAATGACAGCAAATGTTCAAAATGCTGTGACTAATTTAGATGTAGAGACAGATGTCGTTAATGCAGAAGGCATTTCATTAGAAGAAGCGAAGCAAATTGCTTTTGATCATGCCGGTGTTAAAGCAGAAGATGCTCATTTTGATGATCAAGAATTAGATGAAGAGGATGATAGAAAACTTTACGAATTAGAGTTTTACGCGAATGGTTATGAATACGAATATGATATTGATGCTGAAACTGGTGAAATTTTGAAGAGTGAACGAGATCGTGAAAATAACAAAAAGGATTCAAAATCAACCCAAGCTCAAAAGCCTCAGCAAAAGAATACGCCAAAGCAACAAGCAAATAAAAATGAATATATCTCAATGGATCGTGCGAAACAAATTGCTTTCGAACACGCGGGTGTAAATGGGGCAGATGCGCACTTTGATGATCAAGAATTTGACGTAGATGATGGCGTCCCTTCTTATGAATTGGAGTTTTATGTCAATGGAAATGAATACGAGTACGATATTCATGCAGTGAGTGGAGAAATTCTTAAATCAGAGCATGACATGAAGCACTCTAAGTCAAAACCAAAACCAGCTGCTAACAAATCAGCACAAATTTCTAAAGAAGAAGCAATTGATATTGCACTTAATCATGCTGGTTTAACGCGTTCTCAAGTTACGTTTGATGATGTAGAATTAGATGAAGAGGATGGACGTTTAATTTGGGAAATTGAATTTGATTCAGGAAACTGGGAATTTGAATACGACATTGATGCATTGACGAAGGATATTTTAGACTTTGAAAAAGATTACGATGATTAAAGACAACTAAGTAAATTGAAAAAAATCTATTAGCTACACTTATTTAAGCAAATTTCTCTATAGTTTAGTGGTGTTATTTGAAACGAATAGCACCACTATTTTTTTGCTTTTCTTATGTAAGTAATTAAGGTTAAGGTTTTTTCTCTGGACCATCTCTTGACCCTCATATCGATCCTTGCTATCCTAGGCCTATTGTCAACAAGTACTTATATCAAAGAAGTTGGGGGATTCTTATGATAGACAAATTGAAAACAAAGAACAATAAAAATATTGTTTTTTACATAATTGTTGCGTTTTGCTTTGTTTCTTCTATCTTTTTTGTGTATAACAATCATTCGTTTTATCAACGTCCAGTCGCTAAAGTGATTGAAACGTCTGTAACCGAAACGACGGAAACAGAAGACCTTTATGGAAATAAGGACAAGCTTTTCACTCAAGAAATTATTGCAGAAATCAAAAATGGAGAAGAAAAAGGGCAAGAGATCCTTTTAGATAATGAGTATTCGTCTTCTGGGGCTTATGATTTTGAATATAAAAGTGGAAATGAATTATTCATACACATTGATAAAGATAATACAACGCTCACTGGCAACATAACAGATGTGAAAAGAGATAAATATATCGTCATTGCTATGTGGATTTTTATCTTTGCTTTACTCCTTGTCGGAAAAAGACAAGGTTTGTTTGCGACTATCAGTTTAGCGATAAACATGCTTTTATTATCGTGGGCGTTAGATATTTATGTAAATACAGGCTTTAATTTATTGTGGATTTTTGGAATTACAGTTATTTTGTTTACAGTATCTTCTTTATTGCTTGTGAATGGGCGCAATGAAAAAACATATGCTGCCATTATAACAACAATTCTTGGGACATTTATTTCCTTGCTGATCACCTATTTAGCTATTTGGTTTACGTCTGGAAAAGGACTTTACTATGAAGAAATGTCATTTTTAACGCGTCCTTATCAGCTCGTATTTTTAGCTGGGCTATTTGTTGGATCGTTAGGTGCAGTAATGGATGTAGCTATTTCTATGTCATCCGCTTTGTACGAACTCTATCAAAGAGATCATCATATATCGAATGATTCCCTCAAAAAATCAGGTCTTAATATTGGAAAAGATATTATGGGCACCATGACAAATATTTTATTTTTTGCTTATATAAGCGGCTCTATTCCTATCCTTATTGTATATTTTAAAAATGCCTCTCCGTTAGGGTACGCTTTGTCACTCAATCTTTCATTAGAAATTGCACGGGCACTTTCTGGAGGAATTGGCATTGTGCTTACCATTCCAATTGGGATCTATACGACGATCCTTTTCATTAATCGAAAGAGGGCAAAATTATGAATGTTTTAGTGCTATTAGCCATCATTTTATTTTTATTAATGGTCCTGATTGGTGGAAAGAAAGGGGCAAAATCCTTTATTTCATTGTTCCTCAACTTCGGAGTCTTACTATATATTATGTTTGAAATGACACTTCCGCAAGCCAATCCAAATTTACTTGCTCTTGTTGCTGGGACAATAGTTAGTTGCATTACTTTATTTTTTGTTAATGAAGTGAATAGCAAAACAATTACTGCCTTTATTTCTACTGTCATTACAATTAGTATTTTACTTTTTATTATTTATATCCTTACAGAAAAAGCATTGATTCAAGGTTTTGGGGAAGAAGAAATTGATGAACTTATCGATGTATATTCTCTGCATCTGGGAGTGGACTTTATCAAAATAGCAACGGCCGGCATTATTTTGAGTACCGTTGGAGCCATTATTGATGTAGCTATTTCAATCACATCACCAATGCAAGAAATTTTTCATCAACATCCTTCAATCAGCAGAAAAGAATTGTTTGTTTCTGGATTAACCATCGGAAAAGATATTTTAGGTTCTAATACGAACACCTTATTTTTTGCTTTTATCGGGGGTTATCTAGCATTATTCTTATGGTTTAAAGATTTATCTTATTCTTTTGGACAAATCGTTAACTCCAAAATTTTTAGTGCAGAAATCCTTACCATATTTTGTGCGGGTATTGGTATCGCTCTCGTTATTCCCATTACTTCTTGGCTGAGTGCTTTTTATTTGGTGAGAAGGAGAGCAAAGGATTAAAATAGCGAAATTTAAAAAAATACTCGACTCTCTATTCAATTAATGCTATACTAATAGATGGAACAAGATAAAATTCAATATGATTTGTTAGGCAGAGGCTCCTATGCAAACATAGGCTACTGCCCAGGAACGTCCAGAGACGCCAATGGGTATAACAGGAATTTTCGATATAAGGAAATTTTTAATGTAGCTAACACTTATGTTTACGTTGTATAGTGCTGAAACTCCACGAAAAGGTCATTAAATATACTCATGGTATATATTTATTTATGTGGATATTTAACACAGGGCTCTCACTGTCTTACGGTGGGAGCTTTTTATATTTGCTTACAAATCTTTATTTTAATTATTAAAATAAGGAGGTATCCAAATGGTAAAAAGGTGCATTTTACTTTAGCAAAAAGAATGAATAACGAAGCAATTAAAACCTTTCTATGTATCATTTCTAGAGCGTTGGGTGGTTAATAAGACCTAGCTTAATTATTGGAAATGAGAAAAAGAAAGGAATGGAGAAAATGATTAAAGATATTAAAAAATTAGATTACTTTGAGTTAGCCAGTAAGCCACTCGAAGAAATTTGGAAAATGTTTAATGTAACGGAAAAAGGACACACTACAGATGAAGCAGATCAAGTAAGAGAAAAATACGGGGACAATGAGATTGATTATGGAACAGAAAAACCATTATGGCGTACGGTTGTAGAGGCCTATTTTACTCCCTTTACACTTGTGTTATTTGGACTTGCCTTTGTTTCATTTCTGACCGATTATGTATTTGTACCTGTTGAAGAACAAGAAGCCTTAGGACCAATCATTATTGTTGTCCTTGTTTTGTTAAGTGGCACAATGACGCTTATTCAAACGATTCGTTCAAATCGATCTGTTGAACAATTAGAATCCATGGTTGAGGTAACTTCTGCTGTAAAACGTGATGGCACATATAGTGAAATCAGAACAGAAGATATTGTCATTGGTGATCTAGTTCGCCTAAAAGCTGGCGATATGATACCGGCAGATATCCGATTGATTCAAACAAAGGACTTATTTATTTCACAAACATCCCTCACTGGAGAAAGCTACCCTGTTGAGAAAAGAGCACGTGCCGAAGTAACAGAAGTAACCAATGAAACAAACTATGAAACACTTGCTTTTACAGGTAGTGAAGTTGTCAGTGGAAGTGCTGAAGGGATTGTTGTTCGAACAGGGAACGACACTTTATTTGGAGGTATTGCGGACGAGTTCGCGAATGAACCACCAAAAACAAGTTTTGATGTGGGAATTGAAAATACATCATTATTATTAATTCGCTTTATGGTGATTATGGCTGTAGTTGTTATTTTAATTAATGGTCTTACTAAAGGCGATTGGTTACAGGCTTTATTATTTGGTATTTCAATTGCCGTTGGTTTAACTCCAGAAATGCTACCAATGATCGTTACAACGAACCTCGTAAAAGGTGCCAACGATATGGCAAAAGAAGGAACGATTGTACGTAACTTACACGGCATTCAAAACTTTGGAGCCATTGATGTTTTAGTAACAGATAAAACAGGAACACTTACGCAAGATAACATTGTGCTTCAATACCACTTAGATATTGATGGAGAGGATAGCGATCGCGTATTGCGCCATGCTTACCTCAATAGTTACTATCAAACAGGTTTAGGTAACCTAATGGATGAAGCGATTGTTAAAGCGAGTGAAGAGCAACTCGATACAAAACAATACAACTATACAAAAGTGGATGAAATACCCTTTGACTTTGAACGCCGTCGATTAAGTGTTGTGGTAGAAGATCAAACAGGGAAAACTCAAATGATTACCAAAGGCGCTATTGAAGAAATGCTTTCAGTTTCTGACTATGTAGACTATGGGGGTCAAATTCATGAGTTGACGGACGAAGAACGTCAACACGTTCTTAACCAAGTTGATCAATTAAATGAGCAAGGTTTGCGTGTACTTGGTGTTGCTCAAAAAACAAATCCAAGTCCCGTAGATGAATTTTCAGTAAAAGATGAGGATGAAATGGTTCTTATTGGCTATCTTGCTTTCTTAGATCCTCCAAAAGAGTCAACAAAAGCAGCGATCCAAGCTTTAAATGATCATGCAGTAGATGTTAAAGTCATGACAGGGGATAATGAGTTAGTGACTGTAGCTGTAGCAGAACAAGTAGGTATCCCTACAGATCATATTATTTCAGGGGACCAATTAGTCAATAAAACAGATGAAGAGCTAAGTGAAATTGTTGAAGAACATAACTTGTTCGTCAAATTGAATCCAACACAAAAATCTAAGTTGGTTGGTATTTTAAGAGATAACGGCCGAGTCGTTGGATTTTTAGGTGATGGAATCAATGACTCTCCAGCATTGAGAGCATCTGATGTAGGAATTTCTGTTGATAATGCGGTGGATATAGCAAAAGAATCAGCAGATATTATCTTGCTTGAAAAAGATTTGATGATCCTTGAAAAAGGTATTTTAGCGGGTCGAAAAGTTTTTGGTAATACGATGAAATATATCAAAGCAACGACAAGCTCCAACTTTGGAAATGTGTTTTCTGTTCTAGTTGCAAGTATTTTCTTACCGTTCTTGCCAATGTTACCCATCCAACTTCTATTCTTAGGATTAATTTATGAGATTTCTTCAATGTCAATTCCATGGGATCATATGGATGTGGAATATCTCTATACGCCAAAGAAATGGGAAGCAGCAAGTATTCAAAAATTTATGGTTTGGTTCGGTCCAACTAGTTCAATCTTTGATGTGACAACTTTCCTCATTATGTTTTTCTTTGTTGCACCTCAATTAGCCGGTGGAAATTATCATGCACTAGGTGCAGAACAGCAAGAAGTGTTTATATCTATTTTCCAATCTGGTTGGTTTATTGTCTCATTATGGACACAAACTCTTGTCTTGTATGCATTAAGAACACCGAAAATTCCATTTATTGAAAGCCATCCGTCATTTATTATGACAACAATCACAGGAGCTGGAATTCTGATTGGTTCAATCGCACCATATACTGCATTAGGTACAGCCCTTGGCTTAGCGCCTCTTCCAGGAAGCTTCTGGTGGATCCTTGCATTTACAGTGATTGCTTATCTAGTTCTTGTGCAGATCGTAAAGAAAGTATATGTCAACCGACATGGCGAATTACTATAAATCAAATGAACAATGAAATACCGTTTTAAATAAATGATTTTAAATAATAAAAGTCTAATTTCTCAGATTAAATGCTGAAAAATTGGACTTTTTGTTTGTTAAGTATGTATGAGTTTAATATTAAGGGTAAAAAAATTTCATGGAAATAGCTGAAAATAGCTCCCGCAACCGCGAAATACAGTTTCAAGTTCACGGTGGTGCTCCCGCAACCATGAAATCCAATTTCAAGTTCACGGCATTAATTTTTTACTCATAAATGACTACTGTCGTGGATAATACACCAAAAATTTATAAAAAGAAAAATCTTTAAGAATCTTCTAGGTTATTTCATATGCCAATTTAGAATAGAAAAATAAAAAATCGAGTTAAGCTAGTTCACTAAACTTAACTCGAACTTTTTTTAGTCTTTAAAAATCACTCATTTGACCGATTGCGTCAATCATTCCTTGAGGCGCATCGAACTCTGAGTTGTTATCGTACTCAAATTCTCCAAATAAAAGATTTTCGCCAGTCTCGATATCAAAAACATACAATTCGCTTGGTGGGATTTCTGGTCCTTGTGTTTCTGGCATCGGCGTTTGAATGACGAATAATTGATTATTGATAATTTTTTTGATAATGAATGGATATTCTCCTTGTAAATCTAATGGGAATTCAGCATTCAGTGCCACTTCATTAATCACTTCTTGCCCAGTTTGATTAAACTCTCGTAAGTAAACTTCATCATCTACATTTTCTAAAGTAAAAAGTTGATTATTGTTCCCTACAAAATAGTTAACTGGTGAATTTTCTAACGGACTGAAACTGTCTTCAGCAAAGTTATAGATATAGGTGTTTGCAGTTCCTTCTCCTTCATAAACATTATTTCCATAATGATTGATGATTTGGATATCATTATTTTTCGCAAAAGATGTATTAGTGTTTTCACCAAAGAAACTACCATTTTCATTAAGAAGAGAAGTTTCTGAGTAGTTTTTGGTTTCAAAATTATATTCGCCAACCGTTAGATGACTTTTCTCTCCTTCAGTATTCGTACCCCACGTCGTTGTATTATAAAGAATTTTTACGACAGGATATTCTTCATGTAAACCAATAATATCTATATAATCGCCATCTGGGGCATGTTCCCGCGTAACTTCGTCTTCTACAATTTCATTGGACTCTTTATCCAACGCACTTAAATAAACAGTAGATGTATCGGTATAAAGAGTCGTCTCATTCATTCTAAAATGACCTGAAATCAGATACTTATCGCTATTTAAAATGTAAAAAGGACTAATATTGTTATCATAGATTAAGTCGTCAATAAGGAGCGGATATTTTTCTTGTAAAATGCTTAGAGCTTGATCACTTGGCGCATCAAGCTTTTCTAAATAAGATTGGCCAGCATTTGTTGTTATACCTTCTTCGTTGTTCATAAGAAAAGTGTAATGCTCATTATTAAGAAGATACCCATTAAAATAGATGTCTTCTAATAGATCTTCATTTCCTGCTTCAACCGTTAGATTAACGAGTGCTTCTTTATTCATCGTTGGAATACTGACAAAATAAAAAATGATTCCAACAAGACCAATTAAAGAACTGATGATTAATTTGATGTAACGCATTCTTTCTCCTCCTTAAATTTTGATTTTATTTTTGAGTAATAAGTGGCCAATTAATGTACCTATACCAATCATTAAAAACTGATATAGCAAGAGTACAATTTCATTTTGACTTGGTCGCAATGCTAATGAGAAGTAATCTGTATACAGCAGACCACGGAGCACTCCATAAAGAACAAAAAAGCTAATAAAATAAGCAGCACCAATAATTAAGCCTTTAAGACCAAAACTTCTTTCGATGATAATTCCCGCAAATAATGAGATAAGGGCTCCAAATGCGAAACTATAGGTTGAGATAAATTCAAAAAGACTCGTTGGAAACAACATATTTTGGAATATATCATACATTGACTGCACATTATGTATATTCATTGATGTGTAATGGCTACTAGTAACTAAGACTTCAGTTATTTTCATCTCGACAAAATACAAACCAAACTGGAATGCGAATGCTAAAAGTCCACCGATTAAAAAGACCAGTGACTTTGTCAAAAGAAGATACGTTCGATTAGTCGGAAGCATTAATAAACGATAAATAAATGTATTTTTTCCTAACCACTCGCGATACCAAGTGAAGAAACTATAAAACATAAACATAAGAACAATGAGGATAATCGACATGCCATATAGACCATCTCCAGTGACATTCTGTATTGAAAAAGGAGGGATACGTTCGGCTAATTCTCCTTCCGCAATCAACTTTTTTAAATTTTCATTATAGGATAATGATTCAGAAACTGTCACAAAAAGCTGTACGGCAGCAGTAATTAATAAAGTAGGAATAAGAAACTTTAAAAAGCGATTCATCTCAAAACTTAATAAACTTACAAATTTTTTCATCATAGACTCCCTTCTATTTACCTAAACGATTGGGTTGACGTTGATTTAATTCATCCGCATAAGGCATGTAAACTTCACGCATAATATCGATAATAGATTTTCCTTCATTTTCTCGAACTTCTTCAACATTAAACTCTCGTAACACAATCCCTTCATCCATTAAAATTACTCGATCTACGAGGAATTCTATTTCATGGATTTCATGTGTTGTAATTAAAACACCTTTGTCTTCAACTAAATAAGAAGTAAAAACTTCGGCAATCTGTTCACGAGTAAATACATCAATTCCAGAAAAGGGCTCATCCATTAACACGTAGTCCACATCTAATGAAAGACCTAGCAAAAGATTTACTTTTGCGACATTCCCTTTAGATAGTGTGTTGATTTTGTCTTCTTCATTTAAACGGAAGAAAGTTAAAATCTCCTGTGCACGTTCTTCATTCCAAGTATCGTAGAACTCATCCATAAAATCCATGGCTTCTCTGATCTTCATTTCCGGAAGCATAATTGCTGCGTCAGGAATGAAAGAAACTTTTTCATAAATCTTTGGTGAAAGTTTTTCTCCATCAATCAAAATCTCTCCACTGGTCATTGGGAGTAGATTCATAATGTGATTTAAAATCGTCGTTTTCCCAGCACCGTTGACTCCGATTAAACTACTAATTTTGCCTTTAGGAATTGTGAAGTCAATGCCATTTAGTACTTTTTTCTTCCCATATTTTTTATGAACATCTTTTACTTCAATCATCTTGCGTCCCTCCATTTTTGTTGCTTTGATTTTTAATTTCATTAGCGATAAGTTCTGAAATTTCTTCATAAGTAATATTAATTGTCTGAATAGACGCTACAAATTCTTTAACGGCTTTTTCAACATATTCTTGTTTTAATTTTTGAATCATCGCTGGATCCTCTGTTACACGACTGGGTCGATTAGGTTCAGTGTAAATCCATTTCTGTTCTTCCATTTCACTAAAAGCCCGTTGAACAGTATTTGGATTGATTCCTAACTGCCTTGCAATTTGTCGACGAGAAGGTAATTCTTCACCGAGGATTAGCTCATCACCAACAAGTTGTTTTCGAAAATAGTCAATAACTTGTAAATAAATAGGGTCCCGACTATTGAAATGTACTTGAGCCATAAAATGCTCCTTTCATTTATAAGAGATGGGATTTATCTGTATTAAGTAGTTAATACAGTATGGGCAAAAAAATACTCGATTCTCCTAAAATAAATCCCTTCTTGGTTCCAGTGTATTATATTGTTAATACAGTAGGGTGTCAATAGAAAAAATATAAAAAGAGCCCTTAACTAAACTATATTGTCAGAAAATAATGCATAATGCATTACAAAGTGTTGCAAAGAGGATGAAGACAAACTATAATTAATGTAAGAAAATAGAGGAGGGATAAAAATGACAGCGAAAGAAAAATCTACAATTAATATTCGGGTAGACAAAGATCTAAAAGAAGACGCACAAATATTATTTGATGAAATTGGATTAAGTATGAGTAATGCCATGTCTATTTTCTTGAAAACAGCAGTAAGAGAGCAAAAAATACCTTTTGAATTATCAGCAATGAAACGAGAAGATAAGAATGTGATGGATGTCTTTGAAGAAATTATGAATGAAGATGATGATGTATTCCGTGAGTTGGTTAATAAATGACCATTCGATTACTCACAGAAAATGATATTATCAATATTAATAAAGTATTAATCGAAAGATATTCTCCTAGTGAAATAAAAGGAATAAAAGATTACGGTGCTTTAAACATGACTGTCAATCAATTAAATCAAACAGTTTTTGATGAAGAAATATATCCAACTCTTTACGACAAAGCAGCAATTCTCTATATCAACTTAGTGCAGAAACATCCTTTTCATAATGGGAATAAAAGAACCGCATACGGTAGTATGAAGTTGTTTTTAAGAATAAATGATATATTCGTTGATATGCCTAGTAAGACAGCTGTCGACTTAACGGTTGAAATTGCTACTACGAATATGAATATAGATGATCTCAAGGTGTATGTTGTAAATAATATAAAAAAATATATAAAAAATAAATAAAGCCTTAATTGATATGCTCCCTTCAAAGTAGACTCTGAAAAAACAAACTATTTTGAAGGGGGTTATTTTTATGCTTTTTTAATAAAGTATGAAAACGTCCTTGCATTTCAGGTAAAATTTATATATGAACGAAGGAATAACAAAAGAGAGATTATGCAGCATTTATATTAAATAACGAAAGGAATTAGATATGGAGTCAATCACAAATTTTAGAGATCTAGGCGGTATTCAAAATAAAGACGGCCAAAGGATTTTGTCGAAAAAGCTTTTACGTTCTGGAGAGTTATCCCGTGTGTCCATTAAAGAACAAATTGAGTTACTAGAAGTTTATCAATTAGGAAAAATTATTGATTTACGTTCGGAAGAAGAGGTTACTGAGCGGCCGGATAAAATATTTGAAAATACAGAGTATCGACTTATTGATATTTTTAAATATGAAAAAGATGAAGGTTCAAGTTTAGAGGATTTCAAAGAGATTGCCACTGCAGAGCGAGCACAAGAATATATGAATGAAACGTACCATACAATGGCCACAAATAAAGGAGCTCAAGAAGGTTTTACTCAAATGATTGAAGAAACCCTCTCGACTATTTCTTCAGATGATAGTGTTCTCTTTCACTGTTTTGCTGGAAAAGATCGTACAGGTGTTTCAGCTGCTTTATTATTAGAAATTTTAAATGTGCCAAAAAACACCATCTATATAGATTATATGGCAACTAATGCACTTCGAGTGAAAGAAAATGATGAATTAGTTCAACTCGCTCAATCAAATGGATTAACTGCAAAATCTATTGAAGCACTTAGAATTGCGCTTAACGTTGAAGAAGATTATTTAGACACTTTTTATCAAACCGTAGACAATGAATTTGGTAATATTCAAGACTTCATCTCTACACAACTACAAATTACACCGAGCATGCAAAAAGACTTACGTAGCTTATTGTTAACAAGGTAATTTCCTGTAAAAAATCTGTGCTCTTTTTTGTGATAACCTACTAAAATGTATTTTCACTATAGTAATCTTTTTCGAATCTTCTTAGATAATTGTCTTTCTATTCCTTTTCGCCTAGAATGAAGAAGAAACTTAAGATAGGAAAAGGTGTGGACATGGTTAAAGGGATTATTTTTGATTTTAATGGGACGATGGTTTTTGATGCCCACCTGCATGAAAAGGCATGGGTTGAGATGATAAAAAAGCATAACGATTCTGTAACGGATCAGGAAGTGATTGCTTATATTCACGGCCGAACGAATGATAAAACGATCCGTCACTTCATAGGAGATGTGACAGATGAAGAGCTCCAAGAGCTTTCTGATGAAAAGGAAAGAGAGTATCATCGTTTAGTACATGAAGAAAATTTATGGTATGTGGATGGTACAGAAGCTTTACTGGATGAATTAGTTGAAAAAGGTATTCCATTTACGATTGCAACAGCAAGTCCAAAGATTAATATTGATTTTTATTTTGACTATTTTGAACTTGGCCGCTGGTTTAAGTATGAAGATATAGTATATGATGATGGCACTTTCCCTGGAAAGCCAAATCCGACTATTTACCAAAAAGCTGCGGAAAGCCTTGGTTTAGCTCCAGAAGAATGTGTGGTTATTGAAGATGCCATAGCGGGTGTTGAATCTGCAAACCGAGCGAATATTGGAAAAGTATTTATAATGACTTACTCAGATGAGCAACGAGCGCTTTATGAAGACAGTGAATATGATTTCGATGCGATTATTGAAGACTTTAATCACTTTTTAGAAGATCACGTCTTAACTTAAAAATAAGCTCCTACATTCAATTTATTAATGATTGTGTAGGAGTTTTTTGTTTGAATAAATAAAGAAAGCTGAAAATAATACAGAAAAGTTGTACTTATAAGGAGAAAATGATCACCGTAACCACGAAAGTTAGTTTCAAGTTCACGGCACCTCTCCCGCATCCACGAAACCCAATTACACGTTCACGAGAAACACCAAGGCTTTTTTATCACTATCACTACTTCTGCGTTGCTCTCTTTTTTAAAATGAGGATTTAGAGTATAATTGTTTTAGGAAAATTAGAGGATGATTAGTTTTGTGAGATTCCTTCCTACAATAAATTCAATCAAATCATAGGAATGATACTTATGCAGTTTAAAGATAGAGAATTTTTGCCTGTTATTTTGGGTAGTGATATTAATACTTACAGCGTTGCCCGAGCGTTTTACGAGGAGTACCAAGTAAAATCTGTGGTTATTGGAAAATATAAATCAGGTCCAAGCAACGGAAGTTTGATGATTAACTATATTGAGGACGTTAATATTGATCAGGATTCTACGTTTCTAAAAAGAATCCATCAACTTTCAAAAGAGTATAAAAATAAAAAAATCATTTTACTTGGAGCCGGGGATAACTATATCAATATGATTACTAAAAACCGCAAACAGCTTCCAGAAAATATCATTGTTCCTTTTATCCCTTATGAATTAATGAATAACCTACAGAAAAAAGATTATTTTTATTCATTAAGCGAAGAGGTAGGGGTTGATTATCCAGATACCTTATTAGTATCAAAAGAAATGGGTCTTAATTTTGAGGTGCCATTTGAATATCCCGTCATTTTAAAATCTTCAGAGAGTATTCATTATTGGAATTATCCATTTGAAGGACAAGAAAAGGTCTATATCATTCAAAATCGCGAAGAATTAAATCGAACGGTAGAAATGATTTTTAATTCTGGGTACCCAGAAAAATTAATTATTCAAGATATGATTCCTGGAAATGACGAATACATGTATGTCTTAACTTCTTATTCGGATCAATCGGGGAAGGTAGTTATGATGTGCCTAGGAAATGTTCTGCTTGAAGAGCATACGCCACTTGGCAAAGGAAACCATGCCGTTATCATTACGGATCACAATGCAGAACTCATGAAGCAAGCGAAAGAATTTTTAGAAAATATTCATTATGTAGGTTTTTCTAATTTTGATATTAAGTATGATTATCGAGATGGGAAGTATAAATTTTTCGAAATTAATACTCGTCAAGGACGTAGTAATTATTATGTGACGGCTTCGGGTTTTAATGTGGCTCGTTATTTGGTAGAAGATTACATATATAATAATAAAATGGAACTGGAACTATCGAAAGAACCTCATTTATGGATGGTGGTTCCGAAAAAAGTTGCGTTTAAGTATGTTAAGCAAGAAAAAAACGTAAAGCGAATGGATCAATTAATTGGGGAAGGAAAAGTGGTTAATCCTTTATTTTATAAGCCAGATCGTTCCTTACATCGGAATTTACGTATGCTTAAAGCGAATTTAGCTCACTATAAAAAGTTCGAAAAATATTATCAGTGATATTATTTTTTACTGTAGAAAAAGGTGCAACAATGAAAAGGAAATTAGGCGTCATTGGTGGAATGGGTCCTGAAGCGACAAGTTATTTTTTTGAAGAATTCGTTGCTCATACAAAAGCAGATAAAGACCAAGAGCATATTGACACCATTATTTTAAACCATGCTACCTTACCCGACCGATCAAAGGCTATTTTAACTGGAAATGTTGAGGAATTATTAAATGCCCTTATTCAAGATGCGCAATTATTGGAGAAGTTGGGTGTTAGCCATATTGCGATACCTTGTAACACTTCGCATTATTGGTATGAGGCTATTCAAAAAGAAATTTCTATTCCAATCATTCACATGGTACGCGAAACGATAAAGTATGCTTTAACCCATTTTGGACAGGTCCAAAAAATAGGTGTCTTAGCAACGACTGGAACGATTCAAACGGGTATATACCATAGAGAGTGTGAAACGTTAGGAGTAGAAGCCGTAGTCCCTTCTGAAGAGAACCAAAACGCTATTATGTCTTTAATTTATGAAGAGATCAAAAAAGGACAGCCTGGAGATTATACTAAATTTCAAAAAGCTTACGAGGACTTGATAGAAGCAGGCAGTGATGTAGTTATTTTAGCTTGCACGGAATTGTCTGTTTTTAAAAAATCAAATAAAATAGGCAAAAATTGTTTGGACGCGATGGATGTGTTAGTGAAAGAATCTATTACACGTTCAAACGCAGTTTATCAGAAGAAAGAAGTGTAGAAAATTAGTAATCAAACCTATTATGATATAAATTTCTATATGAATAAATTAAAATTAGAGAACTTATTTATAACACAAGAACTATTTGACGATGAAAGCCAAATGGTATTACATTTAGAACAGCACTCAAAAAAAGTAGTGCCTGGCACGTTATTCATTTGTAAAGGTGTTCATTTCAAAAAAGAATATTTAAAAGAGGCGTTGGAACGTGGAGCCATTGGTTATATATCGGAAGAAAAATATTCTTTAGATGAAGAGGTTCCGCACATTCTTGTATCGGATATTCGAGTTGCGATCCCTTTATTGGCTGAAATTTATTATAATAATCCTCAAAAGAAATTGACAATTGTTGGGGTAGGGGGTACAAAAGGAAAAACAACGACCACTTATTTTGTGAAATCGATTCTTGATGCTTATTTGAAAGCGCAAGGTAAACCTCTTGCGGGGCTTATTTCTTCCATCACAAACTATGGAGGAAAAAACGAGGAAGATGCAACAAATACAACGCCTGAAGCCTTAGACTTACAGGCTTATTTAGCGGATGCGGTTGAAGCAGATTTAGAATATGTAGTGGTCGAAGTTTCCAGTCAAGCGCTGAAATATCATCGGACAGATCGGATTGAGTTTGATGTTTCAATCTTTTTGAATATTGATGAAGATCATATTAGTCCGATTGAACATCCGGATTTTGCAGATTATATACAATCTAAAGCGAAAATGTTTGGCCAAACAAAAGGTCTCATCGTTAATTGGGATACGCAAGAAGCAGAGTATATTTTTGAAAGGGCGAAAGAAGCGGACCATTTTTATTCTTTCAGTCTAGATGCGACCGAAGCAGATTATTACGCTTATGAACTAAAAACGGTTGATCTAGAAAGTCATTTTAATATTCATTCTAAAACAATGAATGAGCTTTTTACATTAGCGATGCCTGGAAAATATAATGTTGAAAATGCCTTAGCAGCCGTTGCAGCAACAAATGTTTTAGGTATTCCTGTTGAATATGCGATTGAAGCTTTGAAAGTTGCAAAAGTTCCCGGACGTATGCGAATTTTATCATCAGCAGATCAGAAAATAATTGCTATTGCAGATTTTGCGCATAACCGTTTAAGTTTTAAGCGATTGATTACAGCTATGAAAGGTGTGTATCCAGATTATAAAGTTATTTCTATTTTTGGTGCACCAGGTGGAAAAGCGCTAGGTCGTCGAAAAGAGTTAGGTACAGTCGCTGGGAAATATTCTGATTTTGTTTATATTACAATGGATGATCCCGGTCCAGAAGATGTTGAAGATATTTCAAAAGAGATTGCTTATTATGTAGAACATGAAGGAACGCCTTTTACTTACATTGAAAACAGAGAAGAAGCCCTTCAAACAGCTTTCGAAAATATAAAAGAAAAAACGTTAATTCTTGCGATTGGTAAAGGACACGAAACAACAATGAAAATTGGAACTCGAGAAGTTTCTATACCTTCAGATGAAGAAGTTATAAAAGAATGTATCAGAGAATATGATCAACATTTAGAATAAAATAAAAACATAGATGGTTTTTTAGAAGATGGCGTACACGACATTTTCTAAAGGCCATTTATTTTTGAAAATACGTAAAATAATTTATCATTAGGCTTTATCTGTGCTAAAATGATTGAATTGGTATAAAATTTAAAAGAGCATATTTAAAGAAACATTTAACGATTAAAAGACTCGAAAGGATATTAAGAAATGGTTAATAGCAAAGAAAAATTTCTGCCTATTCTGATTGGAACAGACTTAAATACGTATACAATGTCTATTTCATTTCACGAAGAATATGGAATAAAACCTATAGTGGTCGGAAGAGCGCCTCTTCCTTTTACAGAAGGAAGTACAATTATTGACGAATTTTATTATACGGATCGTATTGACGAGGATGAATATTTTGTCGATTATCTGAAAGATCTCGCAAAAAAATACCATCCAAATTATGAAAATTTATTACTGATTGGTACAAACGATGAGTATGTAACCTTTATTATCAATAATGCAGAAGCTCTGTCAACTGACTTTAAGTTTAGTAACATTGATAAAGAATGGTTACCACAACTGTTTTTAAAGAAGAACTTTTATCAATTATGTGAGAAATATGGATTAGATGCGCCATTAACTTTTTATTACTCTTGTGCAAGCGACGATCCGTTTAATGAAGAAGTTCCTTTTCCGTTAGTTGTTAAACCGAGTAATGGTCTTCAGTATTATGCCAATCCATTTGAAGGCATGCAGAAAATTTATGTTGTTGAAAATTATGATGAGCTTCATGATGTCATAAATAAAATTACTGAAAGTGGCTATCGTGATGAATTAATTATTCAAGATTATATTCCCGGTGACGATACAAATATGTGGGATTCTGTTTACTATGGAAATCGAAACGGGAAGCAACAACTGGTCTCGTTAGGTCAAGTTGTTCTCCAAGAGCCTACTACAACAGGTGTTGGAAATTACACAGCGCTGATTGTGCGAGATAAAGAAAAACCAGAACATAAAGAAATTATGGATAAATTGGCTTATTTTATGGAACAAATTGGTTACAAAGGCTTCGCGAATTTTGATTTAAAATATGATGAGCGCGATGGGAAATTTAAAGTTTTTGAAGTCAATATTCGTCAAGGACGTTCAAGCTATTATCTAACCCAATGTGGCTATAATATCGCGAAAGTCATTGTAGATGATGTTATTTATCATAAAGAAAAAGAGTTCGAATATGTAGAGGGCGAAAATTTATTCGCGGTTGTTCCTAAAACCATTATCAAAAAATATACAGCAGATCCAAAAATTAAAGAAGAAGCAAAAGACCTAATTGCAAGAGGAAAATATAATAGTCCGATTTTTTATAAAGCGGATAAAGGGTTGAAACGAAGAGCATTTATGATGCTCCGTCAAATCAATTACTTCAGAAAATATAAAAATAATCCATTGAAAAATTAAATGATTACACCTTTTACAGATAACTGTAGGAGGTGTATTTTTTTGATTGGGAAGGGATTATAAATTAAGGCTGACATAGTTGAATTTCGACGCATCTTACCAAGTGGTCTTGAAAATTGAGTGTACTTGGTTCAATAGTCGATGCATCTCACCGAGTGGTCACGAAAAAAGAACGTACTTGTCCCGATAGCCAATGCATCTCACCAAGTAGCCTCGAAAATAGAACGCACTTGGTCCCATAACCAATGTTTCTTTCCAAATAAGTTTAAAATAATATACAAAGATACATAAATATAAGTTATGATAGAACTATGAACGCTTAATTTAATGAACATAGATTTATTAAAAATAAATTGAAAACGAGGTGATTATTTGAAGGGGAAAAAGTTTTATTTCATTTTAGTAGGAATTTTACTTGTTGGTTTGTCGACGATTTATTTTTTTAGACAGCAAAGAGAAAAACAATTCCTTGAATTTGAAGCATATGAAATTGCGAGTGTTGAAGCTCAAGTAGATGATTTATATAATGAAGATAAAACAGATATCTTAGAAGATATTTCTACTGAAGAGCTGGAGAACATTGATAAATTATTGAATGATTTGGAAGGAAAAGAATATAGTAAGAAGAATAAACAGCGATTAAATACAGTTGAATCAGAATTTCTAACAGCTAAAGAAATGAATACACTTCAGATAGATATCAATGAGTTGTTTGTAAAAAATGGAATTATTGAGAAAAATATTTCTTTGAATAAAGTGGAAAGCTTAGAAGATCAAATCACAGGATTCCAAGAAAAAACGGTTTATTATGATCGAAATGTAGTGACTCTGAGTGATGCCGAAGAACAGATTAAAGATATAGAAGTAGCTAGATCTTACATAGAGGACTTATTTGAAGAAGATTTCTTACGCAGTGACGTAACGCGTGCAGACGAAGAAAAAGCATTAAAATTAATTGAAAAAATTAAAAATGAAGAAGTGCGAGAAGAGCTATTTGTTCGAGTAGAAACTGTAAGTTTAGCACTAACAGAAGCTGAAGAAGCCCTTGCTCTAGAAGAAGCATTAGCTGCGGAAGTTGCTCAACAAGAACTGGAGGCAGTAGAAGCACAGGAAGCTGAGCAATATGAATCATCGACTGATTCTAGTTGGGGCGCAAATAGTTCGGGAAGCTGGAATAATTCCGGTAGTAGTTGGCAACCACCGTCAAATTCAGGAAGCGGTGAGGGTACTTGGACTCCACCTCCAACTGATCAACCAAACCAATCAACAGAAACCTCAGAAACAGAAAATGGTTCGTCGGAATTAGATACAGAACCACCTGCTGATCCGGCTGACGAAATACCTGCAGATTCAGAAGGTTCTTCTGACGAAGAAGAGGAGAGCGGTGAGAATGAAGAATAAGATGAAATGATCATGGATATACAAAAAGCTAGGCATTGCGATAGCCTAGCTTTTTATCTTCTCTTTAAAATTACAAAACACGTTCTAATATAATGTCATCAACAGATTCTCGAATTTTAGCAATATCAAAAAATGTAGGTAAATTTTCCACATAAACGCTACGTCGGTTCTCTAAAGTAGGCAGAGGAAAATTAGCGACTATAATATCATATTTCAAATTCTTTAAAATATTATTATCTAACTTTATTCCATTATATATATTCACTATAATTTGCTCATGAAACTCGTATTCAATGACATCTTTTATCATTTTTGAATGTGAAATATGGTCATCACTCACAACTAAAATATGAATTTTCTCATATTTCCTTTTTAATTCAGGTAATAAATTCTCCCAAGTTATAAAAATTGTATACATAATAAAACTAATTCCCTCTTCGGTTAATGGTTTGTCTATAAAAATACGATAATTTTTAGCGGCAATGAAGAGATGATCGTAAAATTTAGGGAAATTTTTCTTCACTTTCGTTATAAATTCTAAATTATGATTATGCAAAATATATCCTGAAAGTGGGCAATGGTGTTCCAAATGTGAGGCATTTTGGACATTTAAAATCACATTTTCTTTGTTATTCAAAGAAAGCTGATGTTTTTCAGCTAATTCTTCGAGTGTATCATTTAAAAAATCTACTTCTGCTACAATTTGAGGATTTACTTTTGTCTTTTCCATCAAGCGTTCGTAATTTATCGAAAACTCTTCTCGTATATAAGGAGTAAATATTTGTTGAATTAAAGTATGATTAATTTTTATACGATTTGCTTCTTCAAAATAACGAAAATCTTCTTGAAAAGCAGCCAAATCAGGAATAATTTCATCAAAATTTTCTTTCAGTTCTGATGTATCTACCGAGTATCCTTGCTGATATCGAATTAAATTAATAACGGAAACCGTCTTAAATATATTATAGCAAGCAAAATCAGCTGTCATATGAGAATACTCAATAAAGAACTGTAGGAAATCGTCTAAAGCTTTCTCGTTTATGCTTTTATAAGGCCATTGTAGATTTGAATATTTTTCATGAAAGTAATTATAGAAAAAATAACGAATTTCTTTTTCAGAGCCTTCGATTCGGCAGGGGTTGGTTTCTATTCTGAAATTTGATTTTTCGAATGTTTCGTTGATTTGATCAATTAACCGATAAGTAGTAGAAGGACTTATTGAAAGCAATTCGGTAAGATCAGTAATCGTCATTTCTTCTTTTAAGAAAATATTTTCTAATAAATTATAAGCAGTAGAATGTCTCAAGGCGTACTGGTAAAGAGATTTCAAGCCAGCATTATTACGCATCTTAAGACGGACGCCGTTATTTGAACTTTCAATTGTAAAATCTTTAAAATGTTTCTTAAAATAAGCCACATCATTTTTTAATACTCTTACAGAGCAATCTAGCATTTTAGCTAAGCTTGCAAGTGTTATCCAATTTCTTTGTTCATACAAAATTTCTATAGCCAACAACCGCCGTTTTTCACTTTGATTTAATAGTCGTTTCATTAAAATTCACCTTATTTCTAAACCTCTATAAAATGCATAAAATCATTATTTGTAGATGGTATTCTTCATCACTAAAGTGTTCATATTATGGCTATGCTTATGTGACAAACAATTTTGTGTTTTAGAACTCTATTATACAACAAAATGTATATTTATTCTCGATAAGAATGAAATATACATTCATTTTTTGTGATATTATCCTAAATTAAAATAAAACACTATAGAGACTATGTTTCAATTAATGCCCTAGTATACGCAAAAAGTGATGCTCGTTACTCAATTTTTGTATATTATACTGTCACTACATGTAATTTGTTTTGAGAGTAACCTATGGAATTAAATAATTAACGATCAATAAGCAAAGGGGAGGAATAATGAATCTTAAAAGCGTGAAAAACCAGAAGGAAGAACTTGTACTCAATGAGGATGGAAAGAATAAAAAACGATCAGATACAACAGCCATCCGTATAAGTAGTGAACTTTATGAATTATTACGTGAAAAGGCATTTTATGAGCGTTCAACAATTCGACAAGTAGCGGATGATATTTTGGAGCTAGCACTAAAAAAATAGTCAGCTAGCTAATCATTCACTCAAATAATAATAGAATAAAAAATATCAATTGAAGTAAAAAATCTCCCTTAAGTTAGATGAAAAGTCTAATTTAAGGGAGATTATTTTTATTTATTTTGTTCAATTGACATTTTCGGTTTAGTTGGGAATACTTGCAGTTTTTTTATAAATTTTTCTCTCATCACTTTTTCTTTTTGTTTAGCTGCTTCTCTAATTAATTGATGAAGCTGCTCATATTGATAACTTGAACGACTTTTATACATATAGACGATGGGTTGTTTAATATCCAGCATTAAAGTTTCAGCAGAGATCAGGATATCAAAATCATATTTAGAAAGGATTTCTTCGTTTAAAGTCACTTCCTCCAAAACACTCACATTAATGCAATCCGGCAAATCAGAAATTAGCGATTCAGCAATCCCTTGAGCATGTCTGAAACTTAAATGACTATAAACCTTCACGTTTATTGCATTGTAGCGATTAAAAAGATGTTTTGTAAGATCTTTCCACTTTGAGATAAGTAAATAAATCAAATAACCAAGAGTAGCATCTGTAGGCTCAAATCCTCTTTTTTCGCACAAAAGTGACATATGCTGTTGAACCATGTCATAAAAAGTTGAATATTTTCGTTGATAAAGTTCGACTAAGAAATAATCACGCGGCGGGTGAAGAAGATACATTTTTGGTTGGACCTTTCTCGTACTTATAGAAAAAAATGTTAAAGCATTATCGATCTCAATGATTAGATTTGTTTGATCTTCTACCGGAAATTCAAAATGCTCAGTCAAGAAATGAATCATCTGTTTAATATCTTCTGAACGCTCTTTGAAATCTTGATTGTATTGCAATCGTTTATGCAAGACTTGATTTGAAAGAAGTAATTGATTAATGACTAATTCGCTAACATAACTATCTTTTTTGTGTGTTGTGCCAAAAGATACATCATCAAAATTCTTTTCAATTTCAGTAGATAGTTTTTCATAAGTGGCGGCTAACGTCTTATTTTCTAAAAAGATTTTTTTAATTGAATAGCCTTGTAGATTTCGTACAACTCCTACTGCAAATTGGAATCTAAAAGCGATGTAATTCATAAGCTCAGAGGTGGACTCATAGTAATCCGACGCTGACGGTAAAATATCATCAATAATATCTTTTTCTAAACACTCAAACGGCCACTCATTAGCGGAGTAAGCTTCAACAAAATAAGTTGTGTAAAAGTTACGGATTAGCTGTTCGTCCCCAGTTATTTTATAAGGCGCTGTCTCTAGTTTTAATCCATAGGGCTTAAGGTCTTCATTAATTGTGTTAGCTATACGGTTCAAAGTCGACTGGCTAATATATAACTCATTAATAAGTTGGTCATTAGTTAAGGACTCATTGAAAAATACTTTTTCAAGTAACGTAAAGCCTAATGAATTCCTGAACAATTGTCTTTGAAAGTAATCCACTCCAATATGTATGGGTATTTTAAAATTAACCCCTTCTGTAGAAGAATAAAATTCTCCTCCAATTTCGCTCATTGTTTCCTTTAACTCTTCTAAATAATTTTTAACGGATCGGTTTGATGTGTTGGTTAACTCACTTAATGTATTGATCGTAATTGGCTCATTCGTTGTGTAAAATACTTCCACCATTTTCATTTTACTCTGTTCTTTTAAAGATATTAAGTTCCACATACAATCCCTCATTCTTATTAAGACAAGTGGTTATATAATTAAATTTATCATCTCGATATCATTATAACACAATTATGTTTTTTTGCACTTGTAGGGGTAAAAAAAGAAAGCAATTCATAAAAGGTGAAAATGTTGCAAGTAACACTAAGATTTAAAAATAAACTCAACTTTTTCCCTAGACAAGGTAAATATAGATAATGAACACTTTGTGTATATTCGCTAAACTAACTTTGTGAGGTTACATGTATCATAGTGACTGAAAACACATACGATCAACCGATTAGCCAATAAAGATTATTTCACAAGAAGGGTGTTTATATATCAAACAGGCAAGCAAAAATTTTAATAACCCAGTAAAAAAGGAAAAAATACAATAAACAGAAAAAGGAGAGAGAACATTGAAAAAAGTAAAATATTAAATATCGCGCTCACTACAGTGATGTTACTGAGCACGGTATTAACTCCGAAAATGTCGCATGCATTAGCAGATATGCAAGCTAAAGATGCAGAGAGAACATCCGAAGTTGAAGAAACGGATGTAGACGTTATAAAAGAAGAATCGGCAGATGATACAAATGACAATTCAGGCGACGGAGACAGTGCAGAAGTAGTAGAGATGGATAGTGAAAACGAACCAGAAGATGTTAAAGATGACCCCGCACCTGTTGAAGATGACGAAGTCGTTAGTGAAGAACCAGAGGATGTAAAAGCGAATAGTCCCCCGGTTGAAGAAAATGAAAGGGAAGAGGAAAATAATTCCGAAGCAGATGTAGACAATGAATCTGCTGAAATTGAAACTTTCAATGTTGAACCTCAAGCAGATTTGGGGAATATTTTTGGATTTGACTGGTTTAGACTTGATGGTGTAGATGTTGAAGATGGTGATGAAGTTGATTTCGGTCAAGAATATCAGATTCAGTATCATTGGGAAACAGATGCCAGTGTCTCAGCTGGAGATACAGCGTCATTAGAACTACCAGATGTATTTTTAGAGTGGTCAAATACACCGAATCAAGATATAACATTGAGTGACGGAACAGTAGTTGGAAAGTTTACTATTAATAATGGTGTGCTTGAGTTTACTTTCGATGAAAATATTGAAGGAGACGGAGTTCAAGAAGGTTATGTTGGTTTCCGATTAAACTTTGATCGTGAAAAGTTCACTGAAGAATATGAACAAGAAATTGATTTCGATAATGACGGAAAAAGAGATTTAACCGTTCGAGTAACTCCGGTAGAGATTAACACTGATCTAGATAAAACGGGTCGTACAGATAGTCCTGTTAATGCCAGAGAGGTTTATTGGACTGTTGATCTTGTGAATGGTGCTGATGAAGCAATTACGAATGGAACATTGGCTGATATCATTCCAGATGGTCTTGGCGAACCTTATAATTTCATCGTTAGAGAAATTACTTTTGATCTTGATGGTAATGAAATTGTTGGAGATATAGTGGACTTCAATGATCCAACTTTAACTGACAATGGATTTGAAATGACATTCGATTCTGTCGAAGGCAGAAGTGGTTATCGAGTTGAATATACAACGGCGATTGAAGATATTAATGTCGCACAGTTTACGAACGAAGCAACATTTGATGCTGAGAATACTAATTTAGAAGCAGAAGCTACTATTTCTGGTGGAGAAAGAAGTAATCCAATCCAGAAAGAAGGAAATCGAGTTTGGTCGTCTGACGATCCAGAAGCTGGAGATCAGATTGAATGGACTATAATTGTTAATGAAAATGGGATGTCCATTAACGATGCAAGAGTTGAGGATAATTTACCAGATGGTTTATCAGTTGTTCCAGACTCTATCAATATTACTTTAAACGGTGAAAGTACTGACATTGAAGCAAGTGAGTTCCCAATCGAATTAGGCGCAGTAAGTGCGAATGAAACCTATAGAATTACTTTCTTAACAGAGATTAATTGGGGAGAAGTTAATGGTGGTGACTATTTACAGAATAATGGTTTCATGAATACAGCCATTCTTTTCGATGGCGAAGAGGAATTGAACGATGATGATGCAACAGTAAATTGGAACAGAGATCCAATACTTGAAAAAGTTGAAGCAGGAAACATTGATTATGAAAACCGTACAGTTACTTGGGAAGTTACTGTAAACAGAGCAAAACATCCATTAGGTGATGTTACTGTAACAGACCAATTACCAGAAGGCTTATCTTTAACTGAGATTAACATTACTGGTGAAGATGATGAGGAATTTTCTGGAGCATCTTACACCGATGTCGATGGATTATTAACAATTGAGTTACCGGATGTAGGTACAGAAACAATTACAATTAAATATACTACAAGTATTGAGGACTTTGGTGCTGAGGCATTTACAAACACTGTCGGTATGAACGGTGATGGTGTTGGTGAAGGTGGCGGTGATAGGGAAGTTACAATCCGTCCACATGCAAATACGTACCGAAAGAATTTTGCTGGTATCAACTATGAAGAAAAAACAATTAACTGGCGCTTAAATGTCAATCCTACAAGAGAAGACATCAATGAAGGCTTTATCATTACAGATACTTTCACTAATGACGGACTAATCTTATTACCAGATTCAGTTGAAATTGCTCTTGGTGAAGAAAATCTTGTAGCAGGAACTGATTATACGTTGAATCCAATTGATGATAACTATCAAAATGGTTTCACAATTGAATTCCATCGAGAAATAGCGAATGCAGAATTAGTAGTGAACTTTACGACTTCTTATGATGAGCAATTTATAGATGAAGATGAGAACGTATTGATTCCCCATTCTAATGGAAATGAAGAGGGTCTTTATAGAAATCACGCTCATTTTGGAGGAACAACTGAAAATAATCGCGAAATCAACGAAGAAGATGATGCTAGCCAACGTGTGAGAGAAGATGCTTGGAACAGCGGATACAAATCAGGTCATCTAGTTGATCCAGAGAGCTGGTCAAATGCGGATGATAGAAAAATTGCATGGCAAGTGTACTTTAACTATAACCAACATAATCTTGGGGAAAATGTTTCGGTAACGGATACGTTAGGCTATGAGGGACAAGTTCTTGAAGAAACTATCAAAGTGTCTGTTTACGATGTAGATGCAGAAGGTAATACAACAATTACTGATACTGAATTAACATCTGGTGAAGATTATAGAGCGGAAGTTGAGGGTAATGAATTTACAGTCACTTTTAATGATGAAGTAACTGAAAGATATGTCATTGAATTTGAAACAACGGTTCAGGATATCTCAACACTAAACTACGTAAACCGTGCGGAAGTAACAACAGAAAAAGGTAAATATCCTTATTCTTCATCTGTTCATTACAATAGATGGGATAATTTCTTAAATAAAGAAGTGTTGCCTGATGTAAGAAACGTTTATATTGGTGAGGAACTAGGGTGGAAGATTACTGCTAACGAAAGTCTTTCAAGAATAAGAAATGCAACTCTTACAGATACTATTAGTGCTGGACTATCATTTGTAGAAGATAGTTTTACTGTTGAGTCAAGTGGTGATGAAGAAATTGATTATACTCTTGAGACAGACACTAACGAAGACGGCAAAACTATTTTAAACATTAGTTTTGAAGATGATTTAACCGAAGCGATAACAATCTCATATAAAACGATTGTTACTGCTGAAAACAATCAAGAAGTTAATAATACAGTAGACCTTAATGGTACAGGTATCGAAACTATAACTAGAGAAACAGACGAAATCACAGCAACTCAGTTCTCATGGGTTGGTGGAGAATTCCGAGAAGACCGTGGAGCAATTGAGATTTCTAAGATTGACTCAAGAACTGGTGAAATTATCACTGATTCAGAAGCAACGTTTGAGTTATATCGAGTTGTAAATGATAAAGAAGTTCTCATGGGAGCATTTACTACTGAAAATGGTATTTTAGAAGTGGGTAACTTATTCCTAGGAACTTATATCCTGAGAGAAATCGATGCACCGGAAGGTTATCGATTATCTGAAGACGAAATTACAATTGAAGTAGATGAAGCATATGGCAGTAATGAAACTGTATTTGAAAGAGAATTCAGAAATATTAGTGACGCAACGATCAATATCCCAGTTGAAAAAGAATGGGAGGATGCCAATAACCAAGATGGTATACGTCCAGAATCTATTGAGGTTAAACTCTTAGCTGATGGTGAAGAAACAGATGCTGACAACTTAACCTTAAATGCTGAAAACAATTGGAAAGGCACATTTACGGATCTACCTGAATTAAATGAAGCAGGCAAAGTAATCATTTATACAATCGAAGAAGTTGACGTTCCAGAAGGTTATGGAAGTGATGTTGATGGTGATATGTCTGAAGGATTTAATATCACAAACAGCTATACTCCAGAAATAACTGAGGTTTCAGGAACAAAAGAATGGGATGATGCCAATAATCAAGACGGTATACGTCCAGAGTCTATCACAGTGAATTTATTAGCAAATGGTGCGGAAGTGGATGACCAAGTTGTAACCGCAGATGAAGAAGGTAATTGGAGTTATGAATTCACAGGCCTGCCTAAATATGAAGCTGGTGAAGAAATCACTTATACAGTGACAGAAGATACTGTTGAAGATTATACACCAGCCGTTGATGGTCACGATATAATTAATAGCTACACACCAGAGGAGCGTAGCGTAACCGTTACAAAAACTTGGGATGATGCCAATAATCAAGATGGAAAACGTTCAGAGTCTGTTGACGTTCAACTTTTCGCAAATGGTGCTGAACATGGTGACCCAGTTACATTAAGTGAAGAAAACGACTGGAATCATATTTGGACGGAACTGGCTGTCAATGCAGCTGGTGAAGAGATTACCTACACCATCGAAGAATTGAATGTTCACGAAGATTATGACGTGGACATCAATGATGAAAACTTAGGTAATGTAATTATTACAAATAGCTATACACCAGAAGTAACGGACGTTTCAGGAGAGAAAATTTGGGAAGATGCTGATAACCAAGACGGTGTTCGCCCGGATGAAATTACAGTTAGCTTGTTAGCTAATGGTGAAGAAATTGACAGCCAAGATGTAACAGCAGACGATAACTGGAGCTATACATTCACAGACTTGCCAGTTTATCAACCAGGTGAAGTTGGTCAAGAAATTGAATATACAGTTGTAGAAGCGGAAATTCCAGAAGGTTACGAGGTTGATTACGATGGGAACAACATTATTAACAGTTATGATCCTGAATTGGTTGAAGTTTCAATCACTAAAGAGTGGAATGATGAAGATAACTTAGCAGGATTCCGACCTGACCAGATAGAAGTCGAGCTTATTGCGGATGGTGAAGCAACTGGAAAAGTTATTGCTATTGTTGCAGACGAAGATGGGAATTGGGAAGGCTCGTTCATTAATCTATCTAAGTACCGTGATGAAGGAATTCAAATCGATTATACAGTTCAGGAAGTAAGTTTAGATGAAGATCTTTATTCTGTAGAAGTTATTCCAAGTGATGAAGATCTTTATGACTTCACATTAATTAATACGCATGAAGTTGAACGAATTAATTTAAATGGAGCTAAAACTTGGGATGACGCAGATAACCAAGATGGTGTTCGTCCAGACTCAATTACCGTTCGTTTACTAGCAAATGGTAAAGAAGTTGAAAGTAGCGCAGTAACAGATGAAATAGACTGGAAATTTGAGTTTACAAATTTACCGAAATATCAAAATGGGGAAGAAATTAACTACACCATCCAAGAAGATGATGTGGAAGGTTACTCTACTGAAATTGAGGGAATGAATATTGTAAATAGTTACACACCAGGACAAACAAGTATCAATGTTGTGAAAGCTTGGGATGATGTTCAAAATCAAGATGGCATCCGCCCAGAATCTATTACAGTTAAATTACTCGCTGATGGTAAAGACACTGGCCAAAAGCTGGTTCTTACAGCTGAAAATAACTGGCAAGGCGATTTCATCGAGTTAGATCTTTACAGCAATGGAGAATTAATTAAATACACCATTGAAGAAATAGCGGTGGATGGATATGAAGAAGTAATTACTGGAACAAGTGAAGATGGATTTGTTATTACAAATACGCATAGGCCAGAAGATCCAGAAGAGCCTGGAAAAGAAACACCAGAAGCTCCTAAAGGCTCTGAAGAATCAGATGATGATTCAAACTTACCGAAAACAGGTGAAGCAGCTTCTTATACTTTACTAGCATTAATCTTAGTAGGACTAGGATTTGGTTTACGCTATTACAGTAAAAGACGCACAAATTAATAAGCTAAACAATTGAATATAAAGATGAATATCCCCTTTCTGAGCTACTCCCATTGTCAGGAAGGGGATTTTTCACATGATTTTTACAGACAAAAAAGATTAATTAGAAAAGTAATTATTTAAGTGTAGAATCCTTTAAGTAAGTCTTATGTTTAGCGGGAAGTTGGATGTAAAAAAAATCTCCTATGAAAATATTTGAAAAATCAGAAGAGTTTAAGCAAGGTATATATATTCTTAATAGAAATGATGTTGCTGGTGTAATGGTAACTCAAAATATTTATGAAAATCTTCTTAATCGACTTGAAGAATTAGAAGAAAAAGTTTTTGAAGCTGAGGCTGCACGCAGAATAGCAATGTATGAAAAGAGAGAAAAACCTGTAACATATTCATTAGATGAAATGGGAATCGATTTATCTGATGTTGAATATGATGAGAACGATGGTTGGGAGTAATCTATGTATGAAGTGGAATTTATAGAAGAAGCTCGAGTAGATTATAATGACTTAGATGGTTCTCAACAATTATTAATTGATAAATCTCTAAAAAGAATTCAAGAGCGAGGAATGCAGGCCGGAGCAGCTTTACGTGGATCCTTAGCCGGGTGTAGAAAAATGGTTCATAAAAAAGCAGGATTGAGAGTGATCTTTAGAGAGTCAAGAAATCGAATTGAATTAATATACATCATTGCTGTAGATATAATATATTAGACGCATGAAAATCATGCGTCTTTTCTTACTATTCAGATGATTATAAAACATACATTATTAAATGAAGGAGCCAAAGCCTGAGTGAAATATTTTCTAGATACCCCCGCTTTACTAATTGCTCACCCAACAGGTGTAAAATGTTTCTCTAAGTATTTTTCTATAAGATCCATAGGAATTTGGTTATCAAAAAACAAATGAAGGTCGGGTGGATACAAGTCTTTTTCGTTATTCAAAACACCATAATCGCAAATCGTTCGTACAATAGCTTCTTCAAGAGATTCCAACTCTCCGCATGCACATGATACGTAACGATCTCCAATTTATACATCGAATTCTTCACATTGGCTACATGCAATTCCTAGTTGTGCATTTTCTTTTATTTCATCAGGAATTCTGATTGTCCAAAATGGATGATGTCTATCAATTCTGGCTAGCCAACTGATATGCTTTGGGTTGATTTTTGTTGCGTTTTTATGTTGTTTTTCTTCTTGCACAATTTTTTTAATAAAGTAATCAAGTTGACCAGCAGACACAATTTCAATATCATCTACTTCATCTTGGATTCGAATTTTGTTTTTTGAGCCTGAAAAAATTGCTGCGCCTTTCACGTTTAAATGAATGGATTCCATCAAAGCAATACTTTTTATTTGTGAAGTAACGCCTTGTGCCATTTGAATGGGATGTTGCTCTAACCTCTCATCGTTCAATAAACTATTCCCCTTTCTAAGTTCAAATAAGCCATCATAATGATTAATTTCTAGCGTATAAAGGTGTGTTGAAGTCATCAGTAATAAATCGCTATTAAATATATTATAATGATCCAAAGAAACATTCGTCATGTACATCCAATGATCCTTTGCATATTTATTGAAATGATTCAACACCGTTTTTAGTCCTCGATCTTTCGCTTCAAGTCGTTTAAATTCTTTTGATAATTCTTCATCTAACGCTTTGCGTTTATTTAATTCACGTAATACATCTAAATTTGAAGCTATTTCTTCAATTTCCACATGTCGTTCATTGTACATTTTTTTCACTTTAAATTACCCCCTACTATATATATTGTCGAAAATTTTGAAAATCAACGAAAAAACTTTAAAATAATTTAAAAAATATTGAATGTTCGGTTATTACGAATAATAATCAATGGAATTCATAAAATTATGAATGAAGCAGTAAATATACCGTATAATATATTGATTTCCTTTGGTAGAGGCTTTATAATACCTGCATAATCAAAGGAGGAGTTTATAAAAATGAGCTATTTAAAAGAAAAAATCTTAAAAGACGGCGTTGTGTTAAACAATAATGTCCTCAAGGTTGATTCATTTTTAAATCACCAAATTGATCCAACGGTATTGAAAGAAATTAGCAATGAATTTATTGACTATTTTAAAGATAAAGAGATTACAAAAGTAATGACGATTGAAGCTTCAGGTATTGCACCAGCGATTCTTGTAGCCTCTCATTTAGATGTCCCGATGTTATTTGCGAAGAAAACAGAGCCTTCAACACTTTCAAATGAAGATCAATTCGCAACAAATGTACACAGTTTTACAAAAAATAAAACGAGTCGCGTGCTAGTCTCTAAACAATATCTTTCAGAAGATGACAAAGTGCTGATTATTGATGACTTCTTAGCAAACGGAGAAGCAGCTTTAGGTCTTATTGATTTAGTTGAGCAGGCTGAAGCGAAAGTTGTCGGTGTTGGAATTTGTGTCGAGAAATCATTCCAACCGGGCCGAGCTAAGTTAGAGGAAAAAGGCGTGGATATTTTCTCAATATGTCGTGTAGCTTCTTTAGAAAACAATGAAATTACCTTTGTAGAAGAAGGTAGTTAGTCAATGAAGAATATTAACTTCAAAGAAATGTTTTCGGGTCAAAATATTGCACTCAGTTTCCAACATCTCCTTGCTATGTATGCAGGAGCTATCGTAGTGCCAATCATTATTGCGGGAGCACTCAATTATACGCCAGAACAAACGGCTTATATTATTGCGGCAGACATTGCCATTTGTGCCGTTGCTACTTTCTTACAAGTTTATAAAGGTAAATTTATAGGAATTGGCTTACCCGTTGTTATGGCGACAACCTTTACGGGGATTGGACCCATTATACAAGCGGGAACTGAACATAGCCCAGCAGTAGCTTATGGCTCAGTCTTTGCGGCAGGGATTATCATGCTTCTTTTAGCGCCAATCTTCGCAAAGCTCAATCGATTATTTCCAACACTTGTTACCGGAATAGTCGTCTCGCTTATTGGACTCACACTCATTCCTGTTTCAATTAACTATTTAGCTGGTGGAGACGGGGCAGTCAACTATGGAAGTATGGAAAATCTGATTATAGGTGGCGTTACTTTTGCAATTATTTTATTTTTATACCGCTATACAAAAGGATTTATTCACTCCATTTCAATTTTAATTGGTATGCTTGGGGGAATGGTGGTTGCTGGATTTTTCGGACAACTTGATTTTGCTTCCGTTCAAACAGCTCCGTGGTTTCAAGTTCCTATTCCATTTGGGATTACCCATTTAGAATTTGATTTAGGTAGTATCATCAGTTTAACCATTGTTGGAGTGGTTACAATTATCGAATCCACGGGAAATTATTTAGCGCTTGGCAGTATGATGGACAAAAAACTCGAAGAATCAGATCTTCGAAAAGGCTATTTTTCTGGTGCGATTGCCTTCATGATTAGTGGAATTTTCAACACAAACCCACAAACGGCATTCTCGCAAAACCTAGGCGTTATTCAAATGTCTGGTGTCAAAAAACGCGAAATTATTTTAAACTTAGTGATTCTTATGCTAATTGCTGGCTTCATTCCTAAAATCGGAATCATCGCAACAGCGGTCCCTACGCCAGTTCTTGGAGGAGCCATGATTTTCCTCTTCGGGAATGTTTTAGCTTATGGGATTAGCGTGATCGGCTCTGTTGATTTAAGTGGCAATAATAGTTTAATTGTAGGGGCGTCTATTGTTATGGGGATAGGTGTCACGGTAAATCCTGATGCTTTTTCACAACTTCCGGCATGGTTATCGTGGACTACAAGCGGTGGTATTGTTGCGGGAACGATTGTGGCAGTTCTACTTAATTTATTTTTCAACGGCCTAGAAGATAAATAAATATAAATTAACTGACTGAGAAGGGCTTAAAAAAGCTCCTTCTCTTTTTTTATTTGTTGATTTGTCTTAAAATAGGACTATTAAGAATAAATATTAAGTAATTGAGGAAAATAAAATGAAAAAAATATTAACTGGACCGATACGTTTTTATCAAAAACATATCTCGCCACAAACACCACCAAGTTGTCGCTATCATCCAACTTGTTCAACCTATGCACTTGAAGCTATTGAAAAACATGGAGCGATAAAAGGCGGAATTATGGGTACAGCCCGAATTATTCGCTGTAATCCCTTTGTTGAAGGTGGCGTTGATGAAGTCCCAGATTACTTCACAATTTTCAGAAACCCTGACAATATTAATGATCAATATATTCCAGAATATTTGATGCCAGTAGATAGAGAAGCTCAAGAAAAAGTTACTACGTTACTAGAGAATTATGAAGATCAGTTAAAAATATCTGAACAACTTCCTTCATCTTTAGCTACTCTTCAAAATATTGCAGATGTGAAAGAATTAAATATTGATGAAATTAAAGCAGAATTTTCAGAAGAGGAATTAGATTTTTTAGAAGATATTGAAATATTTCCTAATCTAACTTCTGGAGAGTATAAACATTTTACGCTCCCGAAAACGGAAAGAAATAAACCTTATCTAAAAGAAGTAGAAGACTTCGATCCGGAGGTCGATCTTGGCTCAGAATACCCGATAGTGGTGTTAGAAAAAACAGGAATCTGGTATTCAAATATGCCACGACTGGCACAAGAGTTTTTAGTAGCACGAGGAGTAACACCAGCAGATCTTGAGAACCGAAGCTATCATCTGTGGCTCGTTTTAAATGCGATGGATAAATTGCAAACGAAAGAAGAATCAGAAGCGTAATTTTTCTATATGCAATAAAGGATTACTTTATAATCCCTTATTAATTAAAAAACCCTTAAAGCAAAATCATCAAGAAGATGAAAAAGCTTTAAGGGATTTTATTTTCATTAAGTATTTTCTTGAACGTCGACCAACTCACCAAAAACAAAGTAGCGGTCGCCACTGTCTACACCATCTACATAATAACAATTCATTAATGAAATGACGGGGCTTCCGTGTTCTTCGGCTACTTCGTCATAAATCCATTCGATTTCCGTAGGGTCTACAATTTTTGTTTCATAGACTCGATATTCATATGTATTTTCATTATCCGTTAAAAAGATTTCATCGCCTATTTCAATGGCGTCCAAATCTGCAAATAATACATTTGGAGTGCTCGCATAGTGTCCGGCAATAGGGAAGTTTCCTTCACCCATCGTCAAATCAGGACGCATCGTCCCAACACCCGCATTAAGGATCTGATTAGTGACTCCGTTATAAACGGTTAAATTTAAATCAATGCTAGGAACAAGGAGTCGACCGACGATCAAGCGTTCATCCACTGCGTTCCCATCTAATAAAACACCCGTAGGACTAATCTCATCAATGGCATCAAAATCAAAACTAGATTCCTCGCCTAAATTCTCTTGAAGAGTTTGCGCAGAAATTTCTTCAGTTGCGGCAGTATTTTGATTAGAGCGATAACCAATCCACCAAGAAGTAATCCGAGGCGAAAGAAGCAAAAGAATACCAGCAATGATTAAAAGTGTACTTAAAATGGATAAAAGTTTTTGTTTCTTCATTTTGTTTCTCCCTCAGAATGATTTAAGATAGTAGTAATAAATAAACGTCTTAAATTCGTGTTTCTACTATTATAATATATCCTATAAAGAAATGAAATGTTATTCAGTCAAAAGAATGAGCTTGGACAACTATTTTCAGTAGCTACATGGTAAAATAATAGTAATATAAAGCAAAGAGAGGGATCCGTTATGCGAATATTGATTGCAGATGATGATCGAGAAATTTGTGATTTGTTGGAAATTTATATTAATAATGAAGGTTTTGAAGTTATTAAAGCATATGATGGCAAAGAAGCCTATCAGAAGTTTGTTGAAACAGATCCAGATTGTTTAGTTTTAGATATCATGATGCCTGAAATGGATGGTTTTGAAGTTGTTAAAAAAATTCGTGAAGAGTCACAAGTGCCTATTTTAATGTTAAGTGCTAAGACGGCAGACATTGATAAAATCCGTGGCTTAGCTAAAGGGGCCGATGATTATGTCATTAAGCCGTTTAATCCCTTAGAAGTCGTTGCGCGAATAAAATCTTTGTTGCGTCGGAGTTCTTTTGGTAAAGAAAATCAAGAACAAGCCGGTGAAATTAAAATTGGACCACTCATTATTAATAGAGACCAACATGAAGTGATGACAGTAGATGGTGAATCTGTTCGTTTAACTGTATTAGAGTTTGGGATTTTATATCTGCTCGCAAGTCATCCAAACCGTGTGTTTAGTGCAGATGAAATTTTTGAACGGGTCTGGCAACAAGAAACCGCTGTTCCTTCCAAAACAGTCATGGTTCATGTGAGTCATTTACGAGATAAACTAGAAAAAGCAACTGATGGTGAAAAAATTGTAAAAACTGTTTGGGGAGTTGGGTATAAAATTGAATCAGACTAATGCATCCTCCCATAATAAACCGTCAGCTTCTCTCGAATTAACGACTTATGAAAAAGGAATTTTGGTTGGGGAAGGTTTTGTAACGGCTGGAATTATCGTTTTACTGTATTATGCCGCTTACCAAATTTTTCAAATTTTAGTGAGTGCTTTCCCAACATTTTTTGAAGATTTTTGGTTTTTTGGTGATTTATTTATCGAGATGAAGGACCAAAGTTTGCTTGAAGTAAATCCTTTTGTCTATATTTTTTTACTATTACTAGCCGTGATTGCTATTTTTTGGCGGTTACGGAGACGCTATCGAAATTATGAAATTCGGCATATTATTTCGGAGCTACACTATATTGCGCAAGGGAATTTTGAATACCGCATTCCGCCCAGTAAAGACAATGATCTTCAAGATTTTATTGATAGTATCCATGTTTTAGTGGACTCAACTGTTGAAGCGATGGAAGAAGAACGTCGCATTGAGCAAACAAAAGATGAGCTCATTACAAACGTTAGTCATGATATTCGAACCCCACTAACGTCGATTATTGGCTATTTGGGGCTTGTTGAGCAAAGACGGTACGAATCATCGGAAGAGGTTAAAGCCTATGTCCACACCGCCTATAAAAAGGCACGTCAAATGAAAATGCTAGTGGATGATTTATTTGAATACACAACTGTTCGTCAAACAGACACCCCCTTAGATTTTATTACCTTTGATATGGTGCAATTAATTGAACAATTAGCGATCGACTTTCAAATTGAAGCGGATGAGAAGGGCATGACGATCGAAATACATGCCGCTCAAGATAAAATCATGATGGAAGGTGACTCAGAAAAATTAGTGCGTGTATTTAGTAACCTTCTGTCGAATGCCTTGAAGTATGGGAAAGGCGGAAAGAAAATTGCCATTGATATTGGTCAAATCAATTCAAATAAAGTTCGAGTGAATATTAAAAACGATGGAGAACGCATCCCAGATGAAGCCCTTGAGCAATTGTTTGAGCGGTTCTATCGAGCAGAATCTTCTAGATCTCAAGAATCAGCCAGCACTGGATTAGGACTAGCTATTGCGAAAAGTATAGTTGAACTCCATTCTGGAACAATTACGGCTGAAACGAGTGACCAATGGACAGCGTTTATTGTAGAATTGCCATTAGAAGCAAAAGAAAATAAAATTTAATATGAATAAATCTTAAAAACGTACTTTCACAGGTGCGTTTTTTATTTGCAATGAGGTAAAAAAGAAAAATATGTAACTTCTTCACATTACATCCAAAGTCTCGTTTATTTCATGTCGAATGTATGGTATCCTTTTATGTAGTTTAGTGAACTTATGCTCATGCATAAATGTATAGAAAACACTAGATATTAGTTAATGACGAAATTTTACAATTCTTTTTTTATGTCAAAAATGACACCACAAATAAATACACTCAAGTAACGAATTAAATAACAAGTTAGGGGAAAATTTAAAAATGTTTAACCAAAAAATGAAAGCAATGATTAAAAGAAAAGCAATAATCGGAGTAGCATCCGCTGCATTATTAGGAACATTTGCACCAAGCATGGGTTATGTAGCACAAGCTCAAGATTTAGAAGTGGATGCAGAAGCTTCCATTACAGTAGATTTCGAAACTGGTCAGATTCTTCAAGGAAAAGCGGTTGATGAGCCTTTAGGGATTGCCTCTATGTCAAAAATGATTGTTGAATATATCCTTTTTGAAGAAATCGAAGCTGGCAATATCTCTTGGGAGACTGAGGTTTCAATTAGTGATTACGCACAACAGATTAGCCAGAATTACGAATTGTCCAATGTACCTTTAAGAAGCGATGATACGTATACAATCGAAGAATTATACGAAGCCTTAGCTATTTACTCAGCAAATGGTGCGACAATTGCTATTGCTGAAGCTATTGCAGGATCAGAACCAGCCTTTGTAGATCGTATGAAAGAAACTGTGGAATCATTTGGGATTACGGATGCTTATTTAGTAAACTCTACAGGTTTAAATAACGAAGATCTACAAGGGAATATTTATCCAGACTCTGCAGAAACAGACGAGAATATGATGAGTGCCCGTTCATCAGCTATCCTTGCAAACCGTCTTTTAAATGATTATCCAGAAGTTCTTGAAGTGGCAAGTGTTCCAACAAAAACCTTCCGTGAAGGCAGTTCGGCAGATGAAGTAGAGATGATTAACTGGAATTGGATGCTACCAGGTTTGATTAATGAACGTGAAAATGTTGATGGCTTGAAAACAGGAACAACGATATTTGCCGGTGCAACATTTACAGGAACAGCAGAAGAAGATGGTCGACGACTAATAACCGTTGTCTTGAACTCGGGTGATGATAAAACAACTCGTTTTGTTGAAACGGACAAAATGTTAGATTTCGGTTTTGAAAAATGGGCAAAGCAAGAAGTTACAGAAAACTGGGACACTGGCCTAGAGTATGAGCCCTTAGCTGTATCAAACGGAAAAGAAGATACGGTCGATTTTGAACCTAGCGAAACCCTTGAAATGCTCGTACAACTAGGTGACAATGTAGAAGAAAATCTAAATTACTCGATTGTTTGGAATCCAGATATCGTAACAGAAGAGGGAACCGTGGAAGCCCCCGTTGCGGATGGAATGGAATTAGGAGAACTAGTCATTGAGTATTCAGGGAATGAGCTTGGTTATTTAGATGAAGAAAAAGTAACTTCTGTGCCATTAGTTGCTACAGAAGCAGTAGATAAAGCAGGCTTCTTTGGGCAAGCATGGAATTGGATGGTTTCATTCTTTGATAGTATTGCTAGTCGTTTTTAAATCATCATATTAGTGTAAATATACAAATAATAAATGTAAAGTAAAAATTAAAGGAGTGTTGCTTCATGCTGGACATGAAACTTATTCGAAATGATTTTGAAAAAGCTGCGGAACAATTAAAAAAACGAGGTGTAAAAAAAGAAGAAATTACTCGTTTGCAAGAAATTGATAAAAAACGTAGAGAACTCATTCAAGAATCTGAACAATTAAAAAATAAACGTAATCAAGTCACTAAAGAGATTGCGGAGAAAAAACGAAATAAAGAGTCTGCTGAAGAAGCGATTCACTCCATGCAAGAAGTCAGCAAAGAAATTAAAGCTATTGATCGTGAGTTAGAAGAAGTAGAAAAAGAAACCAGCGATATTGCGACAGGTTTACCCAATTTACCTCATGAATCTGTTCCAGTTGGAGAAACAGAAGATGACAACGTTGAGATCAGTCGTTGGGGAGACGACTTAATTAGTCGTCCAGGTGACAATCCAAAACCGCATTATGAAATTGGGGAAGATTTAGGCATTTTAGATTTTAAACGTGGTGCAAAAGTAGCTCAAAGCCGCTTTGTATATTATGTAGGAGCTGCGGCACGTTTAGAACGTGCTTTGTATAACTTTATGTTAGACACTCATACAACTCAAAACGGTTATCAAGAAATTATTACGCCTTATCTAGTAAATGATGCCTCAATGTTTGCAACAGGGCAATTTCCAAAATTTAAAGAAGATGTCTATGAAATAGAAAACGAAAACTTAACACTTATTCCAACAGCCGAAGTTCCTTTGACAAATTATTACCGTGAAGAAATTTTAAGTGAAGCAGATCTGCCAAAATATTTCACAGCAATGAGCCCAAGCTTTCGTTCAGAAGCAGGAAGCGCCGGACGAGACACACGGGGTTTAATCCGTCTACATCAATTTCACAAAGTAGAGCTCGTGAAATTAGCAACGCCAGAAAATTCTTATGATGAATTAGAAAAAATGACACGTGATGCAGAAGATATTTTAGAAAAATTAGAACTTCCGTATCGTCGCATTGTCTTATCAACAGGAGATATGGGCTTTGCAGCAGCAAAAACATACGATATTGAAGTATGGATGCCTGCACAGGATACTTACCGCGAAATTAGTTCATGTTCAAATACAGAAGACTTCCAAGCTCGTCGAGGCATGATTCGCTTCCGCCGTGAAGAGAGTGGAAAAATTGAATATGCGCATACATTAAATGGTTCAGGATTAGCTGTTGGTCGTACAGTAGCTGCGATTTTAGAGAATTACCAACAAGTAGATGGTTCTGTAAAAGTTCCAGATGTTCTTGTTCCATACATGGGTGGAATGGAAGTTATTTCTTCTGAGAAGTAAATATTCAAATAATAAAACGAAGGCCTCTTTTTTGCGAGAGGCCTTTTAAATCGCTATAATATGTCTGATAAGGACAGTTTAAAATGTCCAATTTTTAAAAAAATGAATTCTTTATCGATCAGAAGAGAGGGTAAAAAAATGTCAGAATATAAAAAAGCGGTTTTTGCGGGTGGATGTTTCTGGTGTATGGTAGAACCCTTTGATTCATTACCGGGTATTCAATCCGTTATCTCTGGTTTTACAGGAGGACATGTTGAAAATCCAACCTATAATGAAGTCGTCCGTGGGGGTACTGGGCACACTGAAGCTGTAGAAATAACATACGATCCCGATAAAATTTCATATGAAGAGTTAGTAGAAATTTATTGGCGTCAAACAGATCCTACTGATGCAGCAGGTCAGTTTGCAGATCGTGGGGATAGTTATCGTCCAGTTATATATTATAGTAACGAAGACGAACGTCAAATTGCTGAAAAGTCAAAACGAAATTTAGAAGAGAATGGACCATTTAATGATCCGATTGTTACATCCATAGAGCCTATTGAACCATTTTATGCAGCGGAGGACTATCATCAAGATTTTTATAAAATGGAATCTGCACATTATAATAGATACAGTGTCGGCTCAGGAAGAGTGCCATTTTTAAATAAACACTGGGAAAATAACAAATAAAAGACTGCTCAAAAGGCCATATACTAAGCTTTCAAAAAGAAAAAAGTTCCATTTACAAAAATAATTTGAAAAATTGGTTGACAAATTAATAGTTACGATGTATTATATAGTAGTTGCTGTGAGAACACAGCGCGAAAAAAGTTTGGTGATTATTGCAAGAAGGTACCACCTGTTCCCATGCCGAACACAGTCGTTAAGCTTCTTAGCGCCGAGGATAGTGAAGGGTTTCCCTTTGTGAAAGCCGGACATTGCCATTCTTTTTATATCGGAGAATTAGCTCAGTTGGGAGAGCACCTGCCTTACAAGCAGGGGGTCACTGGTTCGAGCCCAGTATTCTCCATTTTTTGAGCCATTAGCTCAGTCGGTAGAGCATTTGACTTTTAATCAAAGGGTCGCAGGTTCGATTCCTGCATGGCTCATCAAGAATTTTGCAAGGAAAGCAAAATAAACTTGCAATTCTTTTTTTATTGTCTTATAATATTACTTGCGTCTAAAAACGCCGGCTTAGCTCAGTTGGTAGAGCATCTGATTTGTAATCAGGGGGTCGAGGGTTCAAGTCCTTTAGCCGGCATTTGAATTTGATTTTAAATTCAAACAAAATGCGGAAGTAGTTCAGTGGTAGAACACCACCTTGCCAAGGTGGGGGTCGCGGGTTCGAACCCCGTCTTCCGCTTCTAAAAGTAAATAATTTTAGATAGGATTTAATGTTAAGCCGGGGTGGCGGAATAGGTAGACGCACAGGACTTAAAATCCTGCGGAGAGTTGTCTCCGTGCCGGTTCGATTCCGGCTCTCGGTATTGTGCATCAAATAATATTATTAATAACATGCACCCTTAGCTCAATTGGATAGAGTGTCTGACTACGAATCAGAAGGTTAGAGGTTCAAGTCCTCTAGGGTGCGTTTTCTTTTTTAAATAGAATATAATCATTTATCTATACGGGAAGTGGCTCAGCTTGGTAGAGCACCTGGTTTGGGACCAGGGGGTCGCAGGTTCAAGTCCTGTCTTCCCGATAAATGGCGGCGTAGCTCAGCTGGCTAGAGCGTACGGTTCATACCCGTGAGGTCGGGGGTTCGATCCCCTCTGCCGCTATCTTTTTATTTCGAGTTAAATGTTAGCGGACCTTTAGCTCAGTTGGTTAGAGCAGACGGCTCATAACCGTCCGGTCGCTGGTTCGAATCCAGCAAGGTCCATTTCACTTTTAATTTTGGCCCCGTAGTGTAGCGGTTTACCACGCCTGCCTGTCACGCAGGAGATCGCCGGTTCAAATCCGGTCGGGGTCGTAAGGAATATGCGGGTGTAGTTTAGTGGTAAAACTACAGCCTTCCAAGCTGTTGTCGGGAGTTCGATTCTCCTCACCCGCTTTAAATTTAATTTTAAATTTCGGGCCTGTAGCTCAGTTGGTTAGAGCGCACCCCTGATAAGGGTGAGGTCGGTGATTCGAGTTCACTCAGGCCCATTGCAATAAAAAATATAATAAAGGCCCCTTGGTCAAGTGGTTAAGACATCGCCCTTTCACGGCGGTATCACGGGTTCGAATCCCGTAGGGGTCATTTTTACAACATGGAGGATTACCCAAGTCCGGCTGAAGGGATCGGTCTTGAAAACCGACAGACGCTTAACGGCGTGCGGGGGTTCGAATCCCTCATCCTCCTTATATTATTATCGCGGGGTGGAGCAGTTGGCAGCTCGTCGGGCTCATAACCCGGAGGTCGTAGGTTCAAGTCCTACCCCCGCAATCATCATATTTTTACTTGTACACTGGTATAATAGTGAGGATATGATATAATTAGAAGTACAAGGCCCCGTAGTGTAGCGGTTTACCACGCCTGCCTGTCACGCAGGAGATCGCCGGTTCAAATCCGGTCGGGGTCGTTTAGGGCGCAGTAGCTCAGTTGGTAGAGCAACGGATTGAAGCTCCGTGTGTCGGCAGTTCAACTCTGTCCTGCGCCATTGATTATAATTTAATCATCCGGAGGGATAGCGAAGTGGCCAAACGCAACGGACTGTAAATCCGTCCTCTTTCGAGTTCGAAGGTTCAAATCCTTCTCCCTCCATCTTAGGGGTATAGTTTAATGGCAAAACAACGGTCTCCAAAACCGTTGATGTGGGTTCGACTCCTGCTACCCCTGTGGAACAAAAATATTAATATGGCGGTTGTGGTGAAGTGGTTAACACATCGGCTTGTGGCGCCGACATTCGTGGGTTCGATCCCCATCAGCCGCCCTTTGATTGGGCTGTAGCCAAGCGGTAAGGCATCGGGTTTTGATCCCGTGTATCCTAGGTTCGAATCCTAGCAGCCCAGTTTTTATTATGATATTGGCGCGGTAGCCAAGTGGTAAGGCCGGGGTCTGCAAAACCCCTATTCGCCGGTTCAAATCCGGTCCGTGCCTCTTGTTTATCTAAATTGATTTATTATGCACGGCAATAATCAATCTAGCCGGTGTGGCGGAACTGGCAGACGCGCGGGACTCAAAATCCCGTGTCCATTGCGGACGTGTCGGTTCGATCCCGACCACCGGTATTTACACATTATTTTAAAAATACCTTACAAAATGTTAACAACCTGTATTGTTGAAACTCAGACAATACAGGTTGTTTTTTTGGGCTCTATAATATGGCTCTATAATATTTGGTGTTGATGGATCAATTTTGATTCATTGGCACCCTTTTTGTTTTTGAAATGAAAAAAGGCCAGTGAACCCCTATAATTAAGGGTTTGAAGAGATGAAAGAAGATACTCACATTCATAGGAATCAATGTACCTGTGACCGCGCAAATAGTTTTAAATTCTATTTGTACGTGAACACTCTCCTCCACGTTCGTATGATGCCTATTTGAACGCGGACAATTGTTTCTGTGTTCAAATAGTACATTATATGCATCTTTTGAACGTGGGCATTCGCCTCCGCGTTCAAATGTATCTTATTTGCACGTGAGTTAAAGTTTCGGCGTTCAAATATTGATTTCTAGAGTGAAATCTTTACTTTTAGTGAAACTGTCTCACGTCAATTTTTCATATTAAAAAATCATAACCGTTCTTACCAGGCTCTAATCTCTATTTCAGAATTTTTTGATCCATTCTCTATTGGATTGTCCGAAGCTAAGTCAATTTTTGTTTAAGTCCTTTATCTTTAGTAAGTTGCTTCTTACGTAAAGAAATCTTCCAATTTGTACAGGATGAACTTGCAAAACATCGACTAGTCAAGTAATGGCTAGTCTCCTACTAAATTGTTTAAAAAGAAGAATTAATAATTTCGTATGAGAGACACATTGGTTCATTTTAGCAATCATCTGCAAAAAACTTTATCTAAAGAAATCTTCCAACCGTGTGGTACGTAGGATGTCTACCGTTACTATTCACAGCCAAAATAAAACAACAGCCAAATTTTCTGATTTTTGTACGGTAGCTCATTCTATCGGTCAAATGCTCTCTTTTTTGCACAACAATGTATTTTCTAAATTATTCTTTGGAGAGAGAGCTGCTCAAGTTGGTTATTTGATCATTCAGCCGTGAATAGTAACTGTCTACCATTATTAAATGAATTATAATTTAAATTTACTTGATTTAAAGTCAACATGAAGGTGTAGACTCGTAGATGGAGATTACTGAAGTGATGCGTTTAAATTATTCAGTAGTCAAAAATAGAGTTAAGGGGATGGAAGATGAGAACTAGTGAAGGAAAAATAAATGTTAATTTAATTGTTTTTATTGCAATGAGTTTCGTGTTATCTATGATGGCAATGGTATTTAACGGTATTTTAGATATAATTGCTGTTTCGATGAATGTACCGATTGCGAATACAGGCTTATTAAATTCAACTTATGCATATGGAGGGGCTATCGGTGTTCCGATTACACTGATTCTTTTTAGGAAAATAGAGCGAACAAAAATGCTTAAGATGATGCTTTTGCTTACGATATTCATGAACTTTGCATTGATCTATACTGGAAGTTTTAATCAGTTATTGATTATACGGTTTATCAGTGGAATTACAGGGAACAGTTATTCTGTACTAGCAACGGCAACTGTTGCAGCACTTGCTTTCAGAGATAAATTAGGACATTCTTTAGCATTACTCATTATGGGAAACTCTTTAGCACTTGTACTGGGGATCCCGCTCACAAGAGTTTTATCAGCTACTCTTAGCTGGCAAAGTATTTTTTGGATTTTGAGTGGAATGATGATCGCAGCGCTTTTATACTTTATAAAATTTCTACCAGCAACAAACAAAGAAATTACAAGCGTTGATTTTCGTAATGAATTAGCACTTGTTAAAGATCGAGAAACGTTGCTTGTCATTCTCAGCACCTTAATCACATTTATTGGGTATGGTGCATTTTACAAGTATGTTACCCCTTATTTAATCAAGCTGTTTCCAACATTAGAACCTATTATGAGTATTATATTAATAGCTATAGGAATTGCTAGTTTCACAGGAAATTTGATTGGCGGGTACTTTGCGGATCGAATTGGTTACGAAAAATCACTATTACTAGGATCAATTATGCAAGCAGTCTTTGCTTTGTTTATTATCCTTACGCAATCTGTTCAATGGGGGAACCTTTTAGCGTTACTCTTATGGCAAATAAATAGTTGGTTCATAGGATTACAGGTAAATACAGGAATTAATTATGCAACAGATAATAAGTCTAGTTTTGTTCTAAGTATCAACACCTCGTCTCTTCAATTTGGAACAGCAACTGGTGCAAGTATAGACGCACTTATTATCGCAAACATTGGAATGGCGAGTATCATCTACGTTTCGCTGATTACTAGCACAATTGTTACACTTCTACAATGGAAATTGAATAGCTAGCAAACTTCAAGTCTCTGAATGACTCCTATCGAGTGTTTCAGAGGCCTTTTTTGTCATTTAAAATATTATTTAATTTATGCTATGTTAAATGAAGAGTTTTTGTTAATATGGCATTAATTAAAAAATATTTTTGAAAGAAATAGTAGGTGGGTCTAGAAGTGAATATAGTAATAGCAGGCGGAGGGAAAATTGGTGAAACACTCTGTCAAGAATTATCGATGGAAGATATCGATATTGTGTTATTAGAAAAAAACCAAAATCGTTTAGAACGTATTATTAATAAAATGGATATTACGGGTCTAACAGGCGATGCGGCAGATTATGATAACTTAGTAGAAGCAGGTGTTCAAAACTGCGATCTTTTTATTGCAGTAACACCGGAAGATGAAACAAACATTATTAGTTCAGTCATTGCGAAAAAATTAGGAACAACTCATACAATAGCTCGTGTTCGAAATCCAAAATATGCGAATCATATGGAATTTGTACGGGATAGTCTAGGGATTTCAATGGTCATTAATCCTGAAATGGAAGCGGCTAAAGATATATCACAAAATCTGGAATTTCCCGAGGCTTTAAGTGTTGAACCTTTTGAAAATGGACGCGTAAACATTATAGAAGTAATAATAAAAAAGAATAGCCGATTAGTAGATACTTCTTTGAATCAATTTCGACAAGAATATGGGGACGTGCTTATTTGTGCAGTTACTCATCTTCAAAGTACATTTATACCTAGTGGAGAGACAATATTAAGAGAAGGAGATCGTTTATATGTGACCGGTGCCAAAGATGATCTAAATAGTTTTTATAAAAAAGCCGGCTATAAAGACGATAAAATACGCTCATCCTTAATAATAGGAGGAGGACGTATCACTTATTATCTCCTTCAATTATTAGCTAAAGCAGAGATGGATATTAAAGTCATTGAATTAAATTATGAAACAGCTGTAGATTTAAGTACCCAGTTTCCCGATGTCGTTATCATAAGAGGAGACGGGACCGACCAAGAATTTTTAAATGAGGAAAGAATCGAAAAATTTGATTCTGTTGTTAGTCTTACAGGGATTGATGAAGAAAATATTATCAATTCGTTATATAGTGTCTCTTTAGGGATTAATAAAGTCATTACAAAAGTTAGTCGAACAGGATTACTAGAAATATTAGGAGATACTGGACTGCAATCTATTGTTACTCCGAAGTTATTAATTACAGATAAAATACTAAGATTTGTTCGTTCATTGAAAAATACAAAAGCATCCAATGTAGAAGCTTTGTACCGTATTGCAGACAATAAAGTTGAAGCCCTTCAGTTTTTAGTCAAAAAAGATAGTCGAGTGATTGGAACAACATTAAATGAATTAAATACAAAAAATAATCTCTTGGTTGCTTATATCATACGGGAAAACAAATTAATTTTTCCATCTGGTGATGATAGTATTTGCGAAGGAGATCATGTAATTATAGTGACAACTCATAAAGCATTTGATGATATTGATGACATTTTAAGGTAAGCAGGTGGATGTTCAGTGAATAGACAAGTTGTAAGATATGTTACGGGTAGAATATTAATGATTGTTGCAGGACTGATGATATTTCCAGTACTGGTCAGTTTGATTTACCGAGAGCCGATACGGTATATTATGAGTTTTATTCTGACAGCTATTTTAATGTTAGGTATAGGATTTACTTTTTCTCGTACAGAGTTAGACTTACATAAGTTGTATGCGAAAGAAGGCTTTGTCATTGTTTCTCTTTCTTGGATTTTAGTTTCAGCTTTTGGAGCATTACCGTTTGTTTTTAGTGGGGATATCCCTTCTTTTATTGATGCTTTTTTTGAAACTTCGAGTGGTTTTACCACTACAGGTTCCAGTATATTAAATGATGTGGAAGCTTTATCACATTCGATGTTATTTTGGCGAAGTTTTACGCATTTTATAGGAGGCATGGGGGTTTTAGTTTTTGCATTAGCTATTTTACCTAGTTCGAACTCAGGTTCAGTACATATTATGAAAGCAGAAATGCCAGGACCAACTTTTGGAAAATTAGTTTCTAGATTATCTTCTTCCGCACGTATTCTTTATGTGATATATATTGTCATGATGTTAGTGGTTGTTTTTCTTTTGTGGCTTGCAGGAACTCCTTTATTTGATTCTCTCTTATTGTCTTTTGCTGTAGCGGGTACCGGAGGATTCGGAATCGTAAATGGAAGCATTGCTCCTTATGATAGCTCAATAATTGAACTCATTTTAGGAATTGGGATGCTTTTATTTGGGATGAATTTCAATTTGTTTTTTCTAGTGGTCAATAAACAAATTAAACAAACGCTTAGAAATGAAGAATTAAAATGGTATCTTGGTATTGTTGGAATTAGTGTGGGACTTATTAGCCTGAATTTAATCATGAATTCTATGCCACTAGTCACTTCTGTTCGAGATAGTTTCTTTACAGTGTCTTCTGTGATTACAACCACAGGCTTTTCTACCGCTTTATTTGGGGACTGGCCTTTATTCTCACAGTTGATTTTACTTATTTTGATGTTTGTAGGTGGGATGGCTGGATCGACAGCTGGTGGATTGAAAGTCTCTAGAGTTGTTTTACTCATTAAATCAGGTTGGGCGGAATTAAAACGAGTCGTTCGTCCAAATAGAATCGTAACTGTTCAGTTTGAAGATAAGATGATGGAAGAACAAGCACTAAATAAAGTCTATGATTATGTTATTGTTTATTCTTCTATTTTTATATTAACGATGCTTTTAGTTAGTTTTGAAACCCCTGATTTTATTTCTGCTTTTAGTACAGTAGCTGCCACAATTAATAATATTGGGCCTGGTTTAGGGATTGTAGGACCAGCCTACAATTTTTCAATGTATTCACCATTTGTCAAAGTTATTCTGTCTTTTATCATGATCATGGGACGTTTAGAAATTTTCCCAATCTTAATCTTATTAACGCCAAATACGTGGCGAAAGCAAACATAACAATTTTTTCTAAACTTGACATTATAGCTATCTATGTTAAGTTAACAATACAAGGATATTCGCGAAAGGAACTAGTAACTATCGACGCGAATTCAAAAAAGATAGTTACCAAGAAGGAGCAGTCTTAATCGACTGCTCTTTTTCAGTTTCTAATCGTTTTATCTATGCTCAAATACGCGTAAAGCATTTTTTGAAGCTAATTTTTCAATTCGTTCTTGTGGCCAATTTTGTTGTTCTAAACGTTCGAATAATTTTGGCATTTCTTTTGGTGAGCCTATTTCAAAATTACCAGTTGTTCCGTCAAAATCTGTACCGATTGCTAGAACATCTTCACCGCCAATATCTAAAATATAATCAAGATGCCGAATCATATCATCAATGGTTGAGTCATTTCCTTCACCTCTTAAAAATCGTGGTGAGATGCATAAACCAACAACACCGCCAGAATTTGCGATGCCTTTTATATGTTCATCCACTAAATTTCGTGGATGATTAGCTATGCTTCTAGCATTTGAATGAGTAGCAAGTACAGGTTTCTTCGAATATTTCAAGACATCTGTAATCCCACCGTCATTTAGGTGAGAAACATCGACGAAAATTCCAAGTTCATCCATATATTGAATCGCTTCTATCCCAAAGGGTTTGAGTCCTTTTTGATTTATTTTTGGATCAGCACTATTTGGAAAGCCAAAACAATTTTCTTGGTTCCAAAGAATTCCAATCATTTGAAAGCCTTGTTTATAAAAGCGGTCAATATTTTCTAAAGAATTATTGACAGCACGAGCATCTTCTAAAGTTAAAATAGCTGAAATTTTACCTTCTTGGTCATTTTGACGAATTTCAGTCGTGTTTTTCGCCCAAGCAATAACATCCGAGTGCTGTTCAATTTCTTTATTCAAACGGTTAACAGCTAGATCGATATATTCTAAATCTTCTTCTTGATTTGTAGGGATAAAACTTGACCCTACATCAATAATATCGAAATCTTCATCTGGTAACCAAACAGCGAAGCACTGTGCCAGTGCATGTCCTGCTTGTAGTCGTTTAATATCAATGTGTGTTTGATCATTTTCATAAAGCGAAGAATGTTTACCTTGCTGCAAAATTGGTAGTATTGTGTCTGCGTGTAAATCAATATATTTCATTCAAATCCCTCTCTATCTTAGAAAAAATTTATTCCGACAAAGGCCCATATCACAACGAATAGAACAACGGGTATGATACTGATCCAATTTCCTTGAAGCATTAATTTTGTATTTGATGAATGAGCAATTCCCATTTGTCCGATCATATTTGATGTTGGGTAGATACTTCCGGTTAAACGAGTTGCTGATAATAAAGAAATAGCAAACATCTGTAAAGGTAGACCCGATGATTCGATCATTGGCATAAACATATCTGTAATAATTTGTAACTCAGCAACAGCTGCTGCTTCAATGCCTAAGCCACCTACAACAGAAGAAATCAGCATGACTGCTGCAGCACTTATATTGGTGAAGGTACTTTGTAAGAGTTGAGAAAGAGCTTCAAATCCACCGGCAGCAGTGACCATCTCCAAAAGAACATCAATCGTAATGAAAATCAAAAAGAGATCAGCCATACTAGCAACACCTTCAACGATTTTTTCTTCCGCGGTTTTTGGATGGATACGCCCAAATAATGCCACAACAATCATTAAAATAATCATCACGATAATCGCATAACTTGTTCCTTGTTCTGTAACGACACCAAAGATTACGAGCGCTAAGAATGAAACGATAAAAGCAATCGTTGCATTTCTTTCTTTAGGTTCAACAACAAAGTTCTCAAAATCGACTGTTTGAGTTAAATCATATTGCTCGGTTCCTTCTGTTCGTTTTTGAACATAAATTGATGCAATCCATGTCCCAAAAAGCCAAATAAGTCCAAAAGGCAAACCGGCTACTAGCATATATTGTCCATAACTCATATTTGTTAATTCTAAAGTAGCTAAAGTAACCCCCGTTAATGGTCCCCAGAATAAGCCAACTTCACCTGCGTTTTTCAAAATTAAAGCGGTAGTCGTAGGGGTCATTCCGATACTTGCTAGAACGGGTATAACAATTGGTGCAATAATCGCATTTCCACCGCCTAAAGTACCTAACAATCCACAAATAATGATTGAAATAATCATTAAAGCAATGCGTCCTTTGTTTTGCGAGTTGACTTTTAAGCCACGAACAATCCAGTAAACTAGCGTCTCTGTGATTCCACTCTCATTCATTAATCGACCAAGAGCAGCTCCAAGCATAATAATGAAACCAATCATGGCCACAAAGGAACCTAAACTTGCTGCAAAATCTTCGGCCAACATTCCCAAGTCATGACCGATTAGAAGAGCTCCTACAATAATTCCAACCATAGTTGCTAGTAGATTACTTTGATTCATAAAAACGAGTACAATATAAATAAGCAACGGTAAAAGTCCTAATAAAGAAGGAGCGTTAATTAAAGCATTTGGTCCGATTTCCATAATAATTCCCTCCTAAAAAATAATTGAAATCGATTTATTAAATATTATAGCATACTCATTGAGAGTTACTTCACAATAATTAAATATAGCTTCTTATTTCCAAAATAAAAACTCTACAAGAGCTTCATTAAAAGCATCTGTAGAGTTAATTTGTAGGAAGTTATAAAACGACTTGGGAAAGTAACCGATCGAATGCTCGAATATCAATCCCACGTGTTAGTTTAATTTTAAGGTTACCAGCACGGGTCCATAATTCTACTTCGGAATTGATATCAATGGTTCCTGCATTTTCCGTTGACCACATGATGATGGACTTGTAAGGCAAAGAGTAAATTTCTTTTTTTCTTCCTGTGATTCCTTGGGCATCACTTACAATCAAACGTTTATTTGTAAAGACTGCTACATCACGGACTGTTTTAAATGCTTTAAAAGGATTTTCTCCTTCAGCCAGTAATCCTTGAATGTCTTTTGGGACACTTATTTCCTGGGTAAACGTCCATTCTAAATTACTAAGTACCATTTATGTTCCTTCTTTCATTCATGTTTATTTTTACTACTTTTGCACGGTATCGAGTGACAATCAAATCGAATAGAATTTGGTATAGAATATAATGTGTTTGTAGCCCTGAGCTTTCAAAATAAATTAAAGCATCATTGACATAGTCAAGATTTAAAATATTCTTATCCGAAGTAATTGTAAAAATTTTTGCTTTCGTATGTTCAAAATATCTTTTAGGTGGTTTGCCTGGAGACGTTTGTTGTTCACGTAAAAAGTTCCCCGAATTTGTTAATATGATTAAAAGCGTATCTTCATCTGCATTTCGAATATATTCTTCTTGCTTCAAGTCGTCTTGGTAAGTGGTTGTAAATTTATGATTATAGGCCAGTTTATACTGAAGATCTATAGCAGCTGATTCAGAAAACAATAAACCGAAAATAGCCACTTCTTCATATCGTATTAAATCTTCTACTAAGCGGTCTATAGCGGATAAATGAACGTTGTCTTTTAAGCGTACGATATCTTCTTTAATCATATCAAAATAATCCTCATAATCATTAGATGTCATATAGCTTTCAATGTTTGACAAATAATTGTACTTATTTTGATATTTATTCTCAGAAAATTCTGCTTCATCTTTTAAATGAATATAGCTGTCAAAACCAATTTCACGAGCAAATTTTGAAAGCGTTGATTTTGATACGTTCACTAATCTAGCCATTTCATCGATACTGTTTGTTTTTATTTGATCATAATATTTTAAAAATGTCTTTGCGATATGGTGGTTGGTTGAGTGGATGTCTTCAGTGTTTATAATGGTTAACAAACGAATAATTAATGATCCCAATTTCTATTCGTTTCTTTAAATTTTAGAAAAAGTTTCCAATTTGAGAACTTTTAATGCTCTAAAAAAACGGAAGCTATAATAAGTATATCAAATAAACAAGAATAAATTCGATAGAGGAGAGGTTATTTTGAAATCATATTTTCCTAAAGATTTTTTATGGGGTGGCGCAACCGCAGCGAACCAAGTAGAAGGCGGGTCAGATGAAGGAGGAAAAGGCTTATCTTTGTCTGATGTCTACATCTTTGATCCAGAAAAACCGAAAGAACAATGGACGGACCAGTGGCATATGATGACACACCAACAAGTCAAAGAAGCTCAAGATAAGAACAGCGATAAATATTATCCAAAAAGAAAAGGGACCGGTTTTTATTATCACTATAAAGAAGACATTAGAATGTTCGCTGAAATGGGTTAGGCGCAGTAGATGAAATTGAAGAAGATGGCTCAATTCATGATGACTATCGTATTGATTATTTGAAGAAACATCTCCAGCAAGTAAATGAAGCCCTATATGACGGTGTTGACGTCTTTGGCTATACTGCTTGGGGTTGTATCGATATTATCAGTGCATCCACTTCCCAAATGTCAAAACGTTACGGCTTTATTTACGTTGATCAAGACGATTTAGGAAATGGAACACAAAAATGATTAAAGAAAAAATTCTTTAACTGGTATAAAAATGTTATTGCTTCAAATGGTGAGGCATTATTAGAAAAATAAGTACTATTGCGTTTGAAGTAGGTGCTAAAAATTCGATGGAACGTCCATTGTGTATGAAGGAGTTGCTAGAAACTTTATGGAGCGTCCATTGTGTATAAAGAGTTCTTACTAAGGCGCAGGATAATTTTTTTCACTTAATTTCCATGGTATAATCAAAATGAAAAATAATTATCCTATGGAAGGTGGTTTTAGAGTGGTTACTTTATCAAATAATCAACTAACTATTAAAATCAATGAATTTGGTGCGGAAGTGAGCTCAGTGACAGACCAAAAATCTGGCTACGAATTTATGTGGCAAGCGGACGATAAATATTGGGGACGGCACGCACCGGTGTTATTTCCGATTGTTGGCCGATTAAAAAATGAGCAGTATGAATATGAGGGTCAAACATATGAAATGACACAACATGGCTTTGCACGAGATTCAATGTTTGAAGTAAAAGAAATTACAGAAGAAACAGCAACTTTTTCATTAACGGATAGTCAAGAAACACTCAAAAAATATCCATTTAAGTTTGAGTTAGTGATCAAATATACACTAGAAGAGAAAACCCTCACCGTTACATATGAAGTGAAAAATCGCTCCACTAGAAAAGTGATGTATTATGGAATCGGAGGACACCCAGCTTTCAACGTTTCACAGACAGCTGACGAAGATGGAAATACTGAGTTTGATAAAATCAGCTTTCATTTTGAACCAAATAATGAGCAATTGTTTATTCCGCTATCTACAGAAGGTTTATTAAAGTTAAAAGAAGCGGAGAAACAAACAGTCGATGAAATCCAGCTCACTCACGACACATTCAAAGAGGATGCACTCATCTACAAAGTAGAACCGAATTCAGAAATGGTTTTAACAGATGAAACAGAGGGAGTAGAAATTCGCTTAAATCCTCTGGAAATGGAGCATGTGGGTGTCTGGTCGCCATATCCAGCCAGAGGAGGTTTCGTTTGTTTAGAGCCTTGGGCAGGAGTGGCTGACGATGAAGAAACTTCTGGGCAATTTAATGAAAAATATGGCATCCATAAACTCAATCCAGAACAAATCATGACCCACGAATATACCATTCAGTTTACTAAAAAAGCTGATTAAGCCACCGTTTCATAGCTATAAAATGAAAAAGTCATTCTTGAATATTCATATGGAAAACCCTATCGAATAAACAGGAATGACTTTTTAACATTTAAAACTTAATTTTCAACTGCAGTTTTCTTTTTATATTCATTTCCCCAAGATTGCATAACAGCAAGTAAGCCTCTTAAGCTTTCTCCCAATTCTGTCAACGTATATTCCACACGAGGGGGAACTTCTGGGTAGGCTTTTCGAGTAAGCAAGCCATCTTCTTCCATAGATCTAAGATTGGATGTTAAAACTTTCTGTGAGATGCCATCAACACCTCTTCTGATTTCTCCAAAGCGCATCGTTCCATTATTTATCAATTCTCTTAAAATTAATACTTTCCAGCGACTGTTAATTAACTTTAAGGTTGTTTCTACTGGACATTCAGGTAATTTTTCAAATATATCTTCTGACATTTTTATCTCCTTACAGTATGAAATAGATACTTAGTAATAAAAAGTAATTTAGTATATATTACATTCTATATAATTTTCTTTTAGAAAGCAACTTTACTTCCCTTTAAAATCTTGATCTTTAGACATTCTCACATAGTAAATTTATTCATTCGTTACCTCGAAGTAACTAGGTTACGACAAAGTGGGTACTTTACAAAAAAGGAAATACCTCCTACCATAAAAGGAGACAAAAATGATGAAAGAAAGGAGATAAAAATGAAAGCTGTTGTAATCTATGAGGCGGGTGGGCCAGAGCAATTAAAATTAATGAACGTTCCAAGACCGCAAGTAAAAAAGGGTGGTCCTTAATTAAAGTAAAAGCTTTTGGTTTGAATCATTCAGAAGTTTTTACAAGGCAAGGTTTATCTCCCACAGTAAAATTTCCGAAAATATTAGGAATAGAATGTGTTAGAGAAATTATTGAAACAAGTGCACCTGAACAATTTTCTATTGGACAACGCATCATCTCGATGATGGGCGAAATGGGTCGAGCCTTTGATGGAAGCTATGCTGAATATGTTTTGCTGCCAAATAAACAAATTTATCCAGTAGAATCGGATTTAAGTTGGATAACTCTAGCAACTATTCCAGAGACGTACTATACCGCATATGGTTCCATGTTAAATCTAAACCTCAAACCCACCGATAAAATTCTTGTTCGCGGAGCAACGAGTGGTGTTGGCTATGCGTTTATGCAGTTAGTAAAAGCACAGTTTCCGAAGATTAAAATAACAGGGACAACAAGAAATATTGATAAGAAAAATAAACTACTAGAAGTGGGTTTTGACCAAGTGGTTATTGATCAAGGGAACATGTTGCAAACGACCGAAAATTATACAAAAATTTTGGAATTGATTGGGCCAGCATCAGTTAAAAATTCATTTAAACATCTTGAGATAGGCGGAATTATTTGCAGTTCTGGTCAACTAGGTCATCAATGGTATCTTGAAGAATTTGATCCCATCAGAGACATCAAAGAAGGCAGTTACCTTACTAGCTTTTATTCTGGAAATATTAATGAGAACAAAATACAAGCTTTATTTAACCATATCAAAGATTATCATGTTAGGATTGAACCTGAAAAAGTATTTCCTTTAGATGAAATTCAAGAGGCTTATCGTTACTTAGAAAGTAAAGATAGCTTTGGGAAAGTAGTAATTCAAGTTGATGAAGGAGAGTAAACATGGATGCTATAATGGCCTATTTTCAAACAAATACTAAGCAGTATGTAGATCTATTGATCCTGCAGTTATTGAGTCAGCACTCGCTATGGGGATGTCTCGTTTTGAATTAGCCTATAAAATACAAATTCCATTAGCTGCTCCAATGATTATTGCCGGAATTCGTCTTGCAGTCATTTCGACGACAAGTATTGCGACTATTGCATCGACGATAAATGCAGGTGGTTTAGGCGATATCATTTTCGATGGGCTCCGAACCTCCAATCAATATAAAATCATTTGGGGGGCTTTGATGAGTGCAATAATTGCTTTGATTACCGATATTGCTTTACGACGAATTGAAAATAGCCTCAATAAGCAAAAAGGATAACTCTAAAAATGATTAGTCCTTGACTTGAAGTGTACTTTAATTGTTAAAATGAATTTAATGAGTAGAAAAAAGTCATTCTTTTTGATAAAGAATGGCTTTTTATGTTAATAATGGATTGTTTATCAGTGACAGCATTCCAACGAACAAAAAATGAAAATTTTTGAGCGCAGCACAATTCCACCGCTCAAAAAACTAGAAAGTTTGAGCGCAGCACAATTCCGCCACTCAAAAAACCAGAAAATTTGAGCGCGGCACTACAACAAACACTAAAATTTGAAGAAAAATCAATAAAAGGAGAATAGCATGGAAACAAAATACATATTTTAGACGTAGATGGCACACTTATAAACGAAGAAAACATCCGTTTAGTCATTAAAAATCTAAGCGGATGTTTTTCTATTTCACTTCGCCTTCCCAAGCATCCATTCCACCATCGACTTTGGTAACATGATGCCCTGCTTCATCTAAATACTTGCAAGCCCGATCTGACCGATCACCAGAAGCGTCAATCACATAATATTTTAAATGCCAATCCAATCGACTCATAATTTCTGGAAATCCACTCAACGGTAAATTCATCGCTCCGCGAATATGTCCTAACACAAATTCATCGTCTTCACGGACATCTAAAACTCGTACATCTTCCTCATCCAATCTGGCTTCAAGCTCACCTGCTGAAATTATCTGAATCATACAAACGCCTCCACCTTTTATTTTTCATAGTATACCTTTTCGAACAAACTACTCTCAAGTCGATCCCCTTCGGAAAATGACAAGGCAAAGCTGGCTTAATTATTTTCTGCTTTACCATACCCATTGATGTGTTATATTAGATAGAAGAGAAAAAAGTAAGGAGCATTCACTGAATACAAAATACATATTTTTAGATGTGGACGGTACTTTAATCAATTACAACGGAGAACTTCCTGCATCCGCAGTGGAAGCGATTAAAGCCGCTCAGGCAAATGGACACAAAGTTCTACCACTTACTGGCCGAAGCAAAGCAGAAATGTATGATTACATTTTAGATATCGGTTTTGATGGATATATTGGTGGGAACGGTGCTTATATTGAATATGAAGACGAAGTCATTTTACGAAGAACACTGACATCAGAAGAAGAGGCAAAAATTGTCGACTGGTTACATGAGTGTGGATTGGAATTTTATCTAGAAAGTAATTCAGGACTGTATGAGAGTGAAAACTTTAGAGAGCGTGGGAAACAACCCGTGATTGATTATGCCACTTATAAAGGGGATGCCAAAGCTTCAGTATTTACAGTAGATATTGCTTTTCCAGATATGATCTATGGTGCAGATCTATATCGTGATGACATTGCAAAAATTAGTTTTATTTTGGATAGCTATGAAGATTATAAAGCAGCAATCGAAAAAATCCCGAATCTAAAAGTAGGTACTTGGGGTGGCGATGGTGAGAAAGCAATTTTTGGCGATATTGGCATTCAAAATATCACAAAAGCAACAGCTGTTGAAATGTTTTTAGAAAGAACGGAAGCCGACCGAAAAGATACCTTTGCGTTTGGCGATGCAAAAATTGATAATTCTATGATCGAATTTTGTGAGATAGGTGTCGCTATGGGAAGTGATGGCGACTCAACTAAGGCGATTGCGGACTATATCACCGATACCGTTGATAACGACGGACTGATGAAAGCCTTCGAACATTTTGAATTAATTTAAAGAAAAACCCCAGCAGAAAAAATCTGTTGGGGTTAACTTAGCTAATAAGGGATTATAAAACAGCCCTTAACGCATATAGAAAAACTGACGCTTCTGCTTCGTTCTGCTCTGCAGAACTCGCAATCAGCGAGCTTTTCTTATAATCTGAAGTTTTATTTGTTAATAATCATATTAATCGCTTGATCAATCTTTTCAGTTTGAACAGGATCATCGAAATCGACGTTCACTAAGCACTCTTTTAAATTTTCAGCAACGACCACACCCATAATACGGTCAATACTTGATCGCACAGCACTCAGCTGAGTCACAACATCTTGACATTCTCTGCCATCTTCCATCATACCTTGAATGCCTCGCAGTTGACCTTCTGCGCGTTTTAACCGATTTTTTAACTGTTTATCATAATGAGTCATTTATTCAATCTCACCTCGCCACTGATTCATTCCGCCATCCACATTAACGACATCAAAACCTGCTTCACTTAAATAATCACTAGCCATACCTGAACGACCACCCGAAGCACAAACTAGATAATGCTTTTTATCTTTATCAAGTTCATGAATATTCTCTGGAAAGCCACTTAAAGGTAAGTGACTGACTCCCGGAATATGGCCTATATCATATTCATCTTGCTCTCGTACGTCTACGACATGAACATCTTTGTTTTGAATTAATTTTTCTAAGTCTGATGAATGAATTGTTTTATACATGTACAATCTCCTCCGGTTTTACTACACTATAAATGCCAAATGCGCCATCAAGGTTTTTCACATTATATCCAGCTTGCTTTAACATGCGTTCAGCAATGTAACTTCTTACACCACTTGCACAAGTTGCAATATATTTTGTGTTTTTATCTAATTCTTCCATACGTTCACGTAATTCATGAAGTGGAATCCAAGTTGAATCCTTAAATTGACCATTCGCAAGTTCATCCTCATTACGAACATCTAATACAACGGCACCATTTGCGACTTCTTCTTCTAAATCATACCACTGTGTCGTTTCTGAAATGCCTTCAATAATATTCATGGCTTCATAACCCACCATATTTACAGGATCTTTGGCAGAACCGAAAGGAGGTGCATAAGTAAACTCAAGTTCTGGTAAGTCAAAGACAGTTAGTCCACCTTTGATAGCCGTTGCTAACACATCAATTCGTTTATCAATCCCTTTTTGACCTACACCTTGAGCGCCGTAAATTTCGCCTGTTTTGCGGTTAAAAATTAATTTTAATCGAACAGTTGTCGCTCCTGGATAATAACTCGCATGGTCACTTCCAGAACTATGAACAACGGCATAATCTAGTCCAGTTATTTTTGCTTGTCGTTCACTTAGTCCTGTAGAAGCAGCTGTTAAATTAAAGACACGAACAATAGCTGTCCCAATACTTCCTTTATTGGTTCGATCTAAACCAGCAATCACATCAGCCACTTGTCGTCCTTGTCGATTTGCTGGAGAAGCTAAAGAAATCATCGTATCTTCACCAGTAATTTGTTGTTTGACAATAATAGCATCCCCAACAGCATAGATATTTGGTTCACTTGTTTGATATCTTTCATTGACTTTAATTCCACCACGTAAACCTAATTCAATCTCCGCATCTTTTGCTAATGTATTTTCAGGCTGAACTCCAACGGACAAAATAGTTAAATCAGTATTCAGTGTTGTTCCGTCTTCAAGAGTGACTGCCTTTCCCGCATCTTCAAAAGCAACGGCAGATTGAGAAGTAATTAATTTTACATCATTTTCTTCCAGCTCTTGGCGAACAAAAGCGGCCATTTCTTCATCTAATGGAGGTAACACGTGGGGTGCTTTTTCTACAATCGTTACATTTAACCCACGATTATGAAGGTTTTCTGCCATTTCTAATCCAATAAAACCAGCACCGACTACGACAGCATCCTTCACTTCTTGATTTTCAAGAGCATCCATAATGGCATCTAAATCTGGAATGTTTCTTAAACTAAAGACATTCTTAGCTTCTTCTAAATTTTCAATTGGGGGAATAAATGGTTTAGCCCCAGGAGATAGAATAAGGTCATCATAGGAATCTGTGATTGTTTCTTCTCCTTGTTTCACTTGAATCGTTTTATTTTTTGGATCGATAGAAAGTATCTCGCTGTTTGGCTGTATATTCAAATCAAAACGTGCTTTTAACTTCTCCGGTGTTTGAACAACGAGACTATCATATTCACTAATTTCTCCAGACACATAATAAGGAAGACCACAATTCGCAAAAGAAACATAAGGGCCTTTTTCATAAACCGTAATCTCTGCATCATCCATTAAGCGACGTAAACGTGTTGCAGCGGACATTCCACCAGCAACCCCACCAACAATAACAATTTTTTTACTCATTCAATAGTTCCTCTCAACATTATATTATTTAATTCGTAATATACCCTATAGGGTATATTACTCTTTTAAAAGAATTTAGTCAAATTTTCTAATTACTCTCTAGTATATTTATCTAAATCATATAATTCTGATAAGATAATAGTTGTAGGATTTAAGAGATGAATAAGAGAGGAACAATAAAAATATGACACATCCAGATTTTGATTTACTTGAATATCCTTACCCATCCAAACGCACAGCTACTGTCGCAAATAATGGAATGGTTGCAACTTCGCAGCCGCTTGCTGCGCAGGCAGGTTTGGATATTTTGAAAAAAGGCGGAAATGCTGTGGATGCAGCGATTGCTACAGCTGCTACACTAACTGTAGTAGAACCAACGACAAATGGTATTGGCGGAGATGCTTTTGCGTTAGTGTGGATGAAGGATAAGTTATATGGCTTGAACGGCAGCGGGCCATCTCCAAAAAATATTTCAATCGAGAAAGTAAAAGAAGCCGGTCATGAAAAGATGCCCACGTATGGTTGGACGCCAGTAACAGTTCCTGGAGAGCCCGCTTCATGGGCTAAACTTTCTGATAGATTTGGCAAGCTACCGTTGATCGATGTTTTAGAACCAGCAATAAAATATGCGGAAACCGGTTATCCCATTTCACCGATTCTTGGACAGTTTTGGAAAGTGGCTTATGATAAGATGAAAGAGAATCTAAAGGGAGAAGAATTTAAGCCATGGTTTGATACTTTTGCGCCAAATGGAAGAGCACCAAAGATTGGGGAAGTATGGTCTTCGAAAGGTCATGCTGAAACATTAAGAAAAATTGGAGAAACGAAAGCTAGAGATTTTTACGAAGGAGATTTAGCGAATCAAATTGATGCTTTTTCAAGAAAATATAAAGGATATCTTCGAAAAGAAGATTTAGCATCTTATAAACCAGAGTGGGTTGAACCTATATCAGTGAATTATCGCGGGTATGAAGTTTGGGAAATTCCTCCAAATGGGCAAGGCCTTCTTGCATTAATTGCTTTAAACATTTTTAAAAACTTTGAAATACCCGCACAAGCATCAACAGAAAGTTATCACAAACAAATTGAAGCCATAAAATTAGCTTTTTCTTTAACAAAAAATAAAATCACAGATAACAATTTTTCGGCTTTAGATATTGAAGAGCTATTATCCGACCTTTACGGGGAGACGACAAGCCAAAGAATAACAAACGAAGCAATCACGCCTGCTTCTGGTGAAATACCTAAAGGTGGAACGGTTTATTTAGCGACAGCAGATAATGAAGGCAATATGGTTTCTTATATTCAAAGTAATTATCGAGGATTTGGTTCGGGAATCGTCATTCCAGACACTGGGATTGCTTTACAAAATAGAGGAGAAGATTTCTCATTGAATCCAGAGGATCCAAATGCTTTAGAAGGTGGGAAACGTACTTTCCATACGATTATTCCAGGATTCTTAACTAAAGATCGAAAACCGATCGGACCTTTTGGGGTAATGGGTGGGCCAATGCAACCTCAAGCGCATCTACAAGTCATTTCAAATCTTATTGATTATCATTTAAATCCGCAAGCCACAATAGATACACCTAGATGGCAGTGGATGGATAATAAAAATGTACTGGTAGAACATGGTTTTCCAAAACATATTGCCGAAGGATTATCTCGAATGGGCCATCAGGTAAAATACGATATGGGGGCTGCTACCTTTGGACGAGGTCAAATAATTTGGCGTGACCAAGAGACAGGCACTTACTTCGGCGGAACGGATGGAAGAACGGATAGCTCGATTGCTTCCTATTAATTTAATTTAAATATAATTTTGGGATACAGAATGTACAAATGAGTGTTAAAATAGAGATAGAAATTTGATGATCGTAAAAACAATGAACTTATTAGAAATAGGAGCATCGATAATTATGAGTGAACAAGTATTAGTGATTAATGATTTACCAGGTGTCGCAAAAGTTGCTGGAATGTCTAACCTTCCGATATTGGAAGCTGCACAGTTTGAAGTGGCTTTATTGCCCACGCTAATTTTATCTACACATACTTTGGGCTATCCAGGATTAGTGAAACACTATTTAAATGAAGCTTTTGATGAAATTTTGGATCATTGGTATGATTTAGACGTTCAATTTAAGGGCTGTTTAACGGGGTACTTTGCGGATAGTGCACAAATTACAACCACAATTGATTATTTAGAAAAAATTGACTATTCAATGCCGGTTATTATTGATCCGATTATGGCTGATTTTGGGAAATTGTATGATGGCTTTAGTGAAGATTTTCCTGAAAAATTCCGTAAACTCGTTAAATACGCCGATATTATCGTTCCAAATTTAACAGAAGCTTGTTTGATTACGGACTATCCATATTCTGAAGATTTAGGACCGGAAGATTATCCTGAAATTGCTCAACGTCTATGTGACCTTGGGGCAAAAAATGTCGTTTTAACCAGCGTCTTTCAAGACGAAACGAAACGCCAGGAAGAAACAGGTTATTACGTTTATACAGAAGGTATGGCGCCTTATTACCATATGCACGAAAAAGAAGAGACGTGGTTCAAAGGCGTTGGCGATATTTCGGTTAGTTTGATTACAGCGTATTACTTACTAGGCGATACGGTAGAAGAAGCGGTTGTGAAAAGTTCTGACTATATCGAAAAAGCTCTCCGTCATAGTTTAACGGTAGAGCGCGATCAAAAATTAGGTATCTATTTTGAACCAATTATTCCAGAGTTTTCTAAAGAGATTGATGACATGCGTAAGCAAAAATAAATTTAATTAAATAGAAAAAGGAAAAGCAGAGTGCTAGAAGTAAATCCAAACTCTGCTTTTTTATCATTCTAACAGTAAATTATTTTGAATGTTCTAAAACAATTTTTCCAACGGTATGCTCTTTTTGCAGCATCTCATAAGCGGCAGTAATGGTTTCTTCATTCATTTCAGGAAAATGTTCGGTCATTGTAGAGACAATATTCCCAGCTTCGACTTCTTTAGTTAATTCCGTTAAATATTCATGTTGTTTAATCCAGTCCTCGGTTTGATAAAGGGATCGCGTGTACATCAATTCATAGCTTAATGTAATACTTTTACTAAAAAGTTTATTTGGCAATCTTCCTCCAAAGGAAAGTAAAGTACAAATTCGACCTTGTGGTTTCACAACTTCAGCAGCTTCTTTAATATTTTCTTCGGCTTTCACCGCTAAGAAAACAGCATCAACTGAATCATAACCATGTTCTTTTAATTGTTTTTCTAAGGGCTGGCTGTGATCAATAATTGTCTGTACTCCTAAATCTTTTAAGTACTGTGTGCTTTCTTCGCGAGAAGCTGTGCCGATCACATTAAAACCGTAATTGAATGCAATTTGACAAGCGATAGAACCAACGCCACCCGAAGCGCCCATAATTAACAAAGTGATATCTTTCGGCTCTTTATCAAAATGAAAAAGTTGCAAACGATCATGTATTGCTTCATATGACGTCAAAGCGGTTAGTGGAAGCGCGGCTGCTTCCGCAAAAGTTAAGTTCTTTGGTTTTAGACCTACCATCCGCTCATCAATTATATGATAATCGGCTTCTGTTCCTTCAACGGTTGGTGATCCTGGATAATAAACCTCGTCTCCAACTTCAAATAATTCAACGTCTGGTCCTGTTTCAACCACAATCCCAGCAGCATCTCTCCCTAAAATTGTAAATGAATCATCGTCTGCTTTTTTTCCTGAACGAGTTGCTAAGTCTGTTGGATTTAAAGCAACAGCTTTAATTTCTACAAGAAGTTGTCTACTTTCAGGCTTTGGAACATCGAGTTCTTTTTTCTCAAAAAACGGTAGCTTCTCTTCGTGTTTCGGATCGACAAAACCATAGGCCGTCATTTTCTTTGGTACCATTAAATCGCTTCCTTTCATAAACTTAAGCACAGTTTAAAAGGATTTATCTGATATCGCAAATAAAAACATTAAAACATAAATTTTATTACAAAAAGTGTATCTATGGTAATTATTTTAGAAGGTGCGTTCCTTTTTTATTAAGACTTTTTTCATCAAGGAATGAAGAACACAACGAATAACGAAGGTTCTATATATAAGTCCATACAGTTTTTCAAGAATAACAAAACCTGTAAATATGTACAAGACAATAAGTGAAATGAAAAATGTAAGAACTTTAATATAGGAGGATTTAATTTTATGCCAGATAAAAAAGTAGCCGTTATCACAGGTGGGCCCAAGATTTAGGTAAAGGAATTTCCGGGCATTTAGCCAGTGATGGCTTTCGGCTTGTTATCAGCGATATGGACGAAGATACATTAAATGAAACTTTAGAAGAATTCAAAAATAACGACATTGAAGCGAGTTCTTATGCAGGAGATGTCACAAAATATGAAGGTCAAGAAGCCTTGGTAAAACATCGGTGGATACATTTGGTCAAGTTGATGTATTCATTAATAATGCAGGGATTGAAGGAGAAGTCGGTCCTATAATAGATGTAGAGCCTGACTCTATTGGTCAAGGACTCGAGGTCAATATTAAAAGTGTTATCTACGGCATTCAAGCGGCTGCAAAGCAGATGAAAGAACAAGGAAACGGCGGTAAAATTATCAATGCATCAAGTATAGCTGGGCGAGAAGGTTTCGAATTGCTTTCTCCATATACAGCTTCGAAATTTGCAGTTGTCGGGTTAACATAAGCTGCAGCAAAAGAATTAGCGCCAGATAAAATAATAGTAAATGCTTATTGCCCGGGAATTGCAGGAACAGGCATGTGGGATCGCTTAGATGAAACGATGATGGAATACCTAGGAACAGAAAGAGGAGAAGCGTTCGAACAAAATGCAGAAGATATTGCACTAGGAAGAACGCAGGAACCAGGAGATGTGGCAAAACTTGTCTCATTCTTAGCCTCTGAATATTCAGACTATACCACAGGTCAATCATCACTGACGGTGGAATGGTTTCTAGATAAAAATATAGTTTGTTACAACCTATCAACGGAAATGATTACTGTTGGTAGATTTTATTTTTTGAGGAATTTATAAACCTGAGTATTTGGACTATAATAAGTAAATAAAACTACTTGGCTAGCTAAAAGGAAATAGACCCTTTGGACCGGTATTAGTATCCGAGGATGGGAAGGTACTCTATAATGATTACAATCAAATAGGGAGCGGAGATAACACCACATCCTGAATTGAGCATTGCTCGCTGGGCAGCAGAAAATATGATACTCGAAGAAAGAGAGAAAGCAACGGTTTATCCATCAGGTGAGCATTGTCCAATGTGTGCAGCGCCCTCTGGTCTAATTCTAGAATTAGCAGCTAAAGTGAAAGAATTACATCGTAAATATTATACAAAAAAGCATTTATATTTGGTGAAATAAACAAAGCGATGGAAATATATAGGTTGTCGAAGCGTCTACCTTCTCTTTTGTTTCCAAATGTATTTGTTTTATTTATGGTAAACTATTAATTATATATTTGTGAGAGGAGGTTCCTAACATGAAAAAAGAACTGTTATTTGTGGATGGCTATAATATGATCGGGGCGTGGCCACATCTAGTAAAGCTTCAACGCAAAAATGACATGGCTGCAGCGCGAGATATTTTATTGCATGAATTGAGTGAATATGCGAAATATGAAGATGTAGAAGTGCGTGTTGTTTTTGATGCGCAGTTTGTGCCTGGGATTCAAAAGCAATACGATCGCTATAATTTATTAGTTATTTTTACAAAAGAAGATGAAACAGCAGATAGCTATATTGAAAAAGCTGTCGGTGAAGAAAATAAATTCATCACAAATGTTGTCGTTGCTACATCTGATTTGGCCGAGCAATGGTTAGTTTTTCAAAGGGGTGCCTCTCGAAAGTCAGCAAGAGATTTGTATAAAGAACTGAAACATACAAAACAAAAAATAAACTCTGATACAAAAGAGTTTAATTTAAAAAACACGAGACGAATTAAAGCTTTAAGCGAGGATCAAGAAGAACAACTAAGAAAATTTATGGAAGAGTTAGAAGGATAAGCATAAGCTGTAGTATTCTAAGTCGAGAATGTACAACTTTGAAAGTATCTGTAAAATAATGAATGAGAAAAGGTGGAAGAAGAATGGATATTAAATATTACTCGAAGAGTTAGAAGTATATCCACATCATCATGCAAAATTTGATTTTGATGAAAAAGTAATGCTTATAGCTGCTAAAATCTTTATTTCTGCAATTGCTAACTTCCATACGAGCGGTTTGAATGAATAAATCTTATGAAGAAGCTTCTTGTTGACTAAAGATCTCTGGTTGTATTTAAAAATATTAAAATAAACATGTCCTAAGCGCTTTGCTTGAGGACATGTTTTTAATAAGGATTACATTTAAGAAGTGTTTATCAGTCAAAAATGGGAACTTTTACTGGTATTTCATCATTTATCAATCAAATAGCCTATTGTTGATTAGTAAACTATCATCTCCTAATCAAACTTTAAATAATTGATTGATAAATTACTTCTCTAAATTGATTATGGCTTTTGAAATACCTAAACTGGAGTAGTTTTCCAATAATTCTGGCACTTCTTCTAAAGATATTTCATGTGAAAATAGAGAGTCTACTTCAATTTTTCCATCTGTTATATATTGAACAGCGTCTTCTAGAGTAAATGGGTTGATAAATGAACCAGCAATTTTTAACTCTTTACTAAAAATGTCAAACGCTGGGAGTTCAATTGTTGTGGAAGGGGAAGGAACACCAAATAGTAAAATATTTGCACCTTTTGCAGCAAGTCTCACCGCTTCTTCACTAGTTGGCTTGAGACCAATACATTCAACAACTAGATTGAATTCTTCTTTGATATCAGTAGAGTTTTTATAAACTTTATCTGCGCCTAAAGCTAATAAATTCTCATGTTTATCTTCATTAAGCTCGCAAACAACTACTTTTGCAGGGGATTTTAATTGAATTGCTTGTAAGAACAGTGAACCAATAAAACCTCCGCCGATTACTAGAACTTTTGTTGAGGGTTTAATTTCATCAATCTGATCAAAACCATGTAAGACACAGCTTAATGGTTCAACCATTGCTCCAGACTTAAGAGAAACATTTTTGTCTAGTTTGAGACAAGCATTTTCTGGAACTGCTGAATATTCCGCCATGCCTCCATTTCTTGTTACTCCGACGGCTGAAAGATTGTCACACAATTGAACACGTCCTTGACGACAATATTTACAGTGTCCGCAGTAAATATTTGGATCAACCGCTACATGGTCACCAACTTTTAAAGTTGTTATTTCAGAGCCGATCTCAACGACTTCTCCAGAAAATTCATGCCCTAAAATAACGGGTGGAAATACTTCGCTAGAACCTGGTTCTCCATGATAAATATGGACGTCTGTACCACAAACACCACAATATTTTACATTAACTAAAACTTCATCTTCAGCAATGACTGGTTTTTCTACCTCTTGAACAGTCATCTTATGTTTTTCTTCAAATACGAGTGCTTTCATTTTTGATATTCTCCTTTAGTTAGGCTAGGCGTCTCAGTTATAAAAATTTTATCATAGATTTTCTGGGAAACTTCCCGTTATACGGGAAAAATAAGCATGTGTGAAGCGCTTTCCCTAAATGTCTTTCATCCATTGTCGCTTATTTTTCTATATGATACTATCAATTTAGTCGAAAGCGGTATCTAACATACTTGAGATAAGAATAACAGAACAGAGACCGTTAAAATCAATCTAAAAGGAGATATTTACATTGTTAAAAAAACAATCAGTTGCAATTGCAGGTGGAGGAAGTACTTTTACTCCAGGAATCATTTTAATGCTTTTAGAAAATTTAGATAAATTCCCGATACGTCAAATTAAATTATATGATAATGACCATGACCGACAAAAACAAATTTCGGATGCTATGGAAATTATGTTAAAAGAACGTGCTCCAGAAATTGATTTTGTGGCAACCACAGATCCAGAAGAAGGGTTCACAGATGTTGACTTTGTAATGGCACATATCCGTGTAGGTAAATATGAAATGCGCGAAAAAGATGAAAAAATCCCATTAAAATATGGAGTAGTTGGACAAGAAACATGTGGACCGGGTGGAGTTGCTTACGGGATGCGCTCAATCGGTGGAGTATTAGAGCTAATTGACTATATGGAAAAATATTCACCTGATGCATGGATGTTAAACTATTCAAACCCAGCAGCTATCGTTGCAGAAGCGACACGAAGATTACGTCCAGATAGTAAAATTATTAATATTTGCGATATGCCAGTAGGAATTGAACATCGTATGGCTGAAATTGTCGGGTTAGATTCTCGTAAAGATATGGATATTCGTTATTATGGATTAAACCACTTTGGTTGGTGGACTGATATCCGTGACAAAGATGGAAATGATTTAATGCCAAAAATAAAAGAACATGTTGCACAGCATGGTTACGTTACACCAGAAGAGTTAGAAGGTGCAGAAGGAGATGTTGAAGCAAGCTGGATGCATACATTTGGTAAAGCAAAAGATACTTATGCATTAGATCCTGAGACACTACCAAACACTTATCTAAAATATTATTTATACCCACAAGATGAAGTAGAAATTGCGGATCCAGATCATACTCGTGCAAATGAAGTGATGGAACACCGTGAAAAAAATGTATTCTCAGAGTGTAATCGTATTTCAAACATTAAAACAGCCGAAGATGCTAAATTAGAAACAGATGATCATGCGTCGTACATTGTTGACTTAGCAAGAGCAATTGCTTACAACACGAAAGAAAGAATGCTTTTAATTGTTCCGAATAAAGGAAGTATTGCGAACTTTGATTCAACAGCAATGGTAGAGATTCCATGTATCGTTGGTTCAGAAGGACCAGAGCCACTGTCAATGGGCGAAATTCCTCAATTCCAAAAAAGCTTAATGGAACAACAAGTAGGAGTAGAAAAACTAGTTGTTGAAGCTTGGATAGAAGGTTCTTACCAAAAATTGTGGCAAGCACTGACATTATCTAAAACCGTTCCAAATGCTCGTGTAGCAAAAGAGATATTAGATGATTTAGTCGAAGCAAATCAAGAATACTGGCCAGAATTATCTTAAGAATAAAATAAAACTGTAATACAGCTGTCAGCTGTTATAGTTGATAGCTGTATTTTATATTATAGAATAAAAGCGATTACAAAAAAGGAGAATATAAAAATGCAAAAAATTCAACGCTTTGGTGGAGCAATGATTACACCGGTACTTTTATTCGCAGTGTTTGGAATTGTTGTAGGAATAACAACTTTTTTACAGCAAGAAATAATATTTGGTGAAATTGTTGCTGAGGGTACACTTTATAACCAAATCCTTACCGTGATTCAAGATGGTGGATGGACGGTTTTTAATCAATTAAATATTTTATTTGTAGTTGGTCTTCCTATAGGACTTGCGAATAAAAATCAAGGACATGCGAGTATGTCAGCCTTTGTTTTATATATGACATTTACTTATATGCTCAGTTCAATGCTTGGTTTTTGGGGAGAAAACTTCGGAGTTGACTTCAGTTTAGAACCAGAAGCGGGGTCAGGACTGGCAAATGTAGCTGGTGTTAAAACCTTAGATACAGGAATGATTGGTGCTTTAATCATTGCAGGGATTGTTATTTTTCTTCATAATAAATTTTTCGATAAACGTTTACCGGATTGGCTAGCAACATTTAGTGGTGCTCCGACTGTTGTCGCTATTGGTTTTGTAGTGATGCTCCCTGTAGCTTTCTTATTCTTAGCAATTTGGCCGCAAGTCCAAATCTTGATTGATAATCTCCAATCGTTTATTACATCATCTGGGTTATTTGGTATTGGTATATTTATGTTTTTAGAACGTTTGTTAATCCCAACAGGAATGCATCATTTATTAGCAAAACCACTAGAGTTTGATAGCATTATAGTTAATGGTGGCCTTATTCCTACTTGGATTCAGTCAATGCCAGAAATGGCACAGAATAGTGATAGTTTAGTTTCTCAATTCCCAGAATCTGCTTTTCTAATGTATGGTATAAGTAAAGTATTTGCTCCAATTGGTATTTCTTTAGCGTTTTACGCAACTGCTCGTCCAGAAAAGAAACAAGAAGTAGCTGGCCTTATGATCCCTGTTGCTCTTACAGCAATAGTCGCTGGAGTAACAGAACCAATTGAGTTTACATTCTTATTCATCGCTCCATTACTATTTCTAGTTCATGCAGTTTTAGCTGCATTATTAGTAGTCACAATGTTTTCATTTGGAATAACAGGTCATTTTACTGGTGGGCTGATCGATTGGATCTCTTATAACTGGTTACCTTTAGGTGTTACACACTGGCAAACATACCTGTTACAAGTTGCTATAGGTTTAGTATTTTCAGCGATTTGGTTTGTTGTATTTAGATTTTTAATTTTAAAAATGGATTTAAAAACCCCTGGACGTGAAGCTTTAGACGAAGAAGCACGATTAATTAGTAAAGATGAGTACAAAGCTTCTCGATCAGGTGAAGGTTCATATAGTGAATCAACAGAAGATGACCCAGAAGGAGAAGTTGAAGTAACTGGTGGCTCTTCTGCTAAAGCAAGAGGTTATTTAGAAGCATTAGGTGGCGCTGATAATATTGATGGAGTAACAAATTGTATAACTCGTTTACGTATCACTGTAAAAGATGAAGATTTAGTAGCAGATGAAGCAGTCTTTAAAAAGCATGGTGCTTTTGGGTTAATGAAACGCGGTAAAAATGTTCAGATTATCGATGGAACAAATGTACAATATACACGATCAGAATTTGACGAATTACTTTAATTTTTATAAAGGATTGGAGATTATTATGGAAATGATAAATAATAAAGCGATTAGTAGAATTTATAACATATTAGTCGTATTATTTTTTGCGACACCTTTCTTATTTATCTTTTATGGACAGTTTCAGCAAAGAATGATCGGAATTAATTTTCAAGAAATGTTGACGACAAATCCCACGCTTAATGTGTCGTTTATAACCTCATTTGTTACACCTTTTATTGGTTTTTATATGTTGAGGTTAAAACAAGGTTTAGAAGAAGGGTTGAGCAAGGAAGGATTATTAACAAACTTATTAGCGATAGCTGTGAGTTTTTTGATTATGGCGAATGTTACTTATGGTTTGTTTGTTGGAATACTGATTTATTTTATGAACTTTGAATGGAAAATAGGGTTCAAAGGAGTGTATCGTTATTACAAAAAGAATACATTTGTATTGAAAGAATGGGTGGCACCGATAGCTGTCTTACTTGTAGCCGTTCTTATTCGATTGATGCTGATTTTAGTGTCGAACGCTTAAATGCGCTAGACAAATATAAAAACTATCTATGGTATACTAGGTTGTGTTTGTAAAGTTGAACACATTTTATTACCATGGAGGTTTTTGTGTGGACTTAGAAGCTCGAGTGAACCAGTATTATGATGAATTAAATGAAAATGATAAAGAAGTCATCTCTTATATCGTAACCAACAAAAGACTTGTTACAGATATGACAATAACAACATTGGCAGAAGCAAGTTTAACTTCAAAATCAAGTATTTTACGGCTCACTAAAAAGCTGGGATATTCCGGTTATAGTGAATTTAAATATAGTTTACAAAATCAATTGAGAGAAAATAAACAATTAAATGAGGTTTTAAAATTTTCTGAAATGCAAATGGATGATATTGAAGATACAATTAAACTCTTTAAGCAGATCGACTTAATACCTCTATTAGAAAAAATCTATACCTCTAAACGAATTTTTTGTTACGGGACGGGTTGGGGACAAAGAATAGTATTAACTGACTTTATAAGAAGTTTAATTCCATTAAATAAATTTCCTTCTTTATTAGCTTCGCTCTCTGAGTTAGAAATGACGACAAAATTTATGGCAGAAGATGATTTGCTGATCGTTCTTTCTTTGAGTGGAGATATTAAAGAGGCTGAGAAAGCTATGCGCGAATTAGTTTTTCGAAATATCCCGATTTTATCAATAACAGAATTACGAAATAATGAATTTGCTTCTTTAGCAACTTATAATTTATATTATTCTGTAAAATCTATTCAATATAATAAAGAGTCTGTGACTTCCTTGCTTCCGTTGCACCTAACGACAGATTTATTATTTAGAAATTATGTAGAATACATTATGGAGCAAGATCAAGAGCATTAAAACAATCAAAAAACGATGTACCCATTGTTATTCGAATGGTGTACATCGTTTTTAAATTTATATTATTTTAAAGTCAATGCTTTATCAGGATTTAAGAAGAATGGACGATAGTAAGCAAGTGTGCTACATAGGGGTAACAATTCTTCTTTCAATTCGATATTTAATTCGTCTCGCATATAAGCCCGTCGATTTTGGATTCTTTCCCAGAGTTCTGGATATTTATTTTCGATATCTTTTCTTAACTCTGCATCCGCAATGGCGACTGTACTTTCGGCAGAGACTCCATGATGTCCTTCTTGGTTTGGAATGAAATCAACTTGGAAAATCATACCACTTTGGACAGTTTTATCGGAACCGCTGAAAAATGGAGAAGCTAACCATTCTTCATCCGCCGTTAAGTGTCCTGGGTTCAACTCCCAACCAAATTGTTCTTGTGGGTAAAACGCGCTGAATTCATCGTAAAATTCTCCACCGTTTTTGCCAATTTCAATATTATCAAACCAGAAGTTATAAGCTGCAAAATAAGGTTTCACAACTTCTTCTAAGTAGTTCTCATCGACTTCATTTAGGTCTTCTTCATTTCGAACGGCATACCCCGAGCGACTTGAAAGACCACCTTTGTGTGAGTTCGTAATCGCTACTTTATTTCCGTATTCTAATTTTGTGTTTAAAGGATAAATATTTGCATTTGTAAATCGGTCCCCAAAGGCTGAGATGGTGACGACGTTAGGTAATTGACCATCTGCTTGAAGTAAATTTCCGATTTCTTGTTCCGACACGCCTTCTTTTAAAGCATTCATTGCGTTTAAAATAGAATCAGAAGCAAGAGCTGCACCGTATTCGTAACGAGCAATTTCATTTGCGTTGTTGGTCACGCGAGCCCCTTTTTCAGGATCAATATACAGTTGTGTTGCATTCGCTAATTTATTTTCTGGAACAACCTTTTTCAATCCTTCAATAATAAAAGCAGGGATGGCACTGTCTGAATGGAAGTCAAGAAAATCATTAGACAATAGTTTCCAATCGACTAAACCAACTTTTTCTGTTTGATCAATCGCTGCTTGCTCTAAATAAAAATCGACCGGTTTGAAATTGCCCATCGGTTGGTTTGGTAATGAAAATAATGGGCATAGAATCCCTTCACTATCCACTAAAGAATATTTTGTCTTGTTATAATTTTCATTTCCTAGAATTAAAGTACTCGTTCCATCGACATTCAAAATTTGCAGCGCTTCTTCAAAACGTGGAATAAAGCCCGTTAAATATTCAAAGCTTCCTCCGTGTTCTTTATCTGCATAGATAATAAGTGAACTAAAGCCATTTTCTTGCATTAATGAAATGACCTTGTTTTTTCTTTCAAAAGCAGTTTCCTTTGAAATTAAGACGGGTTGTTTTGAACCATCTGTTTTAGGTGGTGTAACATTTTTAACAACCACTTCAAATTTACTCATTAATAAATCCCCCTCAATAATCGTGTTATCATCAGTATATCAGATTCTACAAGAAAGGAAAGTAATGCAGGCAATGTGTCATTCTGAAAAGGATTTAAAAGAAGAAATGAACAGGGGAGCGTTAAAACATGAGAAAAACAAAAACTTCGGTGTGTTGTAAAATGAAGTGCAACAGTTAGAAAACAAAAAGACATGAAGATTTGTTATACTTTAATCACCACAAAA
>JBCLPZ010000002.1:0-218427 GCA_041223305.1 Carnobacteriaceae bacterium 52-44 | reverse complement strand
GGCCTTTTTTCATTTCAAAAACAAAAAGGGTGCCAATGAATCAAAATTGATCCATCAACACCAAATATTATAGAGCCGTTTTATTTTATTTATTATGTTTCAAAACACGATGAACAAGCTTTTCTAAGTTGCTTCCTCTCGCATAAGATCTTTGAGTTCCTGGTCTTTGTACACTATCACTTGCTACAAGATTAGCTAATTTTATGGCTATTTCGGGATCTAAGTCTACAGATAACCCATAAGCAAAGGTTCCACAAAATGCATCGCCTGCTCCTGTAGAATCTTTTACATCTACGTCCATAGTCTCAATCTGTTGAACTTCTATGTCAACTTCTGGGCGGTAAAGTAAAGCTCCCTTTTTTCCTACGGTAACGACCATATTTGTCTTTGTTTGTGTAGAAAATTCTTTAATTGCCTGAACTAAATCGTCTACGGGTATATCATACATCTCTCTTGCTAATAAAGAGAACTCTGTTTCATTAGGTACTAACCAATCCGTATACTCAAGCATCCCATGAATTAATATGTCAGCTGGGGCTGGATTCAATATCGTAATTGCTCCCTGCTCTTTTCCGCGTTTGAAACCTTCTAATACGGATTCTTGAGGATTTTCTAGTTGAGAGAGAACAACTTTTGGTTGTGGCAAATCTAAAAAGGCTTCATTTACAAGTTCTACTGATAACTTCTCATTGGCTCCAGGTGTAATAACGATACGGTTATCACCATCTTCTTCTACCCAAATAGCAGCTATCCCACTGTTAGTATTTTCAATGATTTTTACAAAATCAGTTTGAATATTTTCTTCTTGATAATGCTCTAACCAGTCTTTTCCATAACTATCATCACCAACAGCAGTAACGATAGAAACATTTGCTCCTAATAAAGAAGCCATAACTGCTTGGTTTGAACCCTTTCCACCAAATCCTTGATGAAAATCTAAACCATATACGGTTTCTCCTTTTTGGGGAAATCGATTTAAAAATGATGTTAAGTCAATCATATTACTTCCTACAATGGTAAGGTTTCCTTGATGTGTCAATTTCCTAGTCCTCCTGTTTCAATAATGTTCCGCTTTTATTCTACACGAAAAATACTCAAATGAGTAATGGCAAAAGGAAAATTACATTCATTTAAAACTGAAGACTCAACTGATCAAAAATTTTATTATTTACATTTATAGATTGCTTAAGTACTGCTTGCATGGTGTATTTGTTTAAAGTGCGATAATCCCAAATAATATCTCCACAAACATCCGCTCCAATTAATTTATGATCTGCACATAATAATTGAATGGAAAATAATAGTTCAGTCAATGGACTGTCTCCCTGATCCCAATTGGTTTGAACTTCTTTTTCAGAGAGAAAATCTCGGTCAATACTTAGATAAATATTTTCGGTCGGAATGGCCGTTGAAATTTTCTGAAGCGACTTTTCTGAAATACTATCTGCATTTAGATAATACAACTTATCGTTTAGCTCTGATTTTGTTTCTTTCATGTTGTCTGCATCTGCTCCAATGATAAACACTTCTTCTAACAAATCAAACTTTCTTAATGCTGTTTGAATCCAAGAGCCACAGCTTGTCATTTGTGGAAAAGGAATATAACCTGCATCATTATGGTGATCAAAGGTTACAAGTGTGAAAGGATCTTTTAATCGATCAAGTAAAACAAGTGTCAAATAATGGTAATTCCCATTCCCTAAAAAATAAAGTTTGTCTTTTGAATGCGTTGGTAATCGCGTACTTATTTCATCAAGCATATCCAAAGAGCACATGACATACGTTTCTCTTAGATCATACAAATCGATTTTTGTTGAATATAAGTCTTTGTAAATTTTATTCGAAAAATCTTTTTCATCCATATGAAAGAAGGTAACATCATTCATATACATCACCGTTTTCCTTTTCTTATCCTTTATATTGTAATCTTTTTTAACTGGTATAGTAAAAAGAAAAAAGACTTAAAACAGTGAAAAGTATTTCCTGTCCTAAGTCATATTGTTCATTTTATTCATTAAAACCTAGTTCTAAACTTAAATCTTCTTCTATCGTTGTATGTTCTAATTCAGCAATTAATTGAGAAGCATAATCAATTAATTCAATAGCAAGTTCCGCTGTCATATCTCCTTTATCTAATAAAGGATTCAATTCAACAATATCCATTGAACGTACTAATTCGGTATTAAATAATTTTTCAAAAATTAATTTTACTTGTTTTACACTAAATCCATCAGGGATCGGTAAACCCGTTCCAGGAACTAAAGGACCATCCATAGAATCTAAATCGTAACTTAAATGAATAGCGTTTACGTTTCTCTCTTCAATTTCTTGCAGAACAGAAGCTAAAACAATATCCAAGCCTTGTTCATTAATTTGTTCCATACTATAAATATTTATATTCTTTTCTTGTGCTAATGCTACTTCACCTGCGTCTAGATCCCGAGCACCAAGAATAAAAACATTTTCTGGTTGAACCTTTGTGCCTTCAAAATAAACATTTCTTAAGTTTTTATCCCCTACGCCCAGTGCAGCACCAAGAGGCATTCCATGAACATTTCCACTTGGTGAAGTTTCTGGTGTATTAATATCACCATGCGCATCTACCCAAATAACCGCAATATCTTCAAAGTAACGACTGGATCCAGAAACACTTCCCAATCCTAAAGCATGATCCCCGCCTAAGATTAGTGGAAATTTATCTTTATCTAAACTCGTATAAACTTCGTGGGCTAAATTTGAGTTAACCTTTATTATTTCGTTTAAATATTTCATTTTTGGATGATCTTCATATTTCTCTTTATCTGGAATTTCATTAATAAAAAGATCTCCTCTATCGGTTACAGTATGTCCATGTTTTGAAATGATGTCTAACACATTTTTTTCTCGTAATTTATCTGGTCCAAGTTCTACACCTTTTCTATCACAGCCATAATATAACGGTACACCTATTACGTTAATATCCATTTTTACTTCTCCTGTTCATTTAAAGTAAAATTTTTTCATTTTTTTAAATCATTTTCATTCAATATTTTAACTCATTAATTGTAACATTAATTATAAATAGAAAAAAGATACTAAAAAGTAGATTTCATTTTATATGTAGAAAAACTTGAAAAATAATCATTATTAAACATGAATAATTTTAAAAAAGCTCATTAGATCTATTCCTCATGTTAGAATACAAGGAAAAGATTAATGAGCTGATTTTATTGCTTTACTCAATTGTCAATTAGTTTGAAGACAGTTCATCTTCAATCCCTAACAATTCGTCTGTCGAAACTTTAAAGAATTTTGCTAGCTTGATTAGGTTTTCCCCGCCTATCGACAACTGATTCTGTTCCCACCTACTGATTGATGCTTGAGTAACATTGAGACTGTCTGCCAATTCACGCTGTGTCAAGTTTCCATGCTGAGCACGTAATTCTGAGATTTTTTTCATCAAAACCACCTTCTCTATCTCAAATGGATATCCTATTAAATATATTATACACGATTTTTTTTCATGTTCAATTATCTTATGATTAGTTTTCATAAAAATATGAATTTTTTTGCTGAAAAGTTGCTTAAACCATCAAAAAACATTAAAATATACTTATGTGAAAAATAACAATGCAGAAAGGATTGAACAAATGCCTACCTCTGGTGAACGTATTAGACAACTCAGAATACTCAAAAACTTAAGTCAACAGGAATTATCTCACGATCTCGGTTATAAAACTTATACAACTGTTTCAAAATGGGAATCCGATGCCAGCCTTCCTCCCGGTAAAGAGTTAAAAAAGCTAGCCAATTATTTTGAAGTTTCAACAGACTATTTATTAGGATTAGATAACTACGATTCAAAATACCTAGTTAATGAAATACAAAATACTGTTGAAGTTAACTTCATCGAGTCACTCAATGCTGGTTATCTTTATACCAATGGATCAAATGACGACAAAATTGTTCCCACAATTGAAGTACCTAACCATGTTCTAACTGAAGATCCCGATAAATATTTTGTCATTAAAGTCCGCACAGACTCTATGAATCGTATTATAAATAGCGGCGATAATATTATTGTTTTAGATTACAATAAAATAGATCATCCCATACATAATACTGGTGATATCATTATTGTCAATATCAACGGTGAATACAAATTAGAACATCTTAGAATGACTGATTCAACTGCACACTTAGAACCTTTTTCATATCTGGATGGTTTTGAAACAATAACCTATTCAAAGGAAGAATTTAACAATCTTGAAATTTTAGGTAAAGTTATTTATGCTTTTCGAATATTTAATTAATAAATAACTTCCTATCTTAAGTTTATCATAATTTAAAAGCTCCCTAATCAACTTTGGGAGCTTTTTTATGTAAAATAGATTAAATTATAGAAATACTTGTAATCCAATATTAATGATCACCGTAATAATCGCAAAAGTTATCGTCATCCAGAACAACCAAGCTTGTTCGCAGTATCTTAATACGTAAGATAATTTTGGATTTTCTGGATCATAAAAAACGGGTATAGTAGAACCTACGGGGAATAATTCTTGCATTGGATTTCTTACAACCATACCACTCCCAGTAATTTTATGGCTAAATGTTTGCGAAAAAATATCCGCTGTATACTCTTGCTCTGTTTTTAAGCTTGGCTTTCTTATTTTTACCGTTTTAAAGGATTTATAGCGTGGTCCAACTGTTTTATATTCTTGTCCATTCACTTCAAATTTTAGTATAGGTAAACTAATTCCGTTGTTACGACTAAAGCCTTCATACCCTACAACTTCTCCTTCAGTTTTTACCGTACATCTCTTTTGTTCTTGCGTGTAACGATAGAAAAACCGAAAAGCTATGAAAAATAATACAACTGACCAAATGGCTAGAAAAATCCCAAATATCAACTTCAATGTCCCTATTTCTCCCAAAACATACATCTCCTCAGATTTTTATCAATAAAAGTTATCTTTATAATTTTATCAAATGAATGTTCCATTCAGAAATATAAAGAACTTTTATTTAAAAATAAACAATAAAAAAAACCTGTAGTTAAAAATCACTACAGGGCGAAAACTTTAAAAATTATTCTTCATAAGGAACAACATCTAAAGTAACATCAATATGGCCATTTTCAATAGCTCTAGAATATGGGCATATTTTATGTGCTTTTTCGACTAACTTCATGCCTTCCTCTTTATCTAATCCATCGAAGCCAACTTTTATGTCTACTTGTAGTTTAATATCTAGATTATCGTCTGGATCATGTAGATAACTTACAGTATGACGAACAATTGATTTATTTTCTACATTTTCTTGCTCTTTTACAGCTTCTAAAGCTGCATGAAAACAAGCACTATAGCCTAATGCGAATAGCTCTTCGGGGTTTGCTCCTTCTCGTTTACTGCCTGGAGGTGTAATGTTTACAGCGTACGTACCGTCTTCTAAATAACTTTTTCCTTTTCGGCCACCGGTATTCACTGACGTTGTTTCGTACTGTTTTTCATAATTTGCCATGAATATTCCTCCTTATTGATTTTCTCTTTCTCATCAATAATATTATAACAAATGAAAAGGTTGACACAAATTTTAGCCATCAAAAAATCCTAAGATTTGAGTTCACAACTCTATTCTTAGGATTTTATTTTATCTAATATTGCCTAAATCTACAATTTGGCCACTATCTAAGTAAATAATACCTTCTCCGATATTTGTTACATAGTCACCAATACGTTCTAAATCTCTTCCGATAAAAGAATAGTCAGACGCAGAAAGGACTGTTTCTGGATCTTCTTTCATAATATCAATAGCGGTTAAACGAAGGAGATTGTAATGATTGTCTACCACTTCATCACGCTTCGCTATTTCTCTAGCAGCATCCACATTGAAGTCCACAAAGGCATCAATAATATCTGCTGTCATTTCAATTACTTTGTCACCCATTGATTTAATGATGGTCTCTAGTTCTGCAATGTGTTTTTCGTTTTTAATATTGATTGTCGCTTCAGCAATATTTTGTGCATGGTCACCCATGCGTTCTAGATTTGAAGAAGCACGTATAACGGCAATAACACGTCGTAGATCAGACGTATTTGGTTGTTGCAGGGCAATAATTTCACTACATTTTTTATCGACTTCATTTTCTTTTTTGTTAATTTTAAGATCATGTTCAATAATATCTTCTGCTAATTCAATATCATAATCCACAAATGCTTTAATCGATTTATAGATGGCTTCATTTACCATTATTCCTAATTGTAATAAATCTCGATGTATCTCAGCTAATTTTTCATCAAATATTGACCTCATTAATTAGCCACCTCCCATTGTTTTATATACATAAAATATTCTATATTTATTATACTCTTTATTAGTAGAAAATGTTATTACGAACAATTGAAAATAGCAAATAAATTAACTCAAATAGGAGATTTTTAAAAAAAGTTTTCTTTTACTCAACAATTTCACCATTAATGACTTGGAAATTGTTATTTACATCTACACGAATCATTTTTTCATTTTGAATATATTCCTTTAAAAGATCGCTCATCGACTGATTTATTTCTCGGATAAATTCTTTTCCTTCAAACATTGAATAATTACCACCACCTACTGCACGATATTGATTCGTCACTAATTCAAATTGATCATTTGCTTGTACAGACTTTCCGTTGAATTCTAATTTAACGACACGCTGTCCCACTGGTTTAGATATATCTAAGATATATTCGATTCCTTCATACATATCATAGTTATAAGGTTGTGGTTTGGGCATATAATATTTTGGGTTCACGACTATTTCATTTTTTTCGTTAATTGTAAAATAATCTGCTGATTTTTCTAAAGCTTCTTTTAACTCTTTGCCATTAATTTTTATTACCGCTAATGTATTTGGATAAGGATAATTTAAAATCACATCTCGATTGGTAATATTTTTTCCATATCCACGAACAATATTTGAAAATAATGCAGTACATGATATATCAGCTTTACCATAATGCTTTTGAACACGATTAATGAATTCAACATAAGGGTGTTCTTTTATACGTGCTCGATTTGGATCATTTATACGCATGTCACCCGCTGTTTGTCCAATCACTTCATCTAACCAGTCTTGTACTTCGTTTTCTAAAAAATGATATTTTTTCATTAGCTTGTTGTCTGCTGGAAAATTCTTTGTTGAAATAAGCTCTGCTTTTTGTTCGATAATTTTTAGCTCTTCATTCACTTTTTTGATTTTTAATTCAACTTTTCCTATATTTTCTCCACGATATCCTGGTTGAATAACAGGCACACGGTTTATTACTTCTGCTATTTCTCTATGCTGGTGTCCCGTGATTAATACATCAATTCCCCGAACTTCTCTTAAAAGACGGTGTCCTTCATTCTCACCTGTGTGTCTTTCGGTTGGATCCCCTGTAAACAAATCAGACTCAAAACCACCATGATAAGCAACAATGATAATGTCAGCTTGCTTTTTCAATTTTGGAACCCATTCTTTAGCTGTCTCTACAGCAGAAATAAAACGGAGGTTTTCTATATTTTGGGGATGCTCCCAATGCGGAATATATTGAGTAGTCAGTCCCAATATACCTATTTTCAATCCATCTTTTTCAATGATTTTTGCAGGTCCATCCGCTAAATATTTTCCTTCTTTTGTTAGAATATTTGCTGAAAGTACAGGATGTTTTGCTCTAGAAATACTTTCACTCAAATAATCTAAACCAAAATTAAACTCATGGTTACCAATGACTCCAGCATCATAGTTAAGCTCATTTAAAGCAGATATCAGATGTTTTGGCGTATGATGTTGTTCATTTATGTATTGACTTAGAGGAGATCCTTGGATGAAGTCTCCATTGTCAATCAACAACAGTGAACCAGCACTATCTATTCTTTCTTTTTCAATAGCTGAGGCTACTTTGAATAATCCCAATGGTGATTCAACAGACTTATCCACATAATCAGTAGGAAATAAGTAACCATGAATATCACTAGTTGCTAATATCGTCAGCTTCATACATTCATCACCTAACTACATTTTTATTTAAACGATTCAATGAATAAACTGTATCTTTTTCAGGTAAAAAAGTACTTAAACCTACAGCTGCTAAGCCTTCCAATAATTTTTCAGGTTTGAAGCTGTGCCATGGGATTGTGCTTTTTGCATCTATGGCTTTTGCAATAGCAATTAAGTCTTCTTTTGTTGCATGCCCGCTAACATTAAAATCTTCAAAGGAAAAATGATTTTCTTCAACAGTAGATATCATAACTTGATATCGCACATCATAATCTCCAAGTGGTTCTCCATTACTATGGCAATATATACCCTTCTTGAAGTTTTCCATAAATGAACGATTTTCAAAACTATTTTGTAAAATGTATTTCCATGGCTCACTTTGAATGTCTTCTAAAGTTATCCAATTCTTTTTATAATGTTCTTTAGTATCTAACTTTTTTAGAACTAAAAAATCTGAATAGTCTGTATATTTATCTAATAAGTATGCATATCTTGGTTCTAAAACAATTTGTCGATGGTTCGTTTGCGTTATAGCAGCTAAGTTACGCAGACGTATGGTATCTCTTATATATGTATTCACAAAAATGATGTCTTGTTTATTACGATTTAATAAGTCATTCCATTTATCATACATTTCTCTTTCAGTTAATTCTTCTCCAGTTTCTTCTTCATCAAAACTAAATGCAGTGCCTTCTAATAAGAAAATATCTGGTTCAAATTCTTTTCCTTCTCTAACCCAGTTTTGTACATTTTCAGGAAAATTGCCTGTTAAACGTACATCACCAGAATTTATTAATTTCACATCAGGGGTTTGTACAAAAATTGCACAAGCCCCTTCAATATCATGATCACTTTTTTTAAAGACAACTTGAATATCACCTATGTTTTTTACTTCATTATAATTTAATGGGTAAATTGTTGCGTCAATTGGACGCTCTTCTTCTATCTCAAGTAATAATTGATAGAGTAGATAAGAATCCGTTGACATATAAATTGGAATATCCGCTGGTACTTTATTCAAACTACCTATGTGATCGATATGTAGATGTGAAATAAAAATGGCGATATTTTCAACTGAATGATTCCATTCTGGAAGCGTTCCTGAATCTGGGTTAAAAATCTCACCAAAATCAAAAATGACACGACCAGAATCTGATTGGATATCTATTATATTTGCGCCGATTGTATTTAGTCCACTCAAAAATTGAAAATTCACCATTTTATTACTCCTTTTTCTACTTAGTTACTTGACGAAATAATTTCTTCTGTTGTTGTATCTAGTTCTTTTAAAGCTTCTTGTTCATCTAAATCATTAATTAGAACTTCTTCTAAAGTTTCAATTAAATTATTACGGTATTCAGCGTGTCCTACAAAGATTGGTGAAGAAATTCCATAATCAAGTTCTAATGTTGCAGCAACTGCAATTGGGTTTTCTTCTAAGTAAGTTTGATATTCTTCTGTGTTAACACCTGATTCAGTCACTGGTACATATCCTGAATCAATTGCCCATTGAGCTGTGTTTTCTGATTGTAATAAAAAGGCCATGAAAGCTACCGCAGCTTCTGCTTCCTCTTCACTTGCAGATGCAAAAACTCCTAAATCGTTACCGGCAAATAACGTTAATTGCTCATTGTTATAGGTTGGTAATTCAGCTGTTGACCAATTTACATTGTTTTCTTCAGCTACTGGTACAACGTGAGGCGTTCCAGCAGATGAGCCAATATAAAGAGCACTCTCTCCTCGACCAAAAGGACCTGAGAAGAAACCGTCTTCTCCTGCTGTTCTTGCATAACCATCATCAATCATATCCATAATAAATTCTAATGCTTCAACACTTTCTGGACTATCGATTTCTACTTCTAAATCTTCACTAATAAACGTTGAGCCATTTTGACGAGCCATTGTTTCATATTCCATTTCATAAGCATTTTCTAGCCCCATAGCCACTGCGTCATCTCCAGCATCTACCATTAATTCACCTAGTTCAATCACTTCATCCCAGGTCGTTGGAACTTCTACTCCGTATTCATCCAGTAAATCTTGGTTATAATACATAACACGAGTAGATTTTGAAAACGGAACTGCGTACATTTCATCATTGTAGACGGAACTCGATAAAAATCCGTCGTAAACATCTTCTAATTGCTCTTGAGTAAAACCATTTTCAGAAACTAAAATATCATCTAGAGGCATCAATAAACCATCATTTGCTAAGTTTGGAACGTCTCCCGGTGTTAGCTGTGACATGGTAGGTAACGTATTTGAAGCTCCACCAGCAATAATCGATTGATTTAATGTACTATAATCTCCTTGATTTTGTTCCTCTACAAAATACATATCTTGTGACTCATTAAAAGCATCTGTTAAACGAGTAATTGCCTCTTGATGTGGTCCATTCATTGCATGCCAAAAAGTGATTTCTACGGTTTCTTCCGTTTCTCCGTTTGCTCCTTCAGTACCCTCATTTGTTCCTTCATCCGTTGCTCCATCATTTCCACATGCTGCTAAAAGTAATGAAGCGGATAACAAAACGCCACCAAACATTTTTTTGCTTATATCCATCTTTCTCTATTCTCCTCTGTTTTTAATATTTTTAAAACCATAATTATCCTTTGTTCCCACCAGTAGCTAGCCCTTCAATAATATATTTTTGAAGGAATATATAAATAATAATCATCGGAACAACTACAATAGTTGAAGCGGCCATCAGTAATTCATATTGAGTACCAGCTTCCGTAGTGAATGCTTGTAATCCAACGGGTAAAACTCGCATACTTTGTTCTGTTGTGACAATAAGTGGCCAGATAAAAGAATTCCAACTGCCGATAATTGCAAGAATTGCGATAGATACAATAGAAGATTTTGCAAGTGGGACCATAACTGTCCATAAATATCGCCAATCACTACAACCATCGACTTTTGCAGCATAATAAATTTCATCAGGAACAGATTCAAAAGCTTCTTTTAAAATGTAAATTGAAAAGATACTTGCTAGAAACGGTAAAAATAACGAAGCATATGTATTGATTAATTCCCAATTCGAAAGTGTCACAAAATTTGGAATAATGAGTAATTCTCCAGGGACCATCATCGTTGAAATTAAAATAACAAACAAAACATTTTTCCCATAGAATTCTAACCGCGCGAAAGCATACGCAGCCAAAATAGTTGTAAACAATTCACCTAAAGTTGAAATAAACGTTACAATTACACTATTTAAAAAATACTGACCAAAAGGTGCTGCCGCTAATGCCTGTTCATAATTTTCAATTTGGAAAATGTTTGGTATCCAAACAGGTGGCATAGCTACTGCCTCACCTGGAGTTTTTAGTGATGTCGAAATCATCCAAAAGAATGGAAGCAACATTGTCAAAGCTCCGAGAGCCAATAAAATATAGATGATTATATCTAACGATTTATTTTTTTGTTGTTGATTCATTTATTTTCTCCTTGCCTAATTATAAATAAATTTTCGACTGATCCAACGCTGGAGTAAAGTAAAGATTAAAATGATTAAGAATAGTACGATACCTGCCGCTGTCGCTACCCCATATTGATATTCTGTATAAAACTTTTCATAGATATAAAAGACCATAGTTAATGCGGAGCCTGCTGGGCCAGGTCTTCCTGAAAATAATGAATAAACTTCCGTAAAGACTTTAAAACTATTAATAACTCCAATTATACTTACTAATAAAATATATGGACTGAGCAATGGAATAGTTATATTCACAAATTGTTGCCAATTATCTGCTCCATCAACTCTAGCGGCTCGATAATAGTTTTCATCAATATTATTGAGGCCTACTAGAAAAAGAATGATATTATAACCCAACCCTTTCCAAACACTCATAATAATTAACGCAGGCAAAGCAAAATCTGGATTCGTTAGCCAAGCAATTGGGTCAATCCCAACAAAACTAAGAAAGTAATTTATCAAACCATATCTTGTGTGGTATAGCCAATTCCAAACAATTGAAACGGCTACGGTACTTGTAACAAAAGGTAAAAAATAAACTGAGCGGAAGAAGCTTGAGAGTACATTTATTCGGTTCAACATTATAGCGACAAATAACGAAAGAATAATTGAAGTCGGTACAACACCTAATACGAAAATAAATGTGTTACGTATTGCTGTGTAAAAACTCGGATCAGAAAATATTTCGATAAAATTTGAAAAGCCATAACTTCCTACTTCACCAGAAAAAATATTATAATCTTCATAAAAACTCATTGCTAAGGATTTGAAAATAGGATAAATATTAAAAATTCCTATAAAAATTAATGCAGGCGCTAAATATAAAAGAGACTTTAACGTACTCTTCCATGTAGGTTTTTGCATCATTTTAAAACACCTCTTTGAATGATATTCCCCTCATGGTTAAAGAGTAATAAATCTTCTTCGTTTACTGAAAGATAAATAGAATCTCCTTGTTCATGAACAAAACCAAGTTCTGTGGCTACAACTTCACCAAACTCAGTGTCTACATGTACCGTAATATTCTTCCCAATCACCTCTACAAAACGAACCGTTCCTGAAATTAATGCTTCATTTTCATTTTCTACTTCATATAAATTTTCCGGACGAATAGCGATTGTTTTAGCTGATTGCAGTTCTTGATCACTTATATTAAACGACGGTAGATTTAATCCTGTATCAATGGTTAGGGAGTTTATGATTGGTGTTCCCAAAAATTTAGCAACAAATAAGTTCTCTGGATGATTGTATAATTCGGTCGGTGTACTGTATTGTTGAATGTACCCTTCATTTAACACCATAATATTATCTGAAATTGATAAGGCTTCTTCTTGATCATGCGTAACAAAAATAGTCGTAATATTTGTTTCTTGTTGAATACGCCGTATCTCTTCGCGCATTTCAATTCTTAATCGAGCGTCTAAGTTAGATAGCGGCTCATCCATAAGTAGAAGTGAAGGACGTTTTGATAATGCCCTTGCGATAGCGACTCTTTGTTGTTGTCCACCAGATAATTCTCCAGGTTTTTTGTTGATATGCTCTTCAATCTTTACAAGTTTCGCTAATTCCATTGCACGTTCAATACGCTCGGCCTTTGGAACTTTTTGCATTTTCAAAGGAAATTGAATATTTTCTGAAACAGTTAGATGAGGGTAAAGTGCATAGTTTTGAAATACCATCCCTACCTTACGATCCACTGCATCTAAATTTGTTACTTCCTTATCTCCAAAATAAATTTTCCCACTATTTGGAAAAATCAATCCAGAAATTAACATCAAAGTTGTAGATTTTCCACATCCACTTGGTCCTAATATAGTAACTAGCTCATTTTCTGGTATTTCAAAATTAATATTATCTAATACTGTATTTTCATCAAAAGCCATGTTAATATCTTCAAATCTTACTTGCAATGATGCCACCTCTTTAGTTTATTTTCTTTATCAATTTTTCTATACTTGATTCAACTTCATAGGTTTTTATCAAGTATTTAAGTATATCAGAATGCATAAAATAATGTAAATGCTTCCAAGGTTAAAATACTGTTAATTTTTATAAAAGCTCCTTTACAAATGGTTGCAATGCGATACCTAAAAGAGCAATTGTAAATTTCGATATATAATTATTTTTTATTATTTCTTTTTCTTAAACTAATATATCGTATGCGCGTAAATTTCCAGTTAAAAATTCTTTTACAATCTGTTAAGTCCAAATTTTACTACTCAATTAATTCTCCTTAATAGTTATCTGAATGAATTTGAAAAATATAACGATTAAAATTCGCTTGTGAGAACGCCACAGTTCTAAATTTTCTTTCTCCCCTGGAAGAACACTTCATTCATATACACATCATATTATTTATACTTCAAAAAAAACCTGAGATATTCTAACATCTCAGGCTTAGATTGTATTAAATTATCCAACACATATTTATCATGTGACTATTTTATCTTTATCTTTTTCTAGAGCATTGAGTAGTTTTTTCTTTGTCTCTAGAAATTCTGATTCAAAAATGACTTCTTCTATATCATCTATTTTAAAATTCGTTTCTAATTCGTAGGTAATCGTTCCTGGTTGTCCTGAAATGACATACACACGATCGCCTAAAATAAGTGCTTCATCTACATCATGAGTAATTAGTAAAGAAGACCAACCAACTTTTTCTTTTGTTTCTAAAAACCACTTATGCAATTGTCTCCTGGTAAATGCATCTAATGCACTAAATGCCTCATCTAAAAGCAACCATTGTCGTTGGAAAGCAGCGGTTCTCAAAAATGCAATTCGCTGACGCATGCCTCCACTTAAAGCATGAGGATAATAATTTGCCCATTTGGACATCTTAAATTGTTCCAGTAAATTTAAAGCAATATTTTCTGCTTCTTGTTTTGTATCTCTTGCAATAATTCGAGGCAGCATTATATTTTCAACCACCGTATAATGTCGATAAAGCATGTCCTTTTGGAGCATGTAACTAATTTTACCTTTGATATCAGAAGATTTTTCTAAAGAAATTGTTCCATCTTGAAGCGGTAAAAGTGCTGTAATGAGTTGGAAAAGTGTTGTTTTCCCAACTCCACTTCGTCCAAGAATCGCTACAGTTTCCCCTTCTTTAACATGTAAATTAATATCTTTTAATACTTGATGATTTTCATAGGCAAAGCTTACATTCTTCACTTCCAACATGTTTATTCTCCTAGAAATTCATTTGTAAAGAGCGGTTCTTCTGTTAAGTCTGTTCCAATTAAATCATTTTCAAGTAACCAAGTATAAAAAGCATTCCAGCGTTCTTCATCAATATAGCCCCATTCGTCTGGTGTTTGGGCATATTGTTCACTGATCCATTCTTGTGAAGCAACAACAAAATCTCTTTGATCCTCTAGTTCTGGAGCATTTTGAATCAGTATATCTGCAGCTTCTTCAGGATTTTCCATCGCATACTGATAACCACGTTTAACTGCTTGAATAAATGCTTCTGATTCTTCAGGATTATTTTCTAGATAATCGTTATTTGCAATAACGACTGGCGAATAAAAATTTAGCTCTTCTGCATAATCCGTGAAATAAAAGAAATTCGTTGGAACTTCTTGATGCTCAGCCATAATGCCATCCCAAGCATAATAAATGTTGGCTGAATCAAACATATCATTGGCTAAACCAACAACTGAATTATCGGCCTGGTTTGGAATAAGCTCTACTTGATCAAAGTCACCACCATCTTCTTCCATAATATATTCGAGTAATGCTAATTCAATTGGATCATTCCAAGTTCCATAGGACTGCCCTTCAATATCCGCAGCTGTTTGAATGCTATCTTCTTCATGAGAAATAATACCCGCTGTGTTCTCATCAATAATAGCTGCTACTGCAGTTACTGGGACTTCTTGTTCAAAACGAGTAGCTAATATATCTTGAAAGTCAATGCCAAATTGTGCGCTCCCTGTTCCTACTAATTCTGTCACACTCCCCTCTGGCGGACGACGAATCGTTACATCCAATCCTGCCTCTTCAAAATAGTCCATTTCTTCAGCTACAAATAAACCTGTATGATTCGTGTTTGGTACCCAATCTAAAATAAATTCGATTTCAATTTGTTCAACACTTTCAGTTGCCTCTTCCGTTTGGCAAGCTGCTAAAATAAATAAAAACAAAACAGATAAACTTCCTAAAATAATATTTCTAAATTTGTTCATTAATTGATTCATCCTTTATTTATAATCTTTATACTGCCATGGAGTTACCCATCGCTCAATGAGTGCTACAATACCAAGTAAAAATAAACTTACTGCTGAAATTACTACGATGGCCGCAAACATATTGTCATAAGAAAAAGCATTTTTAGCACGAATCATGTAAACACCCAAACCTTCAAAGCCGCCTAGCCATTCGGCAATAACTGAGCCAACGAAAGCATAGGATACACTAATTTTCAATCCGCTAAAAAAGTAAGATAAACTTGCCGGCAGTTTTACATGTCGTAAAATTTGTTGATAGTCAGCGCCCATCAGTTGAAGTAAATTTTCAGCATCTTTATCTACCGAAGCAAAACCCTCTAACACATTAATCACAATCGGAAATAAGGTCGTTAGGATGACCAAGACAATTTTTGGCGTCATGCCATATCCAAGCCATAACACGAGTATGGGAGCAATTGCAACGGTAGGAATTGTTTGACTCACAATTAAATAAGGATAAATGGCTCTTCTTATCCAAGGAATTCGATCCATTCCAATGGCTAATGCAAAGGCGAGTAAAATTCCAATCAATAAACCAGCCATCGCTTGATAAAGTGTAATTGCACTGTTGTAAATGAGTGTTTGCCATTCTTGAATCAATGCTTTGAATATTTCACTTGGTGTTGGAATAATAAATTGTGGTAACCAACCTAAATAACCTACTGTCTCCCAAAGCAGAAGAAAACCAATGCCCAAAATCAAAGCAGCATAATTATTTACGATATTTTGAAGTTTTTTCATCCGTTGTCAGCACCTGTCCCTCACCCTTATAACGAACTTTGACATTCGCAAAAATGTTTGGATGAATGTCTCCAGCTATTTTAATAGCTTCTGTTAATATCCTCATCACTTCCTGATAGTCACCTTCAACTGTCGTTTCAAATGATGACACTTCATATTGATCCGTTTTTGATTGAATATATTCTACTACCCGATCGACTACTTCTAACGTGCTTTCTTCTGATGAGTCAAGCGGTAAAATTTGTATTGCAATACTACTATTTGCCATAAAAATACCTCCAAATATTTTTATACTTGGAGGCTTTTCACATTTATACAAAATAAAAACCCAAATCAAGACATGATTTGGGTACTTTCATCGTGTATATAAATATATTTCCCTACGCCAGTGTTAACTGAATCAGGTTCATGAGTATAATCTCAGCTTTTTAAAGCACCCCAAATATATTATTCAATTTTCCTTAGATAGTATAACACAGAAAAAGGTACTTCAATGAAAAGATTTTATAAATGTTGAATGAAGTAACTAGCTAAGCTAAAATATATAATTAAAGCAAATGTATCATTAGTAGTTGTGATAAAAGGACCTGACGCTACTGCCGGATCAATCCCCACTTTATCGAATAATGCAGGCACCACTGATCCAATAACTGTTGATACACTCAATGTAATTAATAAAGACGAACTAATAATGATGGAAAGAACCAAATTACTATAAAGAATATAAGATAAAACTCCAATTGTAAAAGCAGAAGCCAGACCAATTAAGATCCCTGAACCAAATTCTTTTCCTAACATTTCCCAAAAACTATCCTCAGTTTCTTCATTTAAAGTTAATCGACGTACTGAGACAGCTAAAGATTGTGTCCCAACATTCCCAGCAGAATCAAGAATAATTGGCATAAAAGCTGCTAAGGCAACAACTTGAGATAAAGTTTCTTCATAGGCGCCAATTAAATTTGCAGAAATTAAACCTAAAAAGATTAAAATAATAATCCATGGAAGTCGATTCTTTGTCATTTGTAGAATCGTTTCTTCCTCAGTTCTCTCTTCATCTGAACCAGAAATACCCCCGAAACGGTGAAAGTCTTCTGTCATCTCATCATGAATAATATCAATCACATCATCAACTGTCACAATCCCAAGTAGAGTGTCTTCACGATCAATGACGGGTACAGCTAAAAGATCATATTCTTGAATAATACGAGCCACTTCTTCTTGATCCATATCTTGAGGGACGGAAATAGTTTGTGTATTCATTATTTCTTCTACTTTCGTATCTCCTGGTGAAAGCAAAATATCTCGCAAAGAGAGTACGCCTGTTAGTTGATTATTTTGATTTACGACGTAAATATAATAAATCGTTTCAGCTTGTGCACCAATTAAACGCATATCTGCAATCACATCATCCGCTGTTTCTTCTGTGGAGACACGAATTAATTCTGTTGTCATTATTGCTCCAGCGGTTTCCAATTCTTGTTGCAATAAAGAGTCAATCTCTTCTAAATCCTCACGTTTCATGACCGCTAAAACTTCATTGCGTTTTTCTTCATCTAGCTGGCTAATAAACTGTACGACATCATCATCCGCTATATAAGAAAAAACGTTTTGTAAATAGGTGTCCGGTAAATAATAAAAAGCAGCTAATTGATTATCAAAATCCATTTCCTCAAATAATTCAGCAAATTCTTCTGGTTGTAGAAATTCAGTAATTTTTACTTTTTTATCTGGATAAAGTAGATGAAATACCTCGACCTGATCTCGCTCATGTAATTTTAAAAATAATTCTCGAAATTCATCTCGCTCTCCTTTTTTAATCGCATGGTATATTGAGTCGTAATATTGTTGTCTGTCCATTCTTCTCAGTCCCTTTACTTCATAATCCTCATTCTATTATAAAAGAATTTTTTCTCTACAAGCAATCTATATTCATTAAATATTTTATTCTTTATTTTATCATATGGAAAATCAACTCAAATTTAAATAGATTAGCCTTATTTACATTTCATAATTTGGAAGCTTGAGCTCCTCTTTGGAATAGTTCTTTTTGAAATTCAGCTTATATGGTATGATTAAATAAATATTCGGTTTTTCTTCCACACATATGGAGGTTACTATGACAAAATTTATTATTACAACAGAAAGTGGTTCTGATTTACCTAAAGAATTAATTGAGCGTTATAATATATATATCGTTCCAATGCATGTCACAATGGGTGATCAGACTTATGATGATGGTAGTTTTGATGTTCAAACTGTTTTCGATTACTATGATCAAAATGAGATATTACCTAAAACCTCAGGAACAACACCACAAGATAATACAAAGGTCTTTCAACAAATTTTCGACAAATATCCTGATGCACATATTATTCATATTGCATACTCTGCCGTTACGACTGTTTCATTTAATGCTGCAAATATTGCAGCTGAAGAGTTTGGAAACATTCATTTAGTTGATGCCAAACATGTAAGTATAGGGCTCACTGTTGTTGTAAAAGCAGCTGCTGAATTTATTGAAGATAATCCTGAGATAACTCCGGAAGAAGTTATTGCTTTTGTTGAAGACATTCGGGAACGTACGCATATGGTCTTTTTGCCGCAAACGCTTCTTTATCTAAAAGCTGGTGGACGTGTATCAAACTTAGCTTTCCATGGCGCAAATCTATTAAAACTTCATCCAACCATTGTTTTAGAAAATGGTTACCTTGTTTCTGGGAAAAAATATCGTGGATCCTTTGAACGTTGTTTGAAAAAAATGATTGATGACTTTTTCAAAAACTTTAATATTGATCCTGAAACGGTTCTTGTAGGTGGTGCCCCGGATGTTGGTAGCAACCTCAAAGCAAGAATTTATGATCTATTAAAAGACAATGGTAGTCTGACAAATGATTGGATAAGTGCGGGTGCGGTTATATCAAGCCATGGTGGTCCAGGTGCTGTAGGGATCGCTGGGATTGAAAGATAAATAAATTTAATATTAATAAAGAGCAATGAAAATCCTAATCAATTTTCATTGCTCTCTTTTATATTACTTATTCACTTTTTCTAATTTATTTTCAATTTTTAGCATTCTATAATCTTGTGAAAGGCTCACGACCATAAACATACTTATTAAAATAGCTGGGATGATATCTAGTTTCCAGAAAAATACAATGAAACCAATAAATATGATTATTGGATAGATCAATTTTGCTCGTTTCACTTTTTCTTCTAGTGACAAGTTTGGCCAAAAATTCATTTAGGATCACTCTTTTCGAATATATATCAAAAATCTAATACCAATCAAAGTATTTTTTATCTAAGACATCAACATCAATTCTTTTTTCTTCTTTGCCTTTTTCAAACTCATCTTCATTAGCATAACCCTCAGTATCCCCTGTTTCTCGATCTAATATCATATAAGAAAAATTTCCAGTAGATTCAGATTCAGCACCTACTAATATAAAATCTTCTGTCCAATTGAGTTTATCTACGCTATGGCTATAAATCTCATCATATACTGATGGTGAAGAATTTATCGGTTGTTCAGTATAGACAAGTTTAGATTCACTTGCTGAAGTGGTACTTACCCAATAATGATCATCAATAATTATCGTATGTCCAGTTGATGTCGCATGTTCCGCTCGATACTTATTATGAGGATTTGCATAATAATTCCCAAATTTCATCACTAAAAACGGAAAAGCTATAATTAATATAAAAGTTAAGACTAACATTATTGAGATTCTTTTATACTTAGGTTTGTTATATTTTCTCACCTAAATTCCCCTTTTTATTGTCTATTTATAGATTTTAATACCAATCAAAATATTTTTTATTTAAAAGATCTGCTTCAATCCCTTTAGCATCTTTAGCTTTTTCAAACTCCTCATCCTCATCATTTAGATAGCGTTCAGTTTCAGTTGTTTGGCGATCTAAGATCATATAGGAATAGTTTCTAGTTGCTCGAGATTTAGAACCTATCAAGATATAATCTTCCGTCCAATTAAGCTTATCTACACTATGATTAAAAACTTCATCATATGTAGAAGTTGAATGCGTTGGATCTTCAGTGTAAACAAGTTTCGATTCATTTGTTGACGTAGTAGTCACCCAATAATAATCATCAATAATAATTGTATGATTAGATGCCGTCGAGCTATTCGCACGTTCTTTATTATGAGGATTACTGATAAATTCACTAATCACACTACTAATAAGAGGTATTGAAACAATAATTAGAAAATTACGGAATTTTTTCTTCGTAGATTGTTTAGTTTTTGATTAGTTCTTGTTGTCCATACAATCACTTTCTTCCTAGAATTATATCTAAATTATCACTTTAAGTATAACAAACTTCATACCACTTTCAATTTATTACTAAAAATCTTAATTAAAATTTAAATCCCTATAAGAAATGTACTCATCTTATAGAGATTGTCATTATTAATATTTTTCCCCTTGTAATTCAAAGTAGTCTTCTTGTAAAAGACCCATATGGATTACGTCATACCATTGGCCATTTCTAAATAAACTTTGTCTGCTGGTTCCTTCTTTTTGAAAGCCTATTTTAGTATATAAGCGAATCGCCCTCTCATTAAATGAAAAAACTTTAAGAGAAACTCGATGAAGATTCATTTCGTAAAAAGCAAAGTCTAATAACAACTTCAAACCTTCTTTACCGTATCCCTTCCCCCAATATTCTTTTTCTCCAATATCGATAATACATTCTGTATTTCTATTTTTAAAATCAATGTTGATTAGTGATAGTACACCAATTGGCATTTCATTTTCTCTTTCAACCATAATATAGCTTTTAGCGGCATGGGAACCTAACATAACATTCTCTACAAATTTTTTAGTGGCTTCCAAAGGATAAATATCTAAAGAAGGACTCGTAGATTGCATCACTTCTAAATCATTTCGCCACTTATGATAAAGCTCTGTGTCTTCTATTGTCATTTTTCTTAATTTTATTCTTGATGCTTCAAACAGCATTATATTCACTCCTTGTTTAATGTAATTGGACTAATTAATTTTTCTAAAGTAAAAAATAAAATCGCAAATTGTTCTTCTACACCTGTTTGCTCATACCCTAATTGAAAAGTGTCTAGCATAAGCCCATTTATAAACGAAACAAGGTACTTTGCAATGGCTTCTGTAGATTGTTGTGGTCTGAATTCATCTTTTACTTTTCCTTTGTCTAACATTTCTTTAATTAGCCGAATCAATTGATTATATCGTTTAGATATATATGGATAATTATTTTTATCATTCGCATAATTGCAAGATAAGAAAAATTCAGCCCTCGCACGAAGTAAAGTTTGATCAATTTTTTGAATATATAATCGTTGTTCCTCAATCCAGCTTATTAATTGTTTCCACATGTTATCTCCATTTGTTGCCTTAAAATATTCAATATCTTTTTGGTCTTCGTATTTTAATACTTCAAGAAAGACATGCTCTATATTATCAAAATAACTATATAATGTACCCCTTGAGACGTTGGCTTCGTCCATAATATCTTGCATGGATGTGTGCACGAATCCTTTCTCTGTAAATACTTTTCCAGCAAATTTTATTAAGTCTTTTTTTCTTTCTCTTTTATATTCTTCACTAACTTTTGGTGCCATAAAATCATTCCTTAATAAATAACTATACATAGGTGTCATTTTAATAATTAAATTATAACGACATACATGTATAGTTTCAAGAAAATATTTTTTATTCATGAGATTAAAGTTATTTTTTAAAAACTACCCTTAAAATTGAATGCTTGATTCAACTTCAAGGGCAGTAAAGTATTAATTATTGTGCTGAATTATTCCAGCGTTCCATTTAAAAAATTTCTTCTTAGACTTAACCTCCTCTTTTTAAAAATAAGAACCCTTACTAAGAGTTCTTATTTATTCTACATCGCTAAAATTATTCTGATTCATTAATAATATTGTAGTAAGCGCGTGAGGTGAATTGATAAAAGATTAAATAAACGACCGCAAAAACTACTAAGACTCCAAAATAACTTGTACTAAAGATGGTAAAATCTCTTTTTCCAAATAAACCAAGCAGTATATAAATAATCTTTGAAGCGAATAGGTTATGAATAATCGCCACAGCAATAGGTAACAAGAAAATCCATACGATTTGTGAACGAATCGTTTTTTGAATTAAATCTTCAGGTAAGCCAACTTGTCGCATAATCTTATAATTTTCTTTGTCTTCAAAACCTTCTGAAACTTGTTTGAAGTAAAGCATTAAAACAGTTCCTATAATTAGCACCGTACTGACAACCATTCCGATAAAGAATAATCCTCCATATAAGGTATACATTGATTGGCGGATATCTTCTTGAGATTCTACAGCTAAAATCTGTTCTTCTCCAGCTCCTCGCAAGAACGCATCCACTTCTTTTTGATTATTTTCTACATTGAAAGTGGCGCTTGTTGTATATGAGTACGGTTCATAATGTCCTTCTCGTGTGTTATAGAGAAGGTGATTTTCACGAACTTGTTCTACTTCTTCTTCACTAGGTAAAGCTATATATAATACTTCTACCCCATAGTTTGAAGGAATAACATCTTCTGCCACTGCTTTCGTATTATATTCCGATCCATTAATTTCTAGCGTTGGGAAATCTTTAAGATCTAATAAATTTGATGAAATCAATACTTCGTTTTCATTAATTGCTTCAGACTGCTGCATATAATTGTTATAAGAATCGACTGTTTCTACAATAATATAAAGCGGTTGGCCTGCTGCCCTTAACTCTTCAAATTCAGGCGTATTATTTGCTGGTAAAGGGGTCAGTTCTCTTCCATCTAAATAACCACTGACTGACAGAGTTGTTCGAATATTATCCTCTGAAATCTCCCCATGATTTTTAGCTTCGATGATGACTTGATTCAAAATCTCCTCATTTTCAGAAGGTTCATTTTCATAACTTTCAGCACTTACCGTTCTGATTTCGTAATCATAAGGCATGGCCCCTTGAATTTGAGATTCCATTGTTCGGAAAAGAGATAAAGTAAGTCCCATAACTAAAATGACGCCACTACTTAAAATAGCAATACTTGCTAAACTTACCGCATTATTATTCATTCGGTGCAGCATTCCTGAAATAGATAAGAAATTATTCGGTTTATAGTAAATCTTTTTATTCTTACGTAAAGCTTTTAATATAAAAATGGACAGTGAAAGAAATAAAAGATACGTTCCAATAATCACTAAAAAGATCGCAATAAAAATGTTTTGTAAAGAACCTAGGACATCATTCGTTGTTAGCGCAATATAATAGCCACCAACTAGAGTAATCAACCCTAAAATCATCAACCACCAACGTCCTTTTGGTTCCCCTTGGCCTTCGTGAGCACTTCGAAGCAATTCGATTGGATTTAGTCGCCCAATTTTAAAGGCATGGAAAATAAAACTTACAAAAAATGTTCCAAGTAAAACCAAAGCGGTTCCTAAGGCTGTTTTTATTTGAAATGGATAGTCCATCAGCCCTGCCCCGGTGTCTTGCATGAGTCGATTCAAACCAACAAACATTAAACTCCCAGATAAATATCCTAGAGCAACACTAAATATTGCAGTCACTATCCAGTTAAAGAAGGCTTGAATAAGCGTGATCCAGCGAATATGCTTTTTCTCAAGACCTAAAACGGTATATAATCCAAATTCTTTCGTTTGATTGCTTTGAATAAAATTACTTGTATATAAAGTAATGATGACAATCAGTAATGTTGAAAAAAAGACACCCATTCCAATAATAATGGATAGATCCGGATGGAATTCATTTACATAATCATTTTGCAGGAGCGATAGCAAAATATATTCCAAAGAAAACAATAATGAAACAGCTAGTAGAAATGGAAAATATAGTCGTTTGTGCGAAAGAATACTTCTAAAAGCAACTTTGTTTAAGATAGAGAATTTCATTCTGTTTCACCTCGGTCATTTAATACCGATAGACTGTCTGCAATTCTTTCTTGGAATACTTGGCTTCTTGCTTTTCCGCGATAAATTTCATGGAATATTTTCCCATCTTTAATAAACAATACTCGATTCGCTTCTGATGCAGCTTTTAAAGAGTGTGTTACCATCATGATGGTATTTCCTGCTTCGTTTACGCTTCTTAAGACATCTAATATTTGGGATGAAGTGGAAGAATCAAGGTTCCCAGTTGGTTCATCCGCTAATAATAATTTAGGTTCGTTAATTAACGCCCGAGCGATGGCGACACGTTGTCTTTGTCCACCAGAAATTTCATATGGATACTTTTTTAATAAAGGTTTAATCCCTAAAAACGAACTTACTTTTTCTATGCGTTGTTCCATTTCTCGACGTGGGACATCAGATAGTACGAGTGGCAGTAAAATATTGTCTTTATTATTAAAGGTATCTAAGACATTAAAATCTTGAAAGACAAATCCCAATTCTTCTCTTCTGAATTTTGCAATTTGGTCACTTGGTATTTTACTTAGATCTTGTCCATTTAATTCTACTTTTCCTTCAGTGGATTCATCAAAAGTCGCTGTTATATTAAGAAGTGTGGATTTTCCTGAACCAGACTCTCCCATAATCGCGACAAACTCACCTTTTTGCACACCAAAATCAACATCTCGTAAAGCCATTGTTTCATTTCCACGTGTTCGATAAACTTTTTTTACATGTTTAACATCAAGTAACATTAAATTTCCTCCTTTGAATCTTACAAAACTAGTTTACCGAACCCTCTAAATTCCTGCCTGTATCTATTCTTACAATTTCGGTCAACAACCTTACAATATTGTAAGTTATGCATCAAACAATTGGATAGTAAAGGTTGAACCTACTCCAAGCTCCGATTCTACATAAACAGGTTGTCTTAATCTTTTTGAGATCAGTTGAACAAGATAGAGACCAATTCCGCTCGATTTTGTCTCCAATTGGCCATTCATTCCCGCATATCCTTTATTGAATATTTTGGGTAAGTCTTCCTCTCGAATACCTATTCCGTTGTCTTTAATAGATAACTGTTTTGTATTTTGATCAAAATCTATCCAAATATCCCCTTCTTTTGTATACTTCAAAGCATTGCTTAAGATTTGTTCAATCATTAAACTCGTTAAATTCGGTTCTGTCAAAATCGTATGTTTATCTTTTTCATAATGCAGGGTAATGTTTGAATAAATAAATTGAACTCGATATTTTTTCAATAATGGATTCATTACTTCATCAATGGTAACGTACCGAAAATCCATATCATTTGTGGGATTAAGAATTTTCAAATAATTTAAAGCCATGTTTGAATAATTTTCAATTTTAAGGACTTCTTGTTGCAAGAGTGATTTGTTTTCAAAGTCTTCTTCAGCTAACAATAAATAACTTGCTGTAATAGGTGTTTTAATTTGATGTACCCACAACAAAAAATATTCTTCAATGTCCTGGCGCATTAAACGATTATTATTTCGTTCAGCATTTAATGTTTCTACTAGCTCATTCACCTGATCTTCCAAATTCTTTTCTCGTTGAAAGTGGATACTTTGATAAATGAGGTATAAAAAAAGTAGTAATAAGATAAGCCCCGCTGTAATCCAGTAAATCTCCCAACCTAATTGGAATAGACCAAAAACCATTGCAAACATAACTAATGAACTGAAAACTAAAGCAATAGAAGAGATATTTTGCTTTAAAAATGCTTTAATCATCTAATACCGCCTCGCTTGCTAATCGATAGCCTACTTTTTTCTTTGTTTTAATAAAATCAGTTAACTGTATTTCTTTCATTTTTTTACGCAACCGTGAAATGTTTACAGCCAACGTATTATCATCAATAAATTGATCATTCTGCCAACAAAAATCTAGGATTTCTTCACGTGTCGCAAATTCTTCACCATGTTCAAATAAACAAGTTATTATTTGCAGTTCTGTAAAAGTCAAAGAAATATTTTGGTTTTTAAAAGACATTTCAGATTTTTGTGGATCTAAACGCACGCCATGAAAAATTAGTTCATTACTTTGCGGTGTAGCAAAATCATAAGTTCGACGCAGTAGTGCTTGAATTTTTGCTGCTGTTAACTGTAAGTCAATTGGTTTTGGAATATAATCATCGCCCCCCATTTGAATCGCCATCATCTGATCCATTTTGTCAGAAAGAGACGATATAAAAATAATCGGTACATTCGACTCTACCCGAATTTGGCTACACCAATAATAACCGTTGTGATACGGAAGATTAATATCGATCAAAACTAAATGGGGTTGAACTTCATGGAATTTATCCATTATATTTGAAAAATCTTGAATGAGTGTAACTTCATATTCTGATTTTTCTAATTCATTTTTCAAAGCATTTGCAATAACTGTATCATCTTCAATAATTAAAATTTTCATCGGCTTCATACTTTCTGTATTTTCTGTTCTTATTGTAACAATAAATTGCACAATATGAGACTTTGAGAATATATTTTAAATAAAAACGTCTAGAAAGTTCGCATTTTATGAAATAAACGGTATAATTAAAAGTTGTAGGAAGGAAAGATTTAACAAATGGATCAGATTGAACAATTTAAAAAGGACAGCCAAAAGTGGCTTCCAGGCGTTTTACTTACTTTAGTTCTTGCTATTGTAGCGAAGGGATTTGAATTTATTTTGCCCGTTGACTACATAGGAGCTTCTGTCCTTGCATTATTTTTAGGCATGATTTTTAATTATTTTAAACCGATTGAAAATTCTCAGCTCGAGAGCGGCGTGATGTTTGCTTCTAAGCGTATTTTGAAATTTGCAATTATTTTACTGGGTGCTAGCTTAAACATTACCACCATTCTTGAGGCCGGTAAATTTTCATTAATTGTGATGGTCTTTACCTTGATTGCTGCTTTTGGTGGTGGCTACTTATTAGGAAAATTATTAGGACTCGATTGGCGTCTTTCTAGTCTAATTTCTTCAGGGACAGGGATTTGTGGTGGTTCTGCGATTGCGGCTGTTTCCCCAATCATTGAAGCAGAAGATCATCAAATTTCTTATGCTATGTCTTCTACTTTTATTTTTGATATTTTAATGATTATTTTATTCCCTTTATTTGGGCGCTGGCTTTCATTGTCAGATGTTGCTTACGGGTTGTGGACAGGAACCGCAGTAAATGATACCTCGAGCGTGGTCGCCGCAGGTTATGCTTTCAGTGAAGCTGCCGGAGATTTTGCGACGATGGTAAAACTTACTCGGACGCTATCTATTATTCCGATCGCAATTATCTTTTCGCTTATTCAAGTTCATTTAACAAAGAAAAAAACCGCAACAACAGAAGGTCATTCAACGGATGTCATGGGGAGTTTAAAAAATGTGTTCCCTTGGTTTATTTTAGGCTTTCTAGCGATGGCTTTGTTGAACAGTGTAGGTTTTATTCCAGTAACTGTTTCCGCTCTCTTTAAAGATGCTAGTAAATTTTTAATGATCATGGCACTGGGAGCTATCGGACTAAAAACCGACTTAAATGAAATGAAACAGTCTGGAATTGCACCCATGGTTCATGGCTTTTTAATTTCTCTCCTAGTCGTTATCGTTTCACTAGTCGTACAGTCTTTCTTAGGCATCGTCTAAAAAAAGCAGTTATAAATTAAATCCTAGTATTGAGCATCTAATGTTCAATACTAGGATTTTTAGATTTTTCAAACTTTCTAAAGTATAGTAACAAGTAGCCCTCATTTTCTGACTCACTCGTAAGGATAGAAAGGTTATCCTTACAAGTGGGACTATTTTTCTGACTCACTCGTAAGGATAGACCGGTTATCCTAACAAGTGGAGATCTTTTTCGGGCTCACTTGTAACGATAGAATGGTTACCGGGACAAGTGAGACTAGTTTTTTCGCTCACTTGGGTAGATACAAAAGTTATCAGTCCAAGTGAACGTATTTTCCGAGTTCACTTGGACTGATATAATTTTTATTCGAGTTCTGCTAGGCCAATGCGATATAGTTTGTCATCCGCTTCTTCTGGGTTTCCACGTCCATCTGTATTGTTCGTAATAAAGTATAAATGATCTCCTTCAATATATACATCACGGATGCGACCAAAGGTTGTCAGTGTTTCTTGCACCTCTCCCGTCGCTAAGTCAAAAACAAAGACCGCATTGCCTCTAAGCCCAGCAACATACAGCTTATTATCATGGACATCCATTCCAGATGGTGCTCAGGTTGTGTCGGAACCAGAAGTAAATTCTGGAGTAACGAGCCCTTCTTGTTCTTGAATTCCTTCGATCAGTGGCCAACCATAATTTGCGCCTGCCTTAATTAAATTTATTTCATCATTTGCGCTATTCCCATGTTCGCTGGCATACATTGTACCATCTAAAAGCCAGCTCAGCCCTTGAACATTTCGATGACCATAACTATATACATATGAATCTTCAAAAGGGTTATCTTCTGGAATTGAGCCATCTAAGTTCATCCGCAAAATCGTTCCAGCTAACGAATCAGCTTGTTGAGCTAAGTTTTCTTCTAAAGCGTCTCCAACAGTTATATACAATTTATCATCTGGCCCAATCTTAACTCGACCACCATGATGATAAGGACCACTTGGAATTTGGTCCAATAAAACAGACTCTTCCCTCCATTGATTCTCCTCAAAAATTAACGTAATCATTTTATTAAATTGCCCATTTTCATCTGTGTACGTGTAATAAGCATAAGCTTGATTTTTTCCTTCAAAATCAGGAGCTAATGCAAACCCCATAAATCCTGCTTCGTCTGCAGTTGCTAAGTCATTTGACAAAGATACTTCTTGACGAGTCTCTTTTTCATCTTCCACTTTTACAATGGCTCCCGGTCTTTCTGTAATATAAAATATATCATTATTTTTTTCAATAGACCAAGGGGCATTTAGATTCTCAGCCAGTACCGTCAATTCATTTGTAGTAGTTTCTTCCTCTTCTGAAGCAGTATCGGCTTTTTCATTTTCTTCAGGTTCATCTATCATTTCTTCTGTCGAAGTTTCAGGTTCTTCTTCCATTGGTTGATTGTCCACTGTACATCCTACTAATAAAATGACCATCAAAACTGCAAATAAATATTTTTTCATTCAAATCAACCCTCCACGTCCATCCTATCTTATATACATTTTACCATGTAAGTATTTCTTTTGAATAAAATAAAAACTCCACTCAAAAGTGGAGTCCGAATAAATATTAATCTTCTAGGTCTTCATTGTAACGTTTAATTTCATGCTCGTTCCAATAGTATGTAATTGCTAAATAGATTCCAAAATAAAAAACATATGAAATTATCGTCGGAGCAAGTCCATTATACCCACTATTAAGGTAAGAGCCAAGAAATAGACCAGCTGCCGCAATTAAACTTTCAGGAATATAAGATTTATAAAATCGTTCTCTTTTAGCTCTTTTAGAAAGTCCAGTTGATAGTGATTGACCTAATAGTGTTTTTGGAGTATCTATTGTTTTAGAACGATAAAGACTGATTAGCATAACAACATTCATAACAACCAAAATACCAATATACCATCCAGTTGTTCCAAGTGTTGCCTCGCCATTAATAATTTCATAAAAGATTCTTATCCCTAGTAGAATTTCTCCAATAATGGCTGCATTTGCTAGAGCTTTTGTTCTATTTTGTTCAACTCTCTCATCTTTTACATGATTATTCATCTTCATCTTCTCCTATCCAAAATACTTCATCCAATGTTTTGCTTAAGGCGTAACAAATGGCTAAACACAATTTCAGCGACGGATTATACTCGCCCTTTTCTATTAAACTGATTGTTTGCCTCGTTGCGCCTACTTTTTCTGCAAGTTCTTGTTGCTTCATCGCTTGTTGGAAACGAAGCTCTTTTACTTTATTTTTCATCTGCTCACCTCATCTGTGTATATAAATTAACATATATATTCCTTAAAGTAAAATATATATTACGTTATTTGCAAAAAAACAACGCCAGTAATTTTGGCGTTGTTTAAATTTTATTCAATTTTACATTAACAAGTATAAATCCATCTGCATGTAGTCTCCACTAATATCTAAATACTCAATAATAATTTGTATTTGATAATCGTCAATTTCTTCTGTGAAAGTGAGGTCTTCTCTAGATAAGAAAAGGTTCGTTTCACCTTTAAGGTCGTCTATTACATAACTAAAATCAAATTCGAGAGGTTCCTCTAGACTATCTGCATCAATTTGAATAATAAATTCTTCATCTAAGCGGATATCAACTACGTGTTCTTCACTTTTTAATTCGATTTTTTTAGAAAAGTTAATATAGTTATTAATTAAAGATATATCTAGAATTTGTTCAAATCCATCAATAGGAATACCTGGATTTTCTTCATTTAAGTGTACATCTGTTTGATTGATTTCTTCTCGGTATTGCCCACCTTGTTCCCAAGGGTTTGGTTCTCTTACAAATCCAAGATATTCATCTTCTCGATAATAATACTCTTCTGGTAACCATTCAAGTTGGTTCAATGCATTAATTTCAGATAAATAATTTAATGAATCTTGGATAATTTCTTGATCTTCAATAGACACCGCAGGGTTTTGAATGACATAATCCGGATCAACCATCATATCGTATTTATTAAATACGTCGTTAATACGATCGCGTTGTTGATTAACTGAAATTGTTAATGCATCAATGGGAGGTATAAGCGCAATAACACCTGCAATAATGGCCACAATCGGTAAAACTTGAAGACGATTCTTTTTAAGAATATACCAAATACCACTAATGATTGAGCCTACTCCAAATAATAATATAATATAGCGCCCATGTGTTACACCTACTTTTTGAATTTGTAGGAAAGTAGAAATCATTTGAAACACAATCACAAATATTAAAGCTACAGGAAATATTTTTCTAAACCATTGAGCCATTTTATTCTCGATAGAATCCGCTAAAATTAAAAGAATCCAACCGTTAATTGCATAACTAAGCAGTAGACCTTCTAACATATTTTCAGTGAAAAACTCTCCTGTAAGATTGGTTAAAATATAGACCACTATAATTCCCGTTAAAACAGCCATGATTGGAATTAAAATATAACTAATTAAATGATGTAAAAATTTCGGCATATTTATTAGCTGTTCTGTAGTTCTGTCATCAGCTTCTAAATCGGAATCTAGCAAGTGATAATCTGGAATAAAAGTAAAAAATAAAAGCGGCGCGAAGAAATAAAATATTAATGTTGAACTGTAAGAGATCCAATCAATATCTAAAGAGAAAAATAAAAATTCAAACAATAAGAAGGTAAAAAAGATTCCTAGAAATAATACTATTGAGAAAAAACTCGCAATAAAGTAGGCCTTAAAAGTCACAAGAAAACTATCTGAAAACTTGATTTTTGATTTTATTGCAGGCGCCCAAATAAATAATATAATCGCAACAAAATATAATATCATCGTACGAATCCCTGGAATGGAATAAAAACTCCAAGATCCATCGATTAACGAGTAACTAAAGGACAAATAAAAGTGATACAAAAGAACAAACCCAATAACTATACCATACAAGATCCACCGCATCTTAGGACGCTTTTGAAAAAAGCGTTCATAAAAAAGTTGACTTGTCGCAGAAAAAATAATCCCTATGACTAACAATAAAAATGTTGGCTCAAATAACCAAATGGATTCTTCTGAATATAACTGCCAACCTGTTAATAGTAAAATAAATATTATTGTTAAAGGAAACCGTAAAGTGATTCGCTTTAATTCATTGAAAATTTTTTCCGAATTTATACGTTTCATAATTACCCATCTCCATTTCTTATATTGTATATTTTCTTTATTGTACTATGAAATTAGGTAAATGCACATAAAGAACAAGTTTATTAATATTTTACAATTTAAAAATTACTTTGATTTTCATTTGACTACACTGGTCAAATTGCTTTAAAATGAATATGACCAACCTGGTCACATTCAACAAAATGGAGATGTATAGATTGATAGATAAATTTGAAAAACTTGATGAAGAAAAACGTCTGAATATATTACGATCCGCGTTAAGTGTATTTGCTGATAAAGGTTATCAAGATGCTTCAACGAATAAAATAGTTGAAGGAGCGGACATTAGTAAAGGCACACTCTTCTATTACTTTAAAAATAAAGAAGGTTTGTATTATTATTTAATTGACTATTCTCTGGAGATCATAAAAAATGAATATATTAATCATATTGATCATACAACGCTTGATATCATAAAGCGTATGGAAAATAATTCGAAAATTAAGTATCAGTATTTTCAAAAGTATCCGGAAGTTAATTATTTCTTATCGACCGTTTTATATTCAGAGCTCGAACATTTATCCGTAAATTATCAAGAAAAATTTCAAGATTTAATTCAAACATCCGTCAAAAAAATGAAGAATCAACAAAATATTCAAGAAAATTTGTTCAAAGATAATATAAAGCCAGAAAAAGCTGCACGAATTATTGAATTATCTATCGAAGGATATTTTAGTGAGTTAGCCAATACATTTAAGCAACATCAAGTAAAAGATATTGATTTTGATACCCTTTGGGAAGAATTTGATGAGTATTTAGACACTTTACGCGAGATTTTTTATAAACCATTTGAGGAGGAGTAAAAATGAGTATCATTAAGATAGAAAATTTAACCAAGACTTTTGGCCAATTTAAAGCTTTAGATGATGTCAATCTAGAAGTTACATCAGGAGAAATCCATGGCTTTATTGGACCAAATGGTGCTGGAAAATCAACCACTATTCGAGTATTGCTTGGCATGCTAAAAGCCGATACTGGAAATATTACAATTTTTGGAAAAGATGCATGGCAAGAGGCAGTTTCCATTCATGAACGCATAGCTTATGTCCCAGGCGATGCAAATTTATGGCCTAATTTAACAGGTGGCCAAGTGATTGATCTCTTTTTAAATATGCGGAATTCAATAATTGATAACAAGCGTCGAGATGAGCTAATTCAATACTTTGAATTAGACCCCACAAAAAAATGTCGGACCTATTCAAAAGGAAACTTGCAAAAAGTTCTTATTATATCTGCTTTAGCTTCGGATGCAGATGTTTATATATTAGATGAGCCAACTTCTGGTTTAGATCCATTGATGGAGCGTAAATTTCAGAATCTTTTATTAGATTTAAAAGCTCAAGGGAAAACTATTTTACTATCGAGTCATATTTTATCTGAAGTAGAAAAGCTTTGCGATCATGTTTCAATTATTCGAAAAGGTAAGATTATCGAAGCCGGAACATTAGATGAATTAAGACATCTGACTCGTACTAATTTTGAAGTAAGTTCTTCTGAAAAGCTGAAAGGACTGGAAAATATAGAAGGTATTCATCAAGTCGAACGTGAAAATTCAACTACAACCTTTCAAGTGGACAGTGAAAATATTAATGATGTCGTACAACTTCTCAGCCAATATGAAATTTCTCATTTAACGAGCGCTCCTCCAAGGCTAGAAGATTTGTTTATACGATACTATGACGATCAAGAGGATGAGCAGTATGATTAGAGAAAACTTTAAAGGGACTAGTCAATTGATCAAGTTGTTATTTAGACAACATCGGCTGAAAATTTTTCTATGGATAATTGGTCTTGTAGGAATTTCTATTATAGTCGCTCTAGCCTATCCAGAAATTTATACGTCCGAAGAAGACATTATGGGTTTTGCGATAACGATGGATAACCCTGCCATGATTGTAATGCTTGGATCTGGATATGAGACAGAATCTTTCAATTTAGGCGCAATATTTGCTAATGAGATGTTGATGTTTACTTCGATTGCTCTTGCAACGATGAATATACTACTGATGAGTAATGGCACTCGAGACGATGAACAAGCTGGTCGTTTAGAGATTATTCAATCTTTACCGGTTGGAAAAATTTCCTATCTCACAGCAAGCGTTATTTTATTATTTTTAGTTAATTTATCAATTAATCTTTTGCTTACTATTGGGTTAGCTACTTTAGGTGAATCCGTATTTACTTGGGAAAGTTCCTTCCTATATAGTTCAGTTCTTACTTTAACTGGTTTATTTTTCGCAGGAATTACTGCAGTTATTGCTCAATTAGCTGAAACCGCACATGGTACGAAACAAATTGCTTTTGGTGCATTGATTCTTTCTTACGTGATTCGAATGATCGGTGATGTTCAAAATGAAACTTTATCTCTCTTTTCTCCATTGGGTTGGACAACTAGAACTGAAGTATTTGTAGAAGATCATTGGTTACCTATTCTTGTATTAGGCGTTAGCTTTCTTCTTTTGGTCGGCATTGCTTTCTATCTCCGAAGAAATAGAGATATGTTCGCAGGTATTTTGCCGTCTCGCGGTGGGAAAAGACAAGCATCCGCTTTCTTGAAAACTACACCTGGTTTTATATGGCACTTACAAAAGACAAAAATTATTAGTTGGTTTATTTTACTCTTTGCATTGAGCGCAGCATTTGGTGCGATTTTAGGTGAATTAGAAGCTTATTTTTCAGATATAGATATCTTGCAACAATTTCTTGCAGGTAGTGCGGGAGATGGGATGATGGAACAATTCATCACTTATTTGTTCGCAATTATGTCTATATTTTCAGTCTTTCCAGTACTCTCTATCATGATCAGTCTGAAATCTGAAGAAGATGCCCACCGAACGGAACATTTTTATACACGAGCTGTGTCTAGAAGTAAAGTCTTCATCACTTATTTTATTTTTTCAGTTTTAACGAGCTTACTCATGCAATTCGCAATTGCTGGTGGTATTTATATTACCTCTAGAAATGTTTTAGAAGAAACTATTTCTTTACAAACATATATTGAAATGAGCTTCGTATATTTACCGGCTATTTTAGTTTTCATTGGATTAATCACTTTACTCATTGGCTTACTCCCTAAACTGACACATTCTATATGGTTGTATGTTACTTATGTATTCGTTGTATTATACCTCGGTAATCTTTTAGAATTTCCAGACTGGGCGAATAGCCTGTCAGTCTTTCACCATATTCCAGAATACCCCCATGAGGCAATTGAATGGAATACGATGTTTATACTAATTGTTATTGGTCTAATTCTAGCAGTCATTGGGATAGCTGGCTATAACAAGCGAGATATTGAAGCATAATTAATCAGATATAATAAAATACAGCTGATTTCTTTTTAAAAGATCAGCTGTATTTTTATATTTTATTTCATTAAAGCTTATAAATCGAATCATGATATTTCCCTACAAATATGGGTGTTAAGATGGCCGTCAGAATAGCTGCCGTTAGTAATTGTGAAGTTGCATCTGTAACAAATGGCATTAAAAATGGATTTGTCCGTGCAATCAACATTGGATATGCTGTAGAAACCCCAGCAACTGCATTCATCGCAAAAGCTGCTACCCCATCATTTCCTAATATTTTCTTGTCTAAAAAGATTAATGGACTGGTCAAAATATAAAATAATCCAACGAATATAATCCCACCAATTCCAGATTGTAAAGCTAATAATAAATTCATTCCTTGTCCAAGGTTCCATCCAAGAATGGGAATTAGAATTTTTAAGCCAGAGCCAAAAATATCTACAAATCCTTTATCAAGATTTCCTAAAACCATTCCAAATACTACCGGGATTAGCGCAGAGAGAATAGGCATCCAATCAAACGAACCCTCTCCTTGTAAACTATAAATAAAGATGGGAACAACCGGGATACCAAGCAAGCCAATAATAGAAAATGCTGCTTGGTCAATTTTTGTTCCAAAATCTCTCACTACTGAAAGATACAATGCGCCATTTACACTGTTAATTCCTACTGTAAAAGCTAGCGCACTGATCCCAAAGATTCCTTCTTGTCCAAAAAGTGCGATATAGCCTAGACTCAATAAAATAGACATAACGATTTTTGCTATTGAAAGAACACCTTGTCGTTTTAAGATAAGTTTTAATGTATTAAAATCTATACTGACCCCTGAGACGAAACAAATCATTCCAACAATAAAGCCCACATTTTTTCCACTAAAGAATTCTTCAGTAAGCCCACCTATAAAAAATAAGTTCGGCCATATTGTAAAAAGTAATGCACTAACCAACATCGGTACTAACAATGTACCCGCTGGTATTTTATTTATAAATTTAACCATAATTCCTCCGTTCCTACAAAACCTATTCATTTAGGTTTGTATAAAAAATACTCTGTCATTGACGAACTCTATTACTTTAACAATTTAAGAATGGAAGGTCTAGTTAAATTATAATAATCTTTTCAAGTGAAGGATTCAATAGAACAGCTTGAAACAACCTTATGCAGAAACATTCACCTGTCTCTACATAAGGTTGTTTAAAAATTAACTAATTGATTTAAAGGTCTTCTCCATTTGTTTCAATGACTTTTTTATACCAGTCAAAAGAAGCTTTCTTCTTACGCTCTAGTGTCCCCTTACCTTCATTGTTTTTATCCACATAAATGAAGCCGTAACGTTTTTCCATCTCGCCTGTTCCAAAGCTGACAATATCAATACATCCCCATGGCGTATAGCCCATTAAATCTACACCATCTTCTTCTACTGCCTTTTTCATTTCTATAATATGTTCTCTTAAGTAGTCGATACGGTAATCATCTTGTATTGTGCCATCCTCTTCAATGGTATCGTAAGCTCCAAAACCATTTTCTACAATAAATAATGGTAAGTCGTAACGTTGAGTGAGTACATTTAAAATATAACGTAACCCGACAGGATCGATCGGCCATCCCCAATCGCTCGCTTTAATATAAGGGTTTTGTGTGAAATTTAATCGATCGATAGCATGATCAGTATATGTGTTCACTTCCTCAATTTCAGTTACTGTGTTTGACATATAGTAACTTAGCCCAATATAGTCTACTGTCCCTTCTCGAAGCACTTGAAGATCTTCTTCTGTATATTCAATATTAAAACCTTCACGCTCCCATTCTTTTAATACATATCCAGGAATTTCACCTTTCGCATGCACATCATTATAAAAGAAACGTCGATTCATCGCTTTTAAAGAAGCCATCACATCTTCTGGATTCGAAGAAAAAGGATAAACTGGAACATAGGCCATCATACATCCAATTTCAAATTCAGGATTAATTTCATGCCCTAACTTCACAACTTTTGCGCTTGCGATTAATTCATTTAATGAAGCTTGATAGATAACTTCGGCCTTGTTATCTCCTTCTTCACAAATAATTTCTGAATTTGTAAAGGCATGTAAGTCATGATAACCATCCGCTTGATTGCTAATTTCGTTAAATGTCATCCAATATTTAACCTTATCTTTGTATCGTTCCATAACAACTTGCGAGTACTTTACAAAAAAATCAATCAATTTTCGGTTGCGGAAGCCGCCATAATTTTTATATAGATGATAAGGAATTTCAAAATGCGATAAAGTAACTACAGGTTCGATATCATATTTTAATAATTCGTCAAATAAATCATCATAGAATTGTAAGCCTGCTTCATTCGGTTCCGCGTCATCACCATTTGGAAAAATACGGCTCCATGCAATCGATGTTCGAAAAGATTTAAATCCCATTTCAGCAAATAACGCAATATCTTCTTTATATCGATGATAAAAATCAATGGCTTCGTGGTTTGGATAATTTTTCCCTGAGATTACTCCATCTGTAATCTCACGAGGAACACCGAGCTCCGGCAGTCATCACATCTGCAATCGAACCCCCCTTACCATCTTCATTCCATCCACCTTCTATTTGATGAGCTGCAACAGCCCCACCCATAGAAATCCTTCTTTAAATCCTGTCATATTTTAATCTCCTTAATCCCTTGTACTTAACTTTTCTTTCGCTAAATGATATGCTCCCATGATCCCTGCCCGATTATGGAACTTGCACGCTGTAATAGGAACCTCAAAATCATCCCACTCTAAGATCTTATGCATACGTTCATTAATTAAAGCGATATAGTCAGGATTTTCACTAACCCCACCACCTATTAGAATTTTTTGAGGATTTAATGTGACGGCCATATTAAAAATGCCAACACATAAAGTATCTACCCAATCGGTAATTAATTGCTGAACCTTTTCATTCTTTTTTGCATGCTCAAATATATATTCGCCAGTCACCATTTCAGGGGTATCCTCAAAATCTAAAGCTTTATAATTTCGAATAAGTGGAGGCATCGCAGCAAATTCGTGTAAAGTTGCATGTGGATGCGTACTGTAATTAATCCGCATCTTTCCTAGTTCTCCTGCTTGAAATTGACCGCCAGTATACAACTCATCATTAAGATAGAGTGCACCGCCAATACCAGTTCCAACGGTTAAAACGAGAAAATCTGAAACACCTACTGCATTTCCATAACCACTTTCTGCAAGTGCCACACAATTCGCATCATTTTCAATAAAAATAGGAAATGAGAGTTCATCACTAAATAGATCTATAATATTCGTTTGATCTAAAAAAGTTAGTGCGCCTCCTCTTTCAGCAAAGCCAGTATTAGAATTAATAAATCCAGGCATACTAATACCTACTGCTTCGATTTCGTAAGATCTTTCATAATCTTTTACGATTTTCACGATAGATTTTTTAAATTCGCTTAATTCATAGGGAGTAGGAATTTTTCCTTCGTACAAAATATCAGCTGCCTCAGAAAGCAAAGCATACTTAATCGCTGTACCTCCGATATCAATTGAAACAATATTCATAATGATCTCCTTTATCTTCTTTATGTATATATTTATAATCTTTTTTTATATTGAACACTTGTTGATTCTCTTCCAATAATTTTACCTGGTAATTTATACACTTCACCTTCTGATTCTTCGTTAATTAGTTCTATGGCATGTTGAACCGCTAAAATTCCTTGTCTCGAAATTTGATTACGAACTGTTGTCAACTTCGGGTTATAATACTGAGCGATTTCTATATCGTCAAACCCCATTACATTCACATCATCTGGTACTCGTAATCCTTCAGCCTCTAGCGCTTCTATTGCACCAATCGCACTTAAATCATTTCCAGCTAAAATAGCATCAGGAATATCTCTAGGATGTTGATTAATAAATGACCTTACCGCGTTATAACCGCCTTCTTTTTCATAAAATCCTCTAATTATATAATTGGGATTCGGCTCTACCCCAAATTCTTTTAATGCAGTTAGATAACCTGCTTTTCGTTGTTCACTATCATAGGTTGATCCTCTTCCTGAAATATATACAATATTTTTATGCCCTAAATTCAATAGATAAGAGGTAGCCTCATATCCTGAATTGTAAGAATCAAACAAGACACTCCCCATGTTTTTATTTTGAATTTCTCGGTCAAAAAATACACTCTTAATGTTATGTTTATTTATTAATTCAACTTCTTTTTCTTTGATATATTCATGAGAAAATATAATAACTCCATCAACGGAACCACCAAATATATTTTTTAATATTGTTTGTTTATCTTTAGTAAAAAATATATTTAAACCGTACCCGTGGCGATCACATTCGTTTGACATCGATTCTACTAAATTATGAAAATATGCTCCACCTACACTTGTTGTAAAGAAACCAATTGTTTTAGTGTTTTTAGCTTTTAAATTTTTTCCTCGTAAATCAGGGATATAATTCATTTTTTCGACGACTGCCAGAACATGTTTCTTAGTTTCGGGAGTCAATACATCGACATTATTCAACGCATTGGATACCGTCGAAATGGAAACTCCAGCTTCCCTCGCCACATCGTTTATTGTTATTTTTCCCAATTTGATCACCTCTTAGTTCATACATACTCTTAAGTTATTTTACCACCGACAGCATTTAAAGTCTTCATTTTCGTCATTTTATAATGAAAAGCTATCTAATATGAATGAATAATCCTCTATTAGATAGCTTGTATAGTTAAACATTCTTCATTTTCATTCTTTATTATTTTTCAGTATTAGTTACTTTTTTACTTACATATGCTAGAGCAATTCCTAGCAATAAAACAGTGGCTCCTATACCAATAAAGTTAGTTGAAGCTACACCAGTTTTAGGAAGTTCACTCTCATCTTTCGTTTCTGTTTCAGAGTCTTCTTTACCGGAATCTTCAACGTTGGAGTTATTCGAATCAGTACCCTCTCCGTTAGTATCTTCTGAATTGTTGTCCCCAGAAGAAATTTCGCCTCCTGTTGACTCTTCCCCATTAGAATCATCCGTTTCTGTACCTTCTTCGTTTGAATTCTCCGTATCATTATCTTCTTCAGTTGGATCTTCTACTACTTTTGTTACAACGATATTATTTAAAGAAACTTCATGTTCATCCGTTGGAATAGCATCTGTACCATCTCCACCAAATGAAAATCCAAACTTCGTATTCAAGTCACTCTCGTGATCCATCGTAAATTGATAGGTGTATGTGTCCCACTCTTCAGATAACTCAACATTGGTAGAAAAATATTTTGTATAATCTGTACCATGTTCTAGTTGGAACAAAATAGGTCTTGGTATTGTCGATTTTGCATTGAATGATACCTCGTAAGTCTCACCTTTTTTAAGAGGTACTTCGTTTTGGAATAACTGAATGGCCCAAGTGGCATCCCCTGGATCAGCAATATTTACATGAAAGCCTTCATCTGCTCGAAATTCTGCTACTGAATGATTATTTTCCGTATTCCAGTAAGCTAAACTATCAAAAATACCATTTCGAATTAAATTATTTCCAATCCCATCACTGGCTAATACTCTTGATAAAAAGACATTGTCAAGGTTCACATTCGTATCATTTCCGCCTAGATTAAATTGAAGTTCAACATCATTGTTGGTTTCAATATCCACATCAAATTCAACCGTGTAAACTTTTGTTTCTTGGTTAATGGCGACTGTTTCTGTTGCAATCACTTCCCCATTTAAAGCAACTAAATCCACTTGAATATCCCTTGGAGTCTCTGCATTTGCTTCAAAAGCTAATTGATAACTGTTACCCTGCGTTAAATTCACCTTTGGTTGGATGAGTTGAATGGAATCTGCTTGATTACCTCCGTCTGAGATACGAGTTTCTAATATACGCTCGTTAACACTACTTCCGATAAACCAATCAGCATCTGCCGATTCGTCAGTTCTAAATTCCCAAAAAGCAAACCTGTCATTCCCTTGATCAAAAGTTCCGTTATAAACATAGTTACCAGTAGGTAAGGCAGGCCTTGGTTGTTCTTCCGGCTCTGTAATTGGACCTCCATCAGCAATTTTTTCTAATCTTACATCACTTAACCATATATCTGAATTGTTTAGCCCCATATTGAATTCAAAACGTGCATGTGTATCTGTACTTTCTGGCATGACAAACTCATATTCATAGGATTCCAATTCTTCGGTTAAAGTGACTGGTGCTATATTTGCATAATCTGCCCAGCCTCGATCGCCACCGCCACCAATTTTAACTTTCATGGTTCTTTCGCTTTCGGCTCTAGCGTTAAATGATGCTTTATACTTGGCACCTTGTTCAAGACGAACTGGAGATTGAAGTAATTGTACTCCGTGCTCAACATTCCCCCCACTGGTAATTCCTAGATGAAGTATTTCATCTTCAACACTGAGATCCGCAGCTCCTCCGCCATCAGTTCCAAAAGTCCAATAATCTGTATAAGGTACGTCTGTAATACCAGCGATTTCTGGATTATTTGAGTTAAAGTTACCATTATAGATATAATTACCATCTTCTAAAGGTTCTCTACCATATAAATCTTCTTCTGATGGACCAGGTTTTTCGCGTATTGGATATTCATCTTTTTGGTAAACCCTAACGTAATCTACTACCATTTGTTGTGGAAGTGGAGTTGTCCCATCAGGATTACCAGGCCATCCTCCACCTACAGAAATGTTCATTATTAAGAAGAAATCTTGATCAAACGGAGCCGGATAAGCAAAATCATCTGCATTACCGGGATGTTTCGAGTGCCAATCATTGGCTGTATGATACAATTCATCATCTATATACCAGCGTATTTCTCCTGGCTCCCATTCTAGAGTGTATACATAGAAGTCATCCGCAAAGCTTTCCCCTTCAGGAAGAATATAAGTTTTTGAATCTTCCCCTTTTGGATCACCGTAATGAATGTTCGAATGAATCCGATCAGGTTCATGGCCTAACATTTCCATAATATCAATCTCGCCACCCACTGGCCAAGTTCCATAAAATGGCTCATCTTCTGGCATCATCCATAAAGCTGGCCACATACCTTGCCCTTCAGGCATTTTCGCACGGATTTCTATTTTACCATAAGTCCATGTTTGTTTTCCCTTAGTAATCAGTTTTGAGGAAGTATAATCATAAGTTTCACCATTCTCTTCAGTAAATTCTTCCTCTCGAGCTTCGATTATTAAATGACCATCTTCTACCCAAGCATTTTGATCAGTATAAGATTGTATCTCACCATTGTATCTTCCATTTTCTGGATGATCAAAACTCCAGTTATCCATATTAATTTCTGTACCATCAAAATCATCATTAAAAACTAATTCCCATTCAGCTTCTTCTTTTTCTTCTTCGGCATTTGCAGTATAAATTATTGGCATATTTACCATTAGTACGCCAATATTATTTACAACTAGTAATGTGCTTAGTAAACTGATTAACCATTTCTTTATCATCTATTTACCACCTTTTAATCGAAATTATTTATTGGTATTTCAATTAGACTTTTCCAAAAGCAACTACTTTTCATCATTTCACCTTCAAAGATGTATTCGATTTCATTTGATTTTGTATTTTTTGTTGGATTCTCCTTTCTAATTCATATTATTTAAACCTAAGCATTTTTAGCTTTTTTTATTTTAAAAATATTTAAAATAAAAACTACCTAATTATAATATGTAGATAAAAATAAATTAGGTAGTTTTGTATTAGTTTAATTAAATGTCAAAAGTCATATTAGTTAACTGCTGGGTCTGTTTCTGCAATAGCTTCGTCGTCTCTTTCTTTAGCTTCAGCGTTTGATGCCATTACGAAAGGTGTATAAATTGCTACCGATACAGCTAAACAAAATATTCCTACAACTAATCCCATAATGTCCCCACCTGATCCAATATAAGGAATCAACGGACCAGGAGTTGTCCAAGGTACTCCATAACCTAGAGGATCCATAAATCCAGTACTAATTGCGAAGTAACCAATTAGGATATTAACAACTGGTGTTAATACAAATGGAATCATCATAATTGGGTTTAATACGATTGGTAAACCAAAGATAACTGGCTCATTAATATTGAATAGTCCTGGTAAAATAGATAACTTACCTAATGATTTATATTCTTCTCGTTTTGAGAATAGGAAGATAGCAATGATTAAGCCTAGCGTTGCTCCGCTACCACCATAGTTTGCGAAACCATCATATAAAGCTGCAAAGTTATATGGATAAGGAATTCCGGTTGTTGAACCGGTTTCAGCAATATGTATTGTATTTTCGTTATATAGCGGTGCAAAGATTGGATCTCTTACTCCACCAATTGTATTTGGTCCATGAATTCCAAGAACCCATAATAGGTTTTGAATCAATGCAAACACAATTACTGCAAATACGTTACCAACCATTCCTGATAGAGGTGCTTGAATTAAATCAAAAATTAATCCATTAAGTCCTGCATCTGAGAACTGAGTGATTATAAAGTTAGAAATAGCGAAAATTACTAATACAATACCAATCGGAATCATTCCACTAAAAGATCTTGCGACGTTTGGTGGGACTTGCTCTGGCATTTTAATTTCTAATCGATCAATTTGGGTTAAGCGATATAATAATTCTGCTACTATTAATCCGATAATCATAGCCACAAATAAACCTTCAGCACCTAAATACGACGTTTGTAATACGCTGCCAAACTCTTCAGTATTGATTGCTGCTGGATACATAATGAAAAAGACAGCAATTGATGTTATTCCAGCAAATGTAGAATCCCCGCCTAAAGTTTTCATTAAGTTACTTGCTACTAAATAGGCAATAATGATAGAAAAAACGGCGGTTGTACCGTCTACTACACTAACTAATAATTGCTGTGACTCAGCTAAATTAGGAAAAATAGCCTCTAAATTTAGCATATCTGCGATAAATCCATCTGGGTTAAGTAGCGTGTTGTTAATCAGTAATATAATTGATCCTGCCATTGTTAATGGAAAAGCAGTAATAAATCCATCTCTAACAGCGGCAATATGCCGTTGTGCATTTAATTTTGCTGCAAATGGAATTACATGTTTTTCTAAAAATTCTCCAAATTTATTCATTTGAATTTTTCCTCCAATTTTATAAACTAACCGCATTTAACATCTTTTTATTACACTTACTTCCAATAAGAGATATAACCAACTCCTCTCTTTATATTTTGAGAACGTTTTTTATATGTTTAGATCCTTTCATGTTTTACTCCTATTTAATTTTTAGAACTCAACACGATATATCTAAAACGTTTTCACTAATTAACAATAGTATATAAAAACGTTTTTATTTTGTCAAGTGAAAATTGCATTTATACACATTAAATTATACTTCTTGCCAGATAAATAGCCCAATTGTCCTTATATCAATAAGGTATTTTAGATCTCAGCAGATATCTTTTTATTTAAAACCTTATCTAAAACCATTTATAGAGAGATTAAAGCTTACTTAAAAATAACCCAATAATAATTTTTAGAAATAAATAATGTTTTATTTTTTAATCTTTTTTTTAAATAAAAAACGTTTTTATTTTTGTCAATAACTATTTTACTAATTATTGATTTAGCTCTTTTTTTGTTTTTTTAAAATCATTAATTGTAAGTCTCAAAAACAAATCGTATAATCTAGGTATATATTATCCAAGGAGCTTATTTATGAAAACAAAAGAAATTACTTTAACAGCTATCATGATAACTATCTTAATTATATGTTCGCAATTATCTATTACTATTGGTCCGGTTCCTATTACACTGCAAACTCTAAGCGTATTAATGATTGGTTATCTTTTAACACCTAAAATGGCCGTACTTGCAACAAGTTTATATTTGTTCATGGGACTAGCTGGTTTCCCAATCTTTTCTGCTTTTTCCGGTGGGATTCAAGCGATACTAATGCCTTCGTTTGGTTTCATTCTTGGTTTTATTCCTGCTTCTTATGTGCATGCGAAATATCTAAAAAAATATTCTACTTCAGAAATTAAGCATTTAATGATTTCTGGCTTACTTAATTTTTCAATCACTTATCTGATTGGTTTAACTTACATGACAGGCATTTTAAATTTCTATTTAGATAGTCATTTAACTTTAACTGGTATTTTGATGGCGGGGTTTATTCCATTCATTCCTGGAGATATTCTAAAATTATCTATTGGAGTACTCTTGGCTCGACGATTATTACCGATTATTCACCAAAGATTTTCAATGACTTCATAGATCATTGTGAAAATCATACATTAAAATACTACTTGTGTTATAATCATTAAGATTGATTTCATTTTGAAATGGATCTTTTATTTTGAACCATGTTTCTAATCATTAAATTAAAAAGAAACTGTTTATAATAAAATATAAATCTCAATAAACGGAGGTGATACAACCAATGAGTAAAGAACAGCAATATGCTGTCTTAGTAGATGCAGAAAATGTTTCTCCCAAATATATAAATATTATTTTCGATGAAGCGTCCAACTATGGCGTGACAACATACCGCCGAATTTATGGCGATTGGACAAGTACTCGAAATAATGGATGGAAAGAAATTTTATTAGATAATTCTATCACACCGATTCAACAATATAGTTACACCGATGGTAAGAATTCTTCCGATAGTGCCATGATTATTGACGCAATGGATATTCTTTATGGTGAAAGTGTTGATGGCTTTATCATAGTTTCTTCGGATAGTGATTTCACACGCTTGGCTTCTCGCTTACGAGAGTCTGGGATGAATGTTATTGGAATGGGCGAAAGTAAGACGCCAAATGCTTTTATTTCAGCTTGTAATAGTTTTAAATATTTAGATATTCTTTATCAAAGCTTTGAAACTGAAGAGGAAGAAGAACCTTCAACTTCTACAGCAAATAATAGTCAACACTTTAACATCTCCCCTAAAGATACTAAAAAGAATAATGGAAATGATCGTAAACGTTATAACTACTCAAAGAAAAATAAACGACGTAGTTCTAATGAGCCTTCATCTCCATCTAGACCACAACCACAAACTAAGTTGACGACCATTCGGAAAGCTCTAAAAACAATTATTTTAGAAAATTCTGATGATGATAGCTGGATTTCACTAGCAAACCTAGGAAACCATTTATCTAAACGTTTCCCTGATTTTGATGTACGTAATTATGGACACAAAAAATTAGTAACTTTTGTACAATCTTTAGATGATTTTGATATTGAGCATCGTTCAATTTCATCTGATGGTAAAACAAAACAATTATTTGTCCGTATTAAATAATTTATAATAATCCAAAATCGAATGTCGAGTAATAGCTATTTTTTATATAGTTATTACTCTTTTTTGTATTTTTCATCAATCATCACTTTTGAAAACAGGCTTTCCGCATATGATAATAAACTTGACGAAAAATAAAAGGAGGATTTCTTTATGAAAGTATTGGTGATTGGAGCAAATGGGAAAACCGGCCGTCGAGTCATTAAGCAGTTAAAAGACACAGATCATAAATCTGTTACGCTTGTACGTAAAGAAGAACAAATTTCTAAATTAAAAGAACTTGGTGCTGATCAAGTTCTTTTAGGAAACTTAGAAGACGATTTTTCTCATGCATTTGAAGATTTTGATGTGGTCATTTTCACTGCTGGATCTGGCGGAAGTACTGGCTATGATAAAACATTAACTATTGATTTACATGGTGCAATGAAAGCCGTAGATTATGCAAAAGATATGGGTGTTAAGCAATTTCTTCAAGTAAGTGCTACAGATAGTCCTGTACCTGGTGCTGGAGGCGAAAGAATTAAGCCATATGCTGTCGCAAAACATGCTTCTGATTTTTATATTCAAAAATCAGGGTTAGATTATACAATCGTACAACCCGGTCCGCTTTTAGATGATGAAGGAACTGGAAAAATTTCTTTAAGTTTTGAAGTCGATAAACACCCACATGAATATAAAATACCACGAGATGATGTGGCTACAATATTAATAGAATCTATTGACAATCCCCACGTGAAAAACAAAGTGCTCGTTGTTGAAAGCGGCGATGTAGACATTAAAGAAGCTCTAAAATTAAATAATTAACAACTTAAAAAACTCTCACTTTAAAAAAATAAATGGGAGTTTTTATGTTCTATATTTGTATTTTCTTCTCTACCCTCTACTCATCGTTTAGAGAATGAAGGTTGCCTGAGTTTTTTAATTTTAAATAAGCATTTTCCTCAAAGGTATTTGATGCTGAATCTTCAAAGTCATCAACAGTACTATCAATTAATTGATCCCCTTTAAACATAAATACAATTAAACTAGATTCAGTTTCTGTAGACGAATTTGATGCAGCTACTTGTAAGGCTCGATAGAGTTGCCCTTCGTTTTTATATTCAGAAACACCAAAAATTTGTGGGAGAGGTTCAAAAGCTTTTAATTCGTCCAAAGTTTTTATTGAAGAAAAACTTTCATCGACCTCATAAGTAGGTTTATTTAATGTGTACATACTTGGAACAATGGCACTATAAATTAATTCATCTTCCATAAAATAAAAGGAAATAATAGCTGATGCTTCTTCAACTGTATCCGCTCCATAATAGTATGTCAGATGTTCTATTTCTATCAGTTCAGAAGTATCAACGACTACATTTTCATCAACTATATTATCCATTAAATTTGCAATTTCTTTTGTTGTATTACCAGATTTATCCGATAAAGCTTCTTCGCCGAGCGTGGTCTCATGGGTGATTTTTTTATAATCTTCCCATGCCTGATTTCCAATTTCATCTTCAAACATGTGATCTAATACGAATTCATCAAAATTCTCAATTGGATAAGTATTCACTTCCGCTGTCTCTTCTGACTCTTCTACTTCCAATTCTTCAAGTTTCAGCTCTTCAACATCCTCAGTCGTTACTCTGTCAGTTGTTTCTCTATCTGAAGTTTCCTGTACGTCAGTCCCACAAGAAACAAGAATAAAAATAGTGAGAAATAAAATAATTCCTTTTTTCATTAAATGTTCCTCAATTCATCTAAAAAAATAATGTATGCATAGACTACCAGTAAAAATACTCACTCAAAAGCAAACTGCTTGCCGACCCCAAGAATAGAGATTGTATCAATAATCTTAATGAATTTTTCAAATTTTATTGTTTCTTTTCTTGTTTTCATGTGATGATTGATTTTGATACGTTTCATAAAAGTTAACTCGTTATATACATGTCCTAAAAAAATTGCAATCAATAAAAAACTTTAATGTATTTTCTAAATCTCATTAAAAAATTCAAAAATGAATGAAACCTTGTATTGTAGATAAATACATACCTCGTTCTTTTTGATACATTCATTTTATTTTCTGTTAATTCATCATGATCTGATTCCCTATTGACTTTCATTCGATAAACAGTTAGAGTGATATTATATTAAACACTAGGGGAGCCAAAATGGCTGAGATGCAAAATGCGGACCCTTGAACTTGATCTAGGTTATACTAGCGAAAGAAAGTGTCTTGAACAACTATACTTAACTACAGATTCCGTCTGTTTTTTTGTAGTGATCCAATAACTGTTCAGATTATTTCATACAAGTTTAAGCCGCATATGTAGATGTGGTTTTTTTGTCTTTCCTAATCGAAAGGGATAAACGTATGGAAATCACTAGAAAAGATCATTTAGTCATATCGATTGAATCAGCAATGTTTGCTGTATTGGCTTTTGTTATTGCATTCATTCCGTTAGATATTGGTCCATTTGAAGTAGAACTTGGGGTGATCCCAATCATTCTTTTAAGTTATCGACGTGGAGTAAAAGCAGGTACTTTAAGTGGGTTTTTATGGGGACTGATCAAATTAGCCTCAGGAAATTTTACAATGTTATCTGTTCTACAAGTACTCGTAGAGTATATATTTGCTTTTGCTGTTTCTGGTTTAGCAGGAATTGCCTGGAATAAATTACAGAAAGAAGTTATTGCTAAAAAATGGCAAAAAGTTTTTATGACTATTGCTTGGAGTACCCTCTTTGCGGTCTTTATTAAATATGGGATACATTTTATTGCAGGTGTTATTTATTGGAATATTTATGCTCCAGATGGCATGAGCCCCATCCTTTATTCTTTAATTGTCAATGGCTCAAGTGGGATCGCGACTTTTATTGTCGCCAGTAGCATTCTTTCCTTTATTATTTATAGGGTTCCTAGTCTTACTATTCCAAAATAACGTTTCTTAACATAAATAAATTGAGCCTCTCAAAAATTTTCTTTTTTGAGAGGCTCGTTTTTATTTTTACTTTAACAGTGTAAATTATTTTCTTTTTTCATCAATAAATGCTTTGATTCGTCGGATACCCTCCGCAAATGTTTCTTCATCAACAGCATATGAAAAACGTAAACACTCAGGAATACCAAAGCTTGAACCAACAACTGTCACAACGTGCGCTTCTTCAATTAAAGCTAAATTGAAGTCATCCACTGAATCATAGCCCGTCATTTTTGCTGCTTCACTCACATCAGGGAATAAATAAAAAGCTCCATGCGGTTTATTTGATAATTTAAAGCCTGGTACACTTACAATTAAATCGTAAGCTTCATTTAAGCGTTTCTCAAAGGATTGACGCATTTCTTCTACTTCATTTGTTTCATTATTATATGCTGCGATAACAGCATGTTGACTTACACCTGTGGGATTTCCATTGGCTTGCGAAGCATACTTAGTGAGAGCAGAAATAACTTCTTTATTTCCTAAAGCATAGCCGATACGCCAACCTGTCATTGCATAAGTTTTTGAGACACCATTTACGATAACAACTTGGTTTCTAACTTCTTCTGAAGCCATAGCAAATGAAGCTGCTTCTTGTCCATTATAAACGAGACGGTTATAAATTTCGTCCGCTACTATCACTACATCATTTTTTACAGCCCACTCGCCAATCGCATTAATCTCTTCTTGTGAATAAACAGCTCCTGATGGATTGGAAGGAGAATTTAATAATAAAGCGACTGTTTTCTCAGTATAAGCTTTATCTAAGTCATCAACCGTAATTTTATATAAGTTATCATAAGGTCCCTGAACAAAAACAGGATTTCCTTCAGCCATTTTCACTTGTTCAGAAAAACTTACCCAATATGGTACAGGGATAATTACCTCATCGCCTGGGTCAACTAAAACTTGGAATAATGTAAACAATACATTTTTTGCCCCTGTCCCAATAAATACTTGGTCAATTCCATATTCAACATTCATATCTCGTTTATATGAATCAGCAATCGCTTGTCTTAATTCGGGAATACCGTTTACAGGTGTATAGCGATCACCTTTATGTTGTTCAATGGTTTCTATGGCTGCCTTTGAAATATATTCTGGGGTGTTAAAATCAGATTCTCCCACTGTAAGTGAAATAACATCTATACCTTGTACTTTTAAATCACTTGCTTTTTGTGAAGCAGTAAGTGTTGCTGACTGAGAAACATTTTGTATTCTTTTCGAAAGCTTCATTGAAATCACTCCAATATCCTAATCTAGAATTTACCTTTTTTTAATTACTGATTATTATACCATTAAACCATCATTAGATTAAACCATAAAAGAAAAAACAGCTTGTCTTTACCTTTTTGTAAATACCTGAAAATTATAAAACATCCTACAATTAAACGTGAAACAGCATTTGTAGGATGTTATCATGATATTATTTTGTAGCTCCCTCTGTTACTCCTTCAATAATATAGCGTTATAAAAACATATATAAAAGAATAACAGGAATAATCGCAAGCACAAGTCCTGCTAATGCGAGTTCCCATTGAATCGTATATTCACCAAAGAAATAGTACATCTGCAACGGTAAAGTATACATTCCTTCTTGGTTAATAACCAGCGATGGCAAGAGATAGTCGTTCCAAATTCGTATAGCAGTCAATATGATGACTGTTACTGTGGTTGGTTTTAATATAGGAAAAACAACTCGCCAAAAGATCTGAAAAATATTAGCGCCATCTATATAAGCCGCTTCATCTAAAGAAACTGGAATAGATCGTAGTGACCCGTAATAAAGGAAAATTGACATGCTCGACTGAAACCCTAAATTCATAAAGATTAAACCTGTGCGATTTAATAAATTGACTCTTCCAAATAATGAAACTAACGGTATCATGACGGATTGAAACGGAACCAACATTAAAATAGCACATAAAAAATAAATGACTGTGCTCCATTTTGAATTCATTCTGGCTAAAGCATAGGCCGCCATTGATGAAAAAATAACAATAATACCTACACTAATTACTGTTATAATAACTGAGTTCAAGAACGCTTGCGTAAAGTTCATATTTTCGAAAGCAGTCGGATAATTTTCCAGTGTCGGCTCCATCGGAATGGATAATGGGTTTGAGAATATTTCAGATCGATTTTTGAAAGAACCAAATAATACAATAAAGAATGGATAGATCCAAACAATTGAGATAACTAGCCCTAAAAGCATGATTAGAATTTTATGTACTTTCTTAAAATTCATTACAAATCGACCTCTTTCTTTCTAGTAAAGTACACTTGTGTAATAGAAATTAAAATGATAATCACTAAAAACACTAGCCCCTTAGCCTGCGCGTATCCTTGTTGGTATTGTAAGAAGGCGGTATTATAAATGTTCATCGCAACCATTTCCGAAGAACGGAATGGTCCTCCACTAGTTAACGCTAAGTTTAAATCGTAAACTTTAAAAGCATTCGCTAAAGTTAAAAATAAACTAATCGTAAATGCCGGAGCGAGCATCGGTAACTTAATATGGATAAATGTTTGAAAAGCACTCGCGCCATCTAACTGAGCAGCTTCAATTAAATCATGTGGAATTTTACTTAAAAAAGCAATATACACCAACATAATATAGCCACTCATTTGCCATAAAAAGACAATGAGCATGGCCCAGTATGCAGTACTCGGATCTGAGAGCCATCCATTAAAAAATTCAATATTCGTTGATTCCGCAATTCCTGCAAAAGCTCGAATAAAAATGAATTGCCAAATAAACCCTAAAATTAAACCGCCAATTAGATTCGGTGTGAAATACATTGTCCTGAAAACAGTAGTCACACTTCCTATTTTTTGAGTCACTAATACAGCAAAACCTAAACCAATTACATTTACACCAAGGACTGCGAGTACCGCGAAGCGAATAGTAAACCATAAACTTTCTATAAATTGCTGATCTGAAAATAAGCGTTTATAGTTTTCTAATCCTACAAAATCCATGTTAAAACCATCTGAATTTGTAAACGAAGTATAAATTCCATAAAGTAATGGAATTAAAATCACGGTCACAATAGCTAATAATGCTGGAAATAAAAATGCCCAGTAATAAAATTTTCCACTTTTACTATTCAAGAATATCCCTCCTGGAAATTGTCTCTTCAAAAAGAAATATTTTCATCTTATTGTTCTCTCATTTCAGTAAACCCGTTAGAAGTATTTTCTTCAAATTCTTCCCAAGTACTGTATCCATCTAAATAACGTTGGAATTCTGGAAATAAAACCAGCTGGAACCAACCGTCAGGATATTGATTATGTGTCATCGCACTTGTATTTCCATCTAGCATTTCTTGATAAATAATTTGCGATACCGGATCTGTAATACTTTCAACCTCGTAACCCTCTTGAGGTGGAATCAATTGCATTTCATTTACAAGAGTTTCTTGTCCTTCCTCAGATAAGTACATCCAATCTACAAACTCTCTTGCTGCTTGAACAAGTTCTTCTTCCATATCGCTATTAATGCCTATGTACCAAGGGGCGCCCGCAACCAAACGGCCCGACTCATTATTTTCACCAAATACCGGTAAAATCCCTAACTTTTCTTCTACAAAATTTGGGTCGAGACCATTTAATGTAGGGACTATCCAATTCCCTTGGTGAACCATCGCAACCTGATCATTAATGAATAACTCTTCCACGGAGCGACTGTAATTCACTCCTAGAATCGGTTGCACATTATATTCATTAAATAAATCCGTATAAGCTTTCATGCGGTCTCCATATTCCCAATTCAATTCATTCGCTTCATAAGCTTCTAAAATATTATGGTCATATTCTGGAGAGGTAAAATGAGCTGAAAATTGATTAGCAATATAATCTTCTGCCCCACTAAAAGCAAATACTTCTTCAATACCTAAATCTTCTTTTTGACTATCTAATGTTTCGACCGCTTCTACAAAAGCATCATAATTTTCAATATCTTCTGGATCAATACCAGCTGATTCAAAAATTTCTTTGTTATACATCCAACCAAAACCTTCAACGTTCATAGGAACGGCTAAAAGTGATTCGTCAATCATCGCTCCTTCGAGTAAGTCATCCATTACTGTATCGGTAACTTCCAAATCATTTACTTCTAATAAAGTATCACTATACCTTTCAATTTCTGAAGTCCCACCTAACATCATAACTGCTGGCGGATTACCTGAAGTGAATTTTGCTTGTAAACCAGCAGCGCCTTCACCACTCCCAATTGTTGTAATAGTCACTCTCACGTTGTCGTTTTGTTCATTATAAATTTCAGCTAAATCTTCTAACTGGTTTGATATTTCTGGCTTTTGATTAAAAAATTCTATAACCATTTCGCCATCACTAGAAATATTTGAACCTTGATCTGAACAACTAACCAGAGAAATAAATAAAATAGGAATAAAGAAAACTTGTTTTAATATTTTTTTCAATCTTTGTTTCAATGCTAATTTCCTCCTCAATTTTATTTGAATTTTTAAATCGATTTAATTTTTTTCATCAATACTTTTATCAAATCTTATATAACCATTGGTACTTTTAAAGGAGGTTACTATGAAAATCAAGTTATTCTTATTGATAAGCATCCACACAACAGTGTATTAAAAATTTTAGCGCACTCAATTTAAAATAACTCTAGGCGAACGATTCCACATTATTGTTTTAGATGTTAGTCAAATTCGAAATTTTGTATTTTTAGATCAAATTGTATTAATAGACCCTACTTTATTTTTCAATCAAGATTGGATAGAACGATTTTTTCCAAGTACTGTAAAGGCAAGTGCTATAAATATCGGTACCTATTCTAGTTTAAATGTAGATGAAATTGTTGAACAAATTGAAAGTTTGATATAATTCTCAAGAGGTAAAAGAGTAATAAAAAACAACCCTTGTTGGATTTTAAAACGAATAAGGGTTTTTACCATTAGAAAAGCATCTTAAAGTTGGATATACGAAATATCTTGTCTCAAGAGTATCTATAGCTTTTCACAAATAAAGTCATTTAAGCTGATCGTCAATTTCCGCTTGGCTCATTTATAAATGAAAATTTGATTCTTTCCTAAATGATTAAATTAAACTTTTTTACAATTTTTAATTTGTTTTTAAGACCCTCCTTTAATTAAAGAAAATTTAGATGGCAAAACGTTTAACATAGATAGCTTCTATGTTAAGCAAAATGACCAGATGATTAACATAGAGTGCTTCTATGTTGAGCGAAACGGCCAGACGTTTAACATAGATCGTTTCTATGTTAAGCGAAATACCCAGATGTTTAACATAAACACTTTTTTCTATAAAAAAAGCAACTATCTCCTCCTTTTAGAAGAAATAGTTGCCAGAATTAATTTTTAATGATTCGCTGGATGTTTTTCGTCATATTCTTTCATTAAACGATCGACTTGTTCAATATCCGTTGGTATATCATAATATTTTCCATCTATTTTTTGCGTTGTTTCATGTCCTTTTCCAGTCACTACGATAAGTGTTTTCTTTGTGACTGAATCAATCGCATGTTGAATTGCTTCCCCTCGATCTTCAATCGATATATAAGGCGTATCAAATTTCGAAATGTGTTTACCTAAAACAGCATTGATATCTTCTAATCGTTCAATATCAGGATCTTCCATTGTCAAAATAACTTCATCCGCATATTTCCCCGCTATTGATCCTAATTCTTGTCGTCGGTTACGTGCTTTTCCACCGGGTGCACCAAAGACACCAATAATATAGTGTTCTGGATAATCTTCTCTTAAAGCTGGATAAAGCGTTTCAAAGCTCAATTTGTTATGCGCATAATCTACAAAGATTGTGATTAAATCATCGTTACTTGTCCATGTTTCCATGTGTCCGGCTACTTTAACATTGATTAATCCTTTTTGAGCAAATTTATATGGAATGCCTAGCGCATCTGTTGCTCCAATAGCTGCCAATGCATTTTCTACATTAAAACTACCCGGCATAGTTAATTCAAAATCTTCATCGAATTGTTCACTTTTCACTCTAAATTTTGTCCCTAAAATATTACTTTCAATCGCATAGCCATAATAATCAGCAGACTGTATTTCTCTACTATAAGTATATAATTCTTCTGCTTTTTGAGCATGTGGCAATACATTTTCAAACTCTGCCGCATCCTGATTGACGACTGCAATTTTTGTCTGATCAAACATCATCATTTTAGAATTAAAGTAATCTTCGAAGTCCTTGTGTTCTAATGGACTAATATGATCTTCTGCTATATTTAAAAATATACCAACATTCAACTCAATACAGTCTACCCGATTATATTTTAACGCTTGACTGGATACTTCAATAACCATGTACTCTAATCCGGCTTCAACTGCATTTGCAAGATGTCTTTGTAATTCAATGGCTTCAGGCGTAGTATTTGTAGCTGCTGCATTTGTTAATCCATCATACGTTATAATTGAAGATAGCATTCCACAAGGTTTTTTTCCTTGTTCTTCCATATAAGCATCAATAATTCCTTTAACATAATGAGTTGTTGTTGTTTTCCCTTTTGTTCCTCCAACTCCAATTAAATGAAGTTTTTTACTTGGAGAATCGAAATATAAATCTGCTATTTGAGGCATAGCGACACGAACATCTGTAACAATAAACTCAGAAATGTCTGCTCCAGAAGGATATTTTTCTTCACTAACATATCCAATAGCACCACGTTCGATGGCTTCTTTTAAGTAAGCTTCTTTAAAATTTAGCCCTTTACAAATAAATAAGGTGCCGGGTGTTACCTCTTTTGAATTAAAAGTAATATCTGTTACATATTCTTCTTCTGACGAAGCATATTCAGCATCTACTAATAAGTTTAATTGAGTTAATAACCCCTTATAAGCAGCTAAAGTATATTTCTCCATTTCTGTTCTCACCTATTATCTTTCTAACTTTAAGTCTATATTTTACTCTTATTAAAAAATCAGTCTTATTATATCATTTTTATACCAAATATGCAGAAATAACAAGAATGATTATACTTACGGCTATAATTATTGCAATTAATTTTGTTATAAATTTCCACCAAGTTGTAATGCTGATTTTTGAAATCGCAAGTGCACCAACAATTACTCCAAATGTAGGCGTTACAAGATTAACGACGCCACTAGCTGCTTGATAAGCTGTAATGACTAAATGTTGTTCAACCCCTGCAAATTCTCCTAATGGTGCCATAATTCCCATTGTTGCTGCAGCTAACCCTGAAGTTGAAGGAATTAAAAAGGTCATCGGAATATAAAAGAGATAGGTCAATACAATAAATAAACCTTTAGGTAAATCCGCTAAAGCTAATGATCCCCAATGAAGAACCGTTGCTGTTATTTGCCCATCGTTCATAATCACTTGAATACCACGTGCTACTGCAATAATTAAAGCCACATCAAATAAATCTTTTGCACCATTTACAAATGCCTCTACATAACGACTTTCATCAATTCCATAAATCATTGCAACAATCATCGACATCAAGAAAAAGAGCATTGTAATTTCTACGAGATACCAGTGCCCTAAAGGCAAAGCTGATTGGCCAATAATACTTCCAAAAATGGGCGTATCCATAATAGCCCGATGAATATCTTCAAAGAGCGTCCAATTTGCATTAAGATCTGACCACGGAATTAAACTGAGTAACATGACTAAAAAGGCAAATACAAATACAATAAGAACGTTTCTTTTCTTAGGGGTCAGCTTTATCAAAGAGTCTTGCACCGTAAACAATTCTTTTTGTTCTTCCATCTGATCGTAAATATAAGAATTTTGATTGTCTGCTAACACCTTGTTCGCATAACGCGAAACATAAACTGCCCCAATGACATAAGTTACTATAAAAAATATAATTCGAATAACTATCCCATCAGCCATTGAAATACCAGCCATTTCGGAAGCTATTCCCGTCGCAAATGGATTAATCGTAGAAGATAATACACCTAGACCGGAGCCTATTAAAATCGTTGCTACTGCTACTAAAGAATCCATTCCTACACTAACCATTAATGGAATTAATAACGAATAAAATGGAATCGTTTCTTCTGCCATTCCAAAGGTTGTTCCACCTAAGGCAAAAACAAACATTAATATCCAAATCAATCGAGTCATATTTCCCTTATTATTTTTTATTGTAGCGGCGATACCAGCATCAATCGCTCCCGTTTCATTAACTACACCTAAAAAACCACCAATAAATAAAATAAACATGGAAACTTCCATAGCGCCAGTCGTTGTTTCTGTTCCTAGCATTCCCAAAATCGGCGCTAAAAATACATCAAAAATTCCTTGAGGCGTTTGTGCTACTTGGTGATACGTACCTGGTATATAATTTCCATCAACTATTTCATACTGTCCAGCTGGAATAATCCAAGTTAAAACAGCAATAAAAATAGTAATCAAAAAAAGAATAGTAAACGAACTTGGCATCTTTCTTTTTTTCTTTTGCTTCATCTTCATTCTCACTCCTACTTTGTGTGAACTATTGTTTGTAAAGAATAAACAATAGAAACGGTGAGTTATTTCATACTATAGAATTTTTAGTGTTTATAAAACATTCATTTTCTCACACGGAGTAATATAACATAAAAATAGCAGTAAAAATACCTTTTAACTAACGTGTTTCAGTTGGTTTTATCTCTGATCAAAAAGGTGAACACAAATGACTCTTCATTCAAATGGGCCAAAACATATTACAGCTGATTTATCGGATATTTTTATATTAAAGGAGCTACCCTCACAGGTGAGATCAATTTTCATGCCCACTTCTTAGGATAGAAACGTTATCTTAACAAGTGGGCTCTAGTTTCAAGATCACTTGTGAGGATAACCAAGTTGTACAGAAAATGAAAAAAGAGCACTATACTAAAATGTTCAATTTAGTATAGTGCTCTTCAAAAATATTTTTAAAGTTCTTCATCAACAGTCTCAAAGTCAAAATAATCAATACTAATGACTTCATCACGTGTCGTCGAAATTTCTTCAACTAACTCTAGTTGTGAAGGATCTGCTCTTAAATATAATGGCATAGCTGTATAAGGTCTTAGAACTCCAAAATCTTCTTCACTTAAATGAAAACCTTCTTCTTCAAAAAGCATCCCACCATCGGCTGAACCGAAAGAAACAGCAATGTCAATGTTTGTATAAGACTGGTCTGTTTTATTTGTCAACATAAAGATGGGTTGTAAATTGTCCTCAACATCGAAGAATAAACCAGTATATTGAATGGCCACATCATCTTCTAAACCAATTTCAGAATATTCTGTTATTTCTACCATTTCATTTAACTGTGCTAATGTATCATCATTATCTACTGTTAAGCCAGCTTCTATATCTGACTCTTGAGGAACAAATACAATCTCTTGTTCTTCAGTGACATCGTCTTCCGACACATTACTTGTCGCTCTATTTCCCGTCTCATTTGCGACTTCTTCAGTATTTTCTGAAGACTCATTTTCTGTGGGGGTTTCTTCTACATCGGGTTCCCCACCACATGCTGCTAATAACAGCATTACACTCAAGCTCATTACTATTTTTTCATTTTATGTACCAACTTTCACTTGGATTTGAAATATAATTTCTGTATTCACTATACTATAAGCAAATTTTATAAACAATTTAAATGATTTGTTTATTTACTCCTTTTTAAATAACAAAATGGAACATTAGACAATACTTAGTGACCTCTTAAAATTTTATTTTCTTTGGTTTCTTATGGAGTAATCCATTGATCATTCAAAAGGTTTTTAAATTGTTATTCTACCCTTAGTCTGCTAGGCTTAGTGTGTACAAACATACGAACAGCACATTTAATGCTGATTACGTACAATACAAAGGAGGGACTAATTTGCGTTTAAAAGATCATAAAGTTATTTCATTTGTCCACGATGAATTCGATGATTTAGAACTTTGGTATCCTGTTATCCGCTTGCGCGAAGAAGGCGCTCAAGTCGAAGACCACCTGATTTACCAGAGTATTTACCTGAGCTGATTAAAGTGATGGAAGAATACCATCGTTAAAAAGTAATTAAATAGAAATAACTCCCAAAATTAACTCTTCTCTTTAATTTTTGGGAGTTATTTTATTATTTTCTTAAATAGAGAGCTTCTATAATAATTACACCTAAAATATCATCCTGATTAAGGATTGACCCCTATATATTCTATCGTCCATGTGCTTCCAATAAAGTATTAACTTTTTTTGTGAAAGGTATCAACTGACTCTAAATCCATTTCAGAATCATCCAAATCAACATTATAATCTTCCATTAAAAACTCATGTTAAGTTAAATGGTTACTAATTATTACTACTAAATTAATCTTCTTAATAGAGAAGCGAAAATATAATACTTCAAGTGGAGTTAATATCCTTCTTCCAATATGATACACTGATTAAAAATCAAAGGAGATATTTTTATGCCCTCTTTTATTAATCGAATGTTTTTTATTTTTATACTGATGTTTATCTTAACTACGATTCGATTCCTTTTCGCAGGTCGTGCTAAAAATAATAAAATAGAAAAGCCAAGCAGCATCCAACGCATTGCTCTAGGTATACAAGCTGCATTGACTATTTTAATCGCTCTTATGATACTTATAGGTATTATGATGAAAGATTCTGAAATGATCATCGTTAGTTCTGTAATATTTCTTATTTTTGCAATCATTCTTTTCGGTACACGTCGTAAATTTAAAAATTTCTACGAAGAAAATGAAGAGTACTTTTTCTTAGACCAACAGTACGTTGTGGATCGAATATATTATGAAAATATTACAGATTGGATTCCTTTACGCAAACGGATTGGCGTACTCGATCCAACGCAATCAGAAGACGTCTATGTTGTTGTAAATTTCGCCTTTCACAAACCAGAAATTCTGCTTGAGAACCTTGCTGAAATGACTTTTTCTGGAAAGTTCAAACAAACAGACGACAGTCAATCAGATGATCCATATCGTGAGCAAGAGTTTATCGATCATCTTCAAAAAAATGGCTATGGGTACATAGTAGAAAGTTTTTTAGAAAAAAATAATGTTAAAGATTATCAGGATTTATAAAGAATTCCTTGTTTAATAAATCTTCAAAAAAATCAATATTGAGACCGATGTAGAACCTCAAGATAACCTCTATAATTATAATTACTAAATTACAGAAAGGACTACTCATTTGAAACTACTAGGAAATATTGTATGGTTTATTTTAGGCGGATTTGTTAGTTGGATTTCATGGATCGTTATAGGAATTCTTTGGTCAATTACGATTATAGGTATTCCAGTCGGCAGACAATGCTTTAAATTCGCGAAAATGTCTGCCGCACCCTTCGGTAAAGAAATTAAATTTAGTAATCATGGAACATCACTCCTAATCAATCTTGTATGGCTTATATTAGGTGGTTTCGTCATGGTGATCGAGGAAGCAACTTTAGGAATCCTCTTTTGTTTAACTATTGTAGGTATACCATTTGGCATGCAGCACTTTAAACATGCTAAACTCGCTTTACTCCCATTTGGTGCAACGATTTATAAAACATAAAAAAACCTCTAATAAACGAATAGATAAATAGCCCCTATGACTGAAATTCAACATTCAATCATAGGGGCGTTTTAAATTAAAGTTGTTAGAGTTTAAAAACTCTCTTTTCCACTTAATTTTCAGCAGAAAAGAGAGTTCTATTCGAAAAGCTATCGTGTAGTTCGAGTGTCTCGGTCATTTCGATTAAGAAAACCGAAAAATCTTAAGCACCATAAAGCACTTAATCCCACTAGAACGTATACAATTCTGGATAACATGGTCATATCTCCGAATAAAGTAGCCACTAAATCAAAATCAAAAAGTCCAACAAGTAACCAATTTAAGCCACCAACAATTAAGAGCACTAATGCGATCGTATCAACTGCTTTCATTGTAACACCTCCTCTTTTCCTCTTGATAAATATAATCCAAATTTATTAAAGAAGTCGATCAATATGACTTGATGAAAGGGATTATTTTTCTATATTTCGATTATACAAAGAGAGGCTTAACAAGCATTTAAAGTGTCTTAAAAATCAAAAAGCCCCACTTTAGGAATACTGAACTGCCCCCTGTCAAGTAGACAGGTAAATAAACAAAATATTTTTTGTCATGTATGACTTTTCATACATGGCTTTTTCTTATGCTGGAATTTTCAATCCCATCTTTAACGTTATTCGTTTGGTATTATAAAATTCAATATATTGTTTAATATCATGCGCTAATTCTTCGAAGCTCATATAAGTCTTCAACAGACACATTTCTTCTTTGATAATTCCCCAAAAATTCTCCATTGGACCATTATCAATACACTTACCTACAAGAGACATACTTGGTATAATTTGATGTTTTTTGGCAAAGTTTCTAAAGCCGTGTGATGTGTATTGAAAACCACGATCGCTATGCAGTAGCGTTCGAGTAGGTAGGACGTCGTCCTTAATTTGATGAACCGTATCATAAACTAAGCTATTATTATTATGTTTCGGCAATTTAAAAGCGATTATTTTATTCACACCATAATCCAAGATGGCACTCAAATAAGCTTTAGAACCCTGTCCATACTTAAACTCAGTGACATCAGTTAATAAAACTTCCATGGCCTGATAGTCCTTCTGAAACGCTCTATTAAGGACTTTCTCAGCGACATGGCTTGGTTTATGTGATTTATAGGTATACCGTTTCCGACGGATAACGGCTTTTAAACCGAGTAATTTCATTAAGCGATACACACATTTATGATTTACTTTGGCATTTAAGAAATGATTCAAATAAATAGTAATTCGTCGATAACCATACATGCCTTTGTGCTCTTCATAGACTTGAAAGATTAAGTCGATGAGCTTTCGTAGGCGTTTTTCGGACGCAGTAGGTTGACGTTTCAACCATTTATAATAACCGGCTTTACTCACACTTAAAACTTCACAGAGATGAATTACTTTAAATCCTTCTTTTTGTAATTTCTTGATCGTTTGGTATTCTGCCTCATACCTCGTTTGCGTGACATCAACTCTCTTTCCACTTCTTGTAATTTTTTTAACGCGGCGTTCTCCGTTTCTAAATACTCATTTCGTGCTTTTAAAGCCACCATTTCCGTTCGCAATTTTTCTTCAGCCGTTTAAATAGTCTCTGGTTTTCCACGACCGCGTCCATCAATGAGTCCGGCAGGACCCTGTGTCTTATATTTTTGAACCCATGAGTAAATATTGTTATAAGAGACTTGATGTTTTTCAGCGGCTTCTTTATAGGATAAGTCCTTCGCTAGAAAGTCTTTGACCATTTCAATCTTCTCTTCTTGAGTAGTTTTTTTACCTTTCATTGTATACACCTCGGGTTTTGGAGAATAGCTCCTCATTTCTTCCCCTCTAGTATACTTGATTATCCAATTTCTGACAGTCTCGTGCGAAGGAATGTTATATTTTCTAGCTAATGGTCGAACAGCCAAACCTCCTTCAAGGTATTCTTGAACAACTCTTTCTTTAAACTCTTTACTGTAGTGATTATTTATTGACCGAGTTTGAATTCCTGAAAGACCATGTTCTTGGTATCTGAGCACTTTCTGGCTGAAGTTCGACTGATTTAGTAATAAACCATAGTCTTTCCTTAACTCCCTAAAACTTTTCCCCTCTTCAAGATACAGCAGAATATAATTTTCCATCTCTTCAATTGGATGTCTACTATTTGAACGCATAAAAATCCCCCTAAAGTAGATTTTGTTTTTTAAGTGTCTACTTTAGGGGGAGCATATCAAAATAATACGGTGAGTCTTTTTAATTCGATTTAATTTTTATTCTTTAGAATATTCATTGACTTTAAGAGTAAAGAATTATATTTTTTAATAACTATTAATGTTCATTTGGATCATTTTTTGCATCTTCATGCGTAGGATGTACAGTTCCTTCTACGTGATCTGGTCCTGCATAAATGGTATATAACTTAAGTGGTGTATCTCCTGTGTTTTCAATATTATGCCACAAATCCGCTGGAACAAAAACAGCATCATCATCCGCTACTTCCATTTCAAAATCTAAGTTGTCTTCAGATGGTCCCATTTTACATAACCCTTGACCTTCTTCAATTCGAATAAATTGGTCAATTCCATTATGAACTTCTAAACCAATATCATCGCCAGGTTCGATACTCATAACGGTTACTTGTAAATTTTCACCTGTCCAAATTGTTGTTCGATAATTTACGTTTTCTTTTGTTAGATCTTCAATATTTACAACATGTGGTTTCTTACCATAATCTTTTTCATCAATACCCATTTTCCATTCTCCTTTGATTTATTTTATGTTATAAATAGTATACCTTATAAATTTAAACCAGTAAATTAAAACGATTCTAATTAACAACTTTAAATAAAAATTTAATTTACTCTAAAATTATATCCTCTTTATTTTCCTGAAGCGATATTATTTATTAAACAGTGATTTTAACCAATTTATAAATCCTTTGTTTTGTTGAGTGTCTTCTTCAGTTTCTGTTTCTTCAACCTCTTCATCCTCTGTTACATTCTCAGATTTCATAATATATTTTAGATCGCCGTCCATTTCCTCTGATTTTCCAGAGAAGCTATCATTTTCTTTTGACAACTGAATCAATTCATCTTTTACTTCCAATAGCCCAGCAAGATCTAAATCAGAATTATCCACTTTAGAATGAATTTTCTCAATGCCTTCTTCATAGAATTCATTCATTCCATCATTTAATTTATTGGTTCCTTCAACTAATTGACTACTTCCGTCTTTCAGTTGATCACTACCTCCTGCAAGTTCGTTGGCTCCGCTAGATAGTTCTCCAAGTCCTTGGTTTAATTGATGACTACCTGATTTTAATTCTGATATACCATTAGATAATTGGTTACTTCCTTGGGCTAATTCAGCACTACCATTGGTAAATTGTCCAGCAGCTTTTTTAGCTTCAAGGGATTTTTCTTTTATTTGGCCAGATGCTTGGCTCAACTGTTGACTGGCTTGTTCAAATTGTTTGGTAGCTGCAGGAATTTCTTCAGTTCCTTTTTGTAATTCTGTAAGACCTTCTGAAATTTTTGCTTGTCCTTGATTAATTTCTTTAGATCCTTCTGCTAACTGTTCGGATGAAGCTGCCGCATTGTTCATACCACTTTCAACTTTTTCAAGAGCACCTACAAGTTGTTGACTAGAGGCTGATATTTCTTCTAGACCTTGTTTTTGCGCTACAATTGCTGCACGTAATTGCTCTTTGGTTTCACCTTCTTCTAGTTGAGAAACTAAGGCTTCTAAGGTTTTAGTATTTTCTCTTAATGATTCAATCCCCTGAGCTTCTTCTGCTTTTCCATTTTTAATTTGAGTGATCCCATTTTTTGTTTCATTTAGACCACTTGTTAATGCAGCTTGGCCTTGATAGATGGATTCCATATTCGTCACAACTTCAGACATCCCTTGATTTAATTGCTTTGCAGCGCCAGGAATAGTCGCTACTTTTTCACCCAATTGATTGACTCCTTCAGATAACTCTAAGGATTTTTGGCTAAATTGAATCGTTCCATCCGCTAATTGTACATAAGCATCACTTAATTTTTCAGAATTATCAGCTAAAAGTTGTGCCCCATTACTTATCTCTTTACTAGCTGAATAAGCACTATCCATTCCTTCATCTAGTTTTAATGTCCCTTGAGATAGAGGATTTGTTCCTTCTTTAATTTGTTGTATTCCTTGATCCAGTTGATTGATTCCATGATCTAATTCCATCTGACCAGTCGCTAAATCTCCTGTCCCATTGGTTAACTCCTGACCGGCATCCATCATTTGATTAATTCCGTCCATTAAACTTTCAAGATCTTCTGATAGTTCTAAATCTTCCATTTCAGGTAATTCTGATTTTGCAACGATTGCAAGTGAAGGGATCTCAAAATCTTCAACATCTGCTGTTAGTTCTAAATGATCGGGTAAGTCTATTAATTCATCATCGAGGTTTAAACTTTCTTTTAATCCTGGTAGAGAAACAAACCCAGCCACTTGATGACTCGCATCTGAAACTAATCGTCCCGTGTTCAGTTCAATATTTTCAAATTTATCAGTTGCTAGATTAACCGTTGTTCCTACTAGATAAGGAGTATATACATTCCGTTTTTCTCCATCTTGCAAACTAATGGTTCGTACATCTGTATTTTCTATTGTGATTTTCATTTTAAATTTTCCGGATTTCCCAACAATGTCTTCTGGAACAACTTCTTGATCATTCAAAAAGTATTGGATGTTTACTTTTAGTGGTAAATCTTCCGTTGGATTTCCTTGATAATAGAGTTCTTTTTCCTCAGTTGACCAATTTAGCTCATCGTTTTTAATTGTTGGTTCCTCGTCCCCTTTGACATTTACCACATCTTTTAGAGTGCTTTTATCTTTTAATTCGTGTAAAGGAGCTTCTGAATGTAGCCAAATGCTTGATATTTTGTCTACTGTATTACCAACACTATCTAATTCAACATAGACTGTTTCCTCTTTTGAAACTTTTTCTGCCGCAAGAACTGATGTTGGCATCATTAAATGAATAACCATCGCTGTTGATAACCATTTGTAAGTATTTTTCTTTGTGTTCATTTTATTTACTCTCCTCGATTAATTCCTTATTCCAATTCATTGTCGTTATTGCAATCAATTTTTCGCCCGCAATTAAAACACCAGGTAATACAAGTAAGATAAGCAATGTACTAATTAAAGCACCTCTTGCTATCATTAAACTTAAACTTTTTACAATCTCCATCTTAGAAATCACAGCAACACCTATTGTCGAACCAAAAAACGCGAGTCCACTTGTTACAATAGACTTAGCTGACTCTTGGACCGAAATTTTCATAGCAGGAACCACATCAAAGCCATTCTCTATTTCTTCTTTAAACCTTGTCGTTAATAAAATGGCATAATCAACCGTTGCCCCTAACTGAATAGATCCTATTACAATTCCAGCAATAAAAGGAATAGATTCTCCTAAATAGAAAGGAAGACTCATATTGACAAAAATAGCCAACATGATAATTAAAATTAAAAAGAAAGGAATAGAAATTGATTTAAATACCCCGAGAATAATGACAAATACTGCTGCAAAAGAAATAATATTCACTCGATCAAAGTCTCGATCCGCAATTTCAGTTAAATCTTTTGTCAAAGCACCTTCTCCAGTAATCATGCCATTTGAATCATAGCTTTTAACAATCTGATCTATTTCTTCAATTTGTTCATTTTCTTCTTCCGTAGCTGCTTTATATTCAGAGTTGACAAGAATTTGTTTGTAACCATTTTTTTCGAATTTTTCTTTAAAGCTTGCAGGAATAAAGCTTTCAGGTATTCTTGGACCAATTATTTTCTGATACGTTAAAACATTCGCAATTCCTTCTACCTCTTCAATTTCATCAATCATCTCAAGAACTTCATAATTTTGAACCTCATCTGAAAACACGACCATATGAGTCGTTCTCATATCAAATTCATCTTTTAATTTATTTAAAGCCACAATCGATTCCATGTCTTTTGGTAAAGATTCATCTAAATTATAGTAAACGTCATTGTTATTTTGTCCATAATAAGCTGGAAAGAATAAGAGGATACCAAAAGCAATTAATCCTCGATAATGATTGGTCACAAAATTGGCTAAATGATTAAATTCTGGCAATAAAGTCTCATGGCGAAACTTATTAATATATTTATCAAAGACCAAAACCATTGCTGGTAAAACGGTTAAAACAGAAATAAAGCCGAATATAACTCCCTTAGCCATCACAAGCCCAATGTCTTTACCAATGGTTAATTCCATGAAAGCAATCGCTAAAAATCCAGCAACTGTCGTTAAAGAACTCCCAAAGATTGAGGAAGCTGTTTTAGCAATAGCCGTTCCCATGGCAAGTTCTTTTTCTTCTTGTTTTTTCGACTCTTCTTCATAGCGATGGATCAAGAAAATCGAGTAATCTAAAGTAACCCCTAATTGCAATACAGCTGCTAATGACTGGGTAATATAAGAAATTTCTCCAAGAAAAATGTTGGTTCCCATATTATATAAAACCGAATAACCAATACTGATTAAGATAACAAAAGGAACAAATAGCGACTCCAAAGTAAGCATGAGAATAATTGTCGCCAAAACAACAGCAACGCCTACATAGATAGGTGTTTGTTTATCCGACATATCTCTTGTATCTTTTAATAAAATAGCCATCCCACTTAAAAAGCTTCTTTTATCTAACTGTTTTCTTACATCTTCAATCGCTTTTTGAGTGCTGGGTGAAGAAGTTTCCCCATCAAAGTTAATTAATAGTAATGTTGAGTTCTCACGATAGATAATATCTTTCACATTTTCAGGTAATATACTATTTGGTATAGAAATATCTACAAAATCATCTATCCATAAAACATCTCGAACGCCTTCAACTTCTTTTATCTTTTCTTTCGTTTTAACAACTTCTTTATCTTCCATGTTTTCAATGACTAACATTCCACTAGCCGAATCATTAAATACTTCGCTTAATACCTCTTGACCTTTAACTGATTCTAATTCTTCTGGTAAATAGGTTAAAATTTCATAGTTTATTTTAGTCATTGCATTGCCATAAATTGCTGGAAGTAAAAGTACCGTTGCAATCAATAAAACAATCTTTCTATGCTTGGCTATAAAATTTCCAAACTTTTCCATTCATGCATCTCCTAAATAATATTTTCTACTGTTTTAAACAAAATAGGTTTCATTTGATCGATAGATGCAGGCTCTTCAAAAATAATCGAGTGATAGCAAACCGAACCTACTAAATCGACAACCATAAATAACTTACTTTCAATTTCTAATTCTGTCATATTTTTATCTTCATATTCTTTTTTAAACATCAAATAAATAGCATCCATCTCTTCATAATGAGGACGCCCTTTTCGAAGAATCCCCCAAGACAAATTTTTATGAATGAGTTTAAGCATCAGAGGATCTTTTTTGAAATATTCGATAATGTAATCAATAAAAGAAAATAATCTTTCACTGAAACCTTCAATTTCTTGCTCTTTTGTAACGGTTATTGCTTCATCTAATACTTTCATCCCTTTGTTTAAAATAAGTCTTTCTAAAATATCTTCCTTATTTTTAAAATAGGTGTAAAAAGTTCCTTTGGCTACTCCAGCTTTTTTTACAATATCGCTAATGGCTGTTTCAGTAATCCCTTTTTCTGTGAATAGTTCATAAGCTGCTAAATATAGAGCTTTTTCTCTAACTGCAAACCCAATACCTTCAATCATAATTTTCTCCTCTCCCAAATTGACCAATAGTCATTTTTGATATTTTGTATTATAACAAGCGATTGACCAATAGTCAATTTCTACTTATTTTTTATAATCCATACCCAATAAAGCTTGTATTCATCCAGTTTCTAAATAAAAAACCATCAGTTACATGTTCAGTGTAATTGATGGAGATTTATTTACCTTATAAAAGTAAATATGGATAATTATTGAAATCATAGTAAAACTAACAAATAACATCCGCATAAATATCTTCATATTCTTTTTAAATAAATTATTTTTTAAAATAATCTTCTGTTTTTTTACTAATGGATATCTATCATGGAAGTAAATAAAATGTTTATATGATTTATTCATGCTAGAATAAAGGTAAGAAATTATTGGAGGATGATATTGTGAACCAAGAACTAGTTGAGATTTGTTTACGTGTTAGAGATATAGATGCGACTTTAGATTTCTATACGAATCTATTCGATTTTGAAGTGGCTTGCCGCAGAGAATACCCAGAGGATAAGTTTGACTTAATCTATCTAAATTCTCCCGGTTCTTCTGTACAAATTGAGCTCACGTACAATTATGATGCTGAGCCGTATACAATTGGTGATGGATTTAGTCATTTGGGAGTAACGGTTAGTGACTTAGAGGAAATGCATGAAGTTTGTAAAAATTCTGATTACGAAACTGGTGAGTTAAGAGGTCTTTCAGGTGGAACGCCTTCTTACTTCTTTGTGACGGACCCTGATGGTTATCGAATCGAAGTAAAACGCGCAAAATAATTTTAAACATTTTAAATATAAGCCTATTGGAAAAAACCATAGGCTTATTTTTTTTTGGTTCTTTGTCAAATCGTGTTGATGAGAATATTCAGAAGATATAGATTTATTTCTATATCTTCTTTTTTTATAATTAAGACCACTTATCCTTCTTTTCTCATTACATCATGATTCGTTTGCTTTCAATTCTCTACCCAAAAGTACAGTAATCAGTTTAATTAAATCGAAGAGTGCATATCCTCTATTTTGATCAACCAATGCTTGTCTCTGTCTATAAATCCTACGAAGTTTTTGAATACTCATCTGATTAAAGTCTTTTATAGAAACAATTTCACTTTCTTTTAAGATAGAAAAATAATAATCAATGGTCTCCATTGCCTTCTTCTCTTCGCTTACGGCGTGCAAATTATTTGCTAATCTTGACAACCAAGCCGACTTCTTCGACATTTTAGGTAAAAGTACGAATTGGTTATTCTGAATGCTCCACGAATGTGGATTATGCTGATCAAGACCATTGACAGTACTTTCGACGACTTGATAATTTTCAGGTTCTTCGAATAAAGCACCAATAAAAGATTCATTTGGGATGAATTTATGTTGCTCAAAATCAACTTTTTCAGTTAATTCATTCAGCTCTTCAATATGAGATATACCAGGTCCGTCATAACTATATACAGCTTGAACTTGTTTAGAAACTGTATCAGGTATCAGTAAACTAGCAGCTGATGCGATGTGTCCTCCCTTAGAATAGCCAACAATATAGTACGCATTGTCGGAAAGTGCCATCGTTTCTTTTAAGTAATCCACAGCAGATAATACGGCTGGAAGGGGTCTTTTCAATAATATTTGACTATTTTCTTCCCAAGATAGTAAAGATGAATCGGAGCCTTTAAATGCAGCCACACGTATAGCATTCGGCAATTGGTAAGTGATCGCACGAAATTTTTCTTTCTCTTTCGGCTTAATCACTTCTAAAGGATAAAACATCTCGACCTCGCAATAGCGTTTGCTTTGGCTCAGAGTTTTTAACAGCTTTTGATTATTCGGATGTGCAGGTCGGCTAGTGAACTGTCGCATCCCCTTTTCGTCTTTAAGCGCTGAGAAAATCACACTGCCTTGTTTTTTTATATTTGTATAATGTAAAAAAGACGCTACATAAGCGAGTATCAACCCGTCAACTTCATTAAACATCATCTCTTCAAAAGTATGATCACTTGTTCTGACAAGATATTCAACCAATGTGCTCATGCATTAACACCTCCACTACCTTTACACTCACTATACTCAGTTTGTAATTTTCATTGGAACATTTCTATTTTAATAGAAAGTCATTCATTGAACAATTGATAAGATTGCTTGCTAATTTCGAAGTTATTAAAGTTCATTTTTTGACTATACTTTTCAAAAAATGCTAACAAAAAAGGTGAGCCGCTTAAACATGTCGACTCACCTTAACTCTTTTTAAATAATCATTTCAATAACAGAAAATTACTTAGCTACTTTAGACTCAAGACCTTCAGCTTTTAAAAACGCACTCAATGGAACTAATTCTTCAGCTTCATATTTTTCTTTGTATGCTTTGATTTCTTCTTCACTATGCAAAGCAGGATCTAATTTTAATGTTTCTACTGGAATTGGACGATCTTTTGTTATTTTACAGTCAACAACAACTGTTTTACCTTCTTTGTTTGCTTGAACGGCTTCAGCCATTACTTGGTCGACCTCATCAATACGTCTAATTGTGAAACCGACTGCTCCTTGTGCTTCACCAATTTTCGCATAATCTACGTCCGTAAATTCAGTACCGAAAGTATTTGTGTTTGTGTCTTCGTATTTGTTTTTGATGAAACCATATTCAGTGTTTGTGAATACGACGTTGATAACTGGTAAGTCGTACACTACGCTAGTGACAATATCTTGGTAGTTCATAGAGAACGCACCGTCACCCATTAAGTTCCATACTTGACGATCAGGATGTACTTTCTTAGCAGCAATACCACCAGGAAGTGCAATACCCATAGAAGCAAACAACGGAGAAGTTCTCCACATGTTTTTAGGTGTCATGTGTAAATGACGGATAGATGTTTGCGTTGAGTTACCAACGTCAATTGAGTAAATAGCATCTTCATCTGCATGATTGTTGATTGCGTTGTATACTTGATAAAGTTGCAATTCGCCTTCTTGTTTTGTTTCTAATTTAGTCATGTAGTCGCGCCAGTTTTGAACGTTTTTAACGTTAGCATTCCACCAAGCTGACTCTTCAACAGCTGTTACTTTTTCAAGAATTAAGTTAATTGCTTCTCCTGCATCTCCAAGGATAGCAACATCTGTATTATGACGTTTACCAAGCATAGCTGGGTTATTATCAATTTGAATGAATTTTTCAATATTTGAGAAAGTATCTTGAATTTCAGCAAATGGGAAGTTTGAACCAACGAAAAGAACCGTATCTGCTTCTTTAACCACTTCGTTAGCCGGCTTCCAACCAACACGGTATGTTGAACCAGTGAATCCTTCAAAGTCATATTCGAAAGTTTCATAGTTTTTACCTGTTGTGATGATTGGTGCTTTGATTTTACGCGATAATTCTTGAACAGCCGGACCGTGGCCCATCGTTCCAACACCTGCATAAATAACAGTACGTTTAGAATCATTCAACACTTCAACAGCTGCGTCGACATCTTCTTCAACGATTGCAGAAGATACATAGTCACGGTAACTGTGACCTGAAGAATAGAATGCATCATTAGCGATTTCTTTGTAACCGAAATCACCAGGTACTTCGATTACAGCTACTCCACGTTTTGAAATTGCTGTACGAATTGCATCATCGATCATTTTTGGTAATTGTTCAGCATAAGCAACACGACGGTTGTACACTGCGATGTGGTCATACATTGGGTTTTGGTTTAATTCTTGGAATGCGTCCATATTTAATTCTTTTTGAGGACGAGATCCTAGAATAGCTAATACAGGTGTATTATCCATTGCTGCGTCATATAGACCGTTGATTAAGTGAGTCGCACCTGGACCACCTGATCCAACACACACACCTAATTTTCCGCCGAATTTCCATTGCATTACAGCTGCTTTGGCTCCGACTTCTTCATGTTTTACTTGAAGAAACTCAATATCTGTTTCTTCTTGTTCTCCTAAAGCTTCCATTAAAGGAGCTAATGTACCAGAAGGAATCCCATAAATGGTGTCGACTCCCCATCCTTCCATTACTTTTAACGAAGCTAAACTAACTTTAGTTACTCCATCTTTCATTTCCATATCCTCCTACAGATTAAAATATCAAAAAAAATCATACTAGATTACTTTACCATTTTTCAACGAATAAACAAGTGTATTATTGTCCCTAAACAAAATTTCTTAAAAAGTAGCCACAAAAAAAACCTCCATCAGGAATAAGTTGTTCCCTAATGAAGCTCGCTTGTTACTATGAAGATTTTGTGGTGTTTATCTAAAACCCTTCGCACCAGTGTTATTAGTTATATAGTAATGGTTTTGGTAATAGTTTAGACTATGTTTCATGCATACGCCTATGTTTTATCCTAAATACTTCATAGTTTTTCTACAAATTTTTGTCAACGTTGACTTTATCACTTTTATATTTGTTTGCTTCATCACTCATTAGATGATGAAAAAAGAACTCCTTTCTGATATGGTTATTCATCACAAAAACCACAGAAAAAAGCTCTCTCAATGATTAGGTTACTTTACAAGAAAATAGCGTACAATTCAACAATAACTTTTTTGTTTCTCACAATGGCGGTCAATTATCCAGTGATTCTGGATTAGCCCCATGGATGAGCTGATGGATGCTTTCCACTTTAATCAGGTCTCTCAGGAAATAATTACTTTTAACGATAATCGAACATACTATAAACACTCGAATCCTAAAATCTTAAAACAGTTTATTTTACAGCTAAATGCAGGTATAAAGCGGACACTTCTGCAGATATTTTACAATATGATCCAATCCTAGTAACGTTCGCCTCTGGCAAGTTTTTGACTTCGTAATTCCCGATATTTATGATTTATGCGAGAAGTCTAAGAACTAGTATGTCATGTCTTTAGACGAATCCAACGGAGAGGTAGGAATTATTCAGGAGAAACACTCCTCCATAAATTAGAATAAATATATTTCTAAGAATTATTATCATATTTTAACTACGCTACAGAACTATCATTCTTCAAATTGAATAAAGTCATCATTTTCTGTAATGAACCTTCCATCCTCTTCTACAAAAATAATTGTCGGCTGCTGATTATCTATTGAGTAATCTGAGTGCAAGTAAAACTGACGAGTGTAACCATCAATAATCGCCACGAACATCATTTGCGAAAACAAAGCTCCTAAATTATCTTCATCGATACTCGATAGTGTATATTCAATCGTTTTTTCGTCGAATCGAATATCTTTAATCTCGAGTTCAAAATCTTCAAAATCATCACTTTCTTCTTCTATTAGATTGTCTGCTTCAAAGCTATTGTTCAGCATTTCATTTAAAAACTCATCAAATTGTGCTTTTGTTAAATGAACATCCTCCCAGTTGATATCTTCTAAGCCGTCCTCTAAATCAATATTTTCAGTGGCCTCTTCAAAGCTTTCTTCTTCTTGATTCTCTTCAACTTCTTCGACCTGAGTATAATTATTTGGAGCTGGTTCATCTGGATGATTAACTTCTTCTTTTCCACATCCTGCTAAAAGTAAAAGTATACTAACTGTTAATATATTTTTATACATACAAAAACAACCTTTTTTAAATTATTTATTTTTCATTAAAGACTAAACTTGTATCATCAGATGGCGTGCCATAATCTGAATTATTATATGCAAGAGATAAAATATCGCTTTCTTTTAGTTTTACCATCATGTCGTTATTCTTCGGTATAAATATTTGATCTCGTGTTTTTCATTCTCTACATTCACAATAGTAATATCCCACCCTAAATTATCATATTCTGGATTCATTTTAACTTTAGTTGACAATTTATAATCTCCAGGAAAAATATCGCGTCCCACAATAAATACCGAACTAATGGCTAAAAAGATATTATCTTTTTCATAAAATCCCTCTTATTATTACTTAATCTTCTATGTAAATAGAATGAATAACTATTTTGATTCTCTGGTTTCTTTACTCAATCAATAATCTCTTACATTAAGTGTAAGGGTTCTCTATGGAGTTTACAAACCTCTCTAGACAATTAAAGAATTTTTATATGCTCCTTATAAGGATTAAAATTCAGATATGAATGGCCGCAGAAATGACAGATAAATAAACGCAATAAAGACTAAAAAAGCACATCCTCGAGGTGTGCTTTTTTGCTGTAAAATAAATTATCGAATTATAAGCTGGTTTTATTCTTCTATACCAACCAATTCAGCCTTAACCATTTGGTATTTACCTAACTCAACTGTTTGGCCTTCTGAAGTTTCCACAGGGATAAAATCATTCACAACTCCTGAGTAATTACTACTAATCGAACCTTTCATTCGTATATCTTTAAATTTCTCTCCATTAGACATTGTAATGTCATAAATATGTGTTTTTTCTGCCATAATATTCTCTCCTTTTAAAAGTTTATAGGATTCTAAAATAAATGATGCAAAAAATCTAAGTTTTATTCTTTAGTTTGATTCCCCAAAATATTATCGATACTTTCTGTTTTTTTATTCATGGTATCTGTATAACCAGGTCTGATATCGGCTTTTAAAACGACCTCAGTACGGATGCCTTTATTAGCCAGTACAAAAGTTGCTTTTTTTACAACTTCCATTACTTCATCCCAAGGTCCTTCAATTTCTGTAAACATAGAGGTTGTCTGATTAGGAAGCTCAGAGTCTCTTATGACTCTAATGACTTCTGCTACTTCTTTTGACAACTCATCTCCTTCTCCAAATGGAGCGATCGCCACTGCAATTAATGTATTCAATTTATATCCCCTTCTGTCTAATATATTAAGTATAATTTGGTGAAAATTCCAATGGAGTCATTTTCAAGCATAAGAAAAGTCACTGATTCATTATTATTAACCAATCAGTGACTTTAAAAAATAAACTTTAATTAGATTTAAAAAAATTAAATGTTATGCTCGTCTACTTGTTTTTCTGCTTCTTCTTTCGTCATACCATATCGTTCTTGAAGTTTTCCAACTAACTTTTTAGAATCACCTTTTATAACATCTAAATCATCGTTAGTTAGCTTTCCCCATTTCTTTTGTACGTCACCTTTCACTTGCTCCCATTTACCTTTGAGTGTATCTTTATCCATAACTATGACTTCCTTTCTTTTTTATAAAATGTTTTGCTTGATTTCTAAGCTTTGCTAAATAGCAGAGTTACTTTGAATAAAAAGATAATTGTGCCCGCGAATAACTGCCAGAACAATATCCTTATTTTTCTCACTTAATCAATGATTAGGTTTGTAAACTTATCTTATATTCAAATAAATAATAATACAAACGATATGCTTTTAAAGTTCCAAATCCTCGTATGTATAATAGTACTTAATATTTCACAACACTCATCCCCACTATCAAGGCTGGGATATACTTTAATAAATTACGAGGATACTTTTATGTAGAATTATTGAAGATCTTGAATTATCCCTCTTTTATCCAATGCTCTGTAAAGAGTCACTGCTAAAATACTTCCTACGATAGTTGAGAGAAAAAACGGAACAATATAAGCCATTAACGCTACATCCGTTATTCCCATCCATCCCGCTACTAGATAGGCGGCTAAACCTCCAAAAATTGAGGTGCCTAGCACTTCGCCAACAAAAGCAAGTGAAACTTGTTTGCTGTATCTATAAAAAAGACCAGCTAATAAAGCACCAAACATAGATCCTGGAAAGGCGAGTAACGTCCCCCACCCTAATAAGTTACGGAGTAGACTAGCTCCAAAGGCAATTCCGAATGCATAGCCAGGTCCAAGTAAAATAGCGGCTAATACATTTACTAAATGCTGAATGGGGGTACTACGACTCCCTAGAATTGGAAAGGAAAACAACGAACCGACTACAGCGATGGCTACTAACATACTGGCTAAAGAAACTTTTTTTGCTTGTTCTGTTTTATTCAATTCTATTCCCCTTTAATTGTTCAACAGTTTCCATCATATTATTACTTTTTGTCATTGCAGAAATAACAGCCAATCCATCTACCCCAGACTTTCGTACATCCGAAGCATTATCAGTGGATAACCCACCAATAGCAACAATTGGTCGTTTTCGACCTTGACCTATAATGTCCTTTAGTCCTTTAATTCCTAGTACTGGATCTGTATCCTCTTTAGAAGTTGTCGCAAAAACTGGACCCAAACCAATATAGTCTAATCCTTCAATTTTTTCTGCATCCGCAACTTCTTGCGCATTAGAAGTAGAAAGACCAACAATCATATCTAAGCCAACTCGTTTCAAAACTTCTTCTATTGGAGTATCGTCTTGTCCAACATGTATTCCATCGGCCTTAATTGAAATAGCTAACTCAACATCGTCATTTATGATGAAAGGGATGTTGTATTTATTACAAAGCGCTTGACATTGAATGGCTAGTTCTCTTTTCATTTCAGGATTATGTATGAAACTATTCGGCCCTTTTTCTCGAAATTGAAACATTGTTATACCTGCTTGCAGTGCATTTTCTAAAACCGGAAGTAAGTCTCCATTTTTTACATCTTGACTTCCTGCGATAAAATACACATCTAAATCATTCCTTACCATTGCGCTCACTCTTCCTTTTTACGATAAGACCAGTGATTCGTTGGGCCATGCCCATGACCTACAGCAATTCCATCAGATATCGCTGCATAAACAAAGTCAATCCCTAGTGTAACTGCCTCTTTCATCCCGCTTCCTTTAGCCAGCTCTGCAACTATACAAGAAGCTAGAGTATCTCCAGTACCATGGGTATTTTCTGTATAAACACGGTCGTTTTCAAACCATTGATCTTCCCCATTTTCTAAGAGTAAATAATCTGAAGTCATTTCAGATTGGGAATCTTCTAAATGTCCTCCTTTGAGAAGGACGTTTTTTGCGCCTTGACTTTGGATAATCTTAGCTGCTTTTATCATGTCTTCCTTTGTTTCAATGGAAACACCCGCAATTCGTTCCGCTTCAGGAATGTTCGGCGTAACAAGAGTTGCAAGAGGGACTAAATATTCGATTAAATCTGAGATGGCATTGTCCTCCATCAATGCTGATCCCCCTTTAGCAATCATGACAGGATCTAAAATATAAGGAATTTCTGGTCGTTTTTGAATTTCAGACGCAATAAGTTGGATATATGAACTTCCCACCAACATACCTGTTTTCATGGCCGAAACGTCAAAGTCTGAAAAAATTGAATCAAACTGTGCTTGAACAGCTTCCAGCGGTAATGGATAAGAACCTTGGACACCTCGTGTGTTTTGAGCCGTCACAGCCACTATGATGGACATGCCAAAGACCTTACGTTCTTGGAAAGTCTTTAAATCGGCTTGTATACCTGCTCCGCCCCCCGAATCGGATCCTGCGATGGTCAATACTTGCTTAACATTTTCCATCTAGATTTCCTCCACTTTTCTATTCTTTTTAATGTCCTCATCCGTGAGTAAATAGAGCTCATCAATGAATGTACTTCGAAAACTTCCAGTACCTCGGACACTTGAATGGTTCGCTGCTTTTTCACCGGCAACTGCAAAGCTGATAAATGCTTGAAGCAATACTTCTAAGGTTTCATCCTTTGAGACAGATAAAAAACTCCCAACTACTCCACTCAACATGCAACCTGAACCTGTAATTTGTGCCATCATGGGATGACCGTTTTTCACTTGGTAGGTTGTTTTACCATCCGTTACAATATCTACTTCTCCAGATAAGCCAACCAAACAGTTGTGTTTATTTGCTAACTGTTTCGCACTCTCCACTAAATCTGCCTCTCCCTCACCCGCATCCACTCCTTTTGTTTTCCAAGCAGTACCGGCCAAGGTGGCTATTTCACCTGCGTTTCCTTTAATAGCAGTGATCTCTATTTCTTCGAGTATTCTAATCATTATTTCTTTACGGTAGCTTGTTGCTCCCACACCAACTGGATCTAAAACGACAGGAATTCCTTTTTTATTTGCTGTTTTTCCAGCTAAGAGCATAGCTTCAGCACTATTGGGATGGATCGTTCCGGTATTCAGCACTAAAGCACTGGCCAACTGGGTAATTTCTTCCGCTTCTTTGGGATGGTCAGACATTATAGGGGATGCCCCAATGGCTAGTGTGACATTGGCTACATCATTTTTTACCACGTTATTTGTTATATGAAAAATCAATGGCGACTCTTGTTTTATTTTTTCTAGACTGTTTAATTCATCTTTCATTTCCTTCACTCCTTCATAATAGCATGCAAAAAAGCCCTCCATAAATAAGCACAAGGAGGGGTTTTAAAATCATTATAAAGATAATAACAGAAACATTGATTTCTGTTAAACATTTCCCTACGCTAGCATTACCTAGATCAGGTTGTGGGTCAGGTTTTACCTTCTCAGCCATCAGCCCCCCATGTGTGTATTCAATTAACTCCATTATACGATAAGGAATGTGAAAGTAAAGTAAGTGACGACAAATTGTGTTTAATCTGATATAAATAAAAACAAATGAGTCAACACGACGAGGATTGAATGTAAACTAAAGAAAAACAATTGCAATCCTGAATAGTCGTCACTTAGCAGGGGGTATATTTTTTAGTAAAAATCACCTGAATACGAGTAAAACAAGCATTGTAGGTAAACAGTCCAGTCATTTCTTTTCCGAAAATCACATGATATCATAGGCTAATGGGGTAACTGAAAGTACTTCGCTACATTTTGACTTTTTTTTTGACCCGTTCCTATTTTTAATTGCGATGATATAGTCATGCCTATCATCGTTGCAATCGGACTTTAAGTTATATCTACAAATTTGTTGACAGAATAAAAAAAGCTCGAGCCCTCATTTCTACATGAGAATCTCTCGAGCTTTTTTTAATTTAATTTTAGTTTAAGTCTTACATAAAGATGATTCTTGCTAGAAATAATATAGAAACAATCGCCATTGTCCATGAAACTTCCTTATATCTGCCAGTAACAACTTTTAATACAACATAAGAAATCATTCCAAATACAATACCTTCTGCTATACTCCCTGAGAAAGGCATCATGATGATCGTTAAGAAAGCTGGGATGCTTTCTGTATAATCCTCAAAATTGATCTGTTTAATAGGACTCATCATGAATAATCCAACAATGACTAAGGCTGGAGCAGTCGCTGCAGCGGGGATTAACGTGAATAAAGGAGCAAAGAATAAAGATAACAGAAACATTCCTGCTGTTGATAGAGCCGTAAGCCCTGTTCGCCCACCAGCTGCTACTCCTGATGCAGATTCTACAAATGTCGTAATTGTTGATGTACCAAGAGAAGCACCCGCAATCGTTCCAATCGCATCCGCTGTCAATGCTTTCTCTACTCTTGGTAATTTTCCATCTTCATCCAGCATATCTGCTTTAGATGCTACTCCAGCTAGCGTTCCAACTGTATCGAAAATATCGACAAATAAAAAGGTAAATACTACAATCAGCATATCCCAAGAAAAAATTTCATTGAAACCTACAAACTTAAAAGCCACTTCACTCACACTTGGTGGCAAACTCATGATGTTATTCACACCGGCGGGTAACTGTGTAACTCCTAAGGGAATACCCACAAATGTAGAAATTAAAATTCCTATTAATAATGCACCTTTGACGTTATTTGCAAATAAAAATCCGGTAATTAATATTCCTATAATTGCTACTAAAGGCGCTCCTGAAGTTAAATCACCTAAGCTAAGCAAAGTTCCATTTCCTGACTGGATGATGTTTGCTCCATCTAAGCCTAAAAATGCAATAAATAAACCAATACCTACAGACACTGCATTTTTTAAATTAAGTGGAATTGAATCAAAGATAGCTTCTCGTACACTAAAAAATGATAATACAATAAATAATAATCCCTCAATTAAAATAGCTGTTAAAGCAAACTGCCAAGTCTTTTGCATATCCCCTAACACGACAGTGTAAGCAAAAAAAGCATTTAATCCCATTCCTGGAGCTAAACCAAACGGGTATTTAGCATATAATGCCATGACTAACGTACTTATAACCGCAGATAAAGCCGTCGCTGTAAATACTCCCCCTGCATCCATCCCCGCATCCGACAAGATTAACGGATTAACCGCTAAAATATAAGCCATCGTCATAAATGTGGTGACTCCTGCAAGTACCTCTGTTCTTACATCTGTATTATTTTCCTTGAGCATGAAATAATTTTCCATCCTATTTTGAATCCTCCATTATTTGTTTTTTAAAAATTAAAATCCCAGATAGACAGGCTGAATGAAACCTATCCATCTGGGTTTTTATCCCTTTGGTGTGACGCTGATTATAAGCATCTGTATCGCTTGGTCCAGCAAGAATAAATCTTCGGAACCCTAGATACACTTTCTTCATAGACAATGATCATTGGTCATTGGTAGAAACTTCTCATCCATTTCATGAGAAATATATGAATTATTCTTTTATTACCTAAATAATAACACAGGGAAAACAGAAGTCAATCATTTCCCGAACGTTTAGTTAAAAAAGAATAAAGTTATTCAATATCATTCGTCTTTAACCTCAAAAAAAGGAGGTTCGTTTCTTAAAATACTGGGTATAAACATTTTTGGAGTAATATAAGATTAAGTACATCGTACGATTATGTTTTCTAAAAATGATTTTTCCAGCTTATTATCTGTGTATTTTTCATACTTTTCATCTAAAAAAATGATTGGAATTGCTCCAATCACTTTTTCGACTCAATTCTTTTTAATCTTTAAAAAGTAATACACCATCTTGTGGGTACGTTGGAAATTGATCCAGAGGAATTTCAAAATCTTGGTCAGGAATGGTAAAGTCAAATTTATTCACTAAATGATCGGATAAAACACGTAAAGTGTGTAATGTAATCCATTCACCTGCACAACGATGCATGCTTCGAAAATCTCCTCCACCTTGTGCAATCATCGCATATTCTTCTTCATAAGAAATGTTTCTAGCATTCTCAACGTACCGGTCAATTTTGAATGTTTGTGGATTTTCTATGTGTCGTGGGTCATGATCTGTACCATAGATATCTAAAACTACCCAGCTATCTTCTGGAATAATATATCCATCCACCTCTACCTCTCGAAGACTAATAGCAGGTAGCATAGGGAAGAATGGATAATAACGGCGCAATTCTTGAATAAAGGAATCTTGTAAGCGATCGAAATCGCCTTTTAATTCATTATAAATATCTTCTCGACTAAACAATGCATGGCCCATAAGAGCAGCCCAAACCGTTAAAGCTAAAGTCGGTCGAATAATATTTAACAACTCAACAGCTGCCACTTCAACTGGTAATAATTCACCTTCTAAATCTGTTGCCTCTGCAAATGCGTATAATGCCACATCTTCTTTCCCAGGAACCGGATTCTCGCGTGCTTCTTTAATTAACTTTTGTGCCCATTTTTCTGATTTTTTACGATCACTTATCCCTTTAACATGGTCGACGGGAGAAGTGAAGGACGAGCTAATCATTGAAATTTGGTACTTAGATAGTTCTTCAATTTCTTCTTCTGATAAATCATCCATATTAATGCCAGCCCATTCTGTAACTGTAGCAAACAATACTCTACGAGAGAGACTAAACAAATCAAAAGTTCCTTGTTCTTCCTCAAAGGCTGCTGTCATTTTTTTATCCAAAATTTCATGATAAGCGTCTATTCGTTCAGGGGTCATTAGATCCATAAATATATTTTTTCGATGATGGTGCTCTTTTCCATCTAATGTTTGGACACCATCTTGACCAAACAATGTATTTAATACAACGTCTGGCATGGCGCCTTCACGTTTGAAATTTTTAGGATTATAAAAAATCTCGGCCGCTTCTTTCCCATAAATCGCAATAATCTCTTTTGTAAACGCTTCTCCTTTTACTACAGGTGCATCTACTTCATCACGCATCTCTTGTAAAAGCGTGTAGCTTGGCTTAAGGTCTTTTACTTTAATTTTCACGGATGGTATTTCTGCCATTTTAATAAACTCCTTTATTTATTTTCTAATAGTAGAATAACAATAGATGAACAACTGTTCAATTTTAAGCTCTTACGTTCCCAATATCTTCTCACTTATTATCTTTCTTAGAATTTTCTTCGCTTTTCATACATCCTATATACTACTCTTCGTAAGGACTCATAATTTCTTCGTTCGAAGAACAAAATCCCTTAAGATAGATTTTTATTGTAAACAACTTTATCTTAAGGGAATATTTTTGGATGTTTAAGATTTACTCATCAATGGCTGTGTCTAATGCAATTTTCATCATTTTTGTAAAGGCCGTTTGACGTTCTTCTGCTGAAGTCACTTCTTGAGTAACAAATGAATCAGAGATTGTTAAAATACACGCTGCTTTCTTATCGAGTTTTTTAGCATTCGCGAATAAAGCAAAGGATTCCATTTCTACACAAAGTACGTCATGGTTGTCTCTTAACTCTTCCCAGTTCGTACCCGAATCGCGATAGAACACATCACTACTATGAATTCTACCTGTGATTACATCAATACCTAACTTTTCTGCACTTCCCAGTAAACGTTCATTCAATACCGCACTTGGTTTTAAAACATCTTCCTCATAATTAAAAGCAACTTTTGCAAAACTTGATTCTGAATAGGCACTATCTGCTAATACAACATCGTAAACATTGGCTCTCTCACTATACGAACCAGCCGAACCAATACGAATAATTGATTCTACATCATACTCTGTATATAACTCATAAGAGTAGATTCCAATACTTGGCATGCCCATTCCTGATCCCATAACAGAAACTTCTTTTCCTTTATACAATCCGGTATATCCAAACATATTACGAACAGTGTTAAATTTCTTAACATCCGTTAAAAAAGTCTCCGCAATAAATTTTGCTCTCAGAGGATCTCCAGGCATTAAAACAACTTTCGCAATATCACCTTTTTGTGCTTCAATATGTGGCGTACTCATTTTATCATCCTATCTTAAAGTATTTATATCTATTCTACTACATATTTAACGAAATGAAATCTATTTCTCAAAAAGCAAAACCATTATGAATATAAGGAAGAAGAAAAAGTAATGGATGAACCCTTTCAAGAAAAGCAAAAAGATATTAAAGGAAAATACGAACTATTTATGTTTTTCCGGTAATACTTAAGCCTTAATCAATCCATAACCTCTTAGAAACTACCCGCAAACAAAGACAACCTCTATAAGATTCCAAAGCCTTTAATGTTAAAAAATATTAATTTTTACGGTTCTTAATTCGTTATATTACGCATGGACACATTTGTATATTGAGCAATATGTGGAGTGAATAAGTCTCTCTTGAATACTCCACTGACAAAATACACGTTTAAGGATTTCAAAGTTGGTTTGTATTATACTAAATAAAATTGGATAGGAGTCAGAAAATGGAACATACAACTACATATATTTCTTCTCATGATGGACAAAAAATATTTTTACGTATATGGAATCAAGTAGAAAAACCAAAAGGAATCGTTCAAATTATTCATGGAATGGCCGAACATTCTGCACGTTATGAAACATTTGCACTTTTTTTAAATAAAAAAGGTTATATTGTTTATGCAGATGATCATCGGGGTCATGGGCATTCTTTGACGGAAGAAGAAGTCTTTGGCTATATTGGTGAGGATGGTTTTCAAAAAATTGTTAAAGATGAACAACTGATTTCTGAGCTGATTAAAAAGAAATATCCTCAGCTGCCCTTATTTATTTTTGCTCATAGTTTTGGTTCATTTATCGGGCAGGAGTATATCATTCAAAATTCTGAAAAAATAGATGGGATGATTCTTTCTGGTTCAGCCAAACAAAATGGGCTGGATGTAAAAATGGGAAGAATATTAGCTACCTTTCAAAATACTGTATTCGATAATAAAAAAGAAGCCAAATTGATTGATCAATTATCTTTTGGGGCATTTAATAAGAAGTTTCAAAAGCAGCAACCGACATCTAGTTGGCTAACAAGAGATGCTAAAATTGTGGAACAATATGAGCAAGATGAATTGTCTGGTTTCGTTTCTTCGATAAATTTCTACTATGAACTCTTCCACGCTTTTAAATCGTTATATCAAACAAAAAGACTAGAAAAAATTGAAAAAGATTTACCTCTTTTAATTATTTCTGGTGATATGGACCCTGTTGGTAAGTATGGCACAGCGGTTCAAGCATTATATGAGCAATATGTTCAATTAGATTTGGAACATGTAACACTTAGATTATTTAAAGATGCTCGGCATGAGTTAGTAAATGAACTAAATAACCAGGAAGTTTTTTCTTATATAAATGATTGGTTGGAACAGCAGATAGAAAGCAATTAAACTTCAATTATTGGGGTTGACTATAATATGAGTTAGTAGAGTTTGCGGAAATTAATTGACAAAAAAGTGTCGCCTTCTACTTGAGGGGAACAACTGCTCCAAAGAATGAAAGAGCCAAGAGGAACATTTGATAATATCGGAACACTATTTAGTTCTATTAAATTATAAGCTAGTATAGATACGTTTGGATTAACGGCTGAAATAAGAAGAACCTCACATCAGGAATATAGTGATTTGCTCCCTTCCAAGTAGATACTGTAAAAAGTAAACTACTTTAAAGGGAGGATACCAGCTGTTCCCTAGTGAGGCTTCTTGTTACTATGTAGTTGAGGGGGCTCATATGAACCCCTTCACATCAATGTTTATAGTTATATGGTAATGGTTTTGGTAATGGTTTAGACTAAATTTTCACGCATACGCCTATGTTTTATAGAAATTATTAAAGCATATATCAACTACATGTATCAATCTCTAATATCAAAATCTACTTTTGATTCATAAATATTTGTTGAGGATATACTGTTTTTATGGTTACATTCTGTACATTGCCATATATATTTATTGTCATCAAATCCCACTTGATTATTTAGATGACTATCACATCTATCACAAAACCAATCAACATCAGGAAATCTATTCTCCATCGTAATCCCTACTTTCTTTTAAGCATAAACAATATGCTTCATTTGATTTTTTTACGCTGCTATATTTTTTTCGTGTTCCTTCACAAAGGTTTGATTAGCACCTAAATAGATATTATTTTTTTGAGCTAACTTCCGCTGCTGTTCAGATGCATTATGATTCGTTGGCAAATCTCTTACATGACTTCTAACATTAACAATATTATCTAAGGTACAAATCTATTCTCCTCATCATAAGGTAATTCTCCATGATTTATTTCAATGGCTTCGAAATATTCTCGACCCGTTTGTATTAAATCTTCAGTATCATCTATAGCGCATTCATAACATATATCTCTACCTTCATAAGTATCACCATAGTTTACTTCATTATTAAAATAGTTATGATACTTAGTAATTGTATTATTACTATTGTAATTTCTACCACATGAATCACAGGACTTAATCATCTAATATCACCCCTTATATTTTTATTTTGCTACTTTAGCTTAATCTAATCAATATCACATTTCTTTTATAAATTTCAGACGTATTTTTCACACAATTATATAGACTTTGTCTGACTTTCAGCTCCAAATCTCTCCTCTACAATTTGATTGAGTTCTGCTTTAATACCCTCAAAATTTTGATTCAGGTTTAGTGTTTTCACGCTGATTTGATTGCCGCTCATTTCAAAATTAAAATCCGGATGAATATCTGCTTCAGTCTGTGCATATAATAGAAGCCCACTCACTTCGCCTGTATGGTTGACATCTTCATTTTTCACATAACTGAAAATCTGATATAAATTCCCCGAGGAGAGTTTGTCATGTTCAGTCAGTGGATAGCTATAAAATTTCGTGTCAATAATGAGTTTTTGCTCGTCCCTACTTAACACAATATCTGTTTGCATCTGCGGCAGAAAGGAAGAATCTTCATTGAAAAACTCTTCACTTAAATGCCAATCAATATGTGGAGCATGCACTTTTATCCCCTGCAACTCTTCTTTATAATAATTAAACACAAACCGTTCAAATAGCAAATTAATGTTTTCATCAGAGAACATAGGAGATTTGAATGTTCCTTTTTCGGTAGTTAATAACAAACCATCAACAACAAAATAACAAATATTAATGAGTAGTTGATAGTTTTGCTTATTCCGCTGAATTTGCAAATAACGCCACTCTATACTTTGTAGATCAATCACTTGGACTTTTGAAAAATGAAGGAGCAGCTGCTTGAGTTTAGTTTTCCTTTCTTCTGCTACCGACGATTCCCTCATCAATACAAGCATGGTTGATTTAATGATTTGGTTATAAAGATTATCCTCTGTTAATTCATCGTATTCGCACATTAAGAGTTGTCTTTTCTGTATTTTATTTTTCATTGACTCTCTTATATTTATTTTTCCCCGAATGGTCGGAAGATTTTCTTGTTTATCGACATATTTTTTATACAAACCTTGCTTGACCTGCTTTTGAACGCCTTTAATTAGTATTTCAGCAAATAAATTATAAACATTATTAAAGGTTTCAGTTTCTACTTCCTCATAATTTCTCTGATTTAATACTTTAAAAGCGTAAGTCAACATATAGTAAATATTTTGAATAAAAGTATTTTTATATTTCATCGCTAAACACATCCATCAAACGGATTTCCCATTCGTCTATCTTGCTTTCATCATCAAACCAATATTCATTCAACATCGGTAAAATATCAAATTGAATAACGCGTTTTAGCCAATCTTCACTAAAGGATTCTTTCGTCTGTCCTGTGAAATAACTATGCCCAATATAAAAGCCTTTACCTAAAGTGGTATCCTGTCTGATTTCTTCATTCAATCGCTGGATTAAACGAATCATTCGATTAAAACTTTCATTATTGATACTGGCTTGGTAGTTCTTAAAGCCTACTGTTTCAAAACCTGGGACCATTTCATAGAAACTAAATCGACGCCTTAATGCATAATCGATCAAAGCAAGACTACGATCTGCCGTATTCATCATGCCAATAATAAATAAATTTTCTGGTACACTGAACGGTTTCTTGTTATAGGGCATTCGGATTTGTTGGTCTCTGTAGTCCTTCTCAATTAACTGCATTAGTTCACCAAAGATTTTGCTAATATTTCCACGGTTGATTTCATCTATAATTAAGAAATAAGGCAAATCTTTATTTTTACTTGCCTTCTCACATACATTCAAAAATATGCCCTCTTCCAGCTCAAAGCCTTCTTCTTGGGGTTTATAGCCCATAATGAAATCCTCATACGAATAATTTTGATGAAATTGAATAGTTTCAATACGGTCCTCATTTGCTTCACCCAGAATAGACCAAGCCAACCGCTTCGCTGCAAAGGTTTTTCCCACTCCCGGTGCGCCCTGAAGAATAACATTTTTCTTTTCTTTCAAAAGTGTTCTTAACGTCTTATACTCTTCTGCCGACATAAAGACTTCATCCAAAAAATCAGCTTCCGTATAAGGTACATAGGCTTTCTTCTCTTCTTCGTACAATGAATAAAGCGATAAATCGACACGTTTCAGTGCCTCAATGAGTTCCGGTCTAAGCTCCCAGCTAAAAACGCCAGCCTCATCTTCTTTCGCATATTCCCCTAGATAAAGAACACGCCACCAACGTATCGCATCCCCTTCTTTGTACACGTCAATCTCAGTATCTTCGATAATTCGTTTAGCCAATTGAACGGAATGGCTATTATAATACGCATATGTTTTCCCATATTCGTTGGCCAACTCTGAACAAGTAGCCTTTTCACCATAATCTAAAAAACGTCTCATAATCGTCAAGCTGTCTTCAACAAAAATAGTTTCATCTTTAATCAGCGATTCCCATTCATCCACAGTTAGAGAGGGCGAATAAACATCATTATTGAAAACGACTGTTTCTTCTTCTGAAGCTTTAATGGAGAGGGCTACAAAATCCTCCTCTAGTTCTTCTTGGATTTGCTGACACAAGGCTAAATATTCTGCACCCTCTATAGCTTCAGGAAATACATAATCCGGTAACTCTCTTTCAATAAAGTATTGGTTCACTTCATCTAAATGGATAAAGTCAAATGGTCTTACGAAATAAAGGATTTTTGTCAAATTCCACGTTAAATTGGTGTTTATCCATAAATCATTAAATGAATTTGCTAAATCAGACGCTGTGTCTTCGCGTTTATTTTTAGCATACAAAGTAGCCGTCTCAAGAAAATCCCATAAATCCTCCCTTAATTTAGGCTCTTCATCCAAAATTTCTAGCAACTTTGACTGTGTAAAGCTATAACTCGTAATCATAGGTACCCCTTCAAATCTTTCAGGGACTGGACTTTCCAAATCAAAACCCTCTTTAATGCCTTCAAAAATGGTGGCTTTACTTTGCGGACTTAATTTTTGATGCATAAACCCATAAATGGTGTAAGGATCAATATCTTCAATCATTGTTCCATCTTTTGCAGTCGGAAACTTAAAACCTACCAAATCATAAACTGACTTTATCTTATCTCTTAACTCTCCTCGTTTGTTTTTATACTCCAGCAAGCGATCGGCCAATTCTGTATAGAAATTCGTCCAATGATCATCGGTATCTTCTTCATAAAAGTGATGGCTATGTGCAGCAATCGAAAATTCGATAAAATTATTGTACTCATCACTTTTATCGATTTCTTCTTGCATCAACTGACAAATATCGATAAAAGCTTCACCGTTAATCATTTTTCCTTTTTTAAGCCCAGGATATTTATGCGCAATCGTTGGCATACTCAAGTCAATAAATTTGCGATTATTGGCATTTAAGTGAATGAATGTATAGGGTCTTATCCAATAGAGTCCCCAAGTAATGTTCCATTTGATACCATATTGCTTGATCACTTGATTAAAGCGATCGATTAAATCATTTTCTAAATCCTGCGTGTGATTTTCAGAATATTTAAGAGCCGTTTCAAATAAGGCCCATAAATTATCGATGTCGTCTTCTTCCCGTTTATCTTCATATCTAAAATAGGTAAAATTGAAGGGCAAGACAGTCGGCGCCCCCACATCGGATTCAGGCACAGGGCTCTTCATCTCAAATTCTTCTTTAAATCCATTCAAAATCAGTTGTCTCGGGACTTGACGATTAAAAAAGCCATACACGGTAAAAGGATCGATATCTATGGGGCTACCATCCCGTTCTAATGTTGGAAAATCGATATCGATAGATCGGTATATATTTTGCAATTTTTCAAGTAGCGATTGTCGATTATCTTTAAAGGTTAACAGTACATCCGCTAACTCCATATAGAACTGTGACCAATCGATATATTCCAAGTCTGGCTGATCTTGTGGTTTTCTTGGATAGACCTTATCCGGATGTTCATGATAGTAAAGAAACTTTAAATAACTTCTTAATACGGCGCCAAGAGCTGGTATGCCACCGTAATTATCTGGTTTTGATCGAACTCCTTCGGCATACTCTTTTTGAGCAAATCCTTCTCTAAACTGCTTGGCTTTCTCTTGAAACAGGTTAGGGTATCTTTTACTGACACCAAGCAAAATTTCTTCAATGACCTCATCTGACTCACCCGTTAAAGATTGATACACTTCTTTAAATTGATCATAAGTTGTATAGTCAAAAAAATTCGCTTTATATTTGGATGCAATACCAAGCTCATCCAATACTTTCCCTAACCGACTTAATTGTTCACCATACCATCTACCAGTTGCTTGTCCTAAATTTTCGCTAGACCATGTCTTATATTCTTCAATTGATATCATCGTGAATCCTCCTAATGCTTTTGAAACTATTTTAATAATTATACCATAGGAGAAACCTTTTTGAAGCGCTCTCAAGAATGATTAGTAGTTAAAAGTAAGGATTCAATACATATAAATTTAAAAGCCCCACTCAGGAATAAGCTTTTCCCTAGTGGAGCTCTCTTATGACTCTGGAGTGAGGGGGGCTCATCTATCCCCCTTCACATCAAGCTTTATAGTTATATAGTAATGGTTTTGGTAATGGTTTGTACTAAATTTTCACGCATACGCCTATGTTTTGTGAAAAATACTTAATGGTTGATTTATATTAATAATCAATTATTCTACTTATCCATGACAGTAATCTTGTAAAAATTACGATTTAAAAATACGATAGATAATGCTTCCACCGTATATCGTTTTCCTATTCAATATATGAGAAGGTTGTTTTTTCCAAAAATTTTCTTTTACAGATAAATCATTTGGATTTGAATTTTTGTACTCTAAGTATACTTTTTCAGTCATTAATATTTTTGGTGTTTTATGCGAAGATCTTTCTGGGAATGCTGAATAATTTTCTGAATATAAAAAGTCTAAATCATTGTCATCCGAACGCTTTGTTCTACTGAATTTTTGTTTACTTAAAAATTTATCATGTCTAAAAAAATCTTCAAATGATAAATTATGATATTTTTTATTGCCTGGATCCCTTTTATCTATTATATAAAAACTATTTGTTTCAATCGATTTATTCGCTAAGTCTGTTAACTTACTAGCAATATTTGCAGGTTTTCCTAACCAGACCAATGATTTATAGGGAGCATTTTCTTTTCCATCTTTGCGGATTCCTCCTTTTGATACTAACATTTCGCCGTAATCGATACCTATCCCGAACTCTAATTTTTCTTCTGGGAAATATTTATTCAATAAATATTCTGAAACAGAGTTTAAAAGTATAGCGGTTTCGACTGCATTCGTAAAACAATCTTCTTCTTCGAAAACCACCATAACCCTATCGCCTATAATATTCCTAACATGCCCCCCGAAATATTGAGCAGCTTTTGTCATCGATCTCATAAATGCACTATATAATCTAGTTAAGGTTTTTAAGTTATAATCAATATTTAATTGTGTTGAATTTCTAATATCAATGTAAAGAATACAAGTATTTATTGTAACGGACTTGATTCTTTTGTCGTCTAAATTAGGATAAGTAATGTTCTCGCTATCTACTGTAGGGACTAACGAGGTTTCTGTTACCAATACATTAAAATCTTCGTCCATGATCTTACTAATTTCATCTTCTAATTCAGTTTTTAATTCAGATAAAGACATAATATTTCCTTTCAAAATAAAAATATTAATAACTCAAAAATTATAAAGGATAATGTACCGATTAATAAAAATTTTAACCCGTTGTTATAATACCTAGATTTTTTTTGAGCTATTTTAGAATTTATATAGACCTGCGAAAGAAAGTCATCGGCTTCATTTCGATCTATAATTGAATTATAGGTATCTTTAAAATCTTTAAAACTATCATGTTTTGCTATTGTGCCCCAAAAGATGTGAGTATCGTCTGTTGTATGATTATTTTGTTCTTTAATTCTTGCTTTTAAACTGAGGAAAAATAAAATCATTGAAACAACTAAACTGATTAAAGAAACCATATATATAATAAAATGGATTACTTGCCAATAATTAAAAGTATTTAATTTAAAATAATCTATATAATTTTGAACTGTGTGGTTCACATTTTCACTAGTTAAAATAAACCCTATGATAATGCCGACAAAAGCTAATGCAAAAGAGACTTTACTGTCAATATTACTAATCCAAAAATTTATATCGTTACGCATTTTCTCAAATCTATCTTCATTCACAAATTTCACTTCTTTTTTAAATGTTTTTTTACTTACTCTATTTAATTTTATACAAACTATAACTAATTAGACTTAGTATTCTAAAATATAAATATTCCCTAAAGTCATCAGACTCTAAAGGTTCTTTTCCATTTTCAAAATGTCTAATTTGAAAATTATTTCCAATTTCTGTAAGTTCTTTAAACTCTTTATCAAGTAATTTTTTGGTAGCTATAGAACCGTTACTGATTGTATCAATTAGTTTTTCAACAGAAGTTTTTTTATCTTCTCCATATATTGTTTTAAGTCTTTCGAAAGCATCCCATATTTTTTCTAATGCTGTTTGTTTCTTATTTGATTCCTTAGACCTTATGTAAAGCTTCGATTCTTCAATTTTTTCATTTATTAAATTATCTGTTGAAGTTGGCAATGTTTTATTTAGTAATTCTTTCCCCTCATTTTTGATTTCAACATTTGACTGTTCATCGACCGGATTAACAATCATATACGCTAAAATGACTTCTTTTAACTGTTCAAGTTCAGGACGGAAATCAAATTCCGTTCCAGCTGATGTCACTTTTCCTGATTCCTGGACGTGTTTATCTGTACCTGGTAATAGGACCGAATATTTACTCCTAAGTTTTTTCCATAATCTTTCTGAACCATTTCGTGAAGACATTTGATCATCTATTTTAGGAATGTCATTTTTTATTTGTTCATATACTTCTTTTGTAATTCTGTCCATTTTATCCTCCTTTAATAAAAACCTCATATCCATAAATCTGAGGATATGAGGTCTAATAAAACAGTCAATGTTACTACATCAGTACTTTCTTTCTAATTCATTTAAATAAGATTCAACAATTCTCTCCAATGCCATAGTCATAGTCTGTCCTTTTTCTTCGGCATGATTCCTTAACCTATTCAAAATGGATCGTTCAAAATATATACTAATACGTTCACCATCTTTTCTTGGTTTAGCCATAATATCAACTACTCTCTTCAGCAAATTTTAGAAAACCTTTTGTAAAGGATAAATTAATCGAAAGCATCTTTTCCCCTATATCATCAAATTTTATTTGAATAATATCCTCTTTAGGTTTATCAACAACAGTTCCAAGGCCAAATTTATTATGTCGCACTCTATCTCCAATATTTACTTTTACAACTTTATCCATAACTGCTGTCTGTCTTCTAGAGTTAATAACAGTATTTCCAGTTGTTTCTTTAGATTTAGTCTGATTAGTGGATTCTCGAGCCGGATTAGTCGCTTCAATAAATGATGGTATCTCACTATCCATTGAAGCAGTTTGTTGCTTGGATAACGAAACATAATCATCGTGGTTAATGACCGTTGAAAAGAGCCCTACATCTTCTTTTTCAGGACGTTTTCGCACGCCAGCATATTCTAAACTTGAATCCTCGTAACGTTTAAACTTGTACACAGCATCGTTCATTAATGATTCATTAAATAATCCTAATGAAACCAATAACTCAAAGTCACTTACTTCTAATCCAGTTACTTTTTTAAATAATCCAGGTTCTAACTTTGTAATTACATCTTTTAAACTAAATTCTCTAAACTCTGTTAGATACATAAACACAGGAATTCTTGTAGCAAATTTAATAAGCTTCTCTTGGATCTTCTTACGCATAGATTTAAATTCTTTTTCTTCTTCTGTAAGCTTTCTTTTTTCATTTGGAGTAAGTTCTTTGTCTTCTCCTCTTTTTCTTTTAACTCTCTCTGATTTGTTGATAATTGTCTCTATGTCACTATTCAAGCTTCTAAAACCTTCTATCGACATAAGTGCATTCATAGCTTCTTCGTTATCGTAAAGCCTCTTCAAGGTTTCATTATCAACATTTACAAGAAGTGCACTTTCCCATCTCCTAGCTAATAAACTAGCTGAAGTACCAGCTGTAGTAATATCTAAAATATCACTTGCGCTCACTGCCTGCATAGTGGCACCATCGTAAGCTAAAACAGGTAAGAAATTAATAAAATCATCGACTTTTTTTTCTGGGTTTGATTCTTCTACATTTAGTTGCATTGAATAATCAGATACCTGTCTCAATGCTCTATCTATAGCAAAGTCAAATACGTAACATTCATTTTTGATAATTTCTTTATTTCCATCTTCATCTGTTAAATCCCAAGGGCTTTGAACTCTAAAAGCTGCTTGAAAATACGTTTCTGGACTTGATAAATTTCTTAACATAAAGATTCCTGTCCAAGGTTTGACTGTCACTCCGGTAGTTAGCTTACCGCACGAAAGAGTTATAGTTTTTGTATCTAACGGTGGGTCCATTGCTTCTCGAACAGGTTCTAGAGCTTTGATACCAATGCCCGCCTTATTCCCAGCCGCTACAATTACTTCGTAATCATGATAAAAAACATTTTGTCTTTCAGCTAAAAGGTTCCTCATGGCATAACATGAAGCAACATTTGGTAAAAACCAAAATGTGTGATTTAATACATTTAATAGACGAACATCAGAATATGGCATCACAGGTTTTTGACCTTGACCTAATTTTAAATCGTCTACTGTTGAGGGTGCATAAGCTCCGCGTATTAAATCTAACCACTTTTGTACATACTCTTTGTAAACAAATTGTGCTTCTTCGACGCTTTCATCTTGTGAGTAATTTGCTTCAAAAAACACATTGAGATCAAACTCATCATATTCGCCACCTTTGGCGATTTCATTAATACTATCAGGAACTTTGTAAGTTAACATTACCATTCTAGGTAATGACTCATAGGGATTCGGCTCGGGGCCTTTCCAGTCTTCCTTAGCTTGCTGTTCATCTGTATAAGTCCAGCTGAATATTTGATTTTCTACAAATTCTCCAGTATTTAATGATCTGAATGGAGTACCAGATAAGAATAGATAATGATCTGTAGTTATAGGTAAAAAAGTCTCATTATAAGCATTATCAGCTTCATCTTCTTTATATTTTTCAATATCTAAAGTATCAAACTCATCTTCATCGTCACTTTTAAACAGATTTCTGGCATTTTCTCTCCACGCTCCAAAATGGTATTCATCAAAAATAACTAAGTCCCAATTTATGGAGTGTACCCATTCATTCTTTGCTTTAATTCCTCCAGATTTCGAAACCCCTAAAAAATCTTGAAACGAGCCAAAACAAACAATAGGGCGATTAGGATCTAGTTCTTCGGGGTTAATTCCAGTTTTATCTGAGTAATGTTGGGAATAATACTGCCAACCTTCAAAATCTATATGAGTAAGTAAATCCTCTTCCCAAGCCGACTGAACAGCTGGTTTAAAAGTTAATATTAAGATTCTATCCATATCCATTGATTTTGCCAATTGGTAAGATGCAAAAGTCTTTCCAAAACGCATTTTAGCATTCCATAAAAACTTAGGTGTACTGCTAGGGTTCTCCTCTTTTTCTGTTTCAAAGTATCTTTTTGTTACTTCAACGGCTCTTTTTTGTTCAGGACGCATTCTAAAGTCATTAGTTCTGTTTTCAAAGTTTATGGTACCGTTCTTTACAGCTAGGATAGCAGCTTTTACATCGTTTAGTGAGCAGTCGAACCATTCACTCCCATTTAACCCCTTAAAACCCCTATTCTCTAGCGCCCTATGTACTGCATAATCTTTAAACGTAGATCCATCAGAGTACATTGCCGGTTCTGAATAAATTACTTCATATGAACTTAATCCATCAGGGGTCTTAATACTATCGAACTCAGATACTCTTTCAGTTACTTTTCTAGCTGTGTACCCAACTTTTAAAAGACCTTTATATCTCGGATCACTGACATGCTTAGCTACATATATTGTTGGATTTGCTTCTGATTTTTCGGAAGAATATTTATCGAATATATCAGCCATATTTATTCCACCTCATCTGTCTCGAAGGGTCTAACGATTGATTCTATAAAGTTAATTTCATCTTCTGATAAATCATATTTTTCATATAACTCTTCATCAGTCCATGGTTTAGAAAAATCCTGTATTGGAACAAACTTATACACTTTAGAGGTTGCATGTTGAGTAACTTTTCGAAGACCTACCATGAAATGGAAAAACTTTGTCCTTATATAACTGATTGAATTTTTAGCTTCATCTTCAGAATTAAATGGGCCTACCATAATATATGTTTCTGTGGCTACTGAATTAGGTTCACCAATAAACGGTTTGAATTCATCTTCAGACATATCACCGCTCCCCACTGCATAAGGCATGAATACTTTCCATTTACCAACTGCATCTTCATTACGAGAAAATTCAAAGTTGTTGGGTAACCACCCTTCTATTTTATTCGCGTAAATTTTTATATCTTTCTCATTCTGTTTGGTCTTATTAAAACCTTTAAAGTTTGTTGCTAGACCAAATGGTTTTCTTGGACTAACAATTGAAGAAAACGTATCTTCGTTTAATTTAGAAACTTTACTTAAGATATCGATGGCTTCGTTATATCGAATAACGATATCATTATCCTCAAACTGTAAAGGTCTCTTCATTTTGGATACAACTTTACCATTGCTATGAGAGACCATTAGAGTATCGCCATTATAATCTCTATCCCATAAGAAATAATTTACCCCACCTTTAATTTCAACGCCTGGGAAAACTTCAGAAGCATCAAAAAAATCATGAATTTCTCTAAATCGTTTATCACTCATCATTTCAGCTCTAAACTGATTTAATCCTTTTCCTCCAGAAAACCAGCGTGAAGGCGTGATCATTACAAGGTAATTTGGATTTAGTTTCATTGCTTGCTGAATAAATAATTGATAAATGGGCTTTGCACTAGCCCCTGCTCCACCATCATCTAGTTGGTAAGGTGGATTACCAATAATAACATCAAATTTCATATCATAAATCTCCTTTGGGTTATTAGTGTGGATAAATTCGTATGCATGTGTTTCAAGTGACTCATCTCTATCCAATGATTTTCTCGTCGCTCCGCAATATATACATGTATCGTTTTTCCATGTATGGGGGTATTTACGAAATATAATATTTCCTTCTGCATTATCAAACTTTGAAACCGAAAAGTCAGTTTGTGGATACTTGGTATAGTATATACTTCGTCTAGAAACCAATGAAGTTAATTCTGTAATAGCAATACCATACAATTGATTTTGGTAGATATGATCTAAACGTTCATAGAGATTTGGTATAGCTTCTTCTAAACCCACTATTAATCTCTTTGCTATTTCTCTCAAAAAAACTCCTGATTTACTAGCAGGATCTAAAAATCTACTATTTGGATTCTTAAAAATATCCTTTGGAAGTAAATCTAGCATTTTATTTGCAATTTCAGGCGGTGTAAATACCTCATCACTAGATAAATTGGCAAGACATTCTAATACATCAGGATTATAAGTTGTTTGATATAAATTACTCATATTCATGAATCCTCCAGTATTCAATCGGTGTGTATTCTTTAATAGTCTTAGGAATCTTTACATATTTCCCATTTTGGTAATCCCATTCAGTATCATCAACTTCAAAGATATCTATTTGGTAATTATCTTCGCTGTTAGATTCTTCGTTATCCATTAAAACATCTAAACGATAATCTCTTCTTTTTATTAAATTACCCATAATTAAATCCCATTGAGAGAACACTATAGGATCTCCATTATTATCAAGCATAGTTAAAGCATCACCACATAATATATTTCGTGATATAATATATTTTGCTGCAATTTGACTCTTACTATTTACATTATTCTTCAGAATTTTTGTGTAAGATTTATTCCAGACTTTATACAATCTTTCTCTACAAGACTGAGCATTATCTTCTAGAAGTTCGACTCCATAAATACTAGACAGAGCTAAAATTGAATATTTCTCAAACTCTAATGGATAATTACCATATTTATTAATAACTGTATTTAATTTTCTTTGTAAAACAGCTACTAAAAAATTTCCTTCACCACAAGCAGGTTCTAAAAACCTACTTTCAATCCTATTGGTTTCGTCTTTTACTAAATCCAACATAGCATTCACTTCTCTCTCAGCAGTGAAAACTTCACCATGCATTGAAACTCTTTCTTTTGACTTAACTAATCTTTCTTTTTCCTCCAAGAATTGTATCCTCTTTTCCTTCAAAATATATGTCTTTAAACCATTTATAATAAATATAGTCAGATTGTATATCATGTATTTCATTACATACGCTATGCTCTAACAAAAAATCTTTTCTCCTAAAAAAGTAATTATCCGTTAATTTCCATTCTGACAGAACAATTGGATCACCATTAGCTAATGTACACGATAGAAAATCTCCACATAAAATATTTTTATTCAACACAAATTCAATGCTCTTTAATAATCCATTGGAAGGTTCATCTTTAAATACTTCTTTAATTATATTGACCACTGAGCATACTATTCTATTACGTGATTCTTTGATATTATCATCTTGAATATCAATTCCATAAATACTAGAAACAGCTACTAATGTATAAATCTCAAACTTTAGTTTATTATCATAGAATTGTTCTACAACAGTTTTCATTTTTCGTTTTAAAATAGCTATTAAAAAATTCCCATTCCCACAAGATGGCTCTAAAAATGTCGCCTCTACCTTATAAGCTTTTTTTGCGACCAATGCAATCATAGCTTCTATTTCCCTATCATTAGTGTATACTTCGCCGAAGTCAGACACTCTTTTCCTAGATTTAATTTGTTCATTTATCATACATAATACTTCCCTTCAGATAAGGAGTATTATAAATACGCAATTATATATACCGAGACATATTGATGTATATTTAATTATCTCACATAAATGTCTCATTTTGGTGAATAACTGGCATTTTTTATAAATTTACTCCTATTTATTTCAAAGACTAGACTTTTAAATTTTGAAAAGTGCTGTGAGGACGATTTAGAGCGCTTTAGGAATCAAAAGCCAGAGGAATAGTATGCTATAACTTCTCTAAATCATTGCTTAATACAATAATAGCTCTATGTTGTTTACATCAAAGAATTTCTTTTACAAATTCAGTTAAAATTTGGGTCATAATACTCTTTATAGAATCTAAGTCGTATTTATTTATTTTACGAGCTTGGCTTTTATTATTAGTACTTATTTCTTTTAGTTTCTTTCGATCTACATTAGATATTATTTTTGTCATTTTTTTACTTTCTAATAACCTTACCTTTTGATTTATATCTAACTTAGAGTAATCAGTGATATCCAATTCATAAGGACTACTATTTCTGATAGATAAATAACTCTCAATCATATTTTCTAAGCCCTTAAGATATGCAATTCCTTCTAAATCGTACAATTTATTCTTGTCCAAAATTTCTGTATTTTCATGTGATCCAAGTGTGTCTAAATTACTATCCTTTATAATCTTCAATAAAGCTACTTTAGAAACTGGCTTTAAATAACTTTTCTCTTCTTCACAATGCGGGCATTGATTTTCAATTTCGTTATCATATATATCAAGTTTATTCAGATCAGTTTTATCAAAATAAGAAGTATCAAAGCTTTTCCACACTCTAGGCATTAGTTACAACCCTCTCTTTTGATTCGTTTGTTTTGATTTCTGTTTCTTTCGCTGTTGTTTGACCTTTCGTCTATGCTTACGTTCTTCATTTTCACGCATTAAATTATCTCGCTGTGCATACATTAGATCTTCAAATATATTAATATTCTTTGCTAGATTACTAAATAAATTTTCAGAGTGTTTATAGCTTTTATCAAACTGATTAAAGCTAGTATCATCCAGTAAGGCATTGTTTTTAACTTCGTAAATGAATAAGTCTCTGGTTACTTCATTGCTTACCGTATCGAGAATTTCTTGTTTTCGATAATCACTAGAAATATCAGTTCTATCTTCTTTGGTAAGATTCCCCTCTTCAAGCTTTATAAGAAGATCAAGGCCGTATTTCTGTTCTGTATAAGAGTATTTATTTACTATCTCTTGATCGGCTAGTTCAGCTAATTTATCATAAGAGAGACTATCACCATAATAAGAAATTACTTTAGATAATGCTTCTTTGTGATTAGCCTTTAAATCGTTTATATCAGCAGTAGGATAATGTGCTAAAATATTTTCTTCATGATAGTTATTTAATGTATTGTAAATGAGATAATCTCTATTCTTCTGTTTAAATAATTCTTTAAACTCTCTCTGCTTATCTTCATTTAAGGAAGAAATATCATCAATAGAAACATTGTTTCTCTCGTAAAAGTCATCTAGTCTTTTTGAAGAATTCATAAAATTATGAGCGTAGCTCGATAGAGGTTTTATGTCTTTACTACTTGAAACTGACTTAAAAATCTCTGCGTATTCTTTTACTTGAATATCATTGAATATATCTTTAATTTCATCATTATTTAAGACTCTTTTCTTCTCTATCGTTTTAAGACCAACAGACATTTTTTGATAATCAGAGAATTTACGTTCAGCAAGTTTAGGGTAATATTTTTCAAATGTTCTAATGCCCTCATCTTTCAATATTTCTTTACCACGATTTATAGCTTCTTCTGTAGTTTTGATGTTTTCTGATGTATCATCGTTAGAATTTTTAGTTACGTTATCCGCTTGGTCAGATATTTTCCAGTTCTGTAGCATTCGTTCTTTCTTAATTAAATTATCATAGTTGACATATACTTTTAGTTCTTTTGCAATTTCTTTCAGTTCTCTTTTTTCTTCGTAAGTTAAAGGAGCAATTACTTTTTCAGCAGTTGCTTGTAAGACATTTTCTTTCTTTCCTTTTTGATTCGAATAATTTTCTCTATTAATCTGTCTGTTCTTCTCTACTCGGTCACTTTTTCTACCCTTCTTTTCTATCTGTCGAGCAACAACTCCTTCGTGAATCGTAGGCTTCTTTTGTACGCCTTGTTCCGCATAACTTTTCGCAGAAATTCGTTCTGTTAATCCTTTTTTCTCTAAATATTTGTTTGCCATTTCGGCCCAACTATTCCGCCAAATTTGAAATCTTTCTTTAGTATTCCAATCTGTTGTATTTTGTTTCCGACTTTTTTTATCGCCACTTGGATAATAAAGTTCATTTCCTTCTTCGTCTTTTAAAATAATTCTTTTTGATTTACTGCCCCATTCACCATTTTCCTTGAAGGGTCTGGTCGTCAACATCACATGGAAATGAGGATTGTTTTTGTCATCTCTATGAATGGAAATATCGGCCACCATCCCTTCATCAACAAAATTTTTCTGAACATATTCTTCTGTGAGCTTTCTCTGTTCTTCATCATTTAATTCAATAGGCAACGCGATATTTATCTCCCGAGCCAACTGAGCATTCATTGGTTTCTCTACTTCTTCTACGCCATTCCATAATTTTTCTCTATCCAAAGTCCATTCAGGCGCACGATTAGGTTTCAAAATAAAACTTTCTGGTTGAATTTCACGTGGATAGAAACTTGTTTTTCCATAACGCTCGCTGTATAGTTTCTCGCCACTTCGATAAGCAGCACTTGCGATTACCGATTGTCCTTTCCCTCTAGAAATCATTTTCGAATTGAAATGATAAATAGCCATAATTATCAGTACCTTTCTTTATGGTTTAGTTTGAACGAAGTGAATTCTTAAATTGCGATAGCAATTTTCACAACCGAAACCTGAAAGGTTTCAAGCAAGATTCTTCTTGCTTCGATCTACGCACAACACGATGTAATTTATCGTGTATAAGTGCGCCCTTTAATTAATAAAGGGGTTAGAGATGTAGTGATTTAAACATCCCTGCCCTTAATATTTATTTAATATATGTTTCCATTTTTCTTCAGTTTTAAAATTAATCTCTTAGTGAGTTGATACTTTTCCTTAAAATCTTTTATATCTTCTTGAATAGTTTTGTTGAATATTCTAATAGCAAATATAACCGCCATAAGTAAAATCAAAGTAATTAAAATCGAAAATAGTTCTACCATTTATTACTCTCCTCGTATAATATATTTATCCTCAGTTCTTTCTTAATTGTTTTGGGGGCTTTCACCCCCATGGGGGGGTGAAAAATCTTTGCGAATTTTTTACGCATTTCCCCCCATTTTGATAATTTTTGTTTTGGTTTTTGTCTTGTAAAATTTTATTACTTTTTAATTGTTGGTCATTCCGGCCTGCTTCTGTGTAAAATGGAACTATGGAAGAAGGTTCAATATGGGGTAAAGCTAACTCTCCTTGTAGCTCGACTACTTTTAAAGCATGCTTCCCGGCTTAGTATTGAGACTATTTACTCATAAGCTGTATGGCATGAATCTGTTATTCAATGGATATAGGACTCTGTTGATTGGTAGCTATAACAGAGGCATGTTAAATACTCATGCGCGAGGTTAAGGCACGTACTAAGTTACAGGGGCAGCCCGGAGTGACCAAGCTTTCCTTCCAAAATCATAATGAAAGGGGGACCCTTCCATGAAATTATTTGTTGGTTTAGACGTGAGTAAAGCACATTTAGATACTTGTTTTTTACTCCGTGAGTATGATCCTGACACAATTCTTTTAGAAAAACGAGTAAAGAATAGCGATGCAGGATCATCAATGATTAAAAAATATATACTTGAATTCCATAAGGAATTCGATTTTGACAAAATTGTCGTAGGAATGGAGGCTACCGGTCAATACAGCTTACATCCTTCACTGTTCTTTTCGAATGATTCTGACTTGATATTGATCAATGTTCAAACCGTTGTCGAGAACCCACGGGTCATTTCTCGTTACTCAAAAGTATTTACTGAAGAGAAAAATGACCGAATTGATGCTCAGTTGATTGCTGAGTTTCTAAGTACTGAAAAATATACAGAAACAACGCTTAGAAGCGAAAAGCATGTGGCTCTTCTTCGCCTTACGCGTACGCGCTATCAGTTGATTCATCAGAAAAACGAAGCGCAACAACATTACCTAGAAACGCTTTACTATAAATGCAATACCTTGACGAGTGATCTGAAAGAAGCAGATATTAGTACATCGGTATTTAGTTCAACAATGGTTGAACTAATGAATGGCGATTTTTCAATGGCACAGCTTCAAGCTATGAAAACAGCTGAGCTCGTTGATTATCTCCAAAAACTTGGCCGTCAGCGTTTTAAAGCACCTGATAAATTGGCAAAAGTTCTTAAAAAGTCCATTCGGGACTCCTATCGCTTAGGAAAAGTAGCCCAAAATAGTATTGACATCAATTTAGGGGTACAAATGCGAGTGATTCGTGCACTTGAAAAAGAGATTAAAGTATTAGACCAAGCAATCAAAGATATTATGGAAACAATGAGCGAGTCTAAAGTTTTACTCAGTATTCCAGGTATTGGTCCAGTATTTGCCGCAGGCATTATGGCTGAAATTGGCTCAATCGATCGTTTTGACCATGAGGCTCAATTGGCTAAATACGCAGGTCTGCATTGGCCTAAACACCAATCAGGAAATCATCAAAGAGAACACACGCCTATGTCTAAATCAGGAAATCGGTATTTACGCTATTACTTAGTTCAAGCTGCCAACTCAGTAAGGCACCATATTCCTGAATACACAGACTATTACAATAAAAAATATAATGAAGTACCTAAAACGCAACACAAGCGAGCCCTCGTCTTAACTGCAAGAAAATTTGTGCGTCTGGTGTTTGCACTCCTAAGTAAACATCAACTCTATATCGCCAGATCGGAGGCGATTGAGTCTTAAGAAAATAGCTTCTTAAGGACGAATAACCGAAGCAAATACCCGAACGTATATTCCCATGCGGGCGGGTTAGTTCAGTATTGTCTTTTTTAGATCAATGAACTTAAAATAGTTCAATCATTTCATTGACTTAATACCATAATGCTTGTCTGTTATTTCCGCATGACTCGATACATAAGCGTACGTGCTACTCCTCCTCCTGCTCGTCCAACTCCGCTACTAAACCAGATGCTTTTTAAGATTGTCGGTCCACTTAATACCAATGCACCAGTACCAATAATGAAAGGTAATTTGCCCCAAATCGTTTCAGTATCCATCGTCAATGATTCAGTAAAAAGAGCCATTGACAAAGTTAAAACGACGATCGTTAAAGTATGAGAAAGTAAATCTCTCCACCAATTTTCTACAAAATTAAACTCTTCTGTTACAACAGAAATTGCACACATAGGTGATAAGACTTCTAACATTAGAATTTGAGCTTGTGCAACGAAAATTTTAAATGCAAACACAGCTATTACTACAAGTAAAAACAACATCAATATCACTTGATTAAGACCTGAATTAAATATTGCTGGAAGAGTATCTGATTCAACAACTCCCTGTAAATTATCAACTGTTAGAATTCCCATTTCTCCAATAAAATAACTGCTAATCGGTTGAACAATTCCATTCATCGTAATTGAAATAATGAATGGCATGAAGACGATATGAATTCCAGCTTTAAAACTATTTACTAAAGTGAACCAAATATCGGCTTCTTGGCTGCCTTCTGCTTCAGAGAGTAATTGTCTTATTACTTTTCCTAAAGCTAAAACGACTAACAATAAGCCGCCTACAAATACAAATAGATTGTAGGCTTCTAAAGCAACTCCTGCTAAACCGTCATAATTAAAAAGAGTGTTCTGTAAAAACTCCACAGCCATTTCAATTGCACTTATAATCCAATCTAAGAACATATTTTTAATACTCTCGCCAATGTTAAAAGGATCTATCGTTCCAAATATAGGCATTAATTCACCCCTTTTTATCTTTTCAAAAAATAAGCATGTCCTTTCTTCTCCTATATACTTTCAAAAGAACATGCTCTTTATCGCTTAATATTATTATGGTATTATGGTATTAGAGTATTATGGTTTTAGTACTTGTTTTAACGGTCCTTGCAAATGCCAGTTTGTAGGGACTTTTTGTTTTACAGTTAGTAATTATAGGTTTCTTAAAGCTGCTTATAATTGAAAAGAATATTATCATTTCTAACTCCCTTCAGTACTAACTACTCGTTTAATTCCTTTAACCAATTAATCATTGGGACTGGTTCAATATCCTTTCCTTTTGCTTCTTTATTCTCATACTTGTCATTGTATTCTCTTATATCTTTGACTGTATAGAGGTTATGGTCTTCCCAATCTTTTAGTATTTTTATAATATATTTAATTGATTTTCCATTATTTAATTCAAATAATTCAATTGCTATTAGAATTATTTCTTCTACTTCTTTATGGTCTTGATTATATACATGAGTAAACTTTGCCATTGATCGAGCTAATGGGATTAACTTCGTTGCTGTCACGTTGCGTATTCCCGCTTCTTTTAATCTCTGAATGATTTTTGGTGTTATAAATATTCTTAAATCATTAATGATATTTTCATCATCATCTAAATTATTAATATTGTTACTATTAGAACTGTTATTATTTATATTGTTACTATTAGTACCCAGGTTTCCCGTACTTGGTTTTTCAGTGGGTGTATTCTCCGTACTCGGAATTTCAGGGTACGGTGGCAATGTATAGATATTTCTATTAAATTTTCCATTTACTGCTTTTTGTTGTGTGATTGTCAAGTATCCTTTATCGATTAATTGTTTTCTGTGTTTGTAATAACGTTCCTCTCCAATTTTCAAGTCATAAATTGTTTTACTTACACTTGGAAATGCTGTAGTACCATTTCCAGCATAACTTGCAAAGTATGCATAGATACTTTTCGCTTCAATTGAAATATCCTGATCTTGCATAATTAATTTTGGAATAAGGCCATATCCCCTAGATAATATTCCCTCCATCTTCAATTTATCTGACATATAATTCAGTGTCCTCTCTATAACCAGTACTTTACGCTTTTGATTTAGATACTATTTGAGCTCGCATGGCGTGTGCGTATTTTAAAATTTTAGTTTGTTTAGTGTTTTTTTTAGATCATCTAAATCAATCAGCTTCTTATTCCCTATTCTTATGAACTGTAATCCATTCTCATACAAATCATTCATCACTACATGTCCTATTCTAAGCTCTTGCATGACCTCTTTCTGCGTAAGATATTGTTTATGAATTGAGGCTCGTTCAACTGACTGGTTAATAGCTTCTTCAGCTAATTCTGTAAATCGGTTGAAGATTTCTTCTTCATATTCGGGATCTAACCTAACTTGAAATTTTGGTACTCCTTCATTTTGCATATTTGCACCTCCAATTTATAATGACGGTTTGTGACGGTTTAAAGTTAAAAAAATATAGCATCTATTGTTAGATCGGAGTCAATTTTTCTGAATAACTCCTTTAGTTTAAGTTTTTCTTCATCACTAAATTTTCTCATTCCCCTTTCTTTATTACTATAGCTTTGAGAGGTAATACCTAAATAACCAGCCATATCTTTCTGGTTCATATTCAGCATTATCCGATATCCTGCTACTCTATTGATAGTACTTTTCATTTTCTTCCTCCTATCCTCCATGACTATTCATGACCACAATTACATTAAAACATAAATTATATATATCTTCAAGTTTTTTGACGGTTTATGACCGTTTTTTGTTTGTTTGTGTTATTATATTTTTAAAGGTGGTGAGGTTTATTGGAAAATATAGGAGATAGAATCAGACGCATTCGTTTAAATAATGGAATGAATAAAACTGAGTTTGGTAAACTTTTTGGCGCAACCGGAAGTTTAGTAAATAAATGGGAAAACCATAATGTGATACCTTCTGAGGAGAGACTTAAAGAAATTGCACAGTTGGATAATTCTACTGTCGATGAGTTATTATATGGCAATCCCAACATAAAGCAGCGCCTTGATAGGTATCTATCTAGTAATCTTAATAATTACTTACAAAATAAAAAGGAAGTAGCTAAAGAAGAATTAAAGTTTTATGCTGGTCGTCCTGAAAGCTTCTTGTCAAAACTTGGTTTGGATAATCTAGATAGTAAGTCAATACCTGATGAAGGCATGGAAATTTTTAAAGAGCGTCATGATCGTATTAATAATCTCGAAAAATTAGGTAAAGAATATATAAACAGTAAGTACGAAAATTATACGTTTGAAAAATACTTACAAGACTTTCCTGATTCTGATTCAGAAGGCTTTCAACAATATAAATTAAATCAATGGTTGATTCTGAAAGAAATCCTTGATAACTATTGGGAATCTTATGATATTGTTTCTCAAAACTACTATTGGATAAACACTCGATTTACAGATCAAATCAAAGATGATTTAGATAAAATTAGTGAAAAAGCTATTCGAGAAGGAAAAGAGCATTATTATGTTAATGAAATTGTACAAGCTTTCCTCGATCAAACAGCAAAAGATTTTAAAGAATATATAAAAGACTATATAGATATACAAGACTCTAACAATAGTAGTTAATGATATTATCGATTAAAGAAATATATCATAAATCAAAATATAGATAAAATGAAAGTAGGTGTAAAATTGAATGTAGATTTAACAGACTTATTGATTGCGATTGTTCCCTCAATTATTACTGCAATAATAAGCTATCTGGGTGCAACTAAAAAATCAAATTCTGAAATTTTTGCAGTAAAAGAAGCTACTAAGAGAGAATTAGAAAGTATCAAAGCAGATACTGATAGAGAAATCGAAAAAATTAAAGCGGACACAGAAAGAGAAATTGAAAAAATACAAGCTCAAACAGATAGTCAAATTAAACTTATGGAAGCAGAAAGCAAATCAAAAGAGAGTGAAAAATTAAGTGAAATGATGTTTGAAAAATTTGGTCCTAAATTATTTGATCCGGACAATTTAGGAAAGTTACTGGAATTAGGTGAAGATCCTTCTAATGAGGAGATTAGAAATTTTCTAAAAACAATTAAATAACTATAACTATTCACTATAACTATCTCAAATAACAATGAACTTAATAATAAAATACTTCCTTGATTTCATAAAGCATAGGCGTGTGCGTGAATGAAAGGAATATAGAAAATGATAGAAAAATATAGTTTAAAAAATGGTGAAACACGATACCTGTTTCATTCGTATATTGGAATTGATCCAGTAACAGATAAAGAAGTTTATCGTAAACGAAGAGGTTTTAAGACAAAGAAAGAAGCAGAAATAGCTGAAGCTAGATTAATTAATGAATTTAATAAACATGGCTTCCCTTCAGAAAGAAAAAGAAGGACATTTAATGATGTGTACGAATTATGGCTAGAATCAGAATATATAAATAATGTTCAAGAATCTACGTTAAATAAAACGATGCGTGATTTCAAAAATCACATTATACCCGCTTTTGACGGTATGAATATTCGGGAAATTAAACCTGATCATTGTCAGACAGAATTAAATAAATGGCGCGATAAATTAGTCAATTATAGACGCATTAAGAATTATGCAAGTCGAGTTTTTGACTATGCATTAAGAATGGATATGATTGATAGTAACCCATTTGATAAAGTCACTGTTCCAAAACGTATTGAGACGATTGAACAAAGTGAATTTGATAATTTCTATACGAAAGATGAATTGAACGAATTTTTGGAATATATGAAGGAAGATTTAGATCTTAATTGGTATACGTACTTTAGGGTGTTAGCTTATAGTGGTGCTCGTAAATCAGAACTATTAGCCCTTAAATGGTCTGATGTTGATTTTGATACCTCTACCATCAACATTAATAAAACACTCACTAGAGGCCTAAATAATAAGATTATCGTGCAGCCTACGAAGACTGTGAACGGTAGACGAGTGATTGACATGGATAATGACTCTATGCGCCTTCTGAAGCAATTGAAGATGTATCAAGCCCAATTCATGCTGAAACTTGGCTTTAATACCAATTCACCCGATCAGCTAGTCTTTACAAATACGAAAAATAATTTCTATTCAGTCAATGATCCTAACGAACGAATGAGAAATGTTCAAAAGCGTAATGGACTTAGAAAAATTACAGTTCATGGTTTACGCCATACTCACTGTAGTATTCTCTTTTCAATGGGTGCAACGATTAAAGAAGTACAAGCTCGTTTAGGTCACACAGATATTCAAACCACTATGAATATCTATGCTCATGTGACCAAAGAAGAAAAGAAAGATACTGCTGATAAATTTGCAAAATTCATGGAAAATTAAGGAGTGGAAATTATGAGACATTCAAAAAAATATATCAAACTATATCCTGTTATCTATTCCATGAAATATGCAGCTGATTATGATGAAGTTATTGTCATTGGTGAATGGAGTTTGTATGATGATTCTATTGAACGGTATGTTTCAATGGAATTGATTTTCGGGGATCAAGCAGATGAATGGTCTGAGACAGATGAGATTACTGATGAGAAAATTATCAATTTTATTGTAGACTATGCGAATGATCACGATCTTATCGTTAATTCATATAGTGAAATCTATCGAGATCCTTTTGAACGAGCAAGTGTAAATGTCATATTCGAAAAAACAGAGAAAGTATTGGAACATCAATTATTAAAAAATCGTTACCCTTCTTCTGATAATGAAGGTGAATAATTAATAAATAAAATTAAGAGGAGTAGATATGAATAATAAAAATGAAGAAAAGAAAATTAAAAGAGAGTTTTGGATAGCATTTGGATTTTTTATGAGTATCGTTGTAATTTTGATACTAGCTTATCTCATATTAAGTACTTTAAACTTTTTTGGTTAAACAAAAGTGCTTTAGAATTTTAAAAAAACATTACACTTTTTCCAGTAGTATTGATAGTGATTTTAAACTCGAATTTATCTAACCAAAGAAATTTTACTAATTATTAAGAGAAAGGAGCCTCCAATTGAATAAAAAGTTATTTTGGACATTAGCTATTGGTTATACAGTGCTAGTATTTCTTTTATATTATGTTTTTGAAACAGCTTTAGGAGTTTTTCTAAGACAAGTAAGCTTTCTTGCACTAGGTTTTAGTATTCTTTGGTTTATCTATCGCCTAATTAAAGATTCTATTCGTTTATTTCTTTACAAAAGAAGTAAACGAAAAGAATGATCCGGCAACTAAATGTTATAACCTTGGAGTGATAACTTGAAGAGATTAAAAAAACAGTTATTAAACTTAGCGATTGGTGAATTAGCAGCTTTAGTCACTTTCATTTTTGTTTATGGACTATTTGACCTAGGAAATGCTAGTTTACACGCTTTTTCATATCTCATATTTATACTGTTACAAGGAAGTTTGTATTGGTTTTATCGATACATACTAATAGTCAATAAAAGAAAAGTTGATTCTAAGGTTATCAATCTTTTAAAGTTTCTTAGACTATTAAATATCTTCCTAATGATACTGGTAGGCATAACCGTTCCATTTGTTAGAAGTAGTATGAAGGACCTAATTATTGCTATCGGAATATTTTCATTCGGGATAATTGAGTATATAAACTACTACTGGTACAGGTTAAGTTATGGGAAATCTGGTTTTAATATTATAATTCTATTTAATATGAAGTTGAAAAAATCAAGTATTAACAAATTGATTACTAAATAATAAAAACCATTACCATTTTTGGAGTAGTAATGGAAATGGTAATGGTTGGTAATGGTTTATAGCAACTCTTAACAAAGCTTATAAATTAAAAAAGGCTTCCTAGCAGCCTTTAGAAGCTGTTAGGAAACCTTAATCAAGCTATAATGGAGTTGAGGGGAGTCGAACCCCTGTCCAGACACATTGTCACTTCAACGTTTACGTTCATAGTTATATTATTTGGAAGTTTTGCGCCACATACGCCATATAACAGGCGAAATGCTTTGCTAGTCCGTTTAATCTCTTCTTAAGCCTCCAGACGTAAAGCTTAAGCGTATCCCACTTCTAATTTGAGACCCTAGCTAGCACATGGGCGATACTAGTTCGGATCGCTTAAAGGCTGCTTACGCAGCTAAAGCAAAATTATTTTCTTGTTTGTCAGTTAAGTTTAAACTGTGACGTTGTTATTGCAGACATCACCTGCAAAACGTAGTTCAAGCTCAACCTGTGCCTGTCGAATCCAGAACAACCCCGTATTCGAAATACCTCTTCTTGAGGCACTCTTATAATAACACTTGTTCGGGTTAAAGTCAAGGTCCATGCGTTTTCTAAAGACTTTTTTCTGATTTTTTAAAACATTAAACAAAAGAGCTGCCTGAAAAGCAGCTCTCTTCTTCGATATTTCGTTAATGAGAAAATTTATCAGAATTACTCATTGAGTTGTTTTTTGAAGCTGTTAAAATCTTTCTGAGAGAAAGAAGACTGAACTTTGAAATATTCTGTTCCATTCGTATCTCGGATCACGCTATCACTTAAACGTTCAAATCTTTGCTGATAACCGTGCGCAGAAACAATATATGTATCCTCAACAACTTCTATATTCAAATCTTCATAATGCACCACGCCTTCTTCTAAGCCCATTTCAGACCATTCTTGAGACGATGATTCTTCTAAATCTTTAACATCAATGTTTGGCTTAATTGCACCTGGTGCATATTTATTCGATATAATTAAACTTTTTGAATCGAAAAACAAATTAGATTGAATGAGATTTTCAGTTGGTGCATAGACCAATGACCAAGTGCTTTCCATTAGATCATTGGGTTTTAGTCCATAAGCATTTGCTTGATTATTTTGATGTCTTTCCCAAGCAGAGAATAAACCAGTTCCTATAGTTACTAATAGTAATAGACTTAAAATAATATTTGTTACCTTTCGACGTTCACTCTTTTTAACTTTTTCTGTGATATTTCTTACCATTTTCGAATCCTCCTTTAATAGATCATCCAAAGGGGTATCGTATAATTCACTAATGGCTACTAACACGTCTAAATCAGGATACGTTCTTCCAACCTCCCAACTTGAAATGGTTTGTCTCGAAACATGTAAAATTTCTGCCAACTCTTTTTGAGTTAAGTTGGCTTCTTCTCTTTTCTCTTTCAATTTCTTTCCAATATCCATTTAATTCTCCTTCCTTTTTTTATTCTAATTTATTAATTACTTGTTGCCTAGCAACAACTTGAAGAATGAGTATTTAGCCCCTTATTTTCCGATGCTACGGTTTGTAGCACCCTTCTGTCATAAGGTTTTATCGGTAAAAAATGAAAATAGCATTTTTCAAAAAAATGCTAAATGAATGAGTATGTAATCTTTTATATTTCTAAATATGTGTTTTTATTTTTCATTCTTACTCGTTCATTTTTAATATTCTTGCTAAAAAATCGAATCAACACGATTTGAAAAAAACATTTAATCTGGTTAGCCAATTTAATCAAAAGAGCTGCTAAAAAAAGCAGCTCTCTATTTCAATATTTAATTAATTATCTTCTAACTCATCTTCATCCACAAAATGAGTGACATCACCATATCGGTCTAAATGATATAATCCACTGTCATAATGAGCAACTGAGACACTTGCATTTAGTAATCCGTCTGGTTCATCTAAATCAGGAATTAAGTTTTCTAAGATTAAACGAATAGTTCCTCCATGAGCAACAAGTAAGATCGTATCTCCTGTGTCACGATGGTTATCAATTAATTTGATTAAACCTTTTTCAACACGTAACCAAAACTCCATGAAGTCCTCTGCATGGCCGTGAGGATCTAATTCTTTAAAAGCACCCATTCGATCAAAATTGTTCACATCACTAAACATTCTTTCTGCCGTCTCGTATCCTAAATGTTTAGCCACTTCTCTATAAGTCGTGTCACCATATTCTCCTTCAAAAATTCCAAAGAATATCTCTCTAAATTCTGGCATCATGATAATTTCTGAATCAGTATCAGTCACTTCATTTTCAGCTAAGATTAACTCTGCAGTGTCTACGGTTCTTGAAAGATCACTTGTATAAATGGCATCAAACTTTACGTCTTTTAATCCTCGACCACTTCTCCGAACATCAATTTCACCTTGTGGAGTCAGCGGTGTATTTCCCCATCCTTGCATTCGGTTATAAAAGTTGAAATACGTTTCTCCGTGTCTTACAAAATAAATCGTTGTTCCGTAATCATTCATATTATATTATGCATCCTTTCTTTTATCTCAACCTTATCATAGCAAAAATAATCGTAATTATCGTCTGAAAACTCACTGATTTTACTTATTTTTTATAAAAGTCACTAAAAAAGTTAAAAAATGGTGTCTTTTTAATTTAATGAGTTAAAATAGAGGTGTTGTTAAAATATTCTTTACAAGTAACTTGAGGATATTTTATTCAAATAGAAAAGGAGATTAAAAGATGGTTTTATGGGAAAAATATAAAGGAAGTTATCTTAGTTATTTATTAATGTATAACTTTTACTATTTGGCATTTGCTTTATTTTCTGTACTTATATCTATCTATTTATTAGACAAAGGTTTTTTGCCAAGTGAAGTATCTTTAGTGGTTTCTTCTTCATTTTTTACATCCATGTTAGGTCAGCCAGCGATTGGCGTACTTAGTGATAATTTTGGGAACAAAATTGTTAATACAATATTATTTACACTCGCGGGTATTGGTGGAATTTATTTTATGTTCGCGAACAGTTTAGTTGAGCTATTAATTGGCTACAGTTTTGTTATGACTTTAATTAACGGTACAAACCCGAGTATGGAAAAAATTGCGACACTAAGTAAGTTTAAGTATGGGAGCATTCGTATTTGGGGGACTCTCGGCTTTGCTTCAGGCTCTCAGTTGAGTGGGCTCATTTACGATAAAATAGCTCCTGAAATGGTCTATGTAGCTTTTGTTCTTTCAATTTTCCTTTCAATTATTGGGGTGTTAGGGACAGAAGAGGATGAAGCGACGTTAAATCGAATCAGAAACAGTAAAAACAAAACACGTTCTAACACGAGTGCCTTATCGTTATTCAAGAATAAGCCATTAATTATCTACATTTTAATTGCAGGAATATTCTATGGCGCTACAAGTATTGGAAATATTTATATTGCTCCTATGTTAGAAAATGAAGGGATTCGAGTCAGTTTAGTTTCAACTATTTTATCGGTTGCCGTTTTAATTGAAATGCCTATTGTATTCTTTTCGCATAAGTTTATGGATAAAATCGCTAATAAAAAGCTGCTCTTCATTGCTTTTATTGCTGTTGTGATTCAGACTTTCATTTATTGGTTAAATCTGTGGACACCTTCAATCGTTCTCGCAACCTTGTTATTTAAACATCCACCAGGAATGTTATTTGTTATGATTAACTTAAAAGTCGTGAATACTCTTGTCGATGAAGATTATCAAATTACTGCTTTAGCTCTAATCCAGACTTTTAGAAATTTATCTTCCATTATTTTTCAAAATTTATCCGGTCAGATTTTAAATTTCACTACTTATCAAAATCTATATCTCCTCGTTTTTATAATCCTGCTTCTAGGCTTAATTATAGTTAGTTTCTATCAAATACCAAGTGGTAATGACAAGAAAACATTTAGTTAAAATAAAAAATACAGCATTGTTATCTATTTTGATAACGATGCTGTATTTAATTTCATTAATTATATCGATCTTTTAGTGCACGTTGAATATCTCGCTGTTGGTCTTTTCGTTTGATTGTTTCTCGTTTGTCATATTGTTTCTTCCCTCTTGCTAGACCAAGCAAGACTTTTGCTACTCCATTTTTAATGTATACTTTAAGAGGCACCACTGTGTGTCCAGCTTGTTGTGAAAGCCCCATTAAACGATTTAATTCTTTGCGTTTTAATAGGAGTTTTCTTGTACGTAGCGGGTCATGATTAAATTGATTCCCCTCTTTAAATGGAGAGATATGCACATTATATAAAAATAGCTCATCGCCTCGAAAGCCAGCAAAGCCATCCTGAAGGTTTATGGAACCTTTTCGAATTGATTTAATTTCAGTACCTTTTAATACGATACCTGCTTCAATCGTTTCTAGAATGTCATAATCGTGTCTTGCTTTTCGGTTCTGAGCGATTGTCGGATTTTGATGTTTAGTTTTTGACAATGCACTCACCTTCCTTATTAACTATTTTTTCTTCTTCTTGCTATGTCTTTTACCTTTTTTACGTCCTTTTTGTTTATCTCGACCTCTGATTTTAAAATCAACATTTCTTGATTTTTTATGATCTTTTGGGCGTTTCTTTTTAGAGTGTTCATTCTTCTTACCGTTTTTATTATTGTCAGAATCTTCAACCAGTTCAAAGTCAATATCGTATTGCTCAATATTTACATTGATTAATTTAACATTCACTTTTTCACCGATTCTGAATGTTTGTCCTGTTCTTTGTCCTACTAAAATCATACCACGCTCATTAAATTCGTAGTAATCTTTTTTCATACTTGAAAGATGGACTAAACCTTCAACCGCTTCTTCGACCTGAACGAACATACCAAAGTTCGTGATGGAAACAATTATCGCTTCAAATTCCATCCCTACTTTATCCATCATATATTCAGCCATCTTCAAGTCTTCGACTTCACGTTCGGCATCCACTGCTCGACGTTCAGCCATTGAACTATGCTCAGCAATCTCCGGCAGTTGCTCTGCCCAGTAATTTCTTGCACGTTTGTCTTTACTTTCCTCTTGATAATAATGAATCAAGCGGTGCAACATTAAGTCCGGATAACGACGAATAGGTGCTGTAAAATGAGAATAGTATTCCGCAGCTAACCCATAATGACCTAAAGGCTGTACATCGTACCTAGCTTGTTGCATAGATCGTAACATCAGCATATTCACAACTTGTTCGTACGGTTCACCTGCTACTTGATCTAAAACGCCTTGCAGGGTTTTTGGTGAAATACGGTCTTTTGTCCCTTTTATTTGAATCCCTAAAGCTGAGGCAAACTCTAAGAAGTTTTGCATCTTCGCTTCATCTGGCTGTTCATGGACTCGATATAAAATAGGTAAGTCTTGTTTTGAGAAATGTTCTGAGACCGTTTGGTTTGCAGCTAACATAAAGGACTCAATCATCCGCTCACCAATACCACGTTCAACAATATGAATAGCTTTTGGTTTTCCATCTTCATCCACTTCAAAATCTAACTCTGTAGAATCAAATGAGATAGCACCATTATTAACACGTTTCTTTTCTAATATATTGTGTAACTCTTCCATTAATTGGAACATTTCGACTAAGTCTTGATGTTGATCAATCATTGCAGGATCTTCATCCATTAAAATGCGATTAACTTCTGTATACGACATACGTCGATAAGAACTAATCACACTAGGATAAATCTCATAATTTACAACATCTCCACGATGATTAAATTCCATATCACAACTTAGTGTTAATCGATCGGCATTTGGATGTAAGGAACAAATACCATTCGATAGTTTTTGTGGGAGCATCGGGATTACACGATCAATTAAGTATGAGCTTGTTCCACGATCATATGCTTCTTCATTTATTGCCATTTTTTCTCGTACATAATGAGAAACATCTGCAATATGTACACCTAAAAAATAATTTCCGTTTTCAAGAACTTCTACATTGATTGCGTCATCCAAGTCTTTCGCGTCTTCACCATCAATGGTCACAATTTTTTGGCCACGTAAATCCTTACGTCCTTCCATTTCTTCTGGAAGAACTACATCTGGAATCTCATCCACTTCAGCTAGTACTTCTTCTGGAAACTCTGGATCAATTCCGTGTTTATAAGCGATCGCTAAAATATCAATTCCTGGATCGTCACGGTGTCCAATGATTTTAGTTGCAATCCCTCTTAAATCTTCGTCTTTATAACGTGGGAATTGTGTAATTTCTACTAAAATAATTTGGCCTTCAACAGGACGTAAGCCATTTGTTTCCACTTGAATCGTTAAGTGTCTTTGCTTACGGTCTTCAGGGCTGACGTAACCATATAACTGATATTCTTCTACTTCATCATCGGTGTAAGCATGAAATTCACCGATAACAATTTCTGTTCCACGCTCAATCACTTCAGTAATTTTACCTTCAGCAGAGCGTTCTTTCCAAGGTTGAGCATCTTTTGTAATTTCTATTCGGACAGTATCTCCGTTTAGTGCCGTATTTACATCATTTTGTGCGATATAAATATCTTTTTCAAAATCAGGCACATTAACAAAACCAAAACCACGTTCAGTTCCGCTGAATCTTCCTACAAAGGTCGGTTCAGGTTCTAATATTTTAAACTGACCGTCTTTTGTCAACATGATTCGACGATCACGCTCTAGCGCCGCTAGGGCTTTGACAACTTCTTTAAATTCATCTGAAGAAGTATAACCTATTCCATCACTAAGATCGTTCACATAATAGCTATTTTGTTCTGAGCGTTCCATAAAATTTATAATTTTTTCTTTTAATTCTTGATTATTTTGAGCCATTATTTAAAACCTCCATTCTAAACAGCATACTTTACTTATTTCACAAATACCTTGTGATAAAGGTGCTGTATCTTTCATTATTTTTAAGCGTATTTTTCTAAGAAAGCAAGTAAATCTTGTTGTAACTCTTTTCCAACACGTCCTGTGGTAATGACATGTGGGGCATCTTCATACCAATGAAAGTCAATATTTGCTTTAGTTAAAGCATTTTTGAATTCATGAGCTTGTTCTGCTGGAATCATCTGATCATTCCCACCTTGACCAATAAATACAGGAAGTTCAACAGAGCCATATTGTTCAGACATTTTTTCTACATGTTGGTTAATCCCTGACAGAACTTCTTTGACTCGTGTCACTACTTCATTCTTTTTAGCATCAATCTCAGCTTCATCATATCCCATTTTTTTCATTTTAAATTTATACCAAGTCCAAAACATTTCTGGGACATTTGTGTCAGACGTTGAAACTACCGGTGATGAAAAAGTTCCATAACTGTTTACATCATAATTTAACATTATATGTGTAGCAATTACTCCACCAAGTGATAAGCCAAAGACAGAAATATCTGTAAAACCATCATTTTTTAGTGTTTCATAAACATCTTCACCATTTTTCAGCCAATCTTTAATTCCAAATTTAAGTACTTCATTTGGATCCTCTAAATCATGTCCATCAAAAGTCGGCGTAATTACGGTATAATTTTCTCTTTCTAAAGCTTTCCCAATACTATTTACATCTATTGGTGTCCCCGTATAAGCATGAAATAAAATAACGGCTTTCGGACCTCTTTTTTCATAATCATATTTTTTACTCAATCTATCCACCTCATTATTCTTATTCATTTTACAATAGATTTCTAAAACACTCTAATCATTGACTTTCATTCACTAAAAAACCTACCTGATGCTTTGAAATGAAGTGAAGTATTCAATAGAACCCCCATTTCTTTCAACGCTCAGATAGGCTTAAATGACTTATGCGTTTTATCTTACATTTGTAAGAACAGCGCTAAAACGAAAAACAGGATCAAGCATCCAACAGTTACCTTTAATAAAAATGCTTCAAATCCTCTTGCTTTTTGAGTGCTAAATAATTCACTCCCACCCATAAAAGCGTTTGATGAACTTTTCGTTTTTGTTGGTTGAATTGCAATAACAATTATTGAAAATACAGATAAAATTAACATTAAATTTAATATGATGTCGTACATTTACGGGACTCCTCTCTTAAAAGTCTACATACATAAGATTAACATAAATATAAACTGATTTCTATTGCTTTTTTAAGTCTATTATTCATAGACTTTTGCAATTAAAAAGACGCCCACCATATCGAATGAGCGCCCATAATACGTGAATTCTTGTTTCAATTAGATTTATTCTACTCAGTTTTAGAATAAATTTAAATATTTTTCTTAAATTACCTCGCCTGTTTCAGCATCAATGTCAACATCGTTGGCACCTTCTAAATCAATATCGTAGACTGGACGACCATTTTCAATTTCTAGTGACCAGCTTTCAACGACATCAGTAGTTGAAGCTTCGACAGCTGCATTCATTGCTTCTTCTGGCGTGATATAATTTTCAATTTCTAAAATATCATCTTCGGGATCTTCATCTGTTTCAGTAGATTCTTCACGAATATCTGCGGTTTCTGCATTGATTTCTAACTCATATTCATTTTGACCTTCCCAGCCTTGAATCTCATAATAATACTGACCATCGTCATCATCAAATTCAATTTGATCAATATTTACATTTTCACCAAATGTATCACGGAAGGTTTGAACGGCATCTTCTAACGAAACTTGAAAACTCATTGAAAGAATGCCGGTTGACGCAGTTCCTGTGCCTGTGTCTGTGCCTGTGTCTGAGCCAGTGTCAGTACCAGTATCGCCTGTTTCATCTGTGGCATCTTGTTCTCCTGTTTGATTATCTGTTCCATTACCAGTATCTGCGGGATCCTCTGTTGTTTCTTCCGTTGTATCTGGAGGTGTTTCCGTATCTGGCATCTGTTCAGTATTGTCTCCACAAGCTGCTAGAATAGCAAACGTCGAAAGTGAGATCAATCCTAATTTTATTTTTTTTAAAGCAGTTGTAGCCATAATATCTTCTCCTCACATTTAATAGTTTATTGCCCTATTGCAAAGGTAGTTATTATGTTTTCTAACTAACTTCAGTCATAGTTTATGTTAAACGAATTTTCATGTCAAAATATGTGCTTAAAGATATCAAAAATCATTCATCTTTATTTAACCTCATAAATGTCTTCATATATACACAAAAAAACAGCCCAAATACAAATTGTAATGGGCTGTCCGTTTGTTACTATTTATTTATTTTTATTCCCAAAATGAATTAAAGGTTGTAAAATGCGTCTTTACCAGCATATACTGCTGTGTCGCCTAAACGTTCTTCAATTCTTAATAATTGGTTGTATTTCGCAACACGGTCAGTTCTTGAAGTTGATCCTGTTTTGATCTGACCTGCATTTGTAGCAACAGCGATATCTGCAATTGTTGTATCTTCTGTTTCACCAGAACGGTGTGAAATAACTGCTGTAAATCCAGCTTTTTTAGCCATTTCAATTGCTGCAAATGTTTCTGAAAGTGTACCAATTTGGTTTACTTTGATTAGGATTGAGTTACTAATTCCTTTTTCAATACCTTCAGCTAATTTTTCAGTGTTTGTTACAAATAAGTCGTCTCCAACTAATTGTACTTTGTCACCTAGACGTTCAGTTAATACTTTCCAGCCGTCCCAGTCGTTTTCATCCATACCATCTTCAATAGAAATGATTGGATATTTTTCAACTAATTCTGCTAGGTAGTCTACTTGTTCTTCTGCAGTTCGAACAGGTGCACCTTCGCCTTCGAATTTAGCATAGTTATATTTACCGTCTTCGTAGAATTCTGAAGCAGCAATATCAAAACCTAACATAACATCTTCACCTGGTTTTAGACCTGCTTTTTCAATAGCTGCCATAATAGTTTCTACAGCATCTTCAGTTCCTTCAAATTCTGGTGCAAATCCACCTTCATCACCAACAGCTGTTGTTAGTCCACGTTCACTTAAGATCGCTTGTAACGCGTGGAATACTTCTGTTCCCCAACGTAAAGCTTCTTTAAATGAAGGTGCAGCAACTGGTAAAATCATGAACTCTTGGAATGCGATTGGAGCACTTGAGTGTGATCCACCATTTACAATGTTCATCATTGGTGTTGGTAATTCAACTCCACCAAATCCACCTAAATATTGTGATAATGGTAAGCCTGAATATTCTGCAGCAGCACGTGCAACAGCGATGGAAACACCAAGAATTGCGTTTGCTCCTAAGTTACCTTTGTTTGGAGTACCGTCTAATTCGATTAATAATTTATCGATTTCTTGTTGGCTGCGTACATCTAAACCAATAATTTTTTCAGCAATTACATCATTTACGTTCTCAACAGCTTTTAAAACACCTTTACCTAAGTAACGGTCTTTGTCGCCATCACGTAATTCAACGGCTTCGTGTTCACCTGTAGAAGCTCCTGAAGGTACAATTCCTCGTCCGAATGCACCTGATTCTGTTACAACGTCTACTTCGATTGTTGGGTTTCCACGAGAGTCTAAAACTTCGCGTGCTTTTACATCAATAATATATGGCATATCTCTATTCTCCTTATTTTGTATGTATTTAGTTATGCTTGATCATTCAAAGCATAACTAGATAACAGTTTTTATTTTAACTTTTATTTCTAACTAATACAAATACGATAAAGAATTGAACTGTATCGTATTTGTTAAATTAGCTAGGTGAATAAACATTACTCAATTAAACTTTGCCCGGTCATTTCAGCTGGTTGTTCTAGTCCTAATAAATCAAGCATTGTAGGAGCAACATCCGCTAATTTTCCATCTCCACGTAATGTGACACCTTTTTTCGTCACAATAACAGGTACTGGAACTGTTGTATGAGCAGTATGCGGTTGACCATCATCTGTAATGACTGTATCCGCATTTCCGTGGTCAGCAAAGATAATAGCCGAACCATCTTTTTCAAGTATTTTATCTACTACACGGCCCAAGTTTTCATCTGTCGCTTCCACCGCTTTAATTGTAGCATCTAATTTACCAGAATGCCCAACCATATCAGGGTTAGCGAAATTTAAGATGATAGCGTCATACTTATCCTCATCAATACCTTCAATTAATGCATCCGCTACTTCGTATGCACTCATTTCAGGTTTCAAGTCATAGGTTTCAACTTGAGGGGAAGGTATTAAAATACGTTCTTCCAAAGGATACTCATCATGCACTCCGCCATTCATAAAGAAGGTCACATGAGGGAACTTTTCAGTTTCCGCTACTCGAACTTGGCTTAAGCCAGCATCGGACAAGACTTGTCCTAATACATTCTCCATTAATTCAGGTGGGAAAAGAACATCTGCATTCATGTCATCTGTATAGTTTGTCATTGTTGCTAACATAACGCCTTTAGGTTTATCTCCTAAATCAAACTCATCAAAGTTTTCTTCTGATACAGCACGTGATAATTGAATCGCACGGTCTGGACGGAAGTTAAAGAAGATGATTGCGTCATTGTCTTGTATAGTTGCAACAGGTTTTCCATCTTTTTCAATAACCGTTGGAGCAATGAATTCATCGAAAACTTCTTCTTTATAGCTATTTTTTACAGCTTCTACTGGATCCGTTGCTTTAACACCTTCACCATGGTAAATAGCATCATAAGCTCTTTTAACTCTTGGCCAACGATTATCACGGTCCATCGCATAAAAGCGTCCAGAAACAGTAGCAATCTCACCGATTCCTTCTGCCGCTAAAAATTCTTGTAATTCTTTAATCGAATTTACTGCAGAGTCCGGCGCTACGTCACGTCCATCTGTAAAAGCATGGATATAGATTTTTTCTATCCCATTTTTCTTCGCTTCTTGAATTAACGCATTTAACTGTCGCTGATGTGAATGTACTCCCCCATCAGAAACAAGTCCAAATAGATGAAGTGTCGAATCGTTTTGTTTTACATAGTTAAAAGTATTCAATAACGCATCATTTTTCGCAAATTCACCGTCTTCAATGGCTTTATCGATACGTGTGATACTTTGGTAAACAACTCGTCCAGCACCTATATTTGTATGGCCTACTTCAGAGTTTCCCATTTGTCCTTCAGGTAAGCCGACAGCTAAACCAGACGCTTGCATCGTATTGTGTGGAAATTCGTTCCAGTAACGATCAAAGTTTGGTTTATTCGCTTGATTTACCGCGTTTCCATGGTCATCTTCTCTCCAACCAAAACCATCTAAAATGATGATGGCTACTGGTGATTTAGTCATTATTATTCGCCGCCTCTAATAATTTTAAGAATGAATCTGCTTCTAAACTTGCACCACCGACAAGTGCTCCATCGATGTCTGATTGCTCTAATAATTCTGCAATGTTTTCTGGTTTTACAGAACCACCATATTGGATACGAACTGCTTCAGCAGTTTCATCGTCATACAAGTCTTTAACTGTTTCACGAACCATAGCAATTGTTTCGTTTGCTTGTTCAGATGTTGCTGTTTTACCAGTACCGATCGCCCAGATAGGCTCATAAGCAAGCACTAATTCTTTTACTTGATCAGCTGTCAGTCCTTCAAGAGCAGCTTTTACTTGACCAGAAACCCACTCATTTGTTTCGCCTGATTCACGTTGCTCTAATGATTCACCAACACAAACAATTGGAAGCATACCATTATTAAATATAGCATGTGCTTTTTTATTAACATCTTCATCTGTTTCACCAAAAATGTCACGACGTTCTGAATGTCCAATAATAACATAGTCTGTTCCTAAGTCAGCTAATGCTTTTGGACTTGTTTCTCCAGTAAATGCACCTTCATCTTCAAAGTAACTATTTTGAGCAGCTACTTTTAAATCAGTACCTTCTGTCCATTCAACTAATTTTTGAGTGAAAATATTTGGAGCTCCTACAACTGCATCTACAACATCATTTGCTGGAATATTATTTTTAACTGCTTGAATAAATTCTTCAGCTTCCGATAATGTTTTATTCATTTTCCAATTTCCTGCGATAATTGGTTTTCTCACAATATCACCTTTCCAATCAATTATTTGTCAGACAAAATTTCATTTTGCCTGATTAAATATATATTTTTAATGCTTAAAGCTTAACCTTTATTTGTCAGAAATAGAAGCAATTCCTGGTAATTCTTTACCTTCTAGGTACTCAAGACTTGCTCCTCCACCTGTTGAAATGTGGCTAAAGTCATCTTCATAACCTAATTGTTGCACAGCTGTTGCTGAATCTCCACCACCAACAATTGTTGTAGCACCTTCTAATCCAGCTAAAATTCGAGATAATTCTTCTGTACCTTGAGCGAAATTAGGCATTTCAAAGACGCCCATCGGCCCATTCCATACAACTGTTTTTGCACCTTGTAATGCTTCTTTGAATAATTCAATTGTTTTTGGACCAATGTCTAAGCCCATTTTATCTTCTGGAATGTTACCTTCAACAACTTCTGAAGGTGAATCATTATCAAATTCAGGAGCTACTACAGTGTCAACTGGTAAAACAAGTTTATCGCCAGCTTTTTCAAGAAGTGAACCGGCTAACTCAACTTTATCTTCTTCTAATAATGAAGTTCCAATCTCTTTACCTTGTGATTTGAAGAAGGTATAAGCCATTCCTCCACCAATCAGAACTTTATCCGCTTTTTCTAATAAGTTCTCGATAACTCCGATTTTATCAGAAACTTTTGCTCCACCTAAAATGGCTACAAATGGACGCTCTGGATTATCTACAGCTCCCCCAATAAAATCAATTTCTTTTTGTACTAAGAAACCAGCAGCTGATTCCACATTTGAAGCGATACCTACGTTTGAAGCATGTGCACGATGAGCTGTACCAAATGCATCATTTACAAAGACATCGCCTAAGCTTGCCCAGTATTTACCAAGTTCTGGATCATTGCCACTTTCTTTTTTACCGTCTAGATCTTCAAAACGTGTATTTTCAAACATTAATACTTCGCCATCTTTTAATTCTTCGACCGCTTTTTCTAACTCTTCTCCACGAGTCTCAGGAATAAAAGTAACTTCTTTACCTAATAGTTCGCTCAAACGTTTTGATACAGGTCTTAAACTGTTTTTTTCTTTATCTTCTTCTGTTTTAATACGTCCTAAGTGAGAAAATACGATAACTTTTCCGCCTTCTTTTAGGATATATTCAAGTGTAGGAAGTGCTGCTTGAATACGGTTATCGTTTGTAATTTCACCGTCTTTCATTGGAACGTTAAAGTCTGCACGAACCAGTACTTTTTTACCTTTTAAGTCTAGATCTTTTACTGATTTTTTAGCCATACTTTTCCCTCATTCTTTTTAAGTCTTTTTCTTTCATTCAAAAGAAAAAAGCAGGAAGCGCGATCGCTTCCCGCTTTTTAAAGCTTTTCTACATTATTTAGTTACTAACGAATTAGTCTAAAGTTGCAAAGTGCTCTAATGTACGAGCCATGTTTGATACGAATCCGTATTCGTTATCGTACCATGATACTGTCTTAACTAATTGTGATCCATCTTCTGCTTCTTGGATATCAGTTAATGTTGAATCAAATACAGCACCTGCTGGGAAACCAATAACGTCAGATGAAACAATCTCGTCTTCATTGTATGCAAATGCATCATTTGAGAATTCTTTCATTTTCGCATTAATGTCTTCAACAGTTACTTTTTCTTCTAGTAATGTGTAGAAGATTGTGTGTGAACCAGTAATTGTTGGAACACGTAAAGCAGTACCATCTAATAAACCGTCAACTTCTGGAATAACTTTACCGATTGCTTTAGCTGCACCAGTAGTTGCTGGGATAATGTTTTGTGCTGCTGCACGTCCACTTCTGAATTTACTGTTTGGTGAATCTTGTAAAGCTTGTGTAGCTGTGTAAGCATGAACTGTTACCATGTTACCTGCTTTAATTTTGTAGTTATCGTGTAATACTTTAACAACTGGCGCTAAAGAGTTTGTTGTACATGAAGCTGCTGAGATGATTTGGTCATCTGTAGTTACTTCATCTTCGTTTACACCGTAAACAATCATTTTAGCGTCGCTTGCAGGTGCTGAAATTAATACACGTTTTGCTCCAGCGTCAATATGAGCTTGTGATTTTTCAACGCTTGTGTAGAAACCAGTACATTCTAAAACAATGTCGATTCCTAATTCGTCCCATGGTAATTTACTTGCATCAGCTTCTTCATAAGCTTTAATTTCTTTACCATCGATAACGATACTGTCACCCTTAGCTTCTACATCACCTTGGAAAGTTCCAAATGCTGTATCATATTTGAATAAATATGCTAAGTTGTCGTTGTCTGTTAAATCGTTAACTGCAACTACATCTAAGTCACTACCTGTTTCTAATAAACGACGTAACATTAAACGTCCAATACGTCCAAAACCATTAATTGCTACTTTTACTGACATAAATGATTTCCTCCTTAGAAAATCTTACCTTTTTTTATTTTAAAGGGTTTCCCCCATTTAAAATCTCATTTGCTGCTGCTTCATCTGTAATTAACCATGTATGAGATGGAGCAGTCTTTAAATATGACTCAATTGCAATTGCCTTATTTTTCCCACCGGCTACAGTGACAATATGCTCTATTTTTTTGAGCGATGAAGATTGCAAACCAATATTTGAGAGCTTATAAACTACTTTGCCCTCTTTATTGATGAACTCTCCAAAGGCTTCTGCAACGGCCTCTTTTTCTTTTAATAATTTCAATGTATCTTCTTCTAGTCCCCGGCGTTTTGCCATTTCTATTGGGGTACCTATACTGTACAAAATTAGCGAGGCACTTTCAACTATTTGTAATGTCTTCTTAATTTCTGGCTCTTTCAATAATTCTTCGTAAATTTCTTTGTGAACATGTTCTGGAGCGTAAAGCCCATGACTATGTCCTCCTGTTTGTTGAGCCATTCTTTGAGCAATTACATTCGCTTCAATCATTGCATCGTCTCCAAGCCCGCCTCGAGCTGGAACAAATAATAAATCACGATTGTAACCTAGATTTTCATCCATATGATTTGCTACTTCATTTAAAGTAGTTCCACCCATTACAGAAATAATTTGTTTGCCGTCTCCTAATAGATGGTTGATTACTTCGACTGTTTTCTCAGCCATTTCTGAAAGATTTTTAAAATCTTGATCAATATCCCCTGGAACGATTGCACATGATTGAATATTTAAATGCTCTGTCAATCTATTTTGTAACTCAAATAAATGATTCTGTTCTTCTAATATTTCTTTGAGTTGATGAAGTGTGTCTAAACCTTCGGCAGTTAATAACATACCAACTTTAGTCGTAGAAATTAAATTAAATTCTTTTAATACTTCTACTTCACTTCGAATTAATCGTTCAGTAAGTTGAACTTTTTCAGAAAGTAATCGGCGTCCAATAGGGCCCGCTTGGTTGATAACATCTAGAATATGATAACGTCTCAACAATAATTCATAAGCATCAGGAAGTACTTTTTGTATTACTGATAACATTATACACTTCCTCTCGCCTGCCTCACACTTATTAATATACCAGTCGGCGGGACGAATGTCAACCATTGCGATTAATCTTCGGGACTTATTTTGGCCCTTGTGTATGCTGAGCCCTTTTGTCCTATGCATGTGTATTATACGTTGTTAAATATCAGAAAACAATTAAAACACAATAGATTGTCGATTATTAAAAGGATTTAAATTTTCTTGTAAAAATAAAAAGCTTATCCTCAATGAAGAGAATAAGCTCTGTTATTTTTAAATAAATTATGAAATTTTATTTGAGTTTTCAACAATTTCATCAATTAATCCATATTCTTTCGCTTCTTCAGCACTCATGAAATTATCACGATCTGTATCGCGTTCAATCACTTCAATTGGCTGACCTGTTGCATCAGAAAGGATTTCATTTAATTTTTCACGTGTTTTTAGAATATGACGTGCTGCAATTTCAATTTCTGTAGCTTGTCCTTGTGCTCCACCTAATGGTTGGTGAATCATAATTTCCGCATTTGGTAATGCAAATCGTTTACCTTTTGTTCCTGCTGTAGCAAGTAAGCTTCCCATTGAAGCAGCCATTCCGATAACGATTGTTTGAACATCTGCATTTACAAAGTTCATTGTATCGTAAATTGCCATTCCTGCTGTTACACTCCCACCTGGAGAGTTAATATATAAAAAGATATCTTTATCTGGATCTTGTGCATCTAAGAAAAGCAATTGAGCAACGACTGAGTTTGCAATGTTGTCGTCAATTCCACCACTTAACATAATAATACGGTCTTTTAACAAACGTGAATAAATATCATAAGCGCGTTCCCCACGTGGAGATTGCTCGATAACCGTTGGTACTAAATTCATGTAATTCCTCCTAATAATTCGAATAAAAAATTTAGTTTCATGTAAATTTATTTTATTTTACAATACTTATTATAAGTCCTTGGTCAGTAAAGGTCAAACAAAAAAACTTATTGATTAAATTCTTTGAATGACATCATTTTTATCCTAAAAATTGCATATTACAATTTGAACTATAATGTTAACAGATCATTTCATAAAATAAAGCAAATTAGCTTACACCAATCTCTTCAGCTATTTTTGTAATTTTACGCATACGGTGATTCACTGCACTTTTTGAAATAGGTTCTCCTGGAACTAACTCTCCTAATTCTTTCAAGCTTGCTTCTGGATATTCCAGACGTAGTTTCGCAATTTCTTGCGTTTTTTCTGGTAACGTCTCTAATCCAACTTCATTATCTACTAGTAATATCGCTTCGATTTGCTTGCTTGCAGCGTCTACAGTTTTATTTAAATTCGCTTGCTCGCAGTTCACGAGACGATTCACTGAATTTCTCATGTCACGTACAATACGTATGTCTTCAAAATGAAACAGGCTATTATTTGCTCCAATAATGCCAAGAAAATCTGCAATTTTTTCTGCTTCTTTCAAATAAGCCATATAACCGCCATTGCGACGTTCATGAGTTTTAGGATTTAGCTCAAACATTTCCATCATTTCAAGATTGTCTTGATTGATCGCTTCATTTCCAGAATGAATTTCTAAATGATAACTATTCGTCTCTGGACTATTGACCGATCCACGCGCCAAAAACGCGCCTCGAAGATAGGATCGAGCTTTTTGTTCATTTTTCTTAATACTATCTGGAACATTTATTTCATGAAGCATCGCTTCGAAAATTTCTAATTCCATCAATACATGTTTCGCTTCTTGGTTTAAACGAATGAAATAAACATTATTTTTATTCAACTTCATTCGACGTCTAACGCTAATTTCTGCTCGTACATCAAATAACTTTTTGATCAAAGAATAAATACGACGAGCGATTGCTGCATTTTCTGTTTGTATGGTGACAAAAATATGATTGTTTATATTTTTTAAGTCACCATTTAAACGAATAAGAGCAGCCAATTCAGCTTTTGCATGTTCAGGATGGACTTCAAGCATCGTTAGTTCTTTTTTAACATCAGATGCATATGACATTCCATCAACTCCTCTAGTTTCCTTTATTATTTTATAATTTTAGTGTTCGATGGTTAAATGAAACAGCTCGTAAAATTTCTTCTGCTACTTTATCCCCATCATGATAAACACCTTTATCTGTAATATTCAAAAAGTCATTTGATATAATCATTGGGACTTTTTCTTCTAATCTCTTAAAGTCGTGCTCTACTTGTAACAGATATTCATCATTGGCTATTTTAGCCACATGTTCTTTTGGTACTTCGGCATTGTTGACTAAGACTGTATCAATAAAATCATTTCCTAAATGCTTGCAAAGTACTTCTACATGGTTGGCATCACTAAAGCCTTCTGTTTCGCCCATTTGTGTCATAATGTTACTAATGTATAACACTTGAGCGGGAGTTTCATTAATCGCTTTTCCAACTTCTGGAATCATTAAAGACGGTAAAATACTTGTGTATAATGACCCTGGTCCTAAAACGACCATATCTGCATCCATAATAGATGAGACGACTTTTTTCCCAGCTTTTGCTGTGACATTCTCCGGATCTGTTGTTGACACTGACACGTAATCAATCGTTTTATCGCGACGGGCGATATTCGATTCTCCTTCGCCTAATGTGCCATCTGTGTATCTGGCATGTAAAATAAGCGGTTCTTCAGAAGCTGGATAAACATGTCCATCCACATGCATCATTTTTGCAAGCATTTGAATGGCTTGATACATGCTCCCTTGCATTTCTGAGGTAGCCAATATAATTAAATTTCCAAGCGAATGGCCATCTAAAGTTTTGTCTTCAGATTTAAATCGATATTGGAAAATCTTTTTGGGTTTTTCAGGAATATCACTTAACGAAATGAGTACATTCCGAATGTCTCCTGGTGGCACAGTGTTAAACATTTTCCGAAGCTCCCCACTACTTCCACCATCATCAGCAACCGTTACGATTGCTGTAACATCTGCATCTTTATCTTTTAGACTACTCAAAATTACCGGTAATCCAGTCCCACCACCAATAACGGTTATTTTTGGTCGTGATCGTTTAGGACGATATACTTTCATGATCTCACCTTTGATTCTTTCACAACATCGATATCCCGATGTGTTACATTTACTGGATAGCCAGCAGCTTCAATTTGTTTTGACATTCTTTCGATTAATGCTACGGAACGATGATGTCCTCCGGTACAACCTATCGCGATTGTTAAGCTACTTTTTCCTTCTCGGCGGTAGCCTGGCAACGTGTAGTTGACTAAATTCATAAATAAACTATAGAAATCTTCTGTTTCCGGTTGACGCATAACAAAATCATATACTTCTTCATCTGTTCCACGTAGAGGTCTTAAATTTTCATCATAATATGGATTTGGTAAAAATCGAACATCCATTACAATGTCTGCATCAATTGGTAAGCCGTTTTTGAATCCAAAAGATACGAGTTCGACATGAAAAGGCTCTGATTCTTTTTCTCCAAATTTTTCCATTAATTTTTGTCGTAATTCACGCGGTGTAGTATTCGAAGTATCAATATACTCACTTGCGCGTAAACGGATTTTATTTAAAAAGTTACGTTCTTCTTCAATACCATCAATTGTACGTCCCTGTTTTGCCAGAGGATGTGATCGTCTTGTCTCTTTATAACGAGAAACCAATTCTTCATCTGTTGCATCTAAAAAGAGAATTCGACTTTCAATTGCTGCTTTATCTTCTACATATTCAATCGCTTCATAAATTTCTTCAAAAAATAATTGTGATCGCAAGTCCATGACTAAAGCTAATTTATCAAACTTGTGAACACCTTGAATCAATTTTAAAAATGTTGGGATTAAATTCGGTGGCATATTATCGATACAATAATATCCCATGTCTTCGAAACTTTGAACGGCCACGGTTTTCCCAGCACCGCTCATTCCTGTAATAATAACAAGTTCCATTTTGTTTGCCATGTTGATCACTCCATTTAAAAGCTTAGTATCTATTTTGGCTCTTTCATTATCATAACACATCCGGGCGTATCATTTCATTAAAAACCGCTAAAAAATACTCAATAGAAAGTTGTTTTTATAGAAACAAGAAAAACTTACAACAAAGAAAGTTGCTGTAAGTTTCTCTAAGTGTCCTTTTTTATTCTTCAATTAATTGATTAATTGTTTCTTCAAATGCGACGACTTTTTGATCGACTTCGTCACTTGTATCAGCCACTGCAGCAATGTAGAATTTGATTTTTGGCTCTGTACCTGAAGGGCGAGCAGCAATCCAACTTCCATCGTCTAAGTAATATTTTAATACATCCGCTTTATCAAATTCGATCGTTTCTGTTTGTCCATCCGCTGATGTTTTTGTACTTGCTTGGTAGTCTTCGACAGCATTAACTTGAACATCTCCAAATGACGTAGGTGCATTTTCTCTTAATGAAAGCATGAGTTGTTTAATTTTCTCAGCACCTGTAATTCCACTCATTGTGATAGAAATTGTTTTTTCTTTAAAGTAGCCATGCTCCTCAAAAAGACTTTGCAACCCATCATAGCACGTCATTCCTTGTTCTTTATAATAAGCTGCAATTTCTGCTAAAAAGATTAACGCTTGTATCGCATCTTTATCACGTACAAAAGATTCCAGTAAGTAACCATAGCTTTCCTCAAACCCAAAGAGGAATTCTTTTTCTTCAGTCGCTTCGTATTCTTTGATTTTTTCCGCAATAAATTTAAACCCAGTTAATACATTAATCGTTTCTACACCAGATTTTTCTGCAATAACTGCTGGCATTTCACTTGAAACAATTGATTTTAAAATAACACTATTATCTGGCAATGAATCTTGCTTTTCGTAAGCTTTCATTAAATAATCAACAATTAATGCTGCAATTTGATTCCCAGTTAATACTTCATATTCACCGTTATCTAGTAGTGCAGCCATTCCCAAGCGGTCTGCATCTGGATCTGTTGCAATTAAAATTTCAGCTCCGATTTCTTTTCCGAGTTCAATTGATAATTCAAAAGCATCTGGATCTTCTGGATTAGGTGATTTAACCGTTGTAAAGTCTGGATCTGGTTGTGCTTGCTCAGGAACTAAAGTGACATTTTCAAAGCCTGCGTTTTCTAATGCCCGAGAACCGATCATCGTAGCTGTTCCATGTAATGGAGAAAAGACAATGTTTAGATCACTGTTTCGTTGAATTAAATCTCGATCAATGTTTACAGTATCTAATTTTTCTAGATAAGCTTCATCAATTTCTTCGCCGACCATTTCTAATAGATTTTGATCTAGAAGTTCTTCTTTTTCTAAAGCTTCAACTTCTAAAATATTTTCTACTTGGCGGACATATTCTGTAAGTTCATTTGCTTCGGCTGGTGGGAATTGACCACCATCTTCACCATAAACTTTATATCCGTTGTATTCTGGAGGATTATGGCTCGCTGTCATCATAATCCCAGCAAACGTATTTAAATATCGCACCGCAAAAGAAAGTTCTGGTGTTGTACGTAAACTTTCAAATAGATAGGTTTTGATTCCATGTTTTCCTAATGTTTTAGCGGCTTCAAGTGAAAATTCAGGAGATTTATGACGAGAATCATACGCAATAACAACCCCTCGTTTTTTTGCGTCTTCTCCTCGCTCTTCAATAAAGCGTGCAAGGCCTTCAGTCGCCTGACGTACAGTATATAAATTCATTCGATTTGTTCCTGCGCCAATTACTCCACGCATTCCCGCAGTCCCAAACTCCAAATTTGTATAAAAGGCATCTTCTAATTCTGCTGCATTACCCTCTAATTGATCTAAATTAGAACGCATTTCAGTATCTAAATTTTCAAAATCATTCCATAGTTGATATGTATTTTCCCAGCTCATTTCAATCCCTCTCTTCTTTCCTTTATTTTTATTATAACATGTTTGGAAATGCAAGCATCTTTCTTTCCTTGTTTTCTTTTGAAATAAGTATTTTATCTATGTGTTTTTGTAATGAATTCATTCTAGAACTTGAAATGAAGTTATTTTAAACCTCGTTGCTAGCGGTAGTTAAATAAAAACTTCAAAGTTTTTTCGTGAATATTCAAAATTTTCGACAATATTATATATAGGGACGTTTTTTAGTTAGGCAGATCTTTAATTATTATAACGAGGTGAATTATGAATATAAAATTAACAAACAAGCAAAAGTTATATCACAAAGAACCCACACGTCTAGAGGTCTTACAAGAGATTAATAAAAGGAAAGGACTTGAAAACCAACCAAAATTAAAAATGGAGTTCAACAAACTTGAGCGTGGTTATGAAGGTGAAGTCATTTTACTCGATTACTTAGAAAAATATGGAGAAGACGATTGGATCGTTTTAAAAAATGTCTGGCTAAATTTCTTCGGTGGTTTTGAGTGTGATGTATTGCTTATCACGCGTACTGGTCTTTATCCTTTCGAAGTTAAAAACTATGCAAACACTTTTCATTTGAAAGATAATATAGGGAAAATTAATGATATAGAGCTCAGTAAACATCCCGTTTCCCAAGCACAAAATGCTGTGATTAGTTTGAACGCCATGTTTAAGAACTCACCTATCCCGCCAAAAATTACCGGATCTGTCATTTTTATTGGATCCGATAGCAAAGTAGATATTCAAGACAAAATAATCAATTTACATCTTTTAGTGCGAAGCGATTTAAAAGATTTTATCTTAGCCATTAGAAATCATGAAAGAAACTATAACGGACGATCAATTAATTCCGCACATATATTAGAAGTATTAGAACACCATGAAATTACAAACCCATTCCCTGCTCTAAATTTATACTTAGAATTAAAACAGCATATTCAACCAGGTATTATTTGTAGTCATTGTGGAAATTTTGATTTAGACATTGCAAGAACCTATGTCGTTTGTGGATGTGGAATGCATGAATCGCGAGACGAAGCGATTGTTCGGACAATATGCGAGTATGGTGTAATGAATTTCGACCGTGATTTAACAACGACGGAATTAGTTGAATTTTTTGACAAACAAATATCTAGGACGAATATCCAACGAGTAATAAACCAGTACTTTGATAAATCTGGTTCATTCAGGAATTCAAAGGTCATTAATACTAAACTGCCTTTCCCAGATGTTTATCATAACTTTAAATTCCACTTAAAAAAATTTAAAGTTATTTCTGGTCCTACGTTAGATTAAGTTGATTTACTATTGCCTAATCCATTTAGAAAACAGTAAATCAAATTTACTAACGCCTATTTCATTTAGAAAATAGTAAATCAGATTTACTAACGCTTATTCCATTTAGAAAATAGTAAATCAAATTTACTAACGCCTATTTCATTTAGAAAATAGTAAATCAAATTTACTAACGCCTATTTCATTTAGAAAATAGTAAATCGAATTTACTAACGCTTATTTCATTTAGAAAATAGTAAATCGAATTTACTATCGCCTAATCTATTTAGCCACCAGTATTCACAATTTCACAGCTTTTAAATAATAAAAGCCGAGTCATTTCCATCCTTTACTAGATGAAGACGACTAGGCTTTTTGATTGTTATTATTTATTTAATTTTTTCTGCTGCAGCAAGCTCTTCTTTTAAGCTTTCAATATATTTGTAAGCGGCATCGCCAGCAATTGAACCATCACCGACAGCTGTTGATACTTGTCGTAATACGGTATCACGGACGTCTCCGACTGCAAATACACCTGGGACAGATGTCTCCATTCGATTGTCTGTAACAATCCAACCTTCTTCGTCTGTAATACCTAAGCTTTCAAAAGCTTTTGTATTTGGAATGAGACCAATATACACAAAGACACCATCTGCTGAGAGTTCAGATACTTCGTTTGTTTTTACGTTACGCAATTGAACAGACTGAACATTGTTCTCTCCTTGGATTTCTTCTACAACCGTATCCCAAATGAAGTTTACTTTGTCATTTTGAAATGCTCGGTCTTGTAAGATTTTTTGAGCACGCAGTTCGTCACGTCTGTGAATAATTGTTACTTCACTTGCAAACTGAGTGAGGTACGTTCCCTCTTCTACGGCAGAGTCTCCCCCACCAACAACAACTAATGGACGATCACGGAAAAATGCACCATCACAAACTGCACAGTATGATACACCACGTCCATTTAGCTTGCTTTCACCTGGAATACCTAATTTTTTATGCTCTGCTCCAGTAGCAATAATCACTGCACGTGCTTTAAAAATTTTATCTGAGGTGATAATTTGTTTATATTCTTTTCCATCAATAATCTCACGGACATCACCAAATGTATATTCAGCGCCAAATTGTGTAGCACCTTCATACATATTATTCGCTAGTTCAGGTCCTTTAATTGATTTAAATCCTGCATAGTTTTCCACTTCAGCTGTATTAATCAATTGTCCACCAGGAACACCACGCTCAATTAATAAAGTAGATAAATCCGATCTTGATGCATAAAGTGCTGCTGTCATGCCTCCTGGCCCGGAACCAATGACCACCACGTCATAAATTGTATCTTGAATCTCTTTCTCCATTTAAACCTTCCTTACTACAAAAAATCTTTTAGTTTCATCTTATTTTTAATATAAAATATTGTAAGTTTTATTATTTTTCACACTACATTGTTTCAATTATACAGACTTGGATGTAGTCTGACTAATTATCTGCTTAAAAGAAAATCTTGCAACCCTTATTCTGCTTTCCCTTCGCGTCTCATTAAATCTAAGACTGTTATGGAAACATCCGCATCTTCATAAGCCACTTGATAAATCGCTTCTGTAATCGGCATTTCAATATCGCATGCCTCGGCTAATTCTTTCGCAGCAATCACTGTAGATAGACCTTCAATTGCCATGCCGATCTCATTTTGAATGGTAGAAACATCATGACCTTCTCCAATCAACTTTCCAGCTCGCCAGTTTCTTGAATGGACACTGGTAGAAGTAACAATTAAATCACCAACACCACTCATCCCCATAAAAGTACGAGGTTCAGCCCCTAAGGCAATACCTAACCGTGAAATTTCTGCAAGTCCTCGAGTAACAAGTGCAGCGATTGCATTATCTCCATATCCTAAACCTTTTAATGTGCCCGCACCTAACGCAATGATATTTTTTAAAGCCGCGCCAAGTTCTACACCTATAATATCTGTATTCCGATAGACTCTAAAATAATCATTGATGAATAAGTACTGAATGATCTTAGCCGTTTCTTCATTTTCACTTGCAGAAGTAATACTCGTTAGATCTTGGACAACAACTTCTTCTGCATGACTAGGTCCCGATAAAACGACAACACCTTTTCTTTTGTCTTTTGCTATTTCTTCTTCAATAATCGTTGAAATTCTATGGTGAGTCCCTTGTTCTAACCCTTTTGAAGCATGAACAATGATTTTTGGATCTGTTATTAATTCGTTTAGTTGCTTAGTCAAATCTCGTATTCCTACCGTTGGAATAACAATGACAATAATTTCTCGATCAGCAATGGCTTCTTTTAAATCCGTCGTTGCAGTTATGGATTCAGGAAAAATTACATCTTCAAAATATCTTTTGTTTGTATGATGTTCATTAATTTCATTGACGACTGAAACTCCACTTGGACGTGCCCATATTTTTACATCATGTCCGTTTTCAGCTAATACCTTAGAGAGAGCCATTCCCCAAGATCCTGCTCCTAAGATAGCCACATTGTATTGCTTCTGTTGCTCCACTAAAAATCCTCCTAAATGATAACTACAAATGAATGTTAAACTTTATTTTTTATTTTTCTTTTCATATTCAGCTTTTTTCTTCGCAAATTCTTTCTCATAAGTCATACCATCTGTATAATATTGTGGCTTTGGATAACGATATTTCCGTTGATACACAATCAAGGCAATACCTAACACCACTAAGACGATAGATAAAACTTGAGAGACTCTAAGCGTACCGATATATAAACTATCCGTACGCATACCTTCAATAAAGAAGCGGCCAATGCCATACCAAATCAAGTACAATGCCGTTGTCTCTCCACGAAGTAAGAGCTTTTTACGATTGCGGATTAAAAGAATAATGACAACACCAATTATACTCCAAACAGATTCATATAAAAAAGTTGGATGATAATAAGTACCACTAATATTCATTTGTTCAATAATAAATTCCGGTAACATCAAATTTTCTAAAAATTGTCGGCTCACTTCACCACCATGAGCTTCTTGATTAATAAAGTTTCCCCAACGTCCAATGGCTTGGGCAAGTAATAAATAGGGCGCGACAATGTCTGTTAAAAGTAAAATTGGAACTTTTTCTTTTTGACTCCGATAATAAAAAGTTAGAAAACCAGCAATAATTCCTCCGTAAATTGCCAGTCCTCCCTCCCATATCGCAAAAATACGCCCGGGATTGTTTAAGTAAAACTCTAACTCAAATAATACATAATACAAACGAGCTCCGAGGATACTAATAGGTAAAGTCCAAAAAGCAGTATCTACAATAAAGTCTTCAGATATTCCTCTTTTTTCACCTTCATTTATCGTTAAATAAATTGCTAAAATCATAGCAGATACAATAATTATACCGTACCAAGCAACTGAAATCGGTCCTAATTCAAAAGCAACTGGATCAATAGTCATCAGTTTAAACATATTTTCCACCTTCTACAGTTTTTTTAATTTTAATATGATCATTTTACATATCACGTTCTCTAAAGTCTTGCGAGTTTTCTTCAATCAACTTTGTCAAATTCGCTTCAAATTTTGCGGTCGCATCATAGCCCATTTGTTTAGCACGAATATTCATCGCTGCAACCTCTGTGATGGTTGCTAAATTTCGACCTACTCGAACAGGAATATTTAACATAGGCACATCCACATTAAAGAATCTCTTCATCTCTACATTATTTCCTAAGCGATCATAATTATCTTCTTTCTCCCACTTTTTAAGGTTAATCACTAAATCTAATACTTGGGAATCACGAACGGCTCCAACCCCAAACATTGTGGCAATATCAATAACACCTACTCCACGAATTTCGATGAGGTGACGTAAAATTTCAGGAGCTTCTCCGATAATGCGCGTTTCATCCATCATGTAAAGTTCAACCCGATCATCCGCAATTAGGCGATGACCTCGTTGAATCAACTCTAGTCCGGTCTCAGACTTTCCTATTCCAGATTCACCAATAATTAAAACGCCCATCCCGTAAATATCCATGAAAACACCATGCTGATCCATTCTTTCAGACAAATGCTCTTCTAAGAAGTTTGTTACGTTTGCAGAAAGACGGGTCGTACTACGATGTGAAACCAAAACTGGAATTTCAGCTTTTATTGCTACTTCTGTTAACTCTTCTGGCACTTCTTTTCCTCTTGCGATTAAAAAAGCAGGTGTCTCTGGCTGACACATCCGTTTAAAAATTATTTTTCTTTCTTCCGAAGTCATCCGTTTAATAAAGGATATTTCTGTTTCACCAAATAATTGCACACGTCTTTTAGGATAGAAATCAAAATAACCTGTTAATTCAATTGCAGGACGTGAAAGATCACTACTTAAAATATTTCGATTTAAATAGTCTCCTCCTGAAGCTACTTTAATGTAGGGCATATCTTCAGTTAATGCTCTAACTGTAACAGCATTTTTACTCAATTCATTCACCTCTAGTATATTTGTTTTTTTCATCTCTTTAATATTTAACTTTTTGACTGATCAATTTCATAAATGCTTTTGATTCTAAATAAACAAGTTTTTAATTCATACATTTTTTTACTCAATAATATTATAATAGCATATATCTATAACTTAGCCTATGTGATTAGAAGATTTTTTCGGAAATTTCACAAGCTTTTCATTTTTATGTATTTGTTTAATCCAATAAATGAAAAAAACACTAAAATCCTTCACAGACTTTAGTGTTTTTAAATGAATTAGTGTTAATCCGCTGTAACTAATGAGTTGACTAATGACAATATCATGGAAACTAATATCGCTTGTCCAAATGAACTTACCATAAAGCCAGCAACAAAATACCCAGTCAGCCAAATCATTAGTCCATTAATCACAAAGTAGAACAAACCGAGTGTGAGGAGTGTAACTGGTAGAGATAGAAGTGTTACAATTGGTTTCACAATCGCGTTTAGTAGACTTAAAATCACTGCAGCAAGTACAGCTGTCGTCCACTGATCTACATGAAAACCATCTAAGAAATTCGCAAGCACTAAAAATATCACTGTATTTAGTACTACTCTTTGCCACCACTTCATATTTAAAAATCACTCCAGTCATCTTCATCAATTTCATTTGCTTTTGTTGTTACATCTTCTTTATGATTTGCTTGTTTAAAATCAGGTCTTTCTGGACGATCAAAATTCCGACGGTTGCGACGATCTCTTGGATTTCTTAGTTTTCTTGGGTTTCTTCGATCAAACCGACGTCTTTCTCTTTCGTTGTCCTTAGGAGCTCTTGGAATAATGAGTGCCCCTACAATATAGAGAGGAATCACAAAACCTCCACCTGCAAATACTAAAATTACAAAGCCAATTCGTAAAAGTGTTGGGTCAATATTAAAATATTCACCTAATCCAGCTAATACTCCTGATAGTACGATATCATCTCTTGATTTCGTTAACCTCATCCAATCTCCCCCTTTCCTTTACATACTTTACCATAATTTATTATTCAGCTTCTGGAATAATTATGGCAAGTAATATATATAATATAACAGGAGAGCCTGCGCCTAGAAAGGTAAAGATTAAATATCCTGCACGAACTAGGGTTGGATCAATATCAAAGTATTCAGCTATCCCACCACATACTCCAGCGATCATTGAATCTGTTCTAGATTTTGTTAATCTTTTCATTTCGTTTTCTCCTCTATCCTTTATTTTTTATCTGTATCTTTAAACAAAATATTTCCTGTCGTTGTTTGAACATTGACACGACAGATTTCGCCTGAGCCAATACGGTGCAGTCTATGCGTTTTTCCTTTTTTCTCTTCAGTTAATGAAGCATTAGCATTTGAAAGACGGCTTTTCACTTTTCCAAAAGTTGATTTTGCTTCAATTTCTAGTCCACAGTCTTCTGGGAATGAAACTTTAACATCACCGTTAACAGAACCACCTGCTACACGGATTAGCTCCTCACCACTTAAGGTTAAACGAATATCTCCATTTGTTGTGCTAATATCCGAACTTTGAACATTTCCTACTACTCGGATGTCACCATTCACAGTGTTTATTAATAAATCACGTAATAGAGTTTCTTTAAGTGTGATATCTCCATTCGTACCTTTTAGCTCTAACATTGTTGCTTCAAGATTGTTTAAGACAATGTTACCATTTGTTGCTTTTACATATATATCTCTTGTCTTTACATCTTGAAATGTTACATCACCATTGAAAGTGTTCGAACGAATATAATCGTAATCTCTTTGTGGTAGATAAATAATCATATTTGCTACAATATTTTTATTTGGAACGTGGAAAGTAAATTTATCTTCGTCGATGTTTATAATACTACGCGTTTCAAAAGCATCTAAAGGCGTTGCTTCATCCATTTTTCCATAAAGCTTAATATTTGCACTTATTTTAATATTATCATTAACGCTTGGTTTAAATTGAATGTCTCCATTCGCATTTTTGAAATCCAAAATGGTTGCTGTAGTATCTTCAAATAACCATTCATGGTCAAATTCACTGTGTGCTCTTCTTGGAACATTGAGATTAATATCAATATCTTTCCAATCAATATTATCAAGCGTTTCTCGTGTGCTTTTAACTGTTTGACGGAAAACATCTCCTAATGTGCGAGAAGTTTCATCAAAAATGTCGCTAGCTTTATCAATTGTTTTGCTTGCACCTTTACGCCATTCTTCAGGAATATCTAAGTTTTCAGACATTTTTTTAGCTTTTGTTGTCCATTGTTTCATTTTAATTGAATGCATTTCTTTTAGATATTCATTTTTCTCTTTATTTAGTTCCGCAACTTCTTCCCGAAGAGTTTTAGCTCTTTCTTCCAACTCTTTAATTTCCTCATCAGTCGCTGCTGTATTTTCTAGACGATTTAAATCTTCCATTGCAGCGGTTAGTTCTTCATTCAAGCTTTTGAGTTCTTCATAATTATCGACTTCGTCAATAGTTGAAATCAGCTCAATTTCTTTTTGAAGGTTGATAATTTCATTTTCGAGTTCTTTTTTGGTTTCAGTATACTCTTCATTTAACGCGTCTTTTCTTTCTTTAAGGTCTTCTTCTACATCAGAAAGTTCTGTTTTTAACTCTGTTAATTCTTCATTTAAAGTATCAATTTCAACGGAATACTTGTTGAGTTCATTTGCAATGTCTTCTAACTCTTCTTCAAATTGTTTCATTTCTTCTTGATCAAATGATTCGAAATCTTCTGGCTCTACGGGTTCTTTTGGTTCTTCTGACTCTTCATCTACAAAAGGTTCTTCCTCCACAAACGGATCTTCGTCTACAAATGGGCCGAAGTCAGCTGGTCTTTCAGAAGTGAATTCTCTTTTTTCAGTTTGTTTTGATTCTTTTTTGGCTACATTTTCTAGTAAATCGAGGGCTTCATCTACAGATAAAACTCCTTCACGAACTAGCTCTAAAATTCTTTCACGCTCATCCATTATTTTTCCTCCTTGTAATGGATAATTAAGGACTAACAATGATTTGAAAATTCCTTAATTAATATTCTTTCATTTCTACAATACCATTATCTAACGAATAAGTGCAATTGTCATAGGTCTACAGTCTGATTTTAATAAAGAAAAAACTCTTTCTCGTCTCCTTTTCTTCCTTATATTAGACTATATAAGGAAATAAAAGGGACTATTAGTCAGGATATTCTATATTTTTAACTGAAATTAAAAAGCAAATTACTACCCCTCTTCTCTTCTAGTGCCTATAATAACTTCTACTTGTTATTTATCGCATTAAGATTTTCTGAAAACAGGATTTTGGACGCCGAAGCTTTAACACATGTCCAAATATACTTTATTTGGACGTTGATGAGAGTGTCCAAGTCCAAAAAGTGTATATAGAAGACTATTTGGACATAAAAAAAGTTGTCCGCATCCGAATAGACTTCATACGGATGCGGATGAAATTGTCCACGTCCAAATAATTTTTTAAAACTATTTTCGTGGTTATTAGTATATTGATGTGTACATGTAATCACTCATTCGGTATCATTGGAATAACAAAAAGATTGGAAATAGGTGCAGAATGGAGGAAACTATGAAAAATATTGCATTACTGATAAATCCCATTGCAGGGATGGGTGGAAAAGTTGGCTTGAAAGGTACAGATGGTTCAGACACTTTACAGTTAGCCATCCAATATGGTGCACAACCCAAAAGTGAGCAGAAGGCAAAAAGAGCGCTCAATAAATTATTGCCTTTAAAAGAAAAGTTATTCTTTTTTACAGCGAGTGGAGCAATGGGCGAAAATATTCTTCGAAATTTAGGATTCAACTATAAAGTAATTTATGAAGCAACGATGTCTACAGAGAAACAAGACACAGTAAAGTTCCTGAAAGCTTTAAAAAATGAAGCTATTGATCTATTAATGTTTGCGGGTGGTGATGGGACTGCTCGAGACCTTTCAGAGATTATTCCACAAAAAATACCTGTGGTTGGCATTCCAACAGGGGTGAAGATCCATTCAGCGGTATTTGCTTTAAGTCCGGCTAAGGCTGGGCAATTAGCTTACGAGTATTTATTAGATGGATTCTTCCCGTTAATTGATCGAGAAGTCATAGATATTGATGAAGAAGCTTTTAGAAAGGACAAAATCATCACAAATCTCTATGGTTACCTAAAAGTGCCATTAGTTGGAAAACATCTACAACAATTAAAATCGCCGACTCCGCAATCCGAAGAACAAGCTCAAATCTCTGCGGCTTTGCAGATTATTGACGATATGGATGAAAATTCCTTTTATATTATTGGCTCTGGTTCTACTACTCAACAAGTTCTGGAAGAACTCAATCTTCCCTCTACTTTGCTTGGTATTGACATAATAAAAGACAAACAACTTGTCGCAAAAGATGTAAATGAAGAACAAATATTAAAGATTATTGATCAATTACCAACAAAGTTAGTTATTTCACCAATAAGCAATCAGGGATATATTTTAGGCAGAGGAAACCAACAATTATCAGACAAAGTTTTAAGTCAGATCATAAACGAAGATATAATCATTCTCTCCACACCTTCGAAATTAAATTCTTTAAAAGGACGTCCTTTGCTTGTTTATACTGGAAATGAACAATTAGATCTTCGACTTAGTAGTTATTATCGAGTAATCACTGGTTATGGTCAATATGCTATGCATAAAGTTATTTCGTTAGAAAATTAAAAAATGGACTCGTTAATCGAATCCATTTTTGCTTTTTATTTATTATTTTTTTCGACTCTGAGCATATTCTCTTTGAGCATGCGCTGCTTCTGGATTATAAGTTAATACCGGTCTACGAGAAGCGGTAACTTCATCTAATCTTCTTACCGAAGTTCGATGTGGGGCTGCCCTTACTACATCTGGGCTCGCTTCCGTTTCTTCTGCTATTTTGATAAATGCATCCGCTGTATAATCTAAATCTTCTTTCGACTCTGTTTCAGTGGGTTCAATCATCAAACATTCCTCAACAATCAGTGGGAAATATGTTGTTGGCGCGTGAACTCCGTAATCAAGCAGTCGTTTGCCTATGTCCTTAGCATTGACACCTAACGCAACTTGTCGATTCGCACTCACTACAAATTCGTGTTTACAATATTGATCTCTATAAGGTGTTTGATAATAGTCTTGGATACGAGATTTTAAATAATTCGCATTCAATACAGCATCTTCTGAAACTTTTCTTAAGCCTTTTGGACCCATCGCTCGGATATAAGAATAAGCACGAACAATAACGCCAAAATTCCCAAAGTTCCCTTTAACTCGTCCAATCGATTCTGGATATTCTGAATTTAAAACATAGCGATCTTCTGTTTTTTCAATGCGCGGCACGGGTAAATAAGGAACTAGAAATTCTTTTACTCCAATTGGACCAGAACCTGGCCCTCCACCGCCATGGGGGCCGGTAAATGTCTTATGTAAGTTTGTATGTACGACATCAAATCCCATAATTCCTGGGTTCGTTATTCCTAAGTTTGCATTTGAATTTGCACCATCATAGTAAAGTAATCCGCCCGCATCATGAATAATATCAACAATTTCTAAAATATCTTTTTCAAACAATCCAACCGTATTTGGATTAGTTAACATAATTCCAGCTGTATCTTCTCCCACCGCTGCTTTTAATCCTTCTATATCAATTGTTCCTTCTTCATTGGAAGGAATCTCAATCGTTTGATATCCTGTTACCGCTGCAGTTGCAGGATTTGTACCGTGAGCGGAGTCTGGGACTAAAATCTTATTTCTTTTATCTCCCTCACCATTTGCTTCATGGTAGGCTTTAATCACCAAAATCCCGGCCAATTCACCTTGTGCCCCAGCTGCAGGTTGTAAGGTCACTTGATCCATACCTAGTATTTCTGCAAGATATTCTTGCATATTATACATTAATTCAAGGGCTCCTTGCGCTGTCTCTGGATCTTGATTGGGGTGAATATTTGAAAAGCCATCAAGATTTGCGATATCTTCGTTCACTTTTGGATTATATTTCATTGTACAAGATCCAAGTGGGTATGGACCAGATTCTATTCCAAAATTTTTATTCGATAATTGTGTATAGTGTCTGACTAATTGAAGTTCAGAGATCGCTGGTAATTTGGGGGCTTCCTCACGAACAAGATGTTTTGGCAGTTCATCCTCGAGAGAATAGTCTTCAATCTCACTATGAGGTAAATCATAAGCTGTACGTCCTTCTTTTGATAACTCAAAAATGAGCGAATTATACTCATTCAACATCGCATTCCACCTCCACTAATGCTTCTACAAACTGATCCATTTCTTCTTTTGTTCGTTTTTCAGTTGCACAAATTAATGCAATGTTTTCTTTACCTATTGCACTTGAAACATCGAAACCACCAACAAATCCTTTATTTAATAACTTCTGGTTCACTTCTTTTATTGAGCTGTTCAATTTCACCATAAATTCATTGAAAAACGGTGCTGTATTTAATACATCAAAACCTTTTTCTTTCAACTGTTGAGCTAAGTAGTGTGTGTTTGTTATATTTCTTTGAGCTAATTCTTGAATACCCTGCTTTCCATATACACTCATCGTAATAGCGGAAGCTAATGTAAATAAAGCTTGGTTAGAACTATAATTACTTGTCGCTTTTTCTCGTCTAATATGCTGCTCACGCGTTGTTAAAGCCATAACGAAACCGCGTTTTCCTTCGACATCGGCTGTTTGTCCAACAATTCTAGAAGGTAACTTTCTCATCAAAGACTGAGTGACTGCAAGATATCCGGCATGGGGTCCTCCAAAAGACATTGGAATCCCAAAAGGTTGCATATCCCCTACAACAATATCTGCTCCTAATTTTCCTGGGCTCTCTAATTGTCCTAAAGCTAATGGATTCGCTGAAACAATAAGTAGTGTTTTCGTGTTTTCCAAACATTCTTTAATCTCTTTTAAGTCTTCGATTGAGCCAAAGAAGTTCGGATATTGAACAATGACTGCCGCTGTTTCTTCATCCAATTTATTTTTCAAGTCACTTAAATCGGTGATTTCTTGATTTAAATGGACTTCTTCTACTTCATATTCTTTCCCAAAAGCATAGGTTTTTAAATTTTCAATGCCTTGTGGATGAACAGCTTTTGAAACAAGGACTTTATTTGTTTTTTTAACACTTCCTACCGCTAAATTTGCAGCCTCAGCTAGTGCATTAAAACCATCATACATTCCGCTATTTGTGACATCCATTCTCGTAAGTTCACAAATCATCGATTGCCACTCAAATAAAGCTTGTAATTCACCTTGAGAGATTTCTGGTTGGTAAGGAACATAAGCTGTTAAAAATTCTTGTCTAGAAATAATATGCTTTACCACAGAAGGAATGTGATGATCATATACCCCAGCCCCAATAAAATATGGAACTTGAGAAGCTGTCACATTTTTATTTGCTAATTCTTGTGCATGCTTTATAAGCTCATACTCACTAAGTGATTCAGGGAGATCCATTTGTTCATTTATTTTTACTTTTTCTGGAATATCATTGAAAAGATCCATAATATCTTTTGCACCAATAACTTCCAACATCTCTTCTCTATCTTTATCCGTATTTGGTAAATATCTAAAGTACATCATGACAAAACCCCCTTCTAAACTTTCGAATTTGAATATTTATATTGAGAAAAAACATGTTCTCATAGCCTTATAGCTCACGAGCCATAAGAACATGTCTCAAATAAACGAATATTCAAAATTATTCTTCATCTATCTGTTCTTTATATTTATCTTCTGATAAGAAATTACTCGTATCGACTTCTCCGATTGCTTCTAATTCAACAAACCAGCCTTCACCCATAGCATCATCATTGACCAATTCAGGCTCATCCTCTAACACCTCATTAATCGAAGTAACAATACCAGTAACTGGTGATAGGATTTCTGAAACGGACTTGACTGATTCTACAGTTCCTAATTCATCCCCTGCCTCAAGTTCATCTCCAACATCTGGAAGTTCAACATATACAACATCACCAAGTTGCTCCTGTGCATATTCTGTGATCCCAATTCTTACTCGATTGTTTTCCAAAATCTCAATCCAATCGTGATCTTCTGTATAAAATATAGTAGCCATTAAGACCCTCCTCTTTTTCTTTTATAAATTTCATTCTTCTCGCTTTAGCCAATCTTTTTTTACGATAACCGCTGGTACATGTTTATTTCGAATTTCAATAAAAACTTCACTTCCCAGTTTAGCATATTGACTGTCGACTAAAATAAAACCAATGGATTGATCAAAAGTAGGACTTTTTGTGCCAGACGTCACTTCCCCAATTTCCGTACCATCCTTGAGTGCAACTTTCATTCCCTGTCGAGCAATGCCTTTTCCTTTTAATTCAAAACCACGAGATTGTCGTTTATTTTCTTTCGCTTGGTACGCTTCTAATGCTGTTTTTCCTGGATAGTCTTGTGTTTTTTTATTCCCTGTTTTTACAGTAAAACTAATACCACCTTCTAGTGGATTAATGGATTCTGATAAATCATTTCCATATAAAGCTAACCCTGCTTCTAAACGTAATGTATCACGAGCCCCTAACCCGCATTCTTTAATTCCATACGGTTCTCCGACTTGTAACAATTCTTTCCAAATTGACAACTGATCTTTAAAAGGCATATATAATTCAAAACCTATTTCGCCAGTATAACCCGTTCTCGAAATCGTTACATTTTCAATTCCCGCTACCTTTTGTTTCGCTTTAAAATAAAACGGTCGAATAGAAGCAACATCTGTATCCGTTAATTTTTGCAAGACGTTTATTGCTTCTGGTCCTTGTAGAGCAATTAAGCCGTATTGATCAGAAACATCTTCAATTTTCACAAGCTGATCTTCATTGTGTTGAACAAACCAATGATATATTTTCTCCGTATTTGCTGCATTTGGCGTAAATAAAATTTCTTCTTCTGAATATTTGGAAAAAATAACATCGTCTAAGGTACCACCTTCTTCATTTGTGATAGCTGTATACATGGATTGGTTATATTTTATTTTTGTTGCATCATTTGTAATGAGTGAGTTCACAAAATCTACGGCATATTTTCCAGTAATTCGAATTTCACCCATATGCGCCACATCAAATAACCCCACATGATTTCGAACAGCCTGGTGTTCTTCTAAAATTTTTGTGTACTGTATAGGCAATGCCCAGCCCCCAAAGTCCGTTAGTTTCACATTATTTTCACCATAATAATCATATAATGGGGTCATTTTTAATCCACTTTCATTTATCTTCGACATACCGTTAACCCTCTCATTTATAAATTAAGAATATTTTTCAAATTTATCATAGCATAGCTTCATTCAATAGACTATGACAGATACATTTTCTTCTAAAAATTATTTAGTTTTTTAGCTGCTCTAACGACTTGTGATGCTAATACTGAAGTTGTCACTGCACCAACACCACCAGGAACAGGTGTGATTGCTGAAACATGAGAGAACACTTCTTCAAACTGAACATCTCCCATTAATTGCCCATCTTTATGGCCATAACCCACATCAATAACTGTTGCTCTTTCTTTGATATAACTCTTATCGATCAAGCCTAACTCACCTGTAGCAGAGATTAAAATATCTGCATTTTCTGAATAAAAATGAATATCCTTCGTATAAATATGTAAATTTGAAACTGTGGCATTTAGGTTTGAAAGCATAATAGAGAGAGGCTTTCCCACAGTAGTACTACTACCAATAACTACGACATCTAAACCTTCTAAGACATAGCCATAATAATTTAAAATTTCAATCACTGCTTGAGGAGTACTGGGTACCATTGCATTCGCATCTCCTTCAATGAGTCTTCCTAAATTAACTGGATGTAATCCATCTACATCTTTTCTTGGATCAATCGCTTCTGATATGTTTAATTTTGTCAAATGACTAGGCAAAGGATGCATTAAAATAATGCCATGAATTGTATTTTCTTTATTTAGTTGATCAATTTCAAATAAAACCTTATCTTCATTCGTATTATGTGGCAAAGTAATCTTTTTCGTTTCTATCTGACATGACTTCATCACTCTTACTGCACTATTTTCATAACTAATTGATGAGTCATCTTCTCCTACGCGTAGAATCGCTAACTTAGGTACAATTCCTCGATTGCTTAATTCTGCTACTTCTTTTAACACTCGATTTCGAATGGATTGACCGACTTCATTCCCATCTAGAATTTTTGTCATAGGCTTCCTCCAACTATTTTTTCTTTAATAAAATTAATATTTCCTTCCGATATTCTCTAATTAATTTTAACAGAAATTACAACATATAATAACGATGTTGTAAAGAAACTTCACCGAATAACATGTTACAAGTAAAGGTGCATTCTTTTTCAAATGAAAGTAGAGAGAACATTATATATACCGCTAAAACCTATAAGTATGTATGTTGTTTTTCGAATGGTGTCTGCATTCAAACGATCAACAACTTTATTAGCAATCCAAAGTCCAAATAATATACTTACTACACCTAATAAAATAAGAGGAAGATGATCAGTAATTAATACGCCGTTTGCAATTCGACTAATTAGGCTGATGATAGAGGTAATCCCGAAAAATGTCTGAACAGATCCTAAATACTCTTCTTTCTTTGTTGTTTTAGATAAGAAATAAATCACCATCAAAGGGCCACCTATACTAAAAAGCCCATTCGTTATACCGGAAAATATGATGAATAATAAAGACACGACTCTATTTGGTTTATAATTTTGACTTGAAGATGAAAATAAAAAATACAATGAGAGAACAACTAAGAAAATACCAAAAACCCTTTTCAAGATTTCTTGATTCACATCTGCAGCAAAGGCAATCGATACATATGTAAAAATCGAAAATATTATACTTGGTAGCAAAATCATTTTATAATTTACGTATTTACGATACTGGTAAGCCATCGCTGTCGTAATGAAAAAGGCAATTGTACCTGTTAAAGCTGCACTTTCAATGACTGGAAAGAAAAAAGGGAGGAACATCATCATAACAATCCCCGCTCCAAAGCCCGTCACACCTTGGATTAATCCTGCTATAAAAGTGGGTAAAATTAAAAACAACAGTAAATTCATTTATGTATTTTCCTAACTAAAATATTTCTGTTGTTTATAGTTTATACTATTTCATTATAAAAATAACCTCTTACCCATTCATAAAGAATAGCAAGAGGCTATTATGCATAAGAATCTTATTCTATTTTTGACGTTCTAGTATATCTTTTAAAAATTGACCGGTATAACTTTCTGGAGCTTCAGCAATTTCTTCTGGCGTACCTGTCGCAATGATGGTCCCTCCACCGTTTCCGCCTTCTGGTCCTAAGTCAATTACATAATCTGCCACTTTAATGACATCTAAATTATGTTCAATGACTAATACAGTATTTCCATTTTCAACTAAGCGATTCAGCACTTCAAGTAAACGAGCGATGTCATGTGCGTGTAGACCTGTTGTAGGTTCATCCAAAATATAAAAGTTGTTTCCAGTTTGGATTTTTTGTAGTTCACTCGCTAACTTCATACGTTGCGCTTCTCCACCCGAAAGCGTCGTTGAAGATTGTCCTAGTCTGATATAACCTAGTCCAACGTCATCAATTGTTCTTAATTTACGTTCAATTTTAGGTATATTGGTAAAGAACTCAAGAGCTTCTGTTACCGTCATTTCAAGAATATCTGCAATTGATTTTCCTTTATATTTTACTTCTAAAGTTTCAGAATTATATCTTTTTCCATTACATACCTCACATGGGATATAGACATCTGGTAAAAAGTGCATCTCTATTTTCTTAATTCCGTCACCTCTACAAGCTTCGCAACGTCCACCTTTAACATTAAAACTAAATCGTCCTTTCTTGTAACCACGCATTTTTGCTTCATTTGTTTGAGCAAATAATTCGCGCACATCATCAAATAGGCTTGTGTACGTTGCTGGGTTACTTCGTGGCGTACGACCAATTGGACTTTGATCAATATTGATGACTTTTTCTATTGATTCATAGCCACTGATCTCATCAAATTTACCTGGTTTATCCGTTGACCTACCAACTTCTCTTGCTAATGCTTTTTTCAATACGTTATTGACTAGAGAAGATTTTCCGGAACCCGAAACACCAGAAACCACTGTAAACTTACCTAAAGGAAATTCAGCATCTACATTTTTCAGATTATTTTCTGCAGCACCTGTAAGTTTAATCGCTCCATTATCTTCTGTTCGTCTTTCTTTTGGTACCTCGATCATTTGAGCACCCGATAAATACTGGCCTGTGATTGAGTCTTTATTTTTTGCTACTTCTTCTGGAGTGCCTTGTGCGATAATATTCCCGCCATTTTCTCCAGCACCAGGACCAATATCAATTAGATAATCCGCAGCTCGCATAGTATCTTCATCATGCTCTACTACAATTAAAGTATTTCCTAAGTCTCGCATTGTTTGTAAAGAATGAATTAAACGATTGTTGTCTCTTTGATGTAAACCTATTGAAGGCTCATCTAAAACATACATCACACCCGTCAAGTTAGAACCAATTTGTGTCGCTAAACGGATACGTTGTGCTTCTCCACCAGATAAAGTTCCAGCTTGTCGACTAAGTGTTAAGTAAGTTAAGCCAACATTTTGCAGAAAGTTTAAACGATCAGCGATTTCTTTATGAATAGGTTCAGCGATCATTTTATTGTTTTCGGATAATTCCAGTTGATCAAAAAAGGCTAAAGCTTCACCTACTGAAAAATCACTAACATCAGCGATATCTAGTTCATCAATTTTAACACTTAAAGCTTCACGACTCAGACGTTTTCCATTACAAACAGGACAAGGAAGTTCTGTCATATATTCGCCCATTACACGACGTGTGTAATCACTTGAGGTCGTGTGGTAACGTCGCGAAATATTATTTATAACCCCTTCAAAAGGCAAATCTGTGTCACGTACATTTCCAAAATCATTTGTATATTTAAATCGAAATTCTTTATCTCCTGAACCATACAAAATGATCTCTTGATCTGCTTTAGATAATTCTTTAAAAGGCACATTCATATCGATCCCAAATTGTTCACTCGCTTGACGTAACATTTCTGGATAATACTGTGAACTAATTGGTTGCCATGGAACAATTGCTCCTTCTTCTAATGTTTTAGAATCATCAGGAATCACTAAATCCACATCAACAATTAATTTTGTTCCAAGCCCATCACATTCACCACATGCTCCAAAAGGGGCATTGAATGAAAACAGTCTGGGTTCTAAGGTAGGTATTGTAAAACCACATACTGGACAAGCATGATGTTCACTAAATACAATTTCTTCGCCATCAATGACATCAATTGTCGCATAACCTTCCGCTAGTTCTAAAGCTGTTTCTAAAGAATCAATAACACGAGAACGAATGCCTTCTTTAATCACTAAACGGTCAATTACTACATCAATATTGTGCATTTTATTTTTTTCTAATTCAATTTCTTCGCCAACATCTACCATTTCACCATCGATGCGCATACGCACATATCCATCGCTTTGGATTTTTTCAAGAACTTTTTTATGTTGTCCTCTTTTTCCTTTAATTACTGGAGCTAAAACTTGGATACGTGTGCGCTCTGGTAAATCTCTAATTTGTTCAACCATTTGGTCTACAGATTGACTTGAAATTTCGGTCCCATCATTTGGACAAATAGGCGTTCCAATTCGTGCATATAACAATCTTAAATAATCGTTAATTTCTGTAGTCGTTCCAACCGTTGAACGAGGATTGTTGCTTGTTGTTTTTTGATCAATGGATATTGCTGGACTCAAGCCATCTATGCTATCCACATCCGGTTTATCCATCTGGCCTAAAAATTGACGGGCAAATGCAGATAGAGATTCTACATAACGTCTTTGTCCTTCAGCATATAGCGTATCGAATGCTAAAGAACTTTTTCCAGAACCAGATAAACCAGTAATCACGACGAATTGATCGCGTGGGATTGTCACATCGATGTCTTTTAAATTATGAGTTCGTGCACCATGTACTTCTATTTTATCATTTGCCACTAACATCATTTCCTTTTTACTTTTATATTCTTATTTATAGTCATTCTCATCGTCATACTATTATATCAAGAAACCATTAAAAAATACAGAAAATATGTTCGCTTTCTATATCTTTTAGGTCTTTTTCTACACACAAAAATGATAGACTTAGTTCTTCTTTTCTCTATAATTCTAAACATTATAACGCGAAAAAACCAGCTAACTGCTTAAAGTTAGCTGGTTTAAATATTTAATTTTTGACGTCTAGTCTAAATCGACAATTTCTCCAGTGTCTAAGTAGACAATCCATTCAGCAATATTTGTGATGTAATCTCCAATTCTCTCTAAATGCATACCCACAAATGAATAGTCGGCAGCTGCTAGAACTGAATCGGGATCATATTTCATTAATTCAAGAGCAGACATACGTAAATCATGATACTGTTCGTCGATTTCTGTATCACGTTTAGCTGTAGCTCTTGCTTTGTCTACATCAAATTCCACAAAAGCATCAATAATATCTGAACACATTGAATTAATCTTATCACCGATTTTAGCAATTTGTTCTTCTAGATTCGAGTCACGTTTGTTTCCTTTAACGTTAATTGTTACTTCAGAAATATTCTGCGCATGATCTCCCATACGCTCTAAATCCGAAGAAGCACGCATAACAGCTAACACGCGACGTAAATCTGTCGCATTGGGTTGTTCTAATGCAATAATCTCATAACATTTACGATCAATATCATTTTCTTTTTGATTAATTTTTGCGTCACCGTCAATAACTTGTTGTGCTAACTCTGCATCATGACTATTTAGAGCTTTAACAGATTTATAGATAGCTTCATTGACCATTCTGCCGAGTTGAGACAGATCTCGGTGAATTTCTGCAAGTTTTTCATCAAATACGCTTCTCATAAACGCATCCTCCTTTAAAATCAATAATGATTATCCAAAACGACCTGAAATGTAATTTTCTGTATCTTCTTTATCAGGATTTGTAAAGATTTTTGTTGTATCTCCTGTTTCAATAAGTTCTCCACTTAAAAAGAATGCCGTACGATCAGAGACACGTGATGCTTGTTGCATATTATGTGTTACCATCGCAATTGTATATTCTTCTTTTAAAGAAGTGACTAATTCTTCAATTTTCGCGGTTGATATTGGATCAAGAGCACTTGTTGGCTCGTCCATTAATAAAACTTCTGGTTCTACCGCTAAAGCGCGTGCAATACAAATACGTTGTTGTTGTCCACCAGAAATAGATAACGCGCTACGATCTAAATAATCTTTTACCTCATCCCAAATAGCTGCAGACTTTAATGAATTTTCGACAATTTCATCTAATGTATTTTTGTCTGTAATCCCGTGTGTTCTTGGTCCATAAGCAATATTGTCATAAATACTCTTTGGAAATGGGTTTGGATGTTGGAAAACCATTCCTACTCTCTTACGCAATACGTTAACATCTGTTTTCGGTGCATAGATATCTTTACCATCTAATTCAATGGTTCCTTCAATTCGTGCACCTTCAATTAAGTCATTCATTCTATTTAAAGTCTTGATATAAGTTGACTTCCCTGAACCAGAAGGCCCGATAAAAGCAATAATTTGATTTTCATAAATATCCATATTAATATTTTTTAACCCTTGAAAATCACCATACCACAGATTTAAATCTCTTATTTTCATTTTACTCATAATTATTATTTGCCTCCCCCAGCTAATTTACGGCTAATTAATGTTGATAGTCCATTTAATACTAATACAAGGACTAATAAAACAACGGCCGTTGCAAATGCTTCATTTACATGGAAACCTTCACTAGATAAAACATACATATGAACGGCTAAAGTTCTTCCAGAAGAAAATAGCGTACTTGGAAGGTTTGTAGATGAACCAAGTGTATAAATTAATGCAGCTGACTCTCCGATGATACGACCAATCGCTAATATAACACCTGATAAAATACCAGGTGTAGCTACTGGAAGAACTACATTAAAAATGGTGCGTAGTTTACCTGCACCTAAAGCAAAGCTTGCTTCACGTAAAGGCTTGCCTACAGCTAGTAGAGCTTCTTCAGTCGAACGGATAATTAATGGTAAAACCATAATTGTTGTTGTTAAGACTCCTGCAATTAATGAAAATTGAAATTCGAGAAAAGTCACAAAAAATAAGAATCCAAACAATCCGTAAACAATAGAAGGAACAGCTGCTAATGTATCTGTAGCCATACCAATTAACTTAACGATAAATTTCGTACGATCTGCATATTCTACTAAATAAATTGCCGTAAATATTCCAATAGGTGTGGCAATTAACAGTGAGCCACCTATCACGTACAATGTCGTAATTAATGCCGGCATTAAAGAAACGTTTGCTGTTGTATAATCCCACGAAAATAATGAGGGTGTAAGGTGTGGAACGCCATTGATTAGAATAAATAGAATAATAAAACCTAACACACCAAATGTGACAGCAGCGCCAAAGTAAATTAATCCTCGAGCGAATGTACTTTTATTCATTATTTAGCGCCCTCCTTATTCTTAATTATAATAAAGACTGAGTTAATAATTAAAATAAAGACGAATAAAATAACACCTGTCGCAATTAATGCCTGACGGTGATCGCCTGCAGCATAACTCATTTCTAAAACGATATTTGTTGTTAACGTACGAACACCACTTAATAAGCTATTCGGTACAAGTGGTTGGTTCCCTGCAATTAATACAACAGCCATTGTTTCACCAATTGCACGTCCAATCCCCAATACAATACTTGAAATAACTCCTGAAGAAGCAGCGGGTAACATTACTTTGAAAATTGAGCGTTCGTGAGTAGCTCCTAACGCTACGCTACCATTATAGTAGCTTCGTGGAACAGCACGTATCGCTGATTCTGATAATTCAATCACTGTCGGTAGAATCATAATTGCTAAAAGAAGCATAGCCGTCAGCATACTATAACCATTTCCACCAATATTATCTCTTACAATTGGTACGAGTAATTGTAAGGCAAAAAATCCATAAACAATAGATGGAATAGATGCCATCAAACTTACTCCTGGTTTTAATATTTTATACAATCCTGGTGGGCAAAATTCAGCCATAAAAATAGCAGTTAATATACCAATAGGTACCCCAATTAATGTCGCCCCAATCGTTACATAAATTGACCCCAAAATCATTGGTAATAAACCAAATCTTGGTGCACTTGCTGTTGGTCTCCACACCGTTCCAAATAAAAATTCATCAAAGCCATATTCTATCATTACTGGTATACCATTAGTAAACATGAACACAATGATAAGCACTAATGAAACAATGGACATGAATGCAGAGATAAAAAAGACGCCATTCATAATACGCTCTTTTTGTTCACCCAACATAATCATCCTCTCTTACTTTATAAGTCTCATATAATAACATGATAAGAAAATTTACTATAATTAGTACATCAAATATAACAATAAATGAACTATAAAACTAGTAGATACTTTTTATTTAAATTTTTATATTATTTACTGATCAATGCGAAAAATAAGGGAAGATAGCTGAGTATCCTCCCATACTTTCCATACATTTTTATGCATTGTATTTACTATTCATTCTTATTATTGAACTTCATCCCAAGTTGTTGTTTCACCTAGGTAAATACTTTGTACTTGGTCTAATGTTAGACCTTCTGTTGGATTATCGTTATGCGCGATAACTGCAATTCCATCAACAGCTATTGCATCTACACCAGCGACTTGCGAAGTTTCCTCTTCATCAAGTTCACGAGATGACATACCGATATCAGCACTTCCATCAATTGCAGCAGTAATTCCCGCACCTGAACCTGGAGCTGTAATATCAATTGTTACATCAGGGTTGTACTCACCATATGCTTCTGCGAATACTTGCATTAATGGTTCTACTGAAGTTGAACCAACGATACTAATCTCACCTGACATTGCTTGAGCTTCGTATTCTGGAGCTTCAGTATCTACTGCTACATACCCTTGTTCTTCAACAAGTTCTTGAGCTTGAGATGAAAACATGAAGTCATAGAAGTCTTGAGCTACTTCGCTTAACTCTGAACCGTAAGTTACATTAAAGTTACGTGCTACAGCATAATCACCCGATTGAACATTTTCTGGAGTTGGCTCTACATCATCAACCATTAAACCTTTAACTGAATCATCTAAAGATCCAAGTGAGATATAACCAATGGAGTAAACATCACCAGAAACGGCTTGCATGACACCACTTGTACTATTTTGTACAGTAGCTGTTGCGGTTGTTATGTCATCTTCGTTTTCGTCAACTACTCCAGCAATCTCAACGAATGCTCCACGAGTACCTGAACCATCCTCACGAGTAATTACATGGATATCTGAAGCCGTATCAAAATCTCCTGAGGCTTCTTCTGATCCACCATCAGTAGTTCCCTCGTCTGATCCTGTATCTTCCGTTCCTTCATCTGTTGCACAAGCAGCTAATAATAATGATAAGCTAAGTGCCGACATCCATTTTGTTGCATTTTTCAAAGTCATATATAAGTCTCCTCTATTCCATAAAATTGAATGACATCCATTTGCCTTCCAATACATAGTACACTTTGATTATTTATATACTATGTATTTAATGTAAATTTTGTGTAAATGGCAATTTTTATAGGATTAATTATTTTCTATTGGCAAAATGACTTTAAAGGTCGTTCCTACGTTTACCTCACTGTATAGTTCTATTTGACCATTCATACTGTCAACTAACCATTTTACAATAGATAAACCTAAACCAGTCCCTCCTGAGTTTCGACTTCTTGCTTTATCTACTCGATAAAAACGTTCGAAAATTCTCGTCCGTTCTTTTTCTGGAATACCAATCCCACTATCAATAATCTGAATTTGTGCTTCATCAGCTACCTGACTTATATCTACTATAACAGTTCCTTTTTCTGGTGTATAAGTAATTGCATTCGCAATTAAGTTCATTAAAACTTGTTTGAGCTGTTCTCTATTTGTAAAAATGGAGACGGGTGTTTTTTCTTCAATAGAGTAAGACATTTGTTTAAGCTCAATTTTTTGTTGTAGAATTTGAAATATTTCTTCAGTAACTTCTCGAATTCTTATCCAATCATTCGATACAGAAACTTTTCTTTGTTCTAATTTTGATAATTGTAAAATATCTTGTACCATCGAATCTAAACGTGTTGATTCTTTTAACATAATTTCTAAAAATTCAATCAAAACTTCTTCATCATACATAGCGCCGTCAAGTAACGTTTCACTAAATCCTTTTAACGCTGTAATTGGCGTTCTTAATTCATGTGAAACATTCGCAGCAAAATCTGTCCGAATATTCTCTAATCGACGAATTTCAGTAATATCATAAAGTAAAACAATATAACTCTGCTCACCTTGTTCTTTTCCGGGTACAGGAACAACGTTAGCATCTAATGTTTTCTCTTCCGGAAAGTATATAAGGATCTCCGAATTTACTGCTTCATTTATGACATAAGATTCTTCAATCAGCTCAATTAATTCTGCACTTTTAACATAATCAGTATATAAATGAGAAATTTTTCCATATAGATTGACACCTAATAATTCATTCATTACTGGGTTAACTATTCGAATGCATCGATTTTCATCGAGCAACATAACTCCAATAATTAAATGATTAATTAAGCTATAAATTCGTTCTTCACTTGTTTTTAAATCTATTTGTTGCTGTTCTAAGTTTTCGGCAAGTTCATTAATCGAATCACCTAAAGCATCGATTTCTTCATAAGAATGTCCCGTATAGCGCAGCTCATATTCAGAGCTAGGTAATTTCTTGACGAAGGTTTTCATTTTATTTATAGGATTTGTAATTTGGCTGATCCAGTTTCTTGAAAGAATAAATAGTAAGATTGCTAAAACTACTGTTCCAATCAATTGAATAATGATTGACAATCGAGTCATATCGGTTAAATCAGTTATTTCACTAGCGAGTCTAAGAATACCTATTGGTTGATTAGACTCATCATAAATAGTTTGTGCAACAAAATATACAGACTGTGGAGACTGGTCGCTATCCCGGTGAGCTACTCCGATCGTTTCTCCACTTAATACTTGTTGAACCTCAGAATAATTAAATAAATTTTCGATCTCTTGCACACTTCGACTTGAATCATATAAAGGCTGTCCTGTGCTATCTAAAAATGTTATTCTTTCGTTCACAACTGGAGCTATCTCATCTAAAATTTCGATCATTTCTTCTTGTACAGGTGCATTTGTATCTTGATCAATATTTTGTGTATCAATATATTCTGTCAAAGATACAATGTCGCTACTAAGCCTTTCACGTTGTTGTTCTTCAATTCGACCTTCTATAACGTTTGAGATCATAAAATATAATAATAATACAAACATCGCTACTATGAAAAAATAGATCCCATAAAGTCTACGTTTTATTCGGTTCATTTAGGGGCCTCTAATTTATAACCAAATCCACGAGCTGTAATAATATATTCAGGTTTTTTGGTATCTTCTTCAATTTTTTCTCTCAAATGACTAACATGTACATCAACAATGCGCGTTTCTCCAGCGAAGTCATAATTCCAGATTGCATTTAATAATTGCTCGCGGCTTAAAATCCGACCTGTGCGGCGAGCTAAGTATAATAATAACTCAAATTCCTTAGGTGTTAATTCAATTAATTCTCCTCGAACAAAGACTTCGTATTTTTCCGGATAAATTTCTATTTCCCCGACAGCAATCATTTCTTCATCATTCCGCGATTTTACTGAAGATTCAGATTGTTTATATCTTCTAAAAATAGCCTTCATTCGAGCCACAACTTCACGAGGGCTAAATGGTTTTGTTATGTAGTCATCGGCACCAATTTCCAAACCTAGGATCTTATCAATTTCAGTATCTTTTGCTGTAAGCATAATAATGGGTACTTCGATTTTTTCTTGTCTAATTTCTCTACAAATATCCATCCCGTCTTTACTCGGTAACATTAAATCTAATAATATAATGTCATATACATTCTCCAATGCCATGTTCAAGCCTTCTTGCCCATCCATTGCAGATTCTACAACGTATCCTTCTTGCTCCAAGTTATAACTTAGCAGCTTTAAAATAGACTGTTCATCCTCGATAATTAGTACCTTTTTCATATAAACATCCCTTTCATTAGATAAAACCAATAAAACGATAACCATTTTTTTTACTTAATTTTCTAAAATTAATAACCCTAAGTTATTATAATCATCATCGTACAATGGCGTTTCTGCAATAACTATTTCTCCATCTTTTCTTTTGATTCGCATTTTAATATAGGAGCGATTGTAAGCAAGCATTTCATTAAATTCTTCTCGACTATTCATCGCCTTATCATTCATATCCATGATAATGTCTCCTATTGATAAATTTAAACGTTCTGCTGGAGAATCAGGGCGTACTGCTATGACACGTAAGCCTTCATCTGCAGGACCATATCGAAAAGTCCATAGATTTTCTCTCTTTCGATGGCGATATAAAATAAACAAACCTATAATTAATAATAGTCCAGTGACTACAACACTTAGTATTGGATAGAAATAAGTTAAAACAACACCTAATAATCCAACCAAAGATAACCAACGGAACTCTTTTTGTATTATACTTGTCGCTTCATTAAGCAATTGTGTAGACACCGTATAATGTAACCCAATGAGAACAGGTAAAATCAATAACGCAAAACGTTCCCCGCCAATGTTTAATAACGGCCACCAATCAGCAAATGGCTCAATCACTTCACCAGGGACGACTATAAGCATCGGAAGCACCCATAAGGATTTATTTGGATACAGGGCAATGGTTTTACCTCTTTTGCTCGATCCAAGGATTGGAAAAATCTTATTTTCATTATCACGACTCATAACAAATGTCGTAATGAGTAAAATAAGTGAAGTAAATAATAAAACATTCATCAATAATAAAGGTAAAGAATTCAGTTCAAAATTCATTATAAATAGATTTTCATTAATAACTGGTTGAAGCCATTGAAAATTCAAATCGAACTGAAATAAATTAGCTGCATACATTAAAATAGAAGTCATTGAAAATGTAAATATCGGATGGATGAATCTCGACCCACCAATCAATAAAAACAAAATCGCGACGATCTGGTAAATGAGATACCATTCAATTGTTAAAGGCACACCTAGAACTAATGAGAGAATAGATACAAGAATTCCTGGTAATAGTCCTTTAATAAAAAAATCTTTTAATTCAAAATTCGTACGATTAAAATTGACGCGGAAATTTTTTCGTGAATATTTCACACGTTTGTTTCGATTAATGATTGTATAAAGTAAACCAATGATAAAAACAGGTTGTAAAAAATATAATAGTATTGCCCACAAAATATTGGTCATTAGCATTTTTTCCACTTCTTTCAATTCAGACATTAAAAGTTCTTAATTTATTCTACATACTTCATAATTTCTTTGCAATAGTCTCAAATTTTCACCAGCTCAATTATATAACAAAAAGCCTTAAGTAACATGCTGTTTACTCAAGGCTTTTAACGAATTTAATATTTAGATCTTTTTGTATTTCTTTATTATTTCTTTCAGATTAACGGCCAAATCCGACAACTTTGTTTGCCCAGAAACCAGAATCAATAGAAGCTACCGCAACACCCGTTGATGTTTGTGAGCCAATAAAGTTTCCACCACCAAGATAAATCCCTACGTGGTTAATACCTCCACCGATGTTGAAGAATACTAAGTCACCTGGTTGTGCTTGGTTTCTTGAAATTCGACTTGTAGCTCCATATTGTCCAGCTGCTGTACGTGGTAACGAACGCCCAGTTTGACTGAATACATATGAAGTATATCCTGAACAGTCAAATCCTGCTGTTGTTGTTCCACCATAGTTATATGGAATACCTGATAAACTATGAGCTACGCTGACAACTGATCCGCCATTTGCTGCAGGAGCAGGAGTTGATGTTGTCTGTTTTGGAGCTGGTGTATTTGTGTTTGATGAAGCGCTAGAACTTGAGCTTGAAGTAGAAACAGCACTTGTATCTGATTCTGTGTTTTCAGAAACTGTTCGAGCAGCTTCTAAATCTCTACGGCGTTGCTCAGCTGCCTCAGCTTGTGCAATTAGCGTACTACGTTCTTCTTCAGCAACAGCTTTTTCAGAAGCAATTTGTGCAAGGATACTTTCTTGCTCCGCCTTACGTTCTTCTAGAATAGTCTTATTTGCTTCAAGTTTTCCAGCAAGTTCTGTTTGCTTTTCTTTCTTTTCTTGAGTTTCATTTTCTTTTGCTTCAACTAAGGATTTATCTTCTTTTTGTTGAGCAACCGTTTGTTTATTTGAAGAAATTAATGTAGAAACTACATCAATACGACCAACAATATCATTCAATGACTCAGCGTTTAATACAAAGTTAACAAGGTTTCCTGATTCACCCACAATTTGTAGCGCTCGAGCTTGTTCATTTAATTGTGTTTCACGCAAATCAATAATAATTTTTAATTCTTCAATTTCAGTTCTGAGACTTTCTAATAAGTCTTCAGTTTCTTTCATTTCAGAAATAAGTTTTTCTGCTTCTTCTTCATTCTCTGTAATATCATTTTGAAGTTCTGTTAATTTATTTGACACTTCATTTTGTTCTGAAGTTAAGTCTGAAATCAAAGAATCAATTTCTGATACTGTTGATGGAGAAGCTGCTACTGATAATACGGGTGAAGCCAACGCTGTTAAACTGATTGTACCTGCCATTGCTAAAGACACCAATTTTTTCTTGATCATAAATGTAATTTCCTCCAAATATTATATTCGTTTTTTTTATTTGTTATTTGTTATACTTTTAAGAATCTTCTAATAGATAGTGCAGAACCAAGTGCACCAATTAAAACACCAGTACCTGCTAATATTAGAATTAATTGATACATGTATGGTGATGGAGCTAATAATGAGAAGTAAGTTCCTTGGAAGAATCCAGAAGCTGCAGTATATACAGTTTCATAGATAAACCATAATGCGGCTGAAGGAATAATGGCTCCGATAAAACCAATTAGTGCTCCTTCAATTAAGAATGGCCAACGGATAAACCAGTTTGTCGCTCCAACTAATTTCATAATTTCAATTTCTGTACTTCTCGAGAAGATAGTAATTCGGATGGTATTTGAAATTAAAAATACTGCAGTGAAAATTAGTGCGATAATGATAATTCCACCAATATTTCTAATCGTTGATGTAACCTGGAATAATCGATCTGCTTGTGCTCCACCATAGTTAACCTCTGACACAAAATCCATTGGCTCAATTTCAGCCGCAACATCTGCTGTGTATTCTGGAGAAGTTGTATCGACTACAAACACGTTATATAACGGGTTTTGATCTCCTTCGAACAATTCAAAGGTGTCTCCATAGCTACTCGTTACGTTTTCTAATTCTTCTTCTCGACTAGAAAATGTAACTTCTTCCACATTGTCTAAATTCTCTAAATTATCTCTTAAATTCACATGGTCTTCTTCTTCAGCTGCTAAATCAACGTAAACACGAACACTTACGTCATTTTCAATATTTGTTGCAAGTTCATTAATGTTCATTACTGAAGCAATCAAACCACCAACAAGTAATAAAGTAATGGACACGGCACTGATTGCTGCGAAACTCATCCAACCGTTACGGCGAATACTCTTAAATCCTTCTTTGATATGGCGACCTATTGTTCTAATTTTCATACGTATAACCCCCTTCAATATCATCTCGGGTAATACGTCCGTCATCGATAACAATCACGCGGTGTTTATACTCATTAACTATCTCACTGTTGTGAGTAGCCATAATAATTGTTGTTCCTTGTTCATTAATCGTTTCTAAAATGTTCATGATTCCTGCGGATGTTTCTGGGTCTAAGTTTCCTGTAGGCTCATCCGCTATTAGTACGCGAGGCATGTTTGCAATAGCTCTTGCGATAGCTACTCGTTGTTGCTCTCCACCTGATAATTCATTTGGATACATGTTCGTTTTGTGTTCTAAATTTACTAATTTCAATACTTCTGATACTCGAGCTTCGATTTGTCTTGGACTTTTTTCTAGTACTTCCATTGCATAAGCGATATTTTCAAATACAGTTAATGTTGGTAATAACTTAAAATCTTGGAATACGACTCCTACTTGTCTTCTAAGAAAAGGAACGTTTTTGTCCTTCATGTTATTTACATCAAAATCTGCTACGGACACAGTACCTTCTGTAGGTAAAACTTCACGGTACATCAAACGCATAAAGGTTGATTTACCTGCCCCACTAGGTCCTACAACATATACAAATTCACCTTGTTCAATACGAACAGTTAAATCATGTATAGCTGTAATTCCGTTATCGTATACTTTCGATACGTTTTTCATTTCTATCATAATTTTATAACACCTTATTTAGTATAAATTTTATTCAAAATAAAATGGCGGAGTTCTCGCCACCAGAAATAGTATAACATCGCATAGAGCTTAGAATGTTTTAATTATATTACATTAATATTTCAAAACTAACATAATATTTCATATGTCACATTCTTTGAATGTTTTTCAAGTAAAACCTTTTAGGTATAGCATTTAAATATTTCATAGGTTTTAGATTTTAGTATAAAATATCTTAAAGTACATTTATTTTTAAAAATCAAACAAAAAGACTTACTATTTTCAGCAAATTTTGTAAATGAATAAACTTTCTTTGTAATCTTCGTTCAAAAAAAGGAAGATTTATGATAATTTTTGGCATATAAAAAAGCAGAAACCGAAGTCTCTGCTTTCTTATATGATTTAATTACGATCCTTGGTGGTCATTAATTGTTAGTCTTAAATAAGACTCGATAAATGGGTCTAGATCTCCATCCATTACGGCATCCGCATTTCCTGTTTCTTCATTTGTCCGGTGATCTTTAACCATAGAGTACGGGTGAAAAACATAGGATCGAATTTGAGATCCCCAACCAATTTCTTTCTGTTCACCACGTAGTTCTGCAAGTTTCGCTTCTTTTTCTTCTAATTCTTTTTGAAATAATTTAGATTTTAGCAGTTGCATCGCTGTTTCGCGGTTTGCAAGTTGTGAGCGGCCAGCCTGACTTGTTGCCACAATACCCGTTTCTAAGTGGGTAATACGTACCGCTGATTCCGTTTTATTTACGTGCTGTCCACCTGCTCCACTCGCACGATACACGTCTACTCGAATATCATCAGGTTGCACATCAATTTCAATATCATCTGAAACTTCTGGTGTCACCTCACATGAAACAAAAGAAGTATGACGACGACCACTTGAATCAAAAGGTGAAATTCTTACTAATCGGTGTACACCTTTTTCGGCTTTTAACAAACCATAAGCATACTCTCCTTTAACTAACATAGTAATGCTTTTAATCCCAGCTTCATCACCACTTTGGTAGTCAATGATCTCATAACTGAATCCTTTTTTCTCAATCCAACGCGTATACATTCTCTGAAGCATTTCACCAAAGTCTTGAGATTCCGTTCCACCTGCTCCAGGATGTAGTTCTAAAATAGCATTGTTTCGATCATAAGGATCACTTAATAAAATAACAAGTTCAAAATCTTCTGCATCCTCATGCAATTGTTTAATTCCTTCGATGAGTTCATTCCTTAATTCTTCATCGTCCGTTTCTTCTACCATTTCTAACATTAATTGGTACTCTTCAATCCCGTCACTTAATTTTATAAATGACTCATATTTATTTTTTAGATCATTTGACTCATTAATCATTTGTTGAGCTTTTTGTTGATCATCCCAAAATCCTGGCTCTGCCATTTGTTCTGTATATTCTTGGATGTCTACACTCATTTTTTCTAAGTCAAAGAGACCCCCTAAAGGCATCGATTTTATTATTTAATCGGTCAATTTCTTTACGTATTTCACTAATTTCCATAAAATATTCCTCCTTAAGAATCAAAGAACCCCTCTATTTAAAAGCAGGGGTTCAAATGTCATCTATTTCGTTTATTTAGATTTTCTTCTTCTTGTCACTTTTTTAGGCTGTGTTGTTGGTTGTGCTTGTTCACGTTCAAGATTTTGACGAATTCTTGATTTTAATAAGAGACGCGTAACTTCATATTCAATATCTGCAATCATTTCTTCAAACAAGCGATAACCTTCTTGTTGGTATTCAATTAGTGGATCCGATTGTCCGTATGAACGGAGGCCAATTCCTTGGCGCAATTGATCCATTTCATCAATATGATCGGTCCATTGTTGGTCAACAACTCGTAAGATAACCACTTTTTCAAATTCTAAAAACATTTCTTCATTTTCGAGTTGTTCTTTTTGAGAAGTATAATTCTCTTTAGCTATTTCATGAAGGTAGCTTCGAATTTCTTGAGCAGTCTTCCCTTCTAAGTCTTTGACATCAAGCTCTTCATCTCGCAAGAGAACAGTTTGTGCAAATTCGGCTAAGTAACTTAAGTTCCAGTTTTCAGCTTTCTCCTCTTGGGTGTACATATCTACGTAACGATCGATTGTACGTTGGATCATTGGGATTGTCACATAATTTAAAGACTCATCTTGTAAAATAACTTCCTTACGTTGAGAATAAATGACTTCTCGTTGTTCACGCATAACATCATCATATCTTAACACACTTCGACGTGTATCATAGTTATTTCCTTCAATACGTTCTTGAGCAGATTCAATCTGACGCGTAATCATACGGCTTTGGATGACGGCATCGTCTCCTTCAATTTTTAAACGTTCTAATAATTGTTGAATAGCGTCTGAGCCTGCACGTCTCATGAGATCATCTTCTAAAGAAAGATAAAATTGAGAAACACCAGGGTCTCCTTGACGACCTGAACGTCCTCGTAACTGGTTATCAATACGGCGTGATTCATGTCGCTCAGTACCAATAACGGCTAACCCACCAAGTTCTCTCACTCCAGGTCCAAGTTTAATATCGGTACCACGTCCAGCCATGTTCGTTGCGATGGTAACGGATCCTGGTTGACCAGCATTTATAATAATTTCTGCTTCACGGAAGTGATTTTTAGCATTTAAAATTTCATGTGGGATACCTTCTCTTCGTAAATACTGGCTGAGTAATTCAGAAGTTTCAACAGCAACGGTACCTACTAAGATGGGTTGTCCGACTTCATATCGTTCTTTAATGTCGCGTACAACTGCTCTAAATTTACTATCCAAAGTTGGATAAATAATATCATCACGGTCATCACGAATCATTGGACGGTTTGTTGGAATAGCAATAACGTTCATATTATAAATTTCTGTAAATTCTTCTTCTTCAGTTTTAGCTGTACCGGTCATCCCAGCTAGCTTTTCATACATACGGAAGAAGTTTTGGAATGTGATGGTTGCCATTGTTTTTGTTTCTTTTTGGATTTCAACATTTTCTTTTGCTTCAATCGCTTGATGTAATCCATCTGAATAACGGCGACCTTCCATAATACGTCCTGTAAACTGGTCAACAATTTTCACTTCACCTTCATCCACCACATAATCGATGTCTCGTAGCATAATATAGTTTGCACGTAGAGATTGATCTAAATGGTGAACAAGTTCTTGATTGTTTACATCGTATAAATTAGGTGTTCGGAAAGCTTGTTCTGCTTTATCGATTCCTTCTTCTGTAAAGCTGATTGATTTTGATTGTACATCAATCGTATAGTCTTCATCTTCTTTTAATCCCTTAACAAAGAAATCACAACGTGTGTAAAATGAAGAAGAGACATTTGCTTGACCAGAAATAATTAATGGTGTTCTAGCTTCATCAATTAAAATAGAGTCAACCTCATCTAATATTGCAAATGATAAAGGTCTAAGCACCATATCTTCTTTATAGACCACCATATTATCTCGCAGATAATCAAAGCCCAATTCGTTATTTGTTGTATAAGTGATATCTGCCATATACGCTTCACGTTTTTCAGCTGAAGATTTTGAGTTTAAGTTTAAACCTACAGAAAGCCCTAACCATTCATATAACTCTCCCATTTCTTCCGCGTCACGTGTAGCTAAATATTCGTTTACTGTAACAACGTGTACACCTTTTCCAGCAAGTGCATTTAAATAAACAGGCATGGTGGCCGTTAAAGTTTTCCCTTCACCTGTTTTCATTTCAGCGATGTTACCTTCGTGTAAAGCCATTCCCCCCATTAATTGAACTCGGAACGGGAATAAACCTAAGACTCGTCTAGATGCTTCTCGAACTGTTGCAAAAGCTTCTGGTAGAATATCATCTAAAGTCTCTCCTGCTTCTAGACGACTTTTAAATTCAAGCGTATTTGCTTGTAATTCTTCATCGGAAAGCTGTTCATATTCATTTTCCATTGCTTCAATTTTATCCGCAATCGTTCCATATCGTTTTAACGATTGGCGATCCGTATCGAATAATTCTTTTAAAAATTGGACCATCTTTTCAGTCTCCTTCAGTCTAACAATTAATCTTTTGTGCTTTAACTACTTAAAATTTTTAATGTAATCTATACGCTATATTTTTATTTACGTTATAGGCATTTAAATAAGTATCTTAAACATACTTACTCATTCTATCACAAGCCTATTAGTAATAGTAGCAATAATTATAGTAAAAAACAATCCAAAATTCACTGGACAGCCAATCGTTCATTAAAATTAAAATACTGGTGGCTAAACTGATTAAGCACCAGTAAATCACATTTACTTTTTTCTAAATGGAATAGGCAATAGTAAATTCATTTTACTTTCTTCTAAATCGATTACGCAATAGTAAATCGCATTTACTTTCTTCTAAATCGATTAGACAATACTAAATGAAAATTTTACTGAATTTGGGATTTTTCAGACTATCAAAAAAGAGTAGCAAAAATACGCTACTCTTTTCTTTCTATATTAAATTGAAAAACTGTCTTATAGCTCCATTTCGTCTGTTTCAATCAGACCATAGTCGCCATCATCTCGTTTGTAGACAATATTTGTACTCTCTGCATCCGCATCTAAGAATACGAAAAAGTCGTGTCCTAGCATTTCCATTTGCAGTACTGCTTCTTCAGCATTCATTGGTTTTAAATCAAATCTTTTTGTTCGAACAATTTTGATATCTGATGATTCCTCTACTCCACCATTTACTTCTTCGTTTATTTCATCATCTAGTTCTTTTGTTTCTTCCAATAAATCTGGTGAAATGGCATCAGGTAAATCTGCCGTTTGACGGCGGAATTTACGGTTCACTTTTGTTTTATATTTTCGCATTTGTCGCTCTAACTTATCAGAAACTAAATCAATACTTCCATAAAGATCTGGAGAAGTTTCTTCTGCTCGTAAAACAATATTAGGTAATGGAATAGTTACCTCAGCTTTTCCGGTACGATCAGAGTAGATTTTTAAATTGACATGAGCATTTGCTTCAGGCACCTCGTCAAAATATTTTTCTACTTTACCTACCTTGGATTCGACGTAATCCCTGATTGCTGGAGTAACCTCAATATTTTCGCCGCGTACATTATAATTCAACATACTACTTCACCCTTCCATCCTATTTAGCAATATTTAATTATTAACTTAAAGTGAAAATAATGTTTCTTTCTTATTAAGTTTTTATCTTATAATAAGTATACATGAGAGCGTTTTTTTTAACAAGAAAAGGCCATCTTTTTTTAAATTTACCTTATAAACCTTGATACATCAATCTTTCCTTCTATCGAAATAATGAAAAAGATTCGATTTCAAAATGATCTGAAAAAATTTGTTTAAATACTTCTTTTGCATGTAACATAGTTCGACCGGTAGTATAAACATCGTCTATAATGAGTATTTTATTTTTTGAATTTCCTTTTAATACTTCTTCATTCATTATCTGAAATGGCTGAGGCGTTTTTAATCTGTCTAATCGATTTTTACTCGATTGCAAAGGTTCTTTAGTATTATTTTCTAGTAAAGACTGATAAACAATCCCCGCTCTTTTTAATAATAGTTGAACTTGATTAAATCCTCTTGTCTGCTTACTTAAAGGACTTAATGGAATGGGTACAATAAAATGACTGGCTTGATATTTGTTTAACGCTTCATGCATTTGTTCACTAAAAATATCAGCTAATAATAAATCTCCTTGAAATTTATATTGATCCATGAACTCCCGAGCCATTTCATTATAAGTATATAAAGCATTGTGATTTAATTGTAAATTTGGATATTGTTTTCGCCATTTTTTGCAATCATTACAATAGCTTTTATTGCTTTGTTGACGTGAACAACCTAAACAGGCATGCGTCCGATCAATTTTTTCAAATCTTTCAGCACACTTGATACATACTTGCTGTTCTTTTAGTTTCTTCCATGAAAATAAAAAAGATATAGATAAATTATTTTTTATAGGCCGATTGCAAAATAAACATGCATTCATTCAATCAATCCTCTTTTTTTAGCTAATGTATTCATTTTCTTGATTTGTTTCACGGCTTTTTTCATCGCGAGTGATTTTCCCTCATGATAAAACAGAACTTCTCCTTTTGGATAGTCTGAAGACCTTCCGCAGCGTCCTGAGATCTGGACAAGAGCCGATTCAGTAAACACTTGATCTTCAGCACCGATAACTAAAACATCAATATTAGGAAAAGTAACACCTCTCTCGAGAATGGTACTACTCACTAAAAATTGCAGCTGATCCTTTCGCATTAACATCACTTTTGCTTTTCGTTCAGTATCTTCAGCAGATACTGTCGCAAAGGCAATATCAGGAAATAAATTTTGTAATTCTTTTTCAAATAACAACATCCATTCAATATTCGGGACAAAAATTAAAAACTTTCTTTTTCTTTTTATGAGCTCTCCTATTTTTTTTACCAAAGGATGTTTTTAATGGTCTCTTCAATACTTTTTTCCGCCAATTGTTACACCACAATAATTGAGGCACTGGCAATGGGTACCCATGATATCGTGCTGGTAAAATTGTCGATAATAACTTCTTATTTTTTACTTGTTTTTGCATTGTTTGACTAGGAGTCGCTGATAAAAAGATAAGACTTCCTTCTTTTTTCTTAGCTTTATTTGCAGCAAAGTGTAAAGATTCATCCGAGTGAAAAGGGAATGCATCAATTTCATCAATAATTAAGACATCAAAAGCTTCTTTAAATCGATATAATTGATGAGTTGTCGCAATAACCAATTGTGTATACTGATATTCTTCTTCCATGCCTCCATATAATAAAGCTAAATCTGTATTAGGGAATGCTTCTTTTATCCTAGGTGCTAATTCTAAACATACATCCACTCTAGGCGAAGCAATGCAAACACGCTTTTTATTGATTAACGCATATTCGATACCTTCAAATAACATTTCTGTCTTTCCAGCACCAGTTACTGCCCATAGCAAACGTTTTTGATTATTTTTTATTGTTTCAATTATTGTTTCAGAAGCTTCTTTTTGTTGTTTGGATAAGGTTCCTGACCAAGCTAGTGGTTTTTCATCTCTCACTATGAAAGCATTCGACTCTTTTAATGAGTAAAACTGACTACATTGACGAACTTTTCCCATTTTCAAACAATTTCGACAATACCCACACTTTTTATCACAAATACATTCTCCTTCATTTACTGGTATGAACTCATTTTGACATCTTTTACAATAATATTTACTGGATCGTTTGATAAAACTCACACTGACTTCTACCCTTAAATGATTGTTAATAATCGCTATTTGCAAGGGATCAGGCATCTCACTAAAAAGTAATTCTCTTCCGTATAATAAATGTTCCATTGTAGCTCCTTTCGATTTTAGTTAATCCTTTCATTATTTTTGGTACTATATATATAATTTGCATCTTTTTTTGAAAACAACTTTTTTATTTAAATTTTCTTTAAAATATTCAGAAAGGTTTTATGAGATGCAAAATATGAAGTATGATAGATATAATTAATCTAGAAGGTGTGATTTACGGTGGAAAATTATCGTACAATTCGTGAAAATGGTATCCATGAAATTGAAATAAAAAAATCAAGATTTATTTGTCATTTAAAACGTGTGGAGTCTGAAGAAGAAGCGCAAGCTTTTATAGAAGAAATTAAAAAAGAACATTGGAAAGCAACACATAACTGCTCTGCATATACCATTGGAATGAATGATGACATTCAACGTGCTCATGACGATGGAGAACCTAGTGGAACAGCTGGAGTACCTATGTTAGAAATCTTTTTAAAAAGAGAATTAAAAAATGTTGCCGCTGTGGTCACTCGCTATTTCGGTGGGACCAAACTTGGAGCTGGCGGTCTTATTCGTGCATACGGTGGAGCTGTAAATGAGGCAGTGGATCAAATTGGTGTTGTCGAAAGACAATTACAGCGATTAATTGATGTGACTGTAACCTATTCGCAAAGTGGAAAAGTAGAAAATTCTTTACGTGAAGCAAACTATACGATTCAAGATACCCTTTATACAGAAAATATTACTTATCAGTGCGTAGTTCCCCTTGAAAAAGAAGAAAAATTTATTGAAGATATCACCAATTGGACAAGTGCTCAAGCCGAGATTGAAATTGGTCAACAGGCGTGGATTGAAGTCCCCGTCGATCAATAAATATTTATGAAAAATTCTTACAATCTTCATTTGTTCAATAGATTTCTAATTGCAATTTAAAATTTTATATACTACACTATTTATCAGTATTTAAAAAAATTAAAAGTGACCCGTATTTTAAAAAGAAGAGATGATATATATGCGTTCTGAAAAACATACAGTGAAAAAGAAGAAAAGAAAGAGAATATTTGAAACCATTCTAAGTGTATTCATCCTTCTTGCTATTTTCCTGGGAGGTTTGACTGGATACTATGGTAGTAAAGTTACGAACTTTTTAAATAGTATCAGTGTTGAAAACAATGATAATGATCATGAAACAATTGAAAACACTAGGCAATTAGAAGATTTAGAACCTTTCTCCGCACTTATTTTGGGAGTAGATGTAGAAGAAGAAGGCGCGAGTCGAAGTGACACGATTATTGTTGCTACGGTAAATCCTGATTCCCGAGATGTCAAAATGGTTTCTATTCCAAGAGATACGTTAATTACTCTCCCCAATGGTGTTCAAGAAAAAATAAACGCCGCTCATTCTACTGGTGGACCTTTACTGGCTAAGGAAATGATTAGTACATATTTAGATATTCCCATTCATTTTTATGCCACAATGGATTTTGATGGTTTAATCGAATTGGTGGATGCAGTTGGCGGAGTTACGGTCGATTCAGACCTCGCATTTACACAAAGTAATTATCGTACCCCTAGTAATCCTGTAGAAATTATTGAAGGTGAACAAGAATTAGATGGAGAAGAAGCACTTGCTTATGCACGTATGCGTAAAAAAGATCCTCGTGGAGATTTTGGCCGACAAGCTCGTCAACAAGAAGTCATCATAGGAATCTTAGATCAGCTTGTTTCATTTAATACCGTTACGAATTTAACAAACATTTTAAATTCTGTGGAGCCCTACCTTAGTACGAATGCTACCGGGCGACAAATGATTTCTATTGCTTCAAATTATTCAAATGCCATTACAGATGTAGAGCAGTTAACACTAGATGGCTTAGCTGACTCTACTTACTTCCCACATTATGGCATGGAAGTTTGGACTTGGGAGCCTTATGAAGAATCACTCATTGAAGTTCAAAATGAATTAAAAGAACATTTGGGTCTAGAAACTTCTGTAGATGAGATTCAAAATGAAAATGAGTCTGAGCCAGATTACAACAATGAATATGAGGAAAACTATGACTACGATTCAAATCTAAGCGAAACAGTAAATGGTTATTAAAAATATTTTAAAAGACTACTCAGACGTTTTAAAAAAACGTGATGAGTAGTCTTTTTTATGTAGACTCTATTTAATTGTTTTCAAACAATTATAGTTTACTAGCTGCACCTTCATCAATAATGAATACTACATTGTCATGTTTTTGTAAAATACTTGCTGGGACATCTTCTGTTACAGGACCGTTTATAGCATTCGCAATGGCTTCTGCTTTATTTTCACCGTATGCAAGAAGTAGAATTTTATCTGCAGACATAATGGACGCAAGACCCATTGAATACGCATAACGAGGAACTTCATCCGCTGATTCAAAGAAACGTTTATTGGCTTCAATTGTATCTTCTGTTAATTCAACTTTCTCCGTTAAACTATCAAAAGAACTTCCTGGCTCATTGAATCCTAAATGAGCGTTCGTTCCAATTCCCAAGATTTGCAAGTCAATTGGGTTATTTTCAATCACTTGGTTATAACGAGCAGTCTCTTCCTCCTCAGGAGCCATTCCATTTGGAATATGTGTTTCTTTAAAGGGTTTTGTGTTAAAAAGTTGTTCGTTCATAAAATGAGCATAGCTTTGTTCGTGGTCAGCTTCTAAACCAATATATTCATCTAAATTAATTGCTGTTACATCAGAAAAATCTAAGTCACTTTTGCGCAATTCTGCATACATTGTTTCAGGCGTACTTCCTGTCGGTAAACCAATTACTTTCAAGTCTTCTTCTAAAGATTGTTTGACTAACTCGAAAGCTTTTTTTCCGCCTTCATTTGCGTCTTTTACTACAATAACTTCGATATTATTATTTGAACTCATGTACATTTCCTCCTAAAATTGTTTGTTCAACAGTTAATTCATCATTTAAAATTAATAGATCTGCATCTTTTCCAACTTTTAAAAGCCCTTTATTCACTAAGTTAAATTCTCGTGCTTGATTGACAGAGCTCATTTTAACGGCTTCTTCAATACTGCATCCTGAAAACTTAATCATATTTTTAAAAGCATCATTGAACATTAGTACTGAACCAGCCAATGAACCATTTTCTAAACGAGCTTGTTTATCTTTTACAATAACTTTTTGCCCGCCTAGTTCACTTTCTCCTTCAGGTATTCCTTTAGCTCTCATAGAATCCGTAATTAAAACAATACCATCTGCTCCTTTTGTTTTATATGCTAGCTTAACCATTGTCGGATCAATATGGAAACCATCTACAATCATTTCCACATTGACATTATCTTTCAATAATCCAAAACCAGCTACACCTGCTTCTCGGTGATGTAAACCGAGTTGACCATTAAATAAATGGGTAATATGGGTCGCATTTGAAGCTTCTAATTGCTCGTAAGTTGCTCCGGTATGTCCGGCAGATAAAACGATATCGTTTTCTTGGCAATATTTTTCAAAATCAGAAACATCGCCCATTTCCGGTGCATAAGTCACTAAGCGAATGTTTCCACCACTAATGTCATTCCAACGTTTCATTGTCTCAGCATCCGCTGTTCGCATATATTCTTCAGGTTGGGCACCCTTGAATTCTGGTGAGACAAAAGGCCCTTCTAAATGGATCCCTTGAATCATTGGATTTATTTTTTTAGCTTCTTTGATTCCAGCTAATGCTTTTTCAATATTTTCATCTGACTGGGTCATTGTTGTTGGAAAATAACTGGTAATTCCTTCTTGCAACATTTTTTTAGTCATTTCATCAATCACTTCAGGATCCGCGTCCATAGCATCCGAGCCGTATCCTCCGTGACTGTGGATATCTATAAAACCAGGAACAATTACTTTGCCCGATCCATCAATAACCTGCTCATCCTTCATCGCTTGATAGTTATTCATACTATCAACTGTTTCGACTTGATCACTAAAGCGGATATAACCCGAATCAATCACGTTATCTCCAGTATAGATTTTTGCATTAATAACGACTTTGCTCATGTTTTAACCTCCTATCTTTTCCAAAAGTCATCAAATATATTAATTGGTAAATGTCTTTTATGCTGAGAATTTAAATATAACTCTTCAATTCTCTTTTTCGCTTTCTGGGGAACTTCTTTTCCTTCTAAATAATCATCAATATATTCATAACTAACGCCTAGCTCATCTTCATCTGCTAAAGCAGGTTGATTATCTTGTAAATCTGCTGTTGGCGTTTTTGTGTAAAAATGCTCGGGAGAATCTAATGCTTTTAGAAGTTGAACACCTTGCCTTTTATTCAAACGGAATAATGGCATAATATCGGCTGCTCCATCTCCAAATTTTGTATAAAAGCCTGTTATAGATTCTGCTGCGTGGTCAGATCCTAATACTACACCTTTTGTATCTCCTGCAATGGCATATTGGACAATCATTCGTTGACGTGCTTTTATATTGCCTTTATTAAAATCTGTTATTTTTTGGCCTTGTTTCTCAATTTCTTCAACAATCGAATCAACAGAATCTTTAATGTTTACTACTATATGCTGGTCAGGCTGAATCCAATCCATGACTTCTATAGCATCTTCTTCATCGCCTTGGACGCCGTAAGGAATACGTACAGCAATAAATTGATACATACTATCTCCTGTTTCTTCACGCATTTCATTGATAGCTAATTGTGCAAGTTTCCCTAGTAATGTAGAATCTTGTCCTCCAGAAATCCCAAAAACAAAGGTTTTTAAGAAAGAATGTTTTTTTAAGTATTCTTTCATAAAATCAATCGATTTTCTAATTTCTTCTAGGGCATCAATTTCAGGTTGTACACCCATTTCAGAAATAATTTTTTCTTGTAAAGTAGCCATATATTTATTCTCCTTTACCTTTTATCATTTACAGATTTTAGAATCCATTTAAGTCGTTAATCTCGTCGGGTTTTTCACGATAATAATTAATAGTGTTTACTTTCACATCATATAATTCTTGTGATAAATCAACAGGATATTGTTCCGGATTTAGAATTCGTCTGTGTTCTTCGTATTGTTCACTTAGACGTTCTTTTGCATATTCTTTGATTTCTTCAAGATCTGGAAGTTCGTGAACTTGTTTTCCATCTACAAAAATTTCTTTTAGTAATGGTCGAGCAATAAAGTCAACGACTGTTTTGTTGATATAAGTAAATTGTGGATGGAACATAAATAATTCATCTTCTAAATCTGGTCTTTCATGATCTAACGTCACTAAGTCCCCTTCTGGCTTTGTGTCGTTATTTGAGCGGATACGCCAGACTTGTTTTTTTCCTGGAGTTGAGATTTTCGCAAGATTCGCAGTTAGTTTAAGTGTATGATGCATTTTTCCGTCGTTTCCTTCAACAGAAACAATTTTATAAACTGCACCAAGCGCAGGTTGATCATAAGCAGTAATTAGCTTAGTTCCTACACCCCATACATCAATTTTTGCTCCTTGCATCTTCAAACTCTGAATCGTTTCTGAATCTAAATCATTGGAAGCAAAGATTTTTGCATTTGGATAACCTGCTTCATCCAATTGTTCGCGAACTCGTTTTGATTGGTAAGATAAATCTCCAGAATCTAAACGTACACCCACAAAATTTATTTTATCTCCAAATTCATTCGCTACTCGAATCGCATTTGGAACTCCTGAATTAATTGAGTCAAAAGTATCTACAAGAAAAACGCAATCTTTATGTGTTTCAGCGTAGGCTTTAAAAGCTTGATATTCGTCTCGATAAGCTTGCACAAGTGCATGAGCATGCGTACCAGAAGCTGGAATACCAAATAGTTTTGAAGCACGTGTATTACTTGTTGATTCTACTCCACCAATATAAGCTGCGCGTGCTCCCCAAATTGAAGCATCCATTTCTTGAGCTCTTCTAGCTCCAAACTCCATGACGATATCGCCTTCAGCAGCTGTTTTTACTTTTGAAGCTTTTGTAGCAATTAATGTTTGATAATTAATTACATTCAATAAAGCTGTCTCAATAATTTGGCAATCTAGAATCGGCCCTTCAACTTGCATGAGTGGTTCTTCGGCAAAAGCAATTTCACCTTCACGCATTGCACGTATCGTCCCTCTAAATTTCCAATTTCTTAGATATTCTAAAAACTCGTCTTCGAATCCTATTTCATTCTTTAAATATTCTAAATCCGAATCTGTAAAAGTGAGATTATTGATATAATTTACAATGCGTTCTAAACCGGCGAATATTGTGTAACCCATTCCAAAAGGATTTTCTCGATAATAAACTTCAAAAACTGCTTTCTTATCTGCATTTCCTTTCTTCCAATATGTATAAGCCATATTTATCTCATACAAATCTGTATGAAGTGCTAAACTGTCATCTTCATATCTCTTCATCGTTTTACTCCCCATTATAATAAATTTTAAATATTATCTGCCTTAACCATTATAACATGCTTTTCTAGATATTCCTTTTTCTTACTTTTCACTTTGATTATTTTTTTTAAATAGTATTCCCGTATATTGTAGTACAAAAGACGGAATTGTTACAGAATTATCCAATGGATGAGTACAAAATCTAAATAAACCCGACAGTTTCTTGAAAGTCTGTCGGGTTTTAAATATATTAATCATGTTTTAATCCATTCTATATCAAACAGATTCAAGTTTTATGATTGGTTGACCATTTTCTGTATAAGAATATTCTCTACACTTACTACTATCACCAATTGCTAAAATTAAACGATCACGATATGGTTCAGGTAATTCATCGAATATGAAAGCTGAGTCATCTAATTGATGTTTTGACCGGAGTGCTTCAATTTCACCTTTAGATTTCACATTGTATGAAGTTGAAGGAAGAGGTTCTGAAATTTCACGTTCTTCAATTCGATAATAATAGTTTGAATCTCCATATAATATTTCTAATGCTCCACGATTTGTGCGTTCATAGGAAATATCTCGGTGCTTTTTATTATGGATTTCCCACCATGTTAAGATGGCGTCTATTGCTTCTTGCTCTGTTCTGTAACTTCCATGTTCTTTTTTCACATCATCACGTTGATTAATCCAGTAATTTGTGTAGACTACATTCGTCATTCAATATCCGCTCCTTATCTGTTTTAGTATTTCTAGATTCATTATAGCGCTTTCTTTGCAAGAAAACTATTAAATACCCTGTAAAAAAATGTGAAGACACTAAAAGAACAGATAAATAGCCGGAGAAAAAAGCAAAAAATTTATTTTACTTTTCTAAATCTAATATAACTAAGCTTTTTTGAATTTCTTTATATAAATCTTTGCTCCACCATTCTCTACGATAACCCAAAGAATTTGTAATAAAATTTGTTTCATCTCTTAAAATATTTTCTCGAAAATGAACATGCCCCATAAATTGATGTGTAATAGGATATTCATTATGAATATCCCTTAAATCATTTGTTGCAATATAAGCATTGAAAAAATCAAATACTCGATGAGGCATGGGCATTGTATATTCTGGAATTGTCACAACATGAGTTTGTAAAATAATATGATCCGTCGTCACTTCCTCTAAGTCTTTTTCAATAATTTTAGAAAAATGGCGCGAGACTTCTTGGTCTGACATCTCCCAATCCAGCCGCAATTTATCTTGCCAATAGGTCCATCGAAACTTCCCTCGTTCTACTTCATCCGGTGTGAATTGTTCTTGATCATATACCGCATGGTTATACCAACCCGGATGTCCAACTAATGTATATTTTTCATTTAGTTGTAAAGGATGTTCAATTAAACTTTGCGGATGTTCTTTATATAATTGGTAGATGCCTCGAGTATCTTTTGTTGCATCTTGTTCTTCCCAAAAATCATGGTTTCCTGGAATAAAATATACGGGAATCTCTGCTTGTTTTTGTAGTTCTTCGACGAAACGGATTGTTGTAGAATAATGATTGGATATATCGCCGCCAATCACAAGCATTTCTAATTTCTGTTCATTCATCGTTTGTAGTACAATTTTTAAATATTGTGTAATTGAGACCTCAAAATTTCGATCGACATGCAAATCTGAAATAAAACCGACTCTCATCGAATGAACTCCTTTCTACTTTTCATCGCATCTATTATCTTACCAAATTTTTCCAAAATAAAAACCCAAGATGCCTTTAACATCTTGAGTAATTTTATAATGATCTATTTTTTGTTTTATAATTTATGAAATGCTGGTTTCATTTTATCAAAGGTTGTAATATAACGAAAACCAATTTCGCGAAGAACATCATAAGAAATATCCAAACGATCGCCTACATCTTCAGCTACATGTGCATCTGATCCGACTGTAATTACTTCTCCACCAAGTTCATAATATAATTTTAAAATATCATAAGCTGGGGTTAAATCTTCGAGCTTATAGCGGACATTTGAGGTATTAATTTCAATACCCTTACCGTCATAAATCACTTGTTTTAAAATGGCTTCAATAATATCAAAATGTTTTTTGAGCGGTGGCTCAATAGTATCACTGTATCGTTGAATCAAGTCTAAATGACCTAGAATAGAATAATCTTTATACATTTGAATCACTTTATAAATCTCTTCGTAATATAAATGCTGATATTCATCTTGCTTGCGCCCTTTTTGAAATTCACCCGTCCAAAACTCTAAATTATCTACTTGATGACACGATAAAATAACAAAATCTAAAGGATATTTATTAAACAATTTTTGAAAAGACTCAATTGTGATAGTCTGCATTCCAAACTCTAGACCTGTTTTAATCGTTAATTGCTCTTTGTATTTTTCTCTTAGAGTGTCCATTGCTGGAAAAAATCGTTCATAGTCGGCATTCATTTCTAACTTTTTATCGCTTTTTTCCCATTCGTCTTTATCAAGTTTCACACCGTAATCTACATGCTCTGTAATACAAATTTCATCTATATTTTGATGAATCGCACTCAATGCAATCTGATCTAAATCTTCCGTGCTATCATCGCTAAAATTTGAATGAATATGATAGTCTGCTTTCATATTTTTGCCCCCCCGGTTTATTTTTAATGTTTTTCATTTTATGATTCTTCGCTCTTTAATAATGCCTTTAGTAATCGTTCTAATGCTTCTTTTAGAATGTTTTTAGGTAACGCTACGTTTATTCGTTGGAAACCACTACCTTCTTCTCCAAAAACATATCCAGGATTTGCGAAGAATTGATTTTTATGTAATAAACTGTCTAAAGCCTCATCTGACATACCTAATGAACGGAAATCTATCCATTGTACATAAGTTCCTTCACTCACAGGTGCTTTAATTTTTGGATAATTTTCTTCGAAAAATTCTTTAACCATCTGTTGATTCTCATAGATCATATCGTTTAATTCTTCTAGCCACTCTTCACATTTTGTATACGCAATTCTTGTTGCTTCAAACCCTAAAATATTAACGCCTGAAACTCCTGATTTTTGTGCTTCTTTGTTAAATTTTTCCCGAATTTCTTCATCTGAAATGATAATGTTTGAAGTAGCAGCACCAGCCAAATTAAACGTTTTCGAAGCTGCCGTACAGGTGATTAAACGGTCCTGGATTTCTGGATGAACGGTATGTAAAACAGTATGCTCTTTATCTTCTCGTACAAAATCATACCAAACTTCATCAGAAACAACGGTTAAATCATATTTGAGTGCGATTTCTGTTAATTGTTCTAATTCTTCTTTTTCCCAAACTCGTCCAACTGGATTATGTGGGCTACAAAAAATCAACAGTTTATTATTCGTTTTAGCGGCTTCTTCTTCGAATAATTGAAAGTTAATTGTATACTCTTCGTCATCTTCAACGAGAGGCACATTAACTAATGTTCGGTTGTTTCCAACAATTGAATTTTCAAAAGGATGATATACGGGCTGGAAAATAATTACGCCGTCCTTCTCCTCTGTAAACGCACGAATAGCTACATTCAGTGCAGAAACAACCCCAGGAGTCGGTACAATCCAATCTTTTTTAATCGCCCAATTATGTCGTTTTTCTTGCCAATTGACTACGGCTTGTAAATATCCTTCCGTAGGTCCTGTATAGCCTAAAATAGGTTCATCTTTCAAGTAATCGATAAGCCCTTGGTAAATCTCAGGCGGATTTTTAAACTCCATATCTGCAACTGATAAGGGCATCACCCCTTCTTCCACCATTGGATTTTGGTCATACATTAAGTTCCATTTATGTGAGCCTGTGCCTTTTCGATCAATAAAAGAAGTAAAATCATAAGTCATAAAAAAATCCTCCTTCAACTATTTTTTAACTCATTTACGTTGTTAAATAGTCCACCGCAAATTTTGTCATTGTACCAATTGCATATTTCAAAGCATTATCATCCATATCAAAATACTCATTATGATGTTCTGCACCTGAACCTAATTCTTCATTACGAATGCCTACAAAAGTAAAGATATAAGGGGCAACTTCTCCATAATTTGCGAAAAGTTCTGAAGCATACCAATTCACATTATGCACTAAATGTCCTGGGAATAAATCTTCAATGCTTGCTTGTGCTTGTAAGGCTAACTTTTCATCATTGATGACAGGTATCGCAAGCAACCCTGCATCCTCCATTATTTCGATATGAGCATTATGTGTTGCTGCCACATTGTTAGCGACTTTTTGCAGCACTTCATAAGCATGAGCACCAGCATCCATATCAAAATAACGAAGAGTACCGCCAATACGAGCCTCATCCGCGAAAACATTATGTGCTTCTCCTACATGAAATTGTGTTAAACCCAAGGTAACCGTTTCTTCAACATTTAATTGATTATTCCAAGCAATCGAAAGGCTATTTAAAATATCTACCCCAACATAAAGCGGGTTAATGGATAAATCTGGACGGGAACCGTGTCCACCGCGTCCAATCACTTTAAAATCTACAGTGGTTATTGCAGCCATCACTGGTCCTATATCTGCTGAAATTTTACCTGTATCTAAAAAGGAGGCTAAATGATTGCCATAAATAGCATCTATATTTTTGTTTTTTAAGAGTTTAATCGTTTCATTGATGCCGGAGCCTATTTCTTCTCCTTCTTCGAAAATAAAAATAACTTTTCCTGTTAATTGTTCTTTCAGTTCATTTAAAAGTTTCATCGTATAAAGAAGTGTCGTCATGTGGCCATCGTGTCCACAAGCATGCATTACACCATCATTTTTCGAGATAACATCTCGAGGTCCAGCTAAATTGTTAGGATTTTCTTTTATAGGAAGAGCGTCAATATCTGTACGTAATGCTAATGTTTTCCCAGGTCTCCCTGTATCAAGTGTCGCTATAAAGCCATACCCAGCACTTGTTCCTGCTTTTGGTACTTCTTCAATTTCTAATCCTAATTCGCGTACTATTTCTTTTAAAAATTTTGAAGTGCTTTTTTCATGAGCAGAAATTTCTGGATGCTCATGTAAATACTGTCGTAATTTTCTTGCTTCATTATCATGTTGTTCAATAAATTTTAAAATCTCTTCGTTCATATATTCCCTCTTGTCTTTTTATTGATCTACTTGTTGGTCTAACCATTCTTTAAGTACAACAGCATGGTTATTTTCAGTATCTTTTGCGGCATAAAGCAATGTAACGTTTTGATCTTTTAATTCTTCATTCACTGTTTCAATAAAGTCATCCGCTTCATCATTTTCTGTCAACTCATTTAAATAATCTGTACGGAATTGTTTAAATTTATCAGGCTCATGATTAAATTCTTTTCGTATTTCCGACGAGGGTGCAATTTCTTTTGCCCATAAATCATGATGTAAATCCTCTTTTTTTATACCACGTGGCCACAAGCGATCCACTAAAATACGATAGCCATCCGCTTTCTCTGATTCCTCATAAGCACGTTTTTTCTTAATGTCATGCATAAAGATCACCTTTCTTTTTTATTAAAAACCATAACTTTTTTCTTGCTTATGCCAAATTTCCTGATAGGTTTCAGCCAACACCATTGTATCTTCTATTAATGCATCAATTCGGAACTCCACATCGTGACTGACAATTTCATCACCAATAATATCGGTATCCAATAAAAAAACATAGTTTGGTACAATATTTGCTTTCATATACCCTAAAATTGGCTTGAGTTGAATCTCAGGAATTAAGAAATGTTTTTCAGAACCTGCAGTGACAATCATCGCAACTGTCTTAAATTGTAGGGCATTTTGCGGCAATAAATCAAAAATGTTTTTAAGTGAAGCTGGAATAGATGCTTGAAAAATAGGGGTTCCTATAAACAAGACATCACTATCCATAATAGCTTGAGTAACCTCTTTGGTGTCTCCTTTATAATCTAAATAATTTCTGCCATCACTAAATTCAATCTCTTTATCTTGTAAATTAATATATTGAATATCATGTTCTTCATAATTGTTTTTAAGTGATGCAGTGACTGCTTCTGTTGCAACTTTCGTTCTTTTTCCAACATTAGAAGCAGAAAGAATTAATATTTTCATTTGTATCTTCCTTAATTATCTATAATTGTTATTATAACAAATTATCTCCTCTTTTCTATTTAAATAAAAACACTTAGTTTTAGTAGAAGAAGTTTTATTTTAAATGAATACTATTTATGAAATAACCCCTAAAGTGAATATACACCTTAGGGGTTAAGATTATTCTTCTGGTTGTTCTTCAAGTGCACCAATTAAGTCTTCTTTATTCGTTGGTGGGTTATCTAATAATTCTCGAACATCATCTAAATTCACATTCACATTCCAAGTGAGTACACCTTTAAGTTTATCTTCATCAAGATAAAAGACAATATCTCCACTTTCACGATGATCAAAAAGTGTTTCTAATGAGGGGTCTAGTGTACCAACTGCTTCCCAGTTCAACGAATAAAGCATGGAATATAAATATGGTGTGTGCGTATAAGCTTCATTTGCGCCCGCCATATTCGCACCAACCTGGCGACCAGAATTTCGTGCATGGTCAACGTGTTCCAGTCGTTGTCTACCAAGAATGACATCTGGATAGACAGCAATATCTGCTGCTGCCCAGATATTTTCATCGCTTGTTTGTAATTTCTCGTTAACAATAACACCTTGGTCAGACATCTCAAGTCCACTTTCTTTAGCTAACTTAATACGGGGAGTGACTCCTAAACCAATGACAATGGTATCTCCTTTTACTTCTGAACCATCATCTAATGTAAGGATTAACTGATTACCTTCACGGCGGTAAGATTCAGCTTCTCTTCCACTCATTAATTTAACGCCATTTTCAATGAAAAGATTATTATATTCTTCCAGTAACTCTTCTGGAAACATATCTTCTCCGAGTTGATTTTCAGGGAAAACCATCGTTACATTGGTGTTATTTTTTGATAAAGAGGCGGCCAGCTCACTTCCAATATAGCCTCCTCCAACAACAATCACTTCTTGATTATTGCCAGAACGTTGACGTAATTTTCGATAATCATTTAACTCACGAAACGTGAATACATCCTCATCTTCTGGTCCTTCAATACTATTTGGTTCGCCACCCGTAGAAAGGAGTAATTTCTCGTAACCAACTACATCCCCATTTTCTAATGTCACTGTTTTATCTTCTGGCGTAATTTTTATTACTTCACGTTCAAAAACAAATTCGACGTTTTCTTCCTCTTCTGCGCCAATCTTTGTGTCTTCTTCTTCGAATTCATCATCAAGCCAGAGTTTTTTTGATAAGGCTGGGCGTTCATAAGGGGCTTCTGTTTCATTAGAGATAATTAAAATGGATCCAGTCTTATCCTGTTCTCTAATGCCTAATGTTGCAAAGCCTGATCCCATACCGCCTCCAACAAGGACATAATCGTATGTTTTATTGTTTAAGTCTTCCATATACATATAACTTCCTTTCTTTAATTAATTGTTGCAACAGATCCACCGTCAACACGGTAATTAGATCCATTCACAAAGCTCGCTCTATCCGAACATAAGAATGTAATCACTGCTGCAGCTTCTTCTGCTTTTCCACGGCGTTTAATCGCCATGAATGGTTTCTTTTCATTAAGAAATTTCTCAATGACTTCGTTTTCACTTTGATTACTTTCTTTCATCTCTTGTCCAATTAATTCATCTGTCATATCTGTTTCAATAAAAGCGGGAGAAACGACATTTATAAGTAAGCCTTCCTCTGCATAAGTATTTGATAATCCTTTACCAAATGCAAGAAGTGCTGCCTTCGCACAATCATATGGCAATTCATCTTCATAAGGCTGAACCGCATTTTCGGAAGAAAGTAAAACAAGGCGCCCCCAACCTCCTTGGCGTAAATCCGGTAAAAACTCTCGGACTAAGCGGACAGGTCCAATTAAGTCGTTTTCTATTGTATTGACCCAAACTTCATCATCTAATTCATGAAAGAGACCTTGTTCTCCAGAAATGCCAGCATTTTGAACTAAAATATCAATAACGCCTACTTCATTTTCTATATATTCATGCATCTCTTTTAAATCCGTTTGATTTTTAATGTCTGCTGGATATGAAAAAACCTTGCCCGAAAGTCCTACCGTTTCACTTAACTCTTTTGCTGTTTTCCCTAAAGCTTCTTTTTCAATATCACTTAGTACTACAATAGCTTCTTCTTGTAATAATTGCCGGGCAGTTGCTGCACCAATTCCAGTAGCTGCACCAGTTACTAAAGCAATTTTATCCTTTATTCCTAAGTCCATTTTCTTCCTCCTTTTTCGCATATATTCTGGTGTGATTATCTGTCAAACTTGCATTTATTGTAATAGTACTACCTTAATATAGACATAAAAATAAATACACTATTATGCATACGATTTTTGAAATAAATACATTTTTTTAAATGGTATTTGATTAAATTTTGAGTTTTTCAGATGACTTATTACAGCTGACAAAATTAAAAAAATAAACACCAGAAAATATTATTAGATTTTTAACAGGAATATTCAGTTGTTATAACTATAGTGCTTGTAAGCACCAACATTGGCAAAACAGTAAATATATGTCATACATATGTAAATAAAATATTTTACATGCCCACCATACTATGTTATTGTGACAACCGTGTGTTTTTTATAAAAACTACAGAAAAGAGGTATTCCTGTGAGTAAATTAAGAGTCGAAAATTTAACAAAAATTTTCGGAGATAACCAAGAAGACGCATTAAAGTTAATCAATCAAGGAAAAACAAAAGAGGAAATATTAAGTGCCACCGGAGCAACAATCGGTGTTAATCAAGCGACATTTGAAGTCTACGAAGGTGAAATCTTCGTTATTATGGGGCTTTCTGGAAGTGGAAAATCTACCCTCGTTCGAATGTTAAACCGACTGATTGAACCAACAAGTGGAAATATCTTTATTGATGAAGAAAATATTTCTTCTATGGATGCCAATGAATTACGTGATGTTCGACGTAAAAAAATCAGCATGGTTTTTCAAAACTTTGGTTTGTTCCCTCATCGGACACTTTTAGAAAATACAGAGTATGGTTTAGAAGTTCAAGGGATTGATAAAAAAGAGCGCCAAGAAAAAGCAGAACAAGCTCTAGAAAATGCTGGGCTTTTAGCTTATAAAGATCAATATCCTAATCAATTATCAGGTGGAATGCAGCAACGTGTAGGGCTTGCCCGAGCTTTAGCCAATGATCCAGATATTTTATTAATGGATGAAGCTTTCTCTGCTCTAGATCCGTTAATTCGTCGAGACATGCAAGATGAATTAATTGAGATGCAAAAAACAATGAATAAAACGATTATTTTTATTACGCATGATTTAAATGAATCTTTACGTCTAGGTGATCGTATCGCGATCATGAGAGATGGTGAAGTCGTTCAAGTTGGTACAGGACAAGAAATTTTAACAAATCCTGCAAATGAATATGTTAAACGTTTTGTTGAAGATATTGACCGTACAAAAGTTTATACTGCAGAACACATTATGGAAGAACCAGCGGCAATTATGACCGAATCTGAAAATCCAGCTGAAGCTCTTCAAACAATGAAAGAAAAAGACATGGGCAATATTTTAGTCGTCGATGAAGAAAAACGACTAATCGGTTATGTTACTCGAGAAGATATCGAGTCATTATTACAATCCGGTCAGGAAAATATTTTAAGTGTTCTTAAAAAAGGTGTACCAGAAATCGAGGCTGGCATGCTAGTGGATGATTTATTTGATGTCGTTCATGAATCTGAAACACCATTAGCGATAACAAATGAAAGTGGCGAAATTGAAGGGGTTATTGTACGTAGCAATGTTATCGGTGCAATGACAACTGATGTAGAATACGAAAACATTGAACCTGAGAATAAAACTGATGTTGAAAAAGAGGATACAGAGGAGGAAACAGATAATGAATAGTTTGTTAGATGTTTTTCCACAGTTACCTGTTTCACAATGGATGACAGACTTTATTGGATGGATTACAACTAATTTCAGTGCATTATTTGATGCATTAAATAGTTTTGGGACAAGTCTTATGGATATTATGACTTCACTCCTTTTACTCATTCCACCCTTAGTCTTTATCATCGTTGTGGTTGTGGCAGCTTACTTTGTGAGTGGTAGAAGATATGGCCTATCGATTTTTGCCGCTATTGGATTATGGTATATTCAAAACCAAAATCTTTGGGGTAATATGATGTATACTTTTACTTTGATTATTGTGGCAAGTTTAATTTCAATAGTTATAGGTATACCCCTTGGCATTTTAATGTCAAAAAATTCAGTCGCTCAAAAAATTATTCAGCCGATTTTAGACTTTATGCAGACAATGCCTGCCTTTGTTTATTTACTTCCAGCTGTCTCATTCTTTGGGATTGGTATGGTGCCAGGTGTTTTTGCTTCAGTAATATTTGCTCTTCCACCTATTGTACGCTTTACGAATTTAGGAATTCGCCAAGTACCAGAAGAATTAGTTGAAGCAGCTGATTCCTTCGGTAGTACGAGCTGGCAGAAATTGTATAAAGTTGAATTACCAACTGCACAGCCAACGATTATGGCGGGTGCAAACCAAACTGTTCTGCTCGCTCTATCAATGGTTGTAACGGCATCAATGATCGGAGCTCCAGGACTAGGGACAAATGTATTAACAGCTCTACAACGTGGTCAAGTTGGTTCTGGTTTCGTTTCTGGTTTTGCATTAGTAGTTATGGCTATTATTATTGACCGTATTTTACAACATGCAAATAAAAGTCGCGAAGAATAGAACGGAAAGGATAAGTTGAATGAAAAAGAAAACAATCAATATTATCATTGGACTCTTACTAGCCGCTCTAATCGTATCAGAAGTTATCTATAGTATAAATAACACGGATTTTTCTGAACGCCGAACAGGTGAAACGATCCAGATCGTTCATAACCCTTATGACACAGAAATTGCTTCTTCAAATGTATTAAGTTTAGTTCTTGAAGAAGTTGGCTTTAATGTTCGATTAATTTCTGTAGATAATGCGATTATGTATGAATCCATTGCAACCGGACAATCTGATGCAATGACTGCTGCGTGGTTACCGGTTACTCAAGGGACCACTTATGAACAATATAAAGATCAATTGGAAAATCTTGGGCCCAATTTAGATGGTGCTGAAGCTGGTCTAGCGGTTCCAACCTATATGGATGTAGATTCTATCGCTGATCTTCAAGATGAAGCGAACAAAACGATTATTAGTATCGAGCCTGGTGCTGGTGTTACTGCTCAAACAGAAGAAGCAATGGAGATTTATGAAAATCTTCATGATTGGGATCTTGAGAGTCCATCAACTGGAGCGATGTTAGCGTCAGTTGAAAGTGCTGTACAAAATCAAGAAGAAATTATAGTTAGTGCTTGGACACCACATTGGATGTTCGATGAATATGGTCTAAAATTATTAGACGATCCAGAACTTGCCTATGGTGAAGCTGAAAGTATTTATACTTTAGTTCGTGAAGGACTTAAGGAAGACCAACCTGAAGCTTACCAAATTATAGATAATTTCTATTGGGGCATTGAAGATATGGATAGTGTAACCTATGCTATGGAAGCTGGTTTAGATGACCGTGCTGCTGCTCAAGAGTGGATTGATAATAATCGAGACACTGTTGACTCATGGCTTGAAGGTGTCGTAGAAAAAGAATAATAAACAAATAGAATCCCCCAATCTCGTCATTTTAAAAAGTGACGGGCTGGGGGATTTTTATATTCTCATTTTTGGAATGTGCTTAGTTTATTCCCTTATCTTTTTTAATGTGTTTAATAACTTTTGGCATAACCTCTTCTGCAAATATCGTTAATGAACGTTTAACTTCATCAAGTGGCAAGCCGCCAAAATCAGCTTCTATTGTAAAACGTTGTTGCTTAAATAAATCATATTGATGGATCATTTTCTTCGTTACCAATTCAGGACTTCCTATTAAAGTGACACTTTTTGAACTCTTCCCTTGTGCAAAACCTCTTTTTGGAAAATCCTGACCGTTAGTTAACTGAAAACCTGCGTTAAAATGAGGATATGCTGTTTTGAATGCTTCCTCTGTTGTTTCCGCTAAATATAAAATTCCTCCAGTTCCAACGATTAATTCTTCTTCTGAAAAACCTGCCTCATCACCCGCTTCTTTATAATGTCGAATACGATTTTGATAAGTTTGCGCAGCACCTGCTAAATGCGCTTGGAAAAGTGGAATCCCTAATCTACCTGCTTTAATTGCAGAAGAAGGAGAATTCCCAACGCCTCGCCATATTGGAATTCCTTTTCTTGGATTCTCAGGTCTTGGAAGGATTTGTGCATTTTTTAGTGCTGGACGAAATTTTCCAGACCAATCTACAATTTCATTTTGATTGATTTTAAGTAATAACTCTAATTTTTCTTCAAATAATTCTTCATAATCTTTAGGATCATAGCCATATAAATCAAATGAACCAATCCTAGAAGCCCGACCTGCGATAATTTCCATCCGCCCATTTGATAGTAAATCAATCGTAGCAGCATCTTCGAAAACTCGGACGGGATCTAGTACACTAATTGTTGTGACTGCTGAAGAAAGCTTAATATTTTTTGTCTCTCTAGCAATTGCAGCCAAAATAATAAAATGTGCTTGTGAGATAAAGTGTTCTTGGTGTGACTCTCCCACTTGAAAAATATCAAAGCCTAAATCCTCAGCAAATTTTGCTAACTCGATAATTTCTTCGATTCTTTGGCTTGCGGGAATCAATTCATCTGTTTGTGGATTTGGTAAATGATCACCTAATGTGTAAATTCCAAATTCAATGCCATTTTTTGTATTAAACGATGGTAAGATTGGTCTTGTTTCCATATTTTGACTCCTTGTAAATTAAATTTGTACATTCATTATAACGAAAACAAAATAAAATATTCTGAAAAGAGAATTTTGATTTTTACCGTTAAAAAATCCCTAACTTTTAAGAGGTAGGGATTTTTTTAAATATATTATGTATAAATAATTAATAGTCCGCAATTGGAATTGTTCCCATGCCAACAGTACCTGCACCAGTGTGTGTACCAATAACTGGTCCTAAAGTTCCAACCTCATAATCAAGCTCTGGTAACTTTTCATGAACCGTATCAATTGTATGCTGTAATCTTTCCTCATCTACTGCATGCGCAAATTTCAGCATAATACCATTTGGAAATTTATTGAAATCTTTTACTGCTATATCAGCTAATCTTCGGTTTACCTTTTTGTCGGTTCGTATTTTTTCTAAAAGCTGAACCTTTCCTTCTTCATCCACATATAATAAAGGTCGGATTTTCAACAAACTACCAATTTTAGCAGTCGTCATGTTAGCACGTCCACCTTTTACCAAATTATCTAAGTCCGAAACAGTTAAATAAATTGTTCCATATTTTGCTGACCATTCTGTTTTTTCGCAAATATCTTCAAAAGGTACTCCTTTTTTGATCATGTCTAGAGCTTGTTCTACCAACGCTCCAATAATCAAAGACACCCCTTTCGAATCAATGACACACACATCAAGCTGATCTTTATATTCATTCGTTAACATTTTAGCTGTTTGGTAGGTTCCACTAAATGTCTGTGATAAATGAATACACAATAATTGATCGTAACCCTTGTCTATAATTTCTTCAATCAAAGCTATGTACTTTCCAGGAGCTGGCTGTGACGTCTTTGGCAAGTTGTCAGAGGCTTGCAACCTTTTATAAAATTCTTTTTGTACTTCTATATCTGAGCTATCTTCGAATTGCGTATCATCTTCAAATGTTGTTGTTAAAAATAGTTCATATACATCTGGGTGACTTCGTATAGTCTCATTAGCGTAAGCCGTACTATCTATAATAATAGCTGTTTTCATTTTGATAACTCCATTTCACCACTGCAATTAATTTCTTACTCTATTTATTTTAAAATTTTATTGTGAAAAAATCATAAATATATCTAGAAATTTTATGAATTATTCTAAATCTTGTTTTATCGCTCGAACAACTCGACAAGGACTTCCTACTGCGACTGAATGTTTGGGAATATTTCTTGTAACGGTACTACCCGCACCAATGATTGAGCCTTCGCCAATTGTCACTCCGGGCATCACCGAAACATTTGCTCCTATCCATACATTTTTCTCAATTGTAATTGGGAGTGCTTTTTCAATCCCTTGATTTCGTAGCTCAACATTTTCAGGATGGGTATTTGTATAAAATCCACAATTCGGACCAATAAATGTATTATCTCCTATCGTAATCATATTACCATCCATAAAATACGAATTAGCATTCACAAAAACATTTTTTCCTAATTTGATATGTTTTCCATAATCTACCCAAATAGGCGGAACTAGTTCTACATTTTCAGGAACTTCTCCAAGAATATTTTCTAGTAATTCATTTCTTCTTTTTAGATTAGAAGGTCTCGTTTGATTGTATTCAAAACACAAATCTTGAACAGCTCTACGTAATTCAATTAAACGATCATCGTTATTTGCATCATACCATTCTTGTCTTAACATTTTTTCAAAGTCATTGGTCATATAATTCAGTCTCCTATTGCATTAATAAGGCTAATTTTAACACATATATGCTTCATTTTAAAAAATGTTATTATAGGTTCAAAAGCCCATATATAGTCAATTTTTAATAATAAAATACAATATATAGTATATTTGCTATTGAATTTTGTTTATACTTTAAGTATGATAAGGAAGCTGTATATTTATAAATATATAAGTGAGAGGATAGGAGTGTATGAGCTTGATTGTTGTCGGAGGAATGATCGGAGCAGGTAAAACATCGGTTGCTAAGTTGTTAGGAGAAGAATTAGGTAGTGACGTCTTTTTTGAGCAAGTAGATAATAATCCTTTATTAGAGTTATTTTATACTGCCAATGAACAAGAAGAACAAGAAAAACGTTACCCTTTCTTGCTGCAATTAACTTTTTTGAGTAGTCGTTTCCGATCAATTAAAGAAGCTTTAGTTGATAAAAATAATGTACTCGACAGATCGATTTATGAAGATTGGTATTTTTGTAAAGTGAATCATGAGATTGGACGTATTTCCGAATTAGAATTCAAAATTTATGAAGAGTTATTAGATAATATGATGGAAGAACTTGATGAGCTACCTAAAAAAGCCCCTGATTTAATGGTTTATTTACATGGATCTTTTGAAGAAATTTTACGTCGAATTGGAACACGCGGACGTGACTTTGAGCAAGATGCATCTTTAATGGCTTACTACAAAACCTTATGGGAAGGTTATGATGATTGGGTAGACAACCATTACCATGCGTCACAAGTTTTAAAAATTGATATTGATAAATATGATATTGTACATAACCCAGATGATGCAAAAGAAGTTATAGAAATGGTAAAAAAAGCATTGGCACAACGTGATGCACAAATGTTAGAAGAAAATCATTCTCTATAATAAGGTATTAAACGTACACTCACTTTCTAAATGTGAGTGTATTTTTTATTTATTCGATATTTTAAATGATAATTCTTCTGCTTTCTTGTATATTAAATACTACAGAAACATTCTCAATATTATAGTAAACTATAAGGTGTAATTATTCTTTTTTTATTTTTTCTATTGACTTTTGATGTTTTGAGGTATATTTTCAGACAATTAAAAGCTCAGGTATATCCATTCAATCTTTCATGTGTTAGTATTTATCTATCAAAAATATATTTATTATTAATGAATGCAAGGTGTTTATATGTCAAATTTTTTAAAGAGATTATCCATCCCACAAACTATTGTATTAGCTTATGCTTTTGCGATTACATGTGGAGCTATATTACTTTGGCTCCCCTTGTCTTCCGCCAATGGAGAATGGACCACATTTATTGATGCTTTATTTACAGCAACTTCGGCAACAGCTGTGACTGGTCAAGTTACTTTAAATACTGCTGCCCATTGGAACTACTTTGGGAAAACAGTCATCATTACATTAATTGAAATTGGTGGCTTAGGTTTTATGACGATTTGGATTCTTTTTTATTATTATATATTTAGACAACGTCCAAATTTAAAACAACGTCGTGTTGTATCTGAATCATTATCCCTCAGCGGTGGAGATAAACCTCAACAGAAAGTTTTCTCTATCGTACGTTTTGCACTGACTGTTCAACTCATTGGTGCAATGCTTTTAGGTTTCGTGTTTATCCCTGAATTTGGAATAACCAAAGGCCTCTATTTTTCTGTTTTCCATAGTATTTCTGCCTTTTGTAATGCAGGTTTTGATTTATTAGGAAATAGTTTGATTGATTATCAGAGTAACCCTTTTATTCTGCTCGTTATTGCTAGTTTAATCATGTCCGGTGGTTTAGGTTTCATTGTATGGGAAGATTTAATCAATTACCGTAAAACGCGTAAGTTAAGAAGATATTCTAAAATTGTTTTAATAACAACGTCCTCGCTATGGATACTGGGAACTTTTCTCTTTTGGATTTCAGAATACAAAAATGGAACTTTCTCACATTTATCAGTAGGTGACCAATTAGCTAATTACTTTTTCCTATCTGTGACACCACGTACAGCTGGATATGCAAATATTGATTATGCGAATTTGAGTTTAAGTAGTATCTTTTTAACAATTGTTCTTATGTTTATTGGAGCCTCTTCTGGTTCTACGGGTGGAGGGATTAAAGTGACTACTTTAGTGGTCATTGTTCTAGTCATTTATCGCTCTGTAAATTATAATCATTCAAATATTCTAAATCGAACAATTTCGCAGGACACTGTTCGTCGTTCATTCTTTATTTTTTCATCGGGCATGTTGATTTCAGTATTGGCCACCTTTATTCTGTTAAATACAGAAACCATTCCTGATGGTTTTGGTGTAGAATATATCTTAATTGAGGTATTTTCTTGTTTAGGAACAGTCGGCTTAACAATGGGGCTAACCCCTTCTTTAACAATAATTGGTAAAATTATACTGATTCTTTTGATGTTAATTGGACGTGTTGGAGTTATGACTTTCCTATGGTCATTAACGACTCGAAAACATGAATCTGGAATTAATTATCCAGAGATGAGTTTGCTTGTTGGTTAAAACTCAAAAATATATTATAGAAAGACAATACTATTAGAGGTGAATTATATATGTCAGTTTCGACAATTGGTGTATTAGGATTAGGACTTTTCGGGAGTTCAGTCGCTCGTACACTTGCGGCAAATAACGTGGATGTTATTGCCATTGATAAAAACATGGACCATGTCGAAGAAGTTTTAGATGAAGTAACTGTCGCTGTTCAAGGAGATTTCACAAAAATTGATCACTTAATTGAAGCAGGATTTGGTGATTGTGATGAGGCTGTGATCGCAACTGCTGAGAAATTAGAAGACTCTATTATAGCGATTTTAAACTTAAAAAAATTAGGGATCGACCAAATTACTGTTAAAACAAAAAACCAAGAATACCAGGAAGTGTTATTGAAAGTTGGAGCAACTCGAGTTATTTTACCTGAAGTTGAAATGGGAAAACAAATCGCCATTACGCTTGCTAATCCTACAGTGCATGAGTTAATAAAATTAGATAATCGCTACAATGTTGTTGAATTTCCTTGTCATCCATCTTGGGTCGGTAGAACCATCATGGATATTGATTTTCGCACTCAATATCAAACAAATATTATTGCTATTCGGTCAGCTAAAACACACGAATTTACCATTGAATTTGGTCCTGATTATGTTGTTTCAGAAGGGGATCTTTTCCTTGGTGTAACAACGGATACTGCGGTTAAAGACTTAGTTAACTAAGTCTTTATTTTTTTGTAAAAACATATAAGACGTATCTCTTGTATTCGTTTCGAATTCGAGCTATTATATAATTTGACATTGATTAAAGGAGTACAAGTATGACAGCTACAGCAAAAAGTAAAACATCAATAAAAACAAAAAGCGTCCAGCTAAATGCACAATACCCCGAAGTATTGGCTAATTTTTATCAAACAGCTATTGGGTTAAAAGTCCTTGGATCCTCACAAAATTCTTTTGCGTTAGGTACACCTGATGGGACGGTATTATTAGAAATTCACAGAACAGATACACCTGCTAACGAAAATACAACAGGTCTTTATCATTTAGCTTTCTTACTGCCAACTTATAAAGACTTAGGAACAATTTTACGTCACTTAATTGTAAATCAAATCCCAATGACCGGTGCAAGTGATCATGGATATAGTAATGCTCTTTATCTAAATGATCCTGAAGGAAACGGAATTGAAATTTATTGGGATAAGCCAGAAGCTGAATGGGATATTCGTGAAGATGGCCAAATCGCTGGAGTTACAGAACCTATGGATGCGAATTCAGCTTTAGAAGCTGCATCTACTTCATTTGATGGTATGCCAAATGGAACAACAATGGGACATGTTCATTTACATGTAGATAAACTGGAAGATTCTGAAGATTTCTACACAGAAGTATTAGGGCTCGGATTAAAATATAAATTTGGTCCAGCAGCAATATTCTTGGCAAGTGGGGATTATCATCACCATTTAGGTGTTAACGTTTGGAAACCAGGCCAGTTAGAAAAGCCAAATCGTTTAGCACCCGGTTTACGTACCGTTGAATGGTCAGGTACTGAAGATGATCTTAAGTATATTGAAGATAAACTTAATGAAAAATATATTGAATATACAAACACTAATGGCGTTCTTGTATTTAAAGACCCTGCTGGTATTGAACATAGTTTTTCTGTAGATTAATTTTTATATAATAAAGCTCTCTTTAGTCATTCACTAAAAGTGATTGATCAAGGAGAGCTTTTTCTATACCTAAAATTTAATTAATTATGACCCATTATAGGATGTGGGATGTAATGTTCTTCTAGTGCTTTCATATCTTCTTCATCTAATTTTATATCTAGTGCGCCTACAAAGTCATCTAAGTATTTTCCCTTCGTAATCCCTACAATTGGAGCTACTACCCCTTTTTCCCAAAGCCAAGCTGTCGCAATTTGAGCACGTGTAGCCTGATGTTTCTCAGCTACTTTTCCGACTTCTTCAATAATTTGTCGGTCCATTTCTTCTGTACTGTCGTATTTTCTCTTTGCCACTTCATCTGTTTTCATACGTTCAGATTCTGCATCCCATTCCCTTGCTAAACGTCCTGCTGCAAGCGGACTGTAAGGAACTAGTGCTACACCTGTTTCTTTTGCATAGCGATTCATCTCACGCTCTTCTTCTCGATAGACTAAATTATAATGATTTTGCATCGCAACAAATTTCGTCCATCCATTTCTTTCAGCAACATTCTGTGCTTGCTGAAATTGATACGTATACATACTGGATGCTCCAATATAGTGTACTTTTCCTGCGCGCACTAAGTCATTTAAAGCACGCATGGTTTCTTCGATTGGAGTTTCGTAATCCCAACGATGAATATAAAGTAAATCAATATAATCTGTCCCTAATCTCTCTAAACTAGCTTCTACTTCATGCATAATAGATTTTCTAGATAGGCCTTGTCCATTTGGCCCTTCATGCATGCGATTATATATTTTTGTGGCAATGACAACTTCTTCACGCTTCGCATAATCTTTCAACGCTTGACCTAAGTACTCTTCACTTGTCCCCATGCTGTAGATGTTTGCTGTATCAAAAAAATTAATCCCTAAATCAAGTGCTTTTTTGATAATTTTTCTGGAGTCTTCTTCATTTAATACCCAATCATGAATCCATTTTTCTGAATCTCCAAAGCTCATACAACCCAAACAAATTTTTGAAACATCTAATCCGGTATTTCCTAACTTCACGTATTCCATAATTTTAGCTCCTTTGAGTATTTAGATTATCGTGGGCCCATTAATTGATGAGGAACATAATGTTCTTCTAAAGCTGTCATGTCTTCTTCATCAAGCTGTACATCTAAGGCCTCAACAAAATCATCTAGATATTTTTCTTTCGTCACTCCAACAATCGGGGAAACAGCGCCCTTTTCCCACAACCAAGCAATGGCGATTTGAGCTCTTGTGGCATTATGTTTTTTAGCAACTCGTCCGACTTCTTCGATAATTTTTCGATCGGTCTCTTCAGTACTGTCATATTTTCTTTTCGCTGAAGCATCTGTTTCTGAACGTTTTGTATCTCCTTCCCACTCTCTTGCTAAACGACCAGCTGCAAGTGGGCTATACGGAACAAGTGCTACGCCTGAATCTTTACAATATGGATTCATTTCGCGTTCTTCTTCTCGATAAACTAAATTGTAATGACCTTGCATCACTGAAAATTGTGTCCAACCATTTTTTTCCGCAATGTATTGTGCTTTTTGAAATTGCCAAGCAAACATATTTGAAGCGCCAAGGTAAAGAACTTTTCCTGCACGAACCAAATCATTTAATGCTCGCATTGTTTCTTCGATTGGCGTGTCGTAATCCCAACGATGAATGTATAGTATATCTATATAATCCATCTCTAACCGTTCTAAACTGGCTTCCACTTCTTGAAAAATATGTTTCCTTGATAAGCCTGCTCCATTTGGTCCTTCATGCATTCGATTGTAAACTTTAGTTGCAATAACAACTTCTTCTCGTTTCGCGAAATCTTTGATTGCCCGACCAAGGAACTCTTCACTCACACCCAAACTATAAATGTTTGCTGTGTCAAAAAAATTAATTCCGACATTCAATGCTTTTTTAATAATTTTTCTTGATTCATTTTCATCTAACAACCAATCATGCATCCAGATCTCTGGATCTCCAAAACTCATACAACCCAAACAAATCTTAGACACATCTAGACCAGTATTTCCTAACTTTTCGTATTTCACACGACATCCCCCTCTAATTATCGAAAACGTTCTACTTTCTCATTATAACAAACAATTTTTCTATTGCTATTTTAAAATGACTTCAGAACTTTTGCTGATAAAGATTTTGGTATAATTTGAAGGGGGGGAGGATGTACATGCAGGTAGAAGAATTTATTGAATATTTAAGAGCAAATAAAAATCCTGACAAGATGGAAGGCATGGAAAATTATATGCGAAATAAATTTAAGTTTATTGGCCTCCAAGCAGCAGAACGGCGGAAGCTTTCTCGAGAATTTTTGAATCCACTTGCTAAAAAAACAAAAGCAAGATATTCTAAAGAACAACCTGATTGCTCTGTGGTTGATTGGGAAACTCTTTTTGTTCTCTGGGAACTTCCTGAACGTGAATTTCAGCTTACTGGTATTGATTATTTAAAACGAGTTCAACAATATTTAGTACTTGATGATTTTGAGTACTTAAAACAACTCGTCTTAACAAAATCATGGTGGGATACGGTTGATTTTTTATCAAAAAACATTGGAGCCATTGTCATTAAAGAACCTGATCTCATAGAAACAATGAAAACTTGGAGCTTAGAGACGAATATCTGGCTTCGTCGTGTTTCCATTTTGCATCAGTTGAGTTTGAAAGAAAAAACCAATACGAAGTTATTAGAAGAAGTTATTTTGAATAATATGAATGAAGAAGAATTTTTCATTCAAAAAGCGATCGGCTGGTCCTTACGTGAGTATGCAAAAACGGATGAAAATTGGGTCATTAATTTTATCAAACCATATCAAAACCAGCTTAGTACTCTCAGTTATCGGGAAGCCATGAAAAATATTAAATAACGGTTATCAAGACCGACTACTATCTTCAAAATTTGTTTTAGTGTTCGCTAGAATGATCCACTGTCTTTGAAAACTATTTTCGCGGTCGCTGGAGCTTCATTTTTGCATCTACTGTCAGCATGTTATGTTTTCACGTCTGTTGGAGCGGTCTGGTGGCAACGAAATATATTTTCACGGTCGCTGGAAGTCTTTAACCATATGCATTGAATATTTTCACGGTAGCAAATATAATGAATATGAAGAAAATACATATATAAAGAGAAAGGAACATTCTATGGGCTTATTAGTAGATGGAAAATGGCATGACGAATGGTATGATACTGAAGAGTCAGGTGGTCGTTTTATTCGTTCAGATTCTCAATTTCGTAATTGGATAACACCCGATGGAAGTCCGGGGCCAACTGGAGAAGGTGGATTTAAAGCAGAACCTCATCGTTATCATTTATATATTTCCTATGCTTGTCCATGGGCAAGCCGCACTATGATTATGAGAAGTCTCAAAGGGTTAGAAGATATTATTTCAGTCTCTGTAGTCAATCCGTTAATGGCAGGAAATGGTTGGACCTTTGAACCAGCTGAAGGAGTCGTTCTCGATCCTATATTGGATGCAGATTATCTCTATGAAATTTATACGCATGTAGATCCCGATTATAGTGGTCGTGTAACGGTACCTGTCTTATATGATAAGAAAAAAGATACTATAGTAAATAATGAGTCGTCTGAAATCATGCGCATGTTCAACTCTGCTTTTGACGGTTTAGGAAGCTTAGATTATGATTTTGCTCCTGAAGAGTTACAATCTGAACTTGATGAAATGAATGAAAGAGTCTATGATGCCATTAATAATGGTGTATATAAGTCAGGTTTTGCGACTAAGCAAGAAGTTTACGAAGAAGAAGTCACTAAACTTTTTGATGAACTTGATCGACTAGAAGAACATATAAAAACAAACGAATTTTTAGTGGGCTATCGAATTACAGAAGCGGATTGGCGTTTATTCACTACACTCGTTCGTTTTGATTCTGTATATTATGGTCACTTTAAATGTAATATAAAACGATTAGTCGATTACCCATACCTATGGCGTTACACTCGTGAATTATATAATTGGCCGGGTATCGCAAAAACAGTGAACTTTGATCATATTAAAGAACATTATTATCGAAGTCACGAGACAATTAATCCAAATGGTATTGTACCAAAAGGACCCGAGTTGGACTGGAGTTTAGAGTATTAATTGTAAAAGTCTCGCTAAATACCTGATATAATCCCTTCAAAGTAGAGCCTGAAAAAACTACTTTGAGGGGAGCATATCAGTTCATATCTAGCGAGACTTTTTATGTTCCTTTGTTTTTAAAATTGACCATAGACTTCAAGAGTTAAGTTTCTTAAAATGTTGAGGACTAATTCTTTTGCGCTTAGAAGATCTTCATAAGCCACATATCCATAGTGTGTATGTGCATAGCGAACAGGTATCCCTACTACAATTGTTGGAATCCCTTTGTCCGCTAAATGGTATGCTGCTCCGTTCGTTCCTCCGCCCTTTCGAACAGAACGTTGAACTTTAATTTGATATTTTTCTGCGATATGTAAAGCGAATTTTTGAAACCCTGGATGTGTAATCATTGAAACATCGAAATCACGTAACATCGGTCCATTTTTAAGTGCAGATTGAACTTTATAATCTGGTGTAAAGGTATCATCCGCTGGACAGCCTTCAAAAACAATCGCTAAATCTGCTTCAATTTGATTAGCTACTACCTTTGCTCCACGAATCCCTATTTCTTCTTGAGTAGATAAAGCACCGATCACTTCAACTTCAGAGTCTGCTTCTTCATCCGCAAAATCTTTCATCGTTTCAAGTAAGCCAGCCACACCCACTCTACAATCAAAAGCCTTACCAAGCAAAACTTCTCCACCATGAATTGTATCGAATTGAACATCTGGAACTACTGGATCACCAATCTGGATACCTAGCGCTTCGGTTTCTTCTTTACTACTTGTCCCCACATCAATTACCAAATCATCAAAGGATAAAGGTTTGTTCTTTTCTGCTTCCGACATAAAATGAGGTGGCGTACTTGCAGTTATTCCTTTAATCTTTTGGTCGTTTTCTGTTCGGATAATGACCGTATGAGCTGGTACATTATTGATTATCCAACCACCCACTGGTAGAAAATCAATCATCCCATTGGGACGAATGGCTTGCACTATAAATCCTACTTCATCCATATGCGCATCCAGTAAAACTTTCAGCGATTTCTCTTCTTGATTTTTATAATTTAAATAAACATTTTCCATTTTATCGTGATGTGTTTGTGCAAAATTATTCGCATAATTTGTTGCAATCTCTGCCACTTCTTCTTCAAATCCTGAGACACCAAAAGCATTAGATAATTCTTTAATTAATTCTATTGACATATAATCCCTCCTACATATTTAAACCTTTTCTTCATTATACATTAACTCATTCAATATTCATTTGGAAATATAAAAACTACTATCCTAGAGTATTTAGCCTCTAAAATAGTAGCTTATAAAAAGGAGAAGTTCTATAAAATTGTTTTATCTTTAGCTAATTCTTGACGGTTGCTTTCTCATCTTGTCTATTAATGACTACTTCTGTTTCTTTATCAAAAAAGTGCGCTTTATCCATATCAATCGCGATATCAATTTCAGAACCTGGTTGATGGTAATCCTGAGCATCTACAATAGCTGTAATTTCAGTATCACCCATCGTTAAGTATAGATTCGCTTCTGCTCCTGTTAATTCAGAAACAGTAATTTTTGCAGGAATAACCCCGCCTTCTGGCATCTTTGAATCTGTAAAATATTCATGGATATTTTCAGGGCGAATACCAAAAATAATTTCTTTATTTTCGTATCCCATCTCATCTAAGTATGCTCTATTTTTCTCATTAACTGTTAGTTTCAAACCTTTTCCATTACTAATTTCACCATTACTATAAGTTACAGTATAGAAATTCATCGCAGGAGAACCAATAAAACTGGCCACAAAAACATTATCCGGTGAATTATATACATCATAAGGTGTTCCAACTTGTTGAATAACACCATCATTCATAATGACAATGCGAGAAGCTAGAGTCATTGCTTCCGTTTGATCATGGGTAACATAAATTGTTGTGGATTCTAACTCTTCATGTAATTTTGCAATTTCCGTTCTCATTTTAACTCTTAATTTAGCATCTAAGTTTGATAGAGGCTCATCCATCAAGAATAGTTTTGGATTACGAACAACGGCACGTCCTAAAGCCACACGTTGTCTTTGCCCACCAGATAAAGCAGCGGGCTTACGGTCTAAAAATTCTGTTAACCCTAATAAATCAGCCGCCTTTTCAACACGTTCTTTGATTGTGCTTTTTTCTACTTTACGTAGTTTCAAACCAAATGCCATGTTATCAAATACAGTCATATGTGGATATAATGCATAGTTTTGAAAAACCATTGCGATATCTCGTTCTTTAGGCTCTACGTCATTCATAAGGTTATCTTCGATATAAAGATCACCTTCAGTAATCTCCTCTAAACCCGCCACCATACGTAAAGTGGTTGTTTTCCCACAACCTGAAGGACCTACAAAAACAATAAACTCTTTGTCTTCAATCTCTAAATTAAAATCTTCTACAGCATAATTATCTGCCCCATCATAACGTTTAGATATATTTTGCATATTTACTTTTGCCATGAGCCATTCTCTCCTATTCATTGTTTTGTTATAAGAAAATAATTAATATGTTGTTTCTCGTTCGTTTCTTAAAGAACAAAATATGTAAAAAAACGATTACTCTATACCAAAAATATAACATATTAAAACTTTCTCACCTAACAAGACGCTTATTAAAGTCTTTATCGGATAAATAAAAAACATCCAGCATATTAAATACTGAATGTTAATTATTTTAATGTTTAAATTTAATTTCCTGCAAACTCATCGTGTACTTGTGTAAGTACCTGTTCGAATACTTCTACTGGTTGTGCGCCTGATACACCATATTTATTGTTGAATACAAAAAACGGTACGCCTTGAACCCCTACTTGAGAAGCTTCGTAGATATCTGATACAACTTCTTTATCGTATTCTTTTTCATTTTCTAAGATTTCTTCGATGCGCGTTTCATCTAAACCAATTTCAGTTCCGATACGTTTTAGAACAGTTGCATCACTTATTAACTCTCCATTAAGGAAGAATGCTTCATATAGCTTATTGTAGTATTCAATACCTTTGCCTTCTTCTTTTGCATATTGGAAGACTCGATGAGCAGGGAAAGTGTCTGTTAATTTCATATCTTCAAAGTTATAATTTAAGCCAGCATTTGTAGCCATTTCATCTATTTGAGCAATCATTTGTTGCATTTGTTCTTCGGAAGCACCTTTACGATCAATCATTGCTTGCAGATAAGTTTTTTCTGGTTCATATTGAGCGCCTGGTTCTAATTGATAACTTTTATACTCAATTTCTACTTCATCCGCATGATCAAACTTCTCTAATGCTTTTTCTAAGTGTGTCGCGCCAATGTAGCAAAATGGGCAGACGAAATCAGACCAAATTGTTATTTTCATTCTTTATCTCCTTTGGCTTCTTTTTTCTTTTGAATAGTTTCAGTTGGTCCACAAATTCCAGTTTCCATATCACATGTAAAACCACCTGATAAATCTAACTGTTCTAATCCTGAAACGTTCTCTTGTTTTATATTAATGTTTTGTAACTTATTTTCAGACATTCAAGTCCACTTCCTTTTTAAAATCTCAATATTCATTGTACGTGAAACTTGAGATAAAAACACATATTTTGATTGATTTCGAGATAATTTCTTTTAACAATAGTTGGTATAGTTTTAGGTTTTCAAATTGTTTTAGTATACTAGATCTAAGACTTAATTTGAAAGGTGATTGTATGTCATTTAATTATTCAGGGATTACACATACTGATAGTATTAAAATAGGTTCAGATGATGCGCCGCTAAAAATTGTAGAATATATTAATTTACGTTGCCCCGATTCAAAAAATTATGAAGAAAATATTGCTCCTTTTTTAAATGTTTATATCAAAAATGGCACCGTTCAAAGAATTTTGAAGCATTTTGATAAGAAAAAATATCCACTGGAAGTTGGAAATGTATTAAATCAATATTTAGATTATAGTACACCAGAAGAAACGTTTAATTTAATCAAAAAACTATTTGAGGAACAAGAAATATGGGGTAAAAATCGATTATCTCAAATTCCGCACATTGCAAAAGAGTACGGATTTTCGCTACAGGCAGAAAATCGTGAACAAGCGAATAGGATTGACGACGAAATTAAATCGGTGAATGTTACAAATGTACCAACTGTTTTTGTAGGTAAGAAAGCATTTGTTGAAACGATTGGACTTGATGAATTTAAAGAAGCGGTAGAAAATCATTTTAAATAAGTAAAGTAAAGGATAACACATAAAATTAAATGTGTTATCCTTTTTAATGTTTTATCGCTGAGATAATCAGCATCATTGGTCGACGCATTTCATCTAGCATTCCTTCTTGTTCTAACAAATTTTTAGGTGGTTTTGGTTCAACCATCCTTTTAATATTGAAGCCATTTTGAAGTAAAGTATCTATATAAGTGGTCATTGTTCGATGATATTTAGTCATCTTTTCCCCTAGAAAAATAGCTTCTCGATTCCCTTCATAGAAGTAACGATCCACTGGAAAATGTAAAATTTCTCCATTTTCATCATAATACCAATCTTGTGAACCATAAGCTGTAAAAACAGGATGCTCCACTGTAAAAATTAAATGCCCATTTGGTTTTAACATTTTAAATAATTTTTGGATCAATCTTTCATAATCTTCTATATAGTGAAAAACAAGCGAACTTAAAATGACATCAAAACTATTGTCAGGAAATTTTACCTCTTCCAAATCTTTATGGATATATTTAATCCTGAATAATTCATAGTTCTTCTAAAAATCTTTGTCAACGTTGACTTTATCGCTTTTACATTTATTTGCTTCATCACCCATTAGGTGATGAAAAAAGAACCCCTTTCTGATATGGTTACTTCACTACAAACAACCACAGAAAGGGGCTCTCTCAATGGTTACTTTACAAGAAAATACCATAAAATTCAACAATAGTTTAATCGTTTCTCATGATGGTGGTCAGTTATCCAGTGATTCTGGTTTAACCCTCATGGATGAGTTGATGGATGCTTTCCATTTTACTCAGCTCTCTGAAGAAATAATTACTTTTAATGATGATCGAAAATACTGTACACATACGAATCCTAAAATCCTAAAACAGCTCATTCTTCAACTAAATGCAGGTTATAAAGCAGACACCTCTGCAGATATTTTACAGTATGATCCCGTTCTATTAACGTTCGCCTCAGACGAGCCTTTGGCTTCACAACCGACGATCTCTCGATTCTGGGATCGGATATCTGAAGAGACAATTGAAGATTTACAGAAACTCAATCAAGTTTTAATTGATCAAGCCCGTTTAGTTCGCAACGATACAAATCTGATCATTGATTTAGACTCAACGCATTCAGATACCTTCGGTAACCAAGAGCTATCCGATTATAATGCCCACTATGGAACAACGGGTTACCATCCTATAGTCGCATTTGATGGCTTAACGGGTGATTTCTTAAAAGCTAAGCTTCGTCCAGGCAATCAATATACTTCGAATGGCGTTAAAGAATTTCTTGAACCGTTGTTAGATCACTATAACCAAGCGGTTCCAACGACTGATATTTTAGTTCGTGGCGATAGTGGCTTCGCCACTCCTGCTATTTATGAATTGTGTGAGAAGTCTAATAATCAGTATGTCATTCGTTTGAAAAGCAATCGAAATTTAGCTCGTTTAGCCGAAGAATTTTTATTTTATGACGATAATCATCCTTGGGAAGAAAAAGAAGTTTATTTTCATTCTGTTTCATACCAAGCTGCTTCTTGGTCTAAACCGCGTCGAGTGTGTATTTGTTCAACTCGAGAAGCAGGTGAATTACTTTTCAGTCACGCTTTTATTGTCACAAGTTTTTCAGAAAGTATCTCCGCAAAAAGAGTATTTGAAACGTACAAGAAACGCGGCACAATGGAGAACTATATTAAAGAAGCAAAAAATAGCTTCTTCTTTGATAAAACAGATAGTCCACATTTCATTGAGAATTACGCTCGTATGATGGTAAGTGTTCTAGCGTATAATCTTTTCAACTTCCTAAAGACTTGTTTTTTTGATAAAAAGTGGCGAGGACTCCAAGTGAATACCATTCGATTTCGATTATTTAAAGTCGCTGGTAAATTAGTACGAACCGCCAGACAAATGTATTTAAAGTTGTCTAGCTCCCATGTTTATCAAGAAGAGTTCTATAATATCTTTAGGCGAATCCGACGGATTCGACAATATATTTAACAACTTCTAATTTTTTGAAAAGTTATACGTACCTAGGGAGAAGTGTGCGCAAAATTAGGAATCATAAAGTAAAAAGTCACATTTGAAATAACTAGATTGTAAAAATTGAACGAATTAAGTTACAAAGTTAAAAAAATACTCAACACACAGATTAATTTTGTAAAATAGCCTCTTAAATTAGAGGTATGAATTATTCAGGAATATAATTCGTTTTTTTAATATAGAGGGTATTTATTTTTTAAAACGATTCATTTTTTAATCATTAGGTGTAAACTAAAGCCTTACGTATATTTTTAGTGTCTAATTTCCAGCTGATAAATTCTTAGTCATTGAGAAATGAAAACTCTTTAAATGAGTTAACCTGCTTTCTAGGACTTTTCTTTTAGTCGATTGCTGTTATAATTAAATGGATACGAAGTTGGGAAGTCTTTGGAAAGGATGTGACGTATGTTTATCATTTCAGGAACACTCTTTGTTCTTTTCTCTTTTGTTTCGATAATTCTAAACCATCTTTATTTTTGGGATACGAACGACACTCTACTTATCTTTTTAGCCTTTTTCTCCTTCTTCGCGGGAGTCATACTTATCATTATTCAATTTAATCAAAACAAGGAAGAGTGAGTCAGTTGAAATTTATTCGACAGAGAAAGTTTACTATACTCGGTTTCTTACTAATAGCGATTTACGGCTTTTTGATTTGGCCTTATCCTGAACATTTCCCTATCCTCACCCACTCACTTAGTGGATTAATTGTCATGATTTTATTTGCTATTTTAATGTCTTTAGATCATCGGAAAAATCGAGTAGGACGAAATGAATCGTCCTCTCACACCACCAAGACGTACGGTTCCGTATCTGGCGGTTCCATCAAGTATTTAAAATATGTCTGTATTGGTAGTATTCAAAACAACTGACTAGTCCTGCTTGGGCTAGTTTTTCTTTTGACACCGCTCTTACTAAGCACGTTTTGGTCGCTACCCATTGGTAGCGGTCGCCAACGTATGATGTTAGTCTTGCTAGGTTTCTTTCGATACCTAGTTTTGTAATCCCCATTGCCTTCTTGAAGGTACCTTCCACATTTTCCAGATGATAGTTCGAAGTCTAGTTCTTAAGTGACCATCGATCGTTCGCATGTGAGTTTTCATTGAAGAAGTTGAGAAATAGTTTACCCACACTCGAATCACTTCGTTTAGTTTCTTAATCCTTACTCTGAAGTTTATTGACCATCTTCTTGAAGTTAGTCTTTTAAGTGTTCTCTTAAATTTAACGATAGAATCCTTATGAGGTCTACTTTTCCACTGTTGGTCTTTTCCGTTATAGTAAAAACCAAAGCCTAGGTATTTTAGTTTTGTAGGTCGAGTGACCTTTGATTTTGTTGCATTCACTTTTAGATGGAGTTTGCTTTCAATCCATTTTGTTATAGAATGCATGACCCGATTTGCACTTGCACGACTTTTAACTGTAATAATACAGTCGTCGGCATATCGTACAAAATTTAACCCGCGACTTTCTAGCTCCTTATCCAGCTCGTTCAGTATAATGTTGCTGAGGAGGGGGGATAAATTTCCGCCTTGTGGCGTTCCTTTAGTCGTCGCCTTATATTTACCATCAACCATAACTCCAGCTTGTAGATATTTTCTAATTAATGATTCCGTGTCGCCATCATTAATCATATTATGCGTTAAGCTCATCAATAAGTCCTGAGGGACTTCATCAAAGAACTTTTCTAAGTCAATATCTACAATCCATAGAAAACCCTTGTTGAAATTCGTTAAGAGTTGCTGGATTGCCATCTCACAATTGCGATTCGGCCTGAAGCCAAAACTGTATTCTGAAAAGAATGGCTCACATATTGGCGTGATGACTTGTACAATTGCTTGTTGAATCACTCGGTCCATTACCGTAGGTATTCCTAGTTTTCTTTTTCCTCCATTTGGTTTGGGTATTTCTACCCTTTCAACAGGCTGAGGTTTGTATTCTCTTTTCCTTATATTTCCTTGAATAGTCGTCCAATTCCTCGATGGTAACTCCATCTACTCCACTGGTTCCTTTATTTGCACGCACTCTTTTATACGCTTCATTCATATTTTGGACTTCTAGGATTGCTTCTAACATCTTTGACATACTGTGTTCGATTCCTTTCCGCTTTTAAGTATTCATCTTAAATTGGTGTAGCTTCCGACGCATTAACGTTTTATCTTCTGCTACTATCAGACACTACTTAAAACATACATTTTATCTTACACAAAAACTTAATGGTTCAGTCCTTCGGAACGTGGTTCCTACTATGACTTCTGCTGATTTCTCATGACAAGATTTTAGACCGGCTTATTTTCCTTCTTTTCGAACAGCTTTCTTAATAGGGTTCTCCTGAGCTGAATGTCAAACCGTCCATGAGACCTCACGGGATAAGTGCTATCTCTTTCCTCGTTTACCTACAAGGTCTACGCATCAAGGTTACGATTACCTTTTGGACTTTATTACCTTATGCTAACTTGTCCACTTGATACGCCTTAATACCTTGTTCCTGTTCGTTAGGCCACGATTTCGCTATTGCTTCCTCTCTCCCATGCCTCGCGGCATGAAACTTGCAAGTCGCTATGGGATTCGTTGGTAACGACGCTCCTTAGGGACTTTCACCCTAGACGTAGCACATGCCCGTCATACACAAAAAAGACTCCCCTCATCCGCATTTCTGCTTCAAAGGGGAGTCATCCATTTAATTAATAATATTCTATTCTGTTCTTTCGTCTTTCTTAAACGTAAATGCTAACGTAACTCCACTTCCGATGAAGACTAATCCAATGATTGAAACCATTAGATAGTTTGTTTCTCCTGTTGGAGGCAACTTATCCTCTTCTTCATCATCTTCCGCTTCTGCTGCACCGTCAGAATCAGGCGTTTCATTATCTGAATCTCCGCCAACTCCTGGTGTATCAGTTCCTGTACCAGGTCTTTCTGATTCGATATCAGCAACAATTGCTTCTAGTGCTTCAATACGCGCAATTAAGTCTGCAATTTCGGCATCCGTTACGGAGTCTAATCCACGTAATCGTTCATATTCTGCACGGATTACGTTCAACTCTTCAACGAGTGCCGGGTTGTTTGTGGTGATTTCATCAATTGCTGTCTCTAAATCTTCTAAGCGATCTGCAATTTCATCTAAGTGCTCGTCGACTGGTTCTTCTGGGTCCACTGGTTCTTCTGGATCCACTGGTTCTTCAACCGTGTCACCTGCAACTAAGATTACTGTACCGCCATCAACGTTCCCTGGGATATTTACTTCAACTGTACCATCTGCTGCGACTACGTAAGTTACCTTATTATATACATCAATAACTTCTGTCCCAGCTACTAAGTCTACTGCAAAGGTTGATTCCACAGCTTCTTCCTTCGTGTTTAATCCGACAAAAATTTGTTTATCTCCGTAAGTACGAGTAAACACTGAGTAACCTGACTCGTCATCTCCAGCTATATGTTGTCGTGTTCCTTTTGAAAACACATCAGAGTAGTCTTCACGAATATTTAATAGTTTCTTGTAGTGCGTTAACATATCGTTCTCATCGTTTGCAATACTCCAGTCAAAGTTATAACGATTCTCGTCGTAATATCTACCAACTGAATCATCATGCATTAATCCTGATTGTCCAAGTTCTTCACCGTAGTAAATAACGGGTTGTCCTTTAGCTGTAATTTGCAATGCCGCCGCAACTTTAAATAACCCTTCATCGCCTTTAGCACGTGCCACTAAGAATCCATCTTCATCATGACTACTTAAGAATTGACCCAACATAGCAGTATTATCTATCTTACCATTTCGGTCTGACAATTCTTTTTCAACTTGAGAGATATTTCCGTTGATGAATCGTTCTGCTTGTCCTTTAAAGTTAAAGTCTAGAAGAGAATCCATACGACCTGTTCTTAGTTGATCACCTGTACTATTCACACTTGCCCCATACCATTCTCCAATCATCTTGAAGTCCGGTTTTACTTTTGTAATTTCATTCTTGAATGCATTCCAAGTTGTGTTGTCTACGTGTTTCACTGTATCTACTCGGAAATAATCAATTGTGTTGTTATTTTTTGTCGTAAATTTATCAAGCTCAGTAATCCAATCAACTTGCCATTGAATGATTTTTTTACGAACTTCTGGATCTTCTGTTTTAAAATCAGGTAAGCCGTCTAATTCTCCAAGAATATCATCAGTCGCTACTGGGTTTTCACGGATCATACCCTCAAATTGGTCAGCGTTATTCATACCATAGCCAGCATGGTTTAACACCACATCAACCATAATCTTCATACCACGATCATGCGCTTCATCAATCAGTGTAGCAAATGTTTCTTTGTCACCAAGATTCTCATCAATTTTTGTGAAATCCTCTGCCCAATAACCATGGTAACCGTATCGCTTATCACCATTGGCCATTTCCATGCCATCGTCAATATTATCAACAATTGGTGTTATCCAGATTGTGTTAATGCCTAGTTCTTCTAGATAGTCTAAGTTATTGATAACACCTTGGAAATCTCCACCATGGTAGCTTTCAGATAGTTCATTTGATGGCATACCTTCTGGTTTTTCGCTATTACTAAATCGATCCGTTAGCATGAAGTAAATTCGTGCTTCATCCCAATCAAAGTCTGCATCGTCTTTAATTTGACGTGACTTCACTTCTACATCGACTGTTGAATTGTGTCGATTACCAAACTCGTCTACTAATACGATATTTAATGTTTTCACACCTGGTTCTATCGTATTTTTAACAGCTATGGTATGTTCCATGAGTTCTGTGTTAATCGCGACACGTTCTGGTCCTCCTATTGGCGTTAAGTCGATATAAGCTGCTCTTAACCCATAGCCATCTGATACTTTTGAATCAATCGTTACCACTGCATTTTCATTGTATGAAATAGCATTTGGATAGATCGATGTTTCAGCTGTAACAGTCGGCTGCGCAAATAATAATGTTGAGTAACCATCTTCGTTTGTGTTGTATGGATCTACAACTTCTTCCGTCTTTCCATCAACTGTTACGAGGAACGTATAGCGATAATCCCCTGGTTCAATATTATCAATCGTATGGTACCAGTACTCGTTTACTTCGTCATATTTCATATCGTAAACATCTGCATTGTCATTTGCAGTGATTTTCAATTGTACGCTTTCAATTTTATCCATGTCACTTGTTAAGAATAATTCTGGATCACGGTAGAAGAATGTAGCGTTCCCATCTTCTAAAACTGGACCATCGATAGATGGAACGGCAAAATATTCGCCCTTTCCTTCTTCAATTGTTACTTTTGAAATCATTTCCCCTAAAGGAATGTCAATATAACGGTCTTCATTAAATGGATCTTCTTCTACCCAGTCACCTTTACGAATCTTGAAACCTACTTCAGTTGTTAAATAACCAACTGGGATTCGGACAACGGCACCTTTGTCTGTAATTTCATCAAAGAGAATCTCGTCATCTTTAACGCCTGTTCCCCACACCCATAAATTCCAGTCTTCGTAGTCATTATTCTTACGAACATACGTTAACTCGATGTAGCGTTGATCTAATAATTCAACATCATCTAGTGAGTAGTAAACTTCTGGGTTTCCACCAACAATCCAAACCTCAACAGATTTTTCACCTTCGGGAATCGTAACCACTCGATCGGCTTCTTGAGATTCCCAATCTCCTAAACGAGTAATTAGATTTAATTTATCTGAAGCAAAACTTACCGCTGTTTGAACAAAACCATCTTCTGATTCTTCTCCAAATGTATAAGCAGAACCATTCACGTTTTCAGTCCATAACCATAAACTCCAGTCGCTTTGCTTACCGTCTGGACGCATATAGTTGATGATATATTCGTACATTTCGCCAACAACAAATATCGAGTGTGATCCTTTATTATCACCAAATGTTGCATTCACTTTGATTTCAGTTGCCGGTGGAGTATCTTCCGAAATCGTTACCTTGTTGCCATCAATTGTAACACCAGCGATTTCAGTTGCTAATGCAAAGTCTGCATCAACTACTTCTTTTTCGCCTTCGTCATTCACATAAGTGGCTGTTAATGTAACAGTAGCACCTGGTTCAACGTCCTTATCTCCTTCGATAATTAAACCTGGAAGGATTAATTGGTTATTTCCATCGTTACCAGCGATTATATCGTTAGCTGGATCGTTTATCCAGTTATCACCATTCACAACGAATTTATATTCATAAACACCTGGTGTTACATCAACCGTAACTGACCAAACATCGTCCTCGCCTTTTTTCTCCATTGAGAAGGCAGTTGCTTCCCAACCGTTAAAGCTCCCAGCAACATTGACAGTCTCTGTTGTTTCGTCACCTTCATAGCTAAATGTCACGGTGCCATCTGTGTTGATTACTGGTGACTCAACTAAACTTTCTTCTGGATACTCAACTTCAACTGGTTCTAATTCATCTACCTTGATAATGGTTGCTGATAAAGCATCTAATGTTACTTTGTTCCCATCAACTTGTACACCAGATGGATTCTCTATTTTAGTCGTTCCAGCTATTTCTGCATCAACCACTATTTCACCGTCTGATAAATCAAATGGAATTGTAAAGTTTCTTTCTTCATTATCTGAGTTAATCATGACAAAATATGTGTGACCATTTGAATCCGTTGCACGGTAAACGATTGCAAGGTCTGTTCTCTTGATTTCAGGAACTCTTACAAATGAAACCATTTCATCAATTTCAGCCATTGTACCTTTGCTAAATGCATCCGTACTTCTTCTTAGTTCGATTAATCCTTTTGTATACGCACGAGTTGTTGTGTTAATCGGATAGGCGTCTGTATTTGTCGCCATATTCCAATCAAACTTATTCACTGCGTCCGTTGAGTCATATGAGTCGTGTACAAAATATGGATACTCAAATGGGTTACCCTCTGCATCTTCCATATAAGTAATTTTGTCTGGAATTTGATCCGCTGGTACGGGATTTTTAAAGTCTGGATGTCTAAATTGTTTTGTTCGTCCAAATTCTTGTCCGGCATGAATAAATGGTGTTCCTTGGGCCGTTAGAACCACCAAGTTTCCTAAACGAATTCGTTCGTGAATTTCTTGTTGGTGATCTTTTGGATCTTTCTTAATCGATTGTGCAATAACATCATGTAAGGTTAAGTTATCATGCGCCGCAATATATGGAACAACGTCGCCTGGATCGTCCGCTTCAAAGTTTCCAGGGTTGGCTGTTAAGTTGTTATAAATACTTTCAACTGAACGAGCTCCGCCGGTTAAGAAACGTGGCTCACCTTCACTACCAAATCCTGATTTTAATTCATTACGCATTTCGTCAGAGAATGATCCAACTGCTTTTGTATCTTTCATCCATTGTTGGTCAGCAGGTTGTACATTATCGCCGTCATCTCCAGCGTATGTTACCCACCCCTCACCAATCATTAGAATATTCGGGTTAATCGCTGCTGCTTCGTCATAAGCTTTTTGAATCGACTCCGCATCGTGGTCACCCATCATGTCAAAACGGAATCCATCTACTTTGTATTCTTCAACCCAGTAAGTAATTGAGTCGACTAATACACGACGAGCCATTTCATGAGTTGTTCCTAAACGCCCACCACCAAAGTTCGTTTTCGGCGTACCGTCAGCTTCCATAAAGTGGTAGTAGTTTGGTTCTAAGTCTTCAAAGATGTAGTCACGAGCTGTATGGTTATAAACAACATCTAAAATAACACCCATACCACGCTTGTGGATTTCATTAATTAGGTTCTTGAATTCTTCAATACGTTTCGCTGGATCCGCTGCATCTTCTGAATACATACCCGTTAACGCAAAGTAACTTTGCGGGTCGTAACCCCAGTTATAATTGGTTCCACCTGCCGCATACTCCGGCATACGTTCATGGTGGTTAAACTCATCCGCGAAGAAGTAGCTCATCACTGGTAATAATTGAACGTGAGTCGCTCCTAAATCTTCGATATAATCTAGTTTTTCAACAAACGCTGCAAATGTACCAAATTGACTTGTTAAGTCATCTGCGATAGTAGGATCTGACGTAAAGTCACGAACGTGCACTTCATAAATAATACCATCCTCACGCTTTTCAAATCCTTCAATATTTGCAAAGTCTAGATCAGGACCAATGTTACTTGAGTTTACAATTGCTGCTTTTCCAATGTAGTTTTGCCCTTCTCGTTTATCACTCCATTGCGCCATTGAACGAGCGTAAGGATCAAGAGCTAAAACTTTTTCTCCGCCTCGATCAATTTCAAAGTGGTAGAAGTAACCTGTGACATCTGATAAACCAGTTGTTGAATCGTCTAACTCGACTGCCCAAACACCACGGTCTCCTTTTGTCATTTCAACAGTATTAACAATTTTATCTTGATCATTTTTATCGTATAAAATAACATTGACATTATCTGCACTTGGCGACCATAGTTTCACTGTTGGTGTACCGTCTTCAGCAAAAACTAAGCCTAACTCACCATCATATGCATAGAGTGAATCTTTCAAGCGCCAGCCAACATTTACTAAAATCTCGCGTTCGTTATAGATAACTTTGTAAGCACCTTGTTCAAAATCAAATGCGCCTTCTAAGATGACAACATTTCGTTCTAAATCCATTGTGATTGTGTAATTTGTTAAATCAACTTCTTCGTCTGAATTAAGTAATAACAGTTCTTCTCGAATCGTTTCTTCAGTAACGTCTTCTAATGAATGGAAACCAATTTCTAATTGATCAGCCGCAACGATTTCAGCACTAACGATTCCAACTTCACTTGCGAAGTATGGGTTTGTGTAAATCGTGTCGTCTCCTGCGCGTAAGAAAATTTGCGTGTGGTCAAAATTATCGTATGAGAAGTCACCTGTTTGATCGCTACCTACTTTATCTAAAAAGAGGAATTGAACGAGTGAAGCATCTTCGTTGTAAGGTAAATCGTAGTATGCACCATAACGTCCTGGACTCATATCATGCGCGCCACTTGGCCACTCTTGAGTCGATTCAACAACATCGCCCCAAGTCCATAGACCTAATTGTCCATAATCACTACCTGAGTAGTTTATGCGAATCGTATTCGCTTCTTTTAAGGGTTCATAAGGAAATACTTCATACTCTTCTGTCAGCCATGCTTCATTCATTTCAGGAGCGAGGATATCAACGAACATATCGTCAACTTGTCCTTGTGCCCCTTCAAGAGAATTAATTAAAAATCCAATTTTTTTTGGGTTTTCTGCTAGTGGCACATCGATGGCGTAACCGTAGTCCGTTTCGTATGCCTCTCCGAATGAAATGGCATCATTTGGCCAGTTTGATGATGGTGTTGCAACATCTTCCCATAACCAAAGACCATTTTGGGAGGGTGTTTCGTGCAATAATTTTTCGAAGTGTAGACGGAAATGTCCTTCTTCAATTGCCGGTAAATCGCTAATTTCTGATTCGTCTTCTTTTGGCTCCTCTGTTTCTCCGGGCTCTTCTGGAGTCTCAGGTTCCTCCGGTACTTCAGGTTCTTCAGGAACTACTGGAGTTTCTGGAACCTCAACCCCTTCTGAAATGACAACCGTATAAGGTGCCGTATAAGTAGACTGTATATCTGAATTTTCTTTACCATCTGTAGTAGGATCGATGTGATTTTCGTCAACTTTCGGAATAACATCAAAAGCACCATGTCCATCGTTATTACCTGTTAAGACAGCATGTACACTGACAGCATCATCGTTTTTTAAGTCCAGGTGCTCTAAAGGTATTTTCCCTTCAAAACCGACTTCACGATTAACGCTAAATTCAGCACCTTTGAGATCTTCAGAATCTAGTACTTTTTCAAAGCCTTCTTTATTCGCTTTGGCTAAATTTATCCAATTAACTTCAGCATCATTCTTGATTCTGAAAGATAGTTGATACTGTGGTTTATTATCCATACCCGAGTAATCAAAGTTAGATCCCCAAGGATTACCAATGTTCTCCGAATCCTCATTATTTACCTGCAATGCGAGATTCAAGTAGTGACCATCGTCACCCCAGTTTGGAATATTATTTGCATCTACCCAAAAATATAGAAACTCATCATCATTATGTAGATGCATGTTTCCAATGAGGGATTCATCAAATTCTTCGACTGATGGTTCAATCGGATCAATGCCTTTCCAATCTTCCTTTACTGCATCAATCGAAATTGTCTGTGCTGCACTTTCTAACGCTTCTTGAGCTACAACCTGGATGGGTATCATGGCTGGTAAAATAACATTCAACAGCATGACCAAGGACGCCAGATAAGAAAATGCTTTGTACCTAATTTTCTTCGACAACATTTTTTCCTCCTAATAATTTTTTTATAATAGCAATTTGTTAACACAACTTTGAAATCGGTTGCATTTAAAAGATATCAGTAACCGCTTACATTTTCAAGTTTTTTATTACTATTTTCGATTTTTAATGGCTATGTTTGGACTGCAATACAGATTATTATAATGATATAACTAAACATAAAAATTTGGTTAATCATTAGTACGGAATTTATACTCTTTAAAGAGCATATCAACAAGGACCGAGTAGGATCGTATTAAGCGTCGAGGGTAAGATTATTCTATTACTCAAGTGGCAGCATTCAAAGAAAGATATTCTATTTGACTATCCATACTCTATGTAGCTCGATAAATCTAAGTTATTATTTTAGCAGACCTTTAAAACATTCATGAAACCCATTTCGTGAATATTTTAAATTTTCTAGAACTTTAAGCTACTTTAGAAATAAAATACCCATCTATTCGCTAAAATTAATCGATAGTTGGGTAGATTATATTGTTTTCTCAAGATACATAACTTAAATGGATTACCTAAAATCATCTAACGAAATAATATTATCTGAATCAAAGTCATCGAAGTCATCATCTTCTAAGTAATTAGAAACTTCATTCATCATACCAAAATGTCCAATTCCCAATTCAATCATCTCTGTGGGTGTAAAGCCTGCATTTTCCCATAGACGAGTGTTCTGTTTCACCGTATTATAAACATTCACAAAGTATGCTAAATCATCCTTAAATTCAAAATCCATGACACCTATATCGGCCATATACATGAAAAGATCCGTTACATCATCACCCAGCAATATATGCGACTCAACCATCTGCATGACCATTTCAAAATCTTCTGTTATTTTAGCCACTGCTAACTGTAACTGTTTATATGAGTGAGTTTCACGATTGAATTCATTCTGAGAATAATATAAGATTTCTTCTTTTGATAGCATATAATAACTGTACCTCATTTTATAAGTACGATACTGATAAAAATCTAACACATCCTCTTCATTATCAAACGTCGGGTTCGCAATAATATTACCATCAACGAAATAATAGCCATTTCGAATAATTAATAGCGGTAGATACTTTTCAAATTTATCATAAGACTCCGTTATCTGCACCACATCTTGAAAAGGGTGACGAATTTTCCATAAATCATAAAATTTCCCAACCGTTAACACACCATACAAATTAACACACGCCGTTAAAACTACATTCTGGAATGTCAACACTTTTTTAAACAAATATTATAAGCCTGAATAATTCATAGTTTTACTAATATTGTTTTTAAACATTGATTTAATAGTATTTAAAGCAACTTACTTCATCA
>JBCLPZ010000001.1:350069-458885 GCA_041223305.1 Carnobacteriaceae bacterium 52-44 | reverse complement strand
AAAGAGAATAAAACACTAAGAACTAAAGATAACGATCTATCATGTTAGAAGTGTTGCACTTAACTTTACAACTAAGGTACGTAAAAAGGATAAACTCAAACCATCGAGATCCCTTTATTTCATTGTGTTTTTACGCTATAATAACACAGCCCAAGTGAAATAAAAGAAATGAGTAGTTTATTAACAAGGAGATTATGATAGTTATGGAGAATGGATTAAAAAATAGTTTAACGATAGGAGCTTTAGATTCAGCGTCTGTTCAATCACTTGAAGACACACTGGCACAATTTGAAATTAAAAAAGAGCCTAAATCAAATCAACTTTGGGATCTATTGAATGGTTATACAAAAGATTTATTGCTGAATCTTTCTGAAAAAAATAATATAGAAGTCAGAAAAAGCTGGAACAAAGGAAAAATGGTCGATTACATAGAAGATCATATATTGAATACATTAGAAGAAAGTATTCAAGGCTTAGGAGATGGACAGATTGAATTATTCAAAAAATATGTAGCAGGTGACCTAACATCTGAAACAGAAGAGACCGAATTTTTCACAGAAGTATATCCAGAATTAGTTAAATTAGGATTTATGTTTACCTTAAAAAATGAGGACACAATTTCAACATATATTCCTACTGAGCTAAATGACGTTTTGACTGAAGAGAATGAAATTGTACTTTCCGAAAACGTACAAGAAGATACGGAAGAAGAAATTCAAACTGAAGAAGTTGTAGACGCGAATGAATCAGCTAAAGCGCCTCAAATAAATAAGGCGAGATCATCTCGTGTTTCTCGTCCTTCTTATAGTAGAAATAAAAAGCAAGAACCTATTCGTGTCGAAAAAATAGGGCGTAATGAACCTTGTCATTGTGGAAGCGGCAAGAAATATAAAAAATGCTGTTTGAAAAAAGATAGACAAGAACAAAAAGAAAATCGCATTGTCAATCAAACACTTAGCGCATTAAATAATTAAGTACAAAAAACAACACTCTTAAAAAAGTGTTGTTTTTTTGATGAACGGAATTAAATTTATCTAACTTGTTTAATTGTTGCTGTTAACTGTCTAAGTGAAGCTGAGCATTGGTTATAATTAGACAGATAGTATGCTTGTCCTCACAAGTGAAGCTCCAAATAGTTTCCACTTATTAAGATAATAGGTCTATCCTCACAAGTGAAGCTAAAAATGGCTTCCACTTGTTAAGATAATAGGTCTATCCTCACAAGTGAGATCAAAAATTACTTCCACTTGGTCAGATGACAGACTTATCCACTAGATTTGAACTAAGAATTTGCTTCCCTTAGACAGATATTCAATAAAATCTAAAAAAGACTAAAAAAATGGTACATCCAGATTAATGATATCCGTCTGTACCAAATATTATTGAGCTTTAATTTCCTAAAATATCTAAAAAGATGTCGCGGCTATCGCTTAACATTTTATTGATTCTTTCTAAATCATGTTTCAATTCCCGGAAGGGGCCTAAAATTTTGGGGACAGTTGGTAAATTATCTTCATCCGCCATGACCACATATTCAAAATCATTTTCTTCCGTCATTTCTACTAAATAATGTTCTAGTAAATATTTAAACCAAGGGGATTTTAAGTATTGGGCATCATCAATAAATAAAGCAAGATATTTTTCTTTCAATGGAGCTAGCTCTTGGAAACTCGAAATATCGATTCCTAACTCTTGTAATGATCGGCCATCTTCAGCAGTGATTAAATTTTTTAAATCATTCACCTTAGAAACATTCCCTGAAATGACTAAGATTCTTCCATTCTCTTTTAATCGATTTGCACAGTTAATGACTCGTTTTGTTAGTAATAAAGTTTTACCAGAGCCTTTTGGTCCTTTAAATTTTTGTTTGGCTTGTGATTGACTTTTTGCATATTCTTCATAATCTCTTGGTAGGCTCTTAGAGATATAGTTTTCAATATTGGTATTTGGATTTAATCTTTGTTTAATCTCTTCCGTTTCAGATTCTGTTAATCGTATATCAGAATCTTTTTGGGGTCTAAACATTTTTTCTAAAATCGGAGTGTTCGTTTGAAAATCATCTGCGGTTACTAAGATATTCTCTTCAATTTCCACTTTAGAAAAATCCTCTAATAAAGTTTCTTCATATATATAGAACAGATGCTTAATTAAAAATTCTTTTTTCTCTTGCTGTTTTTCGTGCACAGTTTGCTGAATCCTACGTTGCAATGCTGGACTTAAAGTATAAAGTCGCTGCTCCATAAAATAATTGAAAGTTTCACTTACAGCTTGATAGACTCCTAAATTTTCAGGTGTTTGAATAATATAGATCGCTTGATTTGGCTCTACTACAATAAAATCAAAAGCTGAATGTCCAAGTGTTGGCTTTACATAAATTTCAAAATGACGATTTACATATTTATCCTGTGAAAGAAATTCTGTTAAATAATCGAGAAAATCAATTTCATAGACTTTCAGAGAATCCTGAAAATGTAAAATCGCTTTGTGATCGGGATACAATTCAACACTCATCAACTAAACACCTTTCTTTATCATATCATCTGCTCTTATAGTATAACCTAAAAATCTTATAATTTATAAATGTATAAGTTATTCTGAAAAAATTCCAGCTTTTTCCTTTACATTCTTTTTACATTCTATTAACTTCTCTAAAAGTTGACCGATATACTTTATGAAAACGAAAACATTACAGGAGGTATTGAAATGAATAGTACAGGAAATATGGATATTATTGAAAATAAAGAGAAGGATAATTTATTAAACAAACTTAAAAATCTTCAGTTTAAAATAAATTTTAAAAGCATCTTTCACAAAATGATTGCAAGTTTTTCTGCAATTATTGTTTTTATTTTAGTTATTGTGGCAACTTCTGCCTTTTCAGCGATTCAAGCAAGTAATACTACAAATGAAATGATTCAAGATCGTTTACCCGCAATGTTAAAATTAGAGGACTTAGCAACTAATTTTGCGACTCGAAATAGAGTGGCCTATGAATTTTTGGTTACAAATAATAGTTCCAGAGTGTCTGAGTTTAGTGAACTCTCTGAACAGAGCGCAATGATGGAACAAGAATTATTAACACTCCATGATAATGATGAGATTGCTGAAGTGATTGAATTAACAGCGTATTGGACAAATGAAGTTAGCGCACGAGTCATTGATCAAAACTCCGCTGGTAATAATTTAACTGCAGCAAGCAATATGAATGATTTAGCTCCTCAAACCAATCAAATCCTTGAAATATATCAAAATAATATAACTGAGATTGAAAGTGAAATGGCGGCTTATGCAGAAGAAATAGAAAATGTCCAACGAATTTCTATGATAGTCATTGTTAGTGTTGGTATTATCGCGATAGCCCTTTCTGTTTTAATTGCTTGGCTGACTACAAAATCCATTACAGATCCGGTCCGTGCAATGAAAGATCGTCTAGAAGCATTTTCTGAAGAAGATTTTAGCGCAGACCCAATTGTTGTGGAAACTAACGATGAAATCGGACAACTAGCATCTGCACTTAATTTAACGCAAGGGAATTTAGTCGCTTTAATGATGAGTGTTCAGGAAGCCGCAAGCATCCTCTCAAACAGTAGTCAAGAATTCACCGATACAAGTAGAGAAGTTCAAACAGGCTCCAATCAAATTGCCGCAACGATGCAAGAATTAGCTTCAGGAGCAGAAGCTCAAGCAAATAGTGCAAGCAACTTAGCGACAGATATGCATTCATTTGCGTCAACAACTAAAGAAACTTTTGAGTATGGACAGGAAATTAATCAATCATCTGAAGAAATTGTGGAAAAAGCGAAACAAGGTAATGAACTAATGACTCTGTCAAATGATCAGATGCGAATTGTTAATGATATTGTTCAAGAAGCAGTGGGTCAAATGGAAGTTTTAAATACACAAACCGATGAAATTTCAAAATTAGTGGACATTATCAATAATATTGCTAAGCAAACAAATCTCCTTGCTTTGAATGCATCAATCGAAGCGGCAAGAGCAGGCGATCAAGGTCGTGGGTTTGCAGTAGTTGCGGATGAAGTACGAAAATTAGCTGAAGAAGTAGCTACCTCTGTTTCAGAAATTACGAATTATGTGAAGAATGTTCAAAAAGATGCAGAGAAAGTATCGATTTCACTACAAAGCGTCAGTTCAGAAGTTGAAATTGGAACGATTCAAATCCAAGCAACCGATGAAAATATTGGAGAAATCTCTAATTCAATCAATGAATTACAAAAACGTAATCTTGAAATGGCTAATAACTTAACAGAAATTTCTGAAAGAAGTCAGGCAATGAATACATTAATTGATGAAATTGCTTCTGTCTCTCAGGAATCAGCCGCTGGTGTTGAAGAAACATCCGCATCTGTTGAAGAAATCAATAGTTCAATGGAAGAGATGAGCGAACAATCAGATGGTTTAGTCAACTTAGCGACAAACTTAAATTACATCATTGATAACGTAAAAATCTATAGTGCATAATTTTACACAAATTTAACAACCTGAAGATTAAACAATTAAATCATCCTTTTAACGAGAGTGCAGAGCGATTTCTTTGCATTCTCGTTTTCTTTTTTGAAGCTATAGACCGTTAAGAGACGTTAAAATTTTTATTCTATGTGTCGATACGTGAAATTGTAAGACAAAATTCTTTTTTGAGGAGATAAAAGGATGAAATTTTTGAGCGAATTAGAGTTAGAAGCACCTATGAAAGACTTTCTTAAAAAGATAAAAAACGATATAGAAAATTTCAGCTTCAGTTTTCATTTTAAAAGTATTTTACATAAAATGATTGCTAGTTTTTTAGTTATTATTTTGTTCATTATCGGGATTGTAGGAATCACTATTTTTTCCTCGTCTCAAATAAATAAAGCGACAAATACAATTATTCAAGAACAATTACCAGCTATGATGAGGATTGAAGATTTAGCGACAAATTTTGTTCATAGAAATAGAACCGCTTATGAGTATATTGTGACAGGAAATAAAGAACGATTTGATGAGTTTAGAAGTCTATCAAACGAGAGTGCTCTGTTGGAAGCAGAAGTACAAAGATTATATGATAATGAAGAAATCGAAGAAGTAATTGAGCTTGCATTTGCTTGGACAGAAGATGTAAATACTGATGTTATTAACCAAGCAGCGGTAGAGAATGATTTAGTTGCAGCTGACAATATGAATCGCTTAAAACCACGAACCACTAGAATTTTAGAAATTTATGAAAATAATATAACGGCTCTCCAAAAAGAAATAACTAGAAATAGCGATGAAGTGGTAAAAACACAAAGGAATTCAATGGTTATGATTATTTCACTGAGTGTTATTGCTACGATTATTTCTGTCATTATTGCGTGGATGTCTTCAAAATCGATTACAGCACCAGTACGTGAAATAAAGGATCGTTTAATTGCTTTCTCAAAAGAAGATTTTACTGTGGAACCTATGACAATAGAGTCTAGTGATGAAATTGGTGAGTTGGCCAGCGCATTAAACCTTACTCAAAAAAATATTATTTCTTTAATAAAGTCCGTTCAAGAATCAGCGAATATTCTTTCAGTTAGCAGCGAAGAATTTAAACTAACGAATCAAGAAGTTCAGATAGGAACGAATCAAATAACAGCGACCATGGAAGAACTTGCTTCAGGAGCAGAAACACAAGCAAATAGTGCAGAACATTTAGCAGGTGAAATGTCTACATTTTCTACAAAAACAACAGAAACTCTAAGATATGGAAATGAAATCTATGAGTCTTCTGAAGCGATCACTGTCAAAGCTCATCAAGGAAATGAATTAATGGATGCGTCGAGTGGCCAGATGAATATTATAAATACTATCGTACAAGAAGCTGTCGAGCAAATGTCTATTTTAAATATACAGACCACTGAAATTTCAAAATTAGTTGAGATCGTTAATAACATAGCAAAACAAACTAATTTGCTAGCTTTAAATGCATCGATTGAAGCAGCAAGAGCAGGAGATCAAGGACGTGGTTTTGCAGTGGTAGCGGAGGAAGTTCGAAAGCTTGCAGAGGAAGTCGCAACATCTGTTTCAGAAATTACAGGTTACGTAAAAACTATTCAAAAGGATGCAAAAGAAGTAACGAATTCCTTACAAAAAGTTCATGATGAAGTTGAAATTGGAACGGAACAAATTCAAAAAACGGATAAAAATATTGGAGAGATTACCAAATCCATTCTTGCATTACAAAAACGTAATGCACAAATGACAACGAATTTAAATGAAATTTCAAACAGAAGCCAGGCGATGAATACTTTAATCGAAGAAATTGCTTCAGTTTCAGAAGAATCAGCAGCAGGTGTTGAAGAAACTTCCGCCTCTGTAGAAGAAATTAATACTTCAATAGAAGAAATAAATGATCAATCAGAAGGGTTAGTCAGCTTAGCAACAGATCTCAATCAAATCATTGCAAATGTGAAAATTGAGAAGACGTAAATTTGTAAAATTAAAGAAGTAAATAAAATTATTCTCGCTATATCCAAAACTAAAAAATCTTTCCGAGATAAAAACACTTTCATTTTAAAAGAGCGTAAAGTTTCTATTTAATTTGTCGATATATGTCTATGAGTCAAAAATTTAAGGAGATGTAGACATGAAAGAAATTGGGAAGAAAATACAATTTAGAAGTATAAGAGATAAAATGGTTGCTGGATTTACAGTTGTTATTTTATTTATTATTGCAATCGTAGCTGTTGCGACCATATCATCTTATCAAGCAAGCCAACAATCAAATGCGGTCATTCAAGATCGCTTGCCTGCGATGATGAAACTTCAAGAGTTAAATCAAAACTTTATCACTAGAAATCGAGTGATTTATGAGTATCTTGTAACAGATAATGAAGCAAGACAAAAAGAATTTATTGAATTAACCGAAGAAAGTAACCAGTTAGAGCAAGAGATACTTGAAGATTATGATAATGAAGAGATGGAAAGAGTTATACAAGCAGCCGCTGAATGGTCAAATAATGTTCGAGTAAGTGTGATTAACCAACACGAAGCTGGAAATGATCTTATTGCTAGCTCAAGTATGAATAACTTAAGTCCAATAGGAAGTGAAATTCAACGAATTTATCAAGAGAATTTAGATGCTTTAGAAGATGAAGTAGCAGAAATCGGGCAAGAAGTAGATAGAGCTCAGAATTTTGTACTGACTTTAACAGTATCTTTAGGAATTTTAGCCATTATTATTTCAATTGCGATTGCTTGGATTACATCAAGATCCATTACAAATCCTGTTCGTGAAATGAAAGATCGTTTAGAAGCTTTCTCTAATGAAGATTTTAGTGCAGAACCTTTAGTAGTGGAAACGCGAGATGAAATTGGCGAATTAGCTCAGGCACTTAACACGACACAAGCCAACTTAGTGGCTTTAATGATGAGCGTTAAAGAAGCGGCTGAAACATTATCAGATAGCAGTCAAGAATTTATGGATACCAGTTATGAAGTTCAAACTGGATCCAACCAAATTGCGGCAACAATGCAAGAATTGGCTTCTGGTTCAGAATCCCAAGCCAATAGCGCAAGCAATTTAGCTGCAGACATGGATACATTCTCAGCAACAACGAAAGAAACTTTAATGCATGGTCAAGAAATCAATGAATCTTCAGAAGCAATCGCAGAAAAAGCAAACCAAGGGAACGAATTGATGACTTTATCTACAGACCAAATGCGTATCGTAAATGATATTGTTCAAGAAGCTGTTGGACAAATGGAAACTTTAACTACTCAAACAGATGAAATTTCTAAACTTGTCGATATTATTAATAGTATTGCGACACAAACAAACTTGCTTGCTTTAAATGCGTCAATCGAAGCCGCAAGAGCAGGAGATCAAGGGCGAGGTTTTGCAGTTGTAGCGGATGAGGTACGAAAACTTGCAGAAGAAGTTGCTTCTTCAGTATCTGAAATTACAAATTACGTGAAAAACGTTCAAAATGATGCAGAAAAAGTTTCTCAGTCTCTACAAAATGTTAATTCGGAAGTTGAAGTTGGAACCATCCAAATTCAAGCAACAGATGAAAATATTGGTGAAATCTCCAGCTCCATCAATGAATTACAAAAACGTAATCTTGAAATGGCTAATAATTTAAATGACATTTCTGAAAGAAGTCAGGCAATGAATACACTTATTGATGAAATTGCGTCTGTTTCAGAAGAATCAGCTGCCGGAGTAGAAGAAACATCCGCTTCTGTAGAAGAAATTAATAGCTCTATGGAAGAAGTTAACGAACAATCCAATGGTCTAGTCACTTTAGCTAATAACTTAAATCAATTAATTCAAAATGTAAAAATCAATAATGCTTAATCTAAAATAATGAATAAGCTTCGATTAAAAAGAGGGTATAGTTAATCTATATTCTCTTTTTTGAAATTTATGTTTAAACCTTAACTCTAAAATTTAAATTCCGATAACAGATATGATGTGAAGCGAAGAATTTTAAAGAATATTTAAAAGAAGGTATGAAAAAATATGAAAAATAAAGAAAGAACAATTGGTCATAAAATATTTCCAGCATTATTCATTGCAAATTTATTACCCGTCATTGTCGCATTGCTCATCGGTTATTATTCAACAACCGATTTTACTCAAACAGCGATGATTGCTATTATCTTTAGTTTCATCTTAGCAGGAGCTTTATCATGGGGTTTAGTAAAATATTTATCAAACATTACTTTAGCTATAGTTGCTGCATTTAACCGAGTAAAAGCAGGGGATCTATCTGTTCGCATAGAAGGAAAAGATCTGTTTTTGCTAGATAAGGGTAATCTATTTAAAAAAGAAAAAGTAGAAGTTCCTCTAGATCCAAATGGCAATGAAATTCATAAAATTGCGCTTGGATTTAACGAAACGCTCGAATCCTTTGAGAATGCTTTAAATGCAATTGATGAAACGAGCTTGCAGGTCATCAATATATCAGAAACATTAAAAGATATGAGTGAACAAACTGCAACTTCTACAGAAGATATTTCTCACACCATTACTGAAATTGCGATGGCAACCAATACACAAACAGAAGATACAGAGTCCACAGCAACACAAATGAATGAGCTGTCTGAATCTGTTCAAGGCGTGATGACGCAGCTTGAAGAAATGAATAGATTTGCGGAAGATACGTTAACAGATAGTGAAAAAAGTAGTACGATTATGGAACGTGTCCAGACAAACTGGCAAGAAAGTACGAGAAATTTTGGAGAATTAAGTGAAACCATTGAAACGGTCGATAAAGATATTCAAAATATTGAAGAAATTCTAAATGTGATTAAAGATATTGCGAATCAAACGAATCTACTTGCTTTAAACGCATCGATTGAAGCAGCTCGTGCGGGTGAAGCTGGAAAAGGATTTGGCGTTGTTGCAGAAGAAATTCGAAAACTTGCTGAACAAAGCGATCGTTCATCAGGTGATATTGATGACATCATTAGAGCTATCCAAAAACGCTCTTCAAAAATGGTAGAAACTTTAGATCAAACGTTAGAAAACAGCGAGAAACAAACAACTGTTTTAGAAGAAGCACAGGGGTCAAATAATATTGTTTCTCTTCAAATCAGAAACTTAACCGGAAGTGCGCTACAAGCTTCTCAACACATTGAGGAAGTTCAACAGAAAAAAGATGAAGTATTAACGGCGATCGAACATATCGCAGCGGCTGCTCAAGAGAACTCTGCAAGTACCGAACAGGCTTCCGCAAATTTAGAAGAAATACTTGCAACAATGGAAGAAGTCTCAAGTCATATGGATCAATTGCAAAGTATCTCAGAGCAATTAAAAGAAGAAGTCAGAGATATGAACAGCACAACAATCGAACAAACAAATCAGCTTACTGGAAAAGTTTCTGAAAGCTTTATTTAAAAAGGAGGAACTTAAATGAGTCAATATATACTCTGTCGCGTATTAGATCAAAAATTTACAGTATCGATTCTTTCAACTAATCGAATTATTCCATTAAAAGAAGTTACGCATGTACCAGACACTTCAGAATATGTCATGGGGATTATGGAAGCAGAAGGGGAAGTTTTACCTATTATCGATTTATCCCAACGCTTCTTTGAAAAACCCATTAAAGACGAAGCTGCTGCACAAGTCATTATTGTTTATTGGAAGGGAAAAGAGATTGGCATAGCTGTGAACGAAGTACTCACAATTAAAGATTTTTCGGACGAACAAATCGATCATGAACTTGAAAAAATTACTAGATTAAATCAAAACTCAGACTACACACCAATCAAAAGTTTTATTCGTTCTGAAGAAGGTTTAATTTTAGAAGTTGACATTGATGAATTATTTGAAACGTCAGGGACACTCGAAGTTCAACAACTCTTCGATGATTACGAAGCATCAGACGCAGCGGATAACGTTGAAGAAATTGAAGAGACGGAAAAAGAACTCGTCCGTCAGAATGACTCGAAATAAGAAATTAAAAAGAAAAAATCTAGAAATATCGAATAAGATATGAAGATTAGGAATGAAAAAATTGGAACAAATAAAGGTGGGTATTGCTGATTATAAAATCACACAGGCGCCGAACCGTTTAATTACCGTCGGACTTGGATCTTGTGTCGGAATTGCATTATTTAATCAAAAACAAAAAACGGGAAGTCTGCTTCATGTTATGTTGCCAGATAGTTCAACATTTAAGGACACAACGAAATGGCCAAAGTTTGCAGATTTAGCTATTCCAAAAGTGGCACAAGAAATTGCAGGAGAGAATACAAAAGATTTAGTCGCAAAAATTGCGGGTGGTGCAAGTCTTTTTAAATCTAACTCTTCAAACAAAAGCCTTCAAATTGGAAAGCGAAATATCGAAATGGTTAAACATACACTGGATGAGTTAAACATCCCAATATTAGGGGAACATGTTGGCGGAGACTCCGGACGTACTATGATTGTGGATTTAGAAACATTCGATGTAACCGTTCGAATGGTCAACAGAGATATTTATAATATCTAACAAGGAGAAAATATGAATGAGTATAAAAGTACTCACTGTAGAAGATTCAACTTTAATCAGAACAATAATTAATAATACTATAAAAATGATGGATGGAATCGAGCTTGTAGGAACAGCGGAAAATGGAAAAGAAGCTCTATTGAAAATTCGAGAACTTAAACCGGATGTTATCACTTTAGATATGGTAATGCCTGTGATGGATGGTTTAGAAACACTGGAAAAATTAAGAGAATTTTCAAATGTACCTGTTATCATTTTAAGTGCACGAAATGATCAAAGCACAACCATTCGTGCTTTAGAAAATGGGGCACAAGATTTTTTAACTAAACCAGAATCGATTACGAAAAATAGAGAAAAGTTCAAAAATGAACTGGCGTTACATATTAAAGCATTGGCGAATGGTCAACCTCAAACAACGTCATTTTCCGAAGGAGGAAAAGGAAAACGTTCGCTGGTTTCTCCAATTGAAAATGTGCAAGCTATTGTGATTGGAGCGTCAACGGGTGGACCTAAAGTGATTAGTACTTTGATTCAGTCTTTACCCCGTTCATTGTCGCTTCCAGTATTTATCGTGCAACATATGCCGAAAGGTTTTACGGCCTCATTTGCGGAGCGACTAAATACTGTGTCTGCTGTGCCGGTTGTTGAAGCAGAAGACAGAATGCCGGTTGAGCGAGGAAAAGTGTATGTTGCACCTGGTGGGTATCATATGGTGGTAAAAAATCACGAAATTTATCTATTAGATACGGAAAAAATTCATGGGGTGAAGCCTGCTGTGGATCCTTTATTTGAATCGGTGATTCAAAATTATGGTAAAAAGACACTGGGTGTTTTGTTGACGGGAATGGGGAAAGATGGTGCGAAAGGCTGCTTGGCAATTAAAAAGGCTGGGGGTTATGTCCTCGCGCAAGACGAGCGTTCCTGTGTTGTTTATGGAATGCCCAAACATGCGGCTGAACTAGAAGCAGTGGATGAATTATTATCGATTAAAGAAATTCAAAATACAATAAAAGAGATAGTGAAGGATTAAAAATGACGAGGGAATTTGAAGCATTTTATGCATGGGCCGATCAAAGCTTAGACTTAAACTTAGCGGCTTATAAAGAACAACAATTGCAGCGACGGATTTATACTGTGATGGGTCAAGCGGGTGCGACGTCTTTAAAACAATATTCGACTTTAATTGAACAAGATGGCGATGTACGTCAGCGATTTTTGGATTATATTACCATTAATGTGACGGATTTTTTCAGAAATCCGGATTTGTTTAATGAATTTGAAGAAGTGCTTTTAGGGGATTTAGCTTCAAAATTTTCGAAGCTAAAGATTTGGAGTGCGGCTTGTTCGATTGGGTCAGAACCTTATTCTTTAGCGATGGTTGCACAAAAATACAACCTTCAAATAGATGGAAAAATTCTTGCGACAGATATTGATGATAAAGTATTAGCTCGTGCGCGTGAAGGAATCTATAAAGCTTATGAACTGAAAAATATTGATACAGATGTCATAAAGAACTATTTTAAAGAAGAAGACAAAAATTTTATGTTGAATGCTTCTATTAAGCAGATGGTTCAATTTCATAAACATGATTTATTAATGGATCCATTTCAGAAGAATTTTCACGCGATTGTTTGTCGAAATGTCATTATTTATTTTAAAAAAGAAGTGAAAGAAATGTTATATCGGAAGTTTAGTGAATCGCTTGTTCCAGGCGGCGTTTTGTTTACTGGAGCCACCGAGACGATTTATAAACCTGAAATGTATGGCTTAGAAAAAATCGGGAAATTTATTTATCAGAAAAAAGAAGTTTAGTATGCAATGAAAGGAGTGGTTGCATGGATGATAATAGTTCATATCAAAATTTATTTTATGAAGAAACAGATAAGTATTTACGCGAGTTAAATGATGGGGTCTTACATTTAGAAGATCATCCGGATGATATTGAAATTTTAAATTCTATTTTCCGTTCAGCACATACTTTAAAAGGCATGGCTGCAACAATGGGTTTAAATACAATGACAAAGCTCACTCATCAAATGGAAAATGTCTTTGAGTTGTTAAAAAATCAAGAACTCGAAGTGACGCATGAGCTGATTACATTAATTTTTGACTGTTTAGATGCCTTAGCGAATATTGTTGAAGATCTGCAAGCTGGTGGCGGTGGAGGGATGGATATCTCCCGTCTAGAAGATCAGTTGATTCGTCTTGCAGAAGGTGAAACAACCGTAAATGCTGAGGAACAAGAGAAAGATCCAAAGGCGGATAGTCAAAATGACAAATTAGTGCCTTTTTTAGAAACTTGGGATTCTTCTGATTTAAAAGTCATTGAAGAGGGGAAAAACCAAGGATACCAAGCTTATGTTATCGCACTTCGTTTAGATGAAGAAACTTCAATGAAGAGTGCTCGTGCATTTTTAGTCATGAATAAGTTAGAAACTTCTGGAGATTTAATTTTATCTGAACCCGCCATTGAAGAACTTGAAACAGGAGAATTTGATGGTGAGATCAATGTTTTATATTTATCAAAATTAAACGCTCAAGAAGTAGAAGAGTTAGTGTTAGATGTGAATGAAATTGATGCAGTGGTTGTAGAAGAAGCGACTGAAGTTCTAAAAGAAGATGAAGAAAAATCCGAAGAACTTGAAGAGGTCTCAGAAGCGAAAAAGGATACTAAAAAAGAAGTCATCCCAAAAAATCGGACAAAACCAAAACAAACGATTCGAGTAGATCTCAATCGTTTAGATCAATTCATGAATTTAGTCAGTGAGTTAGTGATTCATCGAAGCCGCCTTGAATCGATTAGCGGAAAGCATCAAATTTTTGAAGTAAATGAACCTTTAGAACAAGTCGAGCGAATTACTTCTGAATTACAAGATGTTGTTTTGCAATTGCGTATGCAACCATTTAGTGTGGCTGTCCAACGTTTCCCCCGTATGATTCGTGATTTAGCAGATGAATTGGGGAAAGATTTGAAACTTGTGATTCAAGGAGAAGAGACAGAATTAGATCGAACCGTTGTGACGGAGTTAGGCGAACCACTCGTTCATTTACTAAGAAATGCAGCGGATCATGGGGTAGAAGAACCAGATGTACGAGAAAAAGCTGGAAAAGATGCCCAAGGGATTATTACAGTCGGAGCTTTCCCTGAAGGAAACCGAGTTGTCGTAACAGTTTCAGACGACGGAAAAGGAATCGATCCTGAAATTATTAAAGAAAGTGCGGAAAGTAAAGGAATTGATACAACCGGGCTTTCAGAAGATGAAATCATTCAACTGATCTTTCATCCTGGTTTTTCGACAAAGAAAAACGTGACGGGTGTATCGGGGCGTGGGGTTGGAATGGACGTTGTGAAAGAAAAAATCAATAGTTTAAATGGAACGATTGAAATTGTAAGTGAATTAGGAAAAGGGTCTACTTTCCGAATAACCTTGCCTTTAACCTTATCGATTATTCAATCTTTACTTGTGAAAGCTGGGAATGAAACCTTTGCCTTACCACAAACAGTGATTGAAAAAGTAGAATTATATGATGAAAATGAAATCACGACCGTCCATCATGCGGATGTGTATCCTTACGATGGTGATTTAATTCCTGTGATTTATTTGAGTGAAAGCTTAGGCTTTAAAACAAATACAGAAATTGAACCTTATGTCATTATCATTTTGAATCGGGATAAATACTATGCCATTGTTGTTGATGGTTTACTAGAACAAAAAGAAATCGTCATAAAAGATTTAGGAACAGAATTGAAGGATCAAAAAGAATATTTAGGTGCAACGATTCTCGGAGACGGCGAAGTTGTTTTAATCATTGATTTATCGACGATTTGTGCATCTGAAAGAGGCAAAGCTTATGAAACTATCTAAAGATGAATTAATAAAAAGTGCCTTAAAAGAAATTATCAACGTTGGTGGTGGAAATGCCGCGACAAGTTTATCTATGTTGATAAAAAAACCCGTTAAAATGGATGTGCCAACTCTAGAGTTGATGGAATATGAAGAAGTGTATCAATCTATTTTAGCGGATGATAAAGAAGTAAAAGTTGTCATCATGCAGTTGCTTGGCGGCGAAGGGAGTTTTCTTTTCGTGACTGCACCTGAAGATGTTGAAGAATTGTCAGCATTAATGTTCCAAGAAGACATCATCATTACAGACGAATTAGCTGATTCAGCTGTGAAAGAACTTGTTAATATCTTAGTCAATTCATTTTTAAATGCCTCCATGCAAATGGTCGAAATGAATTTGATCGCTACCGTCCCGATGATGGCACATGATTTATTTGGTTCTATTTTAAGTTCGATTTATCTTGAACATGGCCAATATGATAGTACAATAGTGATTATGCAAAATGAGTTTTGGAGTGAGGGCGACAAAATTGATGGCTCTTTATTCTTTATACCAACTCCAGAATTTTTTGAGCAATTAATTGAAAAAATAAGTATTTAGGAGAGAATGAAAAATGACAAAACGAGTATTAATTGTGGACGATGCAGCATTTATGCGCATTAAATTGAAAGACATCTTAGAAAAAAATAACTATGAAGTCGCTGGTGAAGCTGAAAATGGTCATGAAGCGATTGAAAAATATAAAGAATTACAACCAGACATCGTTACAATGGACATTACAATGCCGGAACTAGATGGAGTAGAAGCTTTGAAAGAAATTAAAGCCTTTGACCCAGATGCTAGTGTTTTAATGTGTAGCGCGATGGGGCAACAATCAATGGTTATGGATGCTATTCGTGCAGGTGCATTGGATTTCATCGTTAAACCTTTTGATACTGAACGTGTTATTCGAGCATTAGACAAAGTCGGTAACTAAGAAAGGATCATTTCACATGCAAATTATTGTATTTCGGTTAAAGGATTTATATTTTGGACTTTCTACAGAGTATGTAGAAGAGATAACAACGACTCTCTCTTACACAAAAGTTCCAAAAAGCAAGGGATGGGTTCAAGGTCTAGTCAATCTAAGAGGTGACGTTTTAACATTAATCAACTTATATAATTTACTTAATCTTAATGACAATAATATAGATGACTGCTATAATAATACCATTGTTGCACAGTTAAGCGAAAACAACGTTGCGCTAATGGTCGATGAGGTGATTGGTGTTTCTGATGTGAATGCAGAAGATTTTCATTCAGCCTCTGAAGACGAGAACGCTTCAGTTCGTTCTTTAGTAACTGTGTATGATAAAATTGTCAATATTTTAGATGTAAAGAACCTTTTTGAGGAAAAAGAGGAATGATTGTAAGTGAATCAAGTAGTCTTATCACAAACCGAAATAGATAATTTGCTGGAGGCCATGGACAGTGGAGAACTCGATGAAGAAATATTAGAGGATCCTAAACAACCGAAAGTAAAACCTTATGATTTTAGACGTCCTGTCCGCTTATCCAAAGAATATCTCAGTACGATTTCCATGGTACTAGAAGACTTTGCCAAAATCTCTGTTAACCAACTATCTACAAAGTTACGTCGACAAGTCAATATGAAAATGGTGTCTATCGAGCAAGTTAGTTTCGATGAATTTGTTCATTCTGTTCCAAAATTTACATTACTTGGAAGCTTATCAAGCGAGCCACAAAATGGCATTCAAATTATTGAAGTAAATCCTTCGATTTCCATGCAAATGGTTGAAATATTATTTGGCTATGATGAAGCCGGTACATATAAAGAAGATACGGATAAAGATGAATTTACTGATATTGAATTAGCTGTTTTAGAAGAAGTCATTGACATGTTCGCTTTTTCGTTTAAAAGCGTATGGCAAGATATTACCAAAATGGACACGAAAGTTGAATCAATCGATACAAATCCGCAGCTATTACAATCCATGTCTCCAAACGAGCCAGTTGTTTTAGCAACCTTTAGCGTTTCCTTAAATGGAAATAATACCTTCGTCAATTTATGCATCCCTTATATTTTCTTTGAAGATATTTTAGATAAATTAAGTTTTCGAAATTGGTTCCATGAAGGAAAAGAAGCTGGTGAATCAGATCATGAGAAGTTTTCTCAGAGACTTCAACCGGTTCCAGTGGAGTTAGAGACATTATTAGGGAAAGCCGAAATTTCCATAGCGGACTTTTTAGATATGGAAGAAGGCGACATTATTCAATTGAATGAAAAAATATCGAAACCATTAACCATGTCTGTTGCAGGAAAGCCTTATTTCCGAGTGAAACCTGGTATCGTAGAAGACCGCCTAGCGATTGAAGTATTACAGTTTATTGGAGGAGAAATGCTCGATGAGTGACATGTTAACACAAGAAGAAATTGACGCTTTAATGAATGGAAGTGCTGCTTCTGATGATGAGTCTTCAACGGAAACAAATGAAACTGAAGAGCTCACACAAACAGAAAAAGATATTATTGGAGAAGTTGGAAACATTTCAATGTCTCAAGCCGCAACCACATTATCTTCATTATTAAATCGTCAAGTTAAAATTACAACCCCACGCGTAGCACAACGTACATTAAAAGATATTTTAGAAGATAGCCAATTTCCTAAAGTTGTTACTTCAATTGAATTCAAAGATGGCCTCGAAGGCAACAACATGTTAATGATCGATGTGCCAGATGCTATTATCATTGCGGATTTAATGATGGGAAATGACGGGACAAACGTTTCAGAAAACGAATTTAGCGATTTAGAATTAAGTGCAGTCGGCGAGGCAATGAATCAAATGATTGGTTCAGCATCCACAGCAATGGCAACTATGTTCGATCGAAAAATCGATATTTTCCCACCCCATGTGGAAGTCTTAGACCAAGACACTGAATCTTCATACGCAGATCCCACAGACGAAACGCCTATAGTGGCGATCTCATTTGAAATGACTGTAGAAGGTTTAATTAACAGTCGAATTGTCCAATTGTTTACTGAAAGTACAGTCCGTGAAATTAATGAAATTATGTTAAGTGATAAAGCTGTTACTTTAGCAGATAGAGTCCCTCAGGCAGAAAAAGAAGAGGAAGATTCCATGGAGAACTTTGAGCAAGAACCACAAGTCGAAGAGTCTGCAACTTTCGAAAAGAAAGTAGAGATTCAAAAGCCAGATTTCCAAGAATTATCAGACGAAGGCCCAATGGAAGTCCCTAGAAACCTTGATTTGATTATGGATGTTCCTTTGGAGTTCACTGTTGTATTAGGTAAATCACGTCGTACAATTAAAGATATTTTATCTTTAGGGTCAGGTTCAGTCGTTGAGTTAGATAAGATGACAGATGAACCTCTAGAAATTTTAGTTAACGGAAAGTTAGTCGCTGAAGGAGAAGTTGTTGTTATTAATGAAAGCTTTGGTATTCGTATCACAAATATATTAAGTAAAGAAGAACGTCTACGTAACATTAATCAATAATTAAATAAAATATTAACTAAACCTCGAAATGATGGAATGAGAATCGCTATCATTTTGGGGTTTTTGTATTTGTGGGAAGAAAAAAGAGGACTATGTTAAACATGAGATGCGGATGTTTAACATAGAATGAATTTTTCTGCAACATAATCATACTTTGTTTAACATAACGGGAGTCTATCTAAAACATCAAAGCGACTTGTTTAACATAAAGTAAATCTATCTGAAACATCAAAGCGACTTGTTTAACTTAAAATGAATCTATCTGAAACATATTCGACTTTTGTTTCTAATAAGATCTCAAAGTATGATTTTTCTTTCCAAAGTTACAAGTATTAGATAATATTACTCTCTTAATATTCTATAAATCTTAGAAAACATAGACAGAAAAAACTGACAAGAAAAATTCAGTAATATAAAAAACTTTAAAGTTTTTTCGTCGAAATATGAAATTTTCGCAAATATTATAGTTAGGACCTTTTAATATAGAGTATAAGGAGAATATAAATGAATATACTTCAAACACACTTACAACTATGCAATTCAAAATTACCTACAAAACTTGAATTTAATCGTATAGCTTATAAGCGTAGTTTAATCACTTCGGAAAAAGATTTAACGAATTATCGACGAGAGCTTATAGGAGCAGAAGGAGAAGAAATAGTTCTTGATTACTTATCTAAATATGGAAAAAAACATTGGACCATCGTTCGAAACTTGTGGATGAATCACAATGGAAATTTTGAGAGCGATATTATTTTATTTACAAGAAATATGCTATATATCTTCGAAGTTAAGAATTATACTGGAGCTTTTACCTATGATGAAGGAGTTTGTAAAATTAATGATCGCTTACTTGATTATAATTGTATTGCTCAAACGCAAAGAGCATACGTAAAAATAAAAAACATATTGAAATCATTCCCCGCTATAGTTCCAGTAGAACATGCCTTAATATTTTCAGGAATAGATAATGAGGTCATCATAGGTTCTAATATCTCAGATCTTGAGATCATTCCGCGATATCGTTTGCTTAGATATATAAAACACATCGTGACACAAGAAAATAAATATTCTGGAGCACCAATCAATGCTGAACGTATATTAAACCATTTTGAAAAATATGAAATTGATGAGCAGTTTAGACCTGAACCAGTCACACGACAGATGATGGAAATAGTAAAAAGAGGAATATCTTGTAAAAAATGTGAAAGCTTTGATATTCAAATTAAAAAGTATTTCATACAATGTTTCTGTGGTTTCAGAGAAAATCGTGAAGAAGCCATTGTAAGAACAATTAAGGAATATGGTATCCTTAACTTTAAAAGTCATATAAAAATAAAACCTTTAATAGAATTCTTTGCCGGACAATTATCAAGACCCTATTTAAAAGACATACTAAATAGGAATTTTACTACAGTAGAAAATCATAGTCATACATATTATTTGAATGATTGTTTAATACCAGTTAAAAAATAATTAATAATAAAAATTTATATGTACTCTAATTAACTTTTTTTAATATTTTGTAGAAAATGGTTAATTCCAAACAGATTTTTCCGATAGAATAATTAATAGAGAAACTCAATGTGCTATAATACAAAAATAATATAAAAATTTGAATAGAAAAGTTTGAAGGGAGTGCCGAAAATGAAAATCGAAAATGGCTACAATAAATATTTACAAAACATTCAGCAAACTAAAAAACATGCTACGTCTAAAAAAGAAAATCAAAACATAGAACAAAAACAAGAAAAAAACGTTGAGATAAGTATTTCAGAAGAAGCAAAAAAATTATCAGAAGTCACTCAACAAGAAGTGTACAGTGAGCGAGTACAAGAAATTAAAATAGCAATCAAAAATGGCACGTACGAAGTGAAACCAAAAGAAATTTCAGAAAGTATTATGCGAGAAATTAAAGCGCAGAAAGGATCTGAAGAGTAACTTATGGTTCAAGAATCAATATTAGATATTTTAAAAACACTAAAGGAAATTTTAGCCGAAGAAAAAGAAGCCCTCATTAAAAATGAAGGGAATGCCATTCAAGAAATCGTCTCAAAAAAAGAAGCGATCATTGAAGAACTAGAAAATGCTGAAATTGAAAATAGCAATAAAGAAGAAACCCGCCAACTTGTCGGTGAAATTCAAGAGTTACAAGAAACGAATGCGATGCTAACTCAACAAGCCATGAACTATACAAGTGTATTTCTTTCTGCCTTTCAAAAAGAAGCACAAAAAAATACAACCTATTCTAAAGAGGGAAGCTATGAGAAAACTAAAAACTCAAGCATTCTAGATCAATCGTTGTAAGGAGATAAAAAGAAATGACAGGACTATTTGGAACATTAAATACATCAACAAGTGGTATGCGTGCACAACAGCATGCGCTACAAACAACAAGTCATAATTTAGCAAACTCAAACACGGTTGGTTATTCTAGACAACGAGTGACGATGGCTGCTAACATGCCTCAATCACTTGCAGGTATCGGTCAAATCGGTACAGGCGTGGTCATTGATGGGATCACTCGAATTACAGATGACTTTGTGAATACACAACTTCAAAATGAAGAAGCATCTCTCAATCGATACCAACAATTATCAGATGTATTGGGACAACTAGAAGCAATGTTTAATGAACCATCATCTACAGGAATCTCTCATCAAATGAGCGAATTCTTTAATTCTTGGAACAATCTTGCTTCAAATCCAGAGTCTCTAACATCGAAAACAATGGTTGTGCGCCAGGCAGAAACATTTTTAGACACAGTAAATCATACTTTGAATAAAATGAACGAGTTAAGTGGAGATACATTGACTCAAATAGACAAACAAATTTTAGATTTCAATTCAGCTGTCTCTCAGTTAAAAGGAATTAATGATCAAATTTTCAATGCAACAGTAAAAGGCGAAATGCCAAACGACTTATTAGATAAACGTGATATGCTTGTTGGACAAATGAAGAATATTGCTGGAGTAAAGACTTCAACAGATAAATATGGAAGAACATTTATAAAACTAGATGGTCAAGAAGTTGTCTCAGAAAATACTGTGAACAAATTAGAAATGACTGGCGATGAAGATAATACAGTTTCTGTAGTTACTGAAGAAGGGACTCAGCCAGTTGAAATTAAAACTGGTGCAATTAAAGGTCTACAAGAAGCTTTAGTGGTCGTTGATGAAAAGCGTGCTGAAGTCAGTGGATTTATCGAGAACTTAGTACTTGCAGTAAACACCATACATCAAGGCGGAGAAGATGGGGAAGGGATAGAGTTCTTCACAGTCGCTGAAAATGGTAAAATCTCAGTTAACCAAGATTTAATTAATGACCCTTCAAAGCTAAATGTTGGAAAAGAATTTGGTGAAGATGCAGTAGCTGGAGATGGGACAAGAGCAAAAGCTATTTTTGATCTTCAAAATACAATGCTTAGTCTCAACTCAGATGACTGGACTTACGATGAAAGCACAATGTCATTTGAAAGTAGCGCGTCAGGATCTACATTATTCAATCAATACAATGAAGTTGTTACAGATATGGGAATAACAAAACAACAAGCAGATAATATGGTTGCAAATCAGTTAGATTTAACTATTTTATTGGAACAGCGAAGAGATTCGATTTCCGGTGTGGATATTAACGAAGAAGTGGTCAACATGATTCAATATCAAAGTGCTTTCCAAGCCAATGCTCGAGCAATCAGTACAATCTCTGAAATGCTAGATACTTTAATTAATCGAATGGGAGTGTAATACATGCGAGTTACGAATTCATTAATGTCTAAAACGTACTTACGAAATTTGAATCGTCAAACATCAAAAGTACAAAAATATCAACACCAACTTTCATCATTAAAAGAAGTAAGTAGACCTTCAGATGATCCGTTAACTGTTTCAAAAATAATTGATTTAAATAACAGTATTACTTTAAATGAAGAATACTTAAACACGATCGATGATGCGATAGATTGGACGAACGTTCAGGACTCCGCATTAGGGCAAGCTTCAAACTCACTCGCTAGAATTCGTACGCTCATTCAATCCGCAGCAAACGGCACAATGAGTACAGAGGACCGCCAAGCGGTGAAAAGTAATATCGAAGGTGAAATCGGTGCTTTAGTGGATGCATTAAACACAAACTTCGGTGGTCGATATGTTTTTTCTGGTCAAAATACAACGACAAAACCATTTGAAGTGACAACGGATGAGGAAGACGCGTTTGCGATTGCCTATCATGGTAACGAAGAAAATTTACCTCGTGAAGTTTCACCAGGCGTGACAGTAGATTTACTCGCTAATGGGAAAGATTTATTAAATGTCGATGGAGAAGAATTGGGACATTTTTTTAATAAGGTACTCACAGCTTTAGACGCAAATGATACAGATGCACTAGGAGGAGAACTCTTAGCAACAGCGGATGAAGCTTTTGAAAACACGGTAAATTTTAGAACAGAAGTTGGAGCAACCTTCAATCGTCTTGAAACCGCAAAAGATCGAAACGAAACAGAAAATTTAAATCTGAAAAATATGCGATCAAATAAAGAAGATGTTGATCTTGCTGAAAAATATATGGAATACTCTATGGAAATGATCGCTTATGAAGCATCTTTACAAATGGGTACCAGAATTTTACAAACAAACATTTTAAATTACTTATAATTTATGAAGAACTATCTAAGTACAAAAAGATAGTTCTTTTTTTATGGAAAATTTCCAAAAAATTACTTAACTAATCTGATAACTGTCCGATAAATAGATTAGAAGGCAGAAGAGCTTTCGATACTTTATATAAAAGCGAAAAAATATTTAAGTAATTTATAAAAATAAACTTAATTTACTTAAAAAACTTCCGAATATAAAGTATAAGGACAAAACTTACAACAAACTCTAGGAGGAAATAAATAATGAGAATTAACACAAATATGTCAGCTATGAATACATACTCACGTTTGACATCAGCAAACGCATCAAAAAGTGGTTCATTAGCTAAACTATCATCAGGTTTACGTATTAACAAAGCAGGAGACGACGCAGCAGGACTTTCAATTTCTGAAAAAATGAAAAACCAAGTTTCAGGTTTAACTCAAGCAACTCGTAATGCACAAGATGGAATTTCATTAATCCAAACTGCTGAAGGTGCTTTAAACGAAACACATTCAATCTTAAACCGTATGCGTGATCTTACAGTTCAAGCAGGAAATGGAACTAATAGTGCTGATGACTTGGCTGCAATTAATTCAGAATTAAAAGAGTTAACAGAAGAAATTGATAACATTTCTAGAACTACTAAATTCAACACTAAAGAATTAATGAACGGTGTAGTTGGAGCAGAAGAGGTAAATCCAGGATCAGCAGGAACTTTGGATACTAGTGCGTTAGATGGGTTAGAAGAAGCTGAATTACAAATAATTCATGAAGCTGTTGGTGGTACTTATGAAGAAGGTACTACTGCATCAGATGTAGTAGAAGCATTTAATGCAGCTACTGTAGCAAAACAAACAGATGCAATCAATGCTTCTGATAAATTAGCTGCAATGGAAATTTCTGATTATGAAGCAGCAACAACTGCTGGAGATCCAGTAGGAACTAAATTCACATTCCAAATTGGTGCAAACGATACAGAAAATATGAGTGTAACAATTAATAATATGGGGGCAAAAGCATTAGGTGTTGATGCACTTGAAATTGGTGGGGAAGAAACAGATGAAGCATTAAAAACATTAGATAATGCAATCAAATTGGTATCAGAGCAACGTGCTAACTTAGGTGCTGTTCAAAACCGTTTAGACCACACAATTAACAACTTAACTACAACGAAAGAAAACTTATCTGAAGCAAACTCACGTATACGTGACGTTGATATGGCTGAAGAAATGATGGAATTCACGAAATCAAATATTCTATCACAAGCTGCTACAGCAATGTTGGCACAAGCTAACCAAATGCCACAAGGTGTTCTACAATTATTACAATAATCATTTTTTAAAAGGTTTAAGTAGAAGCCGGTGGGTTCACCGGCTTTTATTTTTTAAACTATTTAGCATCGAGGTGCATTTTTATGTATAATACAAATCTGAATATTGAAGCAATTCGAACGATCGATACTATTATTCAAACACCAAAATCAAATAATACATATAATAATCAAATGACATCTTTAAACAATCGAGATTTTTCAGATCGGCAAGCTTATTTTGAGGCGAATGTTGATGAAATTGTTGAAGAAGCATCAAAAGCTTTGGAAGTTGTAAATACAGAGTTAACGTTTCGAGTACATGAAGGTACTGGACGACCAATGATTCAGTTGGTTGAGTTAATTTCAAAAGAAGTGATCCGAGAAATTCCACCTGAAAAAATGCTGGATATTGTAGCAGGTATTTGGGAATGGGCAGGATTAATTGTGGACAGAAAGGAGTAGACAATGAGTAGTATAAATTTTATGGGTTCTTATTCAGGAATTGATATGTCTGTTATTGATCAAATGATTGAAGCTGAACGCGCAAAAGGGGTTAAGTTTACAAATCAAAAACAAAAAATTGAACGTGAAAAAAATGCATGGAAAGATATTAATACACGTTTAGATTCTTTGTTTAATAAATTAGACACATTAACGAAAAAAGAAACTTTTGAGTCGCGTACGGTAAGTTCTAATGTAAAAGAAAGTACATCTCTATCTGTTACTGCAGGGGAGAATGCAGCAGTTGGGCAGTATCGTGTACAAGTTCAACAACTTGCTACATCAACACGTTTGACTGGCGGAAAAATTAATACAGAATCTATTTATGATGAATTGAATTTAAGTGGTGAGTTTTCTTTTATAGTAGACGGAAAAGCAGAACCTTTTACTATTCAAATTGATTCAGAAGATAGTTTAAGAGACATTACAAATAAAATTAATGGACTAACAGTAGACTCAGGTATCCAAGCTTCGATTGTTGATAATCGTTTAGTATTAATGGATACGAACATGGGAGAAAGCTCTATTGAGGTTCAAATCGATGGTGATGGCGTAGCATCTGGGCTTGGGTTTAATAAACAAACACAGTCTGTTTCTGGACAACCCGCTATTTTTACAATTGATGGTCTAACTATCGAACGTAATACAAATACAATAGATGATGTCATTGAGGGATTAGCATTTAAATTATCAAACGTTCATCAAGGAGCAGACAATGAAATTATCACTATTGCTTCAGATACAGAAAAAACAACCAAAGCAGTCAAAGATTTTGTAGAACAATATAACTCAATTATGAACCAAATTTCATCTCAGATGGATGTGGGTGATCCTTCACTTGAAGACAATACGACAGGAGCCTTGACAGGTGATGGGACTTTGATGCGTCTACAATCTGGCTTACGTTCATTGATGACTCGAAATCTTGAAGGAGACTTCAGTGGAGATTTTAAAAATATCGAAGATCTTGGAATTACACTTGACCGAGATGGTGTAGCTTCCTTTGATGAAGTTACATTTAACGAAGCACTTCAAAATGATCCGGCGAATGTGGCACGTTTCTTCTATACTCAAGAAAGAGTAACTGAGACAGTTGGAGAAGGTGAAGAAGCGACAACGACTTCTCGTTTTGAAAAAAATGGAATGTCCGAGTTATTGAAAAATTTCGTTGATACTTACATTTCAAGTTCAACAGGAATCATTTCTACAAAAAATGAGACTTATGATAAGATGTTGAAAGATATCAACGAGCAGATTGATACTTTTAATGAGCGGGTCGATAAAAAGCGTGATCGATATATTCAGCAATTTACCGCACTTGATACCGCAATGATGCAAGCACAATCTCAATTGGATTATTTATACAGTCAACTTGGATTAGGTAATCAAGAATAGGAGTAATTAAATGGATGAAGTAAAGAAACTTCTAAATCAAAAAGAAAATTTAATACTCGAGATTACCAATCAGTTAATGACATGGGACAACACAGCTGATCATGCCATGTATTTACTTGCAGAAAACGATCAAAAATTTAATCAAATGAAAGAAATTGATGCCGGAATTCCGGAAGAACAATTGATTACTTTCAATGAAAAATATAAAGAACACTGGTTAAGAATTATAAATTTACAGCAAGAATTAATGAAGACGGTTGAAGACGAGAAAACACATACTCAAGAACAACTTGCACAGATTGATCAAAAACAAAAAGTTGTTTCAAATTACATGTCTGTAAAAAATAAGTCGATTTTTGTAGAAAAAGATTATTAGTGTTGGAGGGATTCAAATGATGGCACAAGACGTCACTAATATTTACAAACAAAATCAAGTGAATACAGCGTCACCAAAAGAATTGTTGGTGTTACTTTATGAAGGATGTATTAAGTTCCTTCGATTAGCTGAACTAGGACTTGAGGAGAATAAACTTGATTTAGTTAATAAAAATTTAATTAAAGCCCAAAACATCATTTCTGAATTATTAAATACTTTGGATACAGATGTTGAAGGCGACATAACGGAACAACTTGCAGGCTTATACGAATTTTTCTTAAGTGAATTGTATCAAGCGAATATAAATAAAGATGTTGAAAAAATTATTTATGTCCGCGAACAAATGAAAGAATTACTCGAAGCTTGGAAAGAAATTTAATTTATTTTATAAAATTCAAAAACTTAAAAGGTGTCATCAAATCAAAAATGATTTGGCGACATCTTTTTTTGATGAGGATTCATAATTATTTAAATATTCATGAATATTTACTTAAACAATATTTAGGATTTACATAAGTTTTACCTCAATGAGTTAAAGTGAGTGCTGGAAAAATACACATTTGTAAGTCGATTTGTTTGAAATATAAATAAAATTGTGATTTCTTTGTAAATTATTCACAATTATTCATTTATTTATGCTAGTATGTAGGAGTGTTCAAAAATTTATTTAGGAGGGCAGAAATTGACATATAATTTGATAAAAACAGCACTTGATGTTTCTGCTTTAAGACAAGAAACAATCTCAAGTAATATTTCAAACGCCAATACTCCAGATTATAAGACAAATCGAGTTGAATTTGAAAAATATTTTAAAAATGCAGTAAATGGAAACAGTCTAAATAAGACGCATATCAACCATTTGGATATTAATTCAAAAGGACCAATTGTTAAAAAACAAGAATCTACATCCGTACAAGATAATGGAAATAATGTAGATATCGATTATGAAATGGCGGAACTTTCTGCAAATAATATATATTATGATGCAGTTGTTTCACAGCTGAATGCTAAGTATACAATGATGCGTTCAGTTATGAAGTAAAGGGGTGAAAAAAATGGGAATTTTTGATTCTATGCAGATTAACACAAGTGGCCTGAATTTAGAACGTTTAAAGCTAGATGTTATCTCAAGTAATATCGCAAATGTGAATACAACACGTACTCCTGATGGTGGTCCGTACCTTAAAAAAGAGGTTACTTTTGAGGAAAGTTTTAAAAGACAAGAGTCCTATTTAACGGGTGAAATTTCAAATAAAAGTTTTGGTGTACGATCGACCGGTATTGAAGAGAATGAAGAGAATACCAAACTTGTTTATGAACCTGGTCATCCTGATGCTGATGCGAATGGATATGTTACTTATCCAAATGTGGACATGGCAGATGAAATGATTGATATGATCACTACTTTACGTGCTTATGATGCAAATGTTACGGCAATGAATGCGAGTAAAGCGATGCTAAATAAAGCACTTCAAATCTCAGGATCTTAAAAGGTAGGTGTTTAAATGAACATAAATAATTTAAAACTATTGGAATCTCTCTATCCAACTACTTCTACGCAAACTTCGAATAATGTAAACGAATTATCTACAAGATCACTTCAAAAAGATAATTCAGAATCCTTTTCAAATATTTTGAATAATTCATTAAACAATTTAGAAGAAAAACAATTAGCGTCTGATTATGCCATCCAGGGTTTAATTACTGGGGAAGCAGACGATTTACATAATGTCATGATCCAAACAACGGAAGCTCAGCTCGCTTTAGAATTAGCTGTACAGCTTCGTAATCGTTCTTTAGAAGCGATGAATGAAATAAAAAATATGCAGTTTTAATTGATTTAGGGGAGTATAGCAGAGGATGGATAAATTGAAAAGTATAGCCAGTGATATAAAAGCTGGCTGGGAAAATATGGATAAGAAGAAACGCGTACGCTTAGTTTCAATTGTAGTGACTATTTCTGTAGTCCTTTTTCTGCTTGTTTATGCTACGCAAAGAACGGAATATAAAGTACTGTTTTCTGAACTAGAAGAGGCGGATTCTGGAGCGATTGTCGAAGATCTGGAATCTAAAGGGATGGATTATAAATTAGAAGATAATGGGACAACCATTCTAATTGATAAAGATTTAGTCGATAATTATCGAATTGAATTAGCAGTCAACGGACCAATGCCTTCGACTTCTACTGGTTTTGAAATTTTTGATAGCTCTAGCATGATGGCAACGGATGAAGATCGAGCAATTATGTATCAGCGTGCAATTTCAGGAGAATTAGAACGAGCGATCAGTTCTTTAGCTAACGTAGAATCAGGAAAAGTCCTTTTAAATATTCCAGAGAGCAGCGTTTTCCAAAATCCAGATTATCAAAAAGAAGCAACTGCCTCCGTTGTTCTACAAATGAATAATAATCAAATGCCTGACCAAGCAACGGTTCAAGGAATCGCAGCTTTGGTTTCTGGGGCAGTAGAAAATCTTCCACAAGCGAATGTAGAAATACTTGATACAAGTGGAAGATTATTAAGTGCATCTATCAGTGACGGCTACAACTTAAGCTCAGATGTTGTAACAGAACATCAAAGAATTAAAAACATGGTTGAAAATGACTTAGAGCAAAATGTTCGTACTTTACTTTCGCCTGTTTATGGGTTGGAAAATGTTCAAATCTCTGTAAATGCCGATTTAAATTTTGATGCTATTGAACGAGAACAAGTAGAGTACGGTGAACAATCTATTCGTAGTCAAACAGAGAGTGTAACAGGAAATGCTGCACTTGCTCAGGAAGTACAGAGCGGTAATTTAGAAGATGGTACAGTCAATGTTATTGATGAAAATGCTGACGAAGACAATTCATCTTATGAACATGCAACGAATTTTGAATTAGATACAACAACATCAAGAATAGTTGAGGCACCAGGCGCCATTGAAAGAATTACGGCTTCCGTGATTATTTTGGATAACCCGACAGATCGAGCAGCGATTCAAGGTTTAGTCGAAAATGCTTTAGGAATAAATGACTTTAAACCTGAAGGTGAGCCAATTGACAGTGTTCAAATCGAATATGTGATGCCTCCAACAGAAGATGAAGCTCCAACACTTATTGGAAACCCTGAATTCTTTGAAACGATTATAAGTTGGATAACTGAAAACTGGTTGTTACTTGTAATAAGTGTCGTTGTATTAACGGTTATTCTGATTCTATTTAGAGTGCTAAGAAATCGATTTGCAGATGAAGAAGATGATGAATTGGAAATGGAATTTGCAGAGATTCTACCACCAGCGCCTGAGCCTGAAGAGACTCTATTTGATAAAGAAACAGAAGAAAAAATGCGTAGAAATCAAGTTGCAAATGAAAAAGAAGATATGATTCGTGAACAAACAAAAGAAAATCCAGAATTGGCAGCTGAATTAATCAAGATTTGGTTGAAAGAAGAAGATAAGTAGGTGGGGAAATGGAAGAAGTAAATGGAATTAAAAAAGCTGCAATATTAATGATTTCACTTGGTCCAGAAACCTCAGCTGAAATTATGAAGATGTTGCCAGATTCTTATATTCAAAAAGTCAGTTATGAAATTGCAAATATTGACTATGTAAAACCAGAAGAACGCGAAGGTATTATTGAAGAATTTATGGATATGACGCAAGCTCGTGAATACATTCTTGATGGGGGAATTGACTATGCAAAAGATTTATTAAATAAAGCATTAGGCCCTCAACGTGCTAAAGAAGTCATTGATATGTTAAATCAAATTCAATTACGAGAAAAACCTTTTGATATTGCTAGAAAAGCTGATACTGCACAACTTACAACATTATTATTAAGTGAACATCCACAAACGGTCGCGCTTATTTTGTCTTATATTCAGCCAGAAAAAGCAGCGAATGTGTTAGCGGAATTCCCAGAAGAGGAACAAGTAGAGATTGCAGAGCGAATTGGTACGATGTCAGGAACAACGCCGGCTATTATTGACCGAATTGAAAAAGTGATCGAAAGTAAATTCTCTTCTTATATCGAAAATGATACGGAAACAGTGGGTGGGGTACATACATTAGTTGAAATTTTAAACGTTGTTGGTCGTAGTACTGAAAAAGCAATTGTTAATGAGCTTGAAAAAACACAACCAGAATTGGCTGACGAAATTAAAGCAAGCCTCTTCACATTCGAAGATATTGTTACACTTTCCAATGGTGATGTTCAAAAAGTCTTGCGTGATGTTGAGCATGATGACTTAGTTATGGCATTGAAAGGTGTTTCTGAGTCACTTCGAGAATTTGTCTTTGGTAATGTGTCTAGCCGTGCAGCTGAGTCTTTAAGAGAAGATATCGAATTCTTAGGCCCAGCGCGTCTATCGGTTGTTGAAGAAGCGCAACAAAAAATCGTTAGTGTCATTCGTCGCCTAGATGATCAAGGAGAGATTTACATCAGAAGAGGTGAACAAGATGCCATCGTCGATTAAAATGATTAAAGCAAGTAATGTCTATGGTGGAAATACCACCGCAAAAATAGATACACAGATTGAAATAGAGGAGCCTTTATCTGAAGGAATGGCAGAGATTGATCAAGCGTCTTCTGAAGTGAAAATTGCGCAGAAAAAAGGGCAAGCTTTGCTTGAGCAAGCAAAGTTAGAAGCCCAACAGATAAAAGAAAGTGCTCAAAAAGAAATAGAAGCTCTACGAAAAAACGCTCAAGAAGAAGGCTTTATTCAAGGCCGCGAAACAGGATATCAAGAGGGGTTAGAGCAAGGATTAGCTGAAGGATTACAACAAGCAGAAATTCAAAATGAAGAAATGAAAGCAAGTATTCTTTTGATGATTCAAGAAGCGCAAGCAGGCGTTAAAGAATATCAAGAAGAAAAAAGAGAAGAACTTATTCAATTAGCTAGTCATATGGCTGAAAAAATTGTACATGACCATATTGATCATGCAGAGGAAGGTGTACTTTTGTTGGCAAAACCTTTCTTATATCAGCTAGAAAAAGATGAAGAATTTGTCACCATTACGACACATCCTGAGCAACGAAAAATTATCGAAGAACACTTACATCAGGTCGAAGCAATTTCTCCAAACACGCGCTTTATGGTGTTTTCAGATCCAAGTTTAGAAGAAAAAGGGTTAGTGATTGAAAGTTCTAAAGCAGTGATTGACCTCCAAATTAAAAAACAAATTGAAAAGATGCTCCAAGAATTTGAAGAAATGGAGCGAACAGTCGATGCTTAATATTCCTTTTGATAGTTATCATAAACTACTTGATGACAAAAACTTCGCAAAAAAGCGGGGGAAAGTAAGCCAAGTGACCGGTTTAATTATTAAAGTAGAAGGACTTGACGCTTTTGTCGGAGAAATTTGTGAAATTGAAATTAAATCTTCAAAACGTATTATATTATCGGAAGTTGTCGGTTTTGTTGGACAAACGGTACTGTTGATGCCCTTAGATGAAGTGGATGAGATTGGTCCAGGTTGTTTAGTTCAACCAACTGGTAAGAAATTCAAAGTTGAAGTAAGCAAAGATATGCTCGGCATGACTTTGGATGGCCTAGGAAGGCCCTATGATAAAAACAAAGAAATTAATGGCGCCTTTTTTGATGTTAACCGCAGTTCACCAGATCCTTTTCAACGAGATAATATTGAAGAAGTTCTTCCTACAGGCGTGAGAGCTATTGATGGCTTATTAACGGTTGGAGAAGGACAAAGGATGGGTATTTTTGCCGGAAGTGGTGTAGGGAAAAGTACATTGCTTGGAATGATTGCTCGGTATTGTGAAGCTGATGTGATTGTGATTGGTTTAATTGGAGAACGTGGGCGAGAAGTTAAAGAGTTTATTGAACAGGATTTGGGACCGGAAGGCTATAAAAAGTCGGTCGTGGTTACGGCTACTTCAGATATGCCTCCTTTAGTTCGTCTAAAAGGAGCCTATGTAGCTACGGCGATCGCAGAGTACTTTAGAGATCAAGGTAAAAAAGTTGTACTCATGATGGACTCTGTTACTCGTGTGGCAATGGCTCAGCGTGAAATTGGTTTAGCAACCGGCGAACCGCCAACGACAAAAGGTTATACACCTTCTGTTTTCACAACGTTACCGAAATTACTAGAACGAAGTGGGATGTCTGATCGAGGATCGATCACTGCATTTTATACGGTTTTAGTTGAGGGTGACGATATGAATGAGCCAATTGCGGATACGGTCCGAGGAATTTTAGATGGACATATTATACTTTCGCGAAAAATTGCTTCGGAAAATCATTATCCTGCGATAGATATTCAAAATAGCCTAAGTCGTTTGATGAAAGAAATTGTTCCGGAAAATCATCATTTATTTGCTGGAAAATTACGAGAAAATTTAGCAATCTATGCAGAATCAAAAGATTTAATTGATATTGGCGCGTACCAGCAGGGAACGAACCCTAATGTTGATGAGGCGATTCGACTAAATCAACCGATTAAAAACTTTTTGAAACAACAAGTCGAAGAGAAAAGTATTTTTGAAGAAACAAATATGAAATTAGAACAAGTCTTTAGTTGATCTTATTAGCTGGATAGGAGTTAGAAATGATAGGATACAGATTTTCATTGCAAAATGTTTTAGATTGGCGAAACGACCAAGAAGACGAAGCGAAATTAAAACTTGTTGAATTAAAAAATGAGTTAAAACAAGAAGAAATATATTTAGAACAGCTGATTAATGAAAATGTTCGGTTAAAAGAAAAAGCTGCGATGGTTCGTAAAGTTGACGTGATGCGACAACAAGATTTGTATAAAGAAGTGCTTGATGGAAAAATTATACAACAAAAATTGATTGTTGAACAAACGGCAAATGAAGTGAAAAAAGCGGAAGCAGCTTTGTTAGATGCCTATAAAGATAAAAAAGTAATGGAAAAGCTGAAAGAAAAAGAATATGAGAAACATAGGGAGACCGTTCAAGCAGAAGAACAGAAACAGCTTGATGAATTCTCCACAATTACATATGGACGTGAAGCTTTTCAATAACATAAATTTCATTGAAAGGAGGTGATATATATAAAGACGCAGAATATACCTCTTGAATCTTTTTCTCAAGTAAACGACAAAAAGAAACTGACGGAGTTCTCTAAGGAAGAATTCTCAATGACTTTTGAAGCATTATATGAGAAGTCATCAGAAGTCATGAAAGAAGATACAAAAGATAGTAGCAAAGATTCAGAAGAAGTGGATGTAAATGAACAAGGAATTCCTTGGTTTGTGTGGATGCAACCATCAGAAGAGTTCGCAGATCCTTCAGTAAAACCTGACGAAGGAATTTTTCTTGAAACGATAGAGACGGAAGAAGCTGGAATCATTGATTCTTCAATGAAAACTCTTCAAATGAATCACTCAGATGAAAGTTTGATAAATACTACAGAAGTTGAAGTAATGAAAAAAGCAGATGCTGAAACTGGAAAGACAGTTGAAACAGAAGTAAATATTCCTTCTGAAAAAGAAAATGTACACAAAACAATTGAAGTTCCTTTGACTGCTGAAGAAGCCCTTAGTTTAGGAAAAAATCTTGAAAAATCGACACTCATAACAGTTCAAAATTCAGGAGAATTAAATAATGAGTTTAAGTGGATAAGTGATGAAACGATGATAGAAAACTCAGAGCAACCATTAGAAAACGTTGCGGAAGATTTCGTTTCCGCTGAAAATAAAAAAGTTCCGCTAGAAGCGAAAGAATCCATAAGTTCACAAACTCAAGTTAATACAACTTTTGAGTTGGATGAGGCTTTAGTTATAAAAGAAATACCAGGGTCAAATACTGAAGAAAAAGAAATTCAAGAACAAAGCACAAGTGTGGTCATTCGGGATACGGAAGTTGAGGTTTCAGTAGATGAGACAATCCAACTTGAGTTTGAGCGGGGAATTGAACAGCTTAGAAACCTGAGAACTGTTGAACCCCAAGTGAAAGCACAGGAAGTTGTTAAGGTGTCGGAAACGGAATGGGTGAATCAGGTTGAATCTTTTGTGGTTGAGCAAATGGAATCTTCAAATGCTACTGAAAAAGTGTCGATGGCACGTATTCAGTTAACGCCTGAACATTTGGGGGAATTAGAGATTGAGCTTGTTTTAAAGGATAAGGGACTTACTGCAAGGTTAGTGGTTGAGCATGAGGATACAAAGGAATGGCTGGAATTAAAGATGGCTGAGTTAACAACAAAGTTAGCAACGCAAGATATAAAGGTCACTGATTTTCAGGTTTCTATTGCTCGAAATGAGCACCATTTAGCAGATGCAGGTACTCAAGGAAATCCTTTCTTTAAAGAGCAAGAACAAGAATCTAAGCAAAGAAAGACTTTGAATTATTCTCCAAAAGAAGAGCAAGTAGTAGAAAAAACAGAAAAAAAATACGATGCAAATACTGGGCGAGTGAGTATGTGGGTCTGAAAGGAGTTTATATGAGAATACCAAGTGAGTTCTTAATTGGTTCAGTCAATCAAGCATCTACTGAGCAACAAAAAAGTAATGCCATGCTTGATCAAGAAGGCTTTTTGAAAATTATAGCGGCTGAAATTAGTAATCCGTCTTTTGATGGCGGAGAGGGTGGCTCGGGTAGCCAGACTGATTTTATGGGGCAGCTGATTCAGATGAATATGTTGGATCAGATGACTGAGTTAACGACATCTATTCAAAACACAATGATGATGACGCAACAGCAACAAGCTTTATCTTTGGTTGGGAAAGAAGTGACTGTCGCTGGATTGGAAGAAGGATTGGTTACAGGTATCGTTGATAAAGTTCGTTTTTCAAATGGCTTTGCGACCATTCAAATTGATGGGGTTAACTACAACTTAAATAATATTATTGAAGTTGGTGGTGAAACGAATGCCGAATAGAATTAATCATCAAAGTTATTTAGATCGAGTAAAACAAACGAAACAGGCACAACAAAAACAGACACCAAAAACGGACCGACGTTTTCAAGCATTTGTTGATGAGGCACTGAAAGAAAAAGAAGTACAGAAAAGTAGTGGATCAACGAGTTCGATTAATGTATCGAATCATGCGCAAAAGCGGATGGATCAACGAGGAATTCAGTTGGATGGTGCAGATATGACAAATTTGGAGGAAGCTTTCGATACGCTGGATGATAAAGGGGCTAAAAATTCTTTAATCATTTATGATGACTTGTCGTTAATTGCAAGCATTAAAAATCGAACAATTATTACGGCTTCAAAAACAGATGAAATGACAGAAGTAACAAATATTGATAGTGCAATTCACATAAAAAAATAAATAAGTGGCTGGACTGAAAAGAGGCCATTTTCCCATTGACCGATTGATATGGGAAACAATAATGGAGGGAATTTTCAATGTTAAAATCTTTATATGCTGGTGTTTCAGGAATGAAAAGCCAACAAACAAAAATGGACGTTATCGCAAATAATATCGCAAACGTAAGTACGACTGGTTTCAAATCTGGACGTGTACGTTTTGAAGATATGATTAGTCAGATTGACGCTGCAGCTCAAGGTGCAAACAATAACCGAGGTGGAGTGAATGCTCAACAAGTTGGTATGGGTGTGCAAGTTTCTGGAACTGATACGATTATGACAGGCGGATCGCTACAAGCGACTGGTCGTGGATTGGATTTTGGGATTCAGAATGGCGACAATTCATTTTTCATCGTTAGTGGTAGTGGTGATGGAAATAATGCTATGCAGTACACACGAGATGGTGGTTTCTATACAGATGAAGATGGAAATCTAGTTACATCAAGTGGTATGCGTGTAATGGGTTATACGCCAGCAAATGGACTGGATTTAATTGATGGAAATGAAGGGGAACTAGGAACTGGAAATTTAAGTGAACTAGTTATCCATGAAACTTATACTCTTACGGATGAAGATGGAAATGAGACAACAATTACTTTGCAGAGCTTCAATATTGACGATACTGGAAACATCATCGGAACATACGATGACGGACAAACGTATTTACTTGGACGCGTTGGCTTAGCAAACTTCACTAACCCAGATGGTCTTGAAAAACAGGGTGGAAACTTATATAACCAAACAGCTAACTCAGGAATCGCTCAAATTGGTGCCCCATCTGACGAAGGTTTTGGAGTGATTCGTTCTGGATTCTTAGAAATGTCTAACGTTGACTTAGCTAATGAATTTACAGACATGATTGTAACAAGTCGCGCTTATCAAGCAAACTCAAGAGCCATTACAACATCAGATGAAATGTTACAAGAGTTATTAAACTTGAAAAGATAATTAAGAAGTAGGGGGATGGGCTTTAAAATAGCCCTTCCTCTTATAATTGAGAGTAGGTATTAAGTTGATTCAATTACATAATATATCTGGTGAGGCTTTTTATTTAAATTGTGATTTGATTTATCGCATTGATGATCAATATGACACAGTGGTTACTTTAACGAACCAAAAGAAACTAATCGTTCAAGAAAAGCCGGAGAAAATTGTTGAAAAAGTAATTGAGTATAAACAAGAAATTCATTCTAAATGGAGAAGAGATAATCTATGAAAAAATTATTAATGCCACTAGCGGGAATGATTATCGGTTTCGTCTTAGTCTTTTGGTCGATAACTTCAAGTGGACCAATTGGAGCATTCATTGATATTCCATCAATTGTTATTACTTTATTTGGTTCGATGAGTGCCGTGGTCATTAGTTTCCCGATAAAAAAAATGATAGAAGTCCCAAAAATCATGAAAGAATTACTGATTGATCCAGACGACAATCGTATTGAAATGGTTCAATTATTTACAGAATTTAGTAAAAAAGCTCGAGTTAATGGAGTTTTATCTATCGAAGATGATATCCAAGCTCTTGAAAATGAGACTATGTTTAAAGGATTACAAATGGTTGTAGATGGTAAAGAAGGCGAAATTATTAAATCACAAATGGAACTGGAAATGGATCTAACGGAAGAAAGATATGAAGCAGCCCCTGCTTTATTCAACAAATGGGGAGAATTTGCACCAGCATTCGGGATGGTTGGTACATTGATCGGTTTGATTGTCATGTTAGGCGAGCTAGATGATCCAAGTTTAATCGGAACGGGTATGGCAACAGCACTATTAACCACTTTTTATGGAACAATGCTTGCCAACTTAATTTTCCTCCCACTAGCAACTAATATGAAACAATTGGCCACGGATAAAATGATTACGTATGAGATTATTTTGGAAGGTGTCATTGCAATGCAAGAAGGCCAAAATCCTCGAGATATTGAAGAAAAATTAAAAAGTTATTTAACTACTCAAGAAGTAAGTGAAATGGAGTCAAGTGAACCGGTGTCACTTGAAAATTTACAGAAGCAAGAGGTTTAAAACATGGCTAGAAGAAAAAGAAAAAAACAAGAAGAAGAAGGTGGCGGCGGTTGGATAACAACCTTTTCTGATTTAATGTCTTTGCTCCTGACTTTTTTTATTTTATTATTTTCTATGTCAAATGTGAGTGAAGCAAAATTTAATTCCGCTAGTCAGTCCATCCAAAATGCTTTGATTGGAGAAAACGGTGGAGATTCCATTATGGAAGGCGCTGGAATTAGTAATTTGAATACAGGAAATGGAATAGGTGGAACTGAACAAAGTGAATCAACTAACGATATTCCACTACAAGTTACTAGAATGTATGAAGAAGCGATGGCAATTATTGCAGAAGAAGGTATCGGAGATCAAATCAGTGTTTCAAGTGATCAAGATGGTGTTTATCTGGATATTCAAGAATCGATTTTATTTGGAATGGGCGACGCTAATATCAGTAGTGTAGGTAGGGAAACGCTGGATTTCTTGACAGAATTATTAGAATTTTCAGGAAACGATATTATTGTTGAAGGATTTACAGATGATGTCCCGATTCAATCTACCAGATATCCAAGTAACTGGGAATTATCCAGTGCTCGAGCGATGGCTGTTGTTCGATATTTAGTGGAAGAAAACAATATTGAGGCTTCAAGAATGTCTGGTAGAGGTTATGGAGAATTCAATCCAGTTGTTCCGAATGACACGGCTGAGAATCGCGCAAAAAATAGACGCGTAAATATTGTATTGGTTTATCAACCAGAGGAGGATACAGAATAATGAACAAAGATAAAAAAGGATTTAATAAAAATATTCTTCTAATCATTCTTGCAGTACCCATTTTAGTAGCAATTGGAGTTGTTGCAGGGAACTATTTGGCAAACGATCCACAAGTAGTAAGTGGGAATGAAACGGAAGAAGAAACTTTCGAAGAAGTATCTGTTCCTTTGGAAGAATTTGTACTCAATTTGGAACCGACGAATAACGTAAGTCGTTATATTCGTTTAGAACTTTCTTTATCCAGTACAAAAGAGGATGGAGAGGAAACGATCAATTCTAGTTTAGATAAGATACGAGATGTTATTATCCACACGGTTAGTCGTCATTCAGTTGTGGAAATATTTGATGATGAAACAGGGACAATTACACTCAAAGATTCATTAAAAAAAGCATTGAATAAGGCGTTTGAAGATGAAGTGATTCATGAAGTGTACATCACAAATATTGTTATTCAGTAAGGAGGTCGCAAAGAGGTGGAGTCATTATTATATATATTAAGAAGTATCGTGGCACTTGTGATTGTTATTTGGTTAGCAAACGTGGCTTTAAAATACTTGAACAAATATTCAAATCATAAAACACGATCGATTCAAATCATTGAACGTATTTCAGTGAGTAAGACTTCTTCTCTAGCGATTGTAAAAATAGTGGATGATTACTACTTGATGAGTTTTTCAGAAAACACTTCAGAAACCTTACAAAAGTTTAGTCAAGAAGAAGCTGAAGAAATTGAAGCGAGACAAAGAGAACAAGAACAACAAGAACCGATAGAAGTTCTTAAAAAGATAGATTTTACAGAATTAAAAGAAAAATATACGAGTTATTTTGATCGCTCAAACTAAAAAATGTTAAAAAAGGTAAAAAAGAAAGTTGGGTTGAAATCTGGAAATGTTAAATGACACAATCGATGCATTTGGTAATTATAATGGAGAGTTTTCAGAAATGATCAATCTCTTTCTTTTATTTACTTTAATTGCTTTAATCCCAACACTTTTAATTTTAACAACAAGTTTTACACGTATTCTCGTTTCATTGTCTTTTACAAGAAATGCTTTAGGTACCCAACAGTCTCCACCGAATCAAATCTTAATCGGCTTAACTTTTTTCTTAACACTCTTTATTATGCGTCCTGTCTATACCGCAGTAACAGAAGATGCGCTGTTACCATTTTTAGAGGGAGAGATTTCAAGAGAAGAAGCTTTTGAAATTGGGGAAGAGCCTGTAAAAGAATTTATGTTGGCTCAAACAAGAGGATCGGATTTGGAATTGTTTGTGGAATTAGCAGAAGAGGACTTACCTGATACACCTGAAGATTTACCATTAACTATTGTTATTCCTGCTTTTACTATTAGTGAATTACGGACTGCTTTCACAATTGGATTCTTAATTTTTATTCCATTTTTAATTATTGATATTGTTGTAGCCAGTGTTTTAATGTCGATGGGGATGTTTATGTTGTCTCCTGTTATGGTCTCCTTACCGTTTAAGATGTTGTTGTTTGTACTCGTGGATGGTTGGTATCTAATTGTTGAATCACTTGTGAAGGGTTTTATGTAGGAGGGCAAAATGAATTTATCGCAAACTTTAGATATATTACAAACGGCTTTCCTGACGATTCTTAAAGTAGGTGGCCCGATTTTAATTATTGCTTTAGTGGTAGGTTTGGTTATCAGTATTTTACAAGCAGCTACACAAATTCAAGAACAGACACTCAGTTTTGTTCCAAAGCTATTAGCGATCGTAGTAGGGCTGATTGTTTTAGGAAACTTTATGATGACGACATTGATTGAATTTACAGAAGACATTTTCCAAACAATTGCTAGTTTATAGAGGGATCAAAGTATGAATGAAAACTTTCAATATTTTTTACTTATTTTGATTCGGATTGCTTCTTTTATTTGGATAAGTCCTGGTTTTTCTTTTAAAGGAATGCCTCAAATGGCGAAACTTGTTTTGTCATTTGGCTTGTCGCTTGCTGTTTTTGGTGTCATGCCTATTCCTTTTGAAACGTTGTCCTTTGGAATGTATGTTTTAATTCTGCTTAAAGAAGTGTTAGTAGGGGTTGCTATTGGATATATTACTCAATTATTCTTCAGTGGAATTGAAATGGCGGGTAGTTTTGTTGATTTCCAAGTTGGTTTCTCCATGTCCATGGCTTATGATCCAGTTCTTGGAGTAAATACTTCTTATTATGGGACAGTGTATTACTGGATTGCTATGGTGATTTTCTTTTTAGCGGATGTACATCATCAAGTCATTCGAACTTTAGTGCGATCTTTTGAGTTTATTCCAGTTACTCAATTGAGCTTTCCGTATTTAGGAATAGAAGGTATTGTTAAAACGTTTGGTTATGTTTTTGAAATTGCCTTAAATTTAGCTTTTCCTTTAATTATTGTCGCACTATTAGCTGAAATTGTTTTAGCACTGCTTTCAAGAACTGTTCCACAAATTAATGTGTTGATTTTAGGTATGCCATTTAAAATTTTATTGAGTGTTATTTTTATATTTTTCTTTTTACCGTTTTTATATGAAAGCATCTCAAAAGTTTTTCCAGAGATGTTGCGATATTTACAAGAATTTATTCAGTCGCTTGCTAACTAACTACATATACGAAAGGGATGAGCGCTTTGTCAGAACAAGATGGAAAAACAGAAAAGCCCACTCCCAAGCGGCTGAGTGATGCGCGGAAAAAAGGACAAATTCCAAAGAGTCAAGATTTATCTTCCGCTCTTTCTTTTGCAATTTTTGCTTTTCTACTTACGGTTATTTTAACTTATACTTTGGAGTACGCTTTTGTGTTTTTTAAAAATTCTTTTTCAATGGGATTTGGGAATATAAATAATATAGAAGATAATTTAAATGCGATCGGTATGCAGGCCATTATGTATTTTCTAGTACTTGTAGGCCCAGCACTATTGATTGCTTTTATCTCAGGCATACTCGGGAATCTTGTGCAGGTTGGTTTTATCTTAGTGTCAGATAGCTTGAAGCCTTCTTTTGATAAAATGAATCCAGTGAGCAATATTAAAAATATATTTGGTAAACAAGCGTTATTTGGTTTATTAAAAAATATTTTAAAAATGGGTGTCGTTTTATATATAGCCTATTCTTCGGCCCAAGAAGCGATTTATCCCATTTTAAACTTGTCGAATGTTGGAACAGAACGTCTTTTTTTCATTGTGATTGAATTGGCTCGGAGCATTGGAATTAAGATATCTATCTTTTTAATTGTTGTTGGTCTTGCTGATTATATGTATCAACGATATGAGCATACGAACAAGCTTAAAATGACTAAGCAAGAAATTAAAGATGAATATAAAGAAATGGAAGGCGATCCACAAGTTAAGTCAGAACGTAAACAACGATATCAAGAAATGTTAAGCGGAAATATAAAAGATGTGGAAGATGCCACAGTGATCATTACAAACCCTACACATCTTGCGATAGCCGTTCGCTATAACCGTGAAGAGAATCAAGATGAGGTACCGATTGTACTGGTTAAAGGTGCGGACCATATGGCTCAGAAAATTAGAGAACGAGCCAATGAAGCCAATATTCCGATGATTGATAATAAACCTGTTGCCCGAGCACTCTACAAAACAGCCGATGCTGGTGATCCGATTCCAATGGATCTATATCAAGCAGTCGCAGAAATTCTTGCTCTTATTTTCCAATTGGAGGAAAGTAAAAAGCATAAAATATAAATAATGGTTCAATAAGGAGAAATGAAAAATGGAAAGTGTTTTGTCACAAAATCGTCAAAAATTAAATAGTTATATCAATATTTTTATGGCATTTTTTGTGGTGTCAGCTGTTGCCATGATGATTATTCCACTTTCTCCTATGTTATTGGATCTCTTTTTAGTCGTTAATATTGCATTATCTGTCATGATTTTAGTTCTGACTTTGTTTACACATTCTGTATTGGAATTTACATCATTTCCGACGATGCTCTTGATTACGACCATGATTCGATTGGCGTTAAATATTTCTTCAACACGTCTCATTTTGACCGAAGGAAATGCGGGACAAGTTATTGAAACTTTCGCATCCGTTGCGACGGGAAATAATTATGTGGTCGGAGCGATTATCTTTATTATTATCGTGGTTGTTCAAATGCTTGTTGTGACGAGTGGATCGAGTCGAGTAGCTGAAGTTTCTGCCCGATTTACTTTAGATGCCATGCCTGGTAAGCAAATGGCGATCGATGCGGATTTAAATGCTGGTTTAATCACTGAAGATGAAGCGAAACAAAAACGAAATGACTTACAGCGAGAATCCAACTTTTACGGGGCAATGGATGGTGCCAGTAAATTTGTTAAAGGAGATGCGATTGCTAGTATCGTTATTACTTTAATTAACTTAATTGGTGGAATTATTATTCACTCTTTACAAGGCTCTTATACTGCAATGGAAGCTATTGAGCACTTTGGAAAATTATCAATCGGGGACGGTTTAGTCAGTCAGATTCCAGCCTTAATGATTTCTGTCGCTTCAGGTATTTTAGTGACAAGAACAGCGAACGAAAAAGGACTCGGAGAAACGGTCATTTCTGAACTATTTAATACTGCGCAAGTGTTATATATTGTAGCAACGATTATGGCGATCTTTGCATTGGTCCCTGGATTCCCGACTTTTGTGTTTTTATTTATCGGTATTTTATTTGGGACAGCGGGTTACTTAGCTCAACAAAATGAAAAAGATAAAGAAGTGGCTGAAGCCAGACGTAGAATTGAACAAGCAGAGAAGATGTCGGCTCCTGCTGAAGCACCTGAAGATTCTGTTTCCTCTTTCCAAGTGGATGCAATTGCGATTGAAATTGGTTATGGCTTAATTTCTTTAGCGGATGAAGAGAAGGAATCGAATTTAACCAATCAAATTGCAACCATTCGAAATCAGACATCTTATGAAAAAGGGATTATATTACCTCCTGTTCGGATTCGTGACAACTTACAGCTAAATGCGAATGCTTACTCGATTAAGATTAAAGGAAATGAAGTTGCGAATGGTATGTTGTATACCGATAAATATATGGTGGTTGAACCAGGCGGAATCTTTGAGATTGAAGGGATTCCGACAAAAGAGCCAGCATTTGGGATGGACGCTTTGTGGATTGATGAGAAGAACCGTGAGAAAGCCGAACTTTATGACTATACGGTTGTTGATCCATTAACGGTCCTCATTACACACTTAAAAGAAATTATTAATCAAAATGCGCATGAGTTACTGGGTCGTCAAGAAGTGAAAAACCTTCTTGAAGGGATTAAAGACAAATACAATGTGGTTATTGATGAATTGATTCCAGATATTTTACGCTTAGGTGAGGTCCAAAAAGTCTTACAAAATCTATTAAAAGAAAATATTCCAATTAATGATTTAGTCACTATTTTAGAAACACTCGCTGATTATGGAAATATCACAAAAGATACAGAAACATTGACCGAGTATGTACGTCAAGAATTGAAACGAACGATCGTTAAAAATTACTTGGATATGGAAGGCAAGCTAACTGTTGTTACAGTCAGTCCAAACCTTGATGAAATGATTGGACAAAGCATTCAGAAGTCATCGAATGGTTCCGTCCCTGTTCTGCAGTCACAAGTGATTACTGAAATCTTTAATAGTATCAACTTGCAACATAACCAGTTAGTACAGCAAGGTATTCCACATGTGATTTTGACGTCACCAAAAATTCGACCGGCGATGAAAAACTTGATTTCTTTCAACTTCCCGGAGCTGGCGGTCTTGTCACTCAATGAAGTACCAAATGATGTCGATATAGAAACTGGCGGAATGATTGAGATTACAAACTAAGTCGTGTTTTCGAAGAATGGAACCTGAAAGGATGTGAGTGAATGCTAGATCATGCGGATGCGAATCAGAAAATGATGGAGTATTTGCCTTTGGTGGAGAAGGCTGCACGGAACGTAAAAGTAAAGAGTCATGAATATGAGATGGAAGATTTAGTGAATATTGGTTTTATTGGTTTGATGGATGCGTTGGAGAAGTTTGATGCGTCGAAGAAAGTCCCGTTTGAGAATTATGCATATATTCGCATTAAGGGTTCAATTATTGATGAGGTACGAAAAAATGCGAAAGTTCCACGCTCGCAAATGCAGAAATTAAATGCTTATTATAAAGCGAAAGAAGAGCTTGAACATGAACTACAAAGAAAACCTTCTGAGCAAGAAATCTGTGCGAAACTTGGCATTAATGATAAGCAACTGAGTGGGATACATAATACGGTATTGGCGTTATCGAATGTGTCTTTAAATGAGGTATTATTTGATGAAGATTCAGATGGAGCCACGCGCTTGGATTATATTGAGGACGAGGATCTAGTGAGCTCTGAAGATCTGCTGTTGCAAGATGAGCAGGAATATTATTTGCATCAAGCGATTAAACGATTGACAGAAAGAGAACAAACGATTTTGCAATTATATTATAAAGAAGAATTACAGTTGAAAGAGATTGCTTATATATTTGAAATTTCAGTTCCAAGGGTTTCACAGATTCACGGAAAAACATTGATGAAATTGAGAGAATATATCCAAGAAGCCATGCAGGAGGATTAGCTATGATAAGAAGTATTGATATTGTAACGCGGAATTTTAATGTGCTTCAAGAAAAACAGAAAAATTTAAGTGCAAATACTGCAAATGTGACAACACCCGGGTTTAAATACCAAGAACTGATACAAAGTACATTGCCAAGTGAAGTGGCTTTGAATCATGCGGGCGGTGTGCGGATGAACCAGCGTCAAGAATTAGGTGATTTCACTTTTGGAAATCAAATCGATGAAGCAGTAATACATATGGATGAAGGTAATTTACAAGAGACGGGGATTCCAACTGATTATGCGATTAACGGAGATGGTTTCTTTACGGTTGATAGTCCAAATGGTGTATTGTATACGCAAAATGGTCGCTTTACAGTAAATGAGACGGGTCAATTAGTGACTGCAGAAGGATACACTGTTCAGACAGCTGGTGGACAACCCGTCATCACTTCCTTTGGTGCGAATGTTAATGGATTAGAATCGGTTGATAATGGGTATTTTACAGGAGCAGGTGGAATTGTTGATGATGGGAATTCCACGCTTTACCAAGGTTATTTAGAATCTTCAAATATTGAAATGGCTGATGTTATGGTAGACATGCTTCAAATTACACGCGAATTTGAAGCCAATCAAAAAGTATTGCAAGCTTCAAATGAAACTTTACAAAAGGCTACGAATGAAATAGGAAAAGTTTAAGGAGTATAAAATATGGGACTCTCAATAAATATTAATAAAACAGGGATTAAATCGCAACAGCTTGCATTAAATGCTATTTCAAATAATATTGCAAATGCAACTACTGAAGGTTATAAGTCAAAAGCAGTTCGTTTTCAGTCTTTAATGAAAAATCAAATAACAGAAGAAGATGTCATATTAAATGGTGTAACTCCTGGGATATCAGCTGGTGCTCGAAGTGAAGTCGGCGTGACAGATTTTAGTACGGGGAATTTACGTGATGGGACGAGTGCTCTAAACCTAGCTATTATAGGAGATGGATTTTTTGGAGTAGAAAATGCTGCAGGAGAATTCTTCTTAACCAAAGATGGTTCATTTACTGTGGATGGCACAGGACGTCTGGTCAACGGGAAAGGTGATTATTTAGTTATGGATGGAGCTTTACCTCCAATGACTAGTGGGAATGACCAATTGACTGTTGCTGGTGATGGAACTTTATTTTTAGAAGGAAATGGTGTAAGTACTCAAGTGGGTCAATTAAATATTTACATGCCTGAAAATGTTGAAGGACTGCAACCAGTTGGAGAAAATTATTTTATTGATCCAAACAATAACTTAACTTTAATCAACGATGCCGTGGTGCAGTCGAATAGGATTGAAATGTCAAACGTTGATTTAGCTGGGGAACTTACCAATATGATTGTTGCTCAAAGAGCTTACAGTCTAAATGTTAAAGTAGCACAGTCCACCGATGAGATGATGTCGTTAATCAATCAATTTAGTATATAAGAGCTGGTGATGGTTTGATTGAATTAAAAAATGTTTCTAAAACTTATCGAAAAGGTGTTCAAGCCTTAAAAAATATTTCTTTATTTATTGCAGATGGAGAAATGGTTTATTTAACTGGAAAAAGTGGTTCCGGAAAAAGCACACTTTTGAAACTTTTATATAAAGGTGAAGATCCAAGTAAAGGATTAGTTCGTGTGAATGATTGGAATATTTCGAAGATGGATGATCGTGATACTTATAAATTAAGGCGAGATGTCGGGGTAGTTTTTCAAGACTTTAAATTACTTCCCTCACTCACAGTTTATGAGAATGTTGCTTATGTTCTTGAGGTGATTGGAAAAGATCCATTCGAAATTGAAAAAGCCGTAATGGAAGCTTTGGGGATGGTGAATCTTGTTGGAAAAGCCAATATGTATCCAAATCAGTGCTCTGGTGGGGAGCAGCAACGTGTTGCAATCGCCCGAGCAATTTGTAAGAATCCGAGTGTTCTGATAGCGGATGAGCCGACAGGAAATTTGAATCCTGAAATTGCCGAAGAAATTATGCGTGTCTTTCATCGAATTAATAAACAAGGTACCACTGTTGTTATGGCCACACATAATTGGAAATTAATTGAGCAATTTCCTTATCGTGTACTTGAAATGGAAGAGGGCGAGTTAGCAAGTGATCGCAGTAAGAATCACATTTCTATTTTAGTCAGCGAAGATTTCAATGAACGGTTGTATGTTTAGGTTCTGTATTTAAGATTTATATAGAAGAAATTGAATAGATTATTTTAACCTCGAGATGGCTGAAAAGTTGTTTCGAGGTTTTTGAATATATTTTGTAATTTATAGTTGATTTGTAGTGTATACAAGTATATACTATAAATAACTAAAATATTAGGAGGTTCGCACGATGTTAGTAAAAAATATACCTTTATCTAAATGGGGAAATTCTCATGGAATAAGAATTGGAAATGATATCTTAAACGAACTCCATGTCGACAGTGAAAATTTAGAATTCGTAGTTGAAGTTAAACACAACCAAATTATTTTAACTCCTAAGAGGGTATACCCACAAACACTTGAAGAGGTGTTTAAAGATTATGAGGGTGAACCACTTGGTAAAGAGGATAAACATGATTGGGGAGAATCAGTAGGAAGAGAATGGCTATGAAAAGAAACATCAAAAGTTACAAGGATTTGAAACAAGGAGATATTATTTCAATTAACTTAAATCCTACAAAAGGACATGAACAAAAAGGCTACCGACCTTGTATAATTCTTACCCAAACTAATCCTTACCTAAACTATATGATTGGAGTGGCTCCAATAACTTCTAATGCTAGAGAGTTTCCACTACATGTCGAATTACCAGAAGAATTAGATACCTATGGAAAAGTGCTACTTGATCAACATAGAATGATTGATATAGAAACACGAGGCTTTCAATTTAAAGAAGAAGTACCAGAAGCTTTTTTGCGAACCTGTACAAATCTTGTTCAACTGCTATATAATTAATAAAATAATAAAAAACGACTTTTATTCTTTTGAAATAGAAGTCGTTTTTAAATTTTTGATTAGAAAATCATAAGAATTGAGTTTTCATAGCTGACATTGCTATACTTAATTTAGTAACATATTACTTTTACGCTTTTTTATGTTTATTTGTAAGCGTTTGTATTAAGAGTTAAATGTAGTGATCGAAATCATAGTGAAGAACAAAAAAAGATGGAGTGATTTATTTATTCAATCATTATTATAATTTCATTTTATAAAAGGGGAGAACGAAAATGAAGAAATTTTGGAAATTTTCAGCGTTAGCTGCTATTCCTTTTTTATTGATGGCTTGTGGAAATAGCGAACAAGATGCAGGAGGAGAAGGTGGCGAAGGGGGAACTGGAACGTTACGTGTGATGCTTTCCGATGAACCTACAGAAGAAGATGCATTAAATAATACATTAACAAAATGGAGTGAAGAAACTGGAAACGAAGTAGAGCGTTTAGTTGTACCTTATGAAGACCAGGTAACAAGTTTCCGCTCAATGGCACAAAACAATGATTTACCAGATTTAGTTGCCACAACTCAATTGACTCGTTTGTATCCAGAAGAATTCTATGATTTAAGTGATGATATTGATCAATCAATTTTTGAACAAACCGCTCTAGAAGTAATTGCACAAGATGATGAATTGGATTCACGGTTATTAATTGCACCAAATCAGTATACGATGTCGATTTGGTTTTATAATGCGGATGCCTTTGAAGAGGCGGGGATTGAACCGCCAACAGAAGATAACGTTTGGACAATAGATGAAATGTATGATTATGCGGAACAGCTTCAAGAAAGTGGAGCGGTAAATTATGGATTAGCCGTTGATTTCTCACGTGCACGCTATGATAACTTTATGTACAGTGACGGGGGATCAATTACTGAACGAAATGGCGAGGACATTGTAGTAAATGCAAATGCTCCTGAAAATGTCGGGGCTCTAGAAAAATTTGTTGAGATGAATGATTCAGGGGTTCTTCCATCTGTGATTTGGACAGGAGGATCCGCAGACAATCCGGCTGATTACTTTATCAACGGAGATGTAGGAATTTATCTCTCAGGAACATGGAACTATAACCAAATTTTAAATGATGCAGGTTTTAATTTTGCTGTCATGCCTTCACCAACTGGAACTGTACAACAGTCTGTTATTTCAGGTGGTTCTGGTTTAGCTGTTCCAGGCGAAGCTGAAAACATGGATTTAGCGGTTGAGTTTTTAACTTGGCTATATGAAGAAGATAATTATTTAGAATATCTAGAGAGTGATAAAGGAATTTCATTTATTGAAGGCACTACCGTGGATTACGACGACGAAAAAGTTGCCGCAGATTATGAAATTATCCAAGATGAAATGGCCCACGTTACAGATAATTTTATGATGGATCACGCTGCACGATGGACGAATCACTTAGACAGTGAGTATCGTGATTACTTGAGAAGAGCTGTCGCTGGTGAAATGACTCCGCAAGAAGCATTAGATTCATTTGCAGAAGATTTAGCAGAAAAAGCGGGATGGGAAATGAACGAGTAAGGGGTTTTTAGGATGAAGGAGCACAGTTTAGATGAAAGAGTAAAAGTGGGTGAAAGGTCAAAAAAACCAAAGAATAAAAAAAGCAGATATCATAGAGCCTTAAAAAGATCATTTTGGATGTTTATTTTACCGAGCGGGTTGTTATTTGGGATATTTTTCCTCGTCCCGCTCATCTTAAATATGCTGATGTCATTGACGAATTTTGATGGTTGGAAAACGATGGATTTTATTGGTTTGGAGAACTATCAACGTGCTTTGAAAGATAGAGATTTCTACTTGTCATTACGCCGAACGTTTACTTATACGTTGGTTAACTTGCCGTTTAAAGTTGGAATTCCATTGGTGTTGGCGACATTGCTGACTTCAGAGCGCGTACGATTTAAAACGTTGACGCGAACTGCGATTTACATCCCTGTTTTGCTATCACCCTTAGTAGCAGGGATCACAATCAATTGGATATTTAGTCAAGAATACGGAGTGATCAACTTTGTGATTCAACAACTTGGTGGAAATCCGATTGCTTGGGCAAGTAGTCGATGGTTAGCCACTTTTGTGATTAGTGTGGCCAACAACTGGATGACAGCGGGTTTTTATATGATCATTTATATCGGAGCTATCCATAATATTCCGAAAGAAATTTATGAAGCTGCAGCGATTGATGGAGTGAATGCCTGGCAAAAATTTATTAAGATTCAAGTTCCCTTAGTTGCACCTACTACATTTTTAGTGACTCTTTTAAGTACGATTAATTTATTAAAAGAGTTCGCGTTGGTTGAAGGGGTAACACAAGGCGGTCCTGGTACAAGTACGACTTTTATCATTCAATATATTATGAATCAAGGCTTCAATCAGTTTAACTATGGTTATGCAGCAGCTGTTTCTGCATTAGTTATGATCATTTTTGCGATTGTTGCTTATATTCAGTTCCGCTTTACCAGAGGAGGGGAGATTTAATGAACAAAACACATAAAACAAATTATATTCTTACACTTATTAGTATCTTGTGTGGACTGTTTATTTTGTTTCCAATTATCTGGTTAGTATTAAGTTCTTTTAAACCATCGAATGAGTTGTTTGGTTACCCGCTAACTGTGTTTCCGGAAAATCCAACATTCGACCATTATTTTAATGTAATTGATGATGGATTCTTTACTTATGTCGGAAACAGTTTTTTCTTAGCAGTTGTGGGAACAGCCATTACATTAGCGATTAGTTCGATGTGTGGTTATGCTTTAGCGGCTTATCGAAATGAAGTGAAGTACACGAACTTAGTTTTTGGTGTGTTTTTATTAGGAACGTTAATTCCTGGAGAAACAATGGTGGTTTCTCAGTTTACGGTTATTAGTGCGTTGAACCTATATAACAATATTTGGGGCGTTATTTTACCGGTTGTTACCACAACTACAGGGATTTTTATGTATCGTCAGTTTTACTTATCTATGCCGAGATCTTATATTGAAGCAGCACGGATTGATGGTGCAAGCGAGTTTTACATTTTTCGGAGAATTATGTTTCCATTAGCAAAGCCGACTACCATTACCTTAACGCTTTTTAGCTTTATGTGGCGATGGAACGATTATATTTTACCGTTGATTGTGTTGACGCGACAAAATAAATTTACCATTCAAATTGCGATTCGAAACTATATTGGCTTTAACGGTGTCGATTGGAATTCAATTCTAGCGGCCTCTGTCCTTTCGATTATACCAATCACGATCTTGTTTATGATTTTGCAGAAATACGTGGTCGGTACTGACGCTTCATCAGGAGAGAAAGGGTAAGAGAGATTAATTAAACCTTATATAAAAATAAGCCTTCAAAAGAATGATTTTAATCAGACTTTTGAAGGTTATTTTATTTGTTACGTAATATTTGTGAAAAGGAAGCTTCCTTTATCATACCGTTGTCTAGTTTGAGAAAATTCAAAAACTCTTCCATCTTTTAAATACACCTGTTGTTCAACTTCTAAGATCGGATCATCTTGCTTGCAATTCAAATATTTTTGATCATAAGCATCAGGTTTTTGCGCACTAATTTTACGAATAGCATCGCCAATTTCTAATTGTAATTCGTTTTGAATATATTGATAGATCGATTTTTCGAGAATGTCTTCAGTGATTCCAGGAATAACACTTTTGGGCATAATCGTATATTCTAGGCGAAGGGGATCGTCGTATGAAGAACGAAGGCGAATAATGTCATAGACAATTTCGTTTTCATAAATTTCAAGTTTCTTTAATTCTTGTTCATCCGGATGCCGTTCATGAAATGAAATGATTCTATTATTAATCATTTCTTGATTTCTATAATTTGTAGTAAAACCAAAATATTCATCAATATTACTGTCAAGCATACTATTTCCATCAATGCTTTCGGATACGAAAGTTCCTTGGCCTTTTACAGTATAGACTAAGTCTTCTGCTTTAAGAAAATTAATAGCTTTTTGGACGGTTACGCGACTAGTTTTAAAGTCTTCTGCAATTGTATTTTGTTTCGATAATTTTTCTCCTGGTTGAAGTTCTCCAGAAGTAATTCTATCTTTTAAGACATGATATATTTTTCTGTGTAATAACATTTTTATCCTTCCAATATTCTAAAGTCCGATATACCTAATTATAACATAATCTATTTGTTGATAAAGATAAGGAGAAAACACTCGTAGAGGAGCATGTAAACTGAACCGTTTACATACATCCCATCAAAGTTTTCTTTATCTAATTTCAGGATGTATAATAACATTTGTAGTTATTTCCCGGTAATTGGTACCGGATACAAATAAAGTTAAGGAGAGATAAAAATGTTGAAATTCCCAGAAGGTTTTTTATGGGGGTCATCGACTTCAGGTCCTCAAAGTGAAGGACGAGTAGAAGGTGATGGAAAAGGTGAGAATATTTGGGATTATTGGTACAGTATTGAACCTGAAAAATTCCATAATGAAATCGGTCCAGAAAAAACTTCTACATTTTACGAAAACTATAAAGAGGATATCGAATTTTTAGAACAAACGGGTCACAATGTGTTTAGAACTTCTATCCAATGGGCACGACTCATTCCTAATGGTACAGGAGAAGTGAATGAAAAAGCGGTTGAATTTTATCAAGATATGTTTAAGCGTATCCAAGAAAAAGGAATCAAATTGATCGTGAATCTTTATCATTTCGATATGCCTATGGAATTACAAAAAATTGGCGGATGGGAAGCCAAAGAAACAGTTTATGCTTTTGAAAATTATGCAAAAACAGCTTTTAAATTGTTTGATGAGTATGTAGATTCTTGGGTGACTTTTAATGAACCGATTGTTCATGTGGAGTGTGGTTACTTAAACCAATATCATTATCCAATGAAAGTAGATGCCAAGGCAGCTGTTCAAGTAGCGTATTATACACAGTTGGCAAGCTCAATGGCCGTCAGAGCCTTACGAGAAGTAAACCCGGATAAAAAAATCAGTATTATTTTAAACTTAACACCTGCTTATCCAAGAAGTGAACATCCAGCAGATGTTCGAGCAGCTGAAGTAGCCGAATTATTCCAAGCGAAAAGTTTCTTAGATCCTTCGGTAAAAGGAGAGTATCCAGAAAAACTAGTTGAGCTTATCAAAGAACATGATTTGATGCCACAATATACTTCAGAAGAGTTGCAAGTGATTAAAGAAAATACGGTGGACTATTTAGGGGTGAACTACTATCAACCACTAAGAGTTAAAGCACCGCAATATCTGTGGAATCCTGAAGGGCCTTTCCTTCCAGAATATTACTATGAAGCCTTTGATATGCCTGGAAAGAAAATGAATCCTTACCGTGGATGGGAAATCTATGAAAAAGGAATTTATGATTTAGCAATGATGATCAAAGAAGACTACGGCAATATCGATTGGATTTTAACTGAAAATGGTATGGGTGTCGAAGGCGAAGAGCAATACCGAGAAGACGGTATGATCCAAGATGATTATCGGATTGAGTACATTCAAGATCATCTGAAAGAGTTGCATCGTGCGATTGAAGATGGTGCGAATTGTCACGGTTATATGTTATGGACATTCATTGATTGCTGGTCATGGTTGAATGCATACAAAAATAGATATGGACTGGTGGAACTAGATATTGAAACAGGTGAAAGAACCGTGAAAAAATCTGGTCATTGGTACAAAGAATTAAGTGAAAATAACGGGTTTTAATTTATTCTAAACTCTAGTAACAAATAAGTGGTGATTTAAATGTATGTTACTAAAAAATATCCAATAAAAATGAAAGATTTATACTATGCCATTTCGAATATGTTTTTAAATGATTATAACCAAAATACAAATCAACAACTATCTGACAAAGATATTAAAAATGGTTTGGAATATACAATGTCATTTGGAAAAAATAATGAAAACCAATCTACGGTTATTTTAAGAGAATATGAAAAACCGTCTGTGTATCAGACAGAGGTTGTTTCAAATAGAGGAAGGACTTCTATTCGATATGAGTTAAATCAGATCTCTGATACTGAAACAAAAATAACATATTCGGAAGAAACAAAATTACCTAATATATTCTCAAAAATAAATTATAAGATATTATATTTATTTATGAAAAAAAATTTAAATAATAAAATGGAAAATACTTTGGATGCAATTTACAAAGTAGCTTTAGAATTAAAAGAGAAAGAAAGTGAGAATTAATGTCATTTAAAGAAAGAGCTCAAAATGCTTTCATGGATTTTGCGCAAAAATTTGCTACACAAAGACATTTAGTAGCGATTCGAGATGCATTTATTGCAATGATGCCCATTACGATGGCTGGTTCAGTTGCAGTTTTATTAAACGTATTTTTTAGAGATATTCCAACGAATTTAGGTTGGGATGGATTCGTTGAAACGATGAGTCCATTAATTGAAATTAATGGCTATGTAAACTTTGGTACGATTGCTATTCTTGCATTATTTTTTGCGTTTGCTTTAGGGTATAATATTGCAAAATCATATGAAGTCGACCGCTTAGGTGGAGGATTAGTTACTTTAGCTTCATTTGTTGCTACATTGCCTCAAACGCTTGAAATTACGAGTGATTTAACAGGATTGGATAGCACGGTAGTAAACGACATGACTGAAATGGGAATGAATTTTGTACAAGATGGAGAGTCCCTGTCATTAGTTACTTCACAGTGGGGCGCTATTGATGTCGCTTATATTGGTGCTACTGGATTATTTACAGCTTTGATCATCGGTCTTCTTTCATCCATGATTTATAGTTATTTGATGAATCGAGAAATAATTATTTCATTACCTGAAGGTGTACCGCCAGCTGTAATGAGAGCTTTTGCTTCAATCATTCCGGGTACTGTAGCTATTTACGCATCAGGATTAGTTGGGTATCTAGCAGTAGCTATTTCTGGTCAATCATTAAGTGATTTAATTTCGACGTATATCCAAATTCCTTTATTAGGTTTATCTCAAGGTCTTGGATCAGTTATTATTATTACTTTCCTTATCCAGTTACTATGGTTCTTTGGTATGCATGGACACAACGTTCTTGCTCCAATCATGGAAGGTGTTTATTTACCTGCATTAACTGAGAATACAGCAGTATACGAAGCAACTCAAGATATCTCCCAATTACCATGGACTTGGACACGGGGTTCATTTGATGCGTATGCACAAATGGGTGGATCAGGAGCTACTATTGCACTAATTATCGCGATTTTTATATTCTCAAAACGTGAAGATCACAAGACGATTGCAAAACTATCAGCGCCAATGGGTGTATTTAATATTAACGAACCGGTGATCTTTGGTATGCCAATTGTATTGAACCCTTCATTCTTAATCCCTTGGTTAATCATTCCACCGATTACCGCTACGATTGCGTATATACTAACTGCAGTAGGATTCATACCGCCTGTATATATCACAGTGCCATGGATAACCCCGCCAGGACTTTATGCGTATCTAGCCACAGGTGGTAGTATACGAGCAGCACTTGTGTCTTTATTAAATATCGGTATAGCATTCGCAATTTATGCACCGTTTGTTATTTCAGCGAATAAGATTTCACCGGATACATCAAATGATATGTCATCTGAAGAGAGCTGATCTTACTATTGAAAAAAAGTAATTGGAGTTGGTTTTTAGTTGCTATTGGTTTACTATTGATTACGATAGCACCAACTACCGACGCATTATTGCCACAAGTTGTTGCGGGTTTAACCTTAGTAATTGCAGGGTTTTATTTTTCAAGGAAGAGTAAAAAGTAAATATATTTATAAAAAACAGGAATGTGGGAAAACTACATTCTTGTTTTTTATTTTCTTGCAAATCCTCAGTCGCATTGCTACACTTAAGTTGTAACTGAATACATATGATAATCCGGAGAGCCTTTTTAAGGGGGCTGAGAGTGTGAGAAGCAGATCCGTTAACCTGATCAATTTTATGATTGCGTAGGGAGATTATATTTTTTGGACTCGTTCTAGGATTATCAAATCTTTTTAGAAGGAGTTTTTTTGATGTCAAAAGAAGTACAAGAACAGAATTTTGCAGGGATCCGTTTTAGTTTGGATCCACAGACAGATGATTTTGCAGATATTATTTTATCCGCATTAGATGAAATTGATTTATCAAATGTTTGGAGTAAAACGGACGCCACTTCAACAGTCTATCGCGGCGAGAAATCAGCGGTGTTTGATGCAGTGAAAGCCGCTTTTGTACACAGCTACCGAGAAGGAATGCACGGGAAGACGACGATGACTATCTCACAAGGCTGCGGAAGTGATGAGGATGCGGCTGAGTATAAAGACTTGAGTAGTCAAAGAGTCAATGATACGAAAAGTCGCGAGAAAGACTTTGAAATTATTGGCAAGTTCCAATTGTATCCTATGGGTGTAACAGATTATAATGACACGATCATGGAAATTGTGGAAGAAGCAAAGAATCGAGGGATTTACGAAGGAACACAGTACTACACGACTTTCTTAATGGGGAGTGTTCATGAAATCTTTGATTACTTGGAGTATGTTTCAGACCAGACGAAAAAGATTACAGGACATCATGTGATTGAAACGCAATTAATGTTTAATATCCCAGAAGAAGAAGCTGAACTCGTTCAAAAGTATGGGATTGATTATAAGGCTCGAGGATAAGATTTACTCAATCATTAATAGACAAACTCTGCTGCTTACTGTAGTGGAGTTTTTTAATATTCTTCTCTTAAAAATACATTTTAAGTCATTTACCGAAGGGGAAGGTTTTGATATCAAAAAAGTGTAAATTAGAATAATACTAGTCAAGACGAATAAAATGTTATATGATTAAACCATCATAAGAAATGATAACGTTTTCGCAAGGAGAAAGAGATGAAAAAAACTGTAGATTGGATTTTCTTAGGGTTGTTGTCTGTAACTTTAATCGGTTGTGCAAATTCAAATGAAGAAGCGCAAAACGATTCTATTCAGTTGAATAAAGAAGCTATTGTGAAGGAAGTCGAAGCAAGTACGAACCCAAAATCAGTTGTTGAACCTTTGCCTACAAAAAGTTATTCTTATGAAGTTTTTAAGGGTGCTTATGCGATTTTTGAGGAAGAGCCATATTCATCTAAAATTCTTTATGTTCTTATCTTAACAGAGACAAATTATATAGATATTGTTTCTGAATGGATGGAATATTCTGTATTTGATATCCAGTCGACAGAGATTAAAGAAAATAATTTATCTTTAAACTATGCGACTGAAGAAAATTCAACATCAGGATTTTTAGAGTTGGAACTTGAAGAAGAGGGCGATTCATTCTTTTTACTTCTCAACAATGAGCATTTAGTGTATCCAATTACGCAAGAGCAATTAAAAGCTCAAAATATAGAGGTATCAAGTGAGCATTTTGAGTAAAACAATGACTTAATGTATATAACTGAGTGTATATATTAAGGTGAAAAGACACTCCCTTAAAGCTTACTCTTAACAGAGTAAATTTAAAGGGTGTTTTTTAATTTTAAGGTGCTGGTTCTTGTTATTTATGTGTTTTTTTGGTATTATTTTTTAGTTAGTTTTACCAGTAACTCAAATAATTAAATGATGATTAAAATTTTAAAGCAGATAACTCTGCTTTATTTTTATGAAAACGCAGATTTTAGATAGAAAGGAATGATTCAGTGACTGAGAATTTTTGGAAAGAATTACCAAAACCATTTTTTATCTTGGCTCCGATGGAAGATGTAACGGATGTAGTGTTTAGACATGTGATTAAGGAAGCTGCTGAACCGGATGTTTATTTTACAGAGTTTACAAATACAGAAAGTTACAACCATCCTGATGGAAAAGATAGTGTTCGCGGACGCTTAACATTTACTGAAGATGAGCAACCGATTGTTGCACATATCTGGGGCGACAAGTCAAAACATTTTGAAAAAATGAGTATTGATATGGCAAAAGCGGGCTTCAAAGGCATTGATATTAATATGGGATGTCCAGTGGCAAATGTGGCTAAAAATGGAAAAGGATCTGGTCTAATTCGTCGTCCAGAAGTAGCGGCTGAACTGATACAAGCTGCAAAAGCGGGTGGAATTCCTGTAAGTGTGAAAACACGCTTAGGCTATTCAAAAATCGATGAATGGTTCGAGTGGTTGAAACATATCCTTGAACAAGATATCGCTAACCTTTCTATCCATTTACGTACTCGAGCTGAAATGAGTAAGTATGATGCGCATTGGGAACTGATTCCACAAATTAAAAAGCTTCGTGATGAAGTAGCTCCAGATACCTTTCTTACAATTAATGGAGACATTCCTAACCGCCAAGTAGGGTTAGAACTTGTTGAAAAATATGGAGTCGATGGTGTGATGATTGGACGAGGGGTGTTTACGAACCCATTCGCTTTTGAAATTGAAGCAAAAGAGCACAGTCCAAAAGAATTACTTGATTTATTCAGATTACATTTAGATTTATTTGATGAAAATCAAGAGATAGAAGATCGTCCATTTAAGCCTTTGCGACGTTTCTTTAAAATTTATATTCGTGGCATTAAAGGGGCAGCAGATTTAAGACATCGACTAATGGACACGGAGTCGACGGATGATGTTCGAGAAATGCTTGATGCATTTGAAGCGACGATGTTACCAGAAGAAATTAAATAGTTTAAAAAAAACTCCCTGCGAAATGTCGTAGGGAGTTAATTTTGTTATAGGGTATTTATTCATTAAAGATAAACAGGTGATTTCTATAAAAATAGGCTAAATTTCCGTCATGTTCGGTGAGTCCCATATGTATATAGAAATTGTTATATTTCGCTGAGATATGTTCACCCATGTCGATCATATCTAACACTTCACCCGTCTCAGGCTCTATACGTGCCATTAGAGTATTTTCTTCTGCAACGAAATCAAGAGACCCAAAGAATGCATAGAGCGTACCGTCAAGCATCGCATAATCTACAAGAAAATATCCGTTCATATCTAATGTCCAAAGTTCTTCTTCTGCTTTTGGATTCACAGCTTTCAAATGGTGGATGTCTTCATCAACATCTTGCCAGAAAACAAGATCTTCATAGAATACGGGGAAGGGGACCATTGCACCAGGAACTTCTCCATCATAGTCATATTCTGCTTGTTTCTCTCCCGTTTCTTCATCAAAAACGTGGAATACATAATTTCCATCAATTACATATACGGAACCATCTGAAGTATACGTCTGTCCATGGCGAATTGCCTCATCTCTTTCACCAAACTCTGTAGACCATACTTCTGAACCATCTTCTTTAGAACGAGCCACTAACTTTTGACTTTCTTCTTCCGCTAAGTAAATGAGTTCATCGCTCTGTGTCAGTTTATAGTGATGTGGACGATTGCCGCTTAATCTAACTCCATCAAAATCTATTGACCATAATTCATCTCCGTTTGCTTTATCAAATTTATGAAGAGAAATGTTATCCGCATGAATATCTTCTTCAGGATCTGACATATAACCAAGCGTTAGATAAATGGCTTCATCATCAATCAAGATCTCGCTCATTTCCGCATAGTCACCTATGTCAATTTCATAGACCACTTCGCCTGTTCCTTTGTCGAGTGCTTTAACTGCATCGCTACTAGATCTTTTTCCACCTAATGCAGGATTGTATAAATAATTGTCGTCAATCGCAATACTCACTTGATATCCATATGGATTTTCATCTTCCCAAACGGATGTGAAATCAGAACCTAAACTCATGACACTATTATTACCTGTTCCTATGTATAAGTCATTTTCTTCTTGGAATACTTCATTTTCAAGCATATGATCAATAGAACTTAGACCAGCATATGTCCATTTACTTTCATCATAGTCATCAATGGAAGTTAACTCTGTATCCGTAATTGCACCGACCAATGTATCGGTAGACTCTACTTCGGTCTCATCTTCATTTGTCTCATCAGCTTCCACGTCTTCTATTTCTTCAGTTGTGTCTTCACTATCAACAGGGGTTTCTTCATCTCGATTTTCCGGACTGTCTCTACAACCTACTAATAAAAATGCCACAACAGCACTAGACCATAATAATTTTTTCAGATTAAACATCCTTCTATACTTATAAGTATTTCAAGATTATCACAATCTATTTAAAAAATCACTTAAATAGATTACGGAAAAGAAATTAAATTTTAATAATAAATATCTTTATTGAAATTTCATTGTGTTTATCTGAAACTAGTTTATAATAAATGAGAAGCTTTAAAAAAGGAGGTTCTTGAATGAAATACATAATTGGCGTTGATAGCGGAGGAACATCGACAAAAGCTGCTGCTTATGATTTAGAGGGACATTTACTTAAAGAAACGCAAACAGGCTTTGGAAACTTATTAAATAATGCGGAAGAAGCGCTAGCAAATATTCGCCAAAGTTTAGTAAATATTTTTGAAGAACTTGGAGAAGAGAACTGTCAATTAGTAGTTCTTGGAGTAGCTGGAGTGGATTCAGGAGATTTTCGAGAGATGATTCAAAATGACTTAGCTCAGTTTACACCTGAAGTGATTATTTTAAATGATGCTTGGATGGCTCATTATGCGCTTTTAAATGGAGAAGATGGATGCTTAGTCATTTCTGGAACAGGATCGATTGTGATTGGGAAATTTCAAAACGAAGAAGGAAGAGTCGGTGGCTATGGAAATCTTTTAGGGGATGAAGGTAGCGGCTATGATATTGCGAAAGAATTGATTAAATCCGCATTGAATAGTTTTGATAAAGGTCAGCCATTTTCAGAATTAGAAGAAAGTTTACTTAAAACTGGTAATTTCCAAACCGTTTTTGAACTAGTTAAATTTGTTTATTCTTCGAGTAAGGACCAAGTAGCGGATCTTTCGATGGTAGTTGTGGATAAAGCTGCTGAAGGAAATGAACAAGCAATTCAAATATTGGAAAAAGCCGGATTAAAGTTAGCAGATCAAGTCTCGATGTTAATTGAAAAACTGGAGATGCAAAAAAATCCAAATGTTGCAGTTACCGGAAGCGTGTTGGTTAAAAATGATATTGTGTATGAAGCTTTTGTGGAAAAGGTAAAATCAAAATACTCAAACTGTAAATTTGTAAGAAGAAATATATCAAATACTATCGGCGGTTATTATTACTATAAAAGAATAAAACAACAAAAAATATAATAATTTTAGTTCAACAGAAATAAAGCCATGGCAATCAGACCATGGCTTTTGAGTTCAAACTTTTAAATCTCGACCACATGATTAACACCTTCTAAAGCTTTTAAATACTTAATAAAGTCTTCTTTATTTGACTCTGGTGCTAATTCAATCGTAGCTTTTATAATAGTTCCTGCCGTTTCTCCTTTGTCATTGTGTTCATTTTCAATATTCATATTAAGCAGCTTTACTTCTTCATCTGAAGTAAATTCTAAAAAATCATCAAGACCATCTACTGTGTAAATAAGTAAGGTAAAATGAGAAAGTACCGTTCGGTCTTGAACAAATTGTTTGAAGGGCCTTAAAAAAATAACAATAAATAATATGGCAAAACTCCCGATGATGGCCATTTCATAAAAACCAATCCCAATGGCTAAACCAAGAGTAGCAGCTGCCCATAAACCAGCTGCAGTTGTCAAACCGCGAATACGGTTGTGGCTAGTTACTAAAATTGTACCGGCCCCTAAAAAACCAATTCCACTGACTACCTGAGCCCCCATACGAGTAATATCTAAATTACTTTCTGGAAAACTTTCGACAACGTATTGATTGGTCATCATAACAACAGCCGCTCCCAAACAGACAAGCATGTGCGTTCGTATCCCAGCCGCACGATTTTTAATATCGCGTTCTGTGCCGATTAATCCTCCGACAAACATTGCTAAAGCGACGCGAAAGGTAATTGTAAGACCACTAAGTTCATAAATCTCAGCGGGCATATTATCTAACATAATGATTCCCCCTTTACCTAATCCAGTTACCCAACTCTATTATCTCAAAATTATCGAAAGATTCATATAAATACTCCTTCTCGTTCCGAAATGACCTCGCAAGTACTTTAAAATAAAAACTCGGGAACATCACTTGTAAAAACATGCGTTTCCCGAGACTTCTAATCAAAGAAAATAGAATATGAGACATTTAATATACATTCAAACCCACAAATTTAGCGATTCAGTGATTGAGCCATTTTAAAATACGTATGTCTTCTTCCACGAATGGTTAGTCCAAGTTGCATAATATTTTCTGGGGCAGGCATTCTACCATAATCTCCATCACCGATATGATGAACGTCAACACCTGCTCGTTTATTACTTAAAGCAATTTCACGAATGGTGTCTTTATCCGCACTTTCTTGGCTGGTGCCAATGGTACTAATAACAATGCCGCCTAATTGATGAATAGCTTTTGTCGCATTAAAAGCCGCTTCTTCTGTGACGCCTGGAGCGGTACCGCTTGCTGGAATGAGGACGCCATCTGCTCCTTGAGTTATAAATTTCCCTAACTGTTCAATATCAATAATATCTTCTGCTAAACCTGCTCCATGCATTTTTCCAGCAAACACTAATCCTCCATAATGTTCTTTAGCAAGTTTACAGGCTTTTTCGATTGCTTCCATTGAAACACCTGTTGCAGGGTTTCCCGTAAGCATAATAAAATCAATGCCCAACTTGTTCGCTTCTTGCAAACTCTCTTTAGACACTAACCGCCCAGCTGAAAGAGTTACTTGTTCATCATGAACAAAAGCTGTTTGATCAACAGGCTCTAAATTTATACCTATTGGTCGGCCCACCCATTCTTTTATTTGTTGAATTGGGTTGTCTGTAGAAGTCATTCCTACAATTTCTTTTTCAAAGACATCGAATTCATTCAGCACAATGAGGTCTGCACCAAAAGCTGTCATCACTTCAGCATTCGTCACACCTTCTAACAAAGGTGGAGAAGTAACCACTGTTTCCGCTAATATCGCTCGACCTTCACTAGCAATAATTGAAGTCTTTAAATCTTCGTTCGTCATACCTTTATAATCACTAGGGTAACAACTTAATAATCGCTTCATCAAAATCGCTCCTTTTCAATATAAGATACCGCTTTCTTGATTTTCATTATAGCAAACTATATTGAAAGGATATATAGTTTGTGTCTGTATCTTTAATTCATTCCTATAAAATGAATTATATTGACCAGAAAAAGCAATAGTGGTATTCTATAAATGAAAAATGAAATCGATTTCATAAATAAAAATAAAAAGTGAAAAATTAAAAGGAGGGTAGGAGCAAACTTTATTTAACCAAATTTTATGTTTTAGGAGGGAATACTTTGAAAACATATCTACAAAGAATTGGACGCTCATTGATGCTTCCGGTTGCCGTCTTACCTGCAGCAGCAATTTTACTAGGGATTGGTTATTGGATTGACCCGTCTGGTTGGGGTGGAGAAAATCCAATTGCGGCTTTCTTAATTTCTGCTGGTGGTTCACTAATCGATTTTATGCCTATTTTATTTGCGGTAGGGGTCGCCCTAGGAATGTCTAAAGACACAAATGGGTCTGCTGCACTGAGTGGGCTGGTCGGTTATCTTGTTGTAACGAATTTATTAAGTCCTGATTCCGTAGCTATGCTTCAACAAATTGATGTAGAAGCAGTTGACGCAGCTTTTGGAAATATTCAGAATCAATTTATTGGGATTTTAGTAGGGGTTATTGCAGCAGCGATATATAATAAATTTAGTCAGACACGTCTGCCACAAGCTTTAGCATTTTTTAGCGGGCGACGATTACCACCTATTCTAACAGCAGTAACCATGTTAGTTCTTTCTATAATCTTAATGTTTGTCTGGCCTCCAGTCTATAATGCACTTGTTTCATTTGGTACGACAATTAGTGGTCTAGGCGCTGTGGGTGCTGGTCTCTATGGATTCTTTAACCGTTTACTGATTCCGGTTGGTTTACATCATGCCTTAAACTCTGTTTTTTGGTTTGATGTTGCTGGGATTAACGATATTGGAAACTTTTGGGCAGGGACCGGTGAATTAGGGGTTACAGGAATGTACCAAGCAGGTTATTTCCCGGTCATGATGTTTGGTCTACCAGCTGCTGGCTTTGCGATGTACCAATTAGCCGATCAAGACAAAAAAGCCGAAACAGCTTCTCTAATGATCGCGGCAGGCTTTGCTTCTTTCTTAACTGGGGTTACTGAGCCTTTAGAATTTGCATTTATGTTTATTGCTCCTCAGTTATATCTGTTGCATGCCATCTTTACGGGAATTTCTTTATTCGTTTCCGCTACTTTTGGTTGGATAGCAGGATTTGGCTTTAGTGCTGGCTTAATTGACTTCTTCTTATCCTTTAATTTACCTCTTGCCAATATGCCTTATATGTTATTACTACAAGGTCTTGTATTTGCAGCAGTTTATTACTTTGGTTTCCGTTGGGCGATTGTTCAATTTGATATTCCAACTCCAGGACGTGGTGTTGGCGTAGGAACGTCAGTCGCAAGAGAGTCTGAAACAATGGAAGAGCCAACTCATAGAGAAAGTACTCAAAGTTCTGGTACAGACATTCAAAGACAAGCAGAAGTTATTTTAGATGGTCTAGGAGGAGCGGAAAACTTAGATGCACTAAATTATTGTGCGACCCGTCTGCGAGTGGATGTTAAAGATATAGATAAAGTGAGTGAAGAGCGAATCAAAGAAGCACATGTTCCAGGAACAAATATTACGGGATCTAATCATATCCAAGTCATTGTGGGGACAGAAGTGCAGTTTGTTGCGGATGAAATAGAAAAATTAAGAACAGAAAATCATTAGAATAATAAAAAATCAAAAATAATACAGCTCCCTTTAAAAAGTTTGAGGCCTACAAAACGATGTCTCAATAAACAAACTTTTTAGAGGGAGTTTTTTAATGGGGAAAATTTAATTCCCTTTAAAATCAAAAGAGTTTTTTCAGTACAGATTTGAATATGTTACAATTAAGTCTGGACAGATTAAGTTTACCATTATTTAAAATCATTCAATGATTTGTTAGGAGCAGGCATAATGAAAGTTGCTATACAAAATAATGACAAAAGAAATACACTAGAAGTTGTAAAAAAATTAACTGAATTACTTAATGAAGCAAAAATTGAAATTGATCCAGTCGATCCGGATATTCTCATTACAGTTGGAGGAGACGGTACTTTACTTTCAGGCTTTCACCGCTATGCCCATCAATTGGACACTATCCGTTTTATCGGCGTCCATACGGGTCATTTAGGATTTTATACCGACTGGCGTGAATACGAGTTAGAATCTTTAGTGGAAAGCATTAAAGAAGACGATGGTGAATATGTCGCTTATCCTTTGTTAGATGTTTCTGTATCGCATGAAGGAGATCGCCAGGACAATAATTTCCTCGCATTGAATGAATCAACGATTCAAAAAGTTGGGGGCACAATGGTTTCTGATGTGTACATAAATGACCATCATTTTGAGCGGTTCCGAGGAGATGGCATCTGTGTGTCAACACCAACAGGATCCACAGGATATAACAAATCCATAGGTGGAGCAGTTTTGCATCCTGGACTCAAAGCCTTACAAATGACAGAGATTGCATCGATTAATAATCGTGTTTATCGAACATTGAGTTCACCTTTAATTATTGCAGAAGATGAAGAAATTAATTTGCATTTATTAGAATCACAAGATTTATTATTAACATTGGATCACATCACGACAACAGAAACAGAAGTCAAAAAAATTCGCCTGAAAATTGCAGAGGATTCGATTCGTTTTGCACGGTATCGTCACACACACTTCTGGGATCGCGTGAGTGATGCTTTTATTGGAGAGACTTTTTAAATGACAGTAAAATGGCAGGTCACAGAAAAGGACCCGAAACGATTGAAAGAATTTTTAAAAGAAAAAGGCGTTTCACGCCGAATCATTGGCCGTACGAAATTTCACGGCGGCACTTTTTTAGTCAATGAACAAGAAGAACGCGTGCGAAAAGAGTTAGAAATTGGCGATGTCGTCGAATTAAATTTACCGAAAGAAGAGCCGAATCCTGACTTAATCGCAACAGACGAACCACTTGATATTTTATTTGAAGATGATCATTATCTAATCATCAATAAACCAGTGGGCCTCATTTCAGTTCCTTCACCGGCACATCGTGGAGACACGGTTGCTAGCCGGGTAAAAGGGTATTATCTCCATCAAAATTACCGACATAAAGTGGTTCATGTGGTCACGCGTTTAGATCGCTACACAAGTGGCGTAATGCTGATTGCGAAAAATACACTCGCTCATTCAATGATGGGCAATCTTTTGGATCACCAAGAGCTGGAGAAACATTATGAAGCGTTAGTACACGGTCATTTGGAACAGGAAGAGGGTTTGATTGATGCGCCGATCGCACGATCACCGGATTCAATCATCGAACGAATCGTAGCTCCTCATGGAAAACCTTCTATTACCCAATATAAAATGATGCAGCGTCTGGAAAATGACATAAGCCATGTGAGGCTTTCGTTGCATACAGGCCGCACGCATCAAATTCGTGTACACATGTCACATTTTGGACACCCGCTTGTTGGGGATGATTTGTATGGCGGTTCAAAAGAGTTACTGGATCGACAAGCTTTACATTGTGCACATTATGGTTTTGATCATCCTTTTACAGGTGAGCGTGTAGAAATAGAAGCGCCGTTGCCAGTGGATATGCAAGAGCTTGTGGATGAAAAGGTGGAGTGAAAGAATTGGCGAAGAGAAGACGATTAACAAAAAAACAAAGAGAACGACGCACCCGCTGGACGTTTGGTTTGTTGATTGCTTTTTTTATCTTTGTTGGTGGCTATTTAGCTGGAAGACGAGATATTGATTTTAGTCAAATCCAAACAAGATTAGATGAAGCAGTCACTCAAATTGGCGAACGGGTTAGAGATTTTGAACGTCCCGCAGAAAAAACAAATCCGGAAGTTGCTGTTGGAACGAGTCAAATTCATTTATTCGATGTAGGACAAGGATCTTCCATGTTATTTATCGCAAGCGATGGGACTTCAGTGCTTATCGATACCGGGCGTTATGATGATTCGGAAAAGCGAATTATTTCCTATCTTGATCAATACATCGGTTTAGGAGAAGAAATAGATTTACTCATTTTCTCTCATAATGACTCCGATCACATTGGTCATGGGGATTTGGTGCTTGAGTATTTTGATGTGCAAGAAGTGTGGATGAACGGGATGGATCATACCTCACAAGTGTATGCGAACTTACTAGATACGTTATTGGAAGTGGATGTGGAGTATGCAGAACCAAAAGCTGGTGAACATTTTACACGTGGAGAATTTGATATTCAAGTTCTGCAACCCGAAGCGGACAGTCCCCAAACCGATTTCAATGAAGAGTCGATTGTGACGCGTATTGCTTTTGACGGTATCTCATTGATGACCTCTGGAGATGCTTCTTATCGACGAGAAAATGCTATTGTAAAACGCGGTGGGAACTTACAATCTGATTTACTGATATTAGGACATCATGGCTCAAGAGATAGCACAGGTCAACAGTGGATAGAGGCTGTCAATCCACAAATGGCTTTTTATCAAGCAGGCGTAAATAATTCTTATGGACATCCGCATCCAGATACAATTGAACGTGTAACCACCGCAAATATTCCAGTTTATGGAACCGATGAATTGGGCACGATTTCGATTTATATTGATGAAGGCGGAGAAGTGACGGTAGAAACTGAAAAATAAAAAAGGATTGAATTATTGGAGGTTTATTGAAATGAAAGCTGTCTTTGAAGAAATTAACGGTGATTTAGCTGTTTTTATAGTAGACGATGCACAAAAACCTTACTTCGTTTCCGTATCAGATTTGCCAGCTGAAACAACAACAGGGGATGTTTTCGAAGTAGAAATCGAAGCAGATGAAAAATTAAAGCTCTTAAAAAAACTTCCAGAAGAACGAAAACGTCGAGAACAATCCGCTAAATCGAAAAGAGAAGCGTTACTAAAAAGAAGTCAAAATAAAAAAGAATGAGAAAAAACCGCTGATTTTTGGCGGCTTTTTTCTTATTCTTCAAAGTCTAAACGAGCATCTTCGTCATTTCCCGATGGGGGATTCCAGCATCCATAAACTCTGGTCCTTCTGCTTTGTACCCTAAACCTTCGTAAAATGACAACGCCTGAAGTTGTGCACCGAGTGTGATTTTTGTCCCACGAAGTTTGTTGATTTGGAGCTCGCACTCTTTCATTAACTTGGCGCCGATTCCTTTTTTGCGATATTTTTTCAGAACAGCCACCCGTTGAATCTTGTAAACTCCGTCGCCTCGATGATAGATACGAGCCGTTCCTACAGGCTGATTTTCTTCATAGAGGACAACGTGATGAGATTTATCTTCGAGTTCATCAACCTCCACATCTTCAGGAACATTTTGTTCGTTTACGAAAACTTCATAGCGGATACTGATCGCATCTTCGTAAGTTTTTGACCTTAAATTTTCTGTCCACACAGCTTTTGTCATTTTGTCATCTCCTAGGTTTCTTTAATTAGAGTTCTTTTTCCATTTTTTGGTGCATGATATGGTAATCTAAATATTCATCCCCAATTTTTTCATAGCCATATTTTTTATAAAAACCAACGGCATCACTTTCACTGTTTAGCGTGATCGCTTCGCCACCATTATCTGTAATACGTTCTTCTATTTCTTGGATAAGCATTTTCCCTAAACCAAGTTTTCTTGCCTTCTTTAAAACAGCCACACGTTCAATTCGGTAGCGTTTGTCTTCTAATGGATAAATTCGAGCGGTTGCCAGAGGAGTCTCGTCTTCATCATAAAGCACAAGATGTTCTGAGTCACTTTCGAATGCATCGATATCCGAGCCTTCTGGAAATTCTTGTTCCGTAATAAATACATCATAACGAATATTAACGGAGTCTTGATAAACTTCGGATTGAATGTCTGTTGTCCATTCCGCTTGAATTGTTTTTTGAGTCATATTATAAGCTCCTTTTTTATGAATTACAAAAGTGAGGATAACAAGAATCGAAAAAAATGTCATGTAAAAAGATGAATAGGAGTGAAATAGGGATTTAAAAAGAGTGAAGTCTCATTTATTTTGATGAAATTAGATTTGGTGAAAACAAGAGCGATTTCTTTTGATGAAACTAAATTTGGTGAAAACAAGAGCGACTTATTTTGATGAAACTCAATTTGGTGAAAGCAAAAGCGACCTAATTTGATGAAACTAGATTTGATGAAAACAAGAGCGACTTATTTTGATGAAATTCATTTGGTGAAAACAAGAGCGACTTATTTTGATGAAATTCAATTTGGTGAAAACAAGAGCGATTTCTTTTGATAAAATAAGATTTGGTGAAAGCAAAACCCATTATGACTTTTAAATGAGGTTTCCAAAAAATAAACCCAAAAGAGCGATTCTCTCTAATAAAATTTACGAAATCACTCAAAACTATTGCAAGTTGACGATATTACTTTAAAATATAAAAGCATGATAAAATGGTGCCGGAGCTTATAATCAATAATCTTTCATGGAAGTCTCGGCATAAACCATTTATAATGAAGAAACTGAACACGAATCACAAAATAAAACCATGAAAACTTATAGAAATTTAGGAAGTGTATAAATTAATGAAAGTAGATCAAGAGTTACTAAAAAATGAAGTTGAGCAGCGTCGTACGTTTGCGATTATCTCCCATCCGGATGCGGGGAAAACGACGATCACTGAGCAAATGTTGAAACTCGGTGGTGCGATTCGACAAGCGGGTACTGTAAAAGGGCGTAAAACAGGAAAATTTGCGACGTCTGACTGGATGGAAGTGGAAAAACAACGTGGAATTTCCGTCACAAGTTCCGTGATGCATTTTAATTATGAGAATAAACACGTAAATATTTTAGATACACCTGGACACGAGGATTTTTCAGAAGATACTTATCGTACACTCATGGCGGTTGACTCAGCTGTCATGGTGGTCGACACCGCAAATGGTATTGAAGCGCAAACAGAGAAGCTATTTAAAGTTTGTCGTATGCGTGGGATTCCTATTTTTACTTTTATGAACAAACTAGATCGTGATGGTCGTGAGCCCATTGATTTAGTGGAAGAGTTGGAAGAGGTTCTTGAAATTGACGCTTATCCAATGAACTGGCCGATCGGAACAGGACGCAGCTTAATTGGTGTTTATGATATTTATCATAATCGTATTGAGTTTAATGACCCAGACGCCTGGAATAATGGGGAAGTTTACTTACCCTTAAATGAAAATGGCGAAATTGAAGGGGAGCATCCTCTGAAGGAAGATCGTCTTTATGAACAAGTCCTTGAAGAAGTCGAGCTCCTTAAAATTGCTGGGAATGAGTTTTCAGAAGAAGCCATTGCGGCAGGCGAGTTGACCCCTGTATTTTTCGGATCTGCTTTAACCGGCTTTGGCGTGGAAACTTTCTTAGAAACCTTTTTAGAATTTGCGCCTGAACCAGGGATAACGGTAGATAAAGAAGAAACCTCTGTTGAACCAACTGATGAAGAATTCTCAGGTTTTATCTTTAAAATTCAAGCCAATATGGATCCGAAACACCGGGACCGAATTGCATTCGTACGAATTTGTTCGGGACAATTTGAACCGGGAATGAGTGTCACTCTTTCACGTACAGCCCGTGATTTCCGTTTGAATAATTCAACGCAATTTATGGCTGAAGATCGTGAAATTGTAAAACACGCAGTTGCAGGAGACATTATCGGTTTATATGACACCGGAAACTTCCAAATTGGAGACACAATTTATGAAGGAAAAGACCAAGTAACTTTCAAAGAGTTACCACAATTTACACCGGAAATTTTCATGAAAGTTGAACCGAAAAATGTGATGAAACAAAAATCTTATCACAAAGGAATTGCACAACTAGTTCAAGAAGGTGCGATCCAATTATACAAAACTTATCATACAGAAGAATATATTTTAGGTGCGGTCGGACAACTTCAATTTGAAGTGTTTGAACACCGTATGAATAAAGAATATAATTCTGAAGTCATCATGAAGCCATTAGGAAATAAAATCGCGCGCTGGATTCATCCGGATCAACTCGATGAAAATATGAGCTCAAATCGAAGCTTACTAGCGAAAGATCGTTACGACCAGCCCGTTATTTTATTCGAGAGTGACTTTGCGCTGCGCTGGTTTAGCGATAAATATCCAGAAGTCGAGCTCTATTCTTTACTTTAATTCATTCTAAAATGACTTTATGTGGTCATTTTACGAAGTAGGGCTTATGCGATGAGCAGCTGTATTTTGTAGAGTAGAACTAGAGAGAACTAGAAGATTAAAATAGCAGTGTAGTAGAGGTGAGTGAATGCGTGGAAAAATAAAGCAATTGTTTTTGTGGCCTGTGCTGATGTTTTTGTTGGTCGCGTGCGGTACGGCTCAAACATCCGAAGATATTGAAACTTCGGAGACGGATTCTGCAACAGCGGATGAAGAGCTTGTTGTAGAAGGAGAATCTTATGACCAAGCACAGGAAGTTGTAGATTATTTGGATGCTTATGGTGAGTTGCCACCAAATTATTTAACCAAGAAAGAAGCACGTGAGCTTGGATGGGAAGCAAGCGAAGGTAATCTTTGGGAAGTTGCACCAGAGGCAAGTATTGGTGGCGATTATTTTGGAAATTTTGAAGAATTACTACCAGAAGCAGATGAAAGAGACTATTATGAAGCAGATATTAATTATGACGGCGGTCATCGGAATGCAGAACGTTTAATTTTTTCAAATGACGGTTTGTATTTTTATACAGATGATCACTATAAAAGTTTTGAAGAAATATATCCAGGTGGTGAAAATCAATGAGAACAATGGTAATTGATGGCGATTTTATGGCGACAAAAGATTTAATGTATGCACATTTGAATCGAGTATTTTCTTTCCCGAGTTATTTTGGGAATAACTTAGATGCGCTTTGGGATGTGCTAAATGAAGCTAGCGAACCGACGACGGTAGAATTTACGCATGTAAATGCAGTTGTGGAGCACTTAGGAACTTATGGAGAGAAGTTAATTGAATTATTCCATAAGCTGGATGAGGAAAATAATTGTTATCAGGTTAATTTTTATTCAGGAGATATTAGACCTGAAAGAGAAAGTACTAAATAAGAATAATGTTTTATTAAAGCCAATTTACTTATTTGATATAATTGGCTTTTTTATATTCTTTAAAATAATAGAGATAGTTTCGTTTTAAAGTTGAAACACAATATATAGTATGATAATCTTTAAACACATAGAAAAATAAATACATATAGATAATAATAAATGGAATTCGGTGTAAATCCGAAACGGTCCCGCCACTGTGAGAACATTGTTCAAGTCAGGTCTTTTTATTACTATCTTTGGTGAAACTACTTCGAGGCAAAGTAGCAAACAGTGATCCTAAGGGTCGTGTGCCTTTAGGATTTTTTTCGTTTTTGAGTTTTTTAGCGATCTGAATTTTCGCGAAATATAAAAGATTCAAAATGAATTTTGCATGTATTCTGTCCCTAGGTGGTTATCATCAAGGGCTTTTTATTTTTGTCATTATTTGTGAAAAAATTATTATGCTTAATATCTAGGAGGATTAGAACATGCAAGTTCATAAAAAAGAAACAACTTCATCCATAAAATATATCCAAAAACGAGATGGCCGCAAGCAAAATTTTGATGGCCAAAAAATTGCACAAGCGTTATTTCAAGCAGCACAACAGTTGAACCAACCTTATTCGCTTGAAGAAGCAAGAAATATTGCTGGGAAAGTTAAAGATAAAATGAATCTTTTAGTACTAGGTGAAATAGGTGATTTAACAACAGCCGATATTGATGAATGGGTACTTGAAGTACTAATGGAAGCAGGAGAGGAAGTTCTTGCGGAAGCCTATATCAATCGTCGTGAAGAAAAAGCACAAGGACGAAAAAAGCGCCGTGATGTAAACGTAATGATCCAACAGTTACTCCAACAAGATAAAACAATCGTTAACGAAAATGCGAATAAAGACAGTAAAGTTTTCAATACTCAAAGAGACTTAACAGCAGGAATTGTTGGAAAGGCAATCGGATTAAAATTACTCCCATCACATGTAGCTAACGCACATGAGAAAGGAGAAATTCACTATCATGATCTAGACTACACGCCTTACTCACCAATGAGTAATTGTTGCTTAATTGATTTTAAATCTATGTTTGAAGAAGGGTTCCAAATTGGAAATGCAGAAGTAGGTTCCCCACGTTCCATTCAAACGGCTGCTGCACAGACTGCACAAATCATTGCGAACGTTGCTTCTTCTCAATACGGTGGGTGCAGCTTTGACCGAATTGATGAAGTACTCGCTCCATACGCAGAAATTAATTTTGAAAAGCACTTGAAAACAGCCCAAGAATGGTTAGAGGGGGAGGAAAACCAGCAAGCATTTGCTTACGAAAAAACAAAAAAAGATATCTATGACGCGATGCAAGGCTTAGAGTATGAAATAAATACATTGTATACTTCTCAGGGACAAACTCCTTTTACAACAATCGGTTTTGGACTTGGAACAAATTGGATCGAACGCGAAATCCAAAAAGCTATTTTTGAAATTCGAATTGAAGGATTAGGAAAAGAAAAACGAACCGCCATTTTTCCAAAATTAATTTTTACATTAAAAGATGGACTAAATTTAAAACCAACAGATCCAAACTATGATATCAAACAATTAGCATTAAAATGTTCCATTAAAAGAATGTATCCAGATATTATTAATTACGACAAAATTATTGAATTAACTGGAAGTTTTAAAGCACCAATGGGTTGTCGTTCATTCTTACAAGGCTGGAAGAATGAAGAGGGCGAAGATGTTACAGCTGGACGAATGAATTTAGGAGTTGTGACTTTAAATATCCCAAGAATCGCACTAGAAGCAGCAGGAAGTCAAGACCGATTTTTTGAATTGCTAGAAGAACGTTTACTGACGTTAAAGGATGGCTTACTTTTTAAAGCCCTTCGTGTGATGGAGGCTGTGCCGGAAAATGCACCTATTTTATATCAGTATGGTGCATTTGGCGAGCGTTTAGCTCCTGAAGAAAGTGTTTCTAAGCTATTTTTAAATCGACGAGCAACCGTGTCACTAGGGTACATTGGTTTGTATGAAGCGGCTACTGTGTTTTATGGACCAGAATGGGAAGAAGATAAAGAAGCAAAAGACTTTACGATCGAAATACTCTCTTTATTAAAACAAAATGCGGATGCGTGGAGTGAAGCTTATGATTTACATTTTAGTGTCTATTCCACACCAAGCGAAAGCTTAACCGACCGTTTTTGTAAAATTGACACAGAGAAATTTGGTCTTGTACAAGATATTACGGATAAGGGTTATTACACAAATAGCTTTCATTATGATGTACGAAAAAATCCGACGCCCTTTGAGAAATTAGATTTTGAAAAAGATTATGCACCTTTAACAAGTGGTGGTTTTATTCATTATTGTGAATATCCAAAGTTGAGTAGTAATCCTAAAGCTTTAGAAGCTGTTTGGGATTATGCCTATGATAAAATTGGCTATCTTGGAACAAACACGCCGATCGATTATTGTTTTGAATGTGATTTTGAAGGAGAATTTTTGCCAACTGCTGAAGGATTTAAATGTCCGCAATGTGGAAATACGAATTCTGAAACTTGTGATGTGGTGAAACGTACATGTGGTTACCTTGGAAATCCACAAAAACGTCCAATGGCAGAAGGGCGTCATAAAGAAATTAAAGCACGCGTGAAACACATGAAAGGGGCAGAATAAGATGTCCTTTGATCCGGTCAAATGGGAAGCAAAAGATTTCAGTCAAAATTACATTGCCGATTATAAACCTTATAATTTTGTGGATGGGGAAGGTGTGCGTTGTAGTTTATATGTAAGTGGTTGTCCGTTTGCATGTAAAGGTTGCTACAACAAAGTTGCTCAAAATTTCAAATACGGAAAACCTTATACAAAAAAATTAGAAGAAAAAATTATTGAAGATATGAGTGCAGAGTATTGTCAGGGATTAACCTTACTTGGCGGAGAACCTTTTTTAAATACAGAAGTCACCATTTCCCTTTGCGAACGTGTCCGTGAAGCTTTTGGAAAAAAGAAAGATATTTGGTCTTGGACAGGTTATACTTGGGAAGAAATTATGCGTGGAAGTGAAGATAAAATTGAGTTATTAAGTTTGCTTGATGTACTCGTTGATGGACGTTTTATTTTGGAACACTTTAGTTATGATTTAGACTTTAGAGGAAGCTCTAACCAACGGATTATTGACGTCAAAAAATCACTGGAACAAGAAGCTGTAGTACTATGGAATAATGGAAACTATAAGTAAAAATATATAGAAAATAAAAAGAGACTCGTTTGTTAATTAGTCAACTAACCGACTTAACAAACGAGTCTCTTTAAATTTATGAGAACTGAGCTGGTGTTCTCTGTATAAAGCCCATAATTCTCATTTACTAGTCAATGTCCCAAATTTTGATTAGTATTTCTTTATTTATTATTCAATTTCTCAACTTTTGACTAGTATTTCTTTATTTACTAGTCATTTTCCTAAATGTTGACTAATAAACGAAGATAACTTCTTTTTAAAGACATCATCCCAACTTTAATTACATAAATCCTTATACAATTAAAAAAGCACCCGTTTCCGGGTGCTTTTAGGAGTAGAGTGTTTGATTATTCTTCGTCAGAGTCCTCAGTATCTTCTTCAGAATCTTCAGAAGTATTTGAATCACCTGTATCAGAGACTTCATCTTCAGGTCCATCTACTTCGATTTCAATATTAAGTTTTTCTTGTTCAGAACCTTTCGTGACGACAATTTCATCGTTTGAAACAGTCACGTAAATTTCACCGACATCTGGATTTTCTAGATAAAATTCTGCAACTTTATCTTCGATTTGTTCTTCAATGACACGGCGTAGCGGACGAGCACCCATACTTGGATTGTAACCAAGATCAACGAGTTTTTCTTTTGCATCGTCATCTACATGAATTTCGATGTCATGTGCGCTCATTGAATCATTAATTTCTTCTAACATAATATCTACAATCTCTAACAAGTTTTCTTTGGTTAGTGAGTTGAATTCAACAATCGCGTCAAAACGGTTTAAGAACTCAGGTTTAAAGAAGTCGCTAAGTTGGTTTAGAATAGATTGTTGTGTACCTTCTAATGCTGCACCAAACCCAACATTTGCTTCTGCACCACCACTACCAGCATTACTTGTCATAATGATGATTGTATTTTTGAAGTCGACTGTTCGACCTTGAGAATCAGTCAGACGTCCATCTTCCATAATTTGTAAGAACATGTTCAAGACGTCAGGGTGAGCTTTTTCAACCTCATCCACTAAGATTAAACTATATGGATTACGACGAATTTGTTCAGTCAATTGACCAGCTTCTTCATAACCTACGTATCCTGGTGGTGAACCGATCAATTTACTTGTACTGTGTCGATCCATGAACTCACTCATGTCTAGACGAACATACGCATCACGGTTACCAAATAATTCAAAAGTTAAAGCTTTTGCTAATTCGGTTTTTCCCACACCTGTAGGTCCAACAAATAAGAAAGAACCAATTGGACGATTTGTTTTACGTAAACCGATGCGATTTCGACGAACCGCCCGTGTTACTTTATCAATCGCTTCGTCTTGTCCAACAACAACTTTTTTAAGTTCTTTGTCTAAATCACGTAATTGAGTTTGTTCTTTTTCTTTCAATTCACCGACTGGAATACCTGTTTTAATTTCAATGATGTTAATCATATCTTGTTCAGTAATGGTTGGCATTTCAGAGTGAGGAACTTGTTGATCAAGCATTCCTTCATATTTTGAAATTTGATCACGATAGAAGGCTGCTTTTTCATAGTCTTCTTTTTCAGTTGCTTCTTCTTTTAATTTTTCAGCTTCATCAATTTGTTCTTGAATGGTTTCTGGATCTCTCACTTGAATCGTTAAGTTTTTCTTCGAACCAGACTCATCCAGTAAGTCAATGGCTTTATCTGGTAAGAAACGATCTTGAATATAACGATCAGACAAATCAATCGCTGCACGAATCGCTTCTTCTGAATATTTTACATGGTGGTAATCTTCATATTGTTTTTGGATTCCTTTAAGAATAGTGTACGTTTCGTCTAAGTTCGGCTCGTCCACACGTACGGGTTGTAAACGTCTTTCTAGAGCTGAATCTTTTTCAATTACACGGTATTCATTTAAAGTTGTAGCACCAATTAACTGAATATCTCCACGAGCAAGAGCTGGTTTTAAAATGTTCCCAGCGTCAGTATTTGAGCCTTCAGCTGAACCAGCACCTACAATTTGATGAATTTCATCAATGAATAAGATGATATTTGGATCTTCTTCTAATTCGCTGACTAGTTGTTGCATTTTTTCTTCAAATTGTCCGCGGATACCAGTTCCTGATACGAGACTAGAGACATCAAGTTGAATGATCTCTTTTTTCGCTAATTTTTGTGGGACTTCTCCATTAATAATTTTCAATGCCATACCTTCAACGATAGCTGTTTTACCAACACCAGCTTCACCAATAAGCACTGGATTATTTTTACGGCGGCGGTTAAGAATTTCGCTTACACGCTCAATCTCTTCGTCACGTCCAATAACACCATCAATTTTACCTTCACGGGCCATGTCGTTTAAGTTAATTCCAAATTCACCAAGTAAGCCTCCACGGCCGCCTTGTCCACCTTCTGGAGGAGTAGGGCCACCAAAACCTTGAGAAGGCTGTCCTTGCTGAGGTCTTTGACCTTGAGGACGTGTTGCGCCACTCATTGCACGGAATAGATCATCAAAGTTTCCAAAGCCGAATGGATCGGGTGTTCTATTTGGATTATTTGGATTTCTAGCATCATTATGTTGCTGTCTGATTTCACGATAGCAATTTTGACAAATATCAATTTCACGTTTTTGTCCGTTTATTCTTGTTGTTAAATGAATGGTTGCTTCATTTTCTCTACATCTTTCACAAAGCATCCAAATCACTTCCTTTCAAAATGTTTTATCAAGTATATTTTATATCATATATGCTCAAAAGACAGAAATAAGGTTTATATTTAACGAGAATCTTTTGTTTGACTATCTCTGACCTTTGACAATACTTATTATACTCTGACTAATCCTGACTTTCAAGTGTTAAGCTTGAAAATGATTAAAGATTTTAGAAAAAAACCACTCGAAATAAAGTATTAAAACTTGCTATATATATAAACAGTACTTAATTTTTATAGGTCTCAGTTGAAAGGGATATTTACTTATTGTTATGATAATAATATTAGTTAGTAATTCTTATCCTTTAAGATCATTTTAAGGTCAAATAATTAAAATTGATGAAAATATGGTGGAAGAGTAAATTATTTTTCTATTTTGAGCACTGAGTTTTTAGTAATTTATTTAAAAAAATAACCATATACTTCGTAAATGAAGTCCGTATATCCGATTATATAGCTATATAGACGGCCATTTTAATTTTGAATAAATAATAGTTGAGAAAGGTCCTTAAAAATGGTAGTCTTGTAAGGAGGACTGATGAAAATGCTTACTGATACTTACTGTTACTCCAGTAATTTTAGTAGTATTTCTATCCTTCAGAAAAAATAAAATACATTTATAGAGGAGTTTTTTGAATGGTACAACACGATTTTCATATTACAGCAGATACAGGGATTCACGCACGTCCAGCTACAATGCTAGTGCAAACAGCAGGTAAATATAGTTCAGATATTACTTTAGAATATAACGGTAAATCAGTAAACTTAAAATCAATCATGGGTGTTATGTCACTTGGTGTTGGTCAAGGTGCTGACGTTACAATCACTGCTGATGGTGAAGACGAAGAAGAAGCAATGGAAGGTATCAAAGCAACTATGAAAAGTGAAGGACTGGGCGAATAATAATGAGCAAAAAAATAACTGGAATTGCGGCAAGCGATGGTTATGCTCATGCTAAAGTTTATCGTCTCATTGAACCTGATCTTACAGTAGAAAAAGTACAAGTTGAAGATCCTGCAGTTGAAATTGAACGTTTAAATGAAGCAGTTGAGAAATCAAACGCTGAAATCGGACGTATTCGTGCGATTGCTGCTCAATCATTAGGTGAAGAAGAAGCGCAAGTTTTTGACGCACACGCAATGATTCTTTCTGACCCTGAAATGACTGGTCAAGTAGAAGAAGCAATTAACGCAAATAAAATCAACGCAGAAGCAGCTTATGAAGAAGTTACAGATACATTCATTACGATGTTTGAATCAATGGAAGATAATCCTTATATGCAAGAGCGTGCGGCAGATATTCGCGATGTGCGCAAACGTGTAATTGCTACTTTACTAGGTGTCTCATTGCCAAATCCTTCTACAATTGATGAAGAAGTTGTTATTGTGGCACATGATTTAACACCAAGTGATACAGCACAATTAAACAAACAATATGTAAAAGCTTTTGTAACAAATATTGGTGGACGTACTTCACACTCTGCCATCATGGCTCGTTCATTAGAAATTCCTGCTATCGTTGGTACAGGTACAATTTCTGATGAAGTTTCAGAAGGAGACATGCTTCTTGTAGATGGAATTGAAGGAACTGTTCTTGTTGATCCTTCAGAAGAAGAAGTATCCGAATATGCAACAAAAGCTGAAGAATTCGAATCTCTAAAAGCTGAGTGGGAGAAATTGAAAGATGAACCTACTGTTACAGCGGATGGAAAACAATTTGAATTAGCTGGAAATATTGGAACACCTCGCGATTTAGAGGCTGTTTTAGATCATGGTGGAGAAGCAGTCGGTTTATACCGTACAGAATTCTTATACATGGATTCTCAAGAGCTTCCTACTGAAGATGAACAATATGAAGCTTATAAAGAAGTGCTTGAAGGAATGGATGGAAGACCTGTTGTCGTTCGTACAATGGACATTGGTGGAGACAAAGAGTTACCATACCTTGAACTACCACATGAAATGAACCCATTCTTAGGTTACCGAGCAATTCGTATTAGTTTAGATCAAGATGAAATCTTCAGAACACAATTACGTGCGTTATTACGTGCTTCAGTTCACGGTAGCTTACGTATTATGTTCCCAATGATTGCTACATTACAAGAATTCCGTGATGCAAAAGCAATTTATGAAGAAGAAAAAGAAAAACTTCAAAATGATGGTGTTGAAGTTTCTGATTCAATCCAAGTTGGTATCATGGTAGAAATTCCAGCAGCTGCAGTTTTAGCTGACCAATTTGCAAAAGAAGTTGACTTCTTCAGTCTTGGTACAAACGATTTAATCCAATACACAATGGCAGCAGACCGTATGAACGAACAAGTTTCATACTTATACCAACCATATAACCCATCAATTTTACGTTTAATTAAAAATGTTATTGATTCAGCACACGCTGAAGGTAAATGGGCAGGTATGTGTGGAGAAGTAGCTGGAGATCAAACAGCAGTACCACTACTTGTTGGTATGGGATTAGATGAATTCTCAATGAGTGCTACAAGTATTCTAAAAACTCGTAGTTTAATGAAACGTCTAGACACTTCTAAAATGGAAGAGTTAGTAGACAAAGCAATAAACGAAGCGACTTCTAATGAAGAAGTAATGGCTTTAGTTGAAGAATACACAAAATAAGTATATTAAATTTTTGAGGGGCTAGGAAACTAGCTCCTTTTTTTGATGAGTTTAATCAACCATTAACTTTGAATGGAGCGCTACAGACACGATGGAAGTTCTATTGACCACAAGAGCAAATTTCGAACATGATGGAAGCTCCATCGACCATGAAAACAGATTTCAAACATGATGAAAGCTCCAACGACCACGAAAACAACTTTCGAACATGGTGGCAGCTCCATTGACCATGAAAACAGTTTTCGAATACCATGGAATCTCTCCATTGATCTTTCTGATCTCGTGGTGTAATAAAGAATTATAGAAGCTTGCTAGCTTATAGTTTTGAGTTTTGTAATTTTTTAAATTCCTTAAAAAAAATCTAAGAAGCAGTTGAAAATCAAAATATTTCATAGATATATTTTGATTCTCTGGAATGAGTCGTGTAGAGTTTGTATAGGTAGAAAACAGAATAAATGTCGCAAAGAAATTTAAAATTTATATTAAATATATTAGGAGGAAATTCTTCATGAAGATTGGATTTATAGGTACCGGAGTAATGGGCTCTTCTATGGTTCGCCATCTTTTGAAAGCGGATTATGAAGTGAACGTCTATAATCGTACAAAATTAAAAGCGATGCCTTTAACAGATGAAGGAGCTGTATGGCAAGATACTCCAGCTAAAATCGCAGAAACTTCGGATATCATTTTGACCATTGTGGGTTATCCAAAAGATGTTGAAGATGTTTACTTAGGTGAAGACGGTGTGTTTGAAGGTTTGACAGAAGGTAAAGTAATTATTGACATGACCACAAGTACACCTGCTCTTGCAGAAAAATTAGCCCAAGAAGCTGAAAAAATTGGAGTAGATGCTTTAGATGCACCAGTATCTGGAGGAGATTTAGGCGCAAAAAATGGAACACTTACGGTGATGGTTGGTGGCGATAAGGATACTTATGAAAAAGTTCGTCCAATATTAAATACATTTTCAGGTGAGTTAAGATTATTTGGTGAGGCAGGTAGTGGTCAACATACAAAAATGGCCAACCAAATTATGGTTGCCGGAACAATGACAGGACTCATTGAAATGATGGTTTATGCGAATAAAGCTGGCCTAAAATTAGAAGAAGTTGTAAAAACGGTCAATGGTGGAGCTGCTCGTAACTGGTCACTTGAAAATTATGGGCTACGTATTATTAAAGAAGATTACTCACCAGGATTTTTTGTGAAGCACTTTGTAAAAGACTTAAAGATTGCTTTAGATGAAGCAGAAAAAATGAATTTAGAGCTTCCTGGAACCACTCAAGCATACGAATTATATAAAAATTTAGAAGATGCCGGTTATGGAGATGAAGGGACACAATCTTTAATCAAGTTGTGGTGGGACTAGTTTTTAAAATGAATAAAAAATAAAAAAATGCACTATCTTATTCTTAGAGAATAGTTTAAGATATGTAAGGTATTTGTATATAAACTATATAAGTTCATAGAAATAGGAGGGTTCGCGGCGTGTGTCTTCGAATCCTTCTGTTTTTTTGTTAGAATTAGAGGAAATGAATGTTATTTAACCTTTTATTTGGTAAAATGAAGTACGACAATAACTAGAAATGTTTAGAAAGGTGAGAAATATGAAACCATCAAGCTTAAGACCTATTATTTTAAGATTAGAAGCGATGATTGAAGATAAAACAGATGATGTTCAAGTTCGCCGATTCGAAACAGATGGCGAATTACGTGCAACGGTGGAGTACGTTAGAGACCGTGAAGTATTCATCGTGAATGATCCGTCGATTGACGAGAATATGGAATTTGACAACATCGACTTTGTGGCGATGGAGATCTTGGAATTGGTTCAACCTGTATTACCAGAAGAAGATTAATGAAGGAAACTCGCTAAAGAGAGTACAAATTTTGTGCTCTCTGTTTTTTAAAAAAGAAATAAACTAGTAAAGGAATAAAGCATGTTAGAATATTTTAAACCTACTTGGATGGTAAAATCCATTTATTCAATCACACCTGAACAACTGCGGAAAAATAATATTCATGCAGTTTTGACGGATCTGGATAACACTTTAATTGCGTGGGACCATCCAGAGGCGACAGAAGAATCGGTTCGTTGGATTGAAATGATGAAAGAAGCCGATATACCCGTTGTGATCATTTCAAATAATAATGGCAATCGGATTGAGAAAGTTGCCGAAATATTAGAACTCGAATTTGTACCGATGAGTTTGAAACCTTCTCGTCGTGCTTTTAGAAAAGCTGAAAAGAAATTAGGAATTCCAGCAGAAAATTTAGTGATGGTCGGCGATCAAATTATGACTGACATTTTAGGTTCAAATCGTCATGGTGTCCGCTCGATTTTAGTGAAACCAATCTTAGATTCAGATGCTTGGAATACGAAATTTAATCGTTTTATTGAGTTGAAAATTATGAATAAATTAATTAAATCAGATCCAAATATGGAATGGGGGGACTCACTAGATGAACCAATCAGAGAGCTATAAAGATTTTTATTGTATAGGTTGTGGAGCGAAGTTACAGTCCACAGAAGAAAATAAAGCAGGATATGTACCATCATCCGTATTGAAACGTCCGTCTTCTGAGCTCCAAGATATTTATTGTCGTCGTTGTTTTAGACTGCGTCATTATAATGAAGTATCCGATGTTGAGCTAACAGACGATGATTTTTTACGTATGTTAAATGAAATTAGTTCTAAAGATGCACTTATTGTAAATGTGGTTGATATTTTCGATTTTAGTGGAACGCTTATTACAGGTATGCAGCGTTTTGCGGGCAGTAATCCGCTCCTCATTGTAGGAAATAAAGTTGATTTAGTGCCAAATGCAGTAAGTCATGGAAAAATTCGTCAGTGGTTAACCGAACAAATGCATGAGGCGGGAATACGTCCAAAAGATGTAGTCCTTACAAGTGCGAAGCGTTCAGAAAGTGTTAAGAAATTAATGGAAATCATTGAAAAAGAACGTAGAGGGCGAGACGTTTATATCGTCGGTGCAACGAACGTTGGAAAGTCGACGCTGATTAATCAAATTATTAATATAGCGACAGAATCCGATGACGTCATCACTACCTCTTATTTTCCTGGAACAACCCTTGGAAGTATTGAAATTCCACTAGATGATGGAAGCAATATCATTGATACACCAGGGATTATCCAACATACGAACTTAACACATTTCTTATCAGGGAAAGAACTAAAACAAGTGATTCCAAGACGAGAAGTAAAGCCAAAAATTTATCAATTAAATGATAGACAAACTATTTTTGTAGATGGCGTTGCTCGTTTTGATTACATCAAAGGTGAAGGAAAGCAGCCATTTGTTTTCTACGTCAGTAATGATTTACAACTACATCGTACAAAACTGGACAATGCGGATGAATTTTATGAAAAGCAATTGGGTAAAATTTTAAACCCACCGAGTGAATTCACTGCACAAAACTTCCCGAAATTAAAAAGATATCAATTCACAGTGGATGAACCATCAGATATTGTAGTTTCAGGACTTGGATGGGTTTCTGTTCAAGAACCAAATACGAAAGTTGCGATGTGGGCACCAGAAGGCGTCGACGTTTATATTAGAAAAACGATGATTTAAAATCTTTTTCGAAAACTCTATAGTTATTGAAACGAAATAGGATACGTATTCGTGCGAACAATAGAAAAAGATAGAGCAAGAACAAAATTAAAAAGAATGGAGATATTATGATAAAATTAACAGGAAAACAAAAGCGTTTTTTACGTGCAGAAGCACATGATATGTTACCCGTCTTCCAAATTGGGAAAAATGACTTGACGGAAGATGTTGTGAATGAATATGTGGATGCTTTATCAAAACGTGAATTAATGAAAGTTCAAGTATTACAAAATTCAAGCATGACCGCAAAAGAAGCAGCTGCTTTTATTGAAGAGCACTCAGACATTACCGTCGTCCAAGTGATTGGAAAAGTACTGGTTTTATATTTACCGGCGGAAGAAGAAAAATATCAAAGATACTCAACAGAACTTCCAAAGTCTGCTAATAATTAGATAGATGGCATTTGCGAAGCGGAAAAGATTTTGAGTGTTTAATTGGAATTCAAAATTAAATAAAAATGAACAGAAAGGAACGAAGGGATTTGAGTAAACAATCATCGGTTATTACAGAACCTGAAATTTTAATCGAAGAAATTAGAACGAGTAAGCGTGAGAAGGTTGGTATCCTCGGTGGGACGTATAATCCACCACATATGGGCCATTTGGTGATGGCTGATCAGGTAAAGGATCAGTTGGATTTGGATAAAATTTTATTTATGCCGACTGCCCAACCACCCCATTCTTCGGTTGAGAAGAAGACAATTTCTTCGGATATCCGGGTGGAAATGTTGGATTTGGCGATTCAAGACAACCCAGATTTTGAGATAGAGTTGTATGAGGTTGAAGCAGGTGGGAAGAATTACACCTATAATACGATGAAGGCTCTAATTGATTTGTATCCTGCGGTTGATTTTTATTTTATTATTGGTGGCGATATGATCAGCGATTTACCTTATTGGTATAAGATTGATGAACTGGTTCAACTGGTACAGTTTGTTGGAGTGAAGCGACCGGGATATGAAGAAGAGTCTGACTATCCGATTATTATGGTAGATACTCCTACACTGGATATTAGTTCATCAACGATTCGTCATAAAGTTGAGACAAATTGTTCGATTAAATATTTGGTGCCGGATGCGGTGCGAGAGTATATTGAATTAGAAGGGTTATATAAAAATGATAAATAATGAACCTATTGTATATTCTGGAAATTATACCTCTTATACACGGGAGCAATTAATGGAATTGGTCCATAAAACAATGAGCGAGAAGCGTTTTAAACATGTGCTTGGTGTGGAGCAAACAGCCGTACAATTGGCACAAGAATATGCAGCGGATATGGAAAAAGCAAGTATTGCGGCTCTTTTGCATGATGTAGCAAAAGAACAACCGGCAGAAGAAATGCGTGATATTGTAATTAGTGAGAATTTGAATCTTGATTTACTTCAATTTGGGAGTCAGATTTGGCATGCGCCAGTTGGTTCGATTCTTGCAAAAAGGGAGTATGGCATTACAGATGATGAAATTTTAGAAGCGATTGAATTTCATACAACGGCAGCTCCAGAAATGAGTTTAATTGCCCAAATTATTTTTGTGGCCGATTATATTGAGCCAGGTCGAACGCAACCTGGAGTAGAAAAAGCTCGTGAATTAGCGAGCCATTCTTTACGTGATGCGGTTCGCTTCGAAATCACAGAAACGATTAAGCATTTAGTTGAAAATGAAGAACGAATTTATCCAAAAGCTATTGATGCTTATAATGCTTGGATTGAAAGAAAAAATAGTTGATAATTAAAAGTAAAGAATTATTGGAGGAAATAAATTAATGGGAAAAACACCCGAAGAATTATTAGAATTTGTAGTTAAAACGGCGGATGATCGCCAAGCAAAAGATATTATTGCGATTGATATGAAAGGTATTTCGATTTTAACGGATTACAATGTGATTTCGCATGCTTCGAATAAACGATTAATCAATGCGATTGCTGAAAGTGTTGTGGAAGCAGCAGCTAAAGCTGGCGTTGAAGCTAAAAGTATTGAAGGAAAACAAAATGGAAGCTGGGTTTTGATTGATTTAGGCGATGTGATTTTCCACGTATTTGATGAGGAAGAACGTAGCCATTATCAATTAGAAAGTTTATGGACAGAAGCGCCAACGGTAGACATTACAGACTGGGTCACTGAGTAATGACTTACGAAATTTTTGCCCATGTGTATGATGAGCTGATGGATGATGCTTTGTTTCTAAAGTGGCTTGCATATACCGAAAAACATGTACCAAATTCAAAGGCAAGTATTTTAGAATTAGGGTGCGGGAATGGACAACTCGGCATTTTGCTGAAAGAAAAAGGCTATGACATTGCAGGCTTAGATTTGTCGGCAGAAATGTTGTCATTAGCGAAGCAAAGGCAAGAAGCAGCGGGTGTTGAATTCCCGTTATTTCATGTGGATATGCGAGATCTGTCGAGTTTTGGAAAGTACGATGCGATTATTAGTTTTTGTGATACGCTTTGCTATTTAAAAACACCAGAAGATTTAATGACAGTTTTTGAGCAAGCCTACGCGCATTTGGAATCAGATGGCGTCTTTTTGTTTGATGTCTTTACTACGGAACATATTGCGGAGCTGGATGGTTATTCTTATCATGATGAATTACCGGGTATTGTTTTTACATGGGACAGTTTTTCTGGTGAAGAGCCACATTCAATTGAGCATGAGCTCTCTTTTTTCGTTGAACAAGAATCGGGGCAATATGAACGGCAAGAAGAGTTGCATCAAGAGCGTACTTATCCGATAGAAATGTATCTTGAGTTGTTGAAGAAGGCAGGCTTTTCAAATGTTGAAATGGTTGCTGATTTTGATCAAGAAATTACTGGTGATAATACACGTTGGTTTTTCAAAGCGCAGAAATAGAAGGTTAGGATGAATGGTTCAATGAAAGCTTGTGGAATTGTAGCTGAATATAATCCGTTTCATAATGGGCATGCTTATCAAATTGAGCGTGTGCGTCATGCGTTGAATCCTGACGTGGTCATTGCTGTGATGAGTGGAAATTTTCTTCAACGGGGAGAGCCAGCAATCGTTGACAAATGGACGCGTACGAAAATGGCTTTAGCAGGTGGAGTCGATTTAGTGGTCGAACTTCCGATTCACTTTAGCACACAACCCGCTGATTTTTTCGCTAAAGGAGCTATTCAAATTTTAGGTCCTTTGGGGATTGATTCTCTCAGTTTTGGGGTAGAAGATGGAACAGGGTCCGAGTTCTTAGAGGCAGCAACATGGATGGTCGAAAACGAAGCGTTAATTTCCCGTAAAATGACGCAGCGAGATGTGATTGATGTTCCTTATGCAAAACAAATGGAGCAACTGCTCAGTCAATTAGCGCCCATCTTTCCGCTACAATTGAATTCACCGAATAACCAACTCGGTTTTGCTTACGCAAAAGAGATTGTGCGACAAGGGTTCGCTGATCAAATCGAACTTTTTCCGCTTCAAAGAAAAGAAGCAGGGTATGATGATCAAGTGCTGAATACAGAAGCAACGATTGCGAGTGCAACAGCGATTCGAAAAGCGATACTTGAAGGAAGAGCGGTTAAGCAATATATTCCGGAAACAGCCTACTTTTATTTACAGGAAGCAAGTAAACAGATAGTAACGTGGGAAGATTACTTTCCTTTGTTAAAGTATCAGCTCATGGTACAAACAGAAGACGCATTAAAAATGATTTATCAGATGACAGAAGGTCTTGAAAATCGTCTAAAGCAACAAATAAAAGAAGCGACGAGTTTTGAAGATTTTTTAAATCGTATTAAGACAAAACGCTATACACGCACGAGACTTCAGAGATTACTGACTTATGTATTGTTACAATTTTCGAAGAAGGACATCGAAGAAAGTTTGGAAAGGATGCCTGCTATTCGCGTACTTGGATTTAACAAAAAGGGGCGTCAATACTTAAGTGAACAGAAGCACGGGTTACAGACACCTTTGATTGCGAATGTGAAGCAAGAGACAAAAAATCAGATTGAGGCAGATGTTTTAGCAGGTGAAATTTATGCTTTAGGAAATGATTTTATTAAAAAGCAAGATTTTACACGACACCCTATAAAATTTGATTGACAGAAACACGCTAGACTAGTATAATAATTGATGTTGTCTATTCACATGGAACACAATCTTAGGTCAAGATTGAGGTGACAAATATGAAATTGAAATGGTCTTTAGCGGAACTTCATAAACAACCAGCTGGCATGTTAATGTTAGATGAAAAGGTTGATGTGACGGATTCTCTAAAAGAGCGGAATAACGATTTGATTGATGCAAGTGTAGTCGATGTCCAAGGTGCGATTAGCATTGAGGCTTATAAGCGATATTTTGTTGATTTAACATTAAATGTTGTATTGACATTGCCTTCATCAAGATCCTTAGAACCAGTTGAATTAAATTTGACTGTTCCGTTTTCTGAAGTATATTTAGCGCCGGATGCAGGTCAAACTGCAGTTGAAGATTTAGATGATGAGGTAGTTTTTTCTCTCGAACAAGATATCCTTGACCTACAAAAACCGATTGAAGACACAATCCTAGCTTCTATTCCGATGAAAGTCCTGTCTGAGGAAGAACAAACTTCTAATGATTTGCCGATGGGAAATGATTGGGAGGTTAAGCTAGAAGGTGACGTTGATTCGTCAGATATCAATGATGAATCCGACACGCCTGAAAATTCACCTTTTGCTGTTTTGAAGGATCTAGATTTAGATTTTTCTGACAACGAAGATGAACAATAAGGATACTAACTATGAATGAATTGAATCTTAAGGAGGTGTTTGGAGCATGGCAGTACCAAAAAGAAGAACATCAAAATCAAAAAAATTAAAACGTCGTACACATCAAAAATTAAATCTACCTAACTTGAGCGAATGTCCAAACTGTGGTGAAATGAGAAAAAATCATCATGTTTGTCCATCTTGCGGTCATTACGGTGGAAAAGAAGTTATTGCTGAATAATATAGATTCAGTGAATATTTATTAGAACGTCTTTTGAAACTATTCAAAGGACGTTTTTTTTGTTATGATTATATGGAATAGAATACAATGGATTAGAGGTGGGAAGTAGTGAATGAGGTAATAGATCATATTTTATACATATTCTTCTATGTTTTTCCTTTTCTCATGCTAATTTTGGGTAATAGATTCAAACCAAATTTTGATATCTTTCCTGTCCCTTTAAAAATGGTGGATTTAATTACGCCATATTTACTGCTGTCGGTGACCATCCAAACAATCTTAGCAGGAGTAGAACCATTACACTTATATTTTTATATTTTTCTTAGCGTATTTGGGATAATATATGCCTCTTACTTAGCTTTTGGTAAGCGAATGTTACTCGTTGGGAACTTCTTCCGGACTTGGTGGCGTTACACTTTTATATTTTCCTTAGCTTATCATGTTATTATAGGTGGTTATGGTATTTTCGTTAATTTCTTTTAGTTAATTTAAAATGAGCCATATCAGATTCAGGGACGTGAGTTTGCTTCTCGTCCCTGAAATATATTTAAAGGATAAAATGAAAAGTGGGTGTTCTAACTTATTATTGAACAAAAACTATGAAGAGTGCTAAGTAATCGACTTTGATTATTTAGCGCTATTTTTTTGTTTAAAAAGTGCCAAAAAATAATACAGCTGAAATTGATATTTTTAATAAATAAAATATAAAAAATATATAAGATACCGCTCGGAGTTTCGAAATAAAAAGAAGCTCCAGCGGTATTTTTGTTTTTGTTAAGCATTTAATAGTTTACTGTTGCTTATTCTGTTTTTAAAAAAGTAAATACAATTTACTATCGCCTAATCCATTTAAAAAATAGTAAATCCGATTTACTATCGCCTAATCCATTTAGAAAATAGTAAATACAATTTACTATCGCCTAATCCATTTAAAAAATAGTAAATACAATTTACTATCGCCTAATCCATTTAGAAAATAGTAAATCCGATTTACTATCACCTAATCCATTTAGAAAATAGTAAATCCGATTTACTATCGCCTAATCCATTTAGAAAATAGTAAATCCGATTTACTAACGCCTATTCCATTTAGAAAATAGTTAATCATTTTTATCCACATGTGGAAAACTTCTATATTCAAAAATAAGGGAATAAAATTTAAACTTGGGCAAGTCCTCCACTAAATTTCCGCTTTAAAATTCATCGGGGAGCAAAGTGGGGGATTTTTTTGTCAGTGGGAAAGCTCCCCACTGAAATTTCCCTTGAAAAACTCGAAAAAAGTCTTTAAATCACTCTTTATCCGAACGCATGTTAGTCTAACGTGTTACGAATATTACATTTTAAAAGAAAGTTAAATTTTATTGGATTTGAAGTGGAGGGAAGTGGGGGGATGTGGTAGAATGAATTTACGTTGAACTTACTTTATCCAAAAAAGGAGGCAATGAAATGTTACTAGGAGAATTTAAACATTCAATCGACTCTAAAGGTCGAATTATCGTCCCTGCAAAATTCCGGGGAGACTTAGGCGAGCGTTTCATTGTCACTAGAGGTTTGGATGGCTGTTTGTTTGGTTATCCAGCGGAAGAGTGGGAAAAAGTTGAAGAAAAATTGCGCCAATTACCTATGGCAAAACGTGATGCGCGTAAGTTTACACGTTTCTTTTATTCAGCAGCTACAGAATGCACGATTGATAAGCAAGGAAGAATTAACCTTCCGCAGACGCTTATTGATTTTGCAGAATTGGAAAAAACTTGTTATTTCGTAGGCGTGTCAGATCGCTTTGAAATTTGGAGTGAAGAGAACTGGAACGACTTTACTGAAGAAGCTGAAGGAACATTTGAAGATATTGCTGAAGATATGATTGACTTTGGTTTTTAATGAATACAAAGCTAAAAAATTAAACAAAAATATTAACTGAATGGAGGCACAACTTGGAATTTCAACATGAGACGGTTTTATTAGAAGAAGCCGCAGAAGGATTAAATATTAAACCAAATGGTATATATGTTGATTGTACACTTGGTGGTGCTGGGCATTCGTTACGGATTTTAGAAGAGTTAAACGAAGAAGGTCACTTGTATGCATTTGACCAAGATGACTTTGCGATTGAACAAGCAAAGATCACTTTAAAACATGGAATCGAAAAGGGTCAAGTGACATTAGTCGAAGATAATTTCCGAAACCTAGCAGAAAACCTAGCAGAATTAGGCGTAGAGAAAGTTGATGGCGTCTTATATGATTTAGGCGTTTCATCCCCGCAACTTGACGATGGAGATCGTGGTTTTAGTTACAACTATGATGCCGATTTAGATATGCGGATGAATCAAGATCAACCACTCACAGCTTATGATATTGTGAACAAATGGGAATATAACGATTTAGTTCGTATTTTATTCCAATATGGTGAAGAGAAATTTTCAAAACAAATTGCTCGAAGAATTGAACAGCATAGAGAAGTAAAACCGATCGAAACCACTTTTGAATTAGTTGACATTATTAAAGAAGCTATACCAGCACCAGCCCGTCGTACAGGCGGACATCCTGCTAAACGAACCTTTCAAGCGATCCGAATTGCAGTTAACGATGAGTTAAATGCAGTCAGCGAATCTATTGAGCAGGCAATTAAGCTGATTAATGTCGATGGCCGAATCAGTGTCATCACATTCCATTCTCTAGAAGATCGGATTGTTAAACAACTTTTCAAAGAATATTCAACGGTTGAAGAACCACCAAAAAACTTACCTATTTTACCGAGTGAAATAAAAAAGGCACCATTAAAATTAGTAAACAGAAAAGTTATTTTGCCTTCGGAAGAAGAAGTTGAACGAAATAAACGTTCACGAAGTGCAAAATTGCGTATCGCAGAAAAACAACGTGAACTTGATTAATAAAAACTTATGACCGAAAGAGTTAGAATAGTTTTTAAACTCGATACCATACATGAAATTTTAAGACGTCTTTGAATCTAAGGGGGATTTAACGTCATGGAAGATAATTTAGCACGTGAATTAGAATTAGATATTGAACTAGAAGAAAATTCCGTTACATACGAACAACCACTTGAACAGCCTATAGAAGATACGGTACCTTTAGTAGAGCCTATACCACAAGCTAGGCCAGCGACTAAAGGACTTACAAAATTAGAAATCGGACTTATGTCATTAGTCAGTGTTATTGTGTTTGCATTGGTTTTATTCAATGTGTATTCAGATTTACAGCTGACAAATGTAAGCCGTGATGTACAAGATGTAAACACTCAAATTCAACAAACAGAAGTTGAAATTGAAAATCTAAAACAACACGCTCATGAATTATCTCGCTATGATCGTGTGAATGAAATCGCTGAAAAATATGGCTTGGAATTACATGAAGAGAACATCAGAAACCTTGTACCAGTGGAGTAGGTGAGAGGAATGAATTCAGATAAGAATCGTCACAACTTTTCTGCATTACTCCTGGTTTTCACAGTTTTTTCATTTGGATTAATGTTTTTACGTTTTTCACAAATTATGGTACGTGGTGAGATTAACGGGGAAGATTTGCAAGAAAACGTTGAGCGTTTATATACAAGTAATCACACGCTGCAAGCTGATCGAGGAACGATTTTTGATCGCTACGGGAATCCAATTGCGATCGATGCAACTTCTTATAAAATGATTGGTGTATTAACTGATAAGTGGTCTTCAGAAAATAATCCACAACATGTAACAGATCCAGATGCAGTAGCAGAAGTTATTTCTCAACATATTAACCTTTCAAAAGAAGAAGTATACGAATTTATAACTCGTGATGTCGATCAGATCGAATTTGGCGCTGCTGGAAGCAATTTATCTTACCACACAGCGGGTAATATCCAAGCAGACTTAGAGAAACAGGACCTTACAGGTATCATTTTCGAAGAAAAACAGAAGCGGTTATATCCAAATGGAACGTTTGCTTCGCATACAGTCGGCTTGGCCCAGTATCCGGGAGATAATGAAGAAGAGGACACGACAGATAAACAACTAGAAGGTGTTATGGGTCTAGAAGCATCTTTCAATGAGTTACTGACAGGTCAAAATGGAGAGAGAACGTATAAAAAAGATAGTTTTGGTTATTTGATTCCAACTTTGGAGCACGAAGAGATTCAGCCAATTCATGGAAATGATTTATATTTAACACTAGACCACAAACTACAAGTACACTTAGAAACGATTTTGGATCGTGTGCAAAGTGAAAATGATCCAAAGCGGATTACTGCAACAGTAATGGATCCTAAAAATGGCGAAATTATTGCTAGTGCACAACGTCCGTCTTTTAATGCAACAACTTTAGATAATATAGATGCATCGTGGCAAAATCTCTTGACGGAGTATACATATGAGCCAGGTTCGACGATGAAGATTTTAACTTTGGCTGCCGCTATTGAGGAGGGTGTATTTAATCCAAATCAATATTTTGAGTCAGGAACGATCAAAGCACATGGTGGAACGGTGAGTGATTACAACCCAGAAGGATGGGGTTGGATTTCATCTCTTGAAGGAGTGGCACGCTCAAGTAACGTACTCTTTGTTCAATTAGTGGATGCCATGGGTCATGATGTGTGGAAAGAATATTTAGACGCATTTGGTTTTGCCCAAACAACGGGAATGGATCTACCTAATGAACAAGCCGGTTATAATCCATACGAATGGCCTTTACAAAAAGTGAATACAGGGTTTGGTCAAGGAATTTCAGTAACACCTGTTCAAATGCTACAAGCTTTTAGTGCAGTAGCAAATGGTGGGAAAATGGCACAACCAAGTTTAGTGGCAAAATCAGTGGACAATGAAACGGAAGAAGAAACGATGTATGAGCATGAAGTTTCTGAGAGTCCGATTTCAAAAGAAACAGCTGAACTAACTTTAAGTTATTTAAAACAAGCGACCGAATTGGAAGATGCGGTTGCTAGGGGCTATAAAAAAGAAGGTTATTCTATTGCAGCTAAAACAGGGACTGCTCAGTTAGTGGATCCAGAAACGGGTGGCTATTCTGCTTCTAAATATATTTATTCAGTTGCGGGATTATTACCAGCAGAAGATCCTAAATATATTGTGTATATCACAGTTCAGGAACCAACATTTACAGAAGATGCACCGACTGGAAGTTCGGTGGTTCAAAAAGTTTATCATCCATTAGTTGATCGTATTATCGATTTCAATGAGGATGTAACGGATGAGGATTCTACTGAGAATCATATTCAATACGTGACAACACCATCATATTTAGATATGGCGAGTCAGGAAGCTGTGAATACTTTAACCAATAATGGAAATGAATATAGTTTGATTGGAACAGGCGAAGAAATCGTTCAACAGTTTCCACATCCAGACACTCCATTATTTGATGATCAACAAATTATTTTAATGACAAATGGGGCGGCGACCATCCCAAATTTAACAAATTGGTCACGCAATGATGTGTTAAAAGTAGCGGAATTGACTGGTACGAATATCACATTTGAAGGCGAAGGTTACGTGGTTGAACAAAGTTTACCAGAAGGTTCTTATTTAGATCCTGGCATGGAAATTACTGTAACGTTATCGCCAGAAGTAAATGGAGAAATTTCTACCGAAGAACCAACTTCTCCTGATATAGGTGAAGAAGGTTAAGTTGAAACTTAAATAAAAATGAAGAAAACAAGTGGGAGAGGGAGGATAAATCCGACTTCCACTTTTTTCGTAGGAAAATCCAATGACTTTTAATTGAAAAATGAATTTCATTAAAAGCCCAAAAAGTATTGAGACTACTATAGGGAGTCTATATAATGATAAAGTCTTTTTGAATAAATTTCATAAAGACATTATTAAGTTAATTATTCGAAGAATAGGATGGAAAAAATGAAAGTTATATTATGGCCGCTGGTTACTAGTTTTTTAATCACCGTTGTGTTGATGCCTTTTATCATTCGTTATTTTAAAATGAAGCAATTTGGACAAGTCATACGGGATGAAGGGCCCAGCTGGCATGAAGCTAAAAGTGGTACACCAACAATGGGGGGAATTGTGATTATCTTATCTGCAATTCTTACAGTACTCGTTACGACCCTCATCGACGTTGATCGCAGTTTAAGTGTCTGGTTGTTAACTGCTGTGTTTGTTTTATATGGACTTATTGGATTTATTGATGATTTTATCAAATTATTTATGAAGCGTAACTTAGGTCTAACAAGTCGTCAAAAATTCTTAGCACAAGTCGTTATAGGGATTATTTTTTACCTAGTATTAATTTTCAATGGATTTAACAATCAATTAAATCTGCCAATAATCGGTAATCTCCCCCTTGGTTACTTGTATGGTTTCTTTGCCGTTTTTTGGTTAGTCGGTTTCTCGAACGCTACAAATCTAACCGATGGTATCGATGGGTTGATGGCTTCAACAGGAACTATTGCTTACGCTGCTTACGCTTATATTGCCTATATGCAAGAACAATGGGGCGTTTTAGTTTTCGCGCTAAGTGTGATTGGTGGATTAATTGGCTTTTTAATCTTCAATCGTAAACCAGCTAAGATTTTCATGGGAGATGTTGGTTCACTAGCTTTAGGTGCCGGTTTAGCTGCTATGTCAATTTTATTAAATGTAGAATGGACGCTACTCTTAATCGGACTAATCTTTGTTCTTGAAACAGCGAGTGTTATGTTACAAGTTTTTTGGTTCAAAAGAACGGGCAACCGAATCTTTAAAATGAGCCCGATTCATCATCACTTTGAGATGGATGGATGGTCTGAGTGGAAAATCGTTGGCGTTTTCGCAGGGGTCGGACTATTGATGGCTATCCTAACACTTGTTATTATATTTTAATTTTTCACCCATTCTTTTCAAAATGAGGACATGAGTGAATAAACAGAAAAAGGTTTTTGTGACAAAAGTAATGTAAAAAGGAGGTGTTGTTTATGGTAAAAGAAAGTACTTATGACAAGAAAAATGTATTGGTATTAGGACTTGCAAAAAGTGGTTATTATGCCGCGAAACTACTACATACACTAGGTGCCAAAATCACTGTAAATGATGCCAAAGATTTAAAAGATGATTCAGATGCTAGGGAACTTGAACAATTAGGGATTAAAGTAATTTCTGGAGGACATCCGACAGATTTAATGGATGAACCATTTGATCTTGTTGTGAAAAATCCGGGAATTCCCTATGATAATCCGGTAATCAAAAAAACATTAGGTAAAAAACTTCCTATTATTACTGAAGTAGAGATTGCAACTTCATTAATGGAAGCTCCGATTATTGCCTTAACCGGTTCAAATGGGAAAACAACTACAACCTCTATTATTCATGATATGTTAAGCCAAGACAGAACCTCTGGTACAGCTTACACTATTGGTAACATTGGAGTGCCGGCAAGTCAAGTAGCCTTAGAATTAACAGCAGATGATGATGCAATTTTAGAGTTATCAAGTTTTCAATTAATGGGAACTCCGACCATTAAACCAGAAATTGCTGTTATTACAAATTTGTTTTCTGCTCATTTAGATTATCACGGTTCGCAAGCCGCTTATGAAGATGCAAAAATGAACATGATTCGCAATCAAACGACAGAAGATATAACGATTTATAATAAAGATCAAGCGCATCTTGAAGAACTTGTACGAGCTAATACTAAAGCTGAATTACTTCCTTTTTCTAGGGAAAAATATTTAGAGAATGGGACTTCGGTAAAAGATGGAAAGATATACTTTAAGGGCGAGTTTGTTGCGGAAGTTTCAGATATTTTTATTCAAGGAATGCACAACTTGGAAAATATGTTAGCTGCTATTAGTGTTGCTAAACTTAAAGGAGTATCAAATGAAGTCATTCAAACGGTTATGCGAAATTTTCATGGTGTAAAACATCGAACACAATTTGTAACTGAATATAATGAAAGAATTTTTTATAATGATTCAAAAGCAACGAATATTGAAGCAACAGAAAATGCATTAGCTGGATTTAGCCAGCCAGTCATTTTACTTGCTGGTGGGTTAGATCGAGGGAATTCATTTGATCGCTTAATTCCTATCTTCAAAGATCATGTCAAAGCTCTTGTCGCTTTTGGACAAACAGCTGATCAAATGACAGAGATAGCAAAAAAAGCGGGAATTTCTAAGATTAAAAAAATGAATGATGTTTCGAAAGCAGTACCAGCAGCCTATGCTCTGAGTGAACCAGGAGATGTTATCTTGCTTTCACCAGCTGCGGCAAGCTGGGATCAATATGAAAATTTTGAAATTCGAGGGGATACTTTTATCTCTGCTGTTCAAAATTTAAAAGATGTACACAAATGAAATGAATGACCTTCGAGGAGGACGATTTTATAAATGAAAGTACTTTTAACTGGAGGCGGAACTGGTGGACATATTTATCCAGCACTTGCAGTAGCCCGAAGATTACAGGAAATGCATACAGATGTTGAGCTCCTTTATGTAGGAACAACAAGAGGACTTGAAAGTACGATTGTTCCTAAAGAAGATATCCCTTTTCAAACGATTGAAATTGAAGGTTTTAAACGGAGTTTTAATTTAGAAGGTTTAAAATATAATCTACGGAGTGTGGGTTTGTTTTTAAAAAGCATTGGTGAAGCGAGAAGAATTATTCGAGACTTTCAACCAGATGTGGTCCTTGGAACAGGCGGATATGTGAGTGCACCGATTTGTTATGCCGCTGCAAAAGAAGGCATTGCGACCGTTGTACATGAACAAAATAGCTATCTAGGTCTTACAAACAAATTTCTCATGCGTTATATCGATCGTTTAGCCATCAGTTTTGAAGATATATATGAACAGACAGAAAAGTATAAAGAAAAAGTTGTTTATACAGGAAATCCACGAGCACAAGAAGTAAATGCTGCGAATTTACCAATGATTGGCCATCTTTATGGTTTAGATGTCACGAAACCAATTGCTTTGATTTTCGGAGGAAGTCGTGGAGCACCAAAAATTAATCAGTCTGTAGTCGACGCTTATCCGTTATTACGTACACGCGGTTATCAAATTATTTTTGTGCCAGGCAAACAACACTATGACAAAGTAGTCAAACAACTTAATGCGATTTCACCTCTAATACGAAATCCGCATTTTGTGGTCAAGCCTTATATTGACAATATGATTGATGTTTTACGTAACGTTTCAGTCATTGTGAGTCGAAGTGGCGCGACAACAATTGCTGAAATAACAGTCCTTGGTATTCCTAGCATATTAATTCCATCGCCAAATGTAACAGAAGATCATCAAACAAAAAATGCGATGAGTTTAGTAAATAATGATGCAGCTATACTTTTAAGAGAAGAACAGCTTTCAGGAAAGTCACTTTTAAGTCGATTAGATGAATTAATGAATAATACGAATCGAAGAACTTTTATGAGTGAACGTGCTCGTGAAATTGGTGAGCCATATGCAACAGATCAACTTGTTCAGGTTATGCTTGATGAAATGAAAAAGAAAAAACAAGCCCTCTAATGTGCTTGTTGAAATAAAAAATGGTTATGTAAATTGAGAGGAGAAGTACCGATGGCAAGTCATGATGCAGATTTATCTTATGAGGCGAATCGTCAATCGAATAAACATTCAGGGAAAAACCCAATGGAATTTTATAAAGTGATGCAAAGATACATACCGATAGTAATCATAAACATAATTATTATCGTAATTATGGGATATTTTATTAGTCCATTAAGTAAAGTAGGTACTGTCTCTGTTGAGGGAAATCAAGCGGTCTATGATCAACAAATTATTGATGAGAGTGGTATTCGAGGTGGGGACTCATTGATTAAAACGGTGCGTGAAAAAGAAGCGACCGTGTCTAATGTTGTCAACTCCTTGCCTCAAGTTTCAGATTCAACGATTGAAGTAACCGGATTTAACAATATTCTTATTCAAGTTAAAGAATTTAATACTGTAGCTTACATCGCAAATGAAAGTTCTTATTTACGAGTCCTTGAAAATGGAACAGTCCTTGATGATGCGTATAGTGTTTCTATTGGCAATCAACCTGTGCTTACAAAATTTGAAGAAGGCGATACGCTAGATCAAATGATTGAAGAGTTAAGTAAAGTAGAGATGCCAATATTAAACTTAATTTCTGAAATAGAATTAGTCACTAGTCGTACGAATCCGCTCTTTATTCGTATATACATGAATAATGGAAACCGAGTGCTCTCTTCCATTCCAACTTTTGCAGAAAAAATTCCTTATTACCCACAAATGGTGAAAGCTGTTAATGGGAAAAAAGGTGTCTTTGATATGGAAGTCGGTGTGTACTTCACGCCTTTTGTTGATGGGCAAACAGAAGAGTCTGGTTTAGATGAAGATGAACGAGAAGTACTTGAAGAATTTAATGGATAATAAAAGGCAGCTTAGACTGCCTTTTTCTGTATAAAACTCGTAGATGAAAAATAGGGTTTGAAATAAAAACGTAATGTTGAAATTTGTGATGACACTCTACTTTAAGACATTTTTATGTTAGTATTATCAGTATGTTAAAGAAATTTAATTTTTTCCAAAAAACACATTCGATCAATTTTTAAAATAGAATGTGAAGTGAAAATGATAATGAAGTTTAGTTTGAAATATGATTAGAACTTAAAAAATAAACATGGGAGGTTTCAATCAAAAATGAAAAGCGGAATTTATGCAAGTTTAGATATTGGAACCACTTCAATTAAAGTAATAGCAGCCGAAGTTTTAAACGGCCAAATCAATGTTATTGGAGTAGGAAATGAACGTTCGAATGGTTTGAGTCGAGGTATGATCGTCGATATCGATCAGACAGCCGCTTCCATTCAACAAGCAGTAAAACAAGCAGAAGATAAAGCAGATATCAAAATTAATGAATTGATTGTAGGAATTCCTGCCAATGATTTACATATTAACTCTTGTTATGGCAGTATTTCTATTAACCAAAATCAACAAGAAATTACCGATGAAGAAGTTCAAAAAGTGATTGAGAAAGCAATAGAAGGTAGTTTAAACCAAGAACGTGAAGTGCTTAATTTAACGTTGGAAGAATTTGTAGTTGATGGATTTGATGAAATTAAAGATCCTCGTGGGATGATTGGGAATCGAATTGAATTCAGAGGAACAATTACTTCGATCCCTCGCTCAATCCTTCATAATATTCGCAAAGCGGTTCAAAGAGCAGGTTATGGGATTAAAAATATTGTATTACAACCTCATGCTATGGCTCAAGTAGCTTTAAGCGAAGATGAACGAAACTTTGGAGCTATCTTAGTTGATATGGGCGGAGGACAAACAAGTGTTGCAGTCATCCATGAAAATCAAATTAAGCATGCCCAAGTGATTCCTGAAGGTGGAGAGTATGTCACAAAAGACATCTCTATCGTTTTGAATACTTCAATTAAAAATGCAGAGAAATTAAAACGTGATGTAGGTCATGCCTTTTATGAAGACGCAAATCCAGAGCGGACCGTTTCAGTAGAAGTAGTTGGTCAAAATCAACTAGTTACTTTTAAAGAAGCATATATCGCTGAAGTTATCGAAGCTCGTTTAGAGCAAATTTTTGAACAATTAAAATTTTCAGTCGATAATGTTGGGGCAGATAAGTTACCTGTGGGTATGATTATTAGTGGGGGAACAGCTTCATTACCTGGTATTGAGCATTTAGCAGAAGATGTCTTTAATCTTCCAGTAAGTATTTATATACCAGATTTTATGAGCGTACGTTATCCAGCCTTTACAAATGCGATTGGTTTAGTTGTTGCAGAAACAAACTTAAGCGAAATTGATCGCTTGATTAACCAAACGGTACTGGGAACAACTTTAAATCGCCGAACAACAAAACAAGCTCAACCTGCTGTTCGAGATAATCGAGAACGTGAAGTCCAAGTAGAAGAACCTACAGAACAACCTTCTCAACCAGAAGAAGAGAAAGAACCCTTTTCGGAAAAAGTTAAAAACTTTTTCTCTGGTTTTTTTGAATAACTAATAAATAGCAATGTAAGAAAAGTTTATTTTATGTAAAATAGACTAGAGATTACAAAAGAAATTAATTTTTTTGTTAAAGCTTTCATGAATCGCTATTAAAATGAGTTCAATTAGTGCTAAAATGGTAGATGTAGGAACAAGTAGATTAAAAATAACTAAAAAAATTAAATTTGAAAATGTTACTGATTGTGGTACAGGAGGAAAATAAATGGATTTAGAATTCGAAATGACGCCTCCAACTGGCGCGGTGATTAAAGTCATTGGTGTTGGTGGAGCTGGTGGAAATGCTGTAAACCGGATGATTGAAGAAGGTGTTGGCGGAGTTGAGTTTATCGTCGCAAACACTGACGTACAAGCTTTAAATTTAATGAATGCTGAAACTAAAATTCAATTAGGACCAAAACTTACTCGCGGACTTGGTGCAGGATCAATGCCTGAAATTGGTAAGAAATCTGCAGAAGAAAGTGAAGAAGCAATTGCTGAAGCCCTTCATGGTGCAGACATGGTCTTTATTACTGCCGGAATGGGTGGAGGAACGGGTACTGGAGCAGCTGGTATTGTTTCTAAAGTGGCAAAAGAACAAGGCGCTTTAACAATCGGAGTGATTACCCGTCCGTTTAGTTTTGAAGGTCCGAAAAAAGCTCGCTATGCCGAAGAGGGTATCGAGTTAATGAAAGAGCACGTAGATACTTTAGTTACAATTTCAAATAACCGTTTATTAGAAATTGTTGATAAGAAAACACCAATTTTAGAAGCTTTCCGTGAAGCAGATAATGTTCTTCGCCAAGGTGTACAAGGTATTTCAGATATGATTACAAACCCTGGTTTCGTAAACTTAGACTTTGCGGATGTTAAGACAGTAATGGAAAACCAAGGTTCCGCTTTAATGGGTATCGGTTCAGCTACAGGAGAAAACCGTACAGCAGAAGCGACTCAAAAAGCGATCTCATCTCCATTATTAGAAGTTTCTATCGAAGGTGCAGATAATGTATTGTTAAACATCGCAGGTGGTGCAGATCTAACATTATTTGAAGCACAAGATGCGGCAGATATTATTTCAGCTGCTTCTACAAGTGATGTAAATATTATCTTTGGTACTTCAATTAATGAAAACTTAAATGATGAAGTTGTTGTTACAGTTATTGCAACAGGAATCAAAGACAAAGACATGCCTGGTGGTTTAGGTGGACGTCCAGCACAACGTCCTCAAAATGAACAAAGAAATCGTCCAGCACATTCAGAAAATCGAGAACGTCCAGAAAGATCATCAAATGAAGAAACTTCCGAAAAAGAAAATCAGACAAGCAATGATCCTTTTGGAAATTGGGATATTCGTCGAGAAACAAATCTACGCGATCGACACAACGCAGATTTAGATGGAAATAACGATAACAATAATGAACGTGGAAGCAATATCTTTAACCGCGATAATGAAGATGAAGTAGCAAAAGAAAATGAAGAATTAGATACTCCACCATTCTTTAGACGTCGTCGTAGAGACGATTAAGAGATATTGAGGAGAGATGACAATGAATAACTTTAAAGATAAGTTAAACAATTTCTTCTTTCTTGGTGATGAAGAGGAAATGGCTGGTGTAGAAGCAGCAATTGAAGCACAAGCACCACCTACTTATGAGGAAAAGAAACAAGCTGAAACTACTGTTGAAACACCAAAAGTAGAAAATCGGCTAAGAAAGAAATCTGGAGGCGAGAATGTGGTAGCAATCAATCAAAAACAAGCACTTCAAAAGCCGCAGATTACAATTGTTGAGCCAAGGCTTTATTCTGAAGTTCAAGAAGTTTCAGATTATTTATTGGCTAATCAATCTGTTATTCTTAACTTCCGTCGTATGGATCATGAACAAGCAACAAAGATGATCGATTTCTTGATGGGTGTGACTTATGCAGTTAAAGGAGATATCCAAAGACTGGGTGATGAGATCTTTATTTGTACTCCTCAAAGTGTAACAGTCAATGGCTCTGATTTATCTGAGTTTACTGAATCATTATTGTAATAATTGAGGAGAAGAATTAAAAACATGGTAAATATATTATTTCAATTAAGAACTTTAGCTATTCGATTGATAGACGTCTATCAATTAATACTTCTTGTATATTTTTTAATGTCTTGGTTACCAGGCGCTTATCAATCAAAGCTAGGAGAAATCTTATATAGAATTTGTGAACCATATGTCGGATTTTTCAGAAGATTTATCCCGCCTATTGGCTTCATTAGTCTTGCAGGACTTGTAGCGTTAATCGCTTTGTCCTTAATTCAAAATGGGGTTATTGTATTATTCGATTTCCTAATCCGTTTATTCATTTAGAGGAGTCAAATCATGATGAATATTTATCAGCACTTTCGTGAAGATGAACAATCTTTTATTGACCAAGTTGTTGACTGGATTTTACAAGTCGAAAATCAATATGCACCTTACTTAACGAATTTTTTAAATCCAAGACAATTGTTTATCGTACAGTTTGTTATAGGACAATACGATACCATTCAATATCAAACATTCGGTGGATATGAGGGGGCAGAACAACAACGCGTCCTCATCTATCCTCCATACTATGAACCAACACCAGCTGATTTTGAAATTACTTTATTTGAAATCAATTATCCAACGAAATTTGCAGAGCTTTCGCATGGTCAAATTATGGGCACTGTGCTAGGAACAGGTATCTCTCGCGGAAACCTCGGAGATATTTTAACAGATGGTGAACGCTGGCAGTTTTTCATTGATATGACAATGAAAGAATTCGTATTAATGAATGTCGATCGAGTAGGTCGTGTCAATGTCCATTTAGAGGAACAACCTTTAGAAAACCTCGTTAAAATAACGGATAAATGGGAAATGGAAGAAATTGTGGTTTCTTCCTTACGCATTGATGTCGTGTTAGCACGAGCCTTGAACCTCTCACGTAATCGAGCTAAATCGTTGATAAATGATCAGAAAGTGAAAGTGAATTGGGTAGAAGCTGAAAGACCAGATGTTGATGTAGAAGAATATGATATTCTCTCGATCCGAGGGTTTGGACGAGTGAAAATTGGTCCGCAATTAGGAACAACCCGAAAAGATAATCTGGTGTTAGAAATCGGGATCATCGATCGAAATACATAAACCTGTTCACATATTGTTAAGAGAATCAAAAGCTTCACCGTTTGAGGAGTTGTGTTTGCTTTATTGAATAAAAAAAGTTAGTTTAAAATAAAAGTATTGTTTATTTGGAAGGGGATTTATATGGCATTAACACCATTAGAAATACACAATAAAGAGTTTAGTACACGTATGCGCGGTTTTGATCAAGATGAGGTTAATGAGTTTCTTGATCAAGTGATTCGTGATTATGAGTTGCTAATTCGCCAAAACAAAGAAGTGAATGATGAGCTTGAAATTGCGAATAAAAAACTTTCAAATTACGAAGAGATGCAGGAATCATTAAATAAATCGATTCTGGTTGCCCAAGATGCAGCAGACCGTTTGAAAGAAAACACAGAACGAGAAATTGAAGTCATCAAACTAGAAGCTGAAAGTTATGCAGAGAATACGCGTAAAGAAGCAGATGAGTATGCTGCACAAACAAGCAAAAAAGCAGATGAGTATGCAAATGAAGTACATAAAGAAGCGGATGACAATGCGGATGCTTTATTGCAAGAAGCTGTTCTTAAAGCACGTAAGATCGAAGACGAAACAGAAGCATTAAGGAAGCAAAGCCGTGTTTTTAGACAGCGACTACAGCTCCTTATTGAATCACAACTCGAACTCCTTACCAAAGAAGACTGGGATAATCTCTTGGTTGGAAAACCAATCGAATACCCAAATACAGAAACTATTGCAGAAGTTGAAAAAGAATTAGAAGAAAAAGTTGAGCTGGACGAAGCTGAAACAACAGACTTGGTAGAAACAGCAGAAGAAGAGAATGTAGAGACTGTTGCAGCAGGAGAAGTAGTCGAAGTTGACGAAGATGGTGAAGCGATAGTGGACTCTGATGAAGAGCCTTCAGAGAACGAAGACACCTTAGATGAAGTTGCACTGGATGATGATTTATTGGATACAGTTGCAAATGATGAAGATGACCTATATAATAATGAAAGTCAAGAAGATGACTATGAAGAAGGCACAATGCCTGCAGTAGAATTACCAGAGGCTGCCCAAGAATAAACTTTAAATTTTATAATAATTATAATGTTGGAACGCAATATATTAAGACCATGGAGACTATAAAGTCGAACAGAGAGTCAACGGATGGTGTGAGTTGATCCATGCTTAATATATTATCATCCATCTAAGGGATTAGTGAAAAAGAGTAGCTAATCGTGTAACTCTGCATTAAAGAGACTTTGAGTGAAACAAAAGCTTTGTGTCAATTTTTGTTTCAAAAAGGTGGTACCACGAGATTTCGTCCTTTTATGGATGAGATCTTTTTTTATTTTATAGGTACATGGAGTATAAACTGTAAGAATGAGAGAAAATTTATATTGGAGTTGAAAAAAATTGGAAATCAAAGACACACTAAATTTATTGAAAACAGATTTCCCAATGCGTGCTGGCTTAGCAAATAAAGAACCAAACCGCCAAGAAGAATGGGAAGAACAAGGTCTTTATGAAAAAAGACAAGAATTAAATGAAGGTAAACCAAAATATATTTTACATGATGGTCCTCCTTTTGCGAATGGGCCTATTCATATTGGTCATGCTTTAAATAAAGTATCCAAAGACTTTATCGTTCGTTATCGTTCAATGAGTGGCTACGATGCGCCATACGTCCCAGGTTGGGATACGCACGGTTTGCCTATTGAACAAGCTTTGACAAATAAAGGCGTTGATCGTAAATCAATGTCGGTTGCTGAATTCCGCCGTTTATGTGAGGAATTTGCTTTAGAACAAATCGATATACAAAAAGAAGGCTTTAAACGCTTAGGTGTAACCGGTGAATGGGATAATCCTTATATTACTTTAAATCCTGAATATGAAGCCGCTCAAATTCGAGTATTTGGAAAAATGGCTGAAAAAGGTTACATCTATCGTGGAAAAAAACCTGTCTATTGGTCACCATCAAGTGAATCAACTTTAGCTGAAGCTGAAATTGAATATGAAGATGTGCGTGGACCAAGTATTTTTGTTGCGTTTCCAGTAAAAGATGGAAAAGATGTTATCTCTGAAGACGCAAAATTTGTTATTTGGACAACAACCCCATGGACATTGCCTTCAAACATGGCAATCGCTGTTCATGAATCAGGTATTTATAATGAAGTAAAAGTAGGCGATGAAAAATATATTGTTGCTGCTGAATTATTAGATAAAGTATCTGAAACATTAGAATGGGAAGATGTTGAAGTCTTAAAAGAATTTAATGGAAAAGACTTAGAATATGCGACAGCACATCATCCATTCTATGACCGTGAATCATTGCTCATTTTAGGTGATCATGTAACATTTGAAGAAGGTTCAGGTCTTGTTCATACAGCGCCTGGACATGGTGATGATGACTTTATAATCGGTCAAAAATACCAACTAGAAATTCTATCGCCAGTAGACGATCAAGGACACTTTACAGATGAAGCTCCTGGTTTAGAAGGTGTTTTCTATGATGATGCTAATAAAATTATTACCGGCTGGTTAGAAGATAAAGGTTTATTGTTGGATATGTCATTCATTACACATAGTTATCCACATGATTGGCGTACGAAAAAGCCTGTTATTTTCCGTGCAACACCACAATGGTTCGCATCCATTGCTGACTTCCGCCAAAATATTTTAGATGAAATTGAAAAAGTAGATTGGTTACTTCCATGGGGTGAAGAAAGAATTCACAATATGATTCGTGACCGTGGAGACTGGGTTATTTCTCGTCAACGTGATTGGGGAGTGCCTTTACCAATTTTCTACGCTGAAAATGGTGAATCAATAATTACACCAGAAACGATTGATCATGTGGCTCAGCTATTTGAAAAACATGGTTCAAACGTGTGGTTTGAACGTGAAGCAAAAGATTTATTACCAGAAGGCTTTACACATCCTGAAAGTCCAAATGGTGAATTTACAAAAGAAATGGATATTATGGATGTTTGGTTCGACTCGGGTTCTTCACATGAAGCGGTACTGCGTCAATATGATGAATTAGAATTCCCGGCGGACTTATACTTGGAAGGTTCTGACCAATATCGTGGTTGGTTCAATTCAAGCTTAACTACAAGTGTTGCAATTAATGGAGTAGCGCCGTATAAAGCTGTTCTTTCTCAAGGATTTGTCTTAGACGGTGAAGGTCGTAAAATGAGTAAATCTCTAGGAAATACTATTGATCCAAATAAAGTAATGGATCAATTAGGTGCAGATATTGTGCGTCTATGGGTACTAAGTGCAGATTCTCAGTCTGACGTACGAGTAAGTATGGAAATCATTCAACAAGTATCTGAAGTTTACCGTAAAATCCGAAACACTCTTCGTTTTATGGTCCAAAATACTGAAGACTTCAATAAAGAAGAGAATGGCATTGCTTATGAAGATTTACGTACAATTGACCAATACCTATTGAATCGTCTAGATAAAACAACTGAAAATATTTTAAATGCTTACGAAAACTACAAATTTAACGATATTTTCAAAGAAGTAAACCACTTCTGTACAGTTGATTTGTCAAACTTCTATATGAACGTTGCGAAAGATATTTTATATATCGACGCGCCAGATGCTTATGACCGTCGTGCCATTCAAACAGTATTCTATGACGCATTGGTGAAATTAACAAAACTGTTAACACCTGTCATTCCACATACTGCTGAAGAACTGTGGGCTTTCTTAGATGAAGAAGAAGACTACGCTCAACTAACTGAAATGCCAGAAGTTGAACGCTACGAAAATCGCAAAGAAGTTCTAGATAAATGGACTCGCTTCATGGACTTACGTGATCATGTCCTAAAAGCGAATGAAGTGGCTCGTGAAAATAAAGTAATTGGGAAAGACTTCGAAGCTAAATTAACACTTTATGTAACGGATGGTGTAAAAGAATTATTTGATTCTTTAAACGCCGATTTACGACAAATTTTAGTAGCTTCAGAATTGAATGTGTTACCTTTAGCGGATAAACCAGAAGGGGACGACTCAATTCTTGAATTTGATACGATGGCTATTAAAGTTGAACACATGCCGGGTGGCGTTTGTGATCGTTGCCGTATCACTACAGAAGAGTTAATTGAGGTAGACGGTAAAGGTGTACTTTGCCACCGTTGCTACGATATCGTAGAAGAACACTACCCAGAATTATTAGAAGAAGCTAAATAATCAGCTTTAATAAAATTGAATAAGCTAAAAAAGGTCTCATATCATAGAAGGTGTGAGACCTTTTTGTGTGGGACTATAGAAATTATGTTTTGTTTTGTCGAAAATTTATTTGGAACAAGTAAGGTCGCTCTTATTTTCATGAAACTAAATTTGGTCAAAGTAAATCCTTCTTATTCACACGAAACTGAATTTGATAAAAGTAAAGGCCTTCTTATTTTCACGAAATTAAATTTGGAGC
>JBCLPZ010000001.1:0-349969 GCA_041223305.1 Carnobacteriaceae bacterium 52-44 | reverse complement strand
AAACAAATCCTTCTTATTTACACGAAATTAAGTTTGGTCAAAGTAAATCTTTCTTATTTACACGAAATTAAATTTGGTAAAAGTAAAGGTCTTCTTATTTTCACGAAATTAAATTTGGAGCAAACAAATCCTTCTTATTTACACGAAATTAAGTTTGGTCAAAGTAAATCTTTCTTATTTACACGAAATTAAATTTGGACAAAACAAGATCTTCTTTGTCACTAACATCAAAAAAGGTAGAAGATATCTCAGTCATGAAAAAACTTCCTAAACAACAACATACGTTGTCATTTAGGAAGTTTTATTTTAAAATCATATGTCTATAGTTTAAGCATTACAGCTCATCACGATTTTGGTTTGATTGTGATTGTTGTGTAACTTCTAATAACTGGTCGCGTAATTGATCTTCCATAACAACCAGTTGTTGTTCAGCTTCACGACGTTTTTGAGAACCTTCTTGTTGAATTGCTAATGTTTCTTGAAGAGTGTCAATTAAGTCGGTTTGAGTTTTCTGTAATGTTTCAATGTCTACAACAGCACGCTCAGTTTCTCTTGCAGTATCAATGGAAGACTGTTTGAGCATTTCTGAGTTCTTTTGTAGCATTTCATTTGTTGCGTCAGACACGCGACGTTGAGCAGCTACTGCATCTTGTTTACGTAAAAGCGTAAGTGAGATAACAATTTGATTTTTCCATAATGGAATAGCTGTGTTAATCGATGTCTGAATTCGTTCGGCTAGTGCTTGGTTCGTATTTTGAATCAAACGAATTTGAGGTGCTTGTTGTAATGTAATTTGGCGAGTAACGCGTAAATCGTGTACTCGTTTGTCTAAACGATTTAAATATTGGTTTAAGTCGTTGACTTTTTGAACAAGCATTTGATCCGGTGTTTCTTCTGCTTCTTTTAGAGCTTTTGGAATAATTTTATTCTGTAACTCTTCAATACGTAACTCACCCGCTGCAATATAAATATTCAATGCTTGGTAGTAGTCTAAGTTTTGATCATAAAGTTGCGTTAACATCTTGTTGTCTTCAAGTAGCATACTTTTTTGTTTATCAAGCTGTAAAGCAATTTTATCTACCTGCGCTCCAATTTTTTGGTATTTTGCGGTTGTTTCATAAATGGAACGTTTGGCACGTTTGAATAAACGTTGAATGAAATTTTGATTTTCCTGAACTAACTCATCTGGATTTGATTCCTCTAACTGAAACATTAGATCATTAATTGCATTACCGATTGTACCTGTTTCTTGATTCTGAACATGGTTCAACACATTATGAGAAAAATCTCCAATTTTTTGCTGAGCCGCTGAACCATAATTTAAAACAGAATCTGTATCTGTAATATCAATTTGTTCGGCTAGTTTTCGGGCTTGCTCTTGTTGCTCAGCAGGTAAGTATTCATAAGTTTTTCCTGCTTGGCGTTGTTCTTGTTCGCTATCTTGTGTTTGGATTTCTAACTCGGGCATTGATTGAGGTGTATCAAATGGATTTTCTAATAAATCATCAATTGATGCCATAGAATCCGTACGAGTTGTCTCGTTTTCTTGGTTGTTCAATTGTTCTTCATTCCGTTCTTGTTCTGACATGTACCATTGTCCTCTCCATATTTATTAGATTTCATCATCTTCGATATTAGAACCTTCACGATTGAGTCGTTTTTTCGCTAATTCAACTTCATCCGCTAAACCGCTAATATCTGTTGAACGAAAACCGACATAATCTTTTGAAATTTGTTGACACATTTCATCAATTGTACGTGCAGACTTTTCTAAAACATCAAAAGTTTGTTTACTTTTTGCTTGATGCTGGTTAATTTGAACATATTTGCTTGTTAATTCAGCCAAGCTTGGTAAGTGCACATATAAAAATTGGTCAACTTCATGTAATCGTTCTGGTTCATTGACTATATCCTTAAATAACACTTTTATCAAATTCAAAGTATTATTTCGATTCGCAATTGCACGTAATTTTCCAACTTGATTGACATTTTCTTCAATTTGAAGAATTTGTCCTTTTGCATTATTCATTGTTTCTCTAAAGAATTGGATATCTTCTTCAGATAACCCTCTAGATAAATAGAATTGTTCTCTTTCTTTAGAAACACCTTGTAAATCTTTTTTAGATTTTTTGGTTGGCTTTTGTTTACCTACATATCTAGAATATAAACCAAAACCAACAAGAATTCCAATAATAACGGATGGTGTTCGGCCTACATTAAATGCTCCTAATAAAAAGACGACAACAAGAACCGTAAATAATGCTAAAAGCAACATAACAAGGTTGTTGGATGTTTTTTTATTCATATTTTGGTACATCCTTTCTTTATTTTCATTATAATTCTACCATAAAATTTCAAGAGTTTACTCAGACTTTAGCACTATTTTATCCTTTTTATAATTAACTCAGAAAAATAAATGCTATAATGTAGAAAATAGGGAAAGTTTGTTGATGAATAAATTTATTTAAACAAAATCATAAAATTAGTTTTCGTATGCAATGAAGAAAGTTATGCATTACGAGGACTTATTAGGATAAGAAAGGGCGGATAAAATGAAATTCGAAGAAAAAATCACAAATATTGAGACAGTACACGAAGGCAATATAACAACCTATCAACTGGCTGATGTCACTTTACCTGATGGTAGAGAAGCTAAACGTGAAATTGTACGCCATGACGATGCAGCTGCAGTGATTGCTTTTACAGATGATCAAAAAATGATTTTAGTTCGCCAATATCGTGTGACCATTGGGAAAACAACTTTAGAATTACCAGCTGGTCTCCGGGACGAAGGGGACCGTGATGGAATTGTTACTGCTCAGCGTGAATTTGAAGAAGAAACGGGTTTAAGTGCTAAAGAATGGCGATTTGTTACATCATTTTATAGTACGCCAGGATATACCGATGAATTTTTAGAAATCTATGAGGCACACGGAATCGAAAAAGTTGAAGATGCACGCGAACAAGATGATGACGAATTCATCGAAGTTGTTGCGCTAGATTTTGATGAAGCCATGGATGCTTATTCACGTGGTGAACTGTGTGATTCAAAAACAGTTTTTGCTTTATTTTACTGGCAAATGAAACGACATAAAGCTGCTCAAGAAGAAAATGACTAACGATTACTGTGATTTATACAAAGGTAGATGATAAAAAGATGTCAAGATCTGAACGGAAAAAATATGAGCGTGAACGCCAAAGAGCAGAGCGCAAAGAAAATATTAAAAAAAGCATTAAGGATCGTATCGAAGAATTTAAACTCAATCGACAAGGAAAAACAAAACGTAAAAGAACAGAAGTAATGGGACGATATCGTAGAACTGACCGGATTTTAACTGCTTTAATTGCGATCGTCGCTTTATTATTAGTTATTGCTTGGGTTATTATTTTGTTTTATTAATGAAGAAACTGAGGAGTGAGAGATTGAAAGTTGGAATTTTAGTTGCGATGGAAGAAGAAATAAAGCGGTTGACGGAAGAGATTTCAGAAGCCACCATCACAGAAATCGCTAAACAAACATTCTATGATGGGAATATCCATAAGAATCCTGTAACCATCGTTAAATCAGGCATCGGAAAAGTGAATGCAAGTATTGCAACAACCCTCTTGATCCAAGATTTTGATGTAGACGTTGTAATTAATACGGGTTCAGCAGGAGGAATTGGGAGTGGTTTATCGATCGGCGACTTAGTTATCTCGACCGAGTTAACTTATAATGACGCGGATAATCGTGGATTCGGTTATACCTATGGGCAAATTCCACAGATGCCTGAACGTTATGCTACTGATGATCTCCTTCGGAAAATGATTGAGAGAGCAGCAGTTACGCAAGATTGGTCTGTCCAAAGTGGCTTGATCGTGACAGGGGATTCTTTTATTGCGAGTCGTCATCAAATAGAAGAAATTAAAAGTTTTTTCCCTGAAGCATTAGTCACTGAAATGGAAGGGGCAGCTGTTGCCCAAACGTGTGCGCAATTTGAAATTCCATATGCGGTCATTCGTGCTGTATCTGATACAGCGGATGAGGCAGCAACGGTAAGCTTTGATGAATTTGTCTTATTAGCGGGACAACGATCAGCTGAATTAGTTATGGCTTTAATTGAAGAGTTAGGATCAACTGCTTTATAATAGCTGAGGAGATAGAATAAAAATCCCATTTAGTGACTATATGAATGTATAGTGATTAAAGGGATTTTTTCTTAGAACAATTAGGAGGATTAAAATGGCAAGAGTAGAGAGTTTTGGGTTAGACCATAATATTGTACAAGCACCCTATGTGAGAGTAGCGGGAGTAGAGCGTGATCCAAAAGGAAGTATCATTCAAAAAATCGATATGCGTTTTTTGCAACCAAACAAAGCAGAATTTCCAACGAGTGCAGTACATACATTAGAACATTTATTAGCGACTTATTTACGAGATCATTTAGAAGGTGTTATTGATGTTTCACCAATGGGTTGCCGTACGGGCTTTTACTGTATTAAATGGAATGAATCTTCACCAGAAGAAATCGCAAATGCTTTAGAAAACACTTTACGTGATGTAATGGAAACAGATATTGTACCTGCAGTAACAGCGAAAGAATGCGGAAACTACAGAGACCATAGTTTATTTGCTGCTAAAGAGTATGCAAAAGAAGTTCTTGAAAAAGGGATTAGTCGAGACCCATTTGAACGAGAATTCAGCGAATAAGTTAGTAGAAAACTTAGTTCTAAATGAAGTGCGCACCAATAAATACAAAGAACCCCTCCAGAAGTTTTAAAACTTCAAGAGGGGTTCTTCTATTTTATTCGCACTTTAAATTATCCACGAATTAAATCATACATATTTGTAAATTTGTAATCAAGGGCATTTGCAACACCTTTGTTTGTGACTAAGCCTTTGTACACATTCACTCCACGCATAATTGAACGATTACCTAAGAAGGCTTTTTCTAAACCTTTGTTTGCAACCTCTGAGATATATCTCATGGTTACATTTGTAAGTCCAATTGTTGCAGTCCGAGGAACAGCACCTGGAATATTTGCTACTGCATAGTGGATAATTCCATGTCTTTCATAAATAGGGTCATCGTGTGTCGTTGCATGTTCAGTGGTTTCAAAGTTTCCACCTTGGTCAACCGCTACGTCAACAACTACTGAACCCGGACGCATCGATTTAACCATTTCTTCAGTAACTAAAATAGGGGCTTTTGCTCCAGCAATTAATACAGAACCAATAACCACATCTGCATCTTTTACCGCTTGGCCAATATTGTATGAGTTAGACATTAACGTATCAATTTGTTGGCCAAAAATATCATCAATTTCACCTAATCGATTTTGATCAACATCTAGGATAGTTACTCGAGCACCAAGTCCTAATGCCATTTTAGCTGCATTGATACCGACAACTCCACCACCGATAATAACTACTTTACCGCGTTCAACACCTGGGATTCCTCCAAGTAAAACACCTGATCCACCATAACGATGCTGTAAGAATTGTGCGCCTGCTTGAACAGCAAATCGTCCAGCAACTTCACTCATTGGTTTGAGTAGTGGCAATGCGCCATCGACTGAGATTGTTTCATAACCAACTGCAGCAACATTCTTTTCAATCAATGCTTCAGTTAGTGGTTTGTCGTTTGCTAAATGTAGATATGTGAATAAAATTAAACCATCATAGAAATATTTGTATTCTTCTTCAATTGGTTCTTTTACTTTAATGACCATTTTAGCTTTCCAGACGTCAGCTGGGTCTTCTAAAATTTGAGCACCTACTTCTTCATACTCTTCGTCTGTGAATCCTGAACCAAAACCTGCATTTGTTTCAACAAGTACTTCATGGCCTGCTTGGATTAAATCTCCAATATCCGCTGGGGTAGCCGCTACTCGGTTTTCATTCGCTTTTATTTCTTTAGGTACTCCAATTATCATAATAATTTCCTCCTGTATATTACTTAAAACTGAAATAGGATTTCTCCTATTATAATATTTAACCCCCTAGTATGATGTACATACTCGTTAGGGTGGCGGTTTTTACGACCGCTTTTTATTAGTTTAACACAAAATATCTATTAATTTGAAATAGTAGCTTTCAAAAAAGCAAAATATATCAAAAAAATTAAAATCTTATTAGTGAAGGGTGCCCTTAATGCTAATCACAATACGATGAAGACACTCTATTTCAAAAATATCAAAGGTTGAACGTAATATAGAAGGGATTATATTTGCTAGAAATTTAGAGCTTCTATATACTTTTAGTAAGAAGATTGATATTACAAATTATGGAGGGAACTTTTATGGCAAATATAGATGAAATTAAAGGAAAAATTAATCAAGCATCTGGTGAATTGACCGATGATCAAGTTCAGAAATTAAAAGGACGTGTGCAAGAAAGCATTGGAAAAGGAAAGTCATCAGGAGAAGATATGATCCAAAAGCTCTCTCGTGAAGTTAATGAAATGATTGATGACTTTAAAAGAAAAAATAAATAGATAAAATTAGACAAGCGGTAATACTTTTTCGGTTCATTAAGAAGAAGTATTAACCGTTTTGTTTTTGGAAAAAATTTCATTTATGGAGTACAATATAAATGAAACGATTACATACTATGAGAGAAGGTTTATTTATGAAAAAAGTACGTTTTGGTACAAGTAACGAAGAGGTGGCAGCAGTTGGCTTAGGTTTGATGCGCATTCAGACAGCTGAAAATCCTGTTGATGTCATTAAGACAGCTTACGAAAATGGCATAAATTTCTTTGACCATGCAGATATTTATGGTCGCGGAGAAAGTGAAACAATATTTGCGGATGCATTAAAGAAAAGTTCAGTGAACCGTGAAGATATTTTTATCCAATCAAAATGTGGGATAGTTCCTGGTGAAATGTATGATTTTTCTAAGGAACATATTGTACAAGCAGTGGAAGGAAGTTTGCAGCGCTTGGATATTGATTATTTAGATTCACTGTTACTGCATCGACCGGATACATTAATGGAGCCAGAAGAAGTAGCTGAAGCCTTTAATAAGCTCGAAAAAGAAGGGAAAGTACGTTATTTTGGAGTCAGTAATTTTACGCCGGGGCATGTAGAATTATTGAAAACGGAAGTTCGCCAATCCTTACAAGCTAATCAGTTACGTTTTGGCTTATTACATACTGGTATGGTTAATCAAGGAATTAATGCTAACCGTATGCATGAAGCGAGTTTAGATCATGATGGGGGAGTATTAGAGTATTCACGTATTCATAAAATGACTATTCAAGCGTGGTCACCTTATCAAGGTCAAGGAGACGCCGGCGTCTTTATTGACAATGATCTTTACCCAGAATTAAATATTTTATTAAAAGAAATGGCTGAAAAGTATGATACGACACCAACTGGTATTAGTTCAGCTTGGATTCTCCGTCATCCAGCAAATATGCAAGTGATTGCGGGAAGTATGAATTTAGATCGTATTCAACAAATCGCAAAAGCTTCAGAAATTGAAATGTCTCGTAAAGATTGGTATGCACTCTACATGGCTGCAGGTAACGGTTTACCATAACATAAAGAAAAATTACATGAGCCCTCATGAGAAAGTGAGTAGGGTTCATGTTTTTTTATTCGATGATTTCAAAATTATTTTGACTTTATTCAATGAATAAGGTACAATAGTCGTTGTGTAAAATAATGCAGCAAGAAGTGATAACCGCGTCAACATTTCCTTACCACTTCGGTGAATGAGTAACCAGCGGCTGCAATTCGGTGAAAATTAAAAGGGAATGCACGTATTATTGAGCTTCTATTCGTTACGTTATTTTACTCCAATTTAAAAATAATGGAGGAAATAAAATGTCAAGATTTACAGGATCAACTTGGAAGAAATCACGTCGTTTAGGGATTTCTTTATCAGGTACAGGAAAAGAATTAGCACGTCGTCCATATGCTCCAGGTCAACACGGACCAACAAGCCGTGAAAACTTATCAGAGTACGGACTACAGTTAAAAGAAAAACAAAAATTACGTTTCTTATATGGAATGAATGAACGTCAGTTCTTCAACTTATTCCAACAAGCAGGTAAAATTCGTGAAGGTGAGCACGGTACAAACTTCATGATTTTATTAGAACAACGTTTAGATAACTTAGTTTACCGTTTAGGTTACGCAACAACTCGTGCGCAAGCTCGTCAGTTAGTAAACCACGGTCACATTACAGTAGATGGTAAACGTCTAGATATTCCATCATACACTGTTAAAGTAGGACAAGTTATCGGTGTTCGTGAAAAATCAAGAAACATGACAATTATTCAAGAATCTGTTGAATCATTATACGGTCGTCCAGATTACTTAGAGTTTGATGAGGAAAAATTAGAAGGTAAAATGACTCGTTTACCAGAACGTGAAGAAATGCCTGCTGAAATCCAAGAAGCTTACGTTGTTGAGTACTACAACCGTTAATTATAAAAGATTTTTTTACAAAAGACTGGGATTTTTCTCGGTCTTTTTTATTTTGTATATTAAAATTTCTATTGTTAAAACAAAAAAAGGCACCCACATTAGGTGCCTTCTATTTATCTACTCTTTAATTAAGCATATTTTAAGAATACTTCGACAAAAGCTTCTAACATTTCTTTTTCAGCATCGCCAAAACGGTTCTTAACAGGTGCATCAACATCTAATACACCAATTGTTTTGCCATCTTTTATTAAAGGCACGACGATTTCAGATTGACTTGCAGCGTCGCAAACAATGTGACCAGGAAATTCATTTACATCAGGAACGACAATAGTTTCCCCTTGTTCAAAGGCTGTACCACATACACCTTTTCCAGAAGCAATACGAATACAAGCTACACGTCCTTGGAAAGGGCCAAGTACTAATTCTTCATCCGCTTCATCCCATAAATAAAAACCAACCCAATTAATTTGGTCAAGTGACTCATTCAAAAGAGCCGCAGCGTTACTCAAATTTGCAATCCAATTTGGCTCATCTTTTACGAGACCTTCAATATGTTGTAAGATTAATCCTTCACTAATTTTATTTTCCATTTACCATACTCCTAAATCTATAAAACTTTTATTCTAAATAGTTTATCATATTATTGAAATAAAAGCAGGCAACCTCTCTTAAAAATTGTTTATTTAAAAAAACACAGGAACATTCAACGGACTTCAAAAATAAAGAATGAATTGTATGAGAGAAGCATTTAGTTGTTATGGGCAACTAAATGGTCAAAAAAATGTATAAAAATAAAAAATTCTGAGATAAATTTGCTCGCATTATAACATATTGTCTATATTTTTGATATACTAGTTGTGATATGGAATTCACAAGAATTCTGAGAGTGAAAAAACGAAAATATAAAGATAAAAACATAATGAATAATATTGATTATTTGAATATATGCTTGGGGGAAATGATATGAGTCCGTTACAAATCACATTAATCGTAATTATCGTACTTGCTACTGTGACTGCTATTATTACATATTTTGTTCGAAATAAATATTACAGTCAAATTGATGAACTAGATAAAGAAAAAAATGATGTGTTAAAGCGAGCGCCATACGATGAACTCCAAGAAGTGTCGGAGTTAAACATTACTGGACAATCTTCTGAATTGCGAAAAACACTTGAAAAAAAATGGCAAGACATTGAGTCGATAAAATATCCAAAATTAGAAAATCATTTATTCGATGCAGAACAAGCCACAGATCGTTACCGTTTACCAGAATCGAAAAAAAGCCAAGAAGCGGCTGAGCAAGCGATTGATGAGATTAATGCAGATATTACCGAACTAAAAGAAGCACTTACTGGGTTGATTGAACGCGAGCAAGCCAACTTAGAAAAAATTGATTTAATCAAAAAAAGATACCATGAAGTACGTAAATCATTACTGGCTTACAGTTTTTCTTTTGGGCCAGCTTCTGAAAGTTTTGAACGTAAACTGAGCGTGATGGAAAATGACTTCACAGAATTTTCTGAATATACGGTGTCTGGTGATCATGAAGAAGCGAATAAAATCGTTGAACGTTTGGATGAAAGTATCAAAGAAACAGAAGAACAAATGGATCAAATTCCGGCATTGCTTGAAAAAATGGATGAGGTCTACGATGAACAGCTTGGTGATTTGCGTCAAGGCTATGAAAGTATGATTGAAAATAACTATTTATTCCCAGAAGATACCATTTTAGCGGATATTGATACCTTAAAAGAGAATCAAAATGTAATCTATGATTATATCCGTGATTTAAAATTAGAAAAAGCGCATAAAGCCATGGAGGCTTTAGCTAAAAATATTGATCATTTATATGAAAAAATGGAGATAGAGATCGAGGCAAAACCTTTAGTTGCTGAACTAGCCGAAGATACAAAACGTGGGATTTATTACTTACAAGATGAAAACCGCCGATTAAATAATACGATAAACAGGCTTTCGCAAAGCTATGTCCTGATTCATAATGAACCTTCCATTATTGGCCGACTAGAAGATCAAGTGAAGGAAACAAGAGAAGACTTTGATAAACTAAATGAGCGTTTAAAAGAACAAACGATTCCTTATTCTGTTGCGTACGATACATTAGAGGATATGTTTGATCACTTGGATCATTTAAATGTTGAATATAGAAAAGTTTCAGAATATTTAGAAAATTATCGTAAAGAAGAACTAGAACTAAAAAATGATATGCTAGCGATGGAACAGGCGATGTATGAAATGAAACGTCATTTAGAAAATGAGCGTCTACCTGGTTTACCTAATGATTATTTAGAGCTCTTTTTCTCAACTACCGACCGAATTGAGAATTTATCGGCAGAATTATCTCATCCCAAAATTCAGTTAATTGAAATTCGGAAAATTCATAAAATGTGCCAAGAAGATGTTACGCAACTCGGTGATATTACGAATGAACTCATTCGTCAAGTAGAGCTAATTGAACGTACATCCCAACGATTATACCGTTACAAAGATTCACATAAAGGAGTTTTAGAAACCATTCGTTATAGTGAATCGCTCTTTACAGAAGACTATGATTACGATACAGCTTTGAGACTTGTACGTGAAAAATTAGAAAATGTAGATCCGGGAGCTTATGATGAAGTCGTAGCGGCCTATGAAAAAGAAACAACACAAGAAATTTAAACCGAAAGCTGGGATAACCGGTCATTTTCGAAAAAAGGAATGAGAACATTCTTTCAACTTCGTTAAATGACGCCGTGTCCTAGCTTTTCTTATGTATTGGAAGCAAGATTAAGTGTCTGATAATTAAACAAAATAGTTCAAATTTAAAAGAATTTATGTTAACATTATCGACCGAATCGAGAAAATTAAAGGATGTATAAAAATGATTTATTTTGACAACAGCGCGACTACAAAAGTGGCGGATTCTGTTTTAGAAACTTATAAAAAAGTAAGTGAAACATATTTTGGAAACCCTTCTAGTTTACACAAATTAGGGGATGTGACTTCCCAGTTACTTCAACAATCTCGTGCTCAAATTGCGGATACTTTAGAGGTAAAAGCAAATGAAATTTATTTTACAAGTGGTGGTACGGAAGGCGATAACTGGGTCATTAAAGGAACAGCGATTGAAAAAGCACGTTTTGGAAAACATATTATTACAACTACAGTGGAACATCCGGCTGTTTATGAGTCGATGAAACAACTGGAAATGCTAGGTTGGGAAGTGACTTATTTACCTGTTAATGAAGCAGGGGTTATTTCTATAGATGATTTAAAAAATGCGATTAGAGAAGATACTGTTTTAGTTTCTATCATTGCAGTAAATAATGAAGTAGGCAGTATGCAGCCATTAGAAGAGATTGGAACTCTTTTAGAAGAATATCCAACGATCTATTTTCATGTAGACGCTGTTCAAGCGTTAGGTGTAACGGATCTGAAATTAGGAGAATATAGTCGAATTGATTTTGCGGTATTTTCGGGTCATAAATTTAAAGCTCCACGCGGAATTGGCTTTATTTATGCGAAAGAAGGACGCCAACTTGCCCCATTATTAACGGGTGGTGGACAAGAAAAAAGTATGCGCAGTGGAACAGAAAATTTACCGGCTATTGCTGCCATGGCAAAAGCTGTGCGTTTGACTTTTGAAAATGCTGAGCAAAAACAAGGGCATCTAAGAAAATTACAAACAAAATTAGGAGATTATTTAAGTCAGAAAGAAAAAGTCACGATTTTTTCCCGAAAAGAACATGCCCCTCATATCCTATGCTTTGGAATTGATGGCATCCGCGGAGAAGTAACCGTTCATGCATTAGAAGAAAAAGGCATCTATATTTCAACAACAAGTGCGTGTTCAAGTCGTGCGCTAGATGTTGACTCCAGCACATTACATGCGATGGGTGTACCGAAACATATTGCAGAAACGGCGAACCGTGTAAGCTTCTCAGCGGATAATACCGAAGCAGAAGTAGAAAAATTTATAGAAGTTTTTGATGAAGTGCTCAAGAAATTTGAAGTAATCAATGGTTAGTCTCTCATCTTGTGACCAATGACAAAATAAACATTTTCTTCAAATGATGTCATTTTGGAACGAAACTAGAGAAAAATGAAAATAAAACGTAGAAATTTAGGAGTGAAATTTTTAATATGAAACCGACACAAATTATGATTCGATATGGCGAATTGTCGACGAAAGGAAAAAACATTAATTACTTTATCGACATGCTCGGCCGTAATGTAAAAAATGCGTTAGAAGGTTCTTATCCAAAGGTGGATGTGAGTTGGTTCCGCGATCGAATGTATGTTGAATTAAATGGAGAATCATCGGATGGGGTAGTGGAACGTCTGCAAGATATTTTTGGTATCCAAACGATCTCACCAGTGATTCAAGTAGAAAAAACTTTAGAAGCTGCAGAAGAAGGCGCCATTGAAATTGTTCGTCCTTTTGTAGGGGAAGCAAAAAGTTTCAAAATTAATACAAAAAGAGCCGACCATAATTTTGAATATGACACGATGGAATTAAACCGTGCCCTAGGTTCTGCTGTTGCGACGACTTTCCCAGAATTGGATGTGAAGATGGAAAGCCCTGATTTAACAGTGCGTACAGAAGTTCGTGCGGATGGCATTTATTTATCTGTCGAAACGATTCAAGCTTCAGGGGGCTTACCTGTAGGAACTGCTGGCAAAGGAATGCTGATGTTATCTGGCGGAATTGATTCACCGGTGGCAGGCTATTTATCTATGAAACGTGGAATTGATGTGGAGGCTGTGCATTTCGCGAGCCCACCCTATACAAGCCCGCAAGCTTTACAAAAAGCGAAAGATCTAACGGCTAAATTAGCACGTTTTAATGGACAAGTGACCTTTATTGAAGTGCCATTTACTGAAATCCAAGAACAAATTAAAAAAGATATTCCTGAAGGGTACATTATGACGGTCACTCGTCGTATGATGTTGCGCTTAACGGATTTAATTCGTGAACAACGCGGAGGACTTGCGATCATGAATGGAGAATCACTAGGTCAAGTGGCTTCACAAACCTTAGAAAGTATGTTGGCAATTAATGAAGTGACGACTACACCAATCTTACGTCCGCTGGTTGCAATGGATAAAACAGAGATTGTAGAGATTGCACAAGATATCGATACCTATGAACTGTCTATATTGCCTTATGAAGACTGCTGTACGATTTTTACACCGCCTCGTCCAAAAACAAAGCCAAGTCTAGAGCGAGTCATTGAATATGAAAAAGCACTAGACGTAGAAGGTTTGTTGGAACGAGCAATGGCTGGTCTGAAAATTGAAAAGATTGGACTAGAATCAACGAATGAAGCCGTTGAAGAAGGAATATTTGAAGGCTTACTATAAGAACAACGGAGACTCTCAACGAAGGGTCTCTTTTCTTTTACGCATTTATAGAGCATACAAATTGACAGCTCTAGTCCGAATCATTAATATTTAGTTTAAGAATACAACAGAACATACACCCCTCTCTTTCAAAATGACACAGTCTCTACGAAGCTTATTTTTCAGCTTCGTCGCATGAAGTGATTATTTATTCAACCGTATGTATTAAAAGACATTTACACATTATGTAGAAAAATAAAGGAGGTCATTATGGAAACTTTAACTTATGACCATTCAAGAGCTGATTTATTACCGATGTTAGGTTTAGGTTTTGTGATGTTTGGTGCCAGTGTTTTCTTACTTTATTTGGGTATGTTTACAGATTTCACTCTATCAACAATGGGGCAGGCAACAGGACCCTTTAGTATTTTAATTGGCAGTATTGGAACTTTATTTTTTGGCTATGCTTTTTTCTTTATCCTTTATCGAGCGATTTTTCCAAAAGGCGCTTTAATTATTAATGATAGAGGGATTATTGATAATACAAACGCGATTGGTTCAAGAGAAGTCATCCCTTTTGGAAATATGAAAAAAGCAAAATTAGAGATGGTGAATGCTACGCCCAATATTGGCATTGATTTATATAATGAAGAAGAATATTTAGATACTTTGCCTTTTATTAAAAGAAAAGCCCAAGAAATCAATAAAAAGAATTTTGGCACAAGTATGGTGTCCATGAGTGTTCCGCATGAATCAAGAGAAGAATTACATGAGATTATCCATATCATAAATGAACGCATTGAAATTACAAAAACACGTAAAGCTATGAATTGGTAAAAAGACGCGCTACTTATTTGATATTTTTAAGAAAAATGGTAAAATATAGGGTGTCTAGTAAGAAAAACTTTAATATATAAATAAAGCGTTGACCAAGAGGAGTAAGATTTTTATTTATTTCAGAGAGAGGGCGATTGGTGTGAGCCCTTATCAATAAAATCTGAAGGTAGCTTGCGAGCAAACAAAAAGTTTGGTGGGCAGTCCATTATAACTGTCATGAAGAGATATGTAGAAAAGTACACTTTCTACGTATAAATTAGGTGGTACCGCGATTGAGCAAGCATTCGTCCTTTAGTGGATGAGTGCTTTTTTATTTTTTTAAGATTAAGATAAAAATCAATCAAAGATCAAAAAAAGATACACATTGAAAAATATAAGGAGTGATTATTTTGGCAAAAGAAACTGAAATGTCAACAAAATATCAACCAAATGAAGTTGAACAGGGAAAATATGAAAAGTGGTTAGAACTTGATTTATTTAAAGCTAGTGAAGATGATGAAGCAGAACCATATTCAATTGTGATTCCGCCACCAAACGTTACTGGAAAGCTTCATTTAGGGCACGCATGGGATACAACTTTACAAGATATCATTATTCGCCAAAAACGCATGCAGGGCTATGATACCTTATGGATGCCAGGAATGGACCATGCAGGAATTGCGACGCAAGCAAAAGTTGAAGAAAAATTAAATGAAGAAGGCACAAACCGTCATGAACTTGGCCGTGAAAAATTCTTAGAAGAAGCTTGGAAATGGAAAGATGAATATTCAACCAATATTCGCGAGCAATGGGCAAAAGTTGGTTTATCTTTAGACTATGCACGTGAACGCTTTACGCTTGATGAAGGCTTAAGTAAGGCAGTCACTAAAGTTTTCGTTGATTTATATAATAAAGGTATTATTTATCGAGGCGAATATATCATTAACTGGGACCCCAAAGCTCAAACCGCGTTATCAGATATTGAAGTAGACCACAGAGACATTAATGGTGCTTTTTATCACATGAAATATCCATTAGCGGATGGAAGTGGCGACTATTTAGAAATTGCGACAACACGTCCTGAAACAATGCTTGGAGATACAGCCGTTGCGGTACATCCTGAAGATGAACGTTACCAAGACTATATCGGTAAAACAATCCTTCTTCCGTTAATGGATCGAGAAATTCCAATTGTTGCGGATAGCTACGTTGATCGCGAATTTGGAACAGGTGTGGTTAAAATTACGCCTGCTCATGATCCAAATGACTTTGATATCGGAAACCGCCATGATTTAACCAGATTAAATGTAATGAATCCAGATGGCACAATGAATGAAAATGCGGGGGCTTATGCGGGAATGGATCGTTTTGAAGCTCGTAAAAAAGTCGTTGAAGACTTGCAAGCAGCCGACTTACTTGTTGGAATTGAAGAAATGGTTCATAGTGTTGGGCATTCAGAACGTACGGGTGTTGTTGTTGAACCTCGTTTATCTACCCAATGGTTTGTCCGTATGGATGAATTGTCAAAAAATGCTTTAGAAAATCAAAAAACAGACAATAAAGTTCATTTTTATCCAGAGCGTTTTGAAAAAACATTTGTTAACTGGATGGAAAATGTTCATGACTGGGTCATCTCACGACAACTATGGTGGGGACACCGAATTCCAGCCTGGTACAACAACGAAACTGGAGAAGTATATGTTGGAGAACAAGCACCAGAAGATACCAAGAACTGGACACAAGATGAAGATGTTTTAGATACTTGGTTTAGTTCAGCATTGTGGCCATTTACCACAATGGGCTGGCCAGATACAAATTCACATGATTATCAAAGATACTACCCAACAAATACGCTTGTGACAGGGTATGATATCATCTTCTTCTGGGTTTCACGAATGATTTTCCAAGCGCTTGAATTCACAGGAGAACGACCATTTAAAAATGTATTGCTTCATGGTCTAATTCGTGATGAACAAGGACTCAAAATGAGTAAGTCACTTGGTAACGGGATTGACCCAATGGATGTTATTGATGAATACGGTGCGGATGCTTTACGTTGGTTCTTAACAACGGGCTCATCTCCAGGACAAGATGTTCGTTTCAGTTACGAAAAAATGGACTCTGCTTGGAATTTCATTAATAAAATATGGAACGCAAGCCGATATGTCATTATGAATCTAGAAGATTTCACATTTGAAGACATCGATTTGACAGGTGAAAAAACACTCGCTGACCGTTGGATTTTGGCTCGTCTAAACGAAACAGTTGCTCATGTTACGGATCAATTTGAGAAATTTGAGTTTGGAGAAGCAGGTCGTGCGCTTTACAACTTTATTTGGGATGATTATTGTGACTGGTACATTGAAATGTCTAAAGAAATTCTAAATGAAGGAACGGAAGAACAAAAAAATACGACAAAAAGTATTTTAACTTATGTATTGGATCAAACTTTACGTTTGTTGCACCCAATCATGCCTTTTGTGACGGAAGAAATTTGGCAACATCTTCCTCATAAAGGAGAGTCAATCGTAGTTGCTGATTATCCAGTGGTTCACGAAGAATTTACAGATCATACGGCGCGTACAAATATGAATATGTTGATTGAATTGATCAAAGTGGTTCGAAATATTCGTCAAGAAGTGAACCGTCCGCTATCTAAACCAGTAGATATGATTGTTAAGGCGCATTCAGAAGACGAAAAAGAAATACTCAAAAGAAACCAATCATTTATCGAGCGTTTCTGTAATCCTAGTGATTTAATCATCGACACAGAAGCGAATGTTCCAAATGAAGTCATGTCTGCAGTAATAAGAGGTGCGGATATTTATTTGCCGCTTGAGGGCTTAGTTGATATTCAAGAAGAGATTGCTCGCTTGGAAAAAGAGTTGGATAAATGGGCAAGTGAGATCAAACGTGCACAAGGCAAATTAAGCAATGAAAAATTTGTACAAAATGCGCCTGAAGATGTTGTTCAAGCAGAACGTGATAAAGAAGAAGAATACAAAAATCGTTATCAGTCTGTGGAAGAACAAATTAAAAATCTAAATAATTTAAATAAATAAACCGGAGGAGTTAGTGATGAGTAGAGTAAAAGCAGTCATTTTTGATATGGACGGCTTAATGTTTGATACTGAAAAGATTTATTATAAAACGAGTCAAGCAACAGCAGATAAATTAGGAATGGACTACAGTTTTGATGTGTATTCTCAATTTATTGGTGCGGGTGATGACATTATGATTAAAACGATGCATGAGATGTATGATGACCATGCGTTATTAGGTGAGTTCTTAGAAAACAGTGAAAAAGAACTGGATTACCAGTTGAGAAATGGAACGGTTGATTTACACGAAGGGTTAATTGAGTTACTTGATTACCTTAAACAAGAAGGCATTCCAGCAGTTGTGGCTTCAAGTACTCATCGGGAAATGGTTGAACATTTGTTAGAACGTTCAAAAGTTCGTCATTACTTTAAAGATGTTGTTGGTGGGGATGAAGTGCCTACCGCAAAACCAGATCCTGCAATTTTTAACAAAGCTTTCACCAAAACAGGTATTGAAAATAAAGAAGAAGCCATCGTTTTAGAAGATTCAAAAAATGGTGTCTTAGCTGCTTTCGGTGCAGGTATTCCGGTAATTCATATTCCGGATATGATTACTTTAGATGAAGAAACAGCAGAAAAAACAGCTGCTATTTTACCAGATCTGCATCATGTAATTGACTTTATTGAAGAGCAAAACAAATAAAATTAAAATAATTTAAAAGTTTTTTCGTTGATATCCTCTTTTCTTGCAAATATATATAGTAGGGCTATTTATATTTTAAAAAGGAAAGAGGATATTTTTATGAGCAAAAAAGTACAAAAAACGAATATTCAAGTAATCCCGGCGGAATCACGACCGCGAGAAAGAATGGAAGATTATGGACCGAAAGCACTTGCTGATCATGAATTGCTGGCTATTATTTTAAGGACGGGAACAAGAGATAAGAACGTTGTGAACCTCGCGTTAGACGTTTTAAGAGAAGTTGAAAACTTGTATATGTTCCGGCATATTTCTTTGCAGGAACTAATGAAAATATCAGGCATTGGACGAATTAAGGGAATCGAGATTTTAGCCGCCATTGAATTTGGGCGTCGGATTTCCAATGCTTCACAAGTCAAAGAAGGAACAGTCATGTCGAGTAGTTGGGTTGGAAACTATTTAGTAAAAGATATGTCGAATCTCACCCAAGAAAATGTTGTGGCTTTATATTTAAATACAAAAAATGAAATTATAAAAAAAGAAACGATTTTTATAGGCTCATTAAATAGTGCCGTGGCACATCCAAGAGAAATTTTCAAAGGAGCCGTACGTTATTCTGCTGCACGGATTATTATCGCCCATAATCATCCCTCTGGAAATACGGAACCGAGTGAAGCGGATTTGTCATTTACAAGACGAATGGTTGATGCGGGTGAGCTCATGGGGATAGAAGTTCTTGATCATTTTATCATTGGTGAAAAGGATTACTTAAGCTTACGAGAGCATGGCTTAATGTAGCAAATGAACAGAATTTAAAATGTGAATATTAAAATTTAAATGTAAAACGCTTGATGTTTTGACTAAAGGGTGCTATTATTACTTTAGCATTTTAGTAAGGAAGGAAATACAATGTGTAACAAAGCATTCCAATTCGTACCTTGCAAATATGTGAATTTTTATAAGTGCATAAGGCACGAGGAGGAAACATAGAATTATGGAAACAGGAACAGTAAAATGGTTTAACGCAGAAAAAGGATTCGGTTTTATCGAGCGTGAAGGTGCAGACGACGTATTTGTACACTTCTCAGCAATCAACGAAGAAGGCTTCAAAACATTAGAAGAAGGTCAAGCAGTTACTTTCGACATCGAAGAAGGCGACCGTGGACCACAAGCAGCTAACGTTCAAAAAGCTTAATTAAATTTTAAAATCGAATTGTAAAAGTTAATTTTACAAATAACGGACCGAGGAGACAGTATTGTCCCTCGGTTTTCTTATTTTTCAGACAGATTTTCCAGATGTTTTCTATGTTTTTTTGATATTCTTAATGCAAAACGATTGATAAACAGGTACAATAAGCAGTAGGCAAAATCGTTGAAGTAGATGTATTTTGCAACGATTATGAGGATGTACCAACTTAAAAATTTGATATCAGAATCTTAAAGTAGATTTTATTTATAAAAGGAGATTTTTTTCATGGTTTTGTGGTTTAGTAAAAGACGCATTGGTATTGATTTAGGGACAGCGAATACAAATGTTTATGTGGATGGTAAAGGAATTGTTATTGGCGAACCTTCAGTGGTTGCTTTAGAAAAAGATACAGGCAATATAGTAGCTGTCGGTGAAGAAGCGAACAATATGATTGGTCGTACGCCAGGTAGCATTGTTGCAACTCGTCCAATGAAAGATGGTGTAATTGCAGATTTCGATACAACAGCTGCAATGATGGAATATTTCATCAACAAAACAAATAGCCGATTTGGTTCAAAACCACAAGTAGTTATTTGTGTGCCAGGTGGAGGAACCGAAGTTGAAAAACGTGCAGTAATAGATGCAGCAAGACTTGCTGGAGCGAGTGATGCTTTCTTAATTGAAGAACCATTTGCTGCGGCAATTGGTGCAGATCTACCAGTAAATGAACCTACAGGAAGTATGGTCGTAGATATTGGTGGTGGAACGACAGATGTAGCGACGATTTCTCTTGGAGGAATTGTTTCAGGACGTATGAATCGTTCTGCTGGAGATGCAATGGATGAAGCCATTACTTCATTTATTCGCAATAAATATAACTTACTTATCGGAGAACGTACTGCAGAGTCTGTAAAAATTGAACTAGGTAGTGCTTCTGCCGAATCAGCTAAAGAATTAGGAAGCACAGAAATACGTGGTCGTGATTTAGTGACAGGTTTACCTAAAACTATTTCTATAGATGCAACCGACATTAGTGAAGCGATCAGCGAAGTTGTTTCTGATATTATGGATATTGTTAAAGAGACTTTAGAAGATACACCACCAGAGATTTCTGCAGATGTGATTGACCGTGGAATTGTATTGACAGGTGGAGGAGCTTTATTAAACGGTTTGTCTGAAATCATTTCGGATGAAACAGATGTCCCTGTGTTTGTTGCAAATGATCCATTAAATTGTGTGGCACTAGGTACAGGACTTGCATTAAAACATATTGAATTATTGCAAGGAAGAAAAGTTTAATTCTGTGAAATGAAAAGGTTAGATGGTCTATTGAGTTGGTTTAGTCTTTTTTAAACCAACTCTTTATGGCGAATAAACATATGATCAGTGAATTTGAGGAGTGATCAGTTGAAACAATATTTTAATAACAAAAAACTAATCACTTTATTAGTTAGTTTGATGTTTTTTATAGGGATTCTCTGGTATTCATTCAATAATTTTGGGGCGGCTCCGTATTTTCAACAAATCGTTAATGACGTTACAGCAGTTGCTGGTCGAGTAATCTCTAAACCGGTGAATGCACTCAACAGCTTGTTTTCCGATATTAATAACTTACAAGATACATTTGATGAAAATAAACAATTAAAATCTAAACTTGATGAATTATCTGAAATGCAGGCAGAACTTGCTGCCGTGTCGAATGAAAACCAAAGACTACAAGAAGAATTAGAATTACAAGCGACTTTAACAGACTATAATACTTTAAGTGGTTCAGTTATTGCACGTAATCCAGATATGTGGATTGACCAAGTAGTCATCGACCGCGGAAGTCGTGATGGGTTAGAAAACGGGATGTCTGTCATGTCCAATAATGGTTTAGCTGGTCGTATTGCAGAAGTAAATCCAACCAGCTCAAAAGTGACGCTATTGACCACAAACGATGAAGCGGCTGTACTAACCAGTGCAGAAATTGTATTAGAAGACGAGACAGTATTTGGCGTCATTAATGGATTTGATACCAATAGAAACACTTTAATTATGGAACAAATTACTTCCACATCGACCATCGAAGAAGGCACTACTGTCGTGACTTCAGGCTTGGGTGGCTTAGTTCCACGAGGGTTATTAGTAGGAACTGTTTCGGAAGTTTCATTAGATCGACATGGTCTAGGACAACGCGTTTATATTGAACCAGCTACAAATTTTGAAGACATTCGTTTTGTAACCATTATTAATCGAGAAGTAGAAACCGTAAATGAAGCAAATGACGCAACAGAAACAGATGAAGAAAGCGAGTAGATATAAGTGTATAATTGGAAACAAAACCTTTTAGCCATCTTATTGATGTTTTCGTCTGTTTTAATCGATGGATTTATTACGAGTGCTTGGACACCGACCCTAGAAACGAACTTAGGGTTTATTATTCCGCGTACAATCGTATTAGTGATTATTATATTGTCTTTTCATTATAAAGAAAGTTTCATGCTGGGAAGTGCTGCGATCTTTGGTTTTATAATGGATACATATTATTTAGGATTTATTGGAATTTATATGGCTTCATTCGTATTGATTGCTTATTTAACTTATAATTTAAAGCGAATTATCCATCCAAATGTCCTTTCTTATACGCTGGTTGCAATTTTGAGTGTTACATTGGTAGAATTTATTGTTTATAGTATGATGCGGATATTAGGCATTACAACTATTTCCCTTCAGTTATTTTTAATTTCTAGATTAAGTGCAACCTTATTATTTAATGGGATAATCATGTTAGTGTTCAGTTACTTTATTCATCAGTTAGTCGTTAATGTAATGGATGGATCTTAGCTTAGGTAGGTGTATGAATTGGAAAAGACAGTAACATTAAAAGGAACAAATGAAGGCTATTTTTTAATCGTAGATGATGAAGCAAGCTTAAGTGAAATTTATGAAGAGCTTGAAGATTTATTTGAGCAAATAAAAAAAGATAATAAGCTTGAGCAAAGCTTTGACTTAACGATTAACACGGGAAATCGTATATTGAGTGAAGAAGCAAAAACAGATCTTACTCAAAAAATTACAGAGCAGACAAACTTTGTGGTCAAACAATTTTCTGAGTATTTAATGGATAAAGAGTTGGCTAACCAATGGCATAAAGCGACTTCCCCACAGATGATGATTAAGAATATACGGAATGGTCAAATTGTACACAGTGAACGAGATATCATATTATTTGGTGATGTTCGCCCAGGAGCCGTAGTTCGTTCCGCTGGAAGTGTAATTGTTATTGGAAATGTTCAAGGAACCGTTCATGCTGGCTCGAAAGGAAACGAGGAGGCAATTATCGTTGCTCCTTTTTTATTTGATGCTCAGGTTCGTATTGGTGAACACATTGAAGTAATTGAAACAAATGAAGACGAAGAATCAGCAGATCAAACTGAAGCAAAAATCGCAAGACACCAAGTTGTCTTTTTAAACGATTTACATGTGATCGAATTTGGAGAAGTAGAAAATTTAGCTCGAATTCGACCGGATTTTGCTAAAGATTTAGGAGGATTCGAAGAATGGCAAAAACAATTGTAATCACCTCTGGTAAAGGTGGAGTTGGAAAAACAACATCTACAGCAAATATTGGAACGGCCTTGGCCTTACAAGGAAAAAAAGTATGCTTAATCGATATGGATATTGGTTTGCGTAATTTAGATGTTGTTTTAGGATTAGAAAATAGAATTATTTATGATGTGATTGACGTTGCTGAAGGGCGTGCGAAAGTCCATCAAGCATTGATTAAGGATAAGCGTTTCGATGATCTATTATTTTTATTACCAGCAGCGCAACACGCAGATAAAAATGCCATAGAACCAGAACGTATGGTTGAAATTATTGAAGAACTTGATGAATATTATGATTATATTTTGATTGATTCGCCAGCTGGGATTGAACAGGGATTCGAGAATTCAGTTGTAGCAGCAGATGCGGCCGTCATTATTACTACACCAGAAATTTCAGCTATTCGAGATGCAGACCGTATTGTTGGTATTTTGGAACAAAGAGATATTGAACCGCCAAAATTGGTGATTAATCGTATCCGTAAAGAAATGATGGACAATGGGGATGTCATGGATATTGAAGAAATTACCCGCCATCTCTCACTTGAGCTACTTGGTATTATCTACGATGATGATGAAGTCGTTCGTACTTCCAATAAAGGAAATCCTGTAGTTTTAGATCCGGATTTTATTTCAAGCAAAGGATACCGCAATATCGCTCGGCGTATTTTAGGAGAATCTGTTCCGTTACTAACTGTTAGAGAAGAAGAAAAACTTCCATTCTGGAAGCGCCTGTTTAGTTTTGGAAAAAAAGACTAGTTTTATAAATAATGCAGTGGTTACTTGTTTAAGTAATCGCTGTTTTTAATTTTTAAGACATCTAATATTTCACATAATAAAAAGATTTAAAGGAAATATATAATTTAAATGTGTATCGGACCTTAATTGAAGTTGGTTTAGTAAATTGTCAAATTAAAGAAAAAGTGTTTGACCTTAAGGATAAACACTGGTATAATGCTAACGTTGTATTTGTGTAGCACCACATCTACAACCGCTCGGCTATAAGTTATAAGCACATTCAAATGTCACTTATATCGGCGAGTCTTAGATAAAATATATAGGAGGTGCAGCAAACATGTACGCAATTATTAAAACAGGCGGTAAACAATTCACAGTAGAAGAAGGACAAGAGCTTTTCGTGGAATTATTACCTGGTGAAGCAGGCGACACAGTTACTTTTGATGAAGTATTGTTTGTTGGTGGAGACGACGCAAAAGTTGGTTCACCATTAGTTGATGGAGCTTCAGTTGAAGCAACAATCGAAAAACACGGTCGTGCGAAAAAAGTAACAACTTACCGTTACTTACGTCGTAAAGATTCTCACCGTAAACAAGGACACCGTCAACCTTATACAAAAGTTACAATTAATAAAATTAATGCATAAAGAGTGATTAACTTATGATTTATGCACATTTTACAAACCAAAATAATCAAATTAACCAGTTTACGCTTTCGGGACATGCTGAATCCGGACCAGAAGGACATGATTTAGTCTGTGCAGCCGCTTCAGCACTCGCAATCGGTACGACGAATAATTTAAACCGCATTGCAGCAATTGAACCGGAGGTAGACGCTAATGAAGATGAAGGTGGCTTTTTAGAAGTTATTTTGCCTCATGGACTTGATGATAAACAGCAAGAATATGCGCAAGTACTCCTTCAGTCCCTTTATTACTCTTTATTAGATATTCAAGAAGCATATGGAGAATTTATCTCTGTATCTAATCAAAAAATTGATTAATTTAAATCAGCTTACAAGTAATGGAGGTGCAACCAATATGTTAAAAATGAACTTACAATTTTTCGCTACAAAAAAAGGTGGCGGATCTTCATCAAACGGACGTGACTCTCAATCAAAACGATTAGGCGCAAAAACAGGTGATGGCCAAGTCGTTACTGGTGGTTCAATTTTATTCCGTCAACGTGGAACTAAAATTTATCCAGGTACCAATGTTGGTCGTGGAGGAGACGATACATTATTCGCTAAAATCGATGGTGTCGTTAAATTCGAACGTCGTGGAAAAGGTAAAAAACAAGTATCAGTATATCCTGTAGCAAACTAAATACTCGACTAAAATAGATCACAACTCGGTATGCATTTAACGGGCTGTGATCTTTTTTAAATGATCCAGTTCTTAATTATCTTGTAAAAAGGTGTGAAAAAACGTGGAACCAACATCAATGAATTTGTTTCACACATTAGACGAATCGACAAAAGTACTGAAAAAAGAATTAGATATTCCTTATTTAGAAGCGCTTATTCATAGTGCTGAAAATTTAATTGATAACGGTACTGTATATAACGAAGGGGATATTTTATCAGAAGCGATTGTAAAAGAACTAGAAACTCTTTATAAAGAAGTTGAATTGAAAGAATTTGACCCTGAAACAATTCGCCAAGCGATGCAAATTGCCTTATTGCGAGGGATGAAAGAAGATTATATACAACCCAATCATCAAATGACTCCAGATTCTCTGGGCTCGTTAATTGCTTACCTTATAGAGATTATTGCTGAACCTCAAAAAGATATTCATATTGCAGATTTGACAGTAGGAACAGCCAATTTATTATTAACGATTTCGCACTTTTTAAATCAAGTTCCAAATCGTGAAATTACACTATCAGGAGTAGACAATGATGAATTAATGTTATCACTCGCATCAACAAACTCAGCAATTCAAAGAACGCCCATTAACTTAATTTACCAAGACGCGCTTACAAATCTTTTATTACAACCAGCTGATATTATGGTTGCTGATTTGCCAATTGGTTATTATCCGATGGAAGAAACAATTTCTAATTTCAAAACGCGCTTTACAGAAAAAGATGAAAAATCATATAGTCATTATCTTTTAATTGAACAAGCAATGAAGTATTTAAAAGAGGGTGGATATGGATTTTTCTTACTGCCAAGTAACATCTTTAATGATGAGAAGGTCTCAGTATTGGTGAATTATTTACATGAAGTAGGGTATATCCAAGGAATTATTCAACTTCCACAAGAAGTCTTTGTAAACGAAACATCAAGGAAATCTGTTTTCATTGTTCAAAAACGAGGAAAGAACATTGAACCAAAAGAAGAAGTTTTAATGGTGAATGCTCCAGATTTCAAAGATCTTGACGCGATGAAGTTATTTTTAGGTGAAATTAAAGAGTGGAAAAAGACTGAGGAATAATATATTATTAAAGAGATAAAAAATTAACAATAGGAGAGAGAAAATGTCTAAAACGATGGCGATTAATGCAGGTAGTTCAAGTTTAAAATGGAAACTTTATGAAATGCCTCAAGAAGAAACCTTAGCTTCAGGGATTGTTGAAAGAATTGGTTTAAAAGACTCTATTTTCACAATCAAATATGATAATGGAAATAAATACGAAGATGTATTAGATATCGACAATCATGAAGTAGCAGTTGAGTTACTGCTTAATAAATTAGATGAATTAAATATTTTAGAAAGCATCGACGAAATTGAAGGAGTAGGACATCGTGTAGTTGCAGGTGGAGAAATCTTTAGCGAATCTGCATTGATTGACGATGAAGTCATCGAACAAATCGATAGCTTAATCGAACTTGCACCCCTACATAATCCAGCAAACTTAACAGGAATTAAAGCTTTCAAAAAAGTTTTACCTGATATTACAAGTGTTGCTGTGTTTGACACGTCTTTCCACCAAACAATGCCGGCAGTGAACTACATGTATAGTTTACCTTACGAGTACTATGAAAAATATGATGCTCGTAAATATGGTGCACACGGAACAAGTCACCAATTTGTAGCTGAACGTGCAGCAGAACTATTAGATAAACCATACGATGAATTAAAAATTATTACATTACACTTAGGTAATGGGGCGTCAATTACAGCCGTTGAAAATGGTGAATCAATTGATACTTCAATGGGCTTCACGCCATTAGCTGGAGTGACTATGGGAACTCGTACGGGTGACATTGATGCTTCGTTAATTCCTTATTTAATGGAGAAACTTGAACTGACAGATGTTCAAGATATGATTGACATCTTTAACAACGAATCAGGTCTAAAAGGTCTTTCAGGCGTTTCAAGCGATATGCGTGATCTAGAAGCTGCTGAAGGGGAAGGAAACGACCGCGCTGAACTTGCTCTACGCATTTTTGAAGATCGTGTACGTAACTACATCGGTCAATACATTGTAAAAATGGAAGGTGTAGATGCATTAGTATTTACAGCAGGTATTGGTGAAAATGCACCTGAAACACGAGCGAATATTATGAAAAACTTAGAATTCATGGGTATTAAATTAGACGAAGAGAAAAACAATGTACGTGGAGAAGAACGTGTTATTTCAACAGACGACTCTACTGCAAAAGTTCTATTAATCCCAACAGATGAAGAAATCATGATTGCTCGTGATGTAGAACGTCTTAAAAAATAATTTAAACTTTGAACTTAAAGCCAACTCTTTGATTAGAGTTGGCTTTTTTAACACTAATATTCATTTTATTAGAGATCATCAGATATTCTTTCATTATCTTCCGAATCTTCTTCGTAAGTACGTACGATGAGTACATCGCAAGGAGCGTTTCGAACAACATATTCTGAAACAGAACCGATTAAAATACGTTCAACCGCATTTAAACCAGTCGCACCAAGCAAGATAAGATCAATATTATATTCTTTTGGAATAGTTTTTGTAATTTCTATTTTAGGAGACCCAAATTTTAAAATAGTCTCTACGTCTGCTAAATCATGATCTTCTGCCCATTTTTTGTAGGCATTTAACGTTGTTTCAGCAGCTTTATGTGCTTGGTCTATAAACTCATTATTGCTGATAGGGCCATCAAAACTAGGGAAAGATCTTAAAGTACGTGTGTCACTAATGTGAGTTACAAATAATCGACTGTTGTTTCTTTTGGCAATAGCTACACCTTTTTTAAATGCACGTTCTGCTTCATCCGAACCATCAATAGCTACTAAAATATTTTGGTGCTTTTTTTCCATCATACTTATCCCCTCGCAATCTTAAAGTATATAGAAAGAAAACCACTTTGACTTAACAAAGTGGTTTTACGTTTCTTATGTAAGATATCCGATCGTGCCGTTTGGTGACCTCTTACTTTTGAACCCGCTATTTGCAGGTGGGCTTCACAAAGAGCTACTTTGACTTCCAAGTGAAAAGGCTTGTCATTGTTTCTCTTATTAGAATCCCTTATATAAATGACTTGTAGGGTTCACGCATTATGAGGTATCGCGTACACATCAGATATCAACTTCTAAATAAATAATAGCACAACCTGAGATAACTGTCAAAGGAACAGATTCCTTTTAGTAATCCATATAAATGTTATCTACGTTCTGTTTGGCTATTAATTTAATAAGAATATTAAATGATTTTACAAAATAAAGCAAGGTTTTTGTTTAAATATTTTTAAATGTATTCAAGTCCTTTTGTCATTCCAGAAGGGGAATAGCTGTTAAATTATCTAATTAACGCTCATCCGGATTGAACTTGAGATACTGTTTTGTAAGAGCCGTTTCAAATTTACTTGTTGGTTTTGGTTCATAATATTTAGCACGAATGAGCGAATCAGGAAGATATTGTTGTTCCACCCAAGCATTTTCATAGCTATGTGGATATTTATAGTCCACACCACGTCCTAAATCTTTTGCGCCTTTATAGTGAGCATCTCGCAGATGATCAGGAACATTCGTCCCTTTACCATTTCGAACATCCGCAATGGCTGCATCTAAAGCACTGTAAGCTGAATTTGATTTCTCAGAAAGCGCAAGTTCAATCACTGCATTCGCAAGAGGAATGCGAGCTTCTGGAAAACCCGTTTTTTCAGCTGCTAATACGGCTGTTACAGCTCGTGCTGCTCCGGCTGGATTGGCAAGGCCAATATCTTCATAAGCAATAATCATTAACCGGCGACAGATGATTTGTAATTCTCCAGCTTCAACTAATCGAGCTAAGTAGTGTAGGGCTGCATGCACATCGCTTCCGCGAATCGACTTCTGAAATGCTGAAATGACATCATAATGTGCATCACCATCTTTATCATGGGTCAAAGCTTTTCTTTGTAAACACTCTTCGGCAATTTCAAGTGTAATGTGAATAAATCCATCATTCGCTGGCTTGGTTGACTCAGCAGCAATTTCTAGGGCATTCAATGCTCCCCGCATATCTCCATTTGTCGCTCGAGTAAAATGGATCATCGCTTCTTCATAAACTTTTATATTTAGTGAACCAAGACCCTTATCTTCATCCGCTAATGCTCGTTCAAGTCCAACACGAATATCTTCAGTAGATAACGGGACTAATTCAAAAATTTGAGCTCGACTTCGGATCGCTGGATGGATTGAAATATATGGGTTTTCAGTGGTTGCACCAATTAGAATAATTTTTCCGCTCTCTAAATGGGGGAGTAAAAAATCTTGTTTTGGTTTATCTAAACGATGAATTTCATCAAGAAGTAAAACAACACTACCACTCATTTTCGCTTCTTCTGCAACTATTTGTAAATCTTTTTTTGTATTGGTTGCCGCATTCAACATTCGAAAAGCATATTTTGTGGATCCGGCAATAGCACTGGCAATACTTGTTTTTCCGATTCCGGGAGGACCATAAAGGATCATCGAAGATAAACGTTTCGCTTCGACCATCCGCCAAATAATTTTACCTTCACCCACTAAATGCTGTTGCCCAACAACTTCTTCTATTGTAGTTGGACGCATGCGGTATGCTAATGGTTGATTCAAAGGAAAACTCCTCTCAATTAATTTCTACTATATATTATAACATGGAATCATGTTATAATGCGACTTAATCAAACATTTGTTCTACAAAAAGTCTTTATAAAAAATAAAGAATTATTAAACAGTATTCCTTTGTTTTACAATCTAAAATAATACGTTCATTCAATTAGTTATGTTAAAATAAAAAGGATTACATGATTAGATGAATTGAGGAGAAGAAATGAAGATAGCAGAAATAATAAAAAACAATCAACTTCAATCCTTATTTATTGAAGGAAATTTTGGTATAGAAAAAGAAGGTTTACGAACAGACCAAGATGAAAAGCTAGCAATGACTGATCACCCACATAATTTAGGGAGTCGATTATATCATCCCTATCTATTAACAGATTTTAGCGAGGCACAACCTGAGTTAGTTACTCCAGTTCAGCCCTCATTAGAGTTAGCCTTTAACTGGTTAGAAGCTTTACACGATGTCCTTCATCGATCTATGAATAAAGAAGAATACCTCTGGCCTAATAGCATGCCTAATCTTCTTCCAGATGAAGATGATATTCCAATCATTCGTTACAATGATCCGGATGCTATCCGTTATCGCGAACATCTTGCGGAAAGTTACGGAAAGAAAAAACAAACGATTAGTGGAATCCATTTTAATTTTTCATTCAGTGAAGCTTTTATTGACGCAGTTTTCCAAATACAAACAAAATTTAAAACAAAAACTGAATTTCAAAATGATCTTTATGTCAAACTATCTGGTAATTTCTTAAAATATGAGTGGATACTCTTATATTTATTTGGCGCAAGCCCTTATGCAGATTCAGGATTTTTTGATTCAAAATCAGGACGCTTACTTAAAAAACCTACGGATTATGTACGTAGTTTACGAAACAGTTCTTTTGGTTACCATAATCATGATGAAGTCATTATAAATTATGATTCTGTGGAGAGTTACGTAAAAGATATAGAAGATTTTGTAACAACCGGGCACTTATCTGAGGAACGCGAGTTTTATGGAAACGCACGTCTTCGAGGTAAAGGGAACCGAGTTCGTATGATGATTGATTCTGGCGTTCAATATATCGAATTTCGTTCTTTTGATCTCAACCCATTAGATCGGTTAGGCATTTCTTATGATCAGGGACGATTTTACCATTTATTCTTTCTTTACATGGTTTGGCTAGATAGTAAAGCAACCACAGAAGAAATCTTAAAAGGACAAGAGAAAAATCTAAATACAGCTGACGAGAATCCTTTTGAAGTTTCTGCCTTTAAAGAAGAAGGGCTTGAAGTTTTAGAAGATATGTTAACAATGCTTGATGATCTTTCTTTAAATGGAAAATTTGAAGACTTGATCCATAAAGCCAAAGAAAAATTCCAAAACCCAGCTGAAACACTCAGCGCACGCGTAGCGACTCAAATCGAAGAACAGGGATATTTAACACACAATCGAGAATTAGGCTTACAGTATAAAAAGTACTCGACTGAGCGTCCCTATGTTTTGAATGGTTTTGAAGATATGGAATTGTCTACACAGTTATTAATGTATGATGCAATCGAATTAGGCGTTGAAACAGAAATTATTGATCGAGTAGATCAATTTTTAAAACTGTCTCATGAAGATATTGTAGAATATGTACGAAATGGAAATATGACTAGTAAAGATACGACTATTTCTCATTTTATTATGGAGAACAAAACAGTCACCAAGAAAATTTTAGCAGATGCAGGTTACCAGGTTCCAGGTGGAGGAGAATACCATTCAATCGCTGAAGCTATGGACAATTATATGAAATATAAAGACCAAGCAATCGTTGTGAAACCAAAATCAACAAACTATGGAATTGGTATTTCTGTGTTTAAAAAATTCCCAAGTGAAGAATCCTATAAAGAAGCCTTAGAGATTGCTTTTAAAGAAGATGATACGGTTCTTGTTGAGGAATTTGTCGCAGGTACGGAATATCGTTTCTTTGTTTTAAATGGCGAAGTAGGTGCTGTCTTATTGCGAGTTCCTGCAAATGTCACTGGGGATGGAGAATCTACGATTAGTGAGTTAATCGATGAAAAAAATGATAATCCATTGCGTGGAGCAGATCATCGTGCGCCTTTAGCGTATATTGAAAAAGGTTCAATAGAAAAATTGATGCTCAAAGAACAAGGACTAGATTTTGATTCCGTTCCAGAAGAAGGGAAAACTGTGTATCTTCGAGAAAATTCAAACATTTCTACAGGCGGCGATTCAATAGATTTTACAACGGAGATGGATAAGAGTTATAATGCCATAGCTGTTGGGATTGCAGAAGCTTTAGAAGTGAATGTAACAGGAATCGATTTGATTATTCCAGATTATAAAACACCAAGTACTGAGGAAAATCCAGGGTATTCGTGTATCGAAGCAAACTTTAATCCAGCGATGAACATGCACGCTTATGTCACAAAAGGAAAAGGACGACGTTTATCAAAGGGGATTTTAGAAATGTTATTCCCTGAATTGGTTAAACAACAAAAAGAACAAATACAAAAAGCAAATAAGTAAAGGAAAGGATTCAAGTGAAAGAAACAATTTATTTAGATCATGCAGCGACCACACCAATGGCTCAAGAAGTCATTGATGTTATGACGCAAGCATTGAATGAAAATTATGGGAATGCATCAAGCATTCACCAACTAGGAAAGAAAAATCGAGTATTAATTGATCATGCTCGTCAAACAATGGCTGAAAGCATCGGCGCAAAAGCTACTGAAATGATCATTACAAGTGGTGGGACAGAAAGTGATAATACAGCAATTTTAAAAACAGCTGAACGTTTTGCAGATCGTGGAAAACATATTATTACAACACAGATAGAACATCCTGCTGTTTTAAATCCGATGGAATATTTAGAAACAAAAGGATTTGAAGTGACGTATTTGTCTGTCGATGAAAAAGGAAAAATTACAGTAGAACAGATAAAAGAAGCAATTCGTCCGGATACTATTCTCATTTCAATTATGTATGGTAATAATGAAGTAGGTTCTATTCTACCTATCCAAGAAATCGGCGCATATTTAAAAGAACTAGATCAAAACATTGTCTTCCATACAGATGCTGTTCAAGCTTATGGCACAATGGAAATAGATGTGGAAGCACTAAACGTGGATTTATTGAGTGTTTCAGCACATAAAATGAATGGTCCAAAAGGAATCGGTTTTTTATATGTTAGAGAAGGAATAAATATTCCGAGTTTATTATTAGGTGGCGATCAAGAAAATAAACATCGAGCAGGAACTGAAAATATTCCCGCTATCTTAGCTTTTCAAAAAGCTATTGAAATTCATCAAGAAAATAAAGAAAAATATTACAACCATCTAATGAAATTGAAAAAGACTTTTATTCAATTAATGGATGAAGCTGAAGTAGAGTATTCAGTAAATGGTGATATTGATCATTCGCTACCACATGTCTTAAGTCTATGCATTCCAGCAGTACGCTCAGATATGCTACTGATTCAAATGGATTTGAGAGGCGTCGCATTATCGGCAGGTTCGGCTTGTACGGCAGGTACAATTGAACCAAGTCATGTTTTAACTGCAATGTTTGGTGAAGATGCTATCGAAATTGACCATACTATACGTTTTAGTTTTGGTGTCGGAACGACAGAGACTGAAATTGAAAAAACAGTTGAAATTCTAAAAGAAGTAACAAAAAAATAAAGTTCATTCATTCGATTGTACACTGATCCCGTATAGCTTTTTTCTACAAATTATGATATATTGATAATGAATTAAAGAGAGAGGAGTTTTCAAATGACCCAGTCAAATGAAGCATCCTTGCCGGGAAGCAAACAAAAATACGGTGTACATCCAGATGCAAAACGATATACTATGCGTGATAATGCATTTATCGAAACAAAGAATGGTAACTTTCAGTATGAGCGTGTACTGTCTACTCAGCCTGGTTTAAAGACAGCGCCTTTACTAAAAGTTACTGTTTCCAAAGATTTTTCCAATTTAAAACTATCAACTGTTGCTGCAAATGGCATTAAAAAAGTCAATTTGTATGCAAATGATAAGATGACAGAAGCTCGAGAATTAGCTGAGTTTTATTTGGAAGACTTTGTGAAAGAACGTGTGCTTGAAAAAGTATGAATGAATGACTAATAACAGTTAAATATTCAATCATATAAAACTCTGGATAAATTCTATCCTGAGTTTTTATTTTTGAAAAAAATATTCAAAGAATAGACATTAAGTCGTGAGGTGAAAAATATTGAATTTACTAAATGAAATTAAAAACAATAATTTAGTTGAATTATTTATCAATGGTAATTTTGGTTTAGAAAAAGAAGGGCTTCGTGCAGAAAGTCCGGCGAATTTAGCGACATCAATGCATCCGGAATCTTTAGGAAACCGAGAAGTAAATCCACATATCAAAACAGATTATGGAGAATCTCAACCTGAAATTATTACACCCCCTTTGGCACCATATTCAAGAGCACATGATTGGTTACAGACCTTAAGTTATGTTTTGATGGCAAACTTACCAGAAGATGAGTATATGTGGCCTTTCAGTGTACCTTGTCAACTACCAGAAGATGATCGTTTAATCAATATTTCTCAAACCTCAAATCCAGAGTTGGAAGAATATCGATTATATACGGCTTCCAAATACGGAAAAAAGCGCCAATTAATAAATGGTATCCATATCAATTATTCCTTTGATCGTATGTTTTTAGATGAGCTTTTCGAAAAACAAACGGAATTTGAAACCGTTGAAGCTTTACGAGATGAACTCTATTTAAAACTAGCAAGTAATTTTTTACGTTATCAATGGTTACTAGTGTATCTATTTGGGGCAACACCTGTAGCAGAAGACAACTTTTTCACAGGTCCATTTTTTAAAGATAAAGAATTACCAAAAGAAGCGATGCGCAGTTTAAGAAACAGTAAGTTCGGCTTTGCAAATGATCCTAAAGTAGTTGTGAGGTATGATTCCGTCGAAAATTATGCGGGGGATTTACAAGAAGCCGTCTTAACAGGAAAGTTACGAAAAGAACGAGAGTACTATGGCTCTGTCCGCTTGCGTGGAATCGTTAAAGATTCTATCAGTTTATTAGAAGATGGTATTCAATATTTAGAAATGCGTTCTTTTGATAATGATCCTTTCGAAGTTTCGGGAATATCAAGTGCAACCTTACAATTTATTCATTTGTTTTTTATGACGATGCTTTGTTTACCTGAAAAAGTAACAGCTCCTGAAACGGAAAAAGGAAATGACTTCACCAAACAAGTAGCGCATGAACATCCTTTTTCAAAAACAGCATTAGCGGATGAAGGCTACTGGCTCCTTGGCCAAATGCAATATGTCATTACAACTTTAGAACTCTCTTATGACTACGCAGAACTAGTGAATCAAGCAGCAGAAGCTTTAAAACATCCTGAAAAAACCATTGCCGGAAGAATTACAATGCTCTTAGATAGTGGAAGCTCGTTGCTTGCGATGGGGGAAGAACTGGGACATTATCATAAAAAAGAAATTCTTGGCATTCATTCCTTGCCTAGTTTTGAACATTTGTCATTAGCCCAACAACTCCAAGTTGTAAATATGATACAACTCGGTTCAGATGTTCCGTTGGAATATATTGAAGATATCCACGAATTGGATTAAAGTAAAATGACGACATGATGACTCGTATGAAGAAAGATTATTTTCAAGAATCAAGCGCAGTAGTTGCAATTTTGTAAAGAACGCCTTATAATGGGGAACGTTGGAAATTTCGAACCTTCAAATTCGATTAGATTTTCAATTAGCTTTCTTGCTTGCAAGAAAAATCTAAAAAGAAATGATGGTGATAAAATGAATGAAAACGCAAATACTCGTGTTGTTGTTGGTATGAGTGGTGGAGTAGATTCCTCAGTTACAGCCTTACTATTAAAAGAGCAAGGTTATGATGTGATTGGTATTTTTATGAAAAACTGGGATGATACCGATGAAAATGGATTTTGTACTGCAACGGAAGATTATAAAGATGTTGCTTTAGTTGCTGACCAAATTGGTATTCCGTATTACTCAGTAAATTTCGAAAAACAATACTGGGATAAAGTCTTTACGTACTTCTTAGATGAATACAAAAAAGGACGTACTCCAAACCCTGATGTTATGTGTAATAAAGAAATCAAATTTAAAGCTTTCTTAGATTATGCAATGGATTTAGGAGCCGACTACGTAGCTACAGGGCACTATGCTCAAGTAGAACGCGATGAGAATGGCGTTACGCATTTATTAAGAGGGGTAGACTCAAACAAAGATCAAACATACTTTTTGAATCAACTTTCTCAAGCACAACTTTCTAAAGTTATGTTCCCATTAGGTGGCATGGAAAAATCGAAAGTTCGTGAAATTGCAGAAAGAGCAAACTTAGCAACAGCTAAGAAAAAAGATTCAACAGGTATTTGTTTCATCGGAGAAAGAGACTTTAAAGACTTCTTAATGAACTTTTTACCTGCACAATCAGGTGAAATGCGTACTCTAGACGGTGACGTTGTAGGACAACATGATGGACTCATGTATTACACAATTGGCCAAAGAAAAGGTTTGGGCATTGGTGGTAGTGCAGGTGGTTCTAATGAACCATGGTTTGTTATTGGTAAAGATCTAGAAAATAACGTGCTTCTTGTTGGACAAGGCTATGAAAATGAGCATTTATATGCAACAACATTGGAAGCTTCAGATTTCTTCTTCACAATGGACGAAGAATATCCTAGAGAATTTCGCTCAATGGCTCAATTCCGATATCGTCAAGAAGCAGTACCAGTGACTGTTTATTTAGATGAAACACGCACAAAAGCTCGTGTTGAATTTGACGAACCAGCCCGTGCAATCACCCCTGGACAAGCAATTGTTCTTTATGATGGAGAAGAATGTTTAGGCGGCGGTACTATTGATGCAGCATATAGCGCAAATACAGAATTACAATATATTTAATTAAACTAATTTAAAGCTTCGTTGAGAGGACTCATTCCTTTCAGCGAAGCTTTTTTATTTTGAATAAGAGAAACGATTTTAAACTTTGTGCGGATAAGTGAGTAGATAAGGGTGGAAACATTTTACTATCGCCTAATCCATTTAGAAAAAAGTAAACTAAATTTACTATCGCCTAATCCATTTAGAAAATAGTAAATCGAATTTACTATCGCTTATTCCATTTAGAAAATAGTAAACTAAATTTACTATTGCCTAATTCATTTAGAAAAAAGTAAATCGAATTTACTATCGCCTAATTCATTTAGAAAAAAGTAAATCGAATTTACTATCGCCTATTTCATTTAGAAAATAGTAAATCGAATAATTCAATAAAAATTTAAAATAACTCATTTTTAGATTGAAAACGCATTCAAAATAAGCTAAACTATTAATTAAGGTAGTTAACTAATTGTATTAATTAACTATTTTTGACAAATCATTGTATAGAGTAGGGGAATATTTAATGGATCTTAAAGTAATTGTTATGGATATAGATGGTACGTTGTTGAATGGAGAAAAAATTATTTCAACACGTACGAAAGATAAATTAATTGAAGCACAGAAGAAAGGAATTAAAGTTGTCTTAGCTTCTGGCAGACCTACTCAAGGTATGCTTCCGTTAGCTGAAGAACTAGAAATGGATAAATATGAAGGATTCTTAGTTTCTTATAATGGAAGTCAAGTGTACGATGTCAAAACAAAAGAAATACTATTTAACCAAGCCATACCAGCAGATCTTGCCAATGACATTTTAAAACATCTTGCTGATTTCAATGTAGTACCAATGGTGGATCATGGAGAATATATGTATGTAAACAATGCATTCTTTGATATCGATTATGAAGTGCCGGCTGGACATTTCAATATAGTACATTATGAAGTACGCGGTGGAAACTTCAAAGTAAGCGAAGTCGATGACTTTAGCACAGTAATCAAAGAACCAGTAAATAAAATTTTAGTGGCTGGAAATCCTGATTACCTAGAAAAACATCATGAAGCTATGCGTGCGCCTTTTAGAGATTCAACTACTGCTGCGTTTTCTGCACCTTTCTATTTTGAGTATACAGACCAAGGAATTGATAAAGCAAAAGCTTTAAGTGAAGTATTTCCAGATATGGGGATTACCCCTGAAAATATGATATCATTTGGTGATGGTCAAAATGACCGCTCAATTATTGAATATGCCGGAATTGGCGTTGCCATGTCAAATGCTGTTCCAGAAATATTGGACTTAGCGGATGAAGTAACGACTTCTAATGATGAAGATGGTATTGCAGATTTTCTAGATAAATTCTTTTAGTCCACTTGATATATATAAATGTTGATCGGATGCTGGAGGGATCGAATGGGAAGCGAAATTAATGTTATCCGTGCTCGAAATATTGCAGATATTAAAAAACACCTTTTTAAAGTAGGAAGTGCTGTGGCTTCTGATATAGGTGTTGAGACGGATGTAAGTATGGTAACTGTTCACTCAATTATTAAAGATTTACTTAAAGAAGGATCAATTACTGAAGGGGAAAACGTCCAAAAAGGAGTCGGACGTCCTGCTTTAGAATATAAATTTAACTATGATTACCAGACATCTTTATTGGTTTCTGTTATATGGAAGCCAAAGAAGGTAGACCTACAATTTGTAGGAGAAGTCGTCAACTTATCAGGGGAAGTGCAAGCGCACATGACAAAGGATTTAGAAGAAAATACAATTGAAGAATTCCTTCAATTTTTCGATGAATTCTATAGTCAATTTCCTAATGTAGATAATATTGGCGTCATGATTCCGGGTAAAATTCATAAAGGCGTTGTGCTATCAGGTTGGACAGATGGTCACAGAGGATGGAAAATGGAAGAGACGCTCTTTAAACGAACGGGGAAACCAATTTTCATCCAAAATGACGCTCATTTAATCACAGTAGGTTATTGTATAAATGAAAATATTCCTACATCTGAAATGATTGTCGGCATCTTTCATCCAAGTGCCGGCAAACCAGGGATTACAATTTATACAAATGAACACCTAATTGAAGGGAAAGATTCATTAGCTGGGGAAGGTAAATTTCTTCCGCAGTATATGTATGGCGAACCATCCAAGTCGTATGATGAGGTTGTGGAGCACCTGTTAAATATACTGCCATTTTACAATGTTGCACTTGCACCTCATCGCTTTATTCTTTCAATAGATTCAATGAGTAAAAATAAAGTATTAACACCCATCCAAGAAAACCAAGTGCTCAAAGACCAAATAAACCATCCAAAATTTGAATACATCCAAAACTTTTTTCCTATGAGCAGAATGGGACTTAGATGGCTAATCAACCGAGACACGCCTTATGAACTCTAACCATAAAACATCGCAACATTAAACTGTTGTGGTGTTTTTATTTTGCGCTTTAATTTTTTCTTGGGCTGCGTTAGAATAAGGATACGACTTTTTTGTGAGAGGAGAAATAATTTGAAAGAAATGCCCTTTGATTTAACTGAAAATGAAGAATTATATATCACTGGTGAAGTGTTAGCTATTTATTTCTCTAATCCATCTAATTTTTATAAAGTGATGTTAGTAGAAGTTGAAGAAACAAATTCAGATTATTTAGAAAATAATATTGTCATTACAGGAAATTTTGGTCGTATCCAAGAAGGTTCAACTTATGAGTTTCATGGGGTATTTACGAATCATCCAAAATACGGGGTTCAATTTAAAGCAGAGAGGTATAATTCAAGTCAACCCTCTACTTCAGAATCTCTAGTAAATTATCTATCAAGCGATTCTTTTAAAGGGATTGGAGAGAAAACGGCTGAAAAAGTTGTAGATGCTTTGGGAACGGACTGTATTGATGAAATCGTGGCAGATGCAACCGTTTTAAATCAAGTTCCAGGACTTAGTCAAAAGCAAAAAAACACTTTAGAAGAAGTTTTATCTTCAGAATATGGCATGCAAAAAGTCATTTTATCTTTAAATAAATTTGGCATTGATAATACATTGGCTTTTCGTATTTATGGAAAATATGAGGAAACAACTTTAGAAGTTATTCGCGAAAATCCTTATCAATTGATTCAAGAAGTAGATGGTGTAGGTTTTAATCGTGCGGATACAATTGCAGATCATTTGGATATACAGCCGGATGCGGATGAACGAATTCAGGCTGGAATTTTGTATGCACTTTTTACCATTTCAAATGACTCCGGCGATACTTATGTGATGCGGGGATATCTCATTGAAAAAGCAGTACAAATATTAGAACGAAGCCGTCCATTTATCATCGATGATGAACTAATTGAAAAAAATCTAGAAAAAATGATTGAAGAAACTGTTATTTATGAAGATGAAGGACGCTATTTCTTATCGTCTTTATATCACGCAGAATGGGGCATTGTAAATTCTTTAGAACGAATTATTGATGCAGATTTTGAAGAGATCTCAGAGGATTTATTTGAAGAAAGTATTTCTGATCTTGAGTTTGAATTAGGTATTCAATACGGAGAATCGCAAAAAGAAGCGATTAAACAAGCTTTAGAATCCCCGATATTTATTTTAACAGGTGGTCCAGGAACAGGAAAAACTACAGTACTAGAAGGGATTGTCAATTTGTATGCGGAGCTCAATGATTTATCCCTTGACCCACATGCTTATAAAGATACTGGTTTTCCTATTTTACTAGCAGCGCCTACTGGAAGAGCAGCTAAACGAATGAAAGAATCTACGGGCTTACCTTCTTCAACGATCCATCGTCTCTTGGGACTTACAGCGGATGATGATGATCTTTTAATGGATTTAGGCCACTCTTTAGATGGGGATTTATTAATTATTGATGAGATGTCCATGGTGGATACTTTTTTAGCCAATCAATTATTCCGCTCCATTCCGTATGGGATGAAAGTGATTTTAGTGGGAGACCAAGATCAATTGCCTTCAGTCGGTCCAGGACAAGTCTTTCGCGATTTAATCGATTCCGGTAAAATTCCTCAAAAAGAATTGGTCGAGATTTACCGACAAGGAGACGATTCAAGTATCATCCCGCTTTCCCATGAAATTAAACATAATCGTTTGCCAGCTGATTTATTGAAAAAACGAGTGGATCGTAACTTTTTCCCAGCGAATTCACAGAATGCCGTAACTGTGATTGAAAAAATTGTTGAAAAAGCAATTGAGCGAGGTTTTACTGCAAATGATATCCAAATTTTAGCACCGATTTACAAAGGACCAGCAGGGATCAATGTTTTAAACGAACGCTTGCAAGAGATTTTTAATCCAAATGACGGCACGCGTAAAGAAGTGAAGTATATTGATACGGTATATCGTATTGGAGATAAGGTCTTACAGCTTCAAAATGATCCTGAAAATAATGTGTTCAATGGGGACATTGGTGAGATTGTTGGTATCACAAATGCGAAAAATTCTGAACTGAAAACAGATGAATTAACGGTTGATTTTGAAGGGATTGAAGTCACTTATCTCCGCTCAAATTGGAGTAAGATTACTTTAGCGTATTGTTGTTCGATTCATAAAGCACAGGGTAGTGAGTATGATATTGTCATTTTACCTATGTTACAAAGTTATGGACGTATGTTGAAAAAAGATATTTTATATACGGCGGTTACACGTGCAAGTAAATCACTGTCGTTGATTGGAGAACCGGAAGCTTTTGTGCGAAGTATCCAGTCCACTCAGAATTTAAGAAATACCGCTTTAAAAGAGCGTCTCCAGTCGGATAAGCATAGATTTGAATCATTAGAAAAAAGTAAAGACTTAAAAGAAGATAAAGAAGAGAGTGCCGAAGCACTCGCAGAAACTGAAATCAAAGAATTAAAATCGTATATACTGACACCAGAAATGGTTGAAAGTTTTTCAGTTGATCCAATGGTAGGTATGGAGAATGTAAAACCTTAAAATATAATCTGATAAATATAGGTGTTAATGGATTTATTTAATCCGTTGACACCTTTTTTTGTCGAATAAGGATTATAAAATAAACATTGATAGAATACGGTTGATTAACGTTTTGTCATCTCGCACAACATAGAAACACTTTATGTTAAACGATTTGTCATCTAAATGTCTTTTAGTTAAAAAAGGATCTTAGAGAATAGATTAAAAACTATAAAAAAGTTTAATTCACGTTATTTTAATATTTAAAATTGAAATTTAAATTTTATCGCTTGACTTTTTGCGTTTACGGTTGTAAACTATAAAAGAAGTTTAGATTACAAGTGTAAACAGTAAAAATATAAAATAACATGAAAGCAATACATCTCAAGGAGGAAAAAATATGCAGACAACTGCACCTGTTACAATTAGTGAAGCAGAATGGGAAATTATGCGTGTTGTTTGGGCGAATGTTTCTGTCACTAGTCGTGAAGTGATTGATATATTAGAAGATAAAATGGGCTGGAAAGAATCTACTATTAAAACATTAATCGGTCGTTTAGTTGATAAAGAAGTTTTGGAAACAAAAAAGGAAGGCCGTAAGTTTATCTATACAGCCAATATAAACGAGGCTGACACGGTCAAAAGTTATTCAGAAGATATCTTATCACGAGTGTGTAATAAGCATAATGGTTTAGTGATTAGCCATTTTATAAAAGAAGCGCAGTTGAGCACTTCAGATATTGAAGAGTTAATTAAAATACTTGAAGAAAAATCACTTTCAGCACCTGAAGTCGTTCCATGTGACTGTGTACCAGGACAATGTGAGTGTCATTTAGTAAATTAAGAAAATTTATGACGATTTCAGAATCAAAGGAGAAAAAATATGATTGATAAAACAATCAGTATAGAAGGCATGACGTGTGCTTCTTGTGCACAAACTGTTGAAAAAGCAGCCAAAAAATTACCAGGAATGGAAAAATCTGCTGTAAACTTAGCCACTGAAAAATTAAGTGTTCAATATGATGAATCCGTATTAAGTGAAGAAGACATTTACCAAGCGATAGCCGATGCAGGGTATACAGCTGTATCTAATTTAGTTAAGAAAACATTTAACGTTGAAGGTATGACATGTGCTTCTTGTGCGCAAACCGTTGAAAAAGCGACGCAAAAATTATCCGGTATGCAAGATGCTTCAGTGAATTTAGCCACTGAAAAATTAACAGTTAGTTATGATCCAACAGCTTTAAATTTGTCAGATGTTAAAAAAGCAGTAGCTGATGCAGGATACGAAGCGCATGAAGAGATTGATTCTAGTGATCAAGTAGATCTGGATCAAGAGAAAAAAGACCAACAAATTAAAAACTTATGGAAAAGATTCTTAGGTTCAGCTATTTTTACGATTCCATTGTTTTATATTTCAATGGGGCCTATGATTGGTTTACCAGTTCCAAGTTTTATGGATCCAATGGCAAATCCTCTAGTATTTGCGATGATCCAACTCGTACTTACTTTCCCAGTCATGGTCATTAATAAAGAATATTTCCAAATAGGTTTCAGAACACTTTTCCGTGGCCATCCAAATATGGATTCACTCGTTGCTTTAGGAACGAGTGCGGCTTTTGTATATAGTTTATATGCGACTTACATGATTTATTCAGGTGACGCTAGTTTTGCTCACATGTTGTATTATGAATCAGCCGCCGTTATATTAACGTTAATTACATTAGGAAAATACTTTGAAGCTGTCTCAAAAGGAAAATCATCCGAAGCGATTAAAAAATTGATGGGGTTAGCACCAAAAACAGCTCGAGTCATGCGTGATGGTGAAGAGAAAGAGATTAGTATTGATGAAGTTCAAGTAGGAGATACTATTGTTGTTCGCCCTGGAGAAAAATTACCTGTGGACGGAATTATTACTTCAGGAACGACAGCAATTGATGAGTCAATGCTAACAGGAGAAAGTATCCCCGTTGAGAAAAAACAAGAGGATGAAGTAATCGGTGCAAGTATCAATAAAACAGGTAGTTTCCAATATCGAGCAACAAAAGTCGGTAAAGATACTGCACTTGCGCAAATTGTGAAATTAGTTGAAGATGCGCAAGGATCAAAAGCACCGATCGCAAAATTAGCGGACCAAATTTCAGGTGTTTTTGTGCCGATTGTTATTGGCTTGTCTATATTATCTGGTTTAGGTTGGTACTTTATTGGTGGAGAAAGTATTTCTTTTGCTTTAACAATCGCCATTTCAGTACTCGTTATTGCTTGTCCATGTGCTTTAGGTTTAGCTACGCCAATGGCTATTATGGTAGGTACTGGTAAAGGTGCTGAAAATGGTGTATTGATCAAAAGTGCTGAAGCTTTAGAAAGTACTGGAAAAGTAGACACCATTGTTTTTGATAAAACAGGAACGATTACTGAAGGTGAACCTGTTGTGACAGATATTGTGACAGTTGATGGAATCAATCATCAGGATCTATTAAGATTAGCTGCTTCTGCAGAGTTAGGTTCTGAACATCCACTTGGCGAAGCCATCGTTCGAGACGCTAAAGAGAAAAAATTAGATTTATTGAATGGTGAGAACTTTAATGCGATTCCCGGACATGGAATTGAAGTTACAATTGATGGTCGTCATTTGTATCTTGGAAATAAAAAATTGATGGATGAAAGTAATATTTCATTAGATGAATTGGCAACAACTTCGGATCGCTTGGCGGAACAAGGAAAAACACCAATGTATATTTCGATCGATAATGAATTAGCTGGAATTATCGCAGTTGCTGATACTGTAAAAGAAAATAGCGTTCTAGCAATTGAACGACTTCATAAAATGGGCATTGAAGTTGCGATGATTACTGGAGATAACAAACGTACGGCGGATGCAATTGCTAAGCAAGTAGGGATTGATCGTGTACTAAGTGAAGTTTTACCAGAAGATAAGGCGAATGAAGTTGTGAAACTACAAGAAGAAGGTAAAAAGGTTGCAATGGTTGGAGATGGAATTAATGACGCACCCGCTCTAGCACAAGCTGAAATTGGAATTGCGATTGGTTCAGGAACAGATGTAGCTATGGAATCTGCGGATATTGTATTAATGCGTAGTGATTTAATGGATGTACCAACAGCTGTTGAATTATCAAAAGCAACCATTAAAAATATTAAAGAAAACTTATTCTGGGCATTTGGTTACAATACATTAGGTATTCCAATTGCTATGGGGTTCTTACACTTATTTGGCGGACCACTTTTAAATCCAATGTTTGCTGCCGCTGCCATGAGTTTAAGTTCAGTATCTGTAGTGCTTAACGCTTCAAGACTCAAAAGATTTAAACCTTCTGTTGTTAAAGAAGGCATTAAATCAGCACCAACAAAAGAAGAATTAGAAACGATTTAAAACATTTAATCTAAAGGAGCCAATAAAATGAAACAAGAAGTAACCGTTAATGGCATGACTTGTCAGGGTTGTGCAAATGCAGTCAAAACAAAATTTGAAAAAATTAAAGGAATTGATTCAGTCAAAATCGATTTAGAAAATAAGAAAGCAATATTAGAAACTGAAATTGAAATTCCTAAAGATTCGCTTCAAACCGTTTTAGAAGATACAAATTATGAAGTAGTTTAATCACCAAACAGGCTTAAGACGATTATTCATTTTGAGCCTGTTTTTTTAATGTCAGCTTAGGGACCTTTCATGTTAAAATAAATTATACATTAAGTGGAGGTAAAAAAATATGTTGAGAGGGATAGAATAATTGATTGATATGAGTTGGCAAAATATTTTATTTGCGTTTAGTTTAACTTTATTTGCAGGTCTTTCAACAAGTATTGGAAGTCTATTTGCATTTTTTACAAAAACAATGAATGAAAAATTTCTTGCTGTATCTTTAGGTTTTTCTGCTGGGGTTATGATTTATATCTCTTTCGTGGAAATTCTAGCCGGAGCTCAAGAATCATTAAAAACTGTATATGGTGGACAGCAAGGAGAACTCATTGCAATGTTGAGCTTTTTTGGAGGTATGGCCCTTATCTTTTTAATCAATAAATTCATTTCAATACAACCGCGAAAATGGAGTAAAATCGCTCAGTCCGAAACAAATAAGGATAACCAACAATTAATACGAACGGGGATGTTATCTGCTTTAGCGATAGCCATTCATAATTTCCCAGAAGGCATCGCAACTTTTATCACAGCTTTAGACGATCTAACTTTAGGTGTGAGTATGGCGATAGCTATTGCTATTCATAACATCCCAGAAGGTATCGCTGTATCTGTCCCTATTTATTATGCAACAAAAAGTAAAAGACAAGCTTTTTTATATAGCTTTTTATCAGGGTTAGCAGAACCATTAGGAGCAATTATTGGCTTTGTATTTTTAATGCCTTTTTTAAACCAGTCTGTATTAGGAATTATTTATGCGATGATTGCAGGTATCATGGTTTATATTTCATTAGATGAGCTTATTCCAACAGCTACAAAATACGGAGGATCTCAAACGGTAACGCAAGGTATGATCGGTGGAATGGTTGTCATGGGGGTAAGTCTGATGTTGCTCTCGTAGTTTCTTATGAAATAGAGATTAAGTATGCGAATTTTTAACTCTCATAAAAACAAATTCACATTAAATTCAATGGCGGAGAAAGGTGAATCAAATGACGAATAAATTATCAGCGAAAGAAAAAGATGATTTATTAGAAATTTTACAAGAACGTTTTTTAAACCATATGGATCGACATCCTGGTATGAATTGGGAGGATATTCAAACTCGAATTGAAGCTCAACTTGATGTTTTATGGTCACTTTCAGAAATGGAACGTACAGGTGGCGAGCCGGATATGGTGGGGGATGAGTATGTCTATATGGATTGCTCTGCAGAAAGTCCTTCAGGAAGACGAAGTATTTGCTATGATCGTGAAGCACTGAATGCGAGAAAAAAGAACAAGCCAGAAAATGATGCAATGACTTTAGCAGAAGAAATGGGCATTGAAATACTGAGCGAAGAAGATTATCGTACACTGCAAAAGTTTGGCGAGTTTGATTTAAAAACGTCAAGTTGGGTTGAAACGCCCGAACGTATTCGCGAACTAGGTGGAGCACTTTATTGTGATCGAAGATACAATCAAATCTTTCTCTATCATAATGGTGCAGATTCATATTATGCATCTAGAGGTTTTCGTGGAAAATTAAAAATTTAAATAAAAAACAAGGTGTCCATAATCAGATACCTTGTTTTTTATATGTATAGGTTTAAACCCAAAATTTTCTTTTCTTCGTCGTGATGGTTAAGGCAAAGCCGTCTTGTACAAAAGATTCGCCATCTTTTTGTGCATACTGTTTTGTTTCAGCATAAAAAGCGACCTCCTTAGTAATGAAATGGTGCAATTTAGGATGTTTGAGATGGCTTTTATTTATTAGTAGTCTTCTCAAGATACTGAATAAATCTCGAGCTGAGATATCATTTGCAATTAAAACATCTAAAAGATCATCTGTCCCGTCTGCCGGAGGAACAATTTTTATTCCACCGCCAAAAAAGGGATTATTTGCAATAAGTGCTAATTGAACTTTATCATAAGAATAAATTCCATCATCTACTTTAATGGTGATAGGGAACTTATTTTGCTTAACAAAAGCAGAAAGAACGCCTGAAATGTAACTAGCCGCTCCTAAACGTTTTTTTCGTGAATTTTTGCTTATGTTATGAATAACTAATCCATCAAGACCCATTCCAATACTATTTACTGCATAATGAATGGTGTCGCCTTGAACAGCTTTAATAATGGAAACTTCTTTGGCTTTTTTTAATTGAAATAAGTGCTCAATTGCTTTATCTGTATCAATGGGCATATTATGAGAACGCGCAAAGTCATTTCCGGAGCCAGATGGAATGTATCCTATGTAATTATCTAAATCGTATTTTTCAAATAAGGTAACGAGATGATTTAAACTACCATCACCACCAATAACGATGACTAAGTCTTCAGTTTTTACTTTTGTTTTTAATTCTCTGACTACTTCATCTAATTTTTCCGTCGTTTCAGTGACATATATTTGATAGTGCTGTGTATATTTCGGTATTTGGACTAACAACTTTTTAAAAGCTGCGTCGCTATTTCTAGATTGTTTATTCATAATCAAATGTAAAAATCGATCCAATATAAAACCTCCTCACTAATCAGGTTTTATTATAGACTATTTTATAACATTTTTAAATATCGGAATTGTTATAAAGGTTCTGTTTAGCTATAATGTCAATGGTATCTCATATAGAAAGAGGATAAAGAAATGAACGAAATTATAAAAGAATATAAAATGGATTGGAAAGATGCTTTATATATTATAGTAGGAAGTTTTCTGTTGTCTTATTCATTTCAAGTTTTTTTACTGCCCAATGAAATTATTTCAGGTGGAGTAGCGAGTCTGACGATTATTATTTATGAAATCACAGGAATTACTCCAGCAGTCATTCAGTATGCATTTAATATCCCACTTCTTTTTTTAAGTTATTTCTTTGTAGGAAAAGATGTCGCATTTAAATCTATTTTAGGAAGTATGTTGTTTCCGTTCTTTACAGGTATTGTTAGCCAGTTAGAGCCGTTGACGTACGATCCTCTTTTAGGTGCGATATTTGGGGGAATGTTGACTGGAATTGGTGTAGGAATTGTTTATAAGGCTAGGGGATCAACCGGTGGAACAAGTACAGTAGCCCAAATTATTGAAAAATATTCTCATGTATCCATGGGGACAGCCAATCTCATCGCAGATGGCGTAATTATTTTAATTGGATTTTTAACATTTGATTTAGAAGCTATTTTATATGGAATTATTTGTTTAGTGGTTGTTTCTCGTATGATTGATATTGTCTTAGTTGGTACTAAGAACTCGAAAACAGTTCTTATTATTTCAGATGAAGCAGAATTAATTCGTCAAGAAATATTAGAAAAATTCGAACGTGGGGTAACATTATTAGATGTTCGTGGAGGATATAAAAAAGATCCAAAAGAAATGTTGATGGTTGTCATTTCCGAACGTGAAATCACAGCTATGCAAGAAATGATCACCCAGCATGATGAAGATGCATTTGTCGTCTTTATGTCAGCAAGTGATGTTTTGGGACGCGGTTTTTCATTGGAGAAATATTTCTCGACAAACCAACAATAGTAATGTAGGGCAATTTTTATCGTGTAGCGATTTTCATTTGACTTTTTTTAACCAAAACATTATAGTATTCAAGTAAAGGACATGTTTATTGATCCCTTTGTTTACAGCGACGCATGAATGGTGAGATATGCGAACAAATATGAATAAATGCTCCCTTTTACCATAGAAAAACATGAGGATAACGTTTGTTTTCACAAAGTAAATATCCCTTGTATGAGAAATCATACCGCAAGTAATGTGTTAAATTACATTAAAGAGGTAATGAACGAGTAATGTCATTGCAATCAAGGTGGTACCGCGTAGAGTCGTCCTTGTCGCAATGAGATTACTCGTTTTTTGTATTTAAAAATCATTCAAAACAAAAAGGATTGAGGAGAATTAAAATGAAAAAGTTATCGAGTTCAGATATTCGTTCTATGTTTCTTGAATTTTTCAAAGAAAAAGGACATAAGATAGAAATGAGTGCTTCGCTCGTCCCGATTGATGATCCGACATTATTATGGATTAACTCAGGCGTAGCAACACTTAAAAAATACTTTGACGGATCAGTGATTCCCGACAACCCACGTATTGCAAATTCACAAAAAAGTATTCGTACAAATGATATTGAAAATGTTGGAGTGACTGCACGCCATCATACAATGTTTGAAATGCTTGGAAACTTTTCAATTGGTGATTACTTTAAAGAAGAAGCGATTGAATGGGCTTGGGAATTTTTAACCGATGAAAAATGGTTAGCTCTAGATCCAAAAAAATTATATGTTACTGTGCATTCAGATGATGAAGAAGCACGCCGAATTTGGGAAGAAAAAGTTGGACTTCCAAAAGATCATGTATTAGATGAAGATGAAAACTTTTGGGATATTGGTGTAGGACCATCTGGACCACAAACAGAAATTTTTTATGATCGAGGACCAGAAAATAATGATTTACCAGCAGATCACCCAGAAAGTTATCCGGGTGGAGAAAATGAACGCTGGTTAGAAATTTGGAATTTAGTCTTTTCACAATTTAATCATTTGCCGGATGATACTTATGAACCTTTACCAAATAAAAACATTGATACAGGAATGGGTTTAGAACGTATTGTTTCCGTTCTGCAAGAAACACCAACAAACTTTGAAACAGATTTATTCATGCCACTGATTGAAAAAATAGAAGAAATTTCTGGTATAGAATATGAAACAGCTGGCGAACTTAAACAAAGTTTTAAAGTCATTGCGGATCATGTTCGTGCGGTTACTTTTGCGATTGCAGATGGCGCACTACCGTCAAATGAAGGAAGAGGTTATGTTTTACGTCGTTTGATTAGACGTTCTATTATGCATGGACGCAAGTTAGGAATTAATAAACCTTTCTTAACAAAATTAGTTCCTGTGGTGAGCGAAATGATGGGGGACTTTTACTCAAATTTAGTGACACAAGAAGACTTTGTTATCCAAGTCATTAAACAAGAAGAAGATCGGTTCCATGAAACTTTAACAGAAGGTCTGGAACATTTAGTTGATGTCTTTGAACAACTGACAAATAAAGGAGAAGCCCAAGTCACTGGTAAGGATGCATTTTTACTTTATGATACTTTTGGTTTCCCTGTTGAATTAACAGAAGAATATGCTCATGAGCAAGGATTTACAACCGACTTAGAAGGTTTTGCTGAAGAGATGGAAAAACAGCGTGAGCGCGCTCGTGCAGCTCGTGGAAATGACCAATCAATGAAAGCTCAGTCAGCTGTGCTCTCGGAATTAGATGCTGAAAGTGAATTTATAGGCTATACAGAAATCAAATCAATAAACCGTCTAAATTCAATTGTTTTTGAAGATGAACTTGTTGGCGAAGTAGATGGAAGAAGAAATGCACAGCTTGTATTTGACGCGACACCGTTTTATGCAGAAAAAGGTGGACAGGTAGGAGACAGTGGTGTTATTCGTGATACAGAAGGAAATTTAGTGGCTCGCGTAGTGGATACACAAGAAGCACCTGCTGGACAAAATTTGCATATCGTAGAAACAATAGAGCCTTTAAAAACAGGTGAAGAATATTCTTTAGAAGTTAATGTACTTCGTCGTATGCTAATTCAAAGAAACCATACAGCAACACATTTACTGCATCAGGCACTAAAAGATGTTGTTGGAGAGCATGTAAATCAAGCTGGGTCTCTTGTAGCAGCTGACCATTTACGTTTTGATTTTACACACTTAGAGCAAGTTACAAATGAACAACTCGAACAAATTGAACAGCTCGTAAATGAGAAAATATGGGAAGCACATCCTATTGAAACAACGGTCACAAACATCGATAAAGCACGTGAAATGGGAGCTGTTGCACTCTTTGGTGAAAAGTACGGTGATGTGGTTCGTGTCGTTTCTATCGATGATTATTCAGTGGAACTTTGTGGAGGAACACACGTTAAGAATACATCTGATATCGGGTTATTTAAAATAACGACTGAATCAGGAATTGGAGCAGGTGTGCGCCGAATTGTTGCTCGTACAAGTGAAGGAGCAATGAAATGGGTAGAAGATCAGTTAGATATTTTATCTGAGACAGCACAATTAACAAAAGCACAAACGATCGAAAAAGTCACAGAACGTATTCAAAGTTTATTTAATGAATTGAAAGAGCTTCGACGTGAAAATGAATCTTTATACGCAAAACTAGCAAATGAACAAGCCGGAGACATTTTTGACAATGTAGAAACTATTGGTGATTTTACGATTATTGCTGAACAAGTTGAAGCAAAAGATATGGATCAATTGCGTCAAATGGCCGATAAATGGAAAACTAAGAATCCTTCAGATATTTTAGTTCTAGCATTAGCTACGGAAGGTAAAGTCAATATGCTGGCAGCTATGAACGATAAAGCTTTGGCTGCTGGACTTAAAGCTGGAGATCTCATTAAAGAAATCGCACCAAAAGTAGGCGGTGGCGGTGGTGGTCGTCCAGAAATGGCACAAGCAGGCGGGAAAAATCCTGACGGAATCAAAGATGCATTGAATACAGCTAAAGAATGGCTAAAAAATGATTAATTTACGAAAAAGTGATAAAATAATCTTAGAGACTTTCAATAATCATTGAAGAAAACTCTGCTTTTAGGTAAGATAAGTGAGAGAAAATAGAAAAGGAATAGATGGGGGATTTTCAATGAGTAATGATGAACGTACAGTCCGCTTTGACGGAAAGAGTAACGAACCAAATAATGTATCCAACATGCTTCAACTTGTTTACCAAGCGTTAGAAGAAAAAGATTATAACCCAATTAATCAAATTGTAGGATATTTATTATCTGGTGACCCAGCTTATATACCAAGACATAACGATGCTAGAAATTTAATTCGTCGTTTTGAACGCGATGAAATTCTAGAAGAGTTATTAAAAAACTATCTAGAGAGCGATAATCAGTGAGTAGGATCTTAGGGCTAGACGTCGGCACCAAAACAGTTGGTGTCGCGGTTAGTGATCCATTTGGCTGGACTGCACAAGGATTAGAAATCATCCAAATTGATGAAGCGAAAGAAGAATTTGGTCTTACTCGCTTAGGAAAAATTATCACAGAATATGAAGTTGAAAAAGTTGTGATTGGTTTACCAAAAAATATGGATGGTACTTTGGGTGAACGTGCAGAAGCTTCGCAAAAATATGGAGAGCTTGTTGTAGATAAATTTGATTTACCGGTTGAATATGAAGATGAACGTTTAACAACTGCACAAGCAAACCGTATGATGATTGAAGAAGGCGATGTATCGCGCAGAAAAAGAAGAAAAGTCATTGATAAGATTGCGGCAATGATGATTTTACAAAATTATTTAGATAGAGAAGCCAAATTGAAGGAGGCTCGCAATGACAGATAATCACACGCATGACAATGATCATGAATATATAACATTAGTTGATGAAGATGGTAATGAAGAATTATACCAAATCCTGTTGACTTTTGAATCAGAAGAATTTGAAAAAAGTTACGTACTTGTACATCCTACAAGTACAGAAGACCAAGAAGAAGTTGAAATTTTTGCCTTTTCATATACCGAAGCTGATGGTGGCCTAGACGGACAGCTAGGGGATATTGAAACAGATGAAGAATGGGATATGATTGAAGAAGTTCTTGGTGCTTTTATAGAAGAAGAGGAAGAATAATTCATTATGAATGAAGGGTGGAATTTCCACCCTTTTTCTTATGCATAGCCCCTTTTTTGTAACCACTTATTCAGGTATAATATATTTTAGTATATTTAAAGGACTGAAGACATTTGAGTGAGAGGCAAAAAAATAAAACAGTACGTAAGATCATTATTACCATGGTTACTATCTTTATAATCGCAATTGGGGTTCTTGCATTTGTTGGTTATCGATATGTAAATAATGGACTTGAACCAGTAGATGCAAACAGCGAAGAAGTCATTGAAGTAGAAATACCAAGTGGCTCCAGTCGTCGAGACATCGCTTTGATTTTAGAAGAAAATGAATTAATTAATAGTTCATTAGTTTTTGATTTTTATGTTCGCTTTAATGACAAAAGTAATTTTCAAGCAGGGACCTATTTAATGTCACCTTCTATGTCCGTAGATGAGATTGTGGATTATTTAAATGAGGGTGGTACACCGATCATGGATTTGCCACTTGTTTCAATTACTATTCCAGAAGGCGTCCATATTGAAAATATTGCTGAACGTTTTGAAGAAAATACGGACTTTTCAAGTGATGAATTTATGGAGCTTATCCAAGATCCTACGTTTATTGAGCGGATGGTAGAGAAATATCCCGATTTACTAACGGATGCGCAGGCAGCGAAGGATACACGTTATGTTTTAGAAGGTTATTTGTTTCCAGCCACCTATGATATCTTTGAAGAAACGACGTTAGAAGAAACAGTCGAGCAAATGATTTCACAGATGAATCAAGCTGTTCAACCTCATTTAGATGCAATTGCTGAGATGGATTTAAATGTCCACGAAGTCTTAACACTTGCTTCTCATATTGAAAGAGAAGGAGTATCTGATGAAGATCGAGAACTTATATCCGGAGTCTTTCATAATCGTTTAGCAGCTGACATGCCTTTACAAACAGATCCAAGTGTTAGTTATGCGTTAGGAGAACATAGGGAATTAACGACGTATGAAGACTTGGAGATAGATTCACCTTACAATACGTACATGTATAGTGGAGTAGGTGCAGGACCGATTGCTAGTCCTTCTGAAGCTGCTATCTATGCGAGTGTTCATCCAGCAGAAACGGATTATATGTATTTCTTAGCGGATATCCATACAGGTGAAATTTACTATTCTGAAACGTATGAACAACATCTTGAATACCAAAATGAACATATAGGAAACAATAATTAAGTGAAAAATTAAAGCATTGGAAAATTTCTTTCAATGCTTTTCTGATGATTATAAGCACTTATTCATAGTGTCTAAATGAATTAAAAAACTACGATCTATCTTCGTTCGTAGAACTCGTCCATGGCGAGTTTTCTTAAAATAAAAAAGAGAAAGAGGAAATGACAATGAATTCACAGCATCGCCCCGTTATTATAGGAGTAGCCGGTGGATCTGGTAGCGGGAAAACAACAGTGTGTAATAAAATTTATGAATATTTTTCCGGGAAATCCATTGCAATGATAGAACACGATTCTTATTATAAAGACCAAAGTGATATGTCTTTTGAAGAACGTTTAAAAACAAATTATGATCATCCTTTTGCGTTTGATACAGATTTGATGGTTGAGCAATTAACAAAGTTGCAAAATAATGAAAGTATCGAAGTGCCTGTGTATGATTATTCGAGACATACTCGAAGTGATCAAACGATTCATGTCAAACCTCAAGATGTAATTATTGTAGAGGGGATTTTAATTTTAGAAGATGAACGTTTACGTGACTTAATGGATATTAAAATTTACGTAGATACGACAGCTGACTTACGTATTATCCGCCGAATTCAAAGAGACATGAAAGAACGCGGTCGTTCGTTAGATAGTATTATTCATCAATACCTTTCTGTTGTACGTGAGATGCACGAACAGTTTATAGAGCCATCCAAAAAATATGCTGATATTATCATTCCCGAAGGTGGACATAATAAAGTGGCGATTGATTTAGTGATTACAAAAATCCGCATGATTTTCCATGAACGGGGAATTGAGCGGGGAAACACATAAAAAATCAATAATAGCTTTACAATTTTTTTAATTCGTGTTACCTTATTAGCATTGAAAAATAGAAAACGCTACAAATTATAATAATAATTAAAAATGATGTCGCTAAATAGCGACATCATTGTGTTATTTCAAAAAAACTAATGTATATAAAAGATAAAAAATTATTAAAAGAAATAGGAGTAATGTATGATGCAAGAGAAGAAATATCCAATGACTATTGAAGGTAAAGAGAAATTAGAATATGAATTAAATGAATTAAAGACAACAAAACGTAAAGAGGTTGTAGAACGAATTAAAGTGGCTCGTGGTTTCGGAGATTTATCTGAGAACTCTGAGTATGAGTCAGCAAGAGAAGAACAATCATTTATCGAAGGACGTATTCAAAAAATAGAAAATATGCTTCAAAATGCTGAAATCATTAGTTTAAATGATTATGCTGAAGGTGAGATTGGGCTAGGTCGTACAGTATTATTCAAAGAATTACCAGATGGACCTGAAGAAGAGTACACGATTGTTGGTGCTGCAGAAGCAGATCCATTTGAAGGAAAAATCTCAAATGAATCACCAATCGCAAAAGGATTAATTGGAAGAACCACTGGGGATAAAGTTATTATCGAAACACCTGGTGGAGAAATGAACGTTGAAATTTTAAGCGTTGACTAATTTCAAATAAAAACAAATGAATTAAAAGGGCAGAACTTTCGAGTTTTGTCCTTTTTTGCTATAAATATTTATAGCGCGGAGGTCATGGTAGATGGTGTAAGAAATTTCGCGAGTTTTGAAAACCGGTTAATGGTCCATCGCATTCGAAACCGTGCGTATAAATTTAATAGCTTCTCTATTAAGATTGAAGCAGCCCCTAGAAAACCAATTGATACTTCAACGTGTAGTAGCCTTATAGAATTTTTAAATAATCGCATTCATAGTATCGAACATCCTTTTTTATCACTTTCTTATAGGGCTTGAGGCTGATTTTAATAAATTATAATGCAAGTGTGTTAAAAATTCATTATACTTACAATGACGAATCTATAGTTAAGGGGTGATATTTTGAATAGACGTTGGCTGATTATCATGTTAGGTATTCTTGGTTTATTAATGGTCTATGAAATTTTTAATAATAATTTTTCGCTTTTTATGCTTGTTGTGGGAATTGGGAGCCTACTATTAAGAAACCGAGCTTCTAAACAAAGTCAAAATAATCTGCTTGTTATTGGGGTGTTAGCGACCTTGCTTGCGTTATTTTCTAGTCGGCTTATACTCGCTTTCCTTTTGGTTGGCTTCCTGTTATTTATAGGAGAAAATCCTGAAGTCTTTCAACTTATTCGAGATGTACTAACTAATAAAAAAGAGTTTAATAGTCAAAATGATTTTGTGATGGTTGATTTTGAACAGACAAAGCAAGCGCCCGCTAAAATTTCACGTAATCGTTGGTTCGGTGAGGACAGCGAGACAGAAGATGACATTTATAGTTGGGAAGATATCAATTTTACAAAACTTATAGGAAATACAGTCTTTGATTTAGGCAATACCATTTTACCAAAAGAAAATAATATTATTCTCGTACGAAAAGGAATAGGAAAAACTAAAATTCTTGTTCCAGAAGGTGTAGCGATCTCTTTAAATGTAAGTATGTTAGTTGGAAAGGTATTTATTGGGAAGGAAGAAATTGAATTAAAAAACGAAACCCTTCACTGGTACTCAAATAACTACCACGCAAATACGAGAAAAGTGAAACTGATTTCGAACGTATTTCTAGGTGAAGTAGAGGTGGTGTTTTTATGAGTTCAAAAGCACTAAAAGACTTTAGTCTCTACTTCTGTGTTTCTTTTATTATTTATAGTATGTTGACCCTTTTTATTGCGGTTGGTTTTTCAGAAGACCGCTGGAGTGCGGTGTTTTTTAGTCGAAGAATTACAAATTTACCACTTGTTATTTATTTATTTTTATTTTCATTTGTAACGGCTTTTGCGGTTATGTCTTATTTTAAAATTAAAGAACGCCGTAAAATAAAAAAAATCGAAGATGCACTTCGTATGTTAAATGAAGGACAGTATTCAGCGAATATTTTTTTAAAGATGTTTTCTGAAGAGACACCTGTCCAGGTCAATCAAGTGATTGATCGAGAAATTTTAAAATTACATGAAAAAATTATGTTGATTTCGGAAGAAGCGGTAAGTTCTGCTCAACAAGCTTCTATTATCAGTGAAGAAACGCGGGAAGAGATTCTTGAAAGCGAGCGACATCGTATTGCACGAGAACTTCATGACTCAGTTAGTCAACAACTTTTTGCTGCAGCAATGCTTTTATCCACACTTCAAGCAGAAGAAGATTTATTGCCGGATAAGCTTAAACCACAAGTCAATCTAATTGGTAATATTATTGGCGACGCTCAATCAGAAATGCGCGCTTTACTTCTTCACTTACGACCAATAAAATTAGATGGTAAATCATTAAAAGAAGGCATCGAGCAATTATTAATTGAATTAAAATCAAAAGTTCCGATTACCATTTCACATGATATTGAAAATATAAAATTAACTGAAGTTGTAGAGGATCACTTATTTCGGATTGTCCAAGAATTGTTATCAAATGTTTTGCGCCATTCTCACGCGAAAGAGTTGGAAGTGTATTTAAAGAAAACAGAAGATTTTTATCAGCTGCGATTTGTTGATGATGGCGAAGGTTTTGATATGACACAGAAAAAAGATAGTGGTTTTGGTTTGCGTAATATTCGAGAGCGAATTGCTGGCTTAGGCGGAAATGTTCGAATTATCTCATTTCCAGAACAAGGAACAAGTATAGAAATTCGAATACCGTTAATTACGGGAGGATAGAAATGATAAAATTATTAATTGTAGACGACCATGAAATGGTTCGTTTAGGCTTAACTTCATATTTTTCAATACTAGAAGATATTGAAGTGATTGGTGAAGCAGAGAATGGTGCTGAAGGCGTTAAAATGGCATTGAATTCTTATCCAGATGTTATTTTAATGGATTTAGTGATGGACACGATGGATGGAATTGAAGCGACAGAAGTGATTTTAAATGAATGGCCAGAAGCTAAAGTTTTGATCTTAACGAGTTTTATAGACGACGAAAAAGTATATCCAGCGATGGAAGCCGGAGCGAGCGGTTATCTATTAAAGACGTCCTCAGCTAGTGATATTGCTGAAGCCATACGAAATACATACTCAGGGGAAGCAATTATCGAAGAAGTTGTCTCTGAAAAATTAGAAGAAATTGAAAAAAATGGAAACAAACGAAATTTACATGATGACTTAACGAGTCGTGAATTAGAAGTGTTGCATTTAATAGCGGATGGTTTATCGAATCAGGAAATAGCTGATCATTTATTTATTACGTTAAAAACGGTTAAAACACACGTATCAAATATTTTATCAAAGCTAGAAGTTTCTGATCGGACGCAAGCAACGATCTATGCATTTAAGCATGACCTTGTAAACTAGCATTAGACATAGAATAGTTATAATTGTGTTTATTTAAAAATGTACTGTATAATTAAATTAATAATCAAAAGTACGTAAAAGCTAGTATAAAAGGAGGAGAAATTATGCAAGATTTTTTGAATCGAAGAGATGTTTATTCCCATAGATATCTGCCTCATGATGTCAAAAAAGAAAAACAAGCACTCGAAGAAAAAAATACAATTGTTATCCCCAATAAAAAAAGTCCTTTTACGAAAAAAATAAAGAAAATGTTTAGAGGATTCAATAAAACTGAGTGAAATTCTTGGGTCTTTGATATTTGAGAGGATAGGCTAATTTTCACTTATCCGCATAAAAATACACAAAAAACCACTAACTTCCAAAATTAGAAGTTAGTGGTTTTAAATTTCTATTTATTTTTCATCTGTTGATAAAATGACAGGTAATACCATCGGACGACGTTCAGTCTCTGCATATAAAAATTGACGTAAATCTTCAATTAAGTCATTTCGCATTTTGTATTCATTAATTTGTTTATAGTTAAACGAACGTTGAATACTTTGTTGTGCGACTTGTTGTGCTTTATGAATCAAGTCACCTGACTCACGCATATAAATAAATCCACGAGATATGATATCAGGACCCGCTAAAATTTGTCTTTTCTCTGTATCAATTGTAGCAACAACTACGACGAGTCCGCTATCTGAAAGAATTCGTCGGTCACGTAATACCACATTACCGATATCGCCAATCCCACTTCCATCAATGTAAACATCATCTGCAGGAAACTCACCCGCACGACGCGCTTCTTGATCTGTAAAGGCTAAAATTTCGCCGTTATCCAAGATAAAGCAATGATCAGGGTCTACACCTGTTTTCACAGCTAAGTCCACGTGTTCATGCTGCATACGGCGCTCACCGTGAATGGGTACAAAGAATTTAGGTTTCATCAAACGTAACATTAATTTCAATTCTTGTTTTGCTCCGTGCCCAGAAGTATGGATGTTATTTACTTTTCCATGAACAATACGAGCACCAGCTTCAAGCAGTCGGTCAATTAAGTTATTTACTGAATTGGTATTTCCTGGAATAGGTGAGCTTGAAAAAATCACCGTGTCACCCGGAATGATTGAAATTTGACGGTGCACACCATTTGCAATACGGCTTAACGCTGCCATTGGCTCACCTTGCGAACCTGTACATAAAAGTAATACTTCATTTGGTTCATACTTATTAATTTCATTGGGTTCAATAAATATCTCAGGATCTTCTTTAATGTAGCCTAATTCAATTCCTACATTAATCCCATTTACCATACTTCGTCCAAAGATTGCCACTTTACGGTTAGATAAGCGTGCCGCTCGAATGACTTGTTGAATACGAGATAAGTTGGAAGCAAAAGAAGCGAAGATAATACGTCCTTCAATATTTTCCACTAAATTCATAATGGATTCACTAACCACTTCTTCTGAATCCGTAAAGCCAGCTATTTCAGCGTTTGTACTATCGGACAAAAGAGTAATGACACCTTCTTCACCAATACGAGCCATCTTTTGTAAGTTCGCATCTTTTCCAAATGGGGGAGTGAAGTCAAACTTAAAATCTCCGGTTTGAACGACATACCCATAAGGAGTATTTATTGCAATACCAAATGACTCCGCCACACTATGGTTTGTGTGGAAAAATTCAACGGATAACTTACGGAATTTAATAATAGAATCTTCCGTCACTTCATGCAATTTTGCATTTCTTAATAAGTTATGTTCGCTTAATTTATTTCGAATCATCGCTAAAGCTAGCTTACTTCCATAAATTGGAATATTTAATTGTTTCAATAAGTAAGGAATTCCCCCAATATGATCTTCATGATTGTGGGTAATAAATAAACCTTTAATCTTATCTTGGTTCTCTACTAAATACGTGTAATCAGGAATAACATAATCAATACCTAACAAATCATCTTCAGGAAATTTAATTCCCGCATCGATGATAATTAATTCATCTTGAAACTGCACGCCGTAAGTGTTTTTCCCGATTTCATCAAGACCACCTAAGGCAAAAACTGCAACCTCATTATTATTTATATTTGGTTTCATTCGGATATATACTCCTCTTTCTATTTATACTGTTTAAATTTCATAATCTGGTATCTATTCAAAGATATTGCACCTTAACACACAAATATTTAAATACATTAAACTGTACTTCACTTCATCTCTATTCGGTTACAGCCTTATTTAAATTCAATGTATGTCTTACCGTTCCAGTTAAATGCGTCACCACGCAAATTGTTAAGATTATTTTAGCATAGAAAAATCCTTAAGTATAGCAACAAAGAACTGAAACCGTTCTCTCCTTCGGAAAATGACCATTTTTCTAATTGATAAGAAAAGTTTAGTCAACAAAAAATAGAGCAGATGGCAGTCTGCTCTAGAAAAAATATGTAATTTTTTGGATGGATGTATTGTATTCAAGAAGTAAATCTTGAATAGCTAAAATATAGAAGGAAAATTGGATGGTACTTCTACATTTTTAGAATTAATAAGGATTAATTCTGAGTACAGAATAACAGAAAGCGATCCCAAAGTAAATATGAAATGTTTCGAACGTAAGTAGAATAGTTACGTTTAGTTTGATATAATCATTAAGACCGAGGGGTGATCAAATGACGAGGCAAGAAGAAATCGTCAAAATTGTCAGTGAACATAAAAAAATTGAAGTTAATGAACTATCAAAAAAACTAAAGGTTTCAAAAGTAACGATTCGAAAAGATTTGGATAAGTTAGTTGCACGAGGAATTCTACATCGAGAGCATGGTTATGCAGTTTTAAATAGCAAAGACGATTTAAATTATCGTTTAGCTATTAACTATGAATTGAAACAGAAAATTGCTAAAGAAGCGGTTAAAGAAATAGAGGACAATGACACGGTGTTAATTGAGTCAGGATCAACTTGTGCTTTATTAGCTGAAGAAATTGCTTTTAATCGTAAAAATGTAACGATTATAACAAATTCAAGTTTTATTGCTGCCTATATAAGAAATAGTGAAAGTGTCAATATTATTTTATTAGGTGGCGAACACCAAAAGAAATCACAAGTGAATATAGGTGTTTTAACAGAACAAGCGCTAAGTCATTTCTACGTAGATAAACTTTTTATTGGAATTGATGGCGTTGATGAACAAAGAGGGTTCACAAGTTCAAATTTACGACGTTCTGAAACTGCCAGAATAATGGCTGAACGCTCAGAAAAAGTGATTATTCTGACAGATTCAAGTAAATTTGATCATAAAGGGACGATTACAGAATTCCGTTTTCCAGAAGTGGCGAAAGTTTACACAGATTCAGGAATTCGTGACCAAGATAAACAATTGTTAGATAATCATAATATACAGTTAGTGACTGTGTAATCTGTTTCTTTTGAAACGAAAAATGTTTCGCTCGTAACAAATGTTTTGAAATTTTGGCTAGAGATGCTATAATCACATTTGTTACAATTTTTTGATGTAACTAAGGAGGAGCTATGGTTTTAAAATTAATTGGAATAGATATGGATGATACTCTACTTCGAGGGAATAAAACTTATGAAGAAGAAAGATTTAGAAAAATATTTGAAGAATTAAGAAAAAATGATGTCACTTTAGTGATTGCTTCAGGGAACTCTTATCCAAGATTGGACGAATACTTTTCACATATGAATCATAATGATTTATATTTTGCAGGGGATAATGGAAACTTTATTGTCAAAAAGAATGAAGTCCTTCATAAAGCAACAATGGATTACCCGGACATACTTGAAGTAGCAAAAGTATTAGAAACGATTGATAATATTAGTAGTATTTACTGTGATGGAATCAACGCCTTTTCTACAGGGATTAATAAAGATTATGAAGATTATATTTTAAGTTACTATGGTAATCTACAAATCGTTGATTCTTTAGATGAAATTAAAATGGAAGAAATTGTAAAAATTGCTAATCATTCACCGTTACCATTAGAAGAAATTAAAGAATACACACAAAAAATCACGGGTGAATTTACATCCTTTGAGGCAGTAACTAGTGGTGGAGGATGGTTCGATATCTTTGACATCCATGGTGGAAAAGGATCAGCCATACAAGCATTACAAGAAAAATATAATGTTTTGCCTGAACAAACGATGGTTTTTGGTGATAGTCTAAATGATGCAAGTATGGTAGAACATGCAAAATATTCCGTTGCTTTAAATAATGCGGATGACAAGCTAAAAGAGATATCAAATTATGAAATTGGCTCCAACGAAGAACAAGCCGTTCTAGGAGTTTTAGAGAAATTTAATGAAACAGGTTCTTTAGATTTCATGGAAGATTTTGTAAAATAACCAACTTACTAAAAACTCTAGATTTTAATTTGAAAATAGTATATAATATTAATGTTGGCTTCACGCCAACATTATACGGGGGGTATAGCTCAGTTGGGAGAGCGCTACGCTGGCAGCGTAGAGGTCGTCGGTTCAAGCCCGTCTATCTCCATCTTTATTAATACAAAACAAGCCAGAAGTATTATTACAAAAAATACTTCTGGCTTGTTTTTTGTTTCTAGATTTTTATATAATTTCTAACAATCTCATCAGCTTTTTGAACAAGGGCTTTGACGTTGTTATTTCCATAATGGGTATTTGCTAACCAAGGTCCAATATAAAAGCAATTGTCGAGTTGACCGTATAACTGACTAATGACTTGTGTTTCTGGCCAAGTTACTAAGATACCTCTTTTATCTTTATCCAGAAGCACCCCTTTATCTAGGAGTCTGGCAAGAAGAGGATTGTCTTCACTGATACGGTCGGTATTGTAATCAAACCCAGAAGCATTGATAACAATATCCGCCTGGTAAGATTTCCCACTTGCGCTCTCTAACATAAAATTTTCATGCTTATTAATATCAATCAAATCAGGTACAATAAAAAGCTGATCTTGAGTCATTAGCTGATACATATTAGCCACTGCTTCAGGTGCTAACCGAACTTGATAATGGCCGAAAAGTTCAGCATAATCCGAATGGTACCGAGCTTGATCTTTTTTAGATAAGGACATATACAGATCACCCAAATTCCCAGATAATAGAGCAATATATCCTTGAAGTTTTGAAAGTTCAGTGTGGTCGTGATCTTGTCCAAAGTAAGTATGATAAGTATCTTCTAAATCGGCAGGATCATATTGTTCACGAATAGTTGCTAGGTCAATATTATTTACTTTTAAATCCTGGTCAATGGCTTTGATCATTCGATTTAATGGAATAACTCCCTTATTTTTCTGAAGTTCCTTTTCTATCCAATCTTTGTCTAAAGTATATTTAAGAGCAGGACCTTGATAAGGGGGCACTCGAAGAGAATTAAAGTAAGGAATAATTGTAAAAACTCCAATTGGGTGCTTCAAGCCTTTTTCATGACTAAGGTAATTGACTAGATCAAAAGCAGTCAATCCGGAACCAATAATTGCGACGCTCGTGTCTGCTTGGATTCCTTTTAATTTTTCAACAACTGGATAAGGATCATGTATATAATTTTTAAGACCTTGTAAATTATAAAAATCTTGATAGGGTGGAGTTCCCAGTGCTAACAAGAGATAATCATAAGAGCCGTGCTGCTTTCCATCTGAATCTTTTAACTGATAGACAGTAGAATAACCTTCTTTTAGTACAGTCGTATCCACAATTTCTTTTTTATAATAGGTAACATTTTCTTCATCTAATAAAGGAGTTATTCGTTCTTTTGCGTATTCTCCAAAAACTGTACGAGGCACTAAATCTATTTTTGCATCATATTCTGGGTAATGATTAGTCAACCAGTTTGAAAATTCAAATTTATCTTCTGAATTTAGAGACATCGCCGTTGGAAAGGCATTTACCAGTAGATGAGTGTCGTCTTTTCCGTAAGCTAAACCAACTGCTGGTTCATCATTTGGATCAAAAATATCGACATGTATATCAGCATCTAATTTCCCGGAGGTTTTTAGAGCCATTAGTAGAGCCGCTCCACTTACACCAAAACCAACAATCGCTATTTTCATTAATAATCACCATTTCTCTTTATACTCATTCATTAGTTTATCATGAAAGCAATTTATTGTTAAAGTTATGCTTGTGATTACTCAACTACTATTCATAATTTTTCTAAGATGTAGATATGGATGACACATAAATAAAAGTTAGAGATGTAGTTACCAATGAGTATTTAAGTTAATTGGATAATTGGACCGAAAGAAGAAATGTTAATTATGTTGTTTCTTCTTTTTTAATTGACCAAAGATAGAAAAACTAAATTGTTTTTAATTCAGTAAGAAAATGGCCACAAATCAATCATCTCTATTTAAGGATTTTTTGCAATCGGTTAAAAAACCTCCGAAAAATTGAAAGTAAGATTCCTGTACGTATAATGAGACTGCTTGCTGAAAAAGCATTTATATAGAAATTGGAGGATTTTAAGTGAATAAAGTATTTACAGAAACAGGCTTATGGTTAATTGAATTTGAAACTGGAAAAATCAGAATTGGTTTGTCACCAAAAGGACAAGATGATTTAGGGGAGGTTAGTTTCTTTGATCCTTTTCCTATTGATACGGTCACTGAAGGAGAATCATTCTGTTCGATTGAAGCAGCAAAGGCTGTCACAGAAATGGAAGCTCCACTTATTGGAGAAGTTATTACATTTAATGAAGAATTGTTATCTGTTCCAGAGAATTTAAACGAAGAAGATGACGAGTTAAATTGGATCATTGAAGTATCTGTAGAAAATTTTGATAAAGAGGATTACTTGAAAGAAGATTTACCTATCGAAGAGTAATTCATATTCAATTGAAAGGATAGGACAATTTGTACTATATATTAAATGAGAGAAATGGCAAAGAAATTCATGATTCCAAAATAAACACAGCAACCTCTAACTATATTGTAAATCATTTAGATTTAGATGAGCCGGCTGTTTTCTTTAGTATTCATAAGCCGACAGTAATGGTAGGGCGTTATCAAAATGCATATGCGGAAGTTGATCAGCGGTATTTAGAAGAAAATGATATTTTCTTATTGAGACGCTTATCTGGAGGTGGGGCGGTCTATCACGATATGGGGAATATTATGTTTATGCTTACGGGACCTAGTGAAGGTTCAGGACAGAAGCATTTTGCAGAATATTCAAAACCTATTTTAGACGCTATATCTGCTTTAGGTGTAGAAAATGTTCAAGCATCGGGTAGAAATGATTTACAAATTGGTGATCAAAAATTCTCAGGGACTTCTTTTTATTCGACAAAAGAACATTTTATGTTTGGAGCGACCATTTCATATGACTTAAATAAGGAAGTGGCTGAAAAGGTTTTGAAGCCAAACAAACGAAAATTAAAAGCTCACAGGACGAAATCGGTAAAGGGAAGAATGACGAATGTTAAAGAACATTTAGATTATCCCTATAGTGAATGGTCAACCAGTGAATTTCGAGATTATATTGTCTGTCATATGTTTGATGTAGAGACTATTGATCAAGTAAAAACTTACGTCTTAACAGATGAAGATTGGGAACAAATTGATAAAATTGCGGATGAAACTTTTAATAATCCTGAGTGGAATTGGGGAAATCGTTCAGATTTTGAACTAAAGAATACAAGAAGATTTAAACAGGGTACCTTTGAATTTTATGCGGATATAGAAGATGGGAAAATTACGCGTAGTCAAATACTTGGTGATTTTTTTGCGAAAGAAGATTTCAATCGACTGACAACAGATTTGGAAGGAAAAGAATTTCAACCGTCTCAAATAGAAGAAGTCTTAATGAAACATGATTTAGAGAAGATTCTTTCAGATTTAACGGTAGAACAATTATTAACATTAATTTTTGATGAAGAAGAGGAAGAATAAAAAATGAATAGATTTAAAAAGATAGGTTTATTTACTGCAACAACCCTTATTTTAGCAGCATGTGGTGCTGAAGGAACTGAAAGTGAAGACAGAAGAGATTCAGCAGCAACTGAAGAGGTAGAAAATACACAAACAGTACAAGGTGGAACAAAAGCGACTGAAAAAGAAGCAATTATTGAATTTTCTGATGAAGACATCGACGCTTTAACAGCCGAGGAAGGCGAGGGCGAAGATCGTTTAGATACGATTTTAGAACGTGGTGTGATTAAGTTTGGTTATTCTGGTGGCTTTGCACCTTACAACTTTAAAGATCCAGAAACAGGTGAATTTACTGGTTTTGAAACGGATATTGCACATTTAATTGCTGAAGACTTAGGTGTAGAAGCAGAATTTGTGACGATGTCTTTCCAATCACTAGTTCCAGCAACGGATTTAAACGTTGATCATCCTGAGAGTATTGATGTGGCATTAAATAATCATGGACGAACTCCTGAACGTGCAGCAGAACATGACTTTACCTTGCCTTATTTAAATTCGGTATTTGGTGTATGGGTAAATGCAGAGAGTGATATTGAAACAGTAGAAGATTTAAATGGCTTAATTGCTGCCCAAAGTGCGACAGGATCAACAGGAGATGCAGCTAAAAAAGCTGGAGCATCAGATTTTTTCCCGGTTACAACAGCGACAGACGGAAGAAAAATGGTAGAACAAGGACGTGCAGACTTCCATGTGATGGATTACAACGCAACACTTTGGACACTACAAAATAATCCAAATGATAAACTACGTGTCTTAGATGAAACACTTGAAAGACCTGATCCAGTAGGAATGGCGATTAGTGCAGGAAATCCAAAATTATTAAATGCGTTAAATAAATCCATTGAAGAACATACAAAAAATGGAAACTACAGCGAAATTTATGAGAAATATTTAGGAGAAGATATTTCAGTTGCTCCTGAAATGTTCGATGCATTTAAAGAACAAGCGAATATTTCTTGGGATTAATTATTTGTAAAAGTTGAAAGGAGCAAGGGTTTGGAAAGAAATTTGATGATACTTCGTCAAGCCATCGTTCCGATATTTAGAGGAATGGTCACTGTGACCATTCCTATCTCTATATTAAGCTCTCTAGCGGGATTGATGCTTGGAATTGTGTTAATTATCATGCGTTATAGTAAGTTTGGATTATTTCGCTTTATCTCAAAAAATGTTGTTTGGATAATACGTGGAACTCCAATGCTTGTTTTGCTTTATTTTCTATTTTTTGGTTTAGCTGAATATAATATTTTACTTTCTTCATGGACGACGGCTTTAATTGCTTTTACTTTTTTTGGAGCAGCTTTTATGTCAGAAACGATTCGTGGTGCAATCCAAGCAGTAGACCAAGGGCAATGGGAAGCGGGACTTTCTTCAGGCTTACCTAAGTTTATCGTTTTTAGATGGATCATTCTTCCGCAAGCTATACCACCGATTATTTCTCCTTTAATAGGGTATTTTATTTCCGCCATCAAAATGACATCTTTAGTCAGTAATATCGGTTTGTCTGACATGTTATTAGAAGGTAAGCAATTTATTGATTTTTATTATGCCCCTTTTTTAATTTATGGGTTATTAGCTTTTTTCTATTTAATCCTTTTTGCGATTTTGACATTTATTCAAAAGAGAGTTCATCTCTATTTCAATAAAGAACGAGAAGATTTATTAGCGAAATTTTTAATGGAATAATGAAATTACGATAGGAGAATATACATGGGGTCTGGAGCACTAGGAATGGAAATGATGCAGAATGAATTTTCTGCTATTGGTATGCGAAACATTTGGAACGATGTGAATCGTTTAGAAAAAATCTGTGAAGTTGAGATTACTTTAGCAGAAGCACAAGCAGAGTTAGGAATTATACCAGCAGATAAAGCAAAAATTATTCGTGAACAAGTGAATGTAGAAAATATAGATATGCGTAAATTGCGGTTAAGTTATGGGAAATCTGGACATTTTCTTTCTGGTTTTGTGAAGTATTTTGAAGATATTCTACCAGATGATGCTGGAAGTTATCTTCATTATGGTTCGACCACACAAGATATTCTAGACACAGGCATGGTTTTACAGTTAAAAGAAGCACACGAAGATACTTTGAAGCGATTAAAAAAGCTCATGCGACTCATTTCATCCAAAGCGAATGCATTAAGTGACGTTGTAGGAGTAGGTAGAGCACATGGAAACCATGCGATTCCTATTAATTATGGTTACAAATTAGCCATCTACCTGAATGAATTAATGGATCTATATCAACGAATGAAAGACTCAGAAGACTACGTGTTTACAAGTGCGATATCAGGCGCAGTTGGCTCTTATGCAGGATACGGTGACAAAGGCTTAGAAATGGCTGAATTAGTAGCGGAAAAATTACACCTATCTTTTGATAAAATTGGCTGGCACACCCAAAGAGGTCGTTTTGTAGAGTATACGCATATCTTAGCGATGCTTAGTGGTGTAATGGGGAAAATGGGCAAAAATTTATTTGACCTCTCACGCTCTGAAATAAAAGAATTCGATGAATCTTATGGGAAGGGGCGACAAGGTTCTACAGCAATGCCCACGATGCGCAATCCTTATTTATCTGAAGCGGTATATAATTTAGCAAATCTTATTCATAATGAAATGAACTTGATGTATCAGTCAATGCTCGTATCTCATGAAAAAGATACAATTGGATGGCGAAACCAGTGGGTAGCCATTCCCGAAATTACAATGTATTTATCCGGTCAGTTTGCTTATTTAACAGCGGCCATGCAAAACGGAACTTTCCATTTAGAGGCTATCGAAAGAAACTTGCACACGGAACAAGGGATGCTTGTTTCTGAACGGCTGATGATGGCTTTATCTTCAGAAATAGGGAAAAGTGCCGCTCACAAATTAATTTATAACATTGGAAATGAGAGTCGAGAAGAAAATACATCATTTGAAGAAAATGTAAGAGCAAATACAGCTATTCAAAAAGCTTTATCAAATGAAGAATTAGATGAATTATTTAACGTGCATACTTATGTTGGGCACTCAGAAAAATTAGGGAAAGAAATATTGGATAAGTATGCGAATTTTAAATTTTAGAGGAGAATCATGTTGCTTGAAAAAATTAAACAAATAAATCTCAGAAAATTTAATGAGAAATATTCTTTCAATCACACGATTCATACGTCGAAAGAAGAGCTGCAGCAACTCATACAATTAGGAGATTTACATTATGTTTGGTTGCCTGCTTGTCCACGAGCCAATCGGATTACTTCAGTCTTTAAATGGTATAAGCTAGATCATTCTATTACAGAGCATCATTTATCGCCTTATTATAAATTAGGAGATAATTGGGTATTTGATGCAGAAGACGATATTTTTGAAGAGACATCGATTCAGGATTATTTTCCTAAAGAGATTAAAGCGACACAACCTTTTTTATATGATCAAACAGAAAAAAAGATAATCTCAAATAATACGTATCATATGAGTATGCTAATGGCAGAACTAATGGATGAAATAAAAAATGTCAAAGCAGATAAAAGTCTATTTCCAATAGAGTATCGAGAAATGTTAAGAAAATGGGATGCATGGCTTTATGAGAACGTGAATTTAAAAATTTATCAAGTGGCTTCAAAAACTGATGAAGATAAAAAAAGTGGAATGAAAGAACTTAAAACGGCTTATGATTTATTGAATAATTATCTATCAGAAATGGATTATTTATACGGCAATCAGTTGACAGAATCAGATTTTCGATTGTTCCATAATTTGATTCGACATCAAATTTACTTTAAACAGTTTAAAGTGTTTGATCGATCATTAGAAGAATGGACTTCTTTGGAACAATATGTTCAAAAAATTTTAGAAAAACATCCTAAGATATTTGATGATTTGTATTTTGATGAGATAAGAAAAACACATTTTCGATCAGAACATAATATTAAAAAATACGGTTTTGTTGAAGATATTCCTTCATTAGAAGAAGTTTTTCTATTTTTAGAAAAATAAATACCAAAGGAACGCCTTTTTTAAGGGGTTCCTTTTTTTACAATCCATCTCGTCGAAGTATTTCGTTAGAATTCTCATTTAAAGGTCGTTGGAAGGGGATTGCCCGGATCACAAAATAAATATCAATATCATTTTTATTAGAAATGTCTTGTCAGTTGGAAAATTCTTCTTCGATATTTAGACGGTCTTCTTTGAGTTCAGAAATATTGTGAGTAAAAGACTGTTTCCTTTTTTTTCTCATTGTAATCATTTGGTTTTTGTTTCCCTTTCATAGGTAAGAGATTTAAATCGAAAAGTCCTTCTTTAGCTCGTTAATAAAAGGTTGTCGCTCCTGCAGAAAATGGAAGACCATCGTACTCTTTATGACGGTTTGGAATAACATCTAAGGACCAACTGTTTCGGAGATGATTTTTAATATGTCTTCCTCTTCGACAGAGAGCTCAATGGGTTTTCGACCGCAGCGAGATTGATTTTCTTTACGTCTTTCCCAAAATTCTTTTGCATTCCCAAGAAGTAAGTCACATCGTAAACAGGTTTCTTTTTCCCCATTATTTCAACGATGCATGATGTTTTGACCCCTGTCAGAAAAAAATCCTATCCAAACAATGTCATCTTTGGTAAATTGTTTATGAGCCATATGTGTTTGTCCTCTTTCTAATGATTTGTGGTAAATGAACTATAAGAAGAACACATATGGTTTTTCAGTATTTAATTTTCTAATTTAATTATAAAATGCGCAATGAAGATATTCATTTAGATATAGAAGAACAAGACAAAGAAATACTAAAAAATACAGCTGATTTCATTTCTTTTTCTTATTATTCATCGAGAACAGTTAGTGGTATTCCTGAAAATAATGTTGAGACATCAGGTAATTTGATCCCGTCCTTGAAAAATCCACATTTAGAATCGACAGAATGGGGCTGGCAAATTGATCCGATGGGCTTAAGAAGTTCATTAAATCGGTTGTATGATCGCTACCAAAAACCATTATTTATTGTAGAAAATGGACTAGGGGCTAAAGATACTCCAGATGAGAATGGTTATGTCGAAGACGATTACCGCATTCAACACCTCAAATAACATATAAAAGCATTTAAAGATGCAATAGAGATCGACGGTGTTGATTTGATTGGCTATACAACATGGGGATGTATTGATTTAATTAGTGCAAGTACTGGTCAGATGAGTAAACGTTATGGATTTATTTACGTTGATCGAGACGATGCTGGCAACGGAACCTATGAACGAACGAAGAAAAAATCATTTGATTGGTATAAAAAAATTATTGCGTCAAATGGCGAAAATTTAGAATACTAAGATGAAATAGTTATGAACCTACATTAATATAGATTATTCTCTTTTCAAAGTAGACACTAGAAAATAAAACTACTTTGAAAGGAGCTTTTTTTATCGTATAGGAAAGTATAAGTTTTAAATGTGGTTAAACGTTGACGAGTCACGGTTAAGCTAGGAAAACTTTAAGGGTTTGGGGATATGAAAGAAGATATTCACATTTATATGAACCAACTAAAAGCAATCTTCTTAGATAATAATAATTGGGAAAAATTCAAGAAGAAATATAAGAAAAAATATAAGAAATAGATTTGCCCAAACGTTATCAAAGAGGTTGAAGAATTCTAGTACTGTGACGATTTATCGAACGGTTTTTGAGTCTTCAAATGTGAGGCTTGCCCAAATGTCAAGAAGTTTCCTATTCGATGGGAGAGGAAGTTTTGTCCAATCTTCAAAATAAATAGTGGCCTTCTTCATTTCTGTTCACATTATGATACGAAGCTAAAACCAAAACAATGAGTAGATAGCCAAACAAAAAACTCGGATTATAAAACAGTATTAATTCGAGTGCGCGAACCCCATCTCACGCCCACATAGTAGAAGTTATAAGTACGTGAACCCTACCTCACGTTCACATAGTAGAAGTTATAAATGCGTGAACCCCGCCTCATGTCCACATAATGGAGTCTATAAGTGCGCGAACCCCATCTCATGTCCACATAACTACTAGCATAAGGGTGCAATACAAATTTTCAACATCAAAATAAGAAAACCTCCCTTTTTTTCCATGAAGAGAATTAAATATCGCCTAAAATAAACGCTGGAATCATATATTGCAATCTAAATTGAGTAGGCAGTACGTTTGGATATTTGGTATATTTATTACTATTTATTTTTTATAACTGGAAAGTATATTGAGTTAGTTAGAGGTACTATAATTTATCCCCTTATAGTTAGAAGGATTTCTTGTCCAATACTAGTTGAAGATCATACGTTAGAACGATTTATTAAACTTCTTAAGAATGAAAAAAATTTTATAAAATAGTGATTTATGTTAGAGTTTTGGTATATTTAAATGAAGAAGTTAAAGGAAAGAGGGTGTATTTATGCAACCATGGCAACATAAAGTTCAATATTATGAAACAGATCAAATGCAAATCGTTCATCATTCAAACTATATTCGATGGTTTGAAGAAGCTCGTACATATTTAATGGATGAAATGGGATTTAGTTATTTTCAAATGGAAGAAGAAGGTATTGTTGTACCCGTTTTATCCGCTTACACTGAATATAAAAGTATGGTCCGATTTGGTGAGACCGTGGAAATTGAAGCAAAAATCACTGAATTTACAGGCGTTAAATTAATTATCCGTTATGAAGTAAGAGATGTAGAGACAAAAGAAATACGTTCTATAGGCGAAACAAAACATGCCTTTTTAGATAAGGAAACGTATCGACCAATTTCATTGAAGCGAAAACATAAACACATATTTGAGTTATTCAATCGGACGATGGAAGAAAAATAAAGAAAGCCGTTAGAAAACTAAATATTAAATAAATTTATACAAACCACAACGATGCTGTTAGCAACAGGTGAGTTGTGGTTTTTGTCATGAAAAAGAAATAGCTCTTATAATTATTAAAATATCAGTCATAAGCCCCATGATAAATAATTGGATAGATGTCATAATTTAAGAAGAAATAATACATATGAAACAAATGAATTAAAACAATTAAATATAAGACGTAAAGGAACTAAAGAAAATGAATCAAAGCTACATCTATTTATTATTCACGAATACAGGGTCACTGTTGACTAAAACGATAGGGTTGTACACACGTGCAGAATATAATCATGTGTCGATTGCCATAGATTCAGAAATGATTGAAGTTTACAGTTTCGGCAGAAGACAAATTAATAATCCTTTCTGGGGTGGTTTTGTAAGAGAAAAGACAAGCGAAGCTTTTTTTCAAAATGCCGACTGCGCTATATATAAATACGCTGTTACTCCAGCGCAAAGTAGACAAATGCGCAATTTAATTAGTCAATTTAACCGAAGGCAAGATTCTTATCGTTACAATCTAGTCGGATTACTCGGAGTTTTATTAAATATACCGATTCAACGAACAGATGTTTACTTTTGTTCTCAATTTGTTTCTTATTTGTTAATCGAAACAAGTATCGCTACATTTGATAAGCCATCTGAACTTATCACACCACAAGATATTCAATCCCTTCCAGGATTAATTCCTATGTATCAAGGGAAGTTAGCTTATGCATAATTGTGATACATACATATAAGTAATAACGTAATAATCAATACATATTGAACATATGTATAAACATATTATTAATTTATTCCGGAATAAAGCGTATATTCTGATTTAGAAGCAGCAGAATCAAATAAGATAAATGGAAAATAGGTTGTAGAATGGACTCATTATTCTGAAAAATATAAACTGAAAGATTAGGAGATAAGTATGATAGAAAATTTAGAAGATCGTTTATTAAATACATATAATCATTTATTCTCTATGCAAGGTATTGATGGCTCGCGTATTGCAAAACGACTCGGAGAATTAAGCGAAATTGGCAAGCTTCCATCCGGAGGAGTAAGTCGATATGGTTATGGAGAAAAGGAGCAAGCCGCTCATAACCTGGCTAACTCTTGGCTCAAAGAAGCAGGTGCAGAGGTTGAAATTGATGAAGTAGGAAACACCATCGGACATATCAAAGGTCAGTCCAGTGAGAAAGTGTTTGCGTCTGGTTCTCACTTAGATACTGTTCCCAATGGTGGAAATTTTGATGGAACAGTAGGTGCCGTTACTGCAATAGAAATTGCACAAGCTTGGAAAGATATAGATTACATACCATCATTTGATTATGATATTATTATTTTCCGTGAAGAAGAAGGCTCTCAATTTAATGTGGGTGTTCTTGGTAGTTCTGCCTTTATGGGATTACATAAAAAAGAAGAATTTACTGATTTGAAAGCCACTAGTACAGGACTCTCATTTTCATCTACATTAGAGAGTAACCACTTATCTTTAGAATCTTTTTTCAATGCCAAAAAGCATCGTAACTATGAACTTTATATTGAAGCACATATCGAACAAGGGAAAGTATTGGAAGATGCAGATCAGTCAGTTGGCGTTGTCTCTGGAATTGCTGGTTTAGCAGATTTAAACTTTACTTTTATTGGTATCAGTGACCATGCAGGAAATACTCCAATGGATGATCGTTTTGATCCTCTTGTGACTGCTGGTCGATTTATTTATGAAATCAGCTTATTGCCTGAGACAATTAGTGATTCAGCTGTTGCAACTGTTGGAAAGGTGAATGTTTCCCCCAATGGAGCCAATGTCATTGCGGAACAAGTTGATGTCACGGTCGATGTGCGAGATGTTGATCTAAAGGATCGTCAAACTCTTGAACGTAAAATCATTGACTGTGCTTTTGATCTAGCGAAAGAAAATAATGTGTCAGTGAATTACAGTAAAACAACCGATGTTCAGCCAGTATCTATGGACGAAGAGTTACAAACTGATTTAAGACAAATCATTAAAGAAATCACTCAAAAAGAAGCACTTACTTTGCCAAGTGGAGCAGGTCATGATGCGATGAACTTAGCGGTTGAATATCCAGTTGTGATGATCTTTATTAAAAGTCATCAAGGGATTAGTCATCATCCAGATGAATGGACCGATTTATCGGATATCGTTACTGGAGTGCATGTTATCAAGAAATTTTTAGAGCAAAAAATGAAAGTATAAGTAATAAGTAAGTTAAGTAAAAAAACAAAGAAGAAGATATTTATTTTTATGAAGAGCCAATTACAGCGGATGAAAGAAAGCTTTTAGCAGGTATTCTCGAGGTAGGGTTGCGAGTCAGTAAAGAAAAAGGAACGCAAACTGAGTAGTTATTCAAATCACTTGAAATTTGTGATCTAATTCACTAATATAGAATTATAATATAAATACAGATAGAGAAAGGTGAAATGTATGTTTGATTTAAAAGATCAAGTAGCAATTGTTACGGGTGGAGCAAATGGAATAGGGCAAGGAATTGCAGAATCATTAGCAAAAGCTGGTGCAAGAGTTATTATTGCTGATATTGATGAAGATAACGGACAAAAAGTAGCCGGAAAAGTTTCTGGAGATTTTTTAAAACTTGATGTAACCGATAAAGAAAATGCTCAATCTGTAGTAGAAGCAGTTATTGAAAAATATGGTAAGATTGATATTCTCGCAGCAAATACAGGAATCTATCCTGATGTGAAAATTGAAGACATGGATGAAGAAGATTGGGATAAAGTTTTTGACATTAATTTAAAAGGAATGTTTTTCATTGTTAAACCAGTCTTGAAAGCAATGAAGGAAAATAACTATGGTCGTGTTGTTATTACTTCGTCAGTAACGGGTCCAAATACTGGGTATCCAGGAGGCTCAGCTTATGGAGCAACTAAAGCAGGCATTTTAGGTTTTATTAAAAGTGCAGCTATGGAATATGCTAAACATAATATAACGATCAATGCTGTACAACCTGGTGTTATAGCTACAGAAGGGCTGAAAGCACAATTATCCGGTTTGAGTGAGGGAGCGGCAGAATATATACCAATGAAAAAATTAGGTGATCCAGAAGATATTGGAACGACCGTTGTATTCTTTACGTCTCCTGAAGCAAAATATATTACAGGCCAATCACTTATTGTTGATGGTGGACAAACCCTACCTGAATCCCCTGGAGATGTACTCTAATAGGGAATAATGAATAATTGGAGTATCTATTCCAAGTTGTTTATTTCTTTAAATAGCTAAACATTAAAGGAGCGTCTGTGTTAAGGGCGTTCCTTTTTAAGTATGTTAATCGTCAATCAGGTGAAGAAAATTAAAATAAATACAATGTCAAATTTTTATGCATAGATATACTTAAATGTTAAAATAAATTACTTGAATTGAAAGGAGTGCTTCAAATGATAAAAGAAACGATAAATTTGGTGATTGAAAAGTAGAATTATAAAATTTCTTCTTTTCAATTAAAAATAGACAAAAATGGAAAGAGGAACTTCATGTATAGAGATAATGAATTAACGATTAGACCAATAACAAAAAAAGATTTATTAAACATTTGGGAACTTGTTTATAAAGAAGAAGCACCTGAATGGAAAAAGTGGGATGCGCCATATTATCCGCATGTAACAAAAACATATGAGGATTTTATGGATGACACTGATCTTTGGGTGGCTCAAGAAGATCGGTGGGCGATTGAAGTAGATGGCCGTTTTATTGGAGTTGTAAGTTATTATTGGGAAGATAAACCTTCTAAATGGTTAGAGATGGGGATTATTCTCTATCAATCAAAGAATTAGGGAAAAGGCATAGGAACCCGAGTCTTAAAAATTTGGATAAATCATTTATTCGACACATTACCTTTGAGAAGAGTTGGATTTACGACATGGTCAGGTAATAAGCGTATGATTCGAGTCGGTGAGAAATTGGGTATGAAGATGGAAGCTAGAATAAGAAAAGTACGGTATTATAATGAACATTATTATGATTCCATTCGCATGGGACTTTTACGTGAAGAATGGGAGAAACAAGAAGACTAATTCCTTAAAAAAAGCTTAATAACTCATAGAAAAAGCCAGATATTCCTATCTGGCTTTTTTAGTACTATTCACTTTTATTGATCATATTCTTCTTGTTCTTCAATTTTTCTGTCTTCATCATGTATGATAACTTTTGTGCCTGCGTCTTCAGCTCTTTTTTCAGCTTCTTCAACGGCTTCATTTTTATCATCACCAAAAACAACATGGAACCGTGCATCTTCTATGCCTGCTTTTTTTCAAAATAATTTGTTCGTCCATCTTCATACTTTGCCATTTCTATTCCTTCTTGCGTAATAACTTACCTTATCTTAAGCCATTTAATCTATTGACCTTATTTAGCCACTTTTACTCCAGTGGAATAATTTTGGTTCTTTTGATGTTTTTGGTAAACAGTTCTGATTATGTGTATAATTTTTACTAGATGTTCTTTCCCTATTTATAAAGGAGGATCTATTTATGCGAAAATTTATAAGCCTTGCTATGTTGTTTTTTCTTTTTGGCTGTACGAGTTCGCTAACTTTTTCAGAAGAGAATGAACCATTTATTGAATATGAATATGGCAATTATGGACCAGATCTTATGTATAATTTGTATTCAACAGAAATCATTTTTTATGGTGATGGAGAAGGAAAGGTTACGACCCCGATCAATGAAGAAATTGGGATTGATGAAAATGCGCCTCACACAGTGGAGTTTGAATTAGAAGCTGAAGATGTTGAATCCCTACAAAGTGAGATAGAAGCAAGCAACTTCTTTTCATTACCAGAAGATCTATCGAAAATGGATGTGATGGATGGAGGTTACGAATATATCACTGTACATACAATTGACCAAAGTAAAACAGCTGGAGGAAGTAATCCAGATAATGAAACGATAAATGCACTTTCTGAACAAATAATGGAAATAGTACCTAGTGGTATAGTTGGTTCTTTTCATGAAGGAATAGAGAATTATCAGATGGAGAAAGGATTACGTGAATCACTTAATTAAACATAAGTTATTTTGATAGAGGTTAGCAAAATAAAACAATAACTTTTACTAAATTATCAGACTCTGTTTATGAAGATGAAAATGGCATTCGATATCAGTTATCAGAAGATCTGGAATAATGAATTTAGAAATATAATATACAATACTCTATGAAGCTTTGTACGAAGTTTTGCGGAGTATTTTTATTTGAGGAAACTAAATTAGGACCTGGTGTGGGATTAAATGCTTTCTTTACATATACTGTTGTATTTAGTTTAGGCTTCACTTGGCAAGAAGCATTATCAATGGTTTCTATTTGTGGAACTATTAATGTATTAATTACGATTATAAACATTCGTAGAATGATTGTTATTGTGATTCCTAATGTTTTACAAAATGCGATTTCAGCTGGAATTAGTGTTTTTATTGGTTATTTAGGGATTAAAAATCTGGGACTATTATTTTTTATGTCAGATGCAAGTAATATTGTCTCAGTGAACGGAGAAGTACCAACGATTGAAAATTTCCCAGGTGTTGTGAATAGTGTTATCACAACAGATGGCATCTTACTTGAATTAGTTGTTTTTACAAACCTTAGCGTTTTAATTGGACTTGCTGCCGGATTTATTGTCTATGGCTTAGTTAGTTTTGCGACTGGAAAAGCTCGTGGCGTTCATCCGATTTTATGGGTATCCATGGGACTTTTCATTTTGAATTATATAGTAATTGCCATTTTATAAGGTGAAAGTTTATCTGAAAATATAAAAAAAACCGTATGCTATTAAAAACATACGGTGTTTTTGTGTTACTTTAAAAAGTTCCTTCTATATAAGAACAGATAATCAGTGTTTTTAAAAATAATTAAACTTGGACACGAAGAAGTGCTCTCGCATCTGAATAAGACCTATTTGGACTTCGGTGAGAGAACCCACATCCAAGTTTATTAAAAAATCAGATGATGTTATCAAAACATTGCTTCAACGAAAAATTTCGTAATTTTTTCCATCGTTTCTGGACGCACTAGATGAGCTTCGTCTTCTTCGATAAATTGAATGTTTTCTTTATCGCTATGTTCTGCCATAAATTCTACAACGTGCTGATATGGGACGACAATATCTTCTTTACCATGCCAAAAAAGAAGAGGGCGTCCATCTATTTTTTCAGGTTGCAAAGATAAATCATATTCAGGAATCCATTTCAACAAATGATTGTAATCATGAGGGAAGAAGCGGTCCATTTGACTAGCATGTTTAAAAATACGTTCGCGGTATGCAACTAATTTCGGGGTGCCCATTACACATGCTGCTGCTTTTATTTCAGGATGTTGCGTCAGTAAAGCAGTAGTGGTCATTCCACCCATCGATAAACCACCAACGGCAATACGATCATCTGCAAGTCCTCTTTTTTGGAGGGCATCAACGATATAGCCAAATTCAAATAAATTTGTATGAATACTTTGCCAAAACGTTAAGGAAGGGATATCTGTCATTGGTATTTTACGTTTCCCATGGTTAAAAGCATCAGGTAAGATTACACGGAATCCCTCGCGAGCTAAGTATCGACCTTGGGTTAAAGTTAATTCTTTAGAAGATTGCCAACCGTGGTAATAAATAATTAAAGGTAAACTTTCTTCTTTTTTGTCTTCGGGAACGACTTCTAATAAAGGAATCGTACCTAATATATATTCTTCTATAGACAATTTCATTCACTACACCTCCATAATAGAATACCTGATTTTATAAAAAATAACTACTCCTTCACTTCTTTTAATAAGCGTTATCTTTTGTTAAATAGACAAATCATTTATATACTAAGAGTAGTTAAAGAACAATTATAAAATAATGAAAGGATGTTTTAAGATGCAAGTAACATTTAAAGGAGAGCCAATTGAAGTAAAAGGTACCCAACCAAAAGTAGGCGACAAAGCACCGGATGCTGTTTTAACTGCACGCAATGAAGATAAAGTTAATCTTTATGATTTTATTAAAGATAAGCCAGTTATTTTAAGTGTTGTTCCTGACGTTCAAACAAGAACGTGTGAATTGCAAACAAAACGTTTTGCGGATGAATTAGATGATCAAGATGTTTTATATTTAACAATCAGTCGTAATACGGTTGAGGAGTTCAACAAGTGGAATGAAGAAAATCACTTAAATCTAGTGACATTATCTGATACAAATGGTGAATTTGGTGAAGCGTACGGTTTAGGTGTTGATATGGGTGGCGATGAACGCTTAGCACGCTCGGTATTCTTAGTTGATGAAGAGGGCATTATCCAATATGTCCAAATTGTTGAAGAAATTACAGATGAGCCAAATTATGAAGAAACAATAGAAGCGATTAAAGCTCTGTAATTTAAAGTGTTATAAATTAAAAAAGCAACTCCCTAGACAGCATAAACTGTTTTAGGGAGTTGCATTTTTTATAATGATAGAAGATTAATTATTCTCTTCAAAAATTTCCATATCTTCAGGCATCATAAATGGATCCTGTTTATTGATATGGTCGTAAAAGAGAATACCGTTTAAATGATCGATCTCATGCTGAATAACAATTGCCGGATAATCTTTAAAACGTTTCTTAAGTTTATTACCTTCTAAATCGTAATACTCAACGGTAATTCGCTTATTACGTGGTACAAAACCTTCATAGACTTCGTCAATAGATAAACATCCTTCACCATCTTGTAACGCAGTTCTTTGAACGGAATGGCTAAGAATTCGTGGATTAATCATAACGATACTAAAAGGATCTGCACCTTCTAATTCAGGCGGAATATGAACGGCCAACATTTTTTTAGGGACATTTAGTTGTGGAGCAGCAATACCTACTCCAGGTCTTAAGTCATATTTTTCAGCCGTTTCTGCATCTTGACTGTTTTTTAAAAATTCAATCATATCTGATGCAAGAGTTTTTAATTCTTCATCTAATGGGAAAGTAATATCTTCCGCTACTTCTCTTAGAGTAGGGTGCCCATCTCGTATAATATCATCCATTGTAATCATTTAATCACCTCACAACAATTTTCCGTTCTTTTATTTTAACATAATTTTCTCAAAATGTTAGGAGAAAAGTTTATAGAGCGTTTTTATGAAAATAAAAAATTATCGATGTAATAAATTCCTTGCAATAAATTTCACTTATTCATTCATTTAATTTTAATAATTTAATCTAAAAACCATAGTAAGAAATAAAAAAACTTAACTAACGTTAGACTCTAGGATTTTCACATAATTAAAAAAAAGCTTGTGAAAAAGCGCTCGCAAATTAACTGTTTCACAATGTCGAAAAGAACAAATAAAAGTCAATAAAAATTGATGTAAAAGGATTTGTAGAGCTTGCTTTTTTATAAAATGAATGTTACCTTTAAATGTGAAAAGTCACAAAAGCATACTCGCTTAAGTATGTCTTTGTGAATCATTTATTTTACTTAAGGAGAGGTATGGTTACAAATGGCAAACAAACCTTTAGATTTCGACAAGCTTGTCGAATCATATAGTGAACTATTCCCAATGGTTCAAATTCTAGATAAAGATGGAAAAGTCGTAAATAAAGATTTAATTCCTGAATTGTCTGACGAGCAACTTGTGGAATTAATGGAGAGAATGGTGTTTTCAAGAGTACTACATGACCGTTCAATGGCATTATCAAGACAAGGACGCCTAGGATTCTACGCGCCAACTGCTGGACAAGAAGCTTCACAAATCGCAAGTCATTATGCATTAGAAAAACAAGACTGGATTTATCCAGGTTATCGTGATATTCCTCAGCTTATTATGCATGGACTACCAATTTACAAAGCTTTCTTATGGTCACGTGGACACGTAGAAGGAAACCACTATGACGAAGATTTACACGTAATTCCTCCACAAATTATTATTGGTGCTCAGTATATCCAAGCAATGGGTAACGCTGTAGGACAAAAATTAGCTGGAAAAGAAAACGAAGTTACAATCACTTATACAGGTGACGGTGGGTCATCTCAAGGTGACGTATACGAAGGTATTAACTTCGCAGGTCGTTACAAAGCTCCAGTTATCTTTGTAATCCAAAATAATGGATATGCAATCTCAACTCCACGAGACAAGCAAACTGCAGCTGAAACATTAGCTCAAAAAGGTGTAGCAGCAGGTATTCCATCTGTACAAGTAGATGGTATGGATGCATTAGCAGTTTACACAGTAACAAAAGCAGCTCGTGATTGGGCAGTAGCTGGAAACGGTCCAGTTTTAATTGAAACAATTACTAACCGTTTTGGTCCTCACTCAACTTCAGGTGATGACCCAACTCGTTACCGTTCACAAGAATCATTTGACTACTGGGAGCAACGTGACCCATTAACTCGTTTCCGTAATTACTTAACTGAAAAAGGATTATGGACTGAAGAACGTGAAGAAGAATTAATCGAAGAAGTAAAAGAAGAAGTTCAAGCAGCTGCTAAAGAAGCAGATCAAGTGGATAAAATGACAGTTAAAGATAGCTTGAGCTGGATGTTCTCTAATCCAGGACAAAATATCCAAGAACAAATTGAAAAATATGAAGCAAAGGAGAGTAAATAATCATGGCGCAACAACTTAATATGATTTCAGCCATTACTCAGGCCTTAGATCAAGAAATGGAAAAAGATGAAAAGGTACTAGTATTTGGTGAAGACGTTGGTGTTAACGGTGGTGTTTTCCGTGCGACAGAAGGCCTAAATGAAAAATATGGCGACGATCGTGTAAGTGATACACCTCTAGCTGAATCTGCAATTGGTGGTATGGCATTCGGTTTAGCTGTTCAAGGCTTCCGTCCGGTTGCTGAAATTCAATTCTTTGGTTTCGTATTTGAAGTAATGGATTCAATCGTTGGACAAATTTCTCGTCAACGTTTCCGTATGGGTGGACATTTAGATATGCCAGTAGTTATCCGTTCACCATTTGGTGGTGGAGTACGTACTCCAGAAATGCACGCGGATAGTTTAGAAGGTTTAATGGCTCAATCACCAGGATTGAAAGTAGTTATTCCTTCAAACCCATATGATGCTAAAGGTTTATTAACTGCAGCACTTCGTGATAACGATCCAGTTGTATTCTTAGAGCATATGAAACTATACCGTTCATTCCGTGAAGATGTTCCTGAAGAACAATACGAAATCGAACTTGGTAAAGCAAATGTAGCTCGTGAAGGTTCTGACGTTACAGTAGTTGCTTATGGATATATGGTTCGTGAAGCATTAAAAGCTGCTGAGCAATTAGAAGAAGACGGTACTTCAGTTGAAGTCATTGATTTACGTACTGTTTCTCCAGTTGACTACGAAACAATTGTAGCTTCTGTTGAAAAAACTGGTCGTATGGTGTTTGTACAAGAAGCACAACGACAAGCTGGAGTTGGAAACACAGTAATTTCTGAAGTTTCTCAACGTTCAATTCTTTCATTGAAAGCACCTATTTCTTTTGTAGCTTCACCAGACACTGTTTATCCGTTTGCACAAATGGAAAGTGAATGGTTACCAACTGCTGCAGACATTACAGAAGCAATTAAAGAAGCAACAGATTTTTAATACTCTTTAAAAATTAAAATGAAAGTAAGGAGAGATACTTCATTGTATCTCTTGCTTACTTTAAATTTGAAAATAAATTCTCATTTTTAATATTTGAATTCATGAAAAGAAGGGAAGAATAAAATAATGGCTTTTACATTTAAGTTTCCTGATATGGGAGAAGGAATTGCTGAAGGTGAAATCGTTGATTGGCTAGTTGCTGAAGGCGACGAAGTTGAAGAAGGCGACTCAGTTGCTGAAGTTCAAAACGATAAATCTGTTGAAGAATTAGCAGCTCCAGTTTCAGGTACTATTCAAAGCATTGAAGTTGAAGCAGGATCACTAGTAACTGTTGGTGACAACATTATGATTATTGATGATGGTTCAGAAGGTGGAGAAGAACCTGCAAGCGATACGACACCAGATGAAGAAGATCCAGTAGAAGAAGCTAGCGAAGAAACACCTGCAGAAGCTACTGAAGAAACAGAATCAACAGGTGTAGTTGCAACTTCAGATCCTAATAAAATGGTTCTTGCAATGCCATCTGTTCGTCAATATGCACGCGAAAATGATGTAGATATCAGCTTGGTAGCACCAACTGGTAAAGGTGGCCGTGTAGTTAAAGAAGATATCGATAACTACGTAGAAAATGGCGGAGCAGAAGCAGTTTCTACAGAAGAAACAACTTCAGCACAACCAGCTGCAGCTTCAGGACAAACAGTAGGTGGAGTAGAAGTTACACCATACAAATCTGGTCGTGAAGATGAAGAAACTCGTGAAGCAATGACAATGACTCGTCGTGCAATTGCGAAAGCAATGGTTAAGAGCGCAACAGTTATTCCTTCATTTGCATTATTCGATGAAGTTGTTGTTGATGAATTATGGGATCACCGTAAGAAATTTAAAGACGTTGCTGCTGAGCAAGATACAAAACTTACATTCTTGCCATACATTGTTAAAGCAGTTGTAGCAATGATGAAAGAATTCCCTGTATTCAATGCATCACTTGATGACACAACAGACGAAATTGTTTACAAGCACTACTATAACGTTGGTATTGCAACAGATACTGATAATGGTCTATATGTACCAGTTATCCAAGATGCAAACACAAAACCAATGTTTGATATTGCAGACGAAATTATCGAACTATCTACAAAAGCTCATGACAACAAATTGAGTGGAAAAGATATGTCAGACGGTTCAATTTCAATCTCAAATATCGGTTCAGTTGGTGGAGCTCACTTCACACCAATCATTAACCATCCAGAATCAGCAATTGTTGGGGTAGGTATTATCTCAGATAAGCCTGTAGTGAATAACGAAGGCGAAATTGTAGTTTCTAAAGTATTAGACTTATCACTTGTTGTTGACCACCGTATCATTGATGGTGCAGTTGCTCAACAAGCGATGAACTACTTGAAACAATTATTGTCAGACCCTGAATTATTATTGATGAAAGGTTAAGGTGAAGGTTTAATGGTTGTTGGAGATATGTCAATTGAACTAGACACAGTTGTTATCGGTTCGGGTCCTGGCGGTTATGTTGCCGCTATCCGAGCTTCACAAATGGGTCAAAAGGTTGCAATTGTTGAAAAAGATTTCATTGGTGGAGTTTGCTTGAACGTTGGATGTATTCCTTCTAAAGCATTAATTACTGCTGGTGAACGTTTTACTCAAGCTCAAAATTCAGATGTTTTCGGTGTAACAAGCGAAAACGTAACAATTGACTGGGCTAAAACACAAGAATGGAAACAAGAACAAGTTGTTAATCGTTTAACTTCAGGAGTTGAAATGCTACTTAAGAAAAATAAAGTAGAAATTCTTGAAGGGGAAGCATTCTTTGTAGATACACATAATTTACGTGTTATGCAAGACGATGGTGCACAATCATATTCATTCAATAATGCGATTATTGCTACAGGATCACGTCCGATCGAATTAAAAGGCTTCAAATGGAGCGACCGTGTTCTAAGTTCAACAGGTGCATTAGCACTTGATGAAATCCCAGAAACGCTGACTGTTATCGGTGGAGGATACATTGGTAGTGAATTAGCAGGTGTATATGCATCATTAGGATCTAAGATAACAATTCTTGAAGGATTAGACTCAATCTTGGGTGGATTCGATAAAGACATGGTTAAATTAGTTGAAAAAGAATTTAAAAACCATGGTGCAGAAATTGTTACAAATGCTATGGCTAAAGGTGTTGAAGAAACAGACACTGGCGTTACAGTAACTTATGAAGTAGACGGTAAAGAAGAAACAATCGAATCTGATTATGTCTTAGTAACCGTTGGTCGTCGTCCAAATACAGATGAATTAGGCCTAGAGATCGCAGGTGTTGAAGTTGATGATCGTGGTTTAATCAAAGTAGACGAGCAAAGCCGAAGTGTAAGTGCAGATAGTATTTACGCAATCGGTGATGTAGTTCCTGGTGCAGCATTAGCACATAAAGCTTCTTACGAAGGTAAAATTGCTGCTGAAGCAATCTCAGGCAAAAAAGTTGCAGTTGATTACCGTGCAATGCCTGCAGTTGCATTTACTCATCCAGAAATTGCTTCTGTTGGTTATACAGCAGACGAAGCAAAAGAAGCTGGACTAGAAGTAACAACTACAAAATTCCCATTAGGTGGTAACGGACGTGCGATCTCTATGGATCGTACAGAAGGATTCGTACGCTTAATTACAACTAAAGAAGATAACGTAATCGTTGGTGCACAAGTTGCAGGAATTAATGCATCAGATCTAATTGCTGAATTAGGATTAGCTGTTGAAAGTGGAATGAATGCACAAGATATTTCACTTACAATTCATGCTCACCCAACATTAGCAGAATCAGTAATGGATGCAGCAGAAGCTGCTTTAGGGTTACCAATCCACATGTAAGATCAACTTACTTGAAAACAATGGTTTAATTTAAATCATTAAGAAACCAAAAGTAGCACAAATTTGTGTTGCTTTTGGTTTTTCTTATTTAGGAACATCTAGAAAAATAATATAGCGACAGTTTTTTTAACGGTTAAGTTTTTTACATATCATTGAAATTGTGCTATCTTTGATTAGAAAGTAAAAAGAAAAAGGGGATGTTTGAATGCCACTTGTTAAACAAAGAGATACTTTGATAAAAAAATGGCTAAAAGAAGCTGCCGAAGAAATAAAAGAGGCTTTGAAGTCTGAATTAGAAGTTGAAATAAAAACTAGAAAAAATGATTTAGTGACTCAAATGGATCGCCAGATTGAAAAGAATTTTGTTTCAAAAATAAATGAACATTTTCCTGAAGATTTAATTGTAAGTGAAGAAGGTTTTGGAAATGATGTCGATGTAACTGATTTTGAAGAAGGAACTGTTTGGTTTCTAGATCCAATTGATGGCACGTTAAACTTCGTTTTGCAGAATGAAAACTATGCAATCATGTTGGCTGTATATGAAAAAGGAATAGGTCAACAATCCTATATCTACGATGTGGATCGTGATAGGTTGTATTGGGCAATAAAAGATAATGGTGTTTATTGTAATGACCAACTACTACCCGAAATAAAAGATTTATCGCTTGAAGAGGGACTTTTTGCTTCCAATAGTATGTTTTTATCTAATAAACAAGTAAACTTTAATACGGAAATTACCAAACGTGCCATGGGGGTCCGCACAATTGGCTCTGCTGGTCTAGAGTCAGCAGAGTTAGTAAAAGGAAGTACTATTGCATATGTATCCTATGGTTTGAAACCTTGGGATATTGCTCCAGGTTTAATGATGGTTCAAGAAAATGGTGGAGTAGTTACCCAATTTGATGGATCACCAGTGAATTTATTTAACGGGAGTCCAACAATTATGGCAACTCCAACGGCACAAAAAGAAATTTCAAAATTACTATAATTTTTTTCATATTAAACATTGTTTTAATGAACGAATACTGTTAAAATACCTAAGTATTTTTTTCGATTACGCTTAACGTAATCAATTGAGGAGATTTTGATTAAAAATGAATTTTAGAGAAGATATTCGAAACATAGCGATTATTGCCCACGTTGACCATGGTAAAACAACTTTGGTTGACCAACTATTGACACAATCAACCACTCTCGATGAACACAACCAACTTGAAGACCGTGCGATGGACTCAGATGCTATCGAAAAAGAACGTGGAATTACCATTTTATCTAAAAATACAGCAGTAAATTATAATGACTCTGTAATTAATATTTTAGATACACCAGGACATGCTGATTTTGGTGGTGAAGTAGAACGTATTTTAAAAATGGTAGATGGAGTAATCTTAGTCGTTGATGCTTTTGAAGGTCCGATGCCTCAAACACGTTTTGTTTTACAAAAAGCACTAGAGCAACAATTAAAACCTGTTGTTGTAGTTAATAAAATTGATAAGCCAACTGCTAATCCGGAAAAAGTTGTGGATGAAGTTTTAGATTTATTCATTGAATTAGATGCAGACGATGAACAATTAGATTTCCCAGTCGTATATGCATCAGCTATTAATGGAACAAGCAGTTATTCTTCAGATCCTGCTGATCAAGAAGAAACAATGGCGCCTATTTTTGAAACGATATTAAAAGAAATTCCTGCGCCCGTAGACAATGCAGATGAGCCTTTACAATTCCAAATTTCATTACTTGATTATAATGATTATGTTGGTCGTGTAGGAATTGGCCGTGTATTTCGTGGAGAAATCAAAGTTGGCGATAATGTAACTTTAAATAAATTAGACGGTTCAACTAAAAATTTCCGAGTAACAAAATTATTTGGTTTCTTTGGTTTAGAAAGATTAGAAATTGAATCTGCTAAAGCTGGAGATATTGTAGCTGTTTCTGGATTTGAAGATATCTTTGTTGGAGAAACGGTTACTCCGACAGACCATTTAGATCCACTACCTGCCTTACACATTGATGAGCCTACTCTTCAAATGACGTTCTTAGTGAATAATTCACCATTTGCAGGTCGTGAAGGAAAATGGGTTACAGCAAGTAAGATTGAAGAACGTCTCCAAATGCAATTACAAACGGATGTTTCTTTAAAAGTAGAGCCAACAGAATCTCCAGATGCTTGGATTGTTTCTGGTCGCGGAGAGTTACATCTATCTATTTTAATTGAAAATATGCGCCGAGAAGGGTTTGAACTTCAAGTTTCTCGTCCAAAAGTTATTTTAAGAGAAATTGATGGCGTGACTTGTGAGCCATTTGAAGATGTTCAAATTGATACACCTGAAGAATACATGGGAGCGGTTATTGAACGTTTAAGTCAACGTAAAGCTGTTATGCAAGATATGGAACATAACGCAAACGGACAAGTTCGTTTACACTTCCAAGCGCCTTCTCGTGGATTAATTGGATTTACAAACGAATTCCTTTCGATTACACATGGTTACGGAATTATGAACCATTCATTCTCAGAATATTTACCAGCAATCAATGAAGAGATTACAGGTAGACGTAACGGTTCATTGGTGTCTACAGATAATGGTCGTGTTACAACTTACAGCATTATGAATTTAGAAGATCGTGGAACTATTTTCGTAGAGCCTGGTACAGAGATTTACGAAGGAATGATTGTTGGCGAAAATAATCGCGACAATGATCTTGCGATTAACTTAACCAAAGCAAAACAAAAAACGAACGTACGCTCAGCGAATAAAGACCAAACAAGTGTAATTAAAGCACCGAAAATTTTAACCCTTGAAGAGTCAATGAACTTCTTAGCTGATGATGAGTACTGTGAAGTGACTCCAGAATCTATTCGTTTACGTAAAGTTATTTTAAATGCAAATCAACGAGACAAAGCTAAGAAAAATAAAGATAAAAAATAATTTATTTCTGTAGTAAAAGAAACTTCCTAACAATTAGTTATTTTTGTATGTTATAATTTAACAGAAGACAAAAAAGAGTGTGATATTAATGGAAAATGAAACAATGTATGATTCAGCCACTCAACTGTTGTTGGACGAGTCTGAACAAATTCTACAAATATTAAAGAATCAAGAAGCGAATTGCACATCGTGTCCTATATTTGAAGAAATTATGGATACGAAACTATTCGGTTTTTCAGAAAAAGTGAACTTTGCGATTGAGCTAGGCGTCATTGAAGACGATCTGGGCCAACAATTGCTCAGCAATTTAGAACGAGCAATGAGCGAAGTCTATGAAAATATAGCTGGAAAATAATAAACTATTAAAATAATCTCTTGGTAAGTACATTGTTTCCATCTTTTTTGGGGAGTAACGACTTATTCAAGAGATTTTTCTTATATTTTGCTATAATTATGGAAGATTATTTTGAGGAATGAGCGGATATAGATGAAAGATTTAAAAAATATTAACACAGAGTCCGATTTCGAAAATCGTACAGGTTTAATCGTTTGGTTAAGCTCAAAAAGAAATGTAAAGCGTCTAATGAATTTCGGTGTATTGCATTATGTATCGAAAAAAATGAATTATGCGATTATTTATGTTGCTACAAATAATTTAGATCAAACATTAGAACGGTTAAAGAACGAAAACTACGTAAAATCAGTTGAGGTTTCTCAATTAAGAGATTTACCGATTAATTACGATGATGTTTTAGCAGATATGAAGCAAGAAATTGAAGAGAAAAAACGCAAAGAAAAATTAGAAACATTTAAACAAGAAAATGATTTAGATTATCATAGTTGGTAAGGAGATATTATGCGAGTTATATCAGGAACTTATGGTGGACGACGTTTAGAAAATTTACCTGGTCGTAATACAAGGCCTACTGGAGATAAATTGAAAGAGACCATGTTTAATATTATCGGTCCGTATTTCTCTGGTGGGAAGGTATTGGATTTATATGCCGGTAGTGGTGCTTTAGGTATTGAAGCTGTATCTCGTGGAATGGATGAAGCTGTATTAGTGGATAATAATCACACTGCAATTAATGTGATTAAAGAAAATATTAAAATGACTAAAGAAGAGTACAAGTTTGAAGTATTAAGTACCTCTTCGGATGCGGCATTAAATTTATTAGCAAATCGTCATGAGAAATTTAGATTAATATTTTTAGACCCACCTTACGCTAATCAATCCGTTGAGCAAGATATTGAGCAAATGATAAAACAAGATTTATTAGATGACATTGCATTAATGGTTTGTGAGGTAGCAAGTGACGTCACTTTGCCTACAGATATTCAAGGGATTCCACTTTGGGATGAGCGGAAATTTGGTAAAACAAAATTATACATTTATCAAAAAATAAATTAACTATGTAAAAGAGTAGGAGATTAAAAATGACAAAAGCAATTTATGCAGGTAGTTTTGATCCATTTACTTTAGGCCATTTAGATATCGTTAATCGAGCATCAAAAATGTTCGATGAAGTCATCGTTGCATTAGGCACGAATACTTCAAAAAAATCATTATTTACGGCCGATGAAAAACTAGAGATGATTCAAGAAGTTATTGATGAATATTCAAATGACAATGTTAAAGTTATTCAGTTTACAGATGGTTTGATCGTAAATTTAGCTAAAAAGCTTGATGCAAAAGTTATGCTACGAGGCTTACGTTCTGTTACTGATATGGAATATGAAATGAATATTGCATCAATGAATAAAACGCAAGCGCCGGAAATTGAATCGGTCTTTTTGATGGCTGACGAGAAATACCGTTTTGTTAGCTCTTCATTAATTAAAGAAATTGCTCAATTTGATGGAGATGTTTCTGGCATGGTACCAGAAAATATTGCAAAACGAATGAAAGAAAAATATTATACGAAGTAAATGGAAGTAGGATGATAAGATGAAAAAAATACCTGCATTTATAAAAGCTCTTTTAATTTTAGGCATTTTGTATTTATTTTTCTTTGTGCCTATTCCATTATATTTGGAAGTTCCGGGAAGAGCTTTTGGACTGGATGACATGGTAGAAGTAGACCATGAATTCTCTAGTGATCCTGGAGATTTTTATATTACAACAGTGGGTGTTCAACAAACCACACTTTTTACAGCCTTATCTAGTGTACTTCCATTTCGCGATTTACTGACAGAACAAGAATTATTTGGAGACATGGAAGATTTTGAAGAGTATGACGTAATCCAACAATATTATATGGATAGTTCAATCAATACAGCCGTGCAAGTTGCTTTTGATGCTGCAGATATGGATTATGAACTGCACTATAATGGTGTTTATGTTCTGCAAGTTCTTGAGGAATCTTCTTTTGCTGGTGACTTAAAAGTAGGGGATACAGTCAAATCTGTTGACGGAAATACTTTTGAAAGTTCACATGATTTTATAGAGTATATTGGAAATAAAAATGTAGGAGAAACAGTTGAAATTGAATTTGAACGAGGCGAAGAATTACTTACGGCATCAGGGGAGCTAATTCCTTTGGATACTGGAGTAGCTGGAATAGGAATAGGGTTGGTTGATAACACAAGCATTGAAACAAATCCTGAAGTAACTATTCATTCTGGAGCAATTGGTGGGCCTTCTGCAGGTTTAATGTTCTCTCTACAAATTTATAATCAATTAACGGAAGGGAACATTCATGGAGATTATGATGTCGCAGGAACAGGAACTATTTCTCCTGATGGGACAGTTGGACGAATTGGCGGCATTGCCAAAAAAGTAGTAGCTTCTGATGAAGAAGGGATTGAATACTTCTTTGCTCCTGATGATGAGTTAGATGAAGAGATTCTAGCTCTTTATCCAGATTTACAATCCAATTATCAAGAAGCGCTTGATGCAGCTGAATCAATAGATACTGAGATGGAAATTATTCCAGTTAAAAATATATCAGATGCATTAGAATTCCTAGAAGGCTTGAACCAAGAAGCTGCTGCTGTAGAGAACGAAGCCGAATTTGGATTCGTTAATTTCCAAGGAATTAATCCGAGTGCTGCTTAAAACTAATCTTCCTTAGTGAAAGAATATTCTAAGTAACCTCATGCCAATTACGGTGTGAGGTTTTTTGCTTATTCGAAATATAATAAGATACACTTTTTAAGTTTATAAATTAAATTTTAATCATTTACTCATTTTGACTTGTAAAAAATATTAAAACCAATTAAAATGCTAATATCATATATGAAGGAGGTTTCAACAATGAACAACATTGTTAAATATCGCTTACAAATTAAATATTTATTAACCTCCTGCTTTAAGACTATTTGAATGCATTTTTTTTAATAGAATGTAACTTACGCACAATCTGTCTCAGGTCGGATTGTGCTTTTTTTATGATCAATTATATATGCAGTCTCTTACTGGTTTTATTGTGGGTTGAAAAGAGGGATTTTATTACATGTTTGATGTTATGTTAAAATTAAAAGATTTTTTTACTAAATACAAAAAAGATTACATTATTTCATTTTTAACCATGATTGCGAGTAATCTATTTAGTGTGTTTATTCCATATTTAATCGGACAATTAATTGATTATATTGTTCGAGATGAATTAACTTTAAATTTATTAATAAGAATAGTAGGTGTCTTTTTATTTAGTTTAATTGCTTCTTATATCTTTGAGTTTATTTGGTCCTACTATCTTTTTACAGGTGCGGCAAAACTGCAAAGAAATATGCGAGATAATTTGATGACTCACTTTTTAAATATGCGTTCTATTTTCTTTGAGAAATATCGAGTGGGCGATTTGATGGCAAGGTCTACTCAAGATGTTCGAGCAATAGCAGATACTGCAGGATACGGAATGATGGTGTTAATGAACGCCACTTTATTTCTAACAACGATTATCGGTATGATGGGAATCTCAGTGTCATGGCGCTTAACACTTTTTAGTTTATTACCGCTATCTCTGTTAGCTTATGTATTTGATAAATTAGGAAATGAAGTAGAACAAAGATTTAGCGTCGCTCAAGAATCTTTCTCATCTTTAAATAATGATGTACTTGAAGTTGTGGATGGGATTCGAGTTATTCGAGCTTATGTTAAAGAAGCAGATTATGTTCAAAAGTTTCGTGATCAAACGGAAAGTATGCTTAAAAAGAACAATAGAGTGGCGGATATCAATGCGATGTTTATGCCTTTAGTTAAAATTATCACGAGTATATGTACGGTAATTTCTTTTGGATATGGAGCTTTTCTAGTTTATGAAGGTGCATTATCTGTTGGAAATATTGTAGCTTTTCAAATGTACCTAAGTATGATCGTTTGGCCGATTATTTCCATCGGTGAATTGACAAATGTCCTCCGCCAAGGGAGTTCTGCCATGCATCGTGTAGAAGATGTTTTGGACACAACAGATGATATGGAAGAAGATGGAATTAAAATCATTGAAAATTCTAATGATATCACAATGAGAGGCTTGAATTTCCAATATCCAACGAGTCACGAAATGAATTTATCCCATATCGATATCAGAATTCCAAAAGGGAAGATGCTAGGGATTGTAGGGAAAACAGGTGCAGGAAAAACAACTTTACTTCGCCAATTTTTAAGACAATATCCTTTAGGTGAAGGCGAATTTCGCTATGGTGAGAATGAAGTTTTAAATTACAAAAGACGTCAAGTTCAAGGGTTAATTGGTTATGTTCCCCAAGATCATGTGCTTTTCTCACGAAGTGTGCGAGATAATATTGCATTTGGTAAAGGACAAGCGACCGATCAAGAAATTCTAGACAGTATTCGTATCGCAGCCTTTGATGAAGATTTACTAAAAATGGATGAAGGTTTAGATACGATGATTGGAGAGAAAGGCGTATCCATCTCTGGAGGACAGAAACAAAGGATTTCTTTAGCACGTGCATTGATTAAAAATCCTGAAATTCTTATTTTAGATGATGCTTTATCGGCTGTGGATGCCAAAACAGAACAAAAAATCATCTCAAATATTCAAAAGGTACGTGCAAATAAAACAACGATTATATCAACACATCGCTTGTCAGCAGTTAAAGAAGCGGATGAAATCATTGTCCTTGAAGATGGACAAATTATTGAACGCGGAAATCATGAAGAATTATTATCACTTCAAGGCTGGTACTATGAACAGTATCTTCGCCAAGAGTTGAAAGAAGGTGGCCAATAATGACCACAGTCAAACGTTTATTGTCCTATATGAAATATAGTAAATTGAGTTTTGTATTTGGTTTTACTTTTTTAATTATTGCAGTTATTGCCGATTTGTCAGCCCCTTTGATCGCTCAACAAGTGATTGATAATGTCATCACACCTGCGGCAGAAAATGGGGAAATGTTTACAGATGTTTTAATGCGTTTACTCATTATATTTTCTTTATTAATGCTAATCACCGCAGTGTTACGATATTTTAGTTATCTTATTTTAACAAAAGCTGCGAATGCTATTGTAAAAGTATTGCGAGACCAATCTTATAAGCACCTGCAAACTTTACCAGTTAGCTACTTTGATAATCTACCCGCAGGTAAAGTTGTCTCAAGGATCACAAATGATTCAGAAGTTTTAAGACAACAGTTTTATGTGGCAACGATTAGCAATGTGATGTTAAATTTTGCTTATGTAGTAGGAACTTACACCGCGATTACTCGGTTACACAGTGGTTTGGGTATAGCATTACTTATTTTATTGCCGATTATGTATTTATGGCATAAATTTTATAGTAAACATGCAGGAGCACTTAGTCGTAAAGAAAGAGAGTTAAACAGTGAAATTAACGCAAAAATTAATGAATCTGTTCAAGGAATGTCGATTATTCAAGCGTTCCAACAAGAAGATCAAATTAAAGACGAATTTGATCAAGTAAATAAAGAGTGGTTCGAAACAGAAAGAAAATATGTTATTTTGGATTCAGCCGTTCAGTTTACATTAGGGGCTTTGTTGAGACATATTGCTTTATTATTAATAATGGTATACTTTGCTACACAATATTTAAATGGTTTCTTAGGTATTTCAATTGGAACGCTTTATGTGTTTGGAGATTATATCACTCGATTATTTAATCCAATTCAAGGCATTATCCAACAGATGGCCTTTGTTCAGCAAGCAATTGCTGCTGGTGAGCGTATTTTCCAATTAATCGATACTCCTGGTGAAATCGAAAAAGATCAACAATTGAAAGTTCAATCAGGAGAAGTAGTCTTTGATCATGTTTCTTTTGGCTATTTAGAAGACAGAAAAGTACTAAAAGATATTCATTTTACAGCCAAACCGGGTGAAACAGTTGCTTTGGTAGGCCATACTGGTTCAGGAAAGAGTTCAATTATGAATTTATTATTCCGTTTTTATGATCCACAAGAGGGTCAAATTTTAATTGATGGTATGAATACGACTGAATATTCTCGCCAAAGCGTTCGAAGTGGTATGGGTATTGTATTACAAGATCCCTTTTTATTTACAGGGACCTTATATTCAAATATTACATTGAATGATGCTAGAATTTCTAAAGAAAAAGCAGAAGAAGCCTTAATTGAAGTAGGTGGAGAAACGATGCTTACAAATTTTGAAAAAGGAATTTTAGAACCTGTTGTCGAAAAGGGAAGTACATTAAGCTCGGGACAACGACAACTTATTTCTTTTGCTAGAGCATTAGCCTTTGATCCGAAAATTTTGATTTTAGACGAGGCAACATCTTCCATTGACACAGAAACAGAAGAATTAATTCAACAAGCAATGGAAGTATTGAAAGAAGGAAGAACAACTTTCATTATTGCCCATCGTCTCTCAACTATTCAGCATGCCGATCAAATCTTGGTCCTTGAAAATGGCGAGATTGTCGAACAAGGCAACCACAATAGCTTATTAAAACAAAAAGGACAGTATGCAGAAATGTATCGTATGCAAAAAGAAGGCGGCCTTATGGATGCTTAAAATGAAAAAATCCAGAAGCGCGCGTTAAGTGTGTTTCTGGATTTTTTGAGAAAATGAGTAGTGAATGTGAACCGTGACCATGAACGTCTGTTACAAGTTTTGAACACGGTTGCCGTGACCATGAACATCTGTTACAAGTTTTGAATACGGTTGCCGTGACCATGAACATCTGTTACAAGTTTTGAACACCGCTCTCGCTCCCATAAATCGTCATTATAAGTGCACAAGAAATAAAAACACTTCAATATGTCAAGAAAATCTATAAGAGAATGCAGCTTCCAAATAATAACTTAAATTCATTGAGAGCTTCTTAAAAAAATGACAAACCATAAAATACATTAAACAAAAAATCAGAAGTCGAGGAAACTCTAACTTCTGATTTTTCATTGATGAAATCATTATAAAACAATTATTTAATGTATTACTAGGAATTGCTAGCTAGTAGCATTCTCTTGTGTATTTTAAAAGTATTTTCAATTTTTAAAAAGTTTTTTCGTTGATTTTCAAAATTTTAGACAATTATATATATAGGGGGTAAGGTAGGTGACGATGTGAAAGAAATATTAACTTGGATAGAAGAAAATTTGCGTTTATTTGTTTTTATATTGATTGGATTGATTTTGGGATTAATCATTACGATTATTTTTGCGTTTGCTCATTTTAGACAAAAAGACGTAGCACCTGAAACAGATCTGATAGAAGAGTTGACGGCAGAAAATCAAGAAGAGGTTTCAACAGAAGAGGCTAAAACCTCTTCAGATGAAATGAAGGAAGAAGAAGCTTCTGATAAGTCTAAAGAAATTGTTGTAGATATTAAAGGGGAAGTCAACGCTCCAGGTGTTTATCAAATGGAAGAAGGGAGTCGTATTATTGATGTCATTGATAAAGCTGGAGGGTTACTTGATGAAGCAGAAACGACAGCGGTAAATTTCGCACAAATTCTTTCTGATCAAATGGTAATTTATGTACCAAAGGAAGGAGAAGAGCCACCAGTGGATTCTCTAACCACAGAAGAACAAACAGATGAGACTGAAACGGAAACGACACAAGTAGACATTAATAAAGCTGAGAAGGAAGCTCTTATGACACTTAATGGGATTGGGAACTCAAAAGCTGAAAATATTCTTTCTTATAGAGAAGAAAATGGATTATTTGAAACCATTGAAGATATTAAAAATGTGTCAGGAATAGGTGAGGCCACTTTTGAAAATTTGAAAGATTCGATTACAGTAACGCCTTAATCAGAGATTAAAATCAAAATTGATTCCATATATAACGTCTAGTATAATTTGGATATTATATCAAATTTAAGAGAACGAAAAATTAAATGGAGGACAAAAATATGACGAATCGTATACCTTGGGACCAATATTTTATGGCGCAAAGTTTACTTATATCCACTCGCAGTACTTGTACACGCTTAGCGGTTGGGGCAACGATTGTTCGTAATAAACGAGTGATATCGGGGGGCTATAATGGTTCTGTTAGTGGGGATGTACATTGTTCAGATGCAGGATGTAAAATCGTAGACGGTCATTGCGTACGGACTGTACATGCTGAAGCAAATGCTATTTTGCAATGTGCAAAGTTTGGAGCGCCTACTGAAGGTGCAGATATTTATGTATCTTATTTCCCATGTTTACAATGTACAAAAATGATTATTCAAGCAGGGATTGAAAATTTATATTATTTACATGATTACAATAACAGTGAATATGCAAAAGAATTATTAGATCATGCAGAAATAAACATGATAAAAGTAGAAATGCCGGATGACTTTTTCCAAAAAGTGTCTGTAGACTTTACAAAATAACATGAATAATTGAGTGATGCGAATGACAAAAACACAATGGATTTTTCCTGCAATATCATGTATCCCGCTTTCGATGATTTTAATGTCTGAGTATTTTTTTGTAGGTATTATCCTTTATATTGGTTGGTTTATTCGCATTTTATTTTTAAAACATAAAGAAACTTTAGTGGCAACAGCTATTATTGGTGTGTTGTTTAGTGGAGGATTACTCTTGCAACATCAAGGGAATCATACGGTTTTAGAAAACACTCAAACGCAGTTTATCGTATATCCTGAAATAACCTCTATTAAAATTAACGGTGACAGTCTTCGGTTTGAAGGAAGAGTCATGACAGAAGACAATGAAGAAAAAGTAGTTGTGAGTTATAAGTTGACAAGTGAAGCTGAAAAAGAAATGTGGTCAGAAGATGCGTTTACGGATCATTTATTCATCGAAGGTGAGCTAGAAGAACCTTCGAGAAATTCGAACTTTAACCAATTTAACTATCAGGATTATTTAAAAAGACAAAATATTTATTGGCAACTACAAGCAAATAGTATTCAAACTATAAATAATTCATCCCTTAATAAACCGATGTTTTATCAAATAGATCATTTAAGAAATAAAATTTTTAATTATATTGATGGCACTTTTCATTCAAAAATTGCGAGTTATTTAAAAATATTATTTTTTGCTGATAAACGTGACATCTCTGAGACTATTTTACAAAATTATCGCTCAATTGGTGTTATACATTTATTTAGTATTTCAGGGTTTCATATTACTTATTTAGCTAATTTAATTCGCCGGTTATTATTATGTATAGGCATTACACATGAGCGTACGAATCTTATTGTACTCATTATTTTACCTGTTTATGGTTTGTTGGCAGGGTTTGGAGTCAGTGTGTTTCGAGCAGTTTTTCAGACGGCTATCTTGCTTATTGGAAAAATTAAATATCTAAATATCAATACATTAGATGCGTGGTCCCTGACGATGATCCTTGCATTATTTGTAAATCCTTATCAAGTATTTGATATTTCTTTTCAATTAAGTTATTTATTAAGTGGGATATTTATTATGGTGGGAAGTAAGCGTTGGACGCGAGAACTGAATGCTATAACTAGTGCTTTATTATTCTCTTTTATGAGTGGTTTAGCAAGCTTACCGATTTTAGCGTATCACTTTTTCGAAGTTTCTTGGATAACCATTTTTGCAAACTTGCTATTCATTCCATTCTTTACATATTTATTATTTCCAGCATTACTTATTCTTTTTAGTCTTGCTTCTTTTTTAAAAGCAACGCCTATCTTTATCTTTTTAAATGAATTTCTTGCTACGTGTATTACAATGATAGAAAATGGTTTAACTTTTTTAACGACAACTTTTGATTTTTCTTTTGTGATTGGTCGCTTACCAATTTTGATAATGCTTTTATTGATTTGGAGTGTTTTTAAAATTTTAACAAAAATTGAATCGAAAAAATTTCCATCATTGTTTTCATTGGGAGTTTTAGTATTCAGTTTGTTTTATTATCAGATCTCTCCAGTGGGTTATGTTTTGATGTTAGATATCGGACAAGGGGATTCTATTTTGATTAAAGAACCAATTACAGGCAAAGTAACCATGATCGACACTGGTGGAAGAGTCGAATGGTATACGAAAGAACCTTGGCAAGAACAAGAGGATTCATTTACTATTGGAAAAGATGTTACTGTACCCGCATTGAAATCGTTAGGCATTTCAAACATTGATCGTTTATATATTACACATGCGGATCTAGATCATGCAGGAGAAATTGAAAATATCGGAAAAATTATGTCTGTGAACGAAATCGTAGCTACTGAAGGGACTTTTAATGATGAAATGGTAGCTAAACAGGTTGATGCATTAGAGAATACAACGCTAAAAATACTTAAACCTCCGCTAATTGTTGATTATCCTGTAAAAGATACCGTGGCTATTCATCCGATAAATGTAAAAGAAAGTAATAATAATGATTCATTAACTTTATATGGTAAAATAGGCCATGACACATGGCTCTTTACGGGGGATTTAGAAGTAGATGGGGAAAAACAGGTGATTAATCGCTACCCCAATCTAAAAGCAACTCATTTAAAGGTTGCTCATCATGGAAGCAAAACCTCCACATCTCAAGCTTTTTTAAATCACATTCAAGCAGATGAGGCGTTGATCTCAGCTGGCCGAAATAACACTTTTGGTCATCCAAATGAAGAAGTTATTAAAAGACTAGAAAAGATGGAAATCAATATATTAACTACTGCTGAAGAAGGCGCAATAATGTTTAAATATATTAAATGGCCATTTTCAAATCAATGGTTTACAGAAACGAACACAGTATATAAAAATTAGGTGAAGAAATGAAAAACATACAAAATGAATTAGCAAATATTCGGAAAGGAAATTACGCTCCAATCTATTTAGTCCTTGGAGAAGAGCGCTACTTTATTGAACGCATTCGAGAAACAATTATTGAACATGCATTGGATGAAGAATCCATTGATTTAAATTTTTCCAGTTTTGATATGGAAGAAAATACAATTAATGATGCTTTATTCGAAGCTTCTTCTTTTCCGTTTTTTGGAGAACGAAAAGTAGTTTTTGTACAAAATCCTTACTTTTTAACGGGACAAAAGGTAAGAAATGCTCCAGACCACAATATTGATGAGTTGGAAGATTACTTGAAAAATCCAGCTGACTTTACAATATTTGTGATATTTGCCCCTTATGAAAAGTTAGATCGGCGTAAAAAAATCACGAAATCGTTAGAAAAAAATGCACAATTAATTGACGTCTCTTCGCCAAATGCAAATGAAGCGAATCGTTACATTAAAGAAGTTGTGAAAGAAAAGGGTTATCAGTTTACAGATGGAGCTTTTCAATTATTTACTGAACGCACAGATGGTAATTTAACACAGATGATGCATGAATTAGATAAGCTTTTTTTATATCATATTGATTCAAAGAACATCACTAAAGATTCGATACAGCATCTTGTTCCAAAATCACTTGAGCAGAACGTTTTTGAATTGAATACACTGGTTTTAAATAATCAAGTGGAAGCTTCCGTTGAGGCCTATCATGATTTACTTGTCCAAAAAGAAGAACCGATAAAAATAGTGGCTTTACTTATTTCACAATTTCGTCTGTTACTTCAAGTGAAAGTTTTACAAAGACAAGGCTATCCTCAAGGTGATATTGCAAAAGTATTAAAAGTACATCCATACCGAGTAAAACTAGCCTTACAAAATGTACGGCGATATGAACAGCACCTATTATCAGAAGCTTTAGACTATTTAATTGACGCAGATTATAAAATGAAAACTGGACAAATTGATCAAGAACTTCAGGTTGAATTATTTATAATGCGGTTTGCACAACAGAGCAAAGTGCATGCGTAATGTTTTTTAGTTAATAAGAGGAAATAAATTAATCTAGATGCATAAGAGGCTGTCGTGTTCTTTGAGAACTTGTCAGTTAGTGACCTCTTTCTTACACTTAAAGCACAAAAAAAGTTGATAAAGATTGCTTTTCTTGAAGAAATTTTGTATACTAGAAAATGTTAAAAATATTAGGGTATCTTAGTGTATTACTCAAATAACAATGTTTTAATAAAAGATGATCAGAAAAAGGAGCGTTTTATATATGGCAACATCAGCACAAGCAAAAAAACGTGTACGTCAAAATGAAAAAATTAGAGCTCGTCAAAAAGGACAAGCAACCGAAGTTCGTTCAGCAATTAAAAGAGTTATCGAAGCTGTAGAAGAAAATGCAGATAACACAAATGAACTATTAAACGACACACTTGGTCTAATTGATTCAGCAGTAAGTAAAGGATTAATCCACAAAAATAAAGCTGCAAGAGAAAAATCACGTTTACAAAAATTAGTAAACAATCAATAATTATTGAATAATAGCTAAAAGGAAAGCTCATCTGATGTTTGTTCGTCGTCCAAATAACTTTGTATTATTTGGAAAGTCAAAACAATCAATCGGAGGGCTTTTTTGTTCCTGCTATGCTATGATTTTAATGAAGAAATTATGGAAAGGAATCGGTTATGGAAGAAGCAAAATTTAAATTACATTCACAATATAAACCAAGTGGTGATCAACCGACTGCAATTCAAGATATTGTTGAAGGTATTCAAAAAGGTGAAAAAGAGATCACTTTACTTGGTGCAACCGGAACAGGTAAAACTTTTACGATGTCAAATGTTATCGCAGAAGTTAATAAACCAACACTAGTTATTGCACACAACAAAACCTTAGCTGGTCAATTATACTCTGAATTTAAAGAGTTTTTCCCTGAGAATGCTGTCGAATATTTTGTAAGTTATTATGATTATTATCAACCTGAAGCCTACGTCCCTTCAACCGATACTTTCATTGAAAAAGATGCAAGTATTAATGATGAGATTGATAAGCTTCGTCACTCAGCGACGAGTTCACTTGTTGAACGTCGAGATACAATTGTTGTCGCTTCTGTATCTTGTATTTATGGATTAGTAAACCCTGAAGATTATAAAGAACATGTAAAATCTTTACGTGTGGGAATAGAGATGAGTCGTGATGAGTTATTGCATATGTTAGTGGATATGCAATTTGAGCGAAATGATATTGATTTCCAACGTGGGCGTTTTCGTGTTCGTGGGGATACTGTAGAGATTTTTCTACCATCTAGAGCAGAGGTAACTGTTCGAGTAGAGTTCTTTGGCGATGAAATCGATCGTATTCGAGAAATTGATTCATTAACAGGAGAAATTTTAGCAGATTTAGAATATGTAGCTATTTTCCCAGCAACTCACTTTGTTTCTACAGATGAACAAAATAGAAAAGCGATGGATTCCATTCGCGAAGAGTTAGATGAACAATTAAAAGTCTTAAGAAGAGAAAATAAATTATTAGAAGCACAACGATTAGAACAACGCACGAATTATGATTTAGAAATGCTGTTAGAAATGGGCTATGTATCTGGAATTGAAAATTATTCTCGTCACTTAGATGGACGAAAACCTGGAGATCCTCCATATACCTTATTGGATTTCTTTCCACCAGATGCATTATTTGTAGTGGATGAGTCACATATGACTATGCCACAAATTCGTGGTATGTATAAAGGAGACCGCTCGCGTAAAGAAATGTTAGTTGAGCACGGTTTCCGTTTACCAAGTGCACTTGACAACCGCCCATTAACAATTGAAGAGTTTGAAGAACGTGTACCGCAAATTACTTATATTTCGGCTACACCTGCTGAATACGAACGGGAACGATCTTCTAGAATTACTGAACAAATTATTCGTCCAACCGGTCTATTGGATCCCTTAATTGATGTTCGTCCCATTGAAGGACAAATTGATGATTTGATCGAAGAAATTAATATTCGAGTTGAACGAAATGAACGTGTATTCATAACGACTTTAACCAAAAAAATGTCAGAAGATTTAACTGACTACTTTAAAGAGGTTGGAATAAAAGTTGAATATCTACACAGTGATGTTAAGACACTCGAACGAACTGAAATTATTCGTAATTTACGAATGGGTGAGTTTGACGTTTTAATCGGTATCAACTTACTCCGTGAAGGGTTAGATGTCCCAGAAGTTTCTTTAGTGGCTATACTAGATGCTGATAAGGAAGGATTTTTGCGTAATGAGACTTCCTTGATTCAGACAATTGGCCGTGCAGCTCGAAACGAAAATGGGCAAGTTCTAATGTATGCAGATAATATCACTCGTTCAATGCGTGTGGCTATTGATGAAACAGAACGTCGCCGTGCCATTCAAGAAGAATATAATGAAAAACATGGTATTACGCCAAAAACGATTCGTAAAGAAGTTCGTGACTTAATTAGTATTTCTACAATTGTTGAAGATATGGATGCAGACTTCTCAATTGAAAATATCAGCAAATTGTCTCAAGCTGAAAAACGAGAATTGGTGGAAACACTTGAGCTTGAAATGCGTCATGCTGCAAAAGAATTAGAATTCGAGAAAGCAGCGTCCATTCGAGATGCTATGTTAGAATTACAGGCAAATTCTTAATTCGAAAGGATAGAGCAGTTTAAACGTATTTTTGTTTTAAATACTTGATTATTTCAACAAAGTCTAGTATATTAACTAAGGTGTTTAGTAGACTAAATACTATGACCATTACTTGGATGATTGAATCACCAACGTTATCTCGGTAATTGGATTCAACAAATAAAAGGGGTGAAAAACATGACATTAACACAAGATGAAAAACAACAAATCATTGAAGAGCATGCACGTCATGAAGGAGATACTGGTTCTCCAGAAGTACAAATTGCTTTACTAACAAGTGAAATTAACAATTTGAATGACCACATGCACACACACAGTGGAGACTATCATTCACAACGTGGATTAATGAAAAAAATCGGTCACCGTCGTAATTTACTTGCTTACTTACGTAAAAAAGACATTACTCGTTACCGTGATTTAATTCAAAAATTAGGCTTACGTCGTTAATCGACATAAGTATTAATGGATGCGAGATTCTCTTGAATCTCGCTTTCTTTTTAAAGAAAGCAAAAAAATATATAAAAGAATCAGGGAGTATACAACTACTATTCAAATGTGAAGTTTTAACTACATGGATAATTTTTAAAATTTGACATTTGTTTAGTAGGAGCCTTCCTGTTTCTGAAAGAAAAAGGAGAAAATATATGTCCGAGAAAAAAGTATACACAACTCAGGTAGCAGGTCGTGAGTTGGTTGTTGAGATTGGTCAAGTAGCCAAACAAGCTTCTGCAGCTGCTTTGTTAAGATATGGCGAGACAGTTGTTCTTTCGACAGTTGTAGGGAGCGAAAAACCTTCAACCTTACCATTTTTCCCGTTAACAGTTAATTATGAGGAAAAAATGTACGCAGTCGGTAAGATCCCTGGTGGGTTTATCAAACGTGAAGGACGTCCTTCAGAGCATGCAACGTTAACATCACGTTTAATCGACCGTCCGATCCGTCCATTGTTCCCAGAAGGATACCGTAATGAAGTTCAAATTATTAACACGGTTTTATCAGTAGATCCTGATAACACACCTGAAATGACTGCCATGTTAGGTTCAAGTTTAGTTTTAGGACTTTCAAAAATTCCTTTTAGCGGACCAATTGCAGGAATTAACGTTGGTCGTGTAGATGGTGAGCTTGTATTAAACCCAACTGAAGAACAAGCTGAAAATTCAGATATGAACGTTACAGTTGCAGGAACAAAACAAGCGATAAATATGGTTGAAAGTGGCGCTGAACAAGCGTCAGAAGCTGATTTATTAGAAGCTTTATTATTTGGTCATGAAGCCGTAAAAGAATTAAACGAATTCCAAGAGCAAATCATTGCTGAAATTGGCGAAGAAAAAATGGAAGTTGAACTCTTACTTCCAAGCCAAGAACTAACAGATGAAATTTCTGCAGCTTACAACGATAGCATGAAGGAAGCTATTCAGATCTTTGACAAGCAAAAACGTGCGGAAGCGACAGATGCTTTAAAAGAAGCGGTAGTTGAAGCTTATGAAATCAAATATGCAGAGTCTGACTTAACAGAAAATGAACTAGATAGTTTATTAAAAGATGTTAAAGAAGTCATGAATAATCTTGAAAAAGATGAAGTACGTCGTTTGATTACACAAGAAAAAGTACGTCCTGATGGTCGAGGAGTAGATGAAGTACGTCCACTTGAATCGGTTGCAGGTTTATTACCACGCGTTCATGGTTCAGGATTATTTACACGGGGACAAACACAAGCTCTATCTACTACAACATTAGGTCCATTGAATGAGTATCAAGTTATAGATGGTTTAGGTAGTGAAGAGAAAAGACGCTTCATTCATCACTATAACTTCCCGAACTTCTCAGTTGGAGAAACTGGAAGAATCGGTGGTCCAGGTCGTCGTGAGATTGGACACGGTGCACTTGGTGAAAAAGCATTAGAGCCAATTATTCCAAACGAAGAGGAATTCCCATATATGATTCGTGTTGTTTCAGAAGTATTAGAATCAAATGGTTCTTCCTCGCAAGCAAGTATTTGTGGAGCAACTCTTTCATTAATGGATGCAGGTGTACCAATTAAAGCACCAGTAGGCGGAATCGCCATGGGACTTGTTATGGATAATGAAGATTACACCATCTTAACAGATATCCAAGGTTTAGAAGATCACCTAGGAGATATGGATTTTAAAGTTGCCGGAACTCGTGAAGGTATCACTGCTTTACAAATGGATATCAAAATTGAAGGTATCACAACTGAAATTTTAGAAGAAGCATTAGAAGCTGCTAAAAAAGCGCGTATGGTTATTTTGGATAATATTGAAGCTGAAATTTCTGCACCGCGTGAAGAATTAAGTGCTTATGCACCTAAAATTGAATCAATGAACATTAACCCAGAGAAAATCAAAGTGGTTATTGGTAAAGGTGGAGAAACCATCAACAAAATCATCGAAGAAACAGAAGTTAAAATCGACATCGATGATGAAGGTCTAGTTTCTATCTACGGTGAAGATGCTGCAATGATTGCTCGTGCAAGAGAAATTATCGAAGAGCTAACAGAAGAAGTAGAAGTTGGAAAAACCTATAACGGTATTGTTAAACGTGTAGAAAGTTATGGAGCTTTTGTAGAAATATTCAAAGGAACTGAAGGTTTATGCCACGTTTCAGAAATTTCAGATCGTTTTGTTAAAAACACATCTGATGTCCTATCCGTTGGTGATGAATTAGAAGTTAAAGTATTAGAAGTAGATAAACTTGGACGAGTGAATTTATCACATAAAGCCGTGATTGAAGAACGTAAAAAACAAGAAAATTAATTCTTAATTAAAGCGATAAAATGATCGTAATGTAGCAGAAGATTCTGTTCGCTCAAGTGGATTTATTGATGAAATGAGCGTTTCGATGAATATTCTGCTACTTTTTTAATTTGATCGATAAACATAAAAAGAAAAATAAATAACGGTTCGTTTTTATTGTAAGGAAACGTATTTCAAAACGAATTCAAATTATGCTATACTTGAAATCAATAAGAATGAACGTTATTAATGACATTTAGAAGGTGGTTTTGATTGAGTAATTTAAAAATTATTCCTCTAGGTGGAGTGCGAGAAAATGCTCGAAATATGTATGTTATAGAAGTAGATGACGCCATATTTGTACTCGACTGTGGATTAGCTTATCCTGAAAATCAATTATATGGGATAGACGCAGTGATACCAGACTTTACCTATTTAGAGAAAAATGCAGATAAGATAGCAGGTGTATTTTTAACGCATGGACATGAAGATGCAATTGGTGCACTGCCGTACTTCTTAGACAAATTCAATGTCCCAGTTTTTGGATCAGAGTTAACGATATCATTAGCCAAATGGTACGTTGAAGAAGCGGGATTAGATATCCAGTTCGATGACTATCATGCGATTGATGAAGAAGTTGAGATTGATTTTGATGGAACTGTCGTTAGATTTTTCCGCACAACACATACTATCCCAGATTCAATGGGGATAGCGATACGGACAGATGAAGGAAATATTGTTTATACAGGAAACTTCAAGTTTGACCAGACAGCTACAGGAGACTATAAAACTGAATACGGTCAAATTAGCGAAATCGGTAGAGAGGGAGTTTTAGCTCTTTTAAGTGATTCAATGGAGGCAGAAAGTATAACAGAAAATGTTCCTGAATCAGATATCCAAGCGGAAGTATTTAAAACTTTCCAAGAAACAAAAAGCCGAATTATCGTTGTAGCAGTAGCTAGCAATATCATGCGTATTCAACAAGTCTTAAACGCAGCAAGTCGTTTTGGTCGTAAAATATTTATCTCAGGTCGTCATGTTGAATCTATTATGCAAATTGCATTAGATTTGAATAAACTAACATTACCAGATAAAGATTTATTTGTATCCATTGATAAAATCAATGACTATGAGGATGAAGAAGTTATTGTTTTAGAAACTGGGGGTGCAGGAGAGCCTATTCAAACATTAGATGAAATGGCTCGAGGATTACACAACCAAGTGAACATTAAAAAGGGAGATTTAGTTTATATTGTGACAAGCCCATCTTCAGCTATGGAGATTAATGTAGCAAAAACTGAAAACCAAGTCTACCGAGCAGGTGGAACAGTTAAATCAATTACTGATAATTTAAAAGCATCTGGGCATGCGACACCTACTGATTTACAATGGATGATTAATTTATTAAACCCTACTTACTTTATCCCTGTTCAAGGAGAATATCGTATGTTAGCAGCACATGGCGATCTTGCTCATCAGACAGGTATTCCATATCGAGACATTTTTATTCTAAGTAATGGAGATGTCTTGGAATATTCGGATGGCACTATGCATCAAACAGGACAAGTTTCAGCTGAGAATACATTGATTGACGGGATTGGTATTGGTGATGTTGGGAATATTGTTCTACGAGATCGCCGAATACTAGCGGATGATGGTATTTTCGTTTCAGTCTGTACGATCAATCGTCAGCAGAAAAAATTGATTTCAGGTCCTTATACAGTCACTCGAGGCTTTGTATTTGCGAAAGAAAGTCAAGAATTAATTGACGAAGGAAATAAAATTGTCGCAAAAGTAGTGAATGATACAATCCAGGATAAGAAATTCTCTTGGAATACATTAAAATCAAATGTCCGAGATGAGTTAGGATCTTATTTATTTAAAGAGACAAAAAGAAGACCAATTATTCTACCTGTTATCATGGAAGTGAAACAAAATAGAAAGTAAGTCATTTAACCCCCTTTTCATTATTCCTTGAGAAGGGGGTATTTTTAGGGAAAAATCACTAAGTTGCATGGAAATTGATAAACATTTGTATATTACTCTTATAAAATGCATATTTATAGAATATAATTTTATAAGAGAGAGGAGGTCAGTAAATGAGTTATTTTTATTTATTTTTTGTTGCTCTTATTGCAATTAATACATTGCTTTCTATTATTACTGTTTTTTCTGATAGAAATCGAGATATTGCAGCGATATGGGCATGGTTGCTTGTCTTGATTTTATTTCCTGGATTTGGACTTATTATTTATTTGTTTTTAGGAAGAAAAATATCAAAAGAAGATATTTACAATTTAAGGGAACAATCTAAAGTAGGCCTACCTAAATATTTAGAAATTCAAAATAATATTAAAATAGAACAATTGGAATATTTGGAACAAAAAGATTTTAATAATCCAGAAAATAAAAAATATGAAATGGCTAAGATGTTGATGAGAGTTGAACAGCCACCAGTTTCTTTAGACAATACAGTAGAATATTATGTCGATGGACATGAAAAGTTTAGGAAACTTATCGAAGATATTAAAAAAGCCGAACACCATGTACATTTAAGTTATTACATATTTAGAGGCGACAAATTAGGAACAGCTATTGTCGAAGCATTAGAAGAAGTCGCAAAAAAAGGTGTAGAAGTTAAAGTTCAATATGATCCAGTTGGTGGAAGAACACTTAAAAAATCTTTATTCAAAAAACTAGAATCCTATGGCGGACAAACGGATACATCCTTTGGCTCAAAATTTCATTTACTAAATATTCGTCTAAACTATAGAAATCACCGAAAAATTGTCGTCATTGACGGAAAAGTCGGTTATGTAGGGGGCTTTAATGTAGGAGACGATTATTTAGGAGAATATGAAAATATGGGTTACTGGCGGGATACACATTTACGGATTGAGGGAAGTGCAGTACACCAATTACAAGAACGGTTTATTATTGACTGGAACGCTTCAAAAAAATCTCAATTGATTGCTTATGAGCCTTTTTATTTTCCAATGGTCGATTCAAAAGGAAATACAGAGGTGCAAATTATCTCAAGTGGTCCTGATTCTGAAATGGAACAAATTAAAAAAGGTTTCTTGAAAATGGTTAGTTTAGCAAAAGATTATGTTTATATTCAAACGCCTTACTTTATCCCTGATGATGCATTGAAAGAAACAATTGAATTAGCTGTATTATCAGGTGTGAAAGTTCGGTTAATGATTCCGAATAAACCAGATCATCCGTTTATTTATCAAGCAACTTTGAGTTATGCTGAAGAATTAATGAAAATGGGTGGGGAAGTTTATATTTATGATAAAGGGTTCATGCATGCAAAAACGATCGTTATAGATGATGAAATTACTTCTGTAGGTACAGCAAACCTTGATATTCGTAGTTTCAAATTAAATTTTGAAGTCAATGCTTTTGTATATGGTGAAGCTGCAGCACTTGAACAAGTAAAGTATTATGAAAAAGATATGCAAGATTCCTATCTATTGACGCAAGAAATTGTAGATTCTTATTCTCTATGGCATCGATTTAAACAACAATTTAGTCGTTTATTATCACCCATATTATAAAAAAACAAAAAACTCAGGTAATCGATTAAAAGGGGATCGATTACCTGAGTTTTTAAATTATATACCTATAATTTTGTTTGTTGGTTATTGAATACGCAAGTGACGGATAGATTCCGGTTGGATTAAATGGAAAGTTTTACCATCTTCAGGGGATAAAATAATATGTCCGGAACTAGGAGATAAAGATATTTTTCCAAACACTTCGCTTAAATCACTAGAAAATGGAGACGGATTTAACTGAATAGCAACCTGCCGATTTAATCGTGCAGCTTGTTTTACAAAGTGCTGTATTTGCTTTACTGGCATTTGAGGATAAACTTTAAACTGAGGACGACTACGAACAACGTGATAACTATCCATGAGATGTGCGAATATATTATTTTTTGATTCTGTTACTCTTTCCATAAATACAACCTCCGAACAAATGTTTGTAAATAAATTATACCGAACGCACATTCGCGTGTCAATAATATATTCAAAAAAAGTAGTTTATGTAAATAATATGAATAAAAAGTGAACATTATTTTAAGAAAGCATTTAAATGTTTATATATTCTGTTCGTTTCTGGCTGCTTGTTAGTAAACGATCCTTTTCTATGCTACTATTTTTGAGACAAACGCATATTTCAGTGAGATTAATTATAACACGATGATAGGACATAGTTTTTAAGCTTTTCCTTATGGTGAGAATCATCTTGGTCAAGTATTAGAAACAGATGGGGATAATGCGGTTGTTCAAATTTATGAAGGGACTTCAGGTATAAATCTTCGAGATACAAAATTCCGTTTTACTGGCAGACCATTAGAACTCAAAGTATCAGAAGATATGATTGGTCGTACATGTGATGGAATGGGACGTGTATACGATAGAGGTCCTGAATACATTCCAGAAAAATCTTTAGATATTAATGGTCAAGCAATCAATCTCATTGCTAGAGAGTACCCAGATGAGTTTATTCAAACAGGAATATCGACAATTGATCATTTGAACACTTTAGTTTGAGGGCAAAAATGACCTGTCTTTTCTGGTTCAGGACTGCCTCATAATGAATTAGCTGTTCAGATTGCTCGACAAGCATCCATGAAAGATTCGGATACAGAATTTGCGGTTGTCTTTGCAGCTATTGGAATTACTTTCGATGAAGCTGAATTTTTCTTGGATGATTTTCGAAAAAAAGCGCAATTGATCGATCTGTAGTTTTAGGAGAAGCAGCATTAATCGAAGCTGGCATGCTATCTTATTCGATTGCGAATGCTTTGTTATACGATAATTATATTGGGGAAGTAATGACAACACCTTCTCAAAGTGTGTCATTAAATATCGACCAAGAAAATATTATGAACATTCGTGTACCACAAATGAACTTTAACTATGAAGATACTCCAGATGATATTAGTGATATTTCATATGGGTACTTAAATTCAAATAGTGAATTAGATTCTGCAATCGAACAAATGTTGAATTTTATGCCACGTATGTTAAAACTTGCAGAAATTGAAAAAACGCGTCGTCGAGTAAATGCTCTTGAATACGTGACGATTCCACAATTAGAAGAGGCGATTTACTTTATTGAAATGAAGTTAGAAGAGAATGAACGCGCTGAGATCACTCGTTTAATTAAAGTTAAAGATATGGGTGACTAGTGTAAAGTAAAACTAGCCGATTATTTATATAATCTAAGCTAGTTTTATTTTTTACTACTATATGTTTTTGCTTCTAAGCATTAAAAATAAAAAATAGATCAAATAATCACATACTTTTAATTAAGTGACCAGTTCCTTTAGACATGTAAACCTTACCACAATAATAAATAGCAGAAAAAATCATTGAAATGGAATTGAATGTTTAAAAACTATTCACAAATGGTAAAAATATGTTATTATTAAATGAAAGATACAAGTCAGACAGGTATCTGTAGTAGAAGGGAAATGAAAATGGAGGAGCAAGGATTATTAATTGTGCTTTCCGGTCCATCAGGAGTTGGAAAAGGAACCGTTCGAAAACATCTATTTGATCATTATAATAATGACTTTGACTTTTCTATTTCGATGACCACACGTTTAAAACGTGCTGGAGAAGTAGATGGAGTAGATTACTTTTTTAAAACAAAAGAAGAGTTCGAGCAATATATAAAAGAAGGAAAGCTTCTAGAATATGCGAATTACGTAGGCAATTATTATGGAACACCCATTGATTATGTTCGCGAAACTTTAGATTCAGGACAAGATGTTTTTTTAGAAATCGAAGTCCAGGGTGCTTTAAAAGTTAAGAAACGTATGCCGGAAGGAATTTTTATTTTTTTATCCCCACCAGATTTAGAAGAATTAAAAACACGAATTAAAAATCGTGGAACCGATAGTCCTGAGGTAATTGGACAACGTATGGAAAAAGCCGTTGAAGAATTACAATTAATTAAGTATTACGATTACGTTGTTGAAAATGATTCTGTAGACGAAGCAGCACGTAAAATTCGTAGTATTATTGAAAGTGAACATTTAAAAGTCGAAAGAAATATCGACCGGTTCTCAAAAATTATAGAGGAGATGAAATAAATGTTAATACGTCCATCAATTGACAAACTGTTAGAACAAGTAGATTCTAAATACTCACTAGTTATTTTAGCTTCTAAACGCGCTCACCAAATTGAAAATAAAGAAGATAAAAATCATCGCAAATTATTAGATGAATATAAATCTATTTCACATGTAGGGAAAGCATTAGAAGAGATTGCTTCTGGAGATATTGTTATTGACCCTGAAAGTGTCGGTAGCGAAAATTTATAAAAAAATTTAAAAACATATAAATAAAGTCTTTCATATCACAATGCGTTTGCACGTTGTATTATGAAGGGCTTATTTTTTCGGTTGATAGATAAACAATAAGAGACTTATTTTCCCTGGTAGTATAGATTTCTGATAAAATAGAAGAAATATATAAATAAGGACCGGTGCTTATCATGTTAAAAGATAAAAAAATAGCGCTCTACGTTACGGGTGGAATTGCAGTTTATAAAGTCGTGGATTTAATGCGTTCTTTTATAAAAGCTGGCGCAGAAGTGCGAGTAGCGATGACAGAATCTGCTGCTAAATTCGTAGCCCCTATGACTTTTCAAATATTAAGCCAAAACGAAGTATACATTGATATATTTTCTGAAAAAGACCCTTCGCATGTTGCGCATGTTGATATTTCTGATTGGGCAGATATTTCTGTAGTGGCTCCGGCGACGGCCAATACAATAGCGAAAATGGTTTATGGATTAGCTGATAATTTTGTAACATCGGCATTATTAGCAACAGCTTCTCCAACTTTTGTCGTTCCTGCGATGAATACAGATATGTTTGAAAATAAAGCAACTCAAGAAAATATTCAAACTTTAACGAATCGCGGAATATATGTGGTCGACCCAGACACGGGCTTTTTAGCTGAAGGTTATGAAGGAAAAGGCCGTTACCCGGAAAATGAACGAATTTTAGAAGAATTAGAAGCGTTTGTTCTTTCAAAAGAGGAAAGTTTACCACTTAAAGATTATAAAATTTTAGTGAGCGCGGGTGGAACAAAAGAACGGATTGATCCGGTACGCTATATTACAAATGATTCGTCTGGCAAAACAGGACATGCGATCGCAAAAGCAGCTTATCAATACGGAGCGGATGTTACACTAGTAACGGCAAGCAATTTGAGTGCTCCAGAAGCTATTCAACGGGTTCAAGTAGATTCAGCGGATGAAATGTTTGAAGCGATTGATGAGCGCTTTGAAGATTTAGATATTTTAATTATGTCTGCTGCAGTTTCAGATTACGGGGTAGCGGATGCAGCAACTTCTAAAATGAAAAAAGAAGATGATTCAGATCCTGTAGTTATAGAATTAAAAGAAAATCCTGATATCTTAAAAACAATGGGTCAAAAGAAAAGCAATCAGTTTTTAGTAGGTTTTGCGGCAGAAACAGATCATTTAGAAGAGTATGCAACAAAAAAATTAACTGAAAAGAATTTAGATATTATCGTTGCAAACGAAGTTGGAAAAGAAGATACAGGTTTTGATTCAGACGATAATCAAGTGCTCATTTTAACCAAAGATCATACTCGTTTAGAAGTTCCTAAAACTTCAAAAACAAATATTGCAAAAATCTTATTGGATAAAATAGTAGAAGAATTTGATCGTCGTCAATAACAATTATTCAAAACTAAGAATTGAAATGAAAGGAAGAAGATCGTGCAGCAAATTGCTAATGTAATTGTGGATGTTCCTGTACTTCAAACGAACATTCCTTATGAGTTTAAAATACCGGAAAAATTTCAAGAGGATATAACTATCGGTATGCGCGTGATTGTTCCTTTTGGAAAAGGAGATCGACGGGTACAGGGTTTTATTACGGATTTAAAAGAAGAACAAAACTTTGATGGAGAACTTAAAGAAATTTTGGATCTTATGGATTTAGAACCAGTCTTAAATCTTGAAATGATACAACTAGGAGAATGGATGGCACAAACTACGTATAGCTTCCGCGTAAGCTGCTATCAAACAATGTTGCCAGCGGTTCTTCGAGCCCGTTATCAAAAAGCAGTCAGATTAGTGGATGAAGTAACCGATGATGAATTGTTTGATATTTTTGGTGGAAAAAATTGGTTGAGTTGGGAAGATGTAGAAGCTAGAGATTTAACAAGTAAGATGTTAAAACTCAAAAAAGAAAATAAAGTCGAAGTCAATTATTTTGTGGATGATAAAGCGAATAAAAAAACAAAAAAGGTCATTTCCCGACAGCTACCTACTGATAAATTAAAAGAAGTTTATGAAAATATCAATAGTAGAGCGCATCGGCAAAAACAATTTATCGACATACTGATTCAATTACCTGAAGATGAAACCATTGATCAAAGTGTTTTAACGAATGAACACGGGATTGCTACATCCGTTATTAATCGAGGAGTTGAAGAAGGCTGGTGTAAAGTTGAAGAAATTGAGGTTTATCGAGATCCTTATGAAAAATCAGATATTCAACATACCGAGCCATTAATATTAAACGATGAACAACAAGCCGCTTATGATAAAATCAACCAAAGTATCCAAAAAGAGGAACACGAAGTATTTTTATTACAAGGTGTAACAGGTAGTGGGAAGACAGAAGTATATCTTCAAACGATTGCAGAAGTCTTAAAAAAAGGTGAAGGAGCTCTAGTTTTAGTTCCTGAAATTGCACTAACCCCACAGATGGTTCATCGATTTAAAGGACGATTTGGCGAACTCGTTGCAGTCCTTCATAGTGGACTTTCCGATGGTGAGAAATATGACGAGTGGCGTAAGATTGAAAAGGGCGAGGCTAAAGTTGTTGTAGGTGCTCGTTCTAGTGTTTTTGCTCCTTTGGAAAATATTGGAATTATTGTGATTGATGAAGAACATGAAGGTACTTATAAGCAATCCGAATCTCCAAGATATCACGCACGTGATGTTGCGATCTGGCGAGCAAAAAAACATAACTGTCCTGTGGTATTAGGAAGTGCAACACCATCTTTAGAATCAAGAGCAAGAGCTTCTAAAGATGTATATATTTTATTAGAACTGAAAGAACGAGTGAACCGTCAAACTTTGCCAAGTGTTGAAGTTATAGATATGCGTGAAGAAATGCAGTCTGGAAATGTCTCTCTGTTTTCGCAACCATTGAAAGATGCTTTAGAGAAACGTCTAGACAAAAAAGAACAATCTGTACTCATGCTAAATCGTCGTGGATATTCTTCATTTATGATGTGTCGAGATTGTGGTTTTGTATTAAAATGTCCCAATTGCGATATTTCACAAACATTACACATGGATACACACTCGATGAAGTGTCATTATTGTGGACATGAAGAAGGCGTTCCTAAAATTTGCCCTTCTTGCCACAGTCATAAAATACGATATTTTGGTACAGGGACACAAAAAGTAGAAGAAGAATTAAATAAACTACTTCCGGAAGCTAAAATTATTCGGATGGATGTAGACACGACCCGTAAAAAAGGAGCACATGAGCGTTTATTGCAGCAATTTGGTAACCAAGAGGCTGATATATTATTGGGAACACAGATGATTGCAAAAGGACTAGACTTCCCAAATGTTACTTTTGTAGGGGTCTTAAATGCAGATACTGCGCTTGGCTTACCGGATTTTAGATCTGCTGAAAAAACTTTTCAGTTACTCACCCAAGTCAGTGGACGAGCAGGACGTGGGGAAATAAATGGTGATGTCGTTATTCAAACCTATAATCCAGATCATTATGCGATACAGCTTGCTCAAGATCATGACTATGATACTTTTTATTTAAGAGAAATGAAATATCGTCATTTAAGTGATTACAGTCCTTATTATTTTTTAACGAGTATTCAAATCAGTCATGAAAACGAAGTAATCGCTGCTAAAAGAATTCAACAAGTAGCTGAATTTATTAAACCTTATTTAAGTGACCAAGCTATTCTCTTAGGGCCTACACCACGGTTTGTAGCAAGAACACATAATAAATATCATTTTCAAATCATTATTAAATACAAAAACGAAGGCCGTCTCAATGAAAGTCTTCATCAATTATTGAATAGTACGCAAAAAGAACAAGCACAAGGCTTAACCATTAAAATAGATCCACAACCTAATCAATTTTTATAACTACAAATTTTAAAAGTAAAGCAAGGAGTAAATATATAATGCATAAAATTGTCTTTATGGGAACACCTTATTTTTCAGTTCCTATTTTACAAGCTCTGATTGAAGATAAATCCATTGAGGTTGCTGCAGTCGTAACGCAGCCTGACCGTAAAGTAGGTCGAAAACAGATTCTTACGCCTTCTCCAGTAAAAGAATTAGCTATGGCACACGAAATTTTAGTATTACAACCGGAAAAGTTATCAGGATCAGCAGAAATGCAACAAATATTAGATATGGAACCTGATTTACTGATCACAGCTGCGTATGGTCAGTATGTACCAACGAAACTATTAAAGGCACCTAAATATCGTGCAATCAATGTTCATGCTTCATTGTTACCAAAATATAGAGGAGCAGCTCCGATTCATTATGCTGTACTTGAAGGTGAGGATGTAACAGGTATTACCATTATGTATATGGAAAAAGTGATGGATGCTGGAAATATTATTGCGCAGAGAGAAATTCCTATTACAGCAGAAGATGATACCGGAACTTTATTTGAAAAGTTAAGTACTCTTGGAAGAGACTTATTAATGGATACATTACCTGATATTTTTTCAGGAGAAAATGCTTCGATTGAGCAAGATGAAGATAAAGTATCTTTTTCACCAATGATTACTAAAGAACAAGAAAAAATCGATTGGCATAAAACAGCTTCTGAAATCTCAAATCTTGTACGAGCATTGCGACCGGCACCAGGCGCTTACACATTAATAGATGGAGATCGCTTTAAAATTTGGGACACAGAAGTTCTTGATCAGGAGACTTCAAAAAAGCCAGGAACCATTGTAAAATTGAACAAAGAAGAATTATATGTGGCTTGCGGAGATCATACACTTCTTTCTTTAAAAGAAGTCCAACCTGCTGGAAAAAAACGAATGAATATTGAGAATTATTTAACTGGTGCAGATTTAAAAGTAGAAGATCAATTCGGCGAATAAAGTAAAAAATCTAAGGTATAATAAATATCTTAGATTTTTTATGTTCTATAAGGAAACGGAATGAACATTGATTTTATGAGCTTAAATGAATATAATAGTAATATTGTAAACTTAGAACATAATTTTTAAACATAAGTAGGTGCTAATTTTGGCAAAAAAGCAACAGATAAAACAAAGCAGTCGGTATTTAGCTTTAGAAACTTTAGAAAAAATTGAACGAGAAGATGCATATAGTAATCTATTATTACGTGAAGTACTCGATACACATGAAATATCAAAAGAAGAATCAAATTTACTAACAGAGTTAGTGTATGGTGTCTTACAACGAAAAATGACACTTGATTACCAACTAGAGCCTTTTTTGAAAAAACAAAAGAAATTAGATCATTGGATCAGACAATTACTTCGAATTTCTTTATATCAAATGGAATATTTAGACCGTATCCCTGATCATGCTATTATTAATGAAGCTGCCAATATCGCACGAGTTAAAGGACACCGTGGAATTGTTGGATTAGTAAATGGTATTTTGAGAAATATCCAAAGAAAAGGTGTTCGTCATCCTTCAGATATTCAACCAACAAACAAACGCTTAAGTATTCAGTACAGTCTTCCACAATGGCTAATTGATGAGTTTATAGAACAATTAGGAGAAAAAGAAGCTGAAGAGCTTGCAACATCCTTTAGTGAACGTCCTAGATTAAGCTTACGTGTAAATTTAAATAAAATTTCTCGAGAAGAGGCCATGGATGAACTTAGAGAAGAAGGCTTTGAAGTTGTTGAAAGCGAGATATCTCCATATGGAATTGTTGTTAAAAAAGGAGTACCGATTGAGACACGTTTATTTAAAGAAGGGTATTTAGCTATTCAAGATGAAAGCTCAATGTTAGTTGCTCCTGCTTTGAATGTTGAGCCACAACATTATGTTTTAGATGCTTGTGCAGCACCTGGCGGAAAAACAATGCATATAGCAACTAATTTCTTAAAGAAAGAAGATGGTGGTAAGGTCGTAGCTTTAGATGTTCATGAGCATAAAATTAATTTGATTAAAGAAAACGCCAAAAGACTAGGTGTGGAAGAAGTTGTAGAGACCAAATGTGTGGATGCTCGTAAAGTTTTAGATCTCTTTGAGGAAGAAACTTTTGATCGCATCTTAATCGATGCACCTTGTTCCGGGCTTGGCTTGATGCGTCGTCGTCCAGAAATTCGCTATAATAAAACTAAAGAAGATATTTTATCTTTACAGAAATTACAGTTAGAAATAATTAACGAAGTAAGTAAAACTTTGAAAATAGGTGGAGAGCTCATTTATTCCACTTGTACAATTACACAAAAAGAAAATCAAGAAGTAGTGGATCAATTTTTAGAAAAAAATAAACAATTTTCAAAAGCAGAAGTAGAACTGCCTGAGAATGAATTACAAATTAGTGAAGACGGTACGGTTACCATTTACCCACATCAGTATGGAACCGATGGCTTCTTTATTTCTCGTATTAAGAAGCAGTAGTTACTCTATATATTGCTTCTTAATACGACCTTGTTTTTTAAATGAAAATACTACATACTTGTTATAAATAAATGTCTAGAAACATTGAGGTGGATGTATGAATTACAGTTTGAAAACTCACCAAGGAAAAAGAAAAGATAATCAAGATTATGCTGGTGTGTTTTTTAATCAGTCTAATTTATTATTGGCTGTCTTGTGTGATGGTTTAGGTGGGCACCAGGCAGGTGATATCGCAAGTGAGATGGCTGTGTCTCAAATTGGAAATGCATGGGAGAGCACAGATTTTACTTCTCGAGATACATATCTTGTTCAAAATTGGTTAAAAGAAAAAATTAATGTAGAAAATTCCCGAATATTTGAAGCTGCGAATACGTATTCTGACCTAGAGGGGATGGGTACGACACTGGTAGCTAGCGTTATTTTAAAAGAGCAAATTTTATTCTCTAATATCGGAGACAGTCGAGCATATATTTATCGTGAAAATCAAATGGAATTAGTAACAGAAGATCATTCTTTTGTTTCTGAACTTCAACGGCAAGGTGCTCTAACGGATACTGAAGCATTAACACACTATAATCGAAACGCATTGACTCGTTCTTTAGGTGTTGAGGGCGAAGTTGAAGTTGATTTTTTCAAAAGATTACTTAACAACATAGATATTATTATGCTTAATTCAGATGGACTTTCCAATGCTATTAGTGAAACAGAAATGATACAAATTTTTGAGCAAGAGAATCTATCGTTGGACGAAAGAGCCGAAATGCTTGTAAACAAAGCGGTTGAAAATGAAGGTTCTGATAATATTACAGTCAGTTTAATCGATGTAAGAGAAAATTCAGATAAAAAGGCAGGTGAGAACAAATGAATCAAGGAGAACGAGTAAGTGGACGTTATAAAATAATTAAAAAAATTGGCGCAGGTGGAATGGCTAATGTCTATCTAGCGACTGATTTAATTCTTGAACGTGAAGTAGCTGTCAAAATGATGTCATTAGATTTTCAAGAAGACAAAGACAGTTTACGACGTTTTCAAAGAGAAGCTTTATCCACAACAGAGCTAACACATTCTAATATCGTAAATATTTATGATGTAGGAGAAGGAGACCAGCCTTATATTGTGATGGAACATGTTGATGGCATGGACTTAAAACAGTATATTCGTGAGAATCATCCGATCCCATATCAAAAAGCGATTGACATTATGAAACAAATATTAAATGGAATTGCTTATGCGCATAAGAATGATGTTATCCATCGCGACATCAAGCCACATAATATTTTAATTGATAAAGATGGAAATATTAAAATTACAGATTTTGGAATTGCAATAGCTCTTTCACAAAATTCTATTACTCAAACAAACTCGTTATTAGGGTCTGTACAATATATTTCGCCAGAACAAGCAAGGGGAAATGTTGTAACCAAACAATCGGATATTTACTCTTTAGGAATTGTTTTATATGAACTGTTAACAGGAACGGTTCCTTTTGAAGGGGAATCTGCTGTATCCATCGCGTTGAAGCATTTCCAAACACCTATTCCTTCTTTACGTGAATTTGATTCTCGTTTACCACAGCCTTTAGAAAATGTTGTACTCAAAGCAACAGCGAAAGAGCCTAGGCATCGTTATGCAACAGTTGATGAAATGAAAGAAGATTTATTGACAGCTCTATCACCATCGCGAAGAGATGAAAAAAAGTTTGTTCCACCGGCAGAAAATGAAGAAGATACTCTTGTTCTTGATGTAAATGCAATAAATTCAGAGGCTAGTGTAGCGACAGCGACTCCGATTAGTGACGAAACAATTAATTTATCTAAAGAAGAAACAGAAGAAAAACCACAGTCACAACCAAAGAAAAAGCGTCGTTGGTTATGGTTATTGATTCCATTAATTCTTATTGGTGTGTTTGCTTTCTTACTTTCGAAACCTGTTCAAGTGGTTATTCCAGAGAATCTGGTGGGTCTGACGCAAGAAGAAGCAACAGAACGTTTAGAAGAGGTTTCCTTAAAGGTCGGAGAGATTATTGAACAATCTAATGATGAGTATGAAGAAGGCATTGTTTTCCGAGTGAATCCGAATGAAGGTGCTTCTGTATTAGAAGAATCTGAGGTTGACTTGTATGTCAGTTTAGGTGAAGAACCATTTGAAGTAGAAGATTACGCTGGAGAAAATTATGAAGAAATCCGGGCTGAATTAACAGAGGCAGGTTTTACTGTAGAAAGTGAAGAATCTTCTGATGAAACGGTTCCCGAAGGAGATATTATCGAACAAAGTATTACTCCTGGTGAAGAAGTACTGCCAAGAGAAACAACAATTACTTTTACTGTCAGTACTGGGCGGAGAATTATTTCTATGATTGATTTGACGGGTTATTCAAGAGAGCAAGTCAATAATTTTGTAGATGGAAACAGCTTAAATTTATCTACAACTTCTGAACCATCAGACGATGTTCCAGCTGATCAAGTTATCCGACAAGAACCAGAAGAAGGTAGCACTTTATTTATCGGAGATCGAATAAATGTGGTTTTCTCTACAGGACCTGAAGAAGAAAAGGAACCAGAAACCGTTACGTTTTCTAAAGAAGTCACAGTTCAGTATGAAGAGAACCTTTCAGAACCAGAAAATGAGGATGAAGAACCGGAAGCATTACCAAATCGTATTGAAATTTTTGTAAATGATTTAAACCAAAATGGGGAGTCAGCAGTACACTCGTTTACTTTAAATGAAGGTGAAACAGTAACACGTGGATTAACATTTACTGTCGAAGAAGGGCAAACCGCATCTTATCGAATTGAACGAGATGGAGAGGTAGACACTGAAGAAGTTGTATCTTCAGATTAAAATTAAACTATAGAAAGAGGTTATTTTTTGAAAGAAGGGCAGATTACAAAAGCGTTAAGTGGATTTTATTATATTACTGATGAAAAGGATGTTACCTACCAAACAAGAGCTCGAGGGATTTTCCGAAAAGAGGGGATTACTCCTTTAGTTGGTGACTATGTTAACTTTGAAAGTGACAATCTCGATGAGGGAACACTCGTTGAAATTAAGCCAAGAAAAAATGAACTCACTCGACCACCGATCGCAAATGTCGATACAGGTGTGATTGTGTCGTCAGTGGTAGGACCTAAGTTTTCAGCACAACTACTTGATCGCTTTTTAGTCATGCTTGAATATAAAAATATTGACCCTATTATCTATATTTCTAAACTAGACATTGCAGATGACGAAACGAAAAAAGAAATTGAGCAATATAAAACAGTCTATGAAGACCTAGGCTATCCATTTATTGCTTTAAATGTAGAAGAAGTAGAAGATTTAAAAGAAGAAATTAAAAAAACATTCAAAGACTATTTTGAAGATAGATTAGTGGTATTTATCGGACAATCAGGAGCAGGGAAGTCTACTTTATTAAATTATTTAAATCCAGAATTTGATTTACTCACAGCAGAAACTTCAAAATCTTTAGGACGAGGAAAGCATACAACGCGCCACGTTGAATTATTACCTTTATTAGGTGGGTTATTTGCAGATACTCCTGGTTTTAGTGCCTTAGTTTTTTCTGAAATCGAAAAAGAAGAGCTTTCAAGTTGTTTTCCTGAGATGCGAAAGTTGAGTAGTCAATGTAAATTTAGAGGTTGTTTACATCAAAATGAACCAAAATGTGCGGTAAAAGCAGCAGTAAAAACTGGGGAAGTTGCAAGTTCACGTTATGAAAATTATTTGCAAATTTTAACTGAAATACAGAGTCGGAAACCAATGTATTAATAAATCATGAATAGAAAGTTGTGGGATAGAATGGGTAAAATAGCACCTTCAATTTTAAGTGCAGATATTTCTAGATTAGGTGAAGATATTCAAATGCTTGACCAAAGTGGCGCAGATTGGATTCATATTGATGTGATGGATGGACATTTTGTTTCTAATTTGACGTTTGGTCCAAATGTTGTAGCAGCTGCAAAACTAAACACTGATTTACCATTAGATGTTCATTTGATGGTAGAAGAACCTGAAAAAATGATTGATAATTTTATTGAGGCTGGGGCAACGGGTGTGACCGTTCATGCAGAAGCAACAAAAAATCTTCATCGGGTTATGCAGGATATTAAAGCACAAGGTGCTTATGCAGGAGTAGTAATTAATCCAGGCACACCGGTATCTTTTATTGAGCCTGTTCTACCAATTGTTGATTTAGTATTAGTGATGACCGTTAATCCGGGAGCTGGTGGACAAGAGTTTATCTCTGAAATGCTTCAAAAGATTGAAGACCTAGCGACCTATCGTCGTGAAAATGATCTTGAATTTTTAATTCAAGTGGATGGCGGTATCAATAATGAAACAATTAAAATTTGCCATGATGCGGGGGCAGATGTGTTTGTAGCCGGTTCAAATATTTTTGGTGCAGACTCTCCAGCCGATCAAATTCAAACTCTAAAAAACTTGGTGAATTAATATGGAAGATGTTCATATCATATTAGGGGCTCCAAAAAGAGAAGAAATTAGTCCTTTAATCCGATCAAAAGGGATAATTATAGGCGTTGATCGCGGAGCTTTGTTTGCATTAGAAGAAGATCTTAAAGTAGATGTTGCTTTAGGTGACTTTGATTCCATCTCTCCACTTGAAAAAGAGATGATCGAAAAAGATGGAACAGAAGTCCTTAATTTCCCAACGGATAAAGATGATACGGATGCTGAACTTGCTTTTGAATATGTTTTGAGGAATTTTAAAACTAATAATATTTTTGTCTATAATTGGTATGGTGGAAGAGTGGATCATTTATACAGTATTTTGATGGTTGCTTTACAAAAAAGATTTGAACAACTCGTTCCAAAACTAAAATATGTATCCAAAAATAATTTCATTGAATATTTTTTGCCTGGAGAATACACAATAAATAAAATAGAGCAAATGAATTATCTTTCCTATATCTTAATGACTGAAGTAAAAGGACTCACTTTAAAAGAAGTGAAATATGAATTGTTAGACGAAGATTTTGAGCGTCCTTTAGCACTAATCAGCAATGAGTTTATAAATGAGGAAGCAAACTTTTCTTTTAAAAAAGGAATCATTGCAGCAATACAAAGCAGAGACAATTAATATATTTATTAAATAGGGTATTGATAAGTCAGAACATTGATTTATCGATACCATTTTTATTTGATATGTTCAAAATGCTTAATATATAAAACAAAAAACGCTGTACTACATTTAAGTAGACACAGCGTTATTTTATATTCAAAATTATACTCTTTGAACTTTTCCAGATTTAAGTGCTCTAGCAGATACCCAAACACGTTTAGGTTTTCCATCAACTAGTACACGAACTTTTTGTAAGTTTGGTTTAAAAGTACGCTTTGAAGAGTTCAATGCGAATGAACGGTTGTTACCTCTTTGAGCAGTACGACCAGTGAAATAGCATTCTTTAGCCATCGTATTTCCTCCTTTGCAAACAGTCAAGCGACTATTCTCATACTTAAATACAATACCATAATCATTTTTGGAAAACAAGAAAAATATTTAAAAAACTCACTACTTTCGTTATGAATCCATAATTGCGTATTGCTATATATCGTAAAATACTGTAATATCAATTCAATATTAATGTATATCAAGACAAAGTTACTCAATCGAACGTTGGGTACTTTTTGCTTGTATATGAAATTTCATAATTGTCTAAAACATGAACAAAGCAACCTTTAGCAGTGACAAAAGGCTAATTCATGTTGATAATTTTTAAGTTTTTAGTTAATATTGTTAAAGTATGAAATATTATGTTATATAGATAAAAAAATTATAGTAAACGGAGAGGAGATCAAATTATGTCCGTTACCGTAAATAATGAACATGGAACAATTGAAATCTCAAATGATGTTATTGCGACAGTCGTTGGCGGGGCTGCTACAGAAATACCTGGAGTAGTTGGTATGGCAAGTCGTCATCAAGTTAGAGATGGATTAAATGAAATACTTAAAAGAGAAAATTATGCAAAAGGAATTGTTGTTAGCCAAGAAGAAGAAGGTGTAGTCGTTGGTGTCTACATTATCGTAAGTTATGGCACAAAAATTTCAGAAGTGTCAAAAAATGTACAAGAGCGAGTTAGCTATCAGTTAGAGGCTAGTCTAGGTGTTCAAGCAGACGCAGTAAATATTTTTGTACATGGTGTTCGTGTACAAAATGATGACTAGTCGGGTCACGTTTTAATTGTGACACAGGGAGGAAAGACAATGGAATTAGTGAAATTAACTGGTAAAGATTTTAAAGATATGATAGCAGCTGGCCAAGCACATTTAGCTCAAAATACTGAATATGTAAATTCATTAAACGTATTCCCGGTACCTGATGGAGATACAGGAACGAATATGAATTTGACTTTTTCAAGTGGAGCAAAAGCTGTAAAAGAAAATACAAATACTGAAATTGGTAAAATCGGTCAGTCGCTTTCTAAAGGTTTACTAATGGGAGCACGTGGAAATTCAGGGGTTATTTTATCCCAATTATTTAGAGGGTTCAGTAAATCAATTGAATCAAAATCTGAAATAAATACAACTGAATTTGCGCAAGCTTTTCAAGCAGGCGTTGATTCTGCCTATAAAGCAATTATGAAACCAGTAGAAGGAACGATTTTAACTGTTGCTCGTGAATCAGCAGAGGCCGGTAAAAGAAAAGCAAAAACTACAGATAACATTATTGAAGTAATGGAAGAAATTTTATCTGCAGCTAAAGTATCATTGGATAATACACCCGAACTATTAGCCGTTTTAAAAGAGGTAGGCGTAGTAGATAGTGGTGGACAAGGTTTAGTTTATGTATATGAAGGATTCTTATCTTCGTTAACAGGTGAAGAAATCCAAGTGGTAGAAGAACCGGATTTAGATGAACTAGTCCGTGCAGAACATCACCGTGGAGCTGTACATGATGCAATGAGTGCTGAAGAAATCGAATTCGGTTTCTGTACAGAAATTATGATTCGTCTTGGTGAAGGTAAAACAGTGGATAGTGAATTTGACTATGATGAATTTCGTAATTATCTAAATGACTTAGGGGATTCTTTATTAGTCATTGCGGATGAAGAAATTGTTAAAGTGCATGTACATACTGAAAGACCAGGAGAAGTTATGAATTATGGTCAAAAGTTTGGGACGCTTATCCACATTAAAGTAGATAATATGCGTGAACAGCATGCAGCTTTAGATGAATCACATGTTACGATTGCAGAAAAACCTGCTAAAAAAGAAACAAAAGATGTTGCTGTCATTTCAGTAGCTGCTGGAGAAGGAATTAAAGAATTGTTTGAAAGCTTTGGTGTTGACTATGTCATTGAAGGTGGACAAACAATGAATCCAAGTACACAAGATTTCTTGGATGCAATGGAAAAAGTTCCTGCAAAAAAATATATCTTATTACCAAACAACAGTAATATCTTCATGGCAGCTAAACAAGCGACTGAGGTTTCAGAAGCAAATGCAGTAGTCATCGAAACTCGAACAGTTCAGCAAGGGATGAACGCGATGTTAGCCTTTAACCCTGATATAGAATTAGAAGAGTTAAAAGAAATAATGACTGAAGAGTTACAATATGTAACATCTGGGCAAATTACTTTTGCTATTCGTGATACCGAGATTAATGGATTAGAAATTAAAAAAGATGACTTCATGGGCTTGATTGATGGAGACATTAAAGTAACGAATCCTGATTTAGAAATAGCAAGCATAGAAACAATTAAAAAAATGGTTACTGAAGACAGTGAAATTATCACCTTATTATATGGAGAAAACAGTTCAGAAGAATTGATTGATTCGTTAGTTGAACAACTAGAAGAATTGTATCCAGAAATTGAAGTTGAAACACATGAAGGTGGACAGCCCGTCTATCCATTATTGATCTCAGTAGAATAAGTTTTTTATAATATCTTATAAATTAAAAAAATATAATTGCGAACAGGTGAGTATTTAATTGTATTATTAGATATTTACTGTTCGCTTTTTTTCTATTATTTAAAGAAAGGAGTGTCATATTTTTGGAAAAATTGTTTAAAGAGCCGGTTGAAGTATTAAATGGTGTAGGCGCAAAAAGAGCAGAAGCCCTAAAAAAATTAGGGATTGAAACGCTCTGGGATTTATTTACTTACTTTCCATTTAGATATGAAGACTTAACAGTTCAAGATATTGAAATGATTGAGGACCGACAAAAAGTTGTATTACAAGGAACTGCGATCGCTCAAGCTCACGTACAGTATTATGGCTATAAAAAAAGTAGATTATCTTTTCGAATTAATGTTGATCATGTCATTGTACCAGTTATATTCTTTAATCAACCTTATCTAGCTAAACAAGTAACTGAAGGAGAAGAAATAAAAGTTTTTGGTACTTGGGATGCTGCTAGAATGCAACTTTCAGGTATAAAAATTATCGGTGGAAATACAGCAAATAAAAATGAAAAATTTGAACCTATTTATCATTCAAGCAAAGACATTTCACATGCTGTCATAAAAAAGCTCGTTCAGCAAGCTTGGGATAAATATCATGAGGAAATTCAAGAAATACTTCCAAATGACTTAATTTCAAAATATAAGTTAGTTCCTATTAAAGAGGCAATTTATAATATGCATTTCCCTAAAAATCCTGAAATTATGGATACTGCAAGATCAACGATTGTCTTTACAGAATTTTTAACTTTCCAGTTAAGGGTTCAATATCGTCGGATGCAACATAAAAATGTCGGCGCGGGACAACCTGTCGAATATGATTTAGAACGATTAAAAACTTTCTTTGCTTCTTTACCTTTTGAATTAACAGATGCTCAAAAACAAGCAGTTAATGCGATATCTGCAGATATGAAACGACCGATTCAAATGTATCGGCTCCTCCAAGGAGATGTAGGAAGTGGGAAAACAATTGTAGCAGCAGGCGCTATTGTCGCCGCACAATCAGCGAATCTTCAATCGGCTTTTATGGCTCCTACTGAAATTCTAGCAGAGCAGCATTACCAAAGCCTTAAAACAACCTATAAACATTTTGCGATTGAAGTGGCTTTACTTACAAGTTCTACATCTACTAAAGAACGACGTGAAATGCTTAATCGTTTAGAGAATGGAGAAATAGATTGTGTAGTAGGGACGCATGCACTTATCCAAGAAGATGTTTCTTTTCACCATTTAGGCTTAGTAATTATTGATGAACAACATCGCTTCGGTGTGAATCAACGAAAAGCCCTGAGAGAAAAAGGAAGACATCCTGATGTTTTATTTATGACTGCGACCCCTATACCACGAACTTTATCAATGACCGCTTATGGTGAAATGGATGTTACAGCAATCGATGAAATGCCACCTGGAAGATTACCTGTAAAAACTTACTGGATCCGAAAAAAACAGTTAGAACAATTAATGACTAATATAACGAAGGAATTAAAAAATAATTCTCAAGTTTATGTGATTAGTCCTTTAATAGAAGAATCAGATGCAATGGACTTAGAAAATGCTACTAGATTAGCAGAGGTGTATCGTCATACATTTGCTCCTGAATATCGAGTAGAGTTATTACATGGGCGTATGCAAGCTGTTGAGAAAGAAGAAATTATGCAACAATTTAAAGACCATGAAATTGATATCTTAGTTTCTACAACAGTTATAGAAGTAGGGGTAGATGTTTCAAACGCAACGATGATGGTTATTCATGATGCTGATCGATTTGGGTTAGCACAACTCCATCAATTAAGAGGTCGGGTTGGAAGAGGTATTAAACAATCTTATTGTATATTAGTAGCCGATCCTAAAGGAGAAAATGGTGTGAAACGCATGCAAATCATGACACAATCTACGGATGGTTTTGAGATTAGTCAAAAGGATTTAGAAATGCGTGGACCTGGAGAGTATTTTGGGAAAAAACAATCAGGTCTTCCTGAATTTAAAGTAGGCGATATTATAGAAGACGAACCTGTCTTAGAAGCTGCTCGTTATGAGGCAGCTAATTTATTAGTAGATCATGCTTTCATGGAAGATAGTGAGTACCAAAACTTACGGATTTCTGTTGGAATTGAAGGTGGAGAAATTAATGATATACTTGACTGATATATTATGAGAAAATACAAACATTAAATGAATAAGAACAGGAGTGAAGAAATGAGAATTGCAATTGATGCAATGGGTGGCGATGATGCACCTAAAGTCATTGTGGAAGGAGTTTTATTAGCAGCGGAAGCTTTTCCTGACACAACAATGGTTATGTATGGCAATGAGAATGAGATTAATAAATATTTAACTAATAGCTTACCGAATATTGAAATTGTCCACACGAGCGAAAAAATTTCAGGAGACGATGATCCTGTTCGCTCGATACGTCGAAAAAAAGATGCTTCAATGGTTTTAGCCGCTCAATCTGTTAAAGAAGGCGAAAATGATGCTTTATTTTCAGCGGGGAACACTGGAGCTCTTTTGGCAGCGGGAACCCTCATTGTTGGGAGAATTCGAGGAATTGATCGACCTGCTTTGATGGCTACCATTATGACGATGAATAAAGAACGTGAAAAAATGGTTGTATTAGATTTAGGGGCCAATGCAGATACAAAGCCAGAAAATATTAATCAATATGCGACAATCGGTTCATTTTATGCGCAGTACGTGAATAAAATTGAACAGCCAACAGTTGCCTTATTAAACAATGGGACCGAAGATAACAAAGGAAACCAAGTAACAAAAACAGCTTTTGATTTATTAAAAGAAAATGATAAAATCAATTTTATAGGAAATACTGAAGCACGTAATTTGTTCGATGGTGTAGCAGATGTCTTAGTTATGGATGGATTTACTGGAAATGCAGTTTTAAAGGCAATGGAAGGTACAGCTTTGACGATTATGACACAGCTTAAAGATGCAATCAAAGCGGGTGGAGTTAAAAGTAAGCTCGGAGGTCTTTTATTAAAAGATAGTTTAAAAGATGTTGCAGATTCTTTAGACTATTCAAAATACGGCGGAGCTATTTTATTTGGTGTAAAAGCCCCAGTTATGAAAACACACGGCTCTACAGATGAAGAAGCCGTTTACCATACATTAAAACAAACACGAGATATTTTACAATCTAAAGTGATTGATGACATTGTACAAAATTACGAGTCTGTTCATTAATAAGTAAATTATTAGAAAATATCTCTTAAATGAGAGTTAATTAAGCAAAAAACCGTGAAAACTATGGAAATTTGTTTAAGATTGCGTTAGAATTATACGTATCAATATTTTTTAGTATGAATCGAATATAAAATGCAAATTTTAACTATAAAAAAATATTGCCTAGATTAAAAGTATGTAGAGTTGAGGAGGTGGCTGCAGTGACTGAACAAGAAATTTTTGAAAATATTAAAGCCATTATTGTTGATAGACTTGGGGTTGACGAAGAGAAAATAACCTATGAAACAAACTTTCAAGATGATTTAGGTGCCGATTCATTGGATATTGTAGAGTTAGTTATGGAAATGGAAGATGCATTCGACGAAGAAATTTCTGACGAAACAGCGGAACAAATTACGACTGTTGGAAAAGCCGTAGAATACATCAAAACAAAAGTTTAAAGCTTTTAAATCATTCATAAAAAAGAAAAATCTTCATAAATGAAAATAAAATGAGAAAAAGACTTGATTTTTTAATTATATACTATAATATAATACTTAACTTGTTAGATATTACAACAAGTTTTTGTATTGCGTTTTGAATTCAAGCCATTTCATTCATTTATTAGAATTTTTCTAATGAAACTCTTTTTTTATGAAAAACTTGAAACACAAAATGCATAGGAGGTTAGTAATAGTGGCGACCAGAGAAACTTTATTAGAAATAAACAATTTAGAAGTCGGTTTCCGTTTCGGTGATGTATATCACAACGCAGTTGATGATGTATCCATCACATTAAAAGAAAATGAAATACTCGCTATTGTTGGCGAGTCGGGATCAGGAAAATCGACATTAGCCACAGCAATTATTGGATTGCATGATCCAAACAATACGCAAATAAAAGGTGAAATCTTATATAAAGGATTAGACCTTACAAATTTAAATACTAAATTATATAACCGTATTCGTGGTAATGATATTGGGATGATTTTCCAAGACCCTCTTGGATCACTAAACCCAGTTATGACCGTTGGTAGACAGATTGAAGAATCATTGATTTACCATACGTCATTAAATGAGAAACAAAGACATGAACGTGTACTTGAGTTGCTTGATCAAGTAGGGATTCCAAATCCTAAACGTACTGTTAAACAGTACCCACACGAATTGTCAGGTGGTATGCGTCAACGTGTAGTAATCGCTATTGCACTTGCAAACAAACCACCAATCCTCATTGCTGATGAACCAACAACAGCACTAGATGTAACGATTCAAGCACAAATTCTAGATTTAATGAAGGATATTCAAGAAGAAACCGATTCAGGAATTATTTTAATTACCCATGACTTGGGTGTTGTTGCTGAAACTGCTGACCGTGTTGCAGTAATGTACGCTGGTCAAATTGTAGAGGAAGCTCCTGTAGATGTATTATTTACAGATCCAAAGCATCCTTATACACGTTCATTATTGAATTCAATTCCTCATGAACTAGAAGAAGGTGAAGATGACGAATTACATGTCATCCAAGGAACCGTTCCATCTTTACAAAACTTACCTCGTACAGGGGATCGATTCAAAAATCGTATTCCATGGATCCCAGATGAAGCATTTGACGAAGATCCTCAATTAGAGGAGATCGCTCCAAACCATAAAGTAAGAGGAAATAGTTGGAAACACTTCTACTTTGAAGGGGAGGAAGATTAGTCATGTCATTTTTAGAATTGAAAGATTTAAAAGTTCATTTCCCAATTCGTGGAGGGATTTTTAATACGATTCAAGACTGGGTATACGCTGTTGATGGTGTAGATATGGTCATTGAAGAAGGAAAAACTTACGGACTTGTCGGCGAATCAGGATCTGGTAAAACAACAATCGGTAAAGCGATTATTGGGCTTGAAGAAGTTACAGACGGTAAAGTTGAATATGAAGGAGTCAATGTAACGAATAAAGCTAGAAGCCGTAGTGAACAATACCGTAATTACAATAAAGATATTCAAATGATTTTCCAAGATTCAACATCTTCATTGAATCCTAAAAAACGTATCAGAGATATTATTGCTGAACCTATGCGTAATTACTTTGATTATACAGATAAAGAAGAACGAGATGAGATTGTACGTCTTCTAGAAATTGTTGGTTTAAACGAAGATGCAATTTATCGTTACCCTCACGAATTCTCAGGAGGACAACGTCAACGTTTAGGAGTTGCTCGAGCCGTAGCAAGTAATCCAAAATTAATTATTGCGGATGAGCCTACATCAGCACTTGACTTATCTGTTCAAGCACAAGTATTGAACTTTATGAAACAAATTCAAAAAGAATATGGATTAAGTTATCTATTTATTTCCCATGACTTGAGTGTTGTGAAACATATGGCTGACGATATCGCAATTATGCACCGTGGACGATTCGTTGAACGTGGAGCTAAAGAAAAAATATTCAATAATCCACAACATATATATACACGACGCTTACTGTCTGCTATTCCACAAATCGACCCACTTAATCGTGAGGAACACAAAACTGAACGTCGAGCGGTCGAGAAAGAATATCAAGAGCAAGAAATTCATTATTATGATGAAAATGGTCGAGTCTATGACTTACAACTCGTAGAAGATGAGCATTGGGTTGCTTTAAATCCAAATGAAAATTCTTCTAAGACTCTTGCTGCAGAACAACAAGAAGGGGGAAATTAACATGTGGAAAACGGTAGTACGTAGACTTCTAGTTATGATTCCTCAAATTTTTGTGCTAAGTATGATCGTATTTTCGGTCGCACATTTCATGCCTGGGGATCCATTTACTGGACAATTAGATCCAAATATTGATCCACAGCAATTAGCTGCTCTAAGAGAAGCTGCTGGATGGAATGATCCTTTACCGGTTCAATATTTTAGATGGTTAGGGAATGTATTCCAAGGAGACTTTGGAAAAAGTTATGCACAACAGGTACCAGTTACTACATTAATTGGTAGTCGTGCGGCAAACTCTTTACGTTTAGGACTTGTTTCTACATTCTTTACGTATGCAATTGCTTTGCCGTTTGGATTATTTGCTGGACGTTATAATGAAAGCTGGTTTGACCGAATTGTAATGGTTTATAGTTATGTAAGTTTTGCAATTCCAACTTTCGTTTTAGCTTTAATCATGGTGTATTTCTTTGGGTATAGATTAGGCTGGTTCCCAACACGTGGTTCAGTAAGTTCTTCGCTGACTGCAGGAACAGCTGCCTATTATTGGGATATGTTTTATCGGTTACTCTTACCAGGATTTACTGGAGGGGTTTTAGGTACGGCTTCTACTGTCCAAACTTTACGTAATGAAGTAATTGATGCAAAAACACAAGATTACGTAAGAACAGCTAGATCAAAAGGAGTACCAGAAGGGAAAATTTATTCAAAACATATTTTTAGAAATGCCTTCTTACCAATCGCATCATCTATCGGTTTTATTTTTTCTAGATTATTGAATGGTTCGGTCTTTATTGAACGAATTTTCGCATTCAATGGGATGGGTGACTTATTTATCACATCGATAACAAGTCGTGATTACTCAGTTGTTATCACCCTGGTATTATTATATGGGGTTATTGCAATCGTTGGTTCCCTCGTCTCTGATATTGTCTTGAGTCTTGTAGACCCACGCATTAGGATTGATTAATCATTAGAAAAAATAAAGGACTGAGAAAATAATATGAAAGAAAAAGAAGAAATTGAAAGAACAGTGACCACTGAAACTGCCAGTGAGCAAGTTGAAGTGTCAACTCCACCAATGGGTTTTAAAGTAATCATTCGAGAATTTAAAAAAGATAAAGTTGCACTATTTGCCTTAACTGTATTAGCTATTATCTTATTAACTACTGTTGCTTGGTATATAAGACTTGATGCAAGTGAAGTTATGGATGTTGATATTTTAAGGAACTTTGCAGAACCAGCTGAATTTAACTTAGGTTTAATTGCTGATGCTTGGAATGGGGAGAAATCCTTGATTTTCGGAGCAGATGAATACGGACGTGACGTCTTTATGCAACTATTTTTAGCAGCAGGAAACTCTATCTTAATTGCGGTTGCAGTAACAACAATTATTGCAGTAATTGGGATCACATTAGGTTTAATTTCTGGTTACTATGGTGGCGCAGTAGATAATATCATTATGCGTATCACTGACTTTGTTATGACATTACCAACTACAATGATTATCATTGTTTTCTTAGTTGTCGTTCCTGAATATACGATTACATCGTTTATTTTCATTATGAGTATATTTGCCTGGACAGGTTATACTCGTATTGTTCGAAGTAAAGCACTATCTGAATCACAACTTGATTACATTAGTGCATCCAAAACAATGGGAACTCCTACTTGGAAAATCATATTAAGTGAAATGTTACCTAACTTGACATCACTAATTATGGTTCAACTAATCTTGTCTTATGCAGGAAATATTGGACTTGAAACAGGACTTACTTTCTTAGGGTTTGGTCTACCAGATCAAACACCAAGTTTAGGACGCCTGGTTAGTGCTGCAACAACTCCATTTAACTTGGAGAATAGACCTTGGGTTTGGCTACCTGCATCAACTTTAATCCTAGTGTTGATGTTGTGTATAAACTACGTCGGACAAGCATTAAAACGTTCGTCAGACGCTAAACAAAGACTAGGATAAAAATATACCTATAATAACAAAAGGGGAGAAATCATATGTCACTTAAAAGAAAATATGGACTACTAGCTAGTTCAGCAGCAGTAGCTTTGCTACTTGCAGCATGTGGCGGAGACACAGGTACTGAAGGAGATACTGGTGGAGACTCTACTGAAGTAGAGAACGGCGAAACGGATGGTGGAGTAGAATTACCTGAGTTTGAGGCCGTAGTTGAAAACGAAGGTGAACCTATTGAAGGTGGAACTTTACGTGTTGCAATGGTTGCAGATTCAGCTTTTCCAGGGATTTTCAGTACAGAGTTTTATGGAATTAACTTAGACTCTCAATTAATGGGACCTATGCGAGGTGACCTTCTACGCCAAGATGAGCAATACCAATGGACAGATGGTGCTGCAAGCATGGAGTATGACCAAGACGAAAACGTTGCAACAATTACGTTACAAGAAGGTGTTCTATGGCATGACGGGGAAGAAGTAACTGTAGATGATGTTGTGTTTACTCACGAAATTGTTGGACACCCAGATTATAACGGTGTACGTTACAGTGAAGCATTCCAAGCTATTGAAGGTATGCCGGAATATAATGCTGGAGAGGCAGATACTATTTCAGGGTTAGAAGTAGTGGATGATTATACACTAAGAATTCATTATACAGAACCTCAAGGACCAGCAATCTTACAAGCTAGTGGTGGAATATGGGCATATGCAGCTCCTCGTCATCATTATGGAGATGTTCCAGTAGATGAAATTGAATCTGCACCACAAGTTCGTGAAAATCCAATTGGTTTTGGACCTTATAAAGTGGCGAATATTGTTCCAGGTGAATCAGTAGAGTATGAAGCATTTGAAGATTACTTTGAAGGTGCTCCAAACATTGATCGTATTGTTGTGGAACGTGTTCCAACATCAGGAATTGTTGAAGCTTTAAGATCTGGAGATTTCGATGTTACATGGAATATGCCAGCAAACTTATATGATTCATTTGAAGAGGGAATTCCAGGTTACACTACTTTAGGATCTCCAGGTCAATCTTATGACTACATTTCATTTAAAGTTGGTGAATGGGATGCTGAAGAAGGTAAAAACGTTTATAACCCTGATGCAAAAATGGCAGATAAGAGCTTGCGTCAAGCAATGGGTTATGCTTTAGATATTGATGCAGTAGGTGCAGAGTTCTATAATGGTTTACGTTACAGAGCCGACTCACATATCATTCCAAACTTTGGTGACTTCTACAATCCAGATCTTGAAGGATATCCATATGATGAAGATAAAGCCAATGAATTACTTGACGAAGCAGGTTACGAAGATGTTGATGGAGACGGAATCCGTGAAGATCCAAATGGAGATCCATTAACAATTAACTATGCGGCTCGTGCGAATTCAGATGCAGCAGAACCAATTGCTCTATACTTCATTCAAGCATGGAATAAAGTTGGTTTAGATGTTCAATTATTAGAAGGACGTCTACATGAAACAAACGCATTCTATGACCGTGTTCAAGCAGATGACCCTGCAATTGACGTTCATGAAGGTGGTTGGGGAACAGGTTCTGATCCAACTCCAGATGGCCTATACGGTGAAACTGCAGCGTTTAACTTCCCTCGTTTCGTGAGTGATGAAAACAATGCATATATGGCTGATATGCTTTCACAAGAAGGATTTGACACTGAATGGCGTTTAGGCGTATTCCACGAATGGCAAGAGTACTTCATGGATGAAGCAGTTTCAATTCCAACATTCTGGAGAACAGAATTACAGTTAGTTAATGACCGTGTATCAACTTGGTCTCACGACATGGTTCCAGGAGCAGATCCTGCAACTTACGGCTGGCACTCAATTGAATTACTAGCTGATGAGCCAGTAACGGAATAATTAAAATTTGAATAAAAAGCATTAAATGATTTCGCTTAAAATCTTTAATTGCTCGAAAAAGAAAGACCCTCGATTGATTGTCGAGGGTCTTTTTACTTGATAATTATAGTGCCGATGGACGATAAAGGTTCATTGGCATTTTTTGTTTTTTAAAAATCAAAAGAAAGAATGTATTATTGTTTTTGTAAAGGCATAGAACAAACATATCGTAAGATTATCAATTTCATTCATGTTAATGTAATTATAAGATTTTTTATTAATTATAAATACGAAAGAGTGATATAAATATGGCAGATAAAAAAGTTGGAGGCTTAATCGTTTTATTCGGGGCAACGGGTGATTTAGCAACACGTATGCTGTTGCCGGCTTTACATCAGTTATATCAAAGAGAATTACTTTCAGAAAACTTTGCGATATTAGGTGCTGCACCTGAAAACTTAACAGATGAAGAATTTCAAGAACAAGTTCGTGAAGCTGTTGAAAATGGTGTTAATTTTGAAAAACTTGATGAAAGTTTCTTCAATCATTGCCGCTATCAAATGGCTGATAATACAAAACTTGAAGATATAAAACAACTGGGCAAAAAAATGGCGTCAGTTTCAAAAGAGTTTGAGACACCTGAAGAGTATATTTATTACTATTCTATTGCCCCAGAGTTATATGATGAAACAACATCCAACATCCAAGAGGCAAACTTAACTGATCTTCAGGGAAATCATCGAGTGCTCATAGAAAAACCATTTGGAGATAGCTTAGAAACAGCAGAAGAATATCGTGATATTTTAGCTAAGGTATTTGATAAAGAAGATATCTATTTTATGGATCATTTTCCAGGAATGGATTTTATTCAAAATATTTTAGCGACAAGATTTTTCAATCCGATGGTTGAAGGAATTTGGAATAATCAATTTGTAGAAAATGTACAAATATCACTTCCAGAAAATCTTTCTATAGAAGAACGTGGCGCTTATTATGATGAAAATGGAGCATTACTTGATATGTTCCAAAACCATTTATTACAAATTTTATCGATTGTAGCAATGGAGTTACCTGATAAATTAACAAATGATGCTATCCATAAGAATAAATTAAAACTTTTGGAAAGTATACCAACTTACGATAAAGAACAAGTTGATCAAAAAGTTGTTCGCGGCCAATACAAAGCGGATAGTGCTGGGAACTTTAAAAGTTATCGTAATGAGGTGGATATTGCTCCTGACAGTAATACGGAGTCTTATATTGCGATGGAATTTACTATTGATACACCTCGATGGGATGGGGTTCCTTTTTATTTACGTACAGGAAAAGGATTAATTGAAAATTATACAGCGGTGGATATTATACTAAAACAAAAAGATGAGTTGAAATCAGATGTCGCAACACGCATTACATTCATGGCTGAACCACCAAAAGGGATGTCAATGGTATTAAATCAAAAGATGCCAAACAATGAGTACGAACCGATTATTACATTTATGGGTCCCGACGAAGAGACTTATGCTGATTATTATGTTGCAGATCCATATGAGAACCTGATTTATGATGCTTTGGCAGATGACCGTACATATTTTCCATCTTACAAACAGATAAAAGAACAATGGCGTATTACAGATGCTATTGTATCAGCATGGAAGGAACTACCAGAGCCTAATTTTCCGAATTATCGAGCAAATACTTTCGGTCCCATTGAGGCTGAAAACTTATTAAGCAAGAATAATCATGAATGGATTAAACGCATATAATACGTTTAATTTGAAGAATTTGTAGAAAGGAAAGATGATATGTCAATAAATTGGAAAGATTTTATAATACGTTCACTAACATCCATTGTTGGAATTACTTTTATAAGTATTGGTGCTGCTCTTAGTGAGACGATGGATATGGGGTTAGATCCCTTTACAGCTTTAAATAGAGGAGCATCTTCTTTACTGGGGTTTAGTTTAGGTAACTATCAATTAGTCGTAAATTTGATTATCCTTGCAGTCGTATTTTTTATGAAACGATCATTAATCGGCTGGGGAACAATATACAATATGATATTAGTCGGCTACCAGGTTGATTTTTTCAATAATCTATTTGGAAATATCTTTCAAGTAGATGATATGAGTTTAATGATCCGTATTGTATTCACGGTAATTGCAATATTAATTTTCACGATAGGTGTAGCAGTATATATGGATATAGATTTAGGAGTTTCACCATATGATGCCATTGCACCTCTCATAACCGATAGAACAGGCTGGAATTACACTCCTGTTCGAGTCGTAACAGATATTGTAGTTGTGGTTGCAGCATATTTCTTAAGTGGTCCTGTTGGAATTTCTACAGTAATTACAGGATTCTTTGCTGGTCCATTGATTACTTTTTTCTCAAATAAGGTTTCTACTCCTGTTATAGAAAAGATGGGGTTATCTACGGATTAACTCGACAACAAATGTTAAATATCTTAAACAAAAACCTCCTTTATCTAAAAAGATAGAGGAGGTTTTGATTACCTTGTACAAATATAAATTATAAACTAAAATATTCAGTTAGATATTTCGCAAGTCCATGTTCATGATTTGTGTATGGAGTGATGTCATCAGAAACTTCTTTCAAACCGTCAATACCATTTTTCATCACGACCCCTAAACCGGCGTATTGAATCATTTCATAATCATTTGCTTCATCACCAAAAGCGATAATATTTTCTCGAGAGATCTTATAATAATTAGCAATTTCCTCGACACCCATAGCTTTTTGAATTCCAGCAGCAACGATTTCTAAAGTTGGAGTTGGTCCACCCCAAGTACGTACTTCAACTTCATCTCCGTAACGTTCAATGATTCGTTCTTGCATAAACGGAATAAAATATTCTTCAGCGGTAAAGACATTTACTGAAGTAGGAGATTCTTGTAAAGTTTCTGCATTGAACGGAACAGTTTGAACATTTTTTATCGGTGAGCCCATGCTATATGTTTCTTCTTCTAAACGGTCTACATATACATGATCTTGTGATTCAGCTGAAATCAACTTAACGATTGGAAATCTTTTTAAAGGGAGTAATGATAATGCGATATCACGGTCTAAACGTTTATGATAGCCATTTTCCCAATTATGGTCATTTGGATGATGACACCAAGCGCCATTAAAGTTTACAATAGGCGTATCTAAATCTAATTGTTTATAGAACTGATAACTTGTTCGGAAAGGACGTCCAGTAGCGATGGAAACAATATGTCCTTGCTCAATGACCTTTCGAATAGCCGTTTCGGTTTCTTGAGTTAATTGAGAGTCATTATTCAGTGTAGTGCCATCTAAATCAATTGCAACTAATTTTCTGTCCATATATATTAGAATCTCACTTTCTCTATGTTTTATTAAAAAAATGCTATACCATGATTATTGTAACAAATTTTTAGTATAATTTACATAAGGGAGGTAAAATTAATGCTTGAATTGAAACATGTAGTAATATCTGACATACCTATAATTGAAATTTTTGAAAAAGGAAAAGAAACTGAATCTTTACCTACAGTTATTTTTTACCATGGGTGGGAAAGTAGGAAAGAACGTGTCCTTGAATATGGTTACTATTTAGCAAGTAATGGTTTTCGAGCACTTCTACCGGAAGCTTTAAACCATGGAGAACGAAAAACGAAAAGTAGTCCCTCTCAAGATCCTATGAACTTTTGGGAAATCGTTGCAAGTAATGTGAGAGAGTTACCAATAATTGTTGAGCATTACATAACAAATCAAAAAACAAATGCGGATAAGATAGGAGTCGCTGGATTGTCAATGGGCGGCATCACAACAAATGCGGTTTTAACTCAATATCATTGGGTAAAAGCAGCAGCAGTGCTGATGGGAAGTCCATCTCCAATTGCCTTTACAGAATGGCTCTTAAAAAATTATAAAGTAGATGATACACCGATTTACGAGCTGCTCGACCAAGAAGTCATCAATAATCGCTTAGTCGAATTGGAACCCATCTCATTAAATTTACAACCTGAGAAAATTGCAAATCGACCATTGTATGTTTGGCATGGTTCAGCGGACCCTATTGTTCCAATGCACCTTACTCAAACATTCTATGAAGAGATAAAAAATGAAAATTATAGTGAGAATATTGAGTTTGAAGTTTCAGAAGGAGTAGAACATACCGTTCCTCAAAAAATTGTTCAACGAATGACAGAACACTTTTTAAAACACTTATAAAGTGTGATATAGTATAGGATGAGGAGGAGAAGCAATGGCAGATGAACAACCAAAATTAAATGTCGAAAATGAACATTTAAAAGCGCATATCATGGAAAGATTAGAAACAGTTATCGATCCTGAATTAGGAATTGATATTGTAAATATCGGACTTGTTTATGCTGTGAATTTATTTGAAGATGGTTTATGCGAAGTTCAAATCACTCTAACAACAATGGGTTGTCCTTTTGGTGACGTGATTGAGGGAGATATTATTGATGCTTTAAGCGTGATACCTGAAATTGAAGAAACAATTGTAAAATTAGTATGGTATCCAGCTTGGGATCCTTCTCGTATGACACGTTATGCAAGAATTGCTTTAGGAATACGTTAATAAATTTACACAAGACCTCTATGCGTATATCCTTTGAGGTCTTTTTAAATGATTTTAATCTTTATGAGGGTTTACGTTGACTACAAAATTTTAACTTCAATAGATAATTGGTATAATAAAGAAAGGGAGGTGACGAAATGTCCTTTGTGCAGCTTCAAGTCATTAGTACAAACTCATTAATGGAAAGTACATTAACGATTCAAGAATTAGTAGATACTGCAAAACAGCAAGGCTATCAAGCGCTCGCCTTAACAGATCATAATGTTTTATATGGTGCGATCGAATTTTACGAAGCAGCATTAAAACGAGGTATTAAGCCGATAATTGGTTTAACCCTTGATGTAGAAGGTTATATAATGCCCAATGAGAGGCATTCATTAATTTTATTAGCAAAAAATTATAGTGGTTACCAAGAACTTATTCAATTATCAACTAATTATCAATTGAGCGAAAAAGATGCTGTTCCTTTATCGGAAGTTATCTTGCGAAGTGAAAATTTAATTGTTATCGCTCCAGGAAACAATGGAGAAATTATTTCGTTACTTCAAAATGAACGAAACAATGAAGCAAATGAAGTTATTGATTATTATATGGAAAACTTTTCAGAATTTTATTTAGGTGTTTCTTTACAGAATACAAATCAAGGAATTTTATCTTTTTATCAAAAACAAAAACCTAGCTTAGTTGCTCTTGGAAATGTTCAATATCTTCAGCCTGAGGATGCAATTCCTTCTAAAGTATTACAAGTTTTGGGTTCAGATATGCCATTAGGTGAAGAAAACCAAGCACGTATCAATCAGTTTTTGACGGCGAACACAGAAGATTATTCTTTAAAGTCTCCAGATGCCATGAGAGAAAGTTTCTATAACGTTGGTTTGGAATCAGCAGTTAAAATGACAGAAAAAATTGCTGGAAGTATTGAGCTTCATTTGAATTTCAATGAGCATATAATGCCTACATATCCAGTGCCAGAAGGAGAAACATCTGAAAGCTATTTAAGAAAATTATGTGAGAATGCTTTAGAACAGCGTGTTAATGAAGTGACCGAAGAGTATATTGAACGGTTAAATAAAGAATTACACGTTATTACAACGATGGGCTTTTCTGATTACTTTTTAATTGTTTGGGATATCATGGTTTACGCACATCGACAAAACATTTATACAGGATCTGGTCGTGGCTCAGCAGCAGGCTCTTTAGTGGCTTATTTATTAAATATTACCAATGCTGATCCTATTCAATACAATTTATTATTTGAACGTTTCTTAAATGAAGAACGTTTTACAATGCCGGATATTGATTTGGATTTTCCAGATAATCGTCGTGAAGAAATTTTAGAATATATTCATAAAAAATATGGACATGAGAATGTAGCTCAGATTGGGACAATAGGAACTTATGGAGCAAAATCAGCAATAAGAGATGTCGCTCGAGTTTTAGGTGTTTCACAAGAAAATATCAAACGATGGGCTAAAGCAATTCCGAGTGGTCCAAACGTTACATTAGAAAACGGAATTAAGAATTCAAATTTACAAAATTTAGTCAATGAAAATGATCAAAACCGACGAATTTATGAAACAGCTAAAAAAATTGAAGGTAGAAATCGCCATGTTTCAACTCATGCAGCAGCAGTTGTTATTGCAGATCATCCAATTACAGATCAAACCCCCTTGCAAAAGGGGAGTGGTAATATTAACCTCACGCAGTACACAATGGAAGCTGTTGAGAAAGTTGGTTTATTAAAATTAGATATTTTGGGGCTACGTAATTTAACCACACTAGCTGATTGCATTCGCTTCATTCCTTTTGAAAATAATGGGAAGAGAGTGGATATTGATAATATTCCTTTTAACGATGAGAAGACATTAGAAGTTTTTCGAAAAGGGAATACAGACGGTGTTTTCCAATTTGAATCAGAGGGAATTCGACGAGTGTTAAGACAGTTACAGCCAAATTCATTTGAAGATATTGTGGCTGTAAATGCGTTATATCGTCCGGGCCCAATGGAACAAATTGATACCTTTATCAATCGGAAAAATGGAAAAGAGCCTATTCGTTATCCACATGAAGATCTAAAAGATATTTTAGAAGTGACTTACGGCGTAATGATTTATCAAGAACAAGTTATGCAAGTAGCTTCGAAAATGGCAGGATACACATTAAATGAAGCGGATATTCTAAGACGAGCAATTTCTAAAAAAGATCATCAAGAAATTGAAAATGGACGTAAACAGTTCGTAAAAGGTTCTGTGAAAAATAATTATACAGAAGAAACTGCACGTGAAGTGTATGGCTATATTGAGCGTTTTGCGGATTATGGATTTAATCGTTCGCATTCGGTAGCTTACTCAAAAGTAGCCTATCAACTAGCTTATATAAAGGCAAATTATCCTGCAAGTTTCTTTGCTGCAATTATGAAATCCTCAAATAAAGAAAAAATAAAGTCTTTTGTTACAGAATCTAAACAATATGATGTTATGCTAGTAGCACCAGATATTAATAAAAGCTATAGTTCTTTTACTATAGAAAATGGCAAAATTCGTTTTGGTTTAGATGTCATCAAAGGAGTTCCACGGAATTTTGTACAAGAAATTATAAATGAACGGAAAAATAATGGAGAATATACAGATCTGATTCAATTTTTAAGTCGCATGGATGAAAAATGGTTAAATAAAGAACAAATATTGCCTTTAATTTATAGTGGCGCTTTTGACCAATTGAAAGATACAAGAAGTTCACTAATTCATGCACTGCCTAGTGTTGTAGAAAGTGTACAGATGAGTCATGGAAATTTGGAATTATTTGAAATTTTTGCTCCAACCATTGAACAGAAAGCAGAGCTCTCGGATGAAGAAATGATGAAACAAGAATTTGAGGCTACGGGCTTTTACTTTACATCCGAACCGGGCGAAAAGTATAATGATTTACGAAAAGGCTCAAAAATAAAATACTTAGCAGATATCTCAAAGGATCGTTACGTAGAAGTATTGGCAGCCGTTGAAAATATAAAAACTATTCAAACTAAAAAAGGTGAGCCTATGTCCTTTGTGGATGTTGTAGATAGCTCTGGAAAAGGAAACTTAACATTATTCCCTAATGTCCATCGTCGTTTCATTCAAAAATTTGATCAAGGGGATACGATACTTATTGAAGGTAAAGTAGAGAATACTCAGTACCCAGTAAAAATTATCGTAAATAAAATTACAAATGCAGAAGATTTAATTGAACAAGAGACGGAGCATCAATCAGAATCCCCTGTAGAAAATGTGTTGTATATTCGTTTTGAATCATTAAAAGCAGAACAGAAAAAGTTAGAAGCATTACAAGAATTATTACATCAAAATAATGGGCAAACACCGGTCGTGATTTATGACCAAGAAACAAAAAAACAAAAAGCGTTTAAACAAAATTACTATGCAAATACAACGCCTAAGTTGATGGAAGATCTTAAAAAAATGTTTGGAAATAATAATATTGTGTTAAAAAACCTTCAAAATTAAATAAAAGTATTAAGTTTAAAGACTTTATGAAGAAAAAATGATAGAATATCTAATGGAAGGTTTATAATATTTAAGAAAGTATAATAAGGTGGTTAGGATATGAAAAGAATTGGAGTAATGACAAGTGGCGGTGACGCACCAGGAATGAACGCTGCAGTTCGAGCAGTTGTTCGTCGTGGAGAGTCTTTAGGAGTAGAAGTTTATGGAATTACTAATGGTTATAAAGGATTAGTAGAAGGAGAAATTCATCCCTTAACTTCTAATGATGTGGGAGGTATTTTAAACCGCGGTGGAACAATGTTATTCTCTGCTCGCTACCCAGAGTTCCAAGAAAAAGAAGGACAACTTAAAGGTGTAGAGCAATTGAAAAAACATGATATTGAAGGTGTTGTTGTAATTGGTGGAGACGGTTCTTTCCGAGGTGCACAAGCTTTATCAAATCATGGTTTCCCAACAATTGGAGTACCTGGTACAATTGATAACGATATTCCAGGAACAGACTATACCCTAGGGTTTGATACAACTCTAAACACTGTTGTTGAAGCATTAGATCGTGTTCGAGATACAGCTGGATCACACGGACGTGTGCTTGTAGTAGAAGTTATGGGAAGAGATGCTGGAGATATCGCCATTTGGAGTGGTCTAAGTAGTGGTGCAGAAGCTATTGTTATCCCTGAAAAGCCTTTTGATATTAATGATATTATAGGAAATCTAAAAAAAGGATTTGAAACAGGTAAAAACCAAGGACTTATTGTTTTAGCTGAAGGAGTTATGCCTGCTGCTGAATTAGTCAGACAAATTCAAGAAATAGATAATTCATTTAACATTCGTGAAGTAGTTCTCGGACATATTCAACGTGGAGGACAACCAACTGCACGAGATCGTGTATTAGGTAGTTCATTTGGAGCGAGAGCGGTAGAATTATTATTGGAAGGTAAAGCAGGTTTATGTGTGGCAGTGGTTGATGAAGATATTGTGACAAATAAATTTGATGATATTTTCAACAATCTAAAACATACACCTAAACTTCACTTACACGAATTAAATCAATATTTAATCTAAGAAAATTATTTATAACTGGAATTAATTATTATAAATACAACTATTTAAATAAAGGAAGGACAATTCCCCTATGAAGAAAACGAAAATAGTATGTACGATTGGACCTGCAAGTGAATCACCAGAAATTCTAGAGCAACTTATAGAAGCTGGGATGAATGTGGCTCGTTTAAACTTTTCACATGGCGACCATGATGAACATTTAACACGAATTAATCGTATTCGAGAAATTTCTGAAAAACTAGGCCAACCTGTAGGTATTATGCTAGATACTAAAGGTCCGGAAATCCGAACACATAAAATGGCAGACGAAGTTATAAATATCACTAAAGGTGATACAGTTCGTATTTCTATGACAGAAGTATTAGGTACAAAAGAAAAATTCTCTGTTTCATACGAGGATTTAATCAATGATGTTGAAGTCGGTATGCAAATTTTACTTGATGATGGTTTAATTGAATTACAAGTAAAAGAATTAGACATGGATAATCAAGAAATTGTAACCACAGCATTAAATACTGGAGTACTTAAAAATAATAAAGGTGTGAACGTACCAGGAGCTTCATTAAATCTACCTGGTTTAACGGAAAAAGACCGTTCAGATATCCAATTTGGATTAGAAAATGGGATCAACTTTATCGCAGCATCATTTGTTCGTCGTACAAGTGATGTTTTAGAAATCAAAGAAATTTTAGAAGAAAACGATAGTTTACATGTCCAAATTATTCCTAAAATTGAAAACCAAGAAGGTGTAGATAATCTAGATGAAATTATTTCAGTTTCTGATGGTTTAATGGTCGCTCGTGGAGACTTAGGTGTTGAGATTCCAGTTGAAGAAGTTCCAATTGTTCAAAAACAAATGATCAATAAATGTCGTAGTGCTGGTAAACCAGTTATCACAGCTACACAAATGTTAGATTCAATGCAACAAAACCCAAGACCAACTCGTGCGGAAGCATCAGACGTTGCGAATGCAATTTTTGATGGGACAGATGCGATTATGCTTTCAGGAGAAACGGCTGCTGGTTCATACCCAGTAGAATCTGTTCAAACTATGAGCAATATTGCAGTTCGTACGGAAGTGTCATTAATCGATCAAGATGCTTATGCACTAAGAGCATTTGATCAATCAGATACAACGGAAGCTATTGGTCAAGCAGTAGGTCATACAGCTAAAAACCTTAAAATTGGTACAATTGTTGCTGCTACGGAATCGGGACATACTGCACGTATGATCTCTAAATACCGTCCAAAAGCTGACATTGTTGCAATGACATTCTCTAAAGAAACAGCTTTAAACTTAACGCTTAAATGGGGAGTACAACCTTACGTAGCAGAAAAACCAGAATCAACGGATGATATGTTTAATGTTGCAGCTCGTTTCGTTGTAGAAGAAAACTTTGCTAAAGAAGGAGACTTAATCCTTATTACAGCGGGTGTTCCAGTTGGTGAAAGTGGAACAACAAACTTAATGAAAATTCAAATGATTGGATCTAAACTTGTTCAAGGACAAGGTGTAGGTAGCGATACAGTTATTGGTCGAGCAGTTGTAGCTAATACTGCAGATGACGCTGTAGCAAACATGACAGATGAGTCAATCTTAGTTGTGAAAACAACAGATAAAGATTACTTACCTGCTATCGAAAAAGCATCAGCAATTGTTGTAGAACAAGGTGGATTAACTTCACATGCAGCAGTTGTTGGAATTGCAATGGGTATTCCAGTTGTTGTTGCTGCAGAATCAGCTACAGAATTAATTGATGATGGTGAGCTGATCACAGTAGATAGTCGTCGTGGAATTGTTTACCGTGGCGAAACAACAGCAATCTAATCTATTGATGACATTTTAACTGAATGGGGACTTTGCATATTAAATTATGCAGGGTCCTTTCTTTCTTTAAAATGTAATCAAGGTTATAATAAAATTGAAAATAAGAGAACGAGGAGTGTAAGAATGAATAATATACTGGGTACCATCATTACTGCATTGGTTACAGACAAGAATGAATCAAATGTATTTGCTCAAAGAGAAGGTATTACCTTTAAAGTCATGGATGCGAATGCAGAAGACTTTGAAATTGGAGATATTATTGAAGGTTTTGCTTATGTTAATCAAAAAGATGAGTATGTAATGATGATCGAAATTCCGTCTATTTATGCAGGAATTTACGATTGGGGAGAAGTTGTAGAAGTACAGCGGGATTTAGGAGTATTTGTGGATGTTGGCTGGATTGGAAAAGACTTAGCTGTTTCTTTGGATGATTTGCCGGTATTTGCTAACGTCTGGCCAAGAAAAGGCGATCGTTTATATCTTAGTGTAAGAACAGACAGTAAAAACAGAATGTGGGGCCAATTAGCACAAATTGATGAGATAATTGATGGGGCACCTACTGGAACCGAAGAAATGCATAATGAGGACGTTAGCGGTACAGTCGTTGCATCATTAAAAGCAGGTAGTTATATTTACTTAGAGGATGGCTATATTGGTTTTGTTCATCCAAATGAAAGGGACCGCGAACCTCGATTAGGTGAACATGTAAATGGACGTGTTATTGGAGTAAGAGATGACGGAGTTCTATATACATCGCTCTTACCACGTGCACACGAAGCTTTAGATGATGATGCTGCAATGATTTTTACCTTATTAAAACGCTCTCCTGAACATCGAATTCCTTATCATGATAAGAGCGATCCTGATGATATTAGAGATTACTTCGGTATCTCAAAAGGGCAATTTAAACGTGCAGTAGGTCGGTTAATGAAGGAAAGATTAGTTCTTCAAGATAAAGAAGGAACTTATCTTACGGAAAATGGTCTGGAAAGAGAATTGTAAAAATAAATAAATTATTTTATACTAGTGATGCGATTATTTAATAGGATTTATAAAAATGAGGGAAATAAAATGATGGAGAGTCTGAATTCAATACACGAAGAAATTAGTAATAAGCTTAAAAGGGCAGGGTATAAGCTCACTCCTCAAAGAGCAGTTACTGTTGAAACTTTAATAGAGAGCAATAATGAACTATTAACTGCTGAAGAAATTTTTATTAAAGTTAAACATAAAAATCCCTCTATTGGACTAGCAACGGTTTATCGAACATTAGATATGTTGCATGAACTAGAAGTTGTTAAAAAAATTCCATTTCGTGATGGTATGAGTCGTTTTGAGTTAGTAAAAACCTCTAACGAACAGCAACCGTTTTATTTGTTGTGTCAAAGTTGTGGTCAAATTGAAGAAATTAAAGAGTCTATTTTAGAAGATTCAGAAAAAAGAATTGAACAGGCGCATCAATTTAAAATTACAACGTATCATCTAACGTTTCATGGAATTTGTAAAGATTGTTTAAATAGAGAAGAGCATCAAAGTGGAAAATAAAAAAATAAATCGAGAGCCTTTAGAAGAGTACCTCGTTCATTTAAAAATTGAAAGAGATTTAGCAGATAACTCTGTCGAAAGTTATAAAAGAGATATTCAACAGTATATCCATTTTTTAGAAGAACAAAAGATTTTCGATTGGGATAAAATTGACCGTTATGATATTGTTTTGTTTTTACAACAGTTGAAAGAAAATGGAAAATCAGATAATTCTATTATTCGGATGACTTCTAGCTTACGACAGTATCACCAATTTATACGGCAAGAAAAAGTCACACAAAATGATCCTATGCAATATGTAGAGACACCTAAAAAAGCAGAAGTTTTGCCTAAAGTTTTGTCTTTGAAGGAAGTAGAGCGATTACTGAATACACCAGATATTGAAACTTTTATTGGTTTGCGTGATCGAGCTATTCTAGAGGTGATGTATGCGGCGGGTTTACGTATTTCAGAATTGGTTCATTTACGAATGGATGAGTTGCATTTAACAATGGGTTTTATTCAGACGGTTGGTAAAGGAAACAAAGAACGTATTATCCCAATTGGACAGGAAGCAACAAAATGGCTGAATGAGTACCTTGAAATTAGTCGGCCAATTTTTGAAAATAAAGCGGCAGAAGAATCCCCTTTTGTATTTTTAAATGCTCGAGGGAAAGGTCTCACTCGTCAAGGTGTATGGAAAAACTTAAAACAAATTGTTCAAAAAGCTGGTATCAGACAAAATGTCACACCTCATATGTTGAGGCACTCTTTCGCTACTCATCTATTAGAAAATGGTGCGGATTTGCGAATTGTACAAGAATTATTAGGGCATTCAGATATTTCTACGACACAAATCTATACACACATTACAAAAGCACGTATGAAGAATGTTTATGAACAGTATCATCCTAGGGCTATAAAAGAAGATTAAGGAATAAACAAATTGAAAAGGTGGAATATTATGTTTAAAAGAATTCATCTAGTTATTTTAGATTCTGTAGGTATTGGAGAAGCACCGGATGCCGCAGAGTTTGGTGACAAAGGTGCGAATACACTAGGCCATATTGCGGAAGTTGCAGGTCTTTCTGTACCAAATATGCAAGAATTAGGACTAGGAAATATAGCTCCTTTAAAAGGAATAGAGCCCGTTAAAAGTCCAAAAGCTTACTATACAAAATTAGAAGAACAATCGGTTGGTAAAGACACGATGACGGGACATTGGGAAATTTCAGGACTACGAGTAGACACGCCTTTCCGAGTGTTCCCAGATGGTTTTCCTGATGAATTGATTGAGCAAATTGAAACTCATACTGGACGCAAAGTCATTGGAAATAAACCTGCTTCCGGTACAGCCATTATTGATGAATATGGTGAACACCAAATGAAAACAGGCGATTTAATTGTCTATACTTCTGCTGATCCAGTTTTACAAATCGCCGCGCATGAAGAAGTTATTCCACTTGAAGAACTGTATGAAATTTGTGAATATGTACGGGAGATTACGAAGGACGATCCATATATGATTGGACGAATTATTGCTCGTCCATATGTAGGTGAACCAGGAAACTTTACACGCACAAGTAATCGTCATGATTATGCTTTAGATCCTTTTGGTGATACTATGTTAGATCATTTAAAAGAAGCGCATTATGATGTCATTGGAATTGGGAAGATTAACGACATCTTTAATGGTCAAGGAATCACAGAATATGTTCGAACCGACTCAAATATGGATGGCGTAGATAAATTAGTCAAAACAATGAAAGACAAAGACTTTACTGGTTTGAGCTTTACAAATTTAGTTGATTTTGATGCAATGTATGGACATCGCCGTAATCCGGAAGGTTACCGTGATGCGTTAGAGGATTTTGACGGACGCGTTCCTGAAATTTTAGAAAGCTTACACGAAGATGATTTACTCATTATAACAGCTGACCATGGAAATGATCCAGTACATGAGGGAACAGATCATACTCGTGAATATGTACCATTAATGGTTTATAGCGAAAAGTTTGAAAATTTTGGGCAATTAGAACAAGGTTATTTTTCAGATATCTCTGCAACAATTTTAGAAAATTTTGACTTAGCACCTATGCAGAACGGGACAAGCTTTTTAAGTCAATTAAAATAAATGGAGGATTCAGTATGGAAGAAGTACAGCAAACTGTCTTTTCAAAAGCAAGAGAAGCTACTACATACATCGAAGAACAAGGTGTAGAAAAAGTTGAAGTTGGTTTGATTTTGGGATCTGGTTTGGGTGAATTGGCAGATGAAATTGAGAACCCAATCGTTATTCCTTATGAAGAAATCCCATCATTCCCAGTTTCAACGGTTGAAGGACATGCAGGCCAGTTAGTTTATGGAATGTTAGGCGGTAAACATGTACTCGCTTTACAAGGAAGATTCCACTACTACGAAGGGTACTCTATGGATGAAGTTACATTTCCAGTTCGAGTGATGAGCATGTTAGGTACCGACTCAATCATAGTTACAAATGCAGCAGGTGGAGTAAATGAGAATTTCACCCCTGGAGATTTGATGTTGATTACCGATCATATTAATTCATTTGGAACGAATCCATTGATTGGACCAAACGATGATAAATTTGGCCCACGTTTTCCAGATTTAACACAAGCTTATGATTTAGATTATCAAAAATTAGTCAAAGATGTAGCGACTGATTTAAATCTTTCTTTACAAGAAGGAGTTTATTATGGAACAACTGGTCCAACATATGAAACGCCTGCAGAGGTTCGTATGATTCAAACAGTGGGTGGAGATGCGGTTGGTATGTCGACTGTTCCTGAAGTTATTGTAGCCCGTCATGCAGGGATACGTGTAGTGGGAATTAGTTGTATCTCGAATCTTGCAGCAGGTATGGGTGAAGAGCTCAACCATGAAGACGTTATAGCCGTAACCACTAAAATCCGTTCATCATTTAAACAATTAATTGTGAATGTTTTACAGAAAATCTAAAATTTTAATAAGAAGCAATTTATTCGAGATGGTAATAGAACTGTCTTCGGATAGATTGCTTTTTTGTAGTTTCAAAAATAAAAGAACGAAAGATTTCATTCAGAATTTCAAAATACCTACTTTTAAGAAAAGTAGAATATGGATTCTACTTCTTTTTGTTTTTGATATAAGATTGCAAAATGGTGTTATAATTGTTATTTTATATCATGTATGACTTGATATTCGATTAAAGTTGTATTTATAAGGTTAAGTCGTGTATAATAATATATTGTAACTTAGTGAAAAGTAGGTTTTAATTATGTCAAACAAAGAAGAATTAGCGAATTTTATAGCCAGAGATACAATTGAAATTAACGAAAAAAATCATTTAGAAATAGCTGGCGTAGATACTGTTGATTTGGCAAAAAAATATGGTACTCCCTTAGTTATTTATGATATTCAAACGATTCGTAAGAATATAAGAAAATTAAAAGAAGGGCTTACTGCCTATAAAGGTCAAACAGAAGTATCCTATGCAAGTAAAGCTTTTTCTTCAGTGGCTTTATATCAAATTATCCAACAAGAAGATATTTCAATAGATGTGGTTTCTGGTGGAGAGTTATATATTGCAAAACAAGCTGGATTTCCAGCAGAGCGTATTAATTTTCACGGAAACAATAAATCTATCCAAGAGCTAACTGATGCTTTAGACTATGGAATTGGAAATATTATTGTGGACAATTTTCATGAATTAGCTATGTTGACAGCATTAACTGAAGAACGTCAACAAATCGCAAATATTATATTAAGAATTACGCCAGGCGTTTCAGCGGATACCCATCGTTATATTATGACGGGACAAGCAGACTCGAAATTCGGCTTTGACCTTCAAAGTGGTCAAGCAGAAAAGGCACTTGTAAAAGCTCTAGATGCATCGCATTTAAATGTGAATGGTTTACACATGCATATTGGCTCACAGATTTTTGATACGGAAAGCTATGCCGTATCTATGAATCAAATTCTAAATTATGTAAAAGAATGGCAAACTAAATATGGCTTTGAATTAAAAGTATTTAATATTGGTGGTGGCTTTGGTGTTCAACATACCATTGAAGAAGCTGAGAATTCACCAGAAACACAATTAAATATTATTAGTCAAGAGCTTATGAATTTACTTGACGAATATGATATACCATATCCAGAATTATGGATTGAACCAGGTCGAAGTATTGTTGGAGAGGCTGGAACAACCATTTATGAAATAGGAAGTCAAAAGGAATTACCAGAAATCCGTCATTATGTTTCAGTTGATGGAGGAATGAGTGATAACATTCGTCCTGCATTTTATGATGCGAAGTATACCGGTTTTGTTGCCAATCGAATGGAAGATGAGGCAAATACAACCGTTTCTATTGCTGGTAAAGCATGTGAATCAGGGGATATGCTCATTTTTGATTTACCATTACCAAAAGTTACAGCTGGTGATTTATTAGCTGTTATCAATACAGGAGATTATACTTTTGCAATGGCAAGTAATTATAATCGTATTCCACGACCAGCGGTGGTATTTGTTGAAAATGGTAAAGACTTTTTAGCTATTCGAAGAGAAACACCAGAGGATTTTATGCGTTTTGAAAATTTCTTACCAGAAAATGATGATTAAATTTTAATCATCAGTTAGGAGGGATTAAATGCTCGTTCCATATAAGAGTGATTTTGAAAAAATTACGATGGGCTTATTATCATATATTCCAGATTTAAAAGAACCATCACGTATTGAAGAGGAACTTAATTGGTATAATTCGCAAGATAACCGACAAATTTATCTGTGGGAAAGTGAAGAAACAGGAAATTTAATTGGTTTAGCGGGTGTCGAAGAAGAAGAGGATTTAGTCTTACTAAGACATATTGCAATTGACCCTTCATTTAGAAACGAAGGCTTAACGTATCGAATCCTAGATGAATTACAAAGTAAATATGACTCGAAAAATATTGTTGCAACTTTAGAAACAGCAACAGTCATTTCAAAATGGCAAAAAAGACTAGCAGAAAAATAATCAAAAATAAAAATAACTAAAAAACTATGGGACTAGAGTAAGGAGGACATTATGGAGGAATATATTCGTCCAGAAGAAAAATTAAAATTAGAATTAGAAATTTTTGAAGGTCCTCTCGATTTGCTCCTTCATTTAATTAATCAACTTGAAATTGATATTTACGATATCCCAATTGCGCAAATTACTGACCAGTATATGAGATATTTAGAGCATATGAAAACAAAACAAATTGACGTTGCGAGTGAATACTTTGTGATGGCTGCGACATTAATGCGTATTAAAAGCGAAATGCTTGTTCCGCGTAATGAAAATCAAGCGGATTTAGAGGAAGATTTTTATGAAGAGGAAGATCCAAGAGTGCCATTAATGGAGTTGCTTCTTGAATATAAACAAATCAAAGAAGTTGTTCCAAAGTTCGAAGAACGACATGAAGATCGGGCGGATTATTTTGGGAAAGATCCTTCAAATATTTCACAGTATAGAGAAACGATTGAGTTGAAAGATCAAGGGCTTGAGGTCTCTGATTTAGCGGCGATATTTTCAGAAGTTTTACAAAGACATAGAATACAAACACCTCAACCAACAACTATTGAAACAGACGAAATTACAGTTGTTGAAAAAATGAATGATATTCGTTTGCGGATTTTAAAAACAGGTAATTATCGAATTAAATTTTCTGAACTCCTTCAAAGATCAACGAAGAAAGAAATTGTTGTTACATTCTTAGCAATGCTAGAGTTGATTAAAGATAGTCGCATACTCGTCGAACAGGATTCCGTACAATCAGATATTTCGATATCTGTTATTGAACAAGAAAAAAAGATAAATGAAGAAAAGCAGGGATCAAATGAATAATGTAGCAGTAATTGAAGCCTTATTATTTGTCGCAGGAGATGATGGTTTATCTTTAGAAGAACTAGCAAAATTAACAAATAATACGCTAGATGTAATGGCCGCAAGAATTGAAGAACTAGCTACATGTTATGAAACAGAAGAAACTAGAGGGCTAAAAATTATCGAAACAGCGAATACGTATCAGATTGTTACAAAAAGAGAGTTTGCAGATTATATAAAAAAATATGCACAATCACCATTTTCACAAACACTTAGTCGCCCATTATTAGAAACTTTGGCTATTGTGGCTTACAAACAGCCCATCACACGTATTGAAATAGAAGAAATTCGGGGAGTACAAGTCGCAAGTAATCTACAAAAATTACGTTCTCGTCAGTTAGTAGAGGAAGTTGGTCGACTAGATAAACCTGGAAAACCATTATTATATGGCACAACAAATTTCTTTTTAGATTATTTTGGAATAAATTCTTTAGAAGAACTGCCTTCACTTACCGAAGAAGGTGGTGACCAGGAGATGACTGATTTATTCTTTAAGAATTTCCAGCAATCTTTTGATGATATTGAACAAATTGAAGAAGATTTTGACTAAAAAATAAAAAGTATAATTTAAGAAATAGAAAAGGAGGAGATAAGATGGAACGATTACAAAAAGTAATGGCACATGCCGGAGTAGCTTCACGTCGAAAGTCAGAAGAAATTATAGAACAGGGGCGCGTAAAAGTGAATGGAGAAGTGGTTAAAGAGCTAGGAACAAAAGTTTCAGCTAGCGATTTGATCACTGTAGATGAAGTGCCTATTGAACGTGAACAATATGTATATGTATTACTAAATAAGCCTCGTGAAACGATTTCTACGACAGATGATGAGAAAGACAGAGAAACAGTTGTTGATTTAATAGAGGGTGTTGAAGAGCGAATTTATCCGGTAGGTAGATTAGATTGGGATACAACAGGCGCTCTTTTATTGACAAATGATGGTGAGCTTTCTTACAAATTAACGCATCCGAGTTTTGAGTTTCCAAAAACTTATGTCGTTAAAGCGAAAGGTCGTATCTCTAAAAAATTAGGCAATGAACTTGCTAGTGGAATTATTTTAGATGGTAAAAAAACAGCACCTGCTAGAGTTAATATTTTAAGTCACGATCGTCGAACAGATACAACAATGGCACGTATAACTCTTCATGAAGGAAGAAACCACCAAGTAAAAAATATGTTCGAAAGTATTGGTCATCCGGTAGAAAAATTGACCCGTGAACGATTTGGTTTTCTTTCAACAGAAGGATTACAATCTGGTGAGTGGCGTTTTTTAACACCTCACGAAGTGAAACAACTTGAACATATGGTGGATGAATAAAAAAATGTCACTAATTCGAACTAAAAGCTTGCATTATGTTAAATTTCGTATATAATAGATTTAAATAAGAAATGATTCGTCTTCAGGGGCAGGGTGTAAATCCCGACCGGTGGTAAAGTCCACGACCTGTATTCTTTATAGAATACGGCTGAACTGGTGTAACTCCAGTACCGACAGTATAGTCTGGAATGAAGAAGATGGAGCTTTATACGTATGCACTTTTCGCGTGCATTGGTAGCTCTATTTATTGTCCTGTAGATAATAAATGGAGTTTTTTTTATTGCTCTACCTCAATAGATGAATCCTTTTTAATGAAAGCTGATTTTAATCGGCAAACAATTATAGGAGGATTTTAGATGATTGACAAAAGAACGAAAAAGATGACGGTTATTGGTATTTTGGCAGCTGTAGCGTGGGTGATTTCTCAATTTTCTTTTCCAATTTTATATTGGGCACCATTTTTGAAAATTGATTTTAGTGATATCCCTATTTTACTTGGAATGTATGTATTTGGTCCGCTTTCCGGCGTGGCGATTGCAGCAATACGTTCATTACTTTCTTATATTTCAACAGGTGGAGAAGCTGGATTTCCAATCGGAGATTCAACGGCATTTATTGGAACGCTATCTTTGACACTACCAATATATTACATGATAAAAAATAAAGCATTCAGCAAAAAGGCAACGGGTCTATTAGGCGGTTCTTTAGCTACTGTCTCTTTAACTACAACCATGTCAATATTAAACTGGCTAGTTGTTGCACCATTGTATGTAAGAGTAATGGGCTTTAGTGTAGGGCCAATGCGTGAATATTTAACTTTATCTGTTATTCCGTTTAATTTAATTAAAGGTGTTGTAGTTTCTCTTGTATTCTTTGTTGTGTTTTACCAAATACAAGGTTACTTAGATAAACTAAAAAGTGAAAATGACCCTTTAGATTTAAACGTTTCGGAAGCAAAAAATAATTAATTATACTATTCAGAAGGCTAGCGATTGTGCTAGTCTTTTTTTATGATCATTTTGTTAGAGAAACATCATTTAAATTGGAGTTGGTATTCTTCTTTTAGTGATGTAAAATAAAACTTAAGAGATAAGGAGGGATTTGCTTGAAAGATGAATATTTTCAGTATTATATTTTGAGTTATTTTGATTTAGAAAAAGTTACAACTGAATCTCAAATTGTTCACGTAATTCACGCAAAAAGAACGCCTTCCATGTTTTATTTAATAGAAGTGAATGGTTGGCATCATGGATTTTCGCTTCCAAATAAAATCTCAAGAGAACAACTGTCGAAAATAATTAAAGTTTTATTAGGTGACTCTTACCTTATTGAGAAAGAAAAAGGGTATGTTTTAACAGAAAAAGGACAATTGGCATGCACGGAATATTTTAAGCAGCATTATTACCCACAAAAAATAAAAGGCTTTTCGAAAGCAAAGATTCGAAGCCCTTTTTGGAATAGATTTCAGTTATTTACGCAAGTTTTTTCTGAGTATAGTTATCAAAACACAAAATATGTCCCAATTGTTAAACACCCACATCATCAAGAAAATATACGACAATTATTTCAGCAATTTAGTTCTAATAAAGAACAACTTTTAATGCAATGGTACACAGAGCAACAATTTTTATTTGACCAATTGGATGATCAAGTCGCCGATGTATTAACTAACCAGTTAACTGGACATGATTTTATTGGAAGAACAAGATCACAACTTGCAGCATACTATCAAATGTCACCAGAGGAGTTTTCATTTTATTTTAGGGATGCAATTGAAGAAGTACTTCAATTGATTCAACAATACACTGACCAGTTACCTTTAAATAAAGAAATAGTTCAGATTTTGCATTTAGAAACCCATTTAGGTCTTTCTGCAAGTACATTTAAAACGTATGAACTAATTAAACAAGGCGCTAATCTTTCAGAGATCGCTAGACAGAGAGCGATTAAAGAAAATACAGTAAGAGAACATATCTTGGAGATGGCTTTTACTTTTGAGCATTTTCCTTATCAAAAATTTATTCCGTCAGACATTTATCAAAGTTTAAATCACTGTTTTGATGAAGTAGAGAATTTCAATTATCAAAAAGCTGTGAATGAAATCAATCAACTAGAATTTATGCACTATCGATTAGTTGAATTAGAAAGGATGCGTTTGAAATGATTGCTCAAATAAACAAAGTTTTACAGGAGAAGTTTGGGTATTCTTCATTTCGAACTGGACAAAAAGAGGCAATAGCTTCTGTTTTAAAAAAGCAAGATACACTGGTTATGTTACCAACAGGAACTGGTAAATCGTTATGTTATCAATTGCCAACCTATCTATCTGAAGGAACAACTTTGGTTGTGTCACCTTTATTATCTTTAATGCAAGATCAAGTAGAAAATTTACGTCTTAGAGGAGAAAATAGAGTTGTAGCATTAAATAGTCTAACTTCATATCCTGAAAGAAGGCGTATTTTTAAACAAATAAATCAGTATAAATTTATATATACTTCTCCTGAAATGCTTCAAAATGATCAAGTAATTGAAATCTTAAAGAGAGTAAATATTCAGTTGTTTGTTGTAGATGAAGCACATTGTATCTCGCATTGGGGAACGGATTTTAGACCAGATTATCTTGCATTAGCAAATGTTCGCAAAAAATTGGGATTTCCCACAACCATGGCGTTAACAGCGACAGCAACAAAACAAGTAAGGGAAGAAATTATTCAATTTCTAGGACTGGATTTTGAACAGACTCATCAAATTATCAAGTCTGTTGACCGTGAAGAAATTAAATTTTTAGTGGAAATATGTGAAGGTAATAAATCAGAAATATTAACACAATATGTTACGCAACTAACAGGGCCGGGAATTATTTATTTTACAAGTAAAAAAATGGCAGATGATTGGGCAAATAAACTAATCAACGAGCTTGGTATAAAAGCGAGTAGTTATCATTCTGACTTAGAAGCGGATGATAAAATAAAAATTCAGCAACAATTTTTACACAATGAATTACAAATTATCTGTGCAACAAGTGCATTTGGAATGGGTTTTGACAAAGAAGATATTCGTTTTGTGATTCATTACCATATTCCCGGTTCTCCTGAGATGTATTTACAAGAAGTGGGCCGCGCAAGCAGAGATGGAAAAGAAAGTATAGCAGTTTTATTGTACCAACCAGGTGATGAAAATATTCAACGGAGATTTATCGAAAAATCTCTTCCTTCAAAAGAAGACCTTAAAATCGCCTATAAACAAAATTCTAAAAATTCTATAAATGATGATTCTGTAGTAAAACTCGCCGAATTTTTTGCTAAGACTTCAACCAATATAAACGAAGCCTCAGAAAAAATTAAATCTAGAAAAGAAATAAAAAATAAGCAACTTTATTTTATGTTGCAGTATGTGTATGAAAACACTTGTAAGCGAAACTATTTACTAAATTATTTTGATGAAAGCCCCAAAGGAGATATAAATAAATGTTGTACAAGTTGTGGAATAGATAAAGAAAAAATAATATCTGAAGTGAATAGGCTCCATGATACTAATCCAAAAGAAAAACTTGAAAATATTGTTTTTCCATGGCAGAAAGTGTTTAAATCTTTGTACAAGAATCTTCAAGAATAGGTAACGACTCATTGAAATATATGCTACAATAATAATCGACAGTACAGATGGAAGGAAGAAGTCCTATGAGTAAAAAAAATCAATCATCGGATGAAGAAATTTGGTCTAAACGATTTGGCGAAGATTATGATGATTTAGAATATGTTTCTAGAAGTGAACGATCTAGAAATGAAAAAAAACGAAATGGTGATGGAATGTCACCGATGTTAACAGGAACAGTTATATTTCTTGCAATATTAATATTAGCTACAATTTTTTATTACGTATGGTATTCAAGTCGTCCAATGGAAGAACAGATGGCTTCAGATGATCCAAATGTTGAAGAAGTTGAAATGATAGATGAAAATTCAGAATCTGAAGAGGAGCCAGAGCCCGAGCCAGAGCCAGAGCCTGAACCGGAAACTGAACCAGAACCCGAGTCTGAATCAGAGCCAGAGCCGGAACCTGAGCCAGAACAACCAGCACCTGAACCCGAACCAGAACCGGAACCAGAACAGCCGGCACCTGAACCAGAGCCAGAACCCGAACCCGAACCTGAAACAACACCACCGGTTGAAAGTGGTTCAACGTATACCGTCCAACCTGGAGATAATATGTATCGTATTGCATTAAATCACGGGATGACAACTCAAGAATTAATGGCTTTAAACAATTTATCAGAAGAGACTGTTTATGTTGGCCAAGTTTTACAAGTAGAATAATCAGTTGATAAAATGAAGGTAGGATAGAAATTGAAATATAAAGACTTAAAAATAGCCATTGATGGGCCAGCGTCTTCCGGAAAAAGCACAATTGCTAAGCTATTAGCGGATGAGTTTCAGCTTGTTTATGTTGATACGGGAGCAATGTATCGAACATTGACCTATTTAGCATTAAAAAATAATGTTGAAGTCAATGATGAGCAAAGGCTTGCTGATTTATTAAAAGAGACTGAAATTACTTTTAAAAGAGATAAAAACGGTCAAGAAGTATTTGCGAACGAAGAAAATGTCACGGAAGCCATTCGGCAAAATGATGTAACAAATAATGTATCCGTTGTTTCTTCATTTCCAAAAGTGCGTGAAGAATTAGTTCGCAGACAACAGGTCATTTCGGAACAATCAGGTGTTGTAATGGATGGAAGAGATATTGGTACGGTCGTATTGCCAAATGCAGATGTCAAAATTTTTCTGGTAGCAAGTGTTGAAGAACGAGCAGAACGTCGTTATTTAGAAAATAAAGAAAAAGGAATTGAGTCAGATTTCGAACGATTAAAACAAGAAATTATTGATCGTGACGAATATGATACGAATCGAAAAGTATCTCCTTTAAAACAAGCGAAAGATGCTGTTCGTCTAGACACGACAAGTTTATCTATTCCAGAAGTTGTAAAGAAAAGTATAGAAATAATCAATAATAAAATTAAATAAATAATATATACATAAATATTCATCCTTTTTTGCATAAAAAGACAAAAACACAATAAATGTCCATCTTAATTAGGGGAAATAGTAGTTTTTCTATGAAATATATAGTAGAATATGTTAAGATGTATATATTGATTGGTATTGGGAGGCACAGTGAATATGTCAGAAGAAGAAAACAAAGATTTAGAAGTAAATGGTGAAGTTGAGGAAACTCCAGAAGAAGTTTCTACGGAAGAAACTTCAACAGATGCAGAAGAAACTGTAGATACAGAAGAAACTGCGGAGGCAACAAACGAAGAACCGGAAGCAACAGAAGAAACTGAAGAAGACAACGAAGTAGAAAGTATGTCTGAAGCTTTAGATGCATCAGTAGAAATTAAACCTGGTGACATTGTAGAAGGTGTTGTTTTAGCTTTTGATGAAGACAAAAATGTTGTCGTAGGGCTGGACACTGGTCATGAAGGATATATTCCAATTCGTGAATTATCAACTAACCGTGTGAATGACCCATCAGAAGAAGTTGAAGTAAACGAAAGAATTCGTGTAACAGTTCTTCGTGTTGTAAGTGATAAAGAACAAGGTAGCTTTATCTTATCTAAAAAACGTGTAGACCAACGTGAAGTTTGGAACGAACTCCAAGAGAAATTTGACAACGATGAAACAGTAGAAGCTGAAGTAAATCGTGTAGTCAAAGGCGGAGTTACAGTTGATTTAGGAGTACGTGGATTTGTACCAGCATCTCAACTAGATACTCGTTTTGTACGTGATTTATCTCAATTCGAAGGTAATACTTATGAATTTAAGATTATCGAAATTGATCCTCAAAATAGACAACTTATTTTATCACGTCGTGAGTTGTTAGAATCTGAGGAAGAAGAAAAACGTTCTGAAGCACTAGAAAACCTTGAAGAAGGTAGTACAGTTACAGGTACAGTAGTACGTTTAACAAACTTCGGTGCTTTTGTTGATTTAGGTGGTATTGATGGATTGGTACATATTTCTGAGATTGCTCATGAACATATTGACCATCCAGAAGATAGACTATCTGTTGGCGATGAAATTGAAGTTAAAGTATTAAGTGTTGATAAAGACCGCGAACGCGTATCATTATCAATTAAAGACTTACTACTTGGACCTTGGGATACTGTAGACGAAGAATTCCCTGCAGGCTCAACAACAACTGGTATAGTAAAACGTATTGTTGACTTCGGTGCTTTCGTTGAATTAAAACCAGGTGTTGAAGGATTAGTTCATATTTCAGAAATGGCACATCGTCATGTTGAAACACCACATGAAATTGTCAGTGAAAATGAAGAAGTCGAAGTTAAAGTACTAAGCGTTGATCAAGATGAACAACGTGTATCTTTAAGTATTAAAGCTTTGGAAGAAGCTCCTGAAAGATCTGAACAAGACGAAACACCTCAACGTGAATCACGTCCAGCTGTTCGTCAACCATCTCTAAGAGATGAAGAGGATGATTCAGCATTTACAATTGGTGACCAATTAGGTGATCAGTTGAAAGGATTATTCGGAGAAGACGAAGATGAAGAGTAATTTGCTCTAGATTTTTTGTGAATAATATTAAAAGCACCCAACTTATTGGAATCACCAAAAAAGTTGGGTGTATATTATTGTTTAGGACAAATTTTTTAAGTAAAGTAATGAAAGAAAGTTGGTGAAAGAATGTCAAAACCTACAGTAGCAATAGTTGGACGTCCAAACGTCGGTAAATCTACGATTTTTAACCGAATTGTAGGAGAGAGAGTATCAATCGTCGAAGACGAGCCAGGAGTCACTAGAGACCGTATTTATGGCCAAGCAGATTGGCTTGGTAAAGAGTTTTCCCTTATTGACACAGGAGGAATCACTCTTGAAGAATATCCCCTAGATGTTGAGATTAAAAGTCAAGCGGAGATTGCGATTGAAGAAGCAGATGTTATTATTTTTATGGTGGATATTAGAAGTGGGATTACCGCTTTAGATGAAAATATCGCTAAGATGCTTTATCGATCAAATAAGCCGGTTGTGCTTGCCTTAAATAAAGCAGATAATCCAGAACAACGTGAAAGATCCTATGAATTCTATTCACTTGGTTTAGGAGATCCTTTTCCGATTTCTGGTTCGCATGGTTTAGGGTTAGGAGATTTATTAGATGAAGTTGTTTCACATTTTGACGATGACTCTTTAGATGTATATGATGAGTCTGTGATTAAATTTAGTTTAATCGGTCGTCCGAATGTTGGAAAATCCAGTTTAGTAAATAAAATTTTAGGTGAAAGGCGTGTGATTGTATCAGATGTTGGAGGAACAACACGAGATGCTATTGACACACCTTTTGTAGATGAAGATGGACAAGAATTTGTTATTATAGATACAGCTGGTATTCGTAAAAGTGGAAGAGTGTATGAAAACACTGAGAAATATAGTGTTTTAAGAGCGCTAAGTGCTATTGAACGCTCTGATGTAGTCTTGTGTGTTATTAATGCAGAAGAAGGCATTAGAGAGCAGGATTCCCGTGTTTTCAGCCATGCACATGATGAAGGCAAGAGTATTATCGTTTTAGTTAACAAATGGGACACCATTGAAAAAGATACAAATACCATGCGTGATTTCGAATTGGATATTCGTACAAGATTTAAATTCTTGGAATATGCGCCTATTTTATTTGTTTCAGCTGAAACAGGCGAACGACTACAACGATTACCAGACATGATTAAAAAAGTTTATGAAAGTCGTATGCAAAGAGTTCAATCGTCTATATTAAACGATGTATTAATGGATGCTTTAGCAATGAACCCGACACCTACCGTGAAAAACAAACGATTGAAAATCTTTTATATGACACAGGTAGCTGTTGGCCCACCGACTTTTATTGTATTTGTGAACGATACGGAGTTATTGCACTTTTCTTATCGTCGATTCTTAGAAAATCAATTGCGTCAGAATTTTGATTTTCACGGAACGCCGATTAGAATAATTCCGCGAAAACGAACGTAAATGCAATAAACGAAATTGTAATTTTTTTACCATTTTTATCCAAAAAAGATTGCAGTTATAAGGGTTATATGTTATCTTTTAAAATGAAATGTCGAAGTATTTGACTATTTCACCTATTGATTCTCAATAATGGGATTATAAAAAGTAATATCTAGTGTTATACTAGAAGAAGCTTTTTAGGGAGGTGTAGAATTATGGCAAATAAAGCAGATTTAATTGAGGGCGTTGCTTCAAAAACAGAATTAACTAAAAAAGATGCAACTGCAGCAGTTGAAGCTCTTTTTGACGTCGTAACAGAAACTTTAGCAGATGGTGAACGTGTACAAGTTATTGGTTTCGGTAGCTTCGAAGTTCGTGAACGTGCTGCTCGTAAAGGACGTAATCCTCAAACAGGGGAAGAAATTGAGATTCCTGCAACAAAAGTTCCAGCATTCAAAGCTGGTAAAGGATTAAAAGACGCAGTTAAAAACTAATCAAGCTGTATTTTTTAATAAACATACGCAATAATTTATTGCGAGCTAACCGATTATTTCTGCTTTAATGCAGAGATAATCGGTTTTTTTAATTTACTGGTGGCTAAACTGTTTGGAGACTAATATTTCAAATTTACTGGTGCGTAATTGATTTAGGCACCAGTATTTCACATTTATGGATGCGTAACAGATTTAAAACAATAACATGGTTTATTAGCATTCAATTTATTTTATATCGTTAAACTTATATTTCATCGTAGTTAGAAATTTCGACAAAATGAGAACTTTAAATGAATGTAATATATTTTATTATGTACTAAAATAAAATAAGGGAAGAGAGGCGTTCTCATCGAAAGAGTCATACTAAAAAAGAAAGGGAATTATGGCTAAATTAAAAAGAAAAAAGTTTAAGCGATCAACAGGAGTTAAACATGACATTATTGTAAAGATTGGTAGCTTTGAATTGTATTTTGAAAATGTCTATTCCATTTATTCTTTAATTAACGATTTGCTTATTGGTATCTTGTTTATTGGTGGCAGCTTGGTTAGTTTATTTGATGGACCAGCTCGGATTGGACAAGTTTTATACTTAATTGGCTCGATTGCTTTGATTTTACGTCCCTTAATCAAAATTATTCAAAATACACATGTATACAGACAACAGAATGAAGATAAAAAATCCCAAATAGAAGAAGACATATCCAAAAAAATAAAAGAAGAGGAAAAAGAAGAAGAATGAGAAGGGTTGTTTTTTGTCTACACAAAACTTTATACGATTATCGAATGCTGATGACTCTTTTTATTCATCAGCATTTTTAAATTTTGTTTCACCCCTTATTCATAATCAAAAACAAAGTCAAAATCATAATCAAGAATCGTACAGTACGATTCGTACAATACGATTCATATAAGACGAGTCGTTTAGGACGAATCGTTTAAGACGAATCGATTAATGAATCATAAACCAATGAAAACACTAAAAATGCATAAAAAATTGGACGTTTATTGCTTTGAAAGTATGTTAAAATAAGTTTAATAACGATATTAGACATAATCAATACCTGATTAGACACTTTGGCGGCGCTATAGTATAATTAATCTAATTATTTATTTAGAAAGATGTGTAGAAATGGCAAAGAAATCAACCGCAACACTTTATCAAACCTTATGGAATTCAGCAGATATCTTGCGTTCTAAGATGGATGCCAATGAATATAAAGACTACTTACTTGGTTTGATTTTTTATAAATACTTATCCGATAACTTATTGTATTTTGCGACTGAATTATTAGAAGAGAAAGCAGACACTCTAGAAGAAGCACAACATACATACGAAATGGCTTATAAAGATCAAGAGATTCATGAGGATTTAGTTACTGAATTAAATTATGCTTATTCTTATATTTTAAAACCTGAACTCACTTTTACAGCTTTAATGCAAGATTTAGATGAAGGGGCTTTTGAGTTAGATAAATTAGGGCAAGGCTTCCGTGATATTGAGCAATCCGATGAATTATTTGAAAATTTATTTGAAGATATTGACTTACATTCACGTCGACTTGGTCCAACGCTTCAAAAACAAAGTGAAACCATTCAACAAGTCATGCAAGAATTAAATAAACTTGATTTTGCGGACTATGATGGGGATGCTTTAGGTGATGGGTATGAATACCTCATTGGACAGTTTGCCTCAGAGTCTGGGAAAAAAGCTGGAGAATTCTACACACCACAAGCGGTCTCGAATTTAATGACACGCATTGTAATGGACGGTCGAGAAGATAAGAGAGGATTTACCGCTTACGACGCGACAATGGGTTCTGGATCTTTGCTTTTAAATGTGAAAAAGATTAGTGAAGAACCGCAACTTGTGCGTTTCTTTGGCCAAGAAATTAATACTTCAACCTATAACTTAGCGCGGATGAATATGATTCTGCATGAAGTCGGTATTGAAAATCAAAACTTTAATAATGGAAATACACTCGAAGATGACTGGCCAACGGAAGAGCCAACTAACTTTGATGCTGTTTTAATGAATCCACCGTACTCGGCAAAATGGTCAAGAAGTCAAGGATTCTTGGATGACGCTCGTTTTGCGCCTTATGGTGTTTTACCTCCAAAATCACGCGCAGATTATGCTTTCTTACTTCATGGTTTTTATCATTTAAAAACAGATGGTGTAATGGCAATTGTTTTACCACATGGTATTCTTTTCCGTGGTGGAGCAGAAGGGACCATTCGACAAGCCTTACTTGAAAATGGTTCAATCGATACAGTCATTGGTTTACCTGAAAAATTATTCTTTAACACAGGCATTCCAACAACTATTGTCATTCTTAAAAAAGACCGTCAAAATCGTGATGTGTTATTTATCGATGCTTCGAATGATTTTGAAAAGTTATCCAATCAAAATAAAATGACAGAAGAACATGTGCAAAAGATTTTTGAAACCTATCAAAACCGTGAAACTGTCGATAAATATGCATATGTCGCTTCTTATGAAGAAATTGTCGAAAATGACTTTAACTTAAATATTCCAAGATACGTTGATACCTTTGAACCCGAACCAGAAATACCCTTAGCGGATGTTTCAGCTAACTTAGAAGAAACCACTAAAAAACTACAAGAAACAGAAAAAGAATTAATGACAATGATGAATGAACTTGTCGGAACCGATGAAGAATCCGATAAAGAACTACAAACTTTCATTAGCCAGCTAAAGAAACTAGGTGACTTTGATGAGTAAAGAAGGAATGGTACCTAAAGTAAGGTTCTATAATTTTAATGACAAATGGTTTATAAAATCGTTAGAAGAAATATCAGAAATAATAATGGGGCAATCACCTAAGAGTGAATATTATACGGATAATCCAAGTGACTATATATTAGTTCAAGGAAATGCAGATATAAAAAATGGTTCTGTAGCACCAAGAGCTTATACATCAAAACCTACAAAATTAGCAGAAAAAGGGAATATTATATTAACAGTTAGAGCACCAGTAGGAGAGGTAGCAAAAACAGATTATGAAGTAGTATTAGGCAGAGGAGTATCCTCTCTTAAAGGAAACGAATTTTTATATCAAAAATTACTAATGATGAACAAAGTGAATTATTGGGAAAAATTTAGCACTGGTAGTACTTTTCAATCCATTAATTCAAATGATATAAGAAATGCAAAGTTACTAGTTCCAATAGCTGAAGAACAACAAAAAATCGGGGATTTGTTTGAAAAGCTAGATCAAGCTATTTCACTTCAACAGCAAGTTTTAGAGACTACAAAAGAATACAAACAATCCATGCTACAAAAAATGTTCCCTAAAAAAGGGAAAAAAGTCCCAGAAATAAGATTCAAAGAATTTGATAGTAAATGGGATAGTATTAGTTTAAATGAGATTGTAGAATTAAAGCATGGCTATGCCTTTAAAAGCAAAGATTATAAAAAAAATGGAGCTTATTCAATTCTAACTATTAAAAATGTTACAGGTAATCGATATATAAACAGTAAGGAAGTAAATTTTTTAACAAAAATTCCAAAGAACTTACAGAAACACCAAAAATTAAAATTTGGCGACTTATTAATCTCTTTAACAGGTAATGTTGGTAGAGTTTCTATCGTAAACTCTAATAATCACTTATTAAATCAAAGAGTGGGTTTATTAGAAATATTGAATGCTGATGAGGAGTTTGTTTTTCAAGCACTAAACAGACCTAATTTTGAAAACGCAATGATCAATAGAGGACAAGGGGCGGCGCAACTCAATATTAGTAAAGCAGATGTTGAAAATTACACAATTTTAATTCCATCGTTTGAAGAACAACAAAAAATTGGTTCTTTCTTTAAGACACTCGACGAAAAAATCGAACAGGAAGAGAAAAAGTTAGAAATTTATAAATCAATGAAGAAAGCTTTGATGCAGAGAATGTTTGTGTAGGAGGTGTTAGAATGCAGATTACACAAGAACAAGTGATGGAAGACGATTTAATTAAACAATTAACTGAAGGCATATCTCAATGGACCTACCGACCTGATTTGAAAAATGAAGAAGGTTTGTGGGCGAATTTTAAAAATATTTTAGAATATAATAATGTAGCTGAATTAGATGGAAAAGCTTTAACCGACCAAGAATTTCAACAAGTCAAAAACCAACTATCTTTCTCCACCTTTTATGACGCAGCGGTTTTCTTTCGTGGAGAGAATGGGAAATCACAAGTTCGTGTTCAAAGAGAAGATGCTACGCTTGGAACGGTTCATTTAGATGTCATCAATACCAGAGAAATTGCTGGTGGAACAACGACGTATGAAGTGATTAATCAATTTGAATCTCCAAAAGCAAGTATTGACGGCAGAGACCGTCGCTTTGATGTGACCTTGTTAATCAATGGTTTACCGATGATTCACATTGAATTAAAGAGTCGTCGAGAAGGGTACAGGAAGGCTTTTCACCAGATTAACAAATATTTGAGTGAAGGCAAATTTATGGGCATTTATTCTACCCTTCAAATGTTTGTAGTCTCAAATGGAACCGATACGCGTTATATTGCGGCTTCTTCTAATTTAAAAGAAAAAGAAAAGTTTTTAACGCGTTGGGTGAACCATCAGAACGAACCTGTTAATAATTATTTAGATTTCGCCGAAGAAGTTCTTTCTATTCCTGCTGCCCATGAGATGGTTGCTCATTATTCGGTATTAGATCATGAAGATAAGGCCATCATTTTATTACGTCCTTATCAAATTCATGCGATTAATGCTGTGAAAGCTGCAACAAAACGACAGGAACCTGGTTATATATGGCATACAACAGGTTCAGGAAAAACATTAACATCTTATCAAGTGGCTCGAAATTTAATGAGTATTCCCACTTTAGATAAAACCATTTTTGTGGTTGATCGACGTGATTTAGATTTTCAGACGACGAACTCTTTTAGGTCCTATTCTGAAAATGACTTAATCGATATTGATGATACGGATCACGTGTATGACTTAATCAAAAAATTAGTTTCAAGAGATCGTTCAGTTATTGTCACTACGATTCAGAAATTACAGCGCATCATGGATCGTTATGGTGAAAAGGGAGATAAGCATTATGAAAAGCTCCATCAATTACGAGTAGCTTTTGTGGTGGATGAATGTCACCGTGCCGTCACGCCACAAACGCAAGAACGATTAATGAAGTTATTTCCAAAGTCTTTATGGTATGGCTTTACAGGCACCCCCATTTTTGCTGAAAATGCGCGAGATGCTTTTGGTGATTTACCACGTACGACTCAAGAACAGTATGGCGAAGTATTACATACATATACAGTAAAAGAAGCCATTCATGACGAATCGGTTTTAGGTTTTCAAGTGGAGCATCGTTCAACGTTTAAAGAAGATGCCTTAAATGATAGTCTGGCTGAAGCCTATCCCAATAAAGATGTTTATAATCTCAATCCGATTGAAAAAGAAGAGCTTATTCCAAGTGATTTATATGAAACGGATGAGCATCGCTTAGAAGTCATTGACTCTATTATTAATGAATCACAAGCTAAGTTAGGTCTTCATAGAGGACCAGGTCGAAGTTATGGTGCCATTTTAACCGTTTCTTCGATAGCTGAAGCGCAAAAATATTATGACTTGTTTAAAGAAGTGAAAGCAGGAAACACGGAAAAGGAGATATCAAAAGCCGTTCAAAGTAAAATCCATGATTTTCCGAAGGTGGCTATTACGTATTCCTTGTCTGAGAATGAAGAAGGCTCTGTTTCTAATCAGGAAAAGATGCAAGAATCACTTAATGACTATAACAAAATGTTTGATACGAGCTTTACGTTAGATCAAATCAATGCATACAATACAAATTTAGCGAATCGATTAGCTCGTAAGCGAACTCTTTTCTTAACCCGAAAAGAACAGATTGATATTGTGATTGTGGTTGATCGGATGCTGACTGGCTTTGATGCCCCAAGTTTAGCGGTATTATTTATGGATCGAGCCCCTATGAGACCGCATCATCTCGTTCAAGCTTTTTCACGTACGAATCGTTTATATGTCAAAGACAAGCAGTTTGGACAAATAATGACTTTTCGGACACCAAATATTTTTAAACAAGAAGTAGAACAGGCTTTTGTTTTATATTCGAATGGTGGCGAAAATGAAGTGATGGCACCCACTTGGGCAGAAGCACAACAAGAGTTCAAAGAAGCCATAGACGACTTATATAAAATTGCTCCTTCTCCCGAAGCCGTAGATGAATTAGAAAAGCCCACCGAGAAGCAAAAATTTGCGCGTGCTTTCCAACGATTTGATAAGGCGCATGCGACGATTCAAGTGTATTCGGATTTCGAAGAAGAGGCATTTAAAGAAGAATATCATCTTGAGGATGAAGTGCTTGAAGATTACAAAGGAAAATATGAAAATGTGATTGAAGAGTTAAGAAAAGAGAGCAGCGATGATGACGAGATTACTTTTGATATTGAGTACGAATTACAATCTGTTAGCCAAGCAACGATTGATTATTCATACTTAATGAATCTCATTCAGACTTATGTTCCAAATGATTTTGATGAAGAACCAGATCCTGAAGCAGATAATGAAGAAGTCGAAAAGGCACTAGAAACATTAGAAAAAGTTCAGCCTGAAAAAGCACAAGTTGCGCGAGAAACATGGGAAGACTTACTTGAAAATCGAGAGAAGTATCGAAATCAACAAATTACAGTGGTTATTCAGCAAAAGTTGGATCGACAAGTGGCGGCAGAAATCCAAGAATATTCAGCAGAATATGGCGTCGCTAAAAGTGATTTACAGTATGTGGTTAATCATTATGACCCTGATAAAGAAGATCGCCAACTAGGGGAACAAGAGTTGATTGAGAATGCTGACTATGAGTACTTTAAAGAAAAATCTGAAGAATCTGTCAATCGGTTGAAATACAGAAGACTTATTCGCGAAGGCTATAAAGAACTAATCGAACAGAAAATATTACCTTATCTAGTCGAATAAAGGAAAGAACCAAGTTGTTGAACTTGGTTTTTTAGTTGACACAAATTTAAATCGGGTATCTACCCAAGTGGGCATATTTTTCGTTCTCACTTTGACAGATAGAGGGGGAATCTAACTAAGTAGGCCTATTTTTCAGTCTCACTTTGACAGATAAATGAGCTAACGTGACAAGTGAACTTATTTTTTCAGTCCACTTGTAAGAGTAGATGAGTTATCTAGTCAAATGAGCGTAATATCGATCAGCACTCTATGCTATGAAGCCAAACAAAAAACGGTCAGCCTTAATTAAGGCTAACCGTTTTTCTATTAGTATAACGTACCTGGAGGGATTCGAACCCCCGACCGTTCGCTTAGAAGGCGAATGCTCTATCCTGCTGAGCTACAGGTACTTATTCACAACAGAAACTATTATACAGTTGAAAATTAGTAATGTCAATAACTCAATTTGAAATTAGTAAAAATCCTTTCAGAGGATGCTCGTTTTTATTATAAAAATTAGAATAAGTCATTTAAGGCTAAATAAATACAAAAACCACATAAGAATATGTTACAATTTATTCTGAAGCAGTGATAAATAATAACGAGATTGAAAAAGCTTAGTAATTATAATAAACTACTTAGTAGTTATACGAACTTCTACTTGAAAGTTGGACGTGTTTTGATTAAAAAAGAAGATTGGTTGACGATACCAAATATTTTATCTTACGTAAGAATAGCAATGATTCCTTTGTATATTTATTTATATGTATCGGCAGAAACGACTGAACAGTACTATAAAGCTGCTGGAATCTTAGTTTTATCAGGAATAACAGATTCTCTAGATGGTATTATTGCTCGAAAAACAGGGCAAATAACTGACTTAGGGAAAGCGTTAGATCCTTTGGCAGACAAACTTACACAAATTGCTGTAGTAGGTGCTATGTTTGTAGAGAGACCTTATATACTGCCTTTATTGGTTTTATTTATAGGTAAGGAATTATATTTACTTATCAGTAATGTTTTATTATTTAAAAAAGATATATTTATGGACGGAGCCATGTGGTTTGGAAAATTAGCGACAGCATTTTTCTATATCAGTATGCTAGCGTTAGTTGCTTTACCACGGTTAGGTAAAAGTACTAGTTTATTAATAATTAATGTGAATATAATTTTACAACTAGTCGCTTTGCTAGGATATGGTCGATGGTTCTTAAAAAAATTTAGGAGTGAAAAGAACAAAGAAATTGATAATTAGAAAAAATTAGAATGGATGAATAAAAATGAGTAGAGAAGAAGAAGCTCTTAGAGTACTAACAATTTTGTTACGTGCCTCTGGTAGTGTTTCAAATATGTTGAAAAAGGATATGCGGACATATGGTGTAAATCCAACCGAGTTTACAGTGTTGGAGGTACTCTATAGTTTAGGGAAACAACCTATTCAAATTATTGGAAATAAAGTCCTTTTAGCTTCTAGTAGTATCACTTATGTTATTGACCAACTAGAAAAAAAGGGCATGGTTGAACGTGTTCCTAATGAAAATGATCGACGTGTGACTTTAGTTTCGCTAACAAAAGAGGGACAAGACTTAATGGAAAGTGTCTTTCCACAACACAGCGATATTATCAAGCGTTTGTTTGATGGTTTATCTGATGATGAATTATATGAATTAGGTGAATTATTAAAAACAGTGGGCTATAAAGCAGTGGATTTATTTGATGTTATAGAAGACGAAGTATAAACATCGCATTATTGCCTTGTTTTTGTTATAATATAAGTCGACAAAAAATGAAGAGGTTGATAGTATTGGCAGATGAAAAAATTACACCAGAAATTCAAGAACTCGTAGAGACAGAACTTCGTAAAGGTGCAAGTAACTCACGTATCGCAAATTTATTAGACTTGCCATACAAAGAAGCGGTTGAAATTATTGATACAATCAAAGAAAAAATTCGTCCTGAAGTAGGCGAAAATATTGCATTTAAATTCCGTGGAGAACATATGGAAGGTACAATTGAAAAATTATTAACGAACAGTGCAATTGTTGTCATTGATTGGGATAATTCTCCAAAACATTTATACGACCTTATGGAAGAAAAGACAGTTGTAAACTTTAAGGATATTGATGCATTCCTTAAAAAGTTTAATATGAATGAAGTAGACATTGAAGACACAGAAGAATAAGTTTAACGACCTGTTGCAGTTCTGTTGTAAAACTGCGCAGGTCTTCTTTTTTCTTTTAGTTCTATAACTAATAGAGGTGAAAGCAGTGGGCGATAAAATTGAATTCCCATTTAATAATGAAATGTATTTAAAGCAAGCAGCTGCTTGCATTGAAAAAAATGATTACGAACAAGCCCGTCAGTATGTTGAAAAAGCATATGAAACGGATAAAAGCTATCAAATTAATCATTTTTTCACATTCATTTTGTTCACTTTAGAACGATATGAACAAGCCCTTGAGGTTGCAAATGAATTCAAAGATTTATATTTAGAAAACGAGCAGCATATATTGATGTATACTATGTTGTTAATTAAGAACCATCAATTTTTAGAAGCAGAAGTGATTATACAAAACCATCGTACGGAAGCTTTCTTATTTCTTGATCAAGAATGGGAGAACCTTGAACGTGAACTTAGTTTAGAGCGCGAACTTGTTAATTTTGAAATAGAAATGAAGAGAAAAGCAACTAAAAATAAACTTTCTCAAATTAGCAATTATTCTTTGATCGAGCAAACAAAAATTATTGAAGATGCCCGTTTACTTACATTAGATGATTTACAAGAAGTGGCTGTACAAGTCTTTAATAATCCATTTGTTGCTGGACATATACAAAGAGGATTTTTGGAAGTTTTGATTGAAATGGGCGATGAGAACTATTATACATTCTCTTGGTTTAACCAAATGAAAAAAATTTGTCCAAATCGCTTAAGTTTGTTTAATCAGTTGCCAATTGTTCAAGAGATGGATGATATCTTAGAAGATAAACTGCAGAAAAATCCTAGTTTATTTGAAGTTATCAAAGCAGAAATAATAAATGACTTATTGTTGTTATATCCATTTGTTGAAGAGACGATTACAGATCGTGATTATTGGATAGATTTATATATTGCTCAGTTCGATGATTCAAATCAAAACCCGTACAAGTTAACTCCATCTAATCCGGAGCAAGAAGAATTAACACAGTGGATGCAACAATTAAATCAAATTGCTCAAAGAAATTAAAATAGCTAAAGTTTAAAAAGCTATAAACTCTTGAATATTCATTTACAAATTGTGTGAAATATAGTATCCTTACTAGGTATGTAAGTCTGCTAAAGGCTTTTTTATGAAAATTAATATTTAATTATCGGAGGCAAGTAATAAAATGACAGTGAATTTTGAAAAAACAGGGTCAATTACAGGTGAATTAAAATTTACTATTGACCGTGAAGTAGTAGAAAAAGGGTTAAACAAAACTTTTAACCAAGTAAAAGGTTCTCTACAAGTTCCAGGATTTAGAAAAGGACGTGTACCTCGTAAATTATTTAACCAAATGTATGGTGAAGAGTCATTATACGAAGATACGTTAAACGATATTTTTCCAACAGCTTACTCGGAAGCTTTAGAAGAAGTGGAAGAAGAAGTTGTCGGACAACCTTCAATTAAAGATATTTCATGGGAACCAGGAAAAGACTGGGAACTTGAAGTAGAAGTTTCTTTAAAACCAGAAGTAAAACTTGGTCAATATAAAGATTTAGAAGTTACAAAATATGACCGAGAAGTAACAGATGAAGATGTTGAAGAAAGCTTAGAAAATCGTCGTACACAATTTGCTGAGTTAGTAATTAAAGAAGATGCTCCAGCAGAAGAAGGCGATACAGTAGTCATTGACTACGAAGGTTCTGTAGATGGTGAAGTATTTGAAGGTGGATCAGCTACAAACTACTCACTTGAGTTAGGTTCTGATTCATTTATCCCAGGATTTGAAGAACAATTAATTGGTGCTGAAACAGGATCAGAAGTAGAAGTTAAAGTTACTTTCCCTGAAGACTATCATGCTGAAGATTTAGCTGGCAAAGAAGCAGTATTCAATGTTACAGTTCATGAAATTAAAGCAAAAGAATTACCAGAATTAGATGATGAATTTGCCAAAGATGTTGATGATGAAGTAGAAACAATTGATGAATTGCGTGAAAGAATCCGTGAAGAGTTAGAAACGACTCGGAAACAATATGCGGATGAAGCTCGTGATGAAGAAGCCATTCGTAAAGCAGTGGAAAATGCAGAAATTCCTGAAATTCCATATGATATGACACACGAAGAAGTTCATCGTCAAATGGATATGTTCTACAACAATTTACAACAACAAGGTATGACTCCTGAAATGTACTTTAATATTACACAAACTTCAGAAGCAGACCTACATGATCAATTTGAAGTTGGTGCTGAAGATAGTGTACGTACAAACTTAGTTATCGAAGCAATTGTTGAAGCTGAAGGTTTGGCAGCAACTGAAGAAGAACAAGAAAAAGAAATTAACGAACTTGCAGAACAATATAACTTATCTGTTGAACAAGTTCGAGAAGTACTATCACCTGAATTATTAACACGTGATATTGCAATGAAAAAAGCTGTTGACTTAATTAGCTCATCTGCTAAAGAAGTATTAGAACCAGTAGAAGAAGAAGTCGAAACTGAAGAAGATTCGACAGAAGAGTAATATTAATATTTGAATATTAAAAGAATTGGTCTGCGCAATAGGCTGCAGACCAATTTTTGTAGTGTCCATGGTATACGTTGTATATCAATTATTGGTACTAAATAATAACCTGTGTTATTATAATAAAGCGTCCAAGGAAACAGATAGAAGGTGAATACAATATATGTACAATAACGATGAAAATATGAATATATCTTGTTCGTTTTGCGGAAAATCTCAAGACCAAGTGAACAAAATTATCGCTGGTCCTGGGGTTTATATTTGTGATGAATGCATTAGTTTAAGTAAGGAAATTATTGAGAACGAATACGTCTCACAACGAACAGCTGAATTCGATGACATACCAAAACCTCAAGAAATTTATCAGGTTTTAAACGATTATGTTATCGGTCAAGAAGCTGCTAAAAGGACATTATCGGTAGCCGTTTATAACCATTATAAACGTGTTAATCATGTATTACAGGCAAATTCTGAAGAAGACATTCAACTACAAAAAAGTAATATTTTATTAGTGGGACCAACAGGTTCTGGTAAGACTTATCTTGCTCAGACAATGGCTAGAATTTTAGATGTTCCATTTGCAATTGCAGATGCGACAAACTTAACAGAAGCTGGTTACGTGGGAGAAGATGTCGAAAACATCCTATTAAAATTGCTTCAAGCAGCTGATTTTGATGTTGAACGTGCGGAACACGGAATCGTTTATATTGACGAAATCGATAAAATTGCTAAGAAATCTGAAAATGTATCTATTACCCGAGATGTAAGTGGTGAAGGGGTGCAACAATCTTTATTGAAAATTTTAGAAGGTTCTATAGCAAGCGTACCTCCAAAAGGTGGACGTAAACATCCACAACAAGAAATGATCCAAATTGACACAACAAATATCTTGTTTGTTGTTGGTGGAGCTTTTGCAGGACTTGATGATATCATCAAGAATCGTGTAGGAGAAAGATTAATTGGTTTTGGTTCAACAAATGAAAAAGATTCAAAAGAAGATTCAGAAAATATTATGCAAGAGGTACTTCCAGATGATTTACAAAAATTTGGATTAATTCCAGAATTTATTGGTCGTTTACCAGTTGTTGCTGTATTGGATGAGTTAAATGAATCTGATTTAATTGATATTTTAACAAAACCGAAAAATTCATTGGTTCGTCAATATGAAATTCTTTTAGAATTAGATGATGTTGAATTAGAATTTGAACCAGAAGCTCTAAGTGTTATTGGACGACAAGCAATCGACCAAGGCACTGGTGCACGTGGTTTACGTACAATCATCGAAGAAATCATGCTTAATATTATGTTTGACATTCCAAGTCGTGAAGATATCTATAAAGTAGTCATTACAAAAGAAGCAGTAGAACAAAAAAGTGACCCATTATTTTATGATGAAGAAGGTCAACTTGTTAGCTAAGATAAATGATTTAGAATAAAATAAACAGACCATTGGTTGACTATACTACAGTAGTTAACTAATGGTCCTTTTTATTCATTTTGTTGGTTTTAAAAGATTTCAATATATTTCAAATGTAAAGATTTTTTGAAAGTATTTGAAATATGATTGTAATATGTTAATATTTGTGGGTAACCTAAAAGCAGATTAAAGAATCTTCTCTATTTAAAATCTATTTATGAGAGAAATTCTGTATTTTAATTTACAAACAATTTACAAAAAAAGTGGGTGAAGAAGTGAAATTTCCAATTCAAAAAGCAGATATTATTATTAGTGCTGTGAAAGAAGAACAATATCCAGATTCAATTTTACCAGAAGTAGCTATTGCAGGTCGTTCGAATGTTGGGAAATCATCTCTAATAAACACTTTATTAAATCGAAAAAAATTAGCACGCACATCTAGTAAACCAGGACGGACTCGTACGATTAATTTTTTCAACATTGAAGATGAATTATTATTTGTGGATGTACCAGGTTATGGATATGCCAAAGTTTCGAAAAGCGAATTAGAAAAATGGAGCACCATGATGGAACACTATTTTTCAACTCGAGAAACTTTAGCAAAAGCAATACTCATTGTCGACTTGAGACATAAACCCACACAGCAAGATGTTCAAATGTATGAATACTTGAAGTATTTAAATATACCTGTATTAATTGTTGCCACGAAGGCGGATAAAGTAAAACGTGGTGTAAGAAATCGTCATTTAAACCAGGTGCTTAGTACACTGAACGTTGTAGAAGGAGATGCTGTTATTCCATTTTCAGCAGAAACTGGTGAGGGTAAGGACGACGTATGGAGTAAAATTTTAATGGATTTAGGGATTGAAATACAATGAAACTATTAATGTATGGTGTAAATAAAGAAACCATTATGAAAGAAGACGTTGACAAATATCGTTTATTTGGCGATCAAAAACAAATTCAAATGAATGATATCAGCCAATTTGACGGGGTAGAAGAAATTATTGTTTTAACAAATGATTTTCGAAATGAATATTATCTATATGTTAATGAAACAATTTTCAGTCATGGGGACTTTTTACGTTATATCGCAGATAAAACCGATAAAACCTTACAAGAAATTATATTAGAAACTTATAGTAAATTTAACGAAGATGTTCTTCGTCATTTATATGAAATAAGTAGTGGCTATCTATCAGAGCCCGTAGGTTCCTTTGATGTATTAGCATCTGTAGAAAAGGCCGTTCATTATGCAATAGAAATGAATACAGCTGGAGAAGTATTATACCGGTTGTTTGAAGAGGCGATTGATCTTGCTTATTATTTCAAATTAAATGAAGAAATCCAGCCTTTAAATAAAAGTAAAATTTCTAAGTATATTTATTTATTACAAAAGAAAATGAAAAGTTTAGCGAAGAAACATTTTTTAATTTCGGGGAATGATTTTGAAGTAGGTTGTTTAACTAAACTTTTACTATTGGCTGGCGCTCAGTCAATTACAATCATTCAAAAAGATGAAAAAGATAGTTTAAAACAAGCAGAAAAAATTTCCGGATATTTAACGGAAGTAGAAGCAGCAAAATTATTTGCTGCAACTTCAAAATCACTTTACTATCGTTTGTCAAAAACAGATGCAGCGATTTATGATAGTTCAGAGATTGATTTATTTGATGAAAAAACAAAAGAAGAAGTATCTATCATTAGACAAACGAAGAAAATTCAATATTTAATTGATACAGCAGATGATCCTATTAAAGACATACATGAGGATAAATTAGATCTTCACGTAATAGATGCAACGGTGAATTTGTCTTATAATGAAGAACAGTTAAATAATGCAATCATAGCACTTGATGAAGAGATCCAAACACAGATAGAACGCTTTATGAAATATTTTAAAGATTTACAAGTTGAAGATATTCAAGGGATTACACAATAAATTTAGCTCAAATGAAGTCAACTGACTTTGTTTGAGTTTTTTCAGCTCATAAGTCAATTATAAATAACAGAATAAAAAAGCTGTAAGTTACTTAAGAGTTAATGCGATTATTGTTTATTTCTTATGAAAAATACTGTAACATGTTAATGAATGAGTCTCGAAAGGAGGAGATAGTATGTTTATAGATCAAGCTAAAATATATGTAAAATCAGGCGATGGAGGAAATGGAATGGTTGCTTTCCGTCGCGAAAAATATGTTCCAGATGGTGGTCCAGCCGGTGGAGATGGAGGAAAAGGTGGAGATGTAGTCTTTGTAGTAGATGAAGGCTTGCACACTTTAATGGATTTCCGCTATAACAGACATTTCAAAGCAGATAAAGGTGAAAATGGAATGTCAAAAGGAATGCATGGACGAGCTGCAGAGGATTTAGTTATTCCAGTACCTCCCGGAACCGTTATAAAAAATGAAGATACAGAAGCTGTCCTTGCTGATTTAACTGAAGAAGGACAAAGTTACATTGTTGCAAAAGGTGGTCGTGGCGGAAGAGGGAATGCACGCTTTGCGACGCCTCGTAATCCTGCTCCAAATATTTCTGAAAATGGTGAACCAGGAGCTGAATTAAACTTAGTTTTAGAATTAAAATTATTAGCGGATGTGGGCTTAGTTGGTTTCCCTTCTGTAGGTAAATCTACATTTTTATCTGTAGTGACCGCTGCAAAACCTAAAATAGCTGCATACCCATTTACGACATTAACTCCAAATATAGGTGTTGTAGAATTAAAAGATGGTCGTAGTTTTGTTATTGGAGATATGCCTGGTATTATTGAAGGCGCAGCAGAAGGTGTCGGTTTAGGTTTACAATTTTTACGTCATATAGAGCGTACAAAAGTTCTTCTTCATGTATTGGATATGAGTGGTATTGAAGGTCGTGATCCTTTTGAGGACTATCAAACCATTCAGGAAGAATTGAGAAATCATGATCCAAACATTTTAACTAAACCACAATTAATTATTGCGAATAAAATGGATATGCCAGATGCGGAAACTCATTTGGAATTATTTAAAGAACAAATGGCAGAAGCCAATGAAGAGTATGAACTATTCGAGGTTTCCACCATTCAAAATCAAGGAATCGAACCAGTACTTTATCGAACAATTGAACTATTAGAAGAGTACGAAGAAACAGGTATGGAGGAAGAAACACCAATTGAAACAGATAGTCATGTAATTTATACCCATGAAGAGAAAGAAGAACCATTTACAATTACTCGTGATTCAGATGGTGTATGGGTACTTTCTGGAGAAGAAATTGAAAGACTATTTATTATGACGAATATGGATCATGAAGAATCTATTATGCGTTTTTCAAGACAATTACGTCGTATGGGTGTTGATGAAAAATTACGAGAGCGCGGAGCGAAAGATGGAGATTTAGTTGCTTTATTAGATTTCACTTTCGAATTTGTTGAGTAATAAATTAAATTACTAAACTAGGATATTAGATTGAGGGAAAATATGGAATTGCAATTTTTAGGAACAGGTTCTGGAGTTCCATCAAAACAAAGAAATGTAAGTAGTTTGGCTTTGAAGCTTTTAGATGAACGTAATAGTATATGGTTATTTGATTGTGGAGAAGCTACTCAACACCAAATTTTACAAACTACGTTAAAACCACGAAAAATTGAGAAAATATTTATTTCTCATATGCATGGTGACCATATTTTTGGGCTTCCTGGTTTATTGAGTAGTAGAGGGTTCCAAGGGGGCAAAGAGCGTATCACTATTTATGGGCCTTCTGGAATAAAAGGCTATACTCTATCAAGTTTAAAATACTCAGAAACACGTTTGAATTATCCTTTAGATTTTGTAGAATTTAAAGAGCCAGGCGTTATTTTTAATGATAAGCAATTTAAAGTAATTGTTGGTAAGTTAAAGCATGGCATTCCTTCCTATGGTTTTCGAATTGAAGAAGCTGATCATGAAGGAACGTTAGATGCTGAGAAGTTAAAAGAATTGAATATACCGCCTGGACCCATTTATGCGAAAATTAAAAATAAAGAAATTGTAGAATTAGAAGATGGTAGAGTGATAGATGGCAAAGATTTTGTAGGACCTAAACAAAAAGGTCGAATTATCACTATTCTAGGAGATACAGTAGAACATCCTAATAGTATTGATCTAGCAAAAAATGCTGATGTTTTAGTTCATGAAGGAACTTTTGGAACAAAAGAAGCTGATTTAGCAAGACAATATAACCATTCTACAGTAACACAAGCTGCACATATTGCTAAAGAAGCAAGTGTGGATAAATTGTTGCTAACGCATTTTAGTTCGCGTTATCTATATAAAGATATGAAACAATTAAAAAATGAAGCACGAAGTATTTTTCCAAATACTTATTTAATGAATGATTTACAAGAAGTCTCGGTACCAATGCATCGAGAGGATAATGAAAAATGAGTTTAAAATTTAAAAATCAAACGATTTTAATTACAGGAGCTTCATCAGGCATAGGACAACAAGTAGCTTATGAATCGGCTAAAGATGGAGCGAATCTAATTTTATGTGCTCGGAGAACAGATAAACTAGAAGAAGTTAAAAATACTTGTGAAAGTTTAGGCGCACATTCTGTTCGTATTTTTTCTTTAGATATTGGTGAACCAGAAAATATTGATAATTTAATGGATTTTTTAAATATCGAAAATATTCAGGTCGATGTATTAATAAATAATGCTGGTTTTGGTCATGACGAACCTTTTTTAGAAACAGATTTTGATTTAGTACTCGACTTATTTAAGGTCAATGTATTAGGATTAATGTATTTAACGCAAAAAATTGCAGTGAACATGTTAGACCAACCAAAAGGTCAAATTATAAACATTGCTTCACTGGCGGGGAAAGTTTCAACACCTAATTATGCAACTTATGGGGCGACAAAAGGTGCTGTGATTAGTTTCAGTAATGCTTTACGCATGGAACTAAAAGCTGTTAATATTCAAGTGACCGTTGTAAACTTTGGTCCGGTAGACACACCTTTTTTTGATCATGTAGGAAGCGACCGGAAAGAGAAAGCAGATAAGAGTCCCTTTACTTTAACAGTTGAACAAGCAGGGAAAATTGTTACAAATACTATTGGAACAAAGAAACGTGAAGTAAATCGACCACTACTATTAGCTGCTGGTGCAAAAATTTATCATGTTACTCCTCAATTAGTCGACTATGTATTAGTAAAATATTATAATAGAGAAAAGTAGCCTAAGAGAGGATGTTTCTTTATGAAAAAACAATGGAGTATTGTACTGCTAATAGCATTAATTTTACTTGTCGTAATATTTTCGGTGATGAATGTTGACCCAGTAGCTATTAATTTTGGCTTTAGTATTATTCAAGTACCACTGGTTCTAGTGATTATTGTAACTTTACTGTTAGGCGTACTGATCGCAGTTATTTTATCTACGACAATTATCTTACAAAACAAAAACGAACAAAAGAAACTGAGCCGTCGTTTAACTGAGATTGAAGATGAAAAGCAACGAGAAAAAGACGAATTAAATGAGCTACATAAAAAAGAAATCGAAACTTTAAAAGAGGAAAAAGAGAAAGACCAAATGAAAATTCGTGAATTAGAACGTCGTATTCAAAATATACAGACAACGAATATAGCACATGATAAAAATCAAGAGTTCTAATATCTCATAAAAAATAGGATGAATTTTTTAGTAAAAGAACCAAATGTTTAATGATGATGAAAAGGAACATTATTTAAAAGGGTGGGGCATTAGTTCCCATCTTTTTTAATGGAACAGGAACCAAGAGGTGATAAATTGGTTACAACTTCGAAAAAAAAGTGGACGGAAAATCAAGAAGTATCAGAAGAAACAATTAAACAACTAACAAAAAAACTGAATGTATCTGAACTATTTATTAAAGTTTGTTACCAACGAGGCTTAACAAACGTAGAAGATATTCAAAATTTTATTACAATTAACGAATCATGGTTTCATGATCCGATGTTGATGCACGACATGGAAAAGGGAATTGACCGAATCGTCACAGCTCTTGAAAATAATGAAAAAATAACGGTTTATGGCGACTATGATGCGGACGGTATGACAAGTACTGCTCTTTTAGTAGAAACACTAGATTCATTAGGTGCGATGGTAGATTACTTTTTACCCAATCGATTTATTGAAGGATATGGACCTGATATCACAGCTTTTGAAAATATTATAAATGATGGAACATCTCTTATTATTACAGTAGATAATGGTGTAGCAGGGCATGAAGCCGTTGAATTTGCGCAGAACCAAGGTATAGATGTCATCATAACAGACCACCATGAATTGCCTGAAGAACTACCTAATGCTTATGCTATTATCCATCCAAAACATCCAGATGGCAACTATCCTTTTACTGATTTATCGGGAGCAGGTGTTGCTTTAAAATTAGCAACGGCATTAATTGGAGAACTACCAGTTGAGCTATTAGATCTTGCAGCTATTGGTACAGTGGCTGATTTAGTGTCACTGACTGATGAAAACCGTGCGATTGTTTATTATGGATTGCAAATGCTCGAAAACACGCAGCGTGCAGGATTAATAAGCCTTTTTAATGTGTTGGGGAAAGAGCCTGGAGAAATCAACGAAGAGACGATTGGTTTTCAGATAGCTCCTCGGCTAAATGCAGTAGGTCGTTTGGGAGAAGCAAGTCCTTGTGTAGAACTTTTGACGACACATGAACCAGATACTGCTCGAGAGCTCGCTGAGTACGTAGATGAAAAAAATGAAGAGCGTAAGGCAATTGTGGATGAAATGACTGCAGATGTTATTGAAAAAATAAAACAAGAAAAAGAAGATTCTGAAGTTATTGTTCTCGCAGATGAAAAATGGCATCAAGGGGTGCTAGGAATTGTAGCAAGTCGCGTTGTAGAACAAACGAATAAAGCGACTTTACTTTTTACAATAGATCCTGATTCAAATATAGCCAAAGGATCAGCACGTAGTGTGGATTCGTTAAATCTATATGAAGCTTTTTCAACCATCGAAGAATTATTTATGCAATTTGGTGGTCACCATATGGCAGCTGGAATGAGTGCTGAAATTGAGCAAATACCTCTTATCCAAAAAGAGTTATCTGAATATGCTCAGTCATTAGAACCAAAAGAAAACTATCAACAAATTGATGCATATGTTTCAGTTGACGAGCTGACGATTGAATCCATTAAAGAACTTGATAAATTAAGACCATTCGGAACAGATAATGCAAAACCTTTGATCGCTTGTCCGAACGTGAATGTATTGCAAAAAAGAAAAGTTGGAGCAGAAGGAGACCACTTAAAATTATTAGTTGGCCAAGAAAGGCATCAACTAGATATTATTTCTTTCCAAAATGGAAAAATTAGTGATGTATTATTTGAACAACAAGAAATTTCTGTTGCAGGTTACGCTGAAATTAATGAGTGGAATGGATTTTCTAAACCACAAATGCAAATGATCGATGCGGATATTCCAGGTCCTATGATTATAGATCAAAGAGTGAACCAATTAACCAAAACACACTTTAGTTATGAAATGACAGATTATATTTTTTATAATAAAGAAACTTATCATTTAGCAAAAGACTCTATTCCTGCTACTTCAAAAGCTGTATTACTTTATACAAACAAAGATGCAAAGGATTATGTAGCAGATCAAGAAATGATTATTGTTGACTGTCCATTATCGATTGAACAATTTAAAGATACGCTAACAAATAATTCTCATTTTCCAATTCGTTGTTATTTTTATAAGCAAACACATTATTATTTAATGGGATTACCAAACCGTGCAGAATTTGCAAAGGCTTATAAATATTTTGCTACTCATAAAGATATAGATTTACAAAATGAAGGACATCTATTAGTTCAACAATTGGAAATGGAGAGCGAGAAAGTATTTTTAATTGTTAAAGTGTTTTTAGAAGCAAAGTTTGTTATAATTAGTGATGGAGTGTTAAACATAATAAACAATCCAGAAAAGATAGATATTCAAAGTACAAGTACTTTTCAAGATGTAAAAGAACAGATAAAAGCGGAAGAATTATTTCTCTATAGTTCTTTTAAAGAAGTTATCCACTCAATTACAGAATAAAAAATTCTGCTTATTTATATTGGCATTATTTAGAATATTTAATATGAGGAGAAGTCAAATGGATTTAAGTAAATATATAGCTTCAGTACCGGATTATCCAGAAAAAGGTGTGATTTTTAGAGATATTTCACCTTTAATGGCGGATGGTGAAGCGTACAGATACGCTACAGAACAAATTGCAAACTACGCAAGAGATAAAAATGTAGATGTTATTATAGGTCCAGAAGCGCGCGGATTTATTGTGGGTTGTCCTGTTGCTTATGAGTTAGGTGTTGGATTTGCTCCAGCAAGAAAAAAGGGAAAGTTACCACGTGAAACTGTCGAGGTCACTTATGGTTTAGAATATGGTGAAGATACGCTTCAATTACATAGAGATGCGATCAAGCCTGGCCAGAGAGTATTAGTTGTTGATGACCTATTAGCAACAGGAGGAACGCTTGCTGCTACAATTGAACTTATCGAAAAACTCGGTGGAGAGGTTGTTGGTACTGCATTCCTTATTGAATTACTTGATTTACATGGTCGCGATAAAATAGAAGGTTACGATATTTTTTCATTGTTACAATATTAAATAAAAAAACCCTTAAGCAGTAATGGAATAAATTTATTCCAAAATCTAGCTTAAGGGTTTTCTTATATACGACTTAATAGACGTGAGTACGATATAAAGAAATCACTCGTCCAAGTATTTTAACATCTGGCAAAATAATAGGCTCAAGTTCATCGTTTTCAGGTTGCAGACGAATTTGTCTTGTTTCTTTGAAGAATCTCTTACATGTTGCTTCATCTTCATCCGTCATTGCAATTACAATGTCTCCATTATTTGCTGTTTCTTGTCTTCTTACAATAACTAAGTCTCCATCTAGTATTCCAGCATTAATCATACTATCTCCGCGGATGGTTAACATAAATAACTCATCAGCATCATAGCTAATATGATCTGGCGTTTGGAAATAGTCGGTGGCATCTTCTACTGCTAAAATAGGTTCACCAGCAGTAACTACACCTAACAAAGGAATTTGACCAGAATTTTGATCAATTCCTAGCTTATCAAGTCCACTTTCAGTTACTTCAATTGCACGAGGCTTTGTAGGATCTCGAACAATAAAACCATGTTCTTCCAAACGGGCTAAATGCCCATGTACTGTAGAAGTTGAAGCTAAACCTGTAGCATTACATATCTCACGAACAGTGGGTGGATAACCACGATCTGAAACTTCCTCATGAATAAATGCTAATATTTCGTGCTGCTTCTCTCCTTTACGACCTCTTTTTGCCATGAAAACACCTCTTTATTTCGTTAATATTCTGATTAATAATTTCCTTAAAAACATTATAGCACAGGAATAAGAGGTGTTCAAACGTTTGTTCGCGAAAATGTATGTTCGCATCTATAAAAAATTGTGAGAACACATTATTTTTCGAGTTAGGTCTCATATAATTCTTTTTGTTGATAAATTGGATATTATCAACTTTCAAACTAGTTATTTCTTAAATGATTTGGTAAGATTAGTAATGTAATTATTTTAAAGGAGCTGAATTATGCTACCAGAAGAATTAGTCAATAGAATTAATGCTCTTGCTCGCAAGAGTAAAGAAGAAGGCTTAACTGAAGAAGAAAAAGAAGAACAAAAAGAATTAAGAAAAGAATATTTAAAAATGATTCGAGGCCAAGTGGAAAATCATTTAACGAGTATTAAAGTAGTTGATGAAGAGGGTAATGATGTAACTCCTGATAAAGTAAAAGATTTAAAAAATAAAAAGAATAAATAATTAATTTTTTAGGAAACGAAAGGATTGAAAGAATGTTTGACAAAACAGATCAAGTAGCAGTAAATGCGATTCGTACATTAAGTATGGATGCAGTAGAAGCCGCAAACTCAGGACATCCTGGGTTACCGATGGGTGCAGCGCCAATGGCTTATGCTTTATGGGCCAAGCACTATAATACAAACCCAAAAAATTCTCAGTGGTTTAACCGTGACCGCTTTATTCTATCTGCTGGACATGGCTCAGCTATGTTATACAGTTTACTTCATTTATCTGGTTATGACGTTTCACTGGAAGATTTGAAAAACTTCCGTCAGTTAGGAAGCAATATGCCAGGACATCCGGAAGTACATGTAACCGATGGTGTTGAAGCAACTACGGGCCCTTTAGGCCAAGGATTTGCAAATGGTGTTGGGATGGCTATGGCTGAAGCACATTTAGCAGCCGAATATAATAAAGAAAACTATCCAGTCGTTGATCATTATACGTATGTTTTAGCAAGTGATGGAGATTTACAAGAGGGAATTTCACATGAAGCAGCAAGTCTTGCTGGACATTTGAAACTTGGAAAACTTGTCGTGCTTTATGATTCAAATGATGTTCAATTAGATGGTCCAACAGATAAAGCATTTAGTGAAGATATCCAGAAACGCTTTGAAGCTTATGGCTGGGATTACAGCCGTGTAGAGGATGGCAACGACTTAGAAGCCATTCATCATGCAATTGAAGAAGCAAAATCAGTGACGGCTAAACCAACGATTATTGAAGTTCGTACAGAAATTGGTTTTGGTGCACCTAATGCAGGTACATCAGCAGTACATGGTGCGCCTTTAGGTGCCGAAGGTATAGAAATCACGAAGAAAAATTATGGTTGGTCTCATGAAGCATTTGAGGTTCCAGAAGAAGTGTACCAACGGTTTGAAGAAAATATAATTAATAAAGGGGCTAAAGCTGAAGAAGAATGGAACCAATTACTCGAAGATTACGTAAAAGAGTATCCAGAACTTGGTGAAGCCTTTAAATTAGCATTAGCCGAAAAACTTCCAGAAGGTTGGGAAGATAATCTTCCGGTTTATGAAGAAGACACAACCGGTGCCGCAAGTCGTGAGACAAGTGGGGATGTATTGAATGCTATTGCAGAAGTTGTTCCGAATTTTTGGGGAGGTTCTGCTGACTTATCTGGTTCAAATAAAACGATGATTAATGATGGTGGAGATTTTGCACCGGATCATTATGAAGGGAAGAATATTTGGTATGGTGTGCGTGAGCATGCGATGGCATCCGCTCTAAATGGTATTTTATTACATGGTGGAACAAAATCTTTTGTTTCAACCTTCTTTGTTTTTTCTGATTATTTACGACCAGCTGTTCGTTTAGCAGCATTATCACAAATTCCAGCCATTTATGTATTAACACATGATTCGATTGCTGTAGGGGAAGATGGGCCAACGCATGAGCCAATTGAACAATTATCTAGCTTCCGTGGTATGCCAAATGTGACCGTATTGCGTCCTGGAGATGCAAACGAAGTGACTGCTGCCTGGAAAGTGGCTCTAGAATCAAAAGACCGTCCAACGTTATTAGCGCTAACACGTCAAGCGATTCCTGTTTTACCAAACTCGAAAGAACTAGCAAAGGAAAATGTCCAAAAAGGAGCTTACGTTCTTTCACCGGCACAGGATGAGGCGGAAGGTATCCTTCTGGCAACTGGATCTGAAGTCCAACTAGCTATGGGTGCACAAAAAGAATTGCGTGAAAAAGGTCATGATGTAGCGGTTGTTTCTATGCCGAGTTTAGAATTGTTTGAATTACAATCTGAAGACTATAAAGAAGCTGTTTTACCAAAAGATGTGAAAAAACGCGTTGCAGTTGAAATGGGTTCACCATTCGGCTGGGATCGTTATGTAGGTCCTGAAGGTAAAGTCATTGCATTGAACCGCTTTGGAGCAAGTGGTAAAGGCGAAGAAGTTGTTGAACATTTAGGCTTTACAGTTAAAAATGTAGTCAATGAATATTTATCTTTAGATTAAATAGTTAATCTTTGTTAAATAATCAGTAAAATTATTGGATTACAGCTGACCACCATTGTCAGCTGTTTTCTGTTCTAATTTACTGGTAAATGAATAAAATATTAGATAAATTTAATCTTCTATGTTTTAATTGTTATTGATTTTAGGTAAAATAATACTCGTGTATATATTTAAGTTATTTAATTATATTGGAATGGGAGTGAAGAAATATGAATTTAGGCTTAGCAATTTTTCTAATTATATTAGCATTGGTCGGAGGTCTAGCAGGGGGCTTTTTCCTAGCACGTCGATACATGATGAAATATTTTGAAGAAAATCCACCGATTGACGAAACAATGATTCGTACAATGATGCTTTCAATGGGGCAAAAACCATCAGAACGCAAGATTAATCAAATGGTCAATCAAATGAAGGCACAGTCAAAGAATAAGAATAAATAGTAGAGAAGAACGAACAGTAAATGAGTATTTTAAATGAGCTGTTCGTTTCTTTCAATTTTAATTAGAAATTGAAAGTAAATAGCTTGATAAAGAAGGTGCATCAATGGAAATATATAGGAAACTAGGTTGGTTTTTTAAAGATAAATGGAAATCGTATCTTGTTGCAATTATAGCTTTATTACTTGTAGCTTTTTTACAATTAATACCTCCACGTATCATTGGGATAGTTATTGATGAAATTGCGTTGAATATTATCACCACAAATTCATTAATTAAATGGTTAGTTATTTTATTGCTTACCGCAATTGCTCAATATATTTTAAGATATATTTGGCGTGTTAATATTTGGGGGAATGCTGCAAGACTCGAAAGAATTATGCGAAACCGCTTATATAAACACTTTACAAATATGGATAGTGAATTCTATCAAAAATATCGTACGGGAGACTTAATGGCACATGCGACAAATGATTTAAGGGCTTTACGTATGGTAGCTGGTGGCGGGATTGTTACAATGGCTGACTCTTTAAGTATCACGCTTATCACAATTACTGCAATGTTTATTGTCATTGATTGGCGTTTAACATTGCTTGCGATTATTCCATTACCGCTATTAGCAGTGGCTTCAAGATACTTAGGTAGAATGCTACATACTCGATTTAGAGGCGCACAAGATGCTTTTTCACAAATGAATAATAAAGTACAAGAAAGTCTCCAAGGAATCAAACGAATTAAGACATTTGGACAAGAAAAAGAAGATATTGAAGAATTTCATGACCAAACAGATAATATTGTTGATAAGAACCGAGAAGTTTATAAAATTGACTCACTTTTTGATCCCGTTTTAAATTTAATTATTGGTAGTTCTTATGTGATTGCAATTATTGTTGGTGGAAATTTAATATTAGATACACAAATATCTGTTGGGGAATTTGTAACTTTTATTAGTTATATTGGTATGCTTGTATGGCCAATGTTTGCGATCGGACGACTCTTTAATATTATCGAACGTGGATCTGCAAGTTATGAACGTATTGAGTTGTTACTAAATGAAAAAACGTCAATTGTCGAAAGAAAAGGCGCCCATAATGAACCACCGGTTGGCGATCTAGAATATAATATTAAATCATTTAAATATCCAAATAGTAACGAAATCGCTTTAGAAGATATTTATTTCAACATACCAAAAGGAAATACGCTTGGAATTGTAGGGAAAACTGGTGCAGGAAAAACAACCATCTTAAAATTATTGTTAAGAGATCATGATAACTATGATGGACAGATTAAGTTTGGAAATAAAGATATTCGAGACTATACATTAGATGCTCTATTAAAAAGTATTGGATATGTGCCTCAAGACACATTTTTATTTTCGACTTCAATTCGAGATAATATTCGATTTAGCGATCCAACACTTTCACAAGAAGAAGTTGAAAAAGCAGCTAAAATTGCGGATATTCATGATGATATCATAGAAATGCCAAATAGTTATGATACTCAAACTGGTGAACGAGGCGTGTCGCTATCTGGTGGTCAGAAGCAACGTGTTTCTATCGCCCGTGCTATCATCAAAAATCCAGAATTAATGATATTGGATGATTCTTTGTCAGCCGTTGATGCAAAAACAGAAGAAGAAATCCTCCGAGGGTTAAAAGAATTAAGAGACGATCAGACAACGATTATTATCGCACACCGTATTAGTTCTTTAATGCATGCGGATGAAATTATTGTCCTTGATGACGGTCGGATTACTGAACGTGGTACTCATGATGAATTAATTGAACAAGACGGCTGGTATAAAGAGATGTACAATAAGCAACAATTAGAAGAAGTTTTGCCAGAAACAGAAGAGGGTGAATAAGTATGGAAACAAAAATAGAAGAAGAAGAGAAGTATCGTTCGATACCTATTAAAGAACAGATGGTTACTTTAAAGCGTATCTTAAAATTTATTAAACCCCATATTAAACAATTTACTATCGCCATCTTACTTGTTATCTTTTTAGCTGTTGTAAATGCGATTCAACCTCGTGTTATTCAAACGTTTATCGATAATTATTTGGCAGTAGGGAGAGCTACACAGTCAACAGCCGTTATGTTTGGGGCTATTTATTTAGGATTAACGATTCTAAAAGCTACAGTAACCTTTTTTGAATTATATTTATTTAATATGGCTTCAGAAAAAACAATTCAAAATGTCCGTAATCAACTATTTGCAAAAGTCCATAGTTTAGGTATGAGATTTTTTGATAATACTTCTACTGGTTGGATAGTTACTCGCGTTACGAATGATACTGAAGCATTAAAAGACTTTTGGAACGTATTATTAAATATTACACAAAGTCTATTAAGTATTCTAACAACTTTTGGAGCAATGCTTTTACTAGACTGGCAAGTTTCTTTATGGATTCTAGCGTTTGTTCCGATATTAGTCATTGTTACTCGATTCTACCAAGTCTATAGTTCTAAAACATATTCCGAAATGAAAAGTAAAAATAGTATGTTGAACACACAGTTAGCTGAATCAATTAATGGAATGTCAATCATTCAACAATTTAGGCAAGAAGATCGTATGATTAAAGAATTTGAAGAAACAAATGATTCTTATTTCCAATCAAGATTCTCAATGACGAAAATTAATGCTATCTTGTTAAGTCCTGTCATTAATTTACTTTATACAGTAGCGGTAGTCGCTATTTTAGGGTTATTTGGTTATGATGCATTACAAGGACCAGTTGAGGTAGGAGTTATTTATGCTTTTACATCTTATGTGAACTTATTTTTCCAACCGTTAACTCGTTTGATGGATAATCTAAGTTTATTCCAAGATGGAGTCATCTCAAGTAGTAGAATACTTAAAGTAATGGATGATGATACTTACAACCCAGAACAAGAAGAAGTACAAGGACTAAGTATTGAAGAAGCTAAAATAGAATTTAAAAATATCACATTTTCTTATGACGATGAGAATGATGTATTGAAAAATATCTCATTTACTGTAAACCCTGGAGAAACAGTCGCTTTAGTTGGTCATACAGGAAGTGGTAAATCTTCAATTATTAATCTCTTAATGCGTTTTTATGAATTTCAAGAGGGAGAAATTTTAATAGATGGTCAATCAATCAGGAAGTACCCAATACGGGAACTCCGAGATGAAATTGGCTTAGTTCTCCAAGATTCCTTTATGTTTTATGGAACAATCAAAGATAATATCCGGCTACTTGATGACACAATTACGGATGAAGAAATTATTCAAGCGGCTCAATTTGTCCAAGCAGATCGTTTCATTGAAAAACTACCAGGGAAATATGACCACAAAGTTGTAGAACGTGGCGCGAGCTTTTCAAGTGGTGAAAAGCAGCTTCTATCTTTTGCAAGTACAATCGTTAAAGATCCGAAAATCTTAATTTTAGATGAAGCAACAGCCAATATTGATACAGAAACAGAAGTATTAATTCAAGAAGGATTAAGTCGAATGCGTGCAGGTCGAACAACTGTAGCGATTGCTCATCGTTTATCTACAATTCGAGATGCAGACCAGATTCTAGTATTGGAAGCTGGAGAAATTGTAGAACGAGGAACACACGAGGAATTAATTGAACTTGGTGGTCGTTATAGCGAAATGTATGAATTGCAAAATTTAGATTATAGTAACAATATAGAAGAATCACTTAATTAATTAAAAAAAGACTCCTAGCTAACACATGCAAGTGTGTCGGCTATGAGTCTTTTTAAAATTTATTTTGGATCAATCGTTTCATCAAGTTCAGCAAAAGCTTGTTGTATTTTAGCTGAGTAGTATTGATTAATATCTTCAACACCATCTATCTTTCTTTTGATTTCAAAGGGTTGCCCAAATCTTACAATAGCTTTTTTTCGCATTAATAAATCTTTCATTGTCAAAGGACCAGAGTATACAGCTGGAACAATTTTACTTTTTCCTAAGCGAGCAATTGTTACGGCCCCACCTTTTAATTCTGTGGAATGCCGACTTCCAGAAGGAAAGACCATGACATTTAATTCATTATTTTTTAGATAATTTACAGGTGTTTTAATTGCACTAACACCAGGCTTATCTCGATTGACTGGGAAAGCATTAAGGTTTCGGATGATCCATCCTAAAACAGGAACCTTAAATAATTCTTGCTTAGCCATAAATGAGAATTTAAAAGGATAAGACATCACAGCGATGTAAATAGGATCTAAATAAGTACGATGGGGAGCAACAAGCACAAACTTTTCATCTGTAGGTAAGTTTTCTTTCCCTTCTACTTTAGTCTTTCCATTTAATATAAGTAATAAAAATTTGATTAAATTAAATACAAAATTGTAAAACAAAAGATCACCTTATCTTTAGTAAATGATAAGAATAGTATGCGTTAATTTTAATTAAAGTGCAAGTTTTATTTGATATTCTCTCTCGTGTTCGGTATAATATTTGACGGTGCGAATACACCAAAATTTCACTCGGTCGGATTGTTCAACTGTTGCTCCAATGCCAGGAGTTGTTTGAATATTTGAAGGTCGGGGACGAAAAAAACAAAAATGGAGGAATTTAAAATGGCAGTAGTAACTATGAAACAATTGTTAGAATCTGGTGTTCACTTTGGTCACCAAACACGTCGTTGGGATCCAAAAATGAAACCATATATCTTTACAGAAAGAAACGGTATTTACATCATTGACCTACAACAAACTGTACATGCTATCGAAGAAGCATACAAAGTTGTTCGTGAAATTGGTGAAAATGGTGGAGACATTCTATTTGTTGGTACGAAAAAACAAGCAGAAGAGTCTATTAAAGAAGAGGCTGAGCGTGCAGGAGTTCATTATATCAACCATCGTTGGTTAGGTGGAACAATGACAAACTGGGACACAATTAGCAAACGTATTAACTACCTAAAAGAATTAGAAGCAATGGAAGAAGACGGTACTTTTGACGTACTTCCTAAAAACGAAGTTAGCTTGTTAATGAAAGAAAGAGACAAATTACAACGTACACTTGGAGGAATTAAAGATTTATCTGGAACTCCAGACGCATTATTTGTTGTAGACCCTCGTAAAGAATATATCGCAGTTAACGAAGCAAACAAATTAGGAATCCCTGTAATTGCTATGGTTGATACAAATACAGATCCTGATAATATTGATTACGTAATCCCAGCAAACGATGACGCAATCCGTGCAATCAAATTGATTACTTCAGTAATGGCAGATGCATTTATTGAAGGAAATCAAGGTGAATCACAAACAGCTGGTGAAGAAAAATCACAATCAATTGAAGAAATGGTTGAAGCTGTAGAAGGCGACAACGAATAATTTCTTATTTATAATCAAATAAATAATTAAAAATATAATAACTTATTTTAAATCAGGAGGAATTATCTTGGCAGAAATTAAAGCAGCTCAAGTTAAAGAACTTCGTGACCGTACAGGCGCTGGAATGATGGATGCTAAAAAAGCGTTAGTTTCAGCAGACGGTGACATGGACAAAGCAACAGATATTTTACGTGAAAAAGGTGTCGCTACAGCAGCTAAAAAAGCAGATCGTATCTCAGCAGAAGGATTATCATACATCCATGTTGAAGGAAATACAGCTGCAGTTGTTGAAGTAAATAGTGAAACGGATTATGTTGCTAAAAACGAACAATTCCAAACATTAGTTAAAGACATTGCCAAAACAATTGCAACAAATAAACCAGCTTCTGTTGAAGAAGCTCAAGAGCTTGCAATGGAAAATGGCGAAAAAATTAGTGACGCTATTACAAGTGCAATCACTACTATTGGTGAAAACATTACACTTCGTCGTTTCGAATTAGTTGAAAAAGAAGACGATGAAATCTTTGGAGCTTACGAGCACATGGGTGGAAGCATTTCAGTTTTAACTTTAATTGAAGGCGGAAGCGAAGAAGTAGCACGAAACGTTGCTATGCACGTTGCTGCATTGAATCCACAATATTTAGAACGTGAAGATGTCCCACAAGAGGTACGTGATCACGAATTAAATATTCTATCTGAACAAGCTAAAAACGAAGGTAAGCCAGAACATATTGTTGAAAAAATGGTTGAAGGTCGTTTAAACAAATGGTTAGGTGAAATCTCATTAGTTGACCAACCATATGTTAAAGATGGCGACAAAACTGTTCAAGAATATTTAAATGATAATAACGCTTCAATTAAATCATTCACTCGTCTAGAAGTTGGCGAAGGAATTGAAAAACGTGAAGAAGACTTTGCTGAAGAAGTTAGAAATCAAATGAACCTTTAATTTTTTAAAGATTTAGACAGGAGCGTCTAGCGTTCCTGTCTTTTTTTAGGTAATTTGGGAAGATGATCTCTCAAAGTATAAGAAAATCCCTGACAAATAAGTGACTCATTCTTTGAGATATGATAATATGAATATGTAAATCTAGGAGGACTAAAGATGGCAAAGCCTATATACAAACGGGTTATTTTAAAAATAAGTGGAGAAGCAATTGCTGGTGAAAAAGGCTACGGCATTGATCCAGCTACCATAAAAACCATCGCAGAAGAAATTAAAGAAGTACACGAATTAGGTGTAGAGCTTGCGATTATTGTAGGTGGTGGAAATATTTGGCGCGGTCAGACTGGAGAAGTAATGGGGATGGATCGTGCACAAGCAGATTATATTGGAATGCTTGCAACCGTAATGAATGGTTTAGCTTTACAAGATGGATTAGAGAGTTTAGAGGTCCCTACACGTGTACAAACAGCAATCAATATGGCTGAAGTAGCAGAACCATATATAAGAAGACGTGCTATTCGTCATCTGGAAAAAGGTCGTGTTGTCATATTTACTGGTGGCACAGGTAGTCCATACTTCTCAACAGACACTACAGCTGCGTTACGTGCTGCAGAAATTAATGCAGATGTTATAATGATGGCTAAGAACAATGTTGATGGAGTATACTCAGCGGATCCAAATATTGATAAAACAGCAACTAAATATGAAGAATTAACGTATCTTGATGTCATTAATAAATCACTTAATGTAATGGATATAACTGCATCTTCACTAAGTATGGATAATGAAATCCCGCTTGTGGTTTTTAAACTTAACGAAAAAGGTAACATTAAAAAAGTCGTCCTTGGTGAAAAAATCGGAACAAATATTAGGGGGAAATAAAATGAGTCAACAAGTAATTAGTAATACACAAAAAAACATGGAAAATGCACTTCAATCTTTCACACGTGAATTAGGAAGTATCCGTGCAGGCCGTGCTAATGCTAGTTTATTAGATGGTATTATGGTTTCATATTACGGAGCCAATACACCATTAAACCAATTAGCTCAAATTTCAGTACCTGAAGCACGTATGATTGTTATTACGCCTTATGATAAAAATATTTTAGAGGATATTGAAAAAGCCATTAACAAATCTGATATTGGTATCACACCATCAAATGATGGTTCAATTATCCGTCTGGTTGTTCCACAATTAACAGAAGAACGTCGTCGTGAAATAGCTAAACAAGTTGGCGAAGAAGCTGAAAATGCTAAAGTAGCTATTCGAAATATTCGTCGTTCTGCTATTGATGAACTGAGAAAGTTAGAAAAAAATGGCGAGCTTTCACAAGATGAGTTACGTCGTTTTGAAACTGAAGTACAAAAGTTAACAGATGAAGCTGTAAAAAATGCAGATACTTTAGCTGCAGAAAAAGAAAAAGAGATTATTGAAGATTAATTTCTACATCTTTTTGAAAGTTAAAGAAGTTATTTTATTATAAGTTAAAACAAATCCGCTAGAACACTATTTGTTTTAGCGGATTTTATACGTATTTTAGAATGACACTTATTATAAAACGATCACACTTCTAACGTCTTTCGAAATCCTCACTCATCATCGAGATTTTTCTTAATAGATATGGTAGTTAGTAGAGATTTTCAATATAATAGAATATAGTAAAAAACTTGAGGAGTGTAATAATGAGTAGTAATAGCTCTACCCAGAATATCCAAAATGAACCAGTTCCAAAGCATGTAGCCATAATTATGGATGGAAATGGTCGCTGGGCTCAAGGAAAAGGCTTAGATCGATCTGAAGGACACAAAGAAGGTGTCGAAGCTATTCGTCGAGTCGCATTGAGTGCAAACGAACTTGGTGTTAAAGTATTAACACTATATGCTTTTTCAACTGAAAATTGGAAGAGACCAATAAAAGAAATTCAATATTTAATGGCTTTACCTGGTCAATTTTTTAAAAGATTTATCCCAGAGCTAAATGAAAATAATGTAAAAGTTACAATTACAGGTTTTGAAAAACGTGTACCAGATTTTACAAGACGCGCAATTTACCAAGCAGTAGAAGAAACAAAAGAGAATACAGGTATGGTTTTAAATTTTGCCTTTAATTATGGGGGAAGAGCTGAAATCGCACAGTCTGTGCGAGAGATTGCACAAGAAGTAGCTGAGGGCAATATAAAACCAGACGCTATTGATGAAGAAATGATCGCTTCACATTTACTTACGGCACAACTTGGAGAGCTACAAGATGTAGATTTTTTAATTCGCTCAAGTGGTGAAAAGCGATTAAGTAATTTTTTACTTTGGCAAAACGCTTATAGTGAATTTTACTTTACTTCAGAATATTGGCCAGACTATAATGAAAAATTATTTGAACAGGCTATTTCTGAATATCAACGTAGAAACCGTAGATTTGGGGGAGTATAGTCTGCGGGATGTTTAAAACCCAAGGGAGGGAACTATTTTGCGCCAACGCGTAATCACTTCTATTGTCTTACTAGTTGTACTTGTTCCAGCAATTATCATAGGTGGTTGGCCTTTTAATATTGTGATGGGACTGATTGCACTATTAGGAAGTATAGAATTAATTCACATGGCAAAGATCAGTCGAAAACTTTTGCCGTCAATTGTTACATATATTGGCACGTTATCTATTGTATTTTTTGATTATATCGCGGTATATTTACCCGACACTTGGAGTAATGGATTTATTCCGATTTTCTCATTAATGTTTTTATTAATCGGAACAGTCACTATCCGAGAATATGATTTTACTAAAGCTGGAATTTCTGCATTAACAATGTTTTATGTAGGACTAGGGGGTTATGCAGCAATCACCATTCGCGAAGCAAATCTAGCCTTATTTCTATTTATATTATTAATTACAATTAGTACAGATGTTGGAGCTTATTTTATAGGATCCTTAATTGGTAAAAATAAACTTGCTCCATTATTATCTCCAAATAAAACAGTAGAAGGTTCAATTGGAGGAATCATTTCGGCGTTAATTATGGCTGCTATTTATTTAAACTTTTCTAACTTCCATTATTCGGATGGTATCATGCTTTTGGTGGCAGGAGTTTTATCTGTTACCGGACAATTCGGAGATTTATTGGAATCTAGCTTAAAGAGACATTTTGCAGTAAAAGATTCAGGAAATATATTGCCTGGACATGGTGGGATCTTGGATCGATTTGATAGTGCATTATTTACACTAAGTATGGCTTTTATTTTAGGAATTGTTTAATCACAATAAGTTGACTTGTAGAATAGAAAGTTAGAAAGGAGTTGTATTCTATGCAAGCAATATTAGCTTTTATACTAGTTTTTGGGATAATTGTTATTGTACATGAGTTTGGACATTTTTATTTCGCAAAAAAATCGGGTATTTTAGTACGTGAATTTGCGATTGGCATGGGACCAAAATTATTTCAAACGCATAGAAATGAAACAACTTATACGATTCGTGTGTTACCATTAGGTGGTTATGTACTGATGGCAGGCTATGAGGAAGAAGAGGATATCCGCTTAGGTATGCCTGCGTTATTGTCACTTGATGAAAATGAAAAAGTTACTGAAATTGACTTAAGTGACAATCCCGTACAAACATCGGGTGTACCTATTGATGTTTTGGATTATGATTTTGATGAAGAGCTATACATCAAAGGAAATATGGCTGGAGACACTGAAGAAGTTGTGACTTATTCAGTGAACGAAAATGCTATTATTGTTAAAGAAGAGGGTACAAGATTACAAATAGCCCCGGCAAATCGACAGTTTCCAAACGCACCATTATTGAACCGTATTTTGACGAATTTCGGAGGGCCTTTAAATAACTTTATTCTTGCAATTATCGCATTCATTTTATTGGCTTTCATGCAAGGTGGTATTCCTACTTCAGAACCTATTGTAGGGAATATTAGTGAAAATACACCTGCGGCCGAAACAAGATTAGAAACAGGAGATCGTATTCTTTCTATTGAAAATGAAGAAGTTTCTACATTTGTAGAGATGGTTCAAATTGTCGGACAACATCCAAATGAAGAACTGACTTTCGAAATACAAACGCCAGAAAACGAAACATATACCGAAATGATTACACCTGCCTTAGAAACAGCAACAGATGGATCACAAGTAGGGCGGATCGGTGTAGAAGTTTACATGGAAACATCATTTATTGATAAAATTACTTTTGGATTTACCGAAACGTGGAACACCATCAAAGTTGTTTTCCAAAGCATCGTAATGCTGTTTACCGGGCAATTTACGATAAATGATTTAGGTGGTCCAGTGGCTATTTTTGAGATTACTGGTGAAGTTACTAGAACATCTGGTTTAATTGGTATTGTCAGTTTTATCGGTCTTCTAAGCGTAAATTTAGGGTTGATGAATTTACTACCAATTCCTGCACTAGATGGCGGGAAGCTTCTATTAAATATTATTGAGGGAATTCGTGGGAAACGAATTAGCGAAGAAAAAGAAGCAATGATTAACTTAATAGGTGTGGTATTATTAGTAGTACTCATGCTTGTAGTAACTTGGAACGATATTCAAAGATTCTTTTTAAACTAATAAGGGGATTATAAATAATCTCTTAACGCATATAGAAAAACTTACGCTTCTGCTTCGTTCTATTATACAGAACTCGCAATCAGCGAGTTTTTCTTAACTAATGAAAATGAACATAAAGGAGTTTGATACTTAATGAAACAGTCCCAAATTTTTATTCCAACATTACGAGAAATACCAAGTGATGCTGAGGTAGCTAGTCATCAATTGATGCTTCGTGCGGGCTTTATTCGTCAAATATCTGCAGGGATATACACATATATGCCATTAGCATGGCGTGTCATCAAAAAAATCGAAAATATTATTCGTGAAGAATTAGATGCTGTTGGTGGTACAGAGATGATGTTGCCAACTTTAATTCCTGCTGACTTATGGCGCGAATCTGGTCGTTATGATACGTATGGTCCTGAAATGATGGAACTTAAAGACAGACACGATCGTGATTTTTTATTAGGGCCAACGCATGAAGAGACTTTTACAAAATTAGTCCGTGATGACATTAAGTCTTATAAAAAATTACCTCTTCATTTGTATCAAATTCAAACTAAATATCGTGATGAAAAGCGTCCAAGATTTGGTTTGTTGAGAAGTAGAGAGTTCTTAATGAAAGATTCATATACATTTCATGATTCCTATGATAGTTTAGATGATATGTATAGTGATATCTGGAAAGCTTATGATAATATCTTCACTCGTATTGGTTTAAATTACCGTTCCATTATTGCAGATGCTGGTGCGATGGGTGGTAGAGAATCTATTGAATTCATTGCGATTTCCGATGTTGGAGAAGATACCATCGCCTATTCAACAGATAGTGGCTATGCAGCCAATATAGAAATGGCAAGTAGCAAATTTAAAGAACGTACAAATACAGAAGTTCAACTACAAAGTGAACTGATAGATACACCAGAAACAACAACGATTGAAGCTCTAGCAGAATTATTATCTGTAAATAAAGCAAAGATTTTTAAAAGTGTACTACTTGTTGCAGATGGTGAACAACCTGTGATGGCAATTGTTCGTGGAGACCATGACGTTAATGAAATTAAAGTTCGTATGGCCATTGGCGCTGAAACGATTGAACAGGCTACAGATGAGCAGATCGCACAACTATTTAATGGGATTCCAGCAGGTTATGTTGGTCCAATTGACGCACCTGAAGATGTTACGATTATTGCTGATCTATACGTGAAAAATATGGTCAATGGTGTAGCAGGTGCAAACCAAGTAGATAAACATTATATTAACGTTAATCCAAACCGTGATTTTGAGCCAAAGGAATATTCAGACATTCGTATGGTCCAAGAAGGTGATCCATCGCCAGATGGTCAAGGGACTCTTGAATTCACAACTGGAATAGAAATTGGACATATTTTCAAATTAGGGACTCGTTTCAGTGAAACAATGGATGCCACTGTTCTAGACCAAAACGGTAAACCTGTTCCAATTATTATGGGAAGTTATGGTATCGGGATTAGTCGTTTGTTATCTGCGATTTCTGAACAGAATTTAGACGACAAAGGGCTCGTATGGCCATCTTCTGTGGCACCATTTGATGTGCATATTATTCCAATCAATTATAATAATGAACATCAAAAAGCTTTAACAGATGAATTAAATGAGATATTTACCAATGAAGGTTACGAAGTCTTAATTGACGATCGAAAAGAAAGACCAGGCGTTAAATTCACAGACGCTGAATTGATTGGTATACCTATTCGGATTACAGTTGGTAAAAAAGCTGAAGATGGTATTGTAGAAGTTTCTATCCGTCGCACAGGTGAAATGATAGAAACACGTAAAGAAGAGATTATTGATACAATTTCTATTTTAAAATCTACACAAGATAATAATTAATGATGAAATTTATTTAAATATTGACTAGAAAAGGAGCCAGCAAGTTATAAGACTGCCTCCTTTTCTTTCATGTAGTATCTTTTTGAAGAAGGAAGGGTAATGATGGCTAAAGATCCACAAGCATTATTTCAAACATTATTACAACAAATAAAACTATTACCTAATGAGAACGAAACAGATTATTTAAATCATGGGGAAATTAAATCTGTTAAAGTGTATCGTAATGAAAAGAAATGGGCATTTCATTTTTTATTTGATGAAATATTACCATATGATTTATTTCAAAAATTTGAACAAGCATTAAAAATTGCTTTCTCAAAAATCGCTACTATCGATTTAACAATTGAAACTAAAAATCCAAAAATCAATCAACAGTTGATTAGTGATTATTGGTTATATGTTTGCCAAAATAGCAGAGTAGATTCACCTATTTGTAATCAATTATTTAAAACAAGTACACCTGTTACAAAAAACAGTAAGGTTATTTTTTATATTGAACATGAAGTAACTTTATCAAAATTTAGTGAAGAGTTCTTCCCACCAATTGTTGAACAATATAAAAAAATTGGTTTTCCAAGTGATTTGCGCATTATTCCTGAAGTGGATGAAAATGCAGCAGAAGAAGTTACAAAAGCAGTTATGGAAAAAAATGAATCTGAAAATGCAATTCTTACAAAGAAATTAACTGAAAAACACCAACAAAATGAACGAAATGGAACAAACGGTGGAGCTGCCGCCAATGGACCAGTAAAGATTGGACGTAATATTTCACAAAACACTCCAATTATGCAAATGAAAGATATTTTAGATGAAGAACGAAGTGTTGTGGTTGAAGGTTATGTATTTGATGTCGAAATTAGAAAATTAAGATCTGAACGAGAATTAATGATTGTTAAAATGACCGATTATTCATCTTCTTTAACTGTTAAGAAGTTCTCAAATAATGAGACAGATGAAGCGATATTTGCAAACATAAAACCTGGAATGTGGCTAAAAGCTCAAGGATCGATTCAAGAAGATACCTACAGCAACGAGTTAGGTATGATGGCTCAAAGTATACAAGAAACTTTCCATGAATCTCGAAAAGATCAAGCACCTGAAGGAGAGAGAAGAATTGAACTTCATGCGCATACGAATATGAGCATGATGGATTCCACCATTCATGTTGAAGATTTAGTAGAAACAGCTGCTAAATGGGGACATGAAGCAGTAGCTATTACGGATCATGCGGGAGTATATTCTTTCCCAGATGCTTACAAAGCAAGTAAAGAGCATGATATACAAGTTATTTATGGGTTAGAAGCGGATCTTGTTAACGATGGTGTGCCTATTGCATTGAATGATGCAGATATTGACTTAAACGAAGCTACTTATGTCGTTTTTGACGTGGAGACAACAGGTCTATCTGCAATTTACGATTCGATTATTGAATTAGCTGCAGTCAAGATGTATAAAGGAAACGTCATTGAGGAGTTTCAAGAGTTTATTGATCCAGGAGTAGAGCTTTCCAGTTTTACTACACAATTAACAGGCATCACAACTGAAATGGTAAAAGGTTCAAAACCAGAAGAACAAGTACTAGCGGAATTTCAGGAATTTACAAAAGATACAATTTTAGTTGCGCATAACGCTCAATTTGATATCGGCTTTATTAACAAAGGCTACGAAAAGAATAATTTGCCTGTTTACCCACAACCAGTAATAGATACGTTGGAACTTTCCCGATTTTTATACCCGCAATTTAAAAGTTTTGGTTTAAGTGCTTTAGCCAAGCGTTTTGATGTCGTTTTAGAACAACATCATAGGGCTATTTATGATGCGGAAACGACGGGGCGCCTACTGGATATATTTTTAAAAGATTTAATGAGTGAATATGAGATTACAAATTTAAACCATATGAATGATTATATTGGGCAAGGAGACAGCTATAAACGTTCACGCCCAACGCATGCTACATTACTCGTTTCTTCTGATGAAGGATTAAAGAACTTATACCATTTAGTATCCATTGGACTAACAGAATATTTCTATCGAACACCACGTATTCCTCATCGCGTATTAAAAGAATACCGAAATGGAATTTTAGTAGGTAGTGGTTGTGCAGATGGCGATGTTTTCACCGCAATGATGCAAACAGGTTATGATGAAGCTAAAGATTTAGCTAGAAAATATGATTTCTTAGAGGTTATGCCAAAAGAAGCTTATCTCCATTTAAAAGAACGCGAGCTTGTAAAGAGCGAAGAAGATTTAGAAGAAATCTTGACAAACATCGTAAAATTAGGAGAAGAATTAGATATTCCAGTAGTTGCTACTGGAAATGTTCACTACTTAAATCCTGAAGATTCTATCTATCGAGAAATTATTCTAAAATCGATTAACCAAAGTAATACACAAGATACGTTGCATCCAAAAGTTCATTTTAGAACAACGGATGAAATGTTAGAGGCTTTTGCATTTTTAGGGGAAGAAAAAGCTAAAGAAATTGTGGTTACAAACACTCAAAAAATTAAAGGGATGATCGACCCTGAAATTGCCCCTATTAAGTCAAAGTTATATACACCAAAATTAGAAGGTGCAGAGGATGAGATCCGAAAAATCACTTACAATAAAGCAAAAGAATTGTATGGGGAAGATTTACCAGAGATTGTTGAAGCACGTATTGAAAGAGAATTAGAGAGTATTATTGGTAACGGCTTTGCGGTCATTTATTTAATCTCCCAAAAATTAGTAGATAAAAGTAATCAAGATGGTTACTTAGTTGGTTCTCGTGGTTCCGTAGGTTCTAGTCTGGTAGCTACATTAACTGGAATAACAGAAGTAAATCCTTTATCACCACATTATCGTTGTAAATCTTGTCAGTATCATGAGTTTTTTGATGATGGATCTGTTGGTTCTGGTTTTGACTTACCGCAAAAAAATTGTCCTGAATGTGGAGAGCCACTTATTGCCGATGGTCATGATATACCTTTTGAGACCTTCTTAGGCTTTAAAGGAGATAAAGTTCCTGATATTGATTTGAACTTCTCTGGTGAATATCAATCAAAAGCGCATGACTATACAAAAGAATTATTTGGCGAGGACTATGTATATCGTGCCGGAACGATCGGAACAATTGCTGAAAGAACTGCCTTTGGACACGTTAAAGGTTACGAAGGAGATATGCAACTAAACTATCGTCGCGCAGAAGTTGATCGTCTTGTTAAAGGTATTACAGGTGTTCGTCGAACAACTGGTCAGCACCCAGGCGGTATTATTGTTATTCCAGATGATATGGATGTTTATGATTTTACACCCATTCAGTATCCAGCAAACGATCAAGAGTCTGAATGGTATACAACGCATTTTGATTTCCATTCAATTGAAGATAATGTTTTAAAACTTGATATCTTAGGACATGATGATCCAACAATGATTCGCATGCTTCAAGATTTATCAGGCATTGACCCAAATGATATTCCTCTAAATGACCCAGATGTTATGGCGTTATTTAAAGGAACAGAAGTATTAGGTGTAACCACTGAACAAATTTATTCAAAAACAGGGACCCTTGGTGTTCCAGAATTTGGTACTCCATTTGTTCGTGAAATGCTTGAACAAACGAAACCAGAAACTTTTTCAGAATTATTGCAAATATCTGGACTATCTCACGGGACGGATGTGTGGCTTGGAAATGCTCAAGAATTGATTCGAAATTATGATATTCCACTATCTGAGGTTATTGGTACTCGTGATGATATTATGGTTTACCTCCAATATAAAGGAGTAGAGGATAGTTTAGCCTTTAATATTATGGAATATGTTCGTAAAGGACGTGGCATCCCTGAAGAATGGCAAGCTGAGATGCGAGCGAACGATGTTCCAGAATGGTACATTGAATCGTGTCTTAAGATCAAATATATGTTCCCGAAAGCTCACGCGGCGGCTTATATTATTATGGCCTTGCGTATTGCGTACTTTAAGGTTCATTATCCAATTTATTATTATGCAACGTTCTTTTCGATTCGTGCGAAAGACTTTGATCTAACTGCGATGACAGGCGGTAAATCTGTCCTTAAAGCAAAAATCGAAGAGATTTACAATAAAGGATTAGAAGCTACATCAAAAGAAAATACACTCGTTGTAACGCTTGAAGTTGCAAATGAAATGTTAGAACGTGGGTATGACATTAAGATGGTTGATTTAAATAAATCTGATGCTAGACACTTTATTATTGAAGGAGATTCATTAATTGCTCCATTCCGTGCAGTTCCTTCATTAGGTTCTAACGTCGCAAAACAAATTGTAGCTGCAAGAGAAGAAAGTGACTTTTTATCTAAAGAAGATCTTGCTAAAAGAGGAAAAGTTAGTAAAACAGTGATGGAATATTTAGAAATTAACAATGTCGTTTCTCATCTTCCAGATGAGAATCAACTTTCATTATTTGATTTTTAAGAAGTGAAAATGCAACTGTATTTTAAAAAAATACAGTAGACTGTTCAAGCTTTTTATATAGGGCAGACGGTTTGCATTATCCTTTCATTCGTGGTATTATTGCACGGTAGTAAAGATCGAACCTGTAGAAGAGTGAGCCAATTTTTTGGCTCACTCTTTTTGCCGAAATACTATCAGAGTTAAAATTGTAGAAAAATATCTAAAGAGGTGACAAAATGAACACAGTTGAGTTAGTTGGGGATATCGTTAAACCAATCGCAGAAGAAAAAGGCTTCCGAGTGGTTGACATTGAATATGTTAAAGAAGGAAAAAATTGGTTTTTGCGTATCTATATTGATAAGCCAGGTGGCGTCGATTTAAATGACTGTGCAATGTTCAATGAATTAGTGAGTGAACAAATGGATGCACTAGAGCCAGATCCTATTCCATATGCTTATTATTTGGAAGTTTCTTCTCCAGGTGCTGAAAGACCATTAAAAACAGAAGAAGATTTTGAGTTAGCTGTAGGTCGCTACATTCATGTCTCTCTTTTTGAACCCGTTGAAAAAAATAATGTTTATGAAGGCACATTAAAAGAATTGACAGATGACAATATGGTGCTCTCAGTAAAAGATAAAAATAAAACAAAAGATGTCGAATTAAACCGAACCAATATTTCTAAAGCGCGTTTAGCGATTGAATTTTAAAATAGGAGCGAATAAAAATGAGTGATGCATTAGTAGCGGCATTTGAATTACTGCAGTCTGAAAAAGGAATCTCAGCAGAAGTTATTCAAGAAGCATTAGAATCTGCATTAGTTTCAGCTTATAAAAAAGAATATGGAACTTCACAAAATGTGGAAGTTAAATTTGATACAAAAACTGGAAATATTACAGTTTATCAAATAAAAGATGTTGTTGAAGAGGTAGAGAACGAAAATTTACAAATCTCTTTAGAGGATGCAAAAGAGAAGAATTTTGCTTATGAAGTAGGCGACAAAATTCGTTTTGAAGTAACTCCTAAAGATTTTGGACGTTTAGCTGCTTCAACTGCAAAGCAAGTAGTTACTCAGCGTTTGCGCGAAGCAGAGCGCTCAGTCATCTATCAAGAATACATTCAATATGAAGATGATTTAATGACAGGGATTGTTGAACGTCAAGATAATAACTATGTATTCATTAACTTAGGAAAAGTTGAAGCGGTTATGTCAGATAGGAATCAGATTGAGGGCGAAGTTTACAAAGCACATGATCGTATCAAGGTGTATGTAAATAACGTTCAGGATTCATCTAAAGGACCACAAGTCTTTGTCAGTCGTACACATCCTAATTTGATTAAACGCTTGTTTGAACAAGAAGTTCCTGAAATTTATGATGGTGTCGTTGAAATTATGTCTATTGCTCGTGAAGCTGGTGACCGCTCAAAACTTGCTGTCTATTCTCATGATGAAAATGTAGATGCTGTCGGTACCTGTGTCGGTCCTAAAGGTATTCGTGTTCAAGCTATCGTCAATGAATTAAATGGTGAGAACATGGATATTGTCGAATGGGATGAAGATCCTGTTGTATTTATCAAAAATGCGTTAAATCCAGCAGATGTCATCGATGTTTATATTGATGAAGAAGAACGAGAATGTGTGGCTGTTGTACCAGATATGCAACTATCTCTGGCAATCGGCCGTCGCGGTCAAAACGTAAGACTTGCAGCACGCTTAACAGGATATAAAATCGATATTAAATCAGAAAGCGAATTTGATCCAGAAGAGTATGCTCAATTAGAAGCTGAAAAAGATATCGCAGAAGATAGGGATGAAATTGAAATTTCCTCTGACCTCTCTGTTGAACCAGTCTTGGATGAGTCAGAAGAATTTTTCGATTCATTAGATGAGATGACGGAAGAATCAGATCCAGAAGAAATCGAAGACACCGAAGACTTTTTTGATATCTTTGATGACCAACATGATGAAGATACACCAATGGAAACAACTGCTTTAGAAACAGATGAAGATACACCTAGAGAAGATGAACAAGTCACTGAAGAATTAGCAGATGAAAATTTAGAAGCAGATTTAGAACCTGATTTGGAAGTTGAAGAAGATCCATCTGTAAATGAAGAATATATAGTAGATGAAGAACCAGATTTAGCTCCAAATGATGACCCAGAGTTAGAAGAAGTTTATGATGAAAAGGTTGAACCAGATTTGATCGCTGATTTAGATCAAGAATTGGAAGACAGCCCTGAAGCAGATATTGAAATTTCTCGGGAAGTTTCTGAAGAGCTTGAGGAAATTGATGAAGAATTAGAAGATGAAGATAAATAGAATAAAAAATTAATATGAGGTGGGTGGACATGGCAAAAAATAAAGTCCCAATGCGAAAATGCGTTGTTACTGGCGAAATGAGACCAAAAAAAGAAATGGTTCGAATCGTAAAAACAAAAGAAAATGAAATATTTATAGATGAAACAGGTAAAAGAAATGGACGTGGTGCTTATGTATCACTGGATGCAGAAGTAATTCAGCAAGCTAAAGCTAAAGATATATTAAGTGGTGTCCTAAAAACCAATGTTACAGATGAATTTTACGATGAACTCCTCGCACATGTTAATTACCGCATCGCTCGAATAGAAATTATGAAGCAAAATGAACAATAAACAAAAAGCACTAAATTTGCTAGGTCTTGCAATACGCGCAAGACAGCTGGAAAGTGGTAGTCCAACTGTATTAGATGCCATTAGAAAGCAAAGAGCACAATTAGTCATTATTGCAGAAGATGCTAGTCCAAACACAAAAAAGCAATTTTTAGATAAATGTGATTTTTATAAAATACCTTCTTATGTTATGTTTTCCAAAGATGAGATTTCAAAAGCCATTGGAAAAGAAAGGACGGTATGTGCGTTCACAGATAACGGATTTGCACAATCCTTTAAAAAATTGCTATAAAAGAACAGAAAGGTGATTGTATGAGCAAAAAACGTGTCTATGAATTTGCTAAAGAATTAAATATTGAAAGTAAAGAGGTTTTAGATAAAGCTAAAAGCTTAGGAATTGAGTATGGAAGTCATATGTCTTCGATGGAAGATGACGAGATGAACCGAGTAAAACAAAGTTTGCAACAATCTTCTCAATCAAAACCTAAGAAAAATACTTCTCCCAAAAAAGAAGGAGCTCAAAATAAATCTCAACAAAACCAAAAGAAAAAAAATAATCAAAATAACCAAAATAATCAGAAACAACAAAGAAAACAAAATAATCAAAGAAATAAAAATCAAAAACAACAAAACAATAAGCAACAAACGAATAAACAGCAAAATAATAAAAAACAAAATAAAACAGATAATAAACGTAAAGTAGCTAAACGTACAACCAATGAGCAAGAACGTGCAGAATTACGTAAGCAAAGTGCTGGAGGGAGACGTAATAAAGGTAGACGTTTCCGTGGAACACGTGGTGGTCCAGCAGGCAGTAAGAGACGCCAAGGACGTAGCAGAAACCAAGAGCAACAACAAAGAGTAAGCAAAAAACCATTACCAGAAACAGTAGAATATACTGAAGGGATGACAATTGCTGAAATTGCACAAAAAATACACCGTGAACCTGCTGAATTAGTGAAAAAATTGTTCATGGATGGTGTTGTAGCTACCCAAAACGATTCGCTAAGTAAAGATGTTATTGAAGTATTATTACTGGACTACGGTGTTGAACCAATTGAAAAAGTTGAAGTAGATGTTGCAGATCTTGATACGTACTTTGAACAAGAAGTCGATGAAGATAAATTAGTCAAACGTGCTCCAACAGTTACAATTATGGGACACGTTGACCATGGTAAAACGACTTTATTAGATACTTTACGTGATGCGAGTGTTACTCAAAGTGAAGCGGGTGGAATTACTCAGCATATCGGAGCATATCAATTAGAAGTTGATGGTGAAACGATCACTTTCCTAGATACTCCAGGACATGCGGCGTTTACAACAATGCGTGCACGTGGGGCGGATGTAACAGATATTGCGATTATCGTAGTAGCTGCAGATGATGGTGTTATGCCTCAAACAGTTGAAGCTATTAACCATGCGAAAGCAGCGGATGTTCCAATTATTGTTGCAGTTAACAAAGTTGATAAACCAGCAGCAGATCCTGACCGCGTTAAACAAGAATTGTTAGAATATGAACTTGTTCCTGAAGAATGGGGCGGAGATACAATTTTCGTTGAGATCTCTGCATTATTCAATCAAAATATTGATGAATTGTTAGAAATGATTCTTTTAGTTGCAGAAGTCGCTGAATTAACAGCAGATCCAACTGGGTTAGCAGTCGGTAGCGTATTAGAAGCACGTCTTGACCGATCTAAAGGACCTGTGGCAACATTACTTGTTCAAAATGGTACGTTAAAACAAGGAGACTCAATTGTTGTGGGTACGACTTATGGCCGTATTCGTACAATGATTAACGATAAAGGACAACAAATTGAAGCGGCAGGTCCATCTACACCAGTAGAAATTACAGGACTAAACGCAACACCAAATGCTGGAGATCAATTTGTAGTATTTGAAGATGAGAAAACAGCTCGTCAAATTGCTGAAACTCGTTCAGATGAAGCCGTTGAAGAACAACGTCAATCTGTTAACAAAGTGACTTTAGAAAATCTTTTCGATAGCTTAGAAGAAGGCGATCTAAAAGAAGTTAATATCATTGTTAAAGGTGATGTTCAAGGGTCTGTTGAAGCACTTGTTGGAAGTTTAGAGAAAATTGAAGTAGATGGTGTTCGAATTAATGTTGTTCATACAGGTGTTGGTGCTATTAACGAAACAGATGTTACTTTAGCAGCAGCAAGTCATGGAATCATTATTGGATTTAACGTACGTCCTACTCCTCAAGCTTCTGAAAATGCAAAATCAGAACAAGTTGAAATGAGAACTTATCGTGTCATTTATGACGCAATTGATGAACTTGAAGCAGCAATGAAAGGAATGCTTGATCCAGAATATGAAGAACAAGTTACAGGACAAGCAACAGTTCGTGAAACATATAGTGTATCAAGAATTGGAACTATTGCAGGTGCTTTAGTAAATAATGGCGTTATAAAACGTACAAGCTCGATTCGTTTAATTCGTGATGGTATTGTGGTTCATGAAGGTGAATTAGGAAGCTTACGTCGTTTTAATGATGACGTTCGTGAAGTTCAAAATGGTTACGAATGTGGATTTACAATTGAAAACTATAATGATATTAAAGTAGACGATGTTATTGAAGCATATGAAATGGTAGAAATAGAAAGACAATAATCATTATAATGTAGGTGAAAATACATGGCAAATTATAGAGTAGGTAGAGTGTCACAAGAGATTCTAAAAGAAGTAAATGATATTCTTATGAATACCGTTCGAGATCCACGAGTTGAAGGGATCACAATTACTGATGTTGATTTAACGGGTGATCTTCAACAAGCGACTATTTTCTATAGTACACTTGAGACAGATGATCAAACTAAAAAAGAAACGCAAGCTGGTTTAGATAAAGCTACAGGCCTTATTCGTAAAGAATTAGGTAGTCGTTTAACGACTTATCACACACCGGAGCTTGGGTTCAAAAGAGACGAATCTGTAGAATACGGAAATCGAATTGATCAGTTGCTCAATGAACTAAAAAATGAAGATAATTAAATTGATGAAATTAGAAATCCTGATGGGAATTAACTTTCTCATCAGGATTTTTAAGTTTAAATAGAAATATTAAAGAATAGAGGAAATAACTTAAATGATGAATGTTACAGATGTAAGTTTACGTTTCTCAGATCGTACGTTATTTGAGGAAGTAAATTTAAATTTCACTCCTGAAAATTGTTATGGCGTTATTGGTGCCAATGGTGCAGGAAAATCAACTTTTTTAAAAATACTAACCGGTGAAATTGAGCCGTCAACTGGAACAGTTGACCTAGCTCCTGACGCACGTATAGCAACTCTAAAACAAGACCATTATGCCTATGAAGAATATACCGTAATCGATACTGTTATTATGGGTCATCAACGTCTTTACGATGTGATGAAAGAAAAAGATTCTTTATACATGAAACCCGATTTTTCTGATGAAGATGGAATTCTCGTTGCGGAATTAGAAGGAGAATTCGCTACCTTGAATGGATGGGAAGCAGAACCTGAAGCGATTGATTTACTTGAAGGTTTAGGTATTTCTTCTGAATTGCATGGCCAAAAAATGAGTGAATTAAATGGCGGAGATAAAGTAAAAGTACTACTAGCGCAAGCTTTGTTTGGCGAACCAGATATTTTGCTATTAGATGAACCAACAAACGGTTTAGACACAAAATCTATCGCATGGTTGACTGAATTTTTAATCGATTTTCAAAATACAATCGTTGTTATTTCTCATGACCGACACTTCCTAAACAACGTGTGTACCCATATGGTGGATGTCGATTTTAAAAAGATTAAACAATATGTAGGAAATTATGATTTTTGGTTAGAATCGAGTCAACTGGCAGCAAAACTACAAGCGGATCGAAATAGTAAAAAAGAAGAAAAAATTAAAGAATTACAAGAATTTATTGCTCGATTCAGTGCAAATGCTTCTAAATCTAAGCAAGCGACATCTCGTAAAAAACAATTAGAAAATATTACATTAGAAGACATTCAACCTTCATCACGACGTTATCCTATGGTGCACTTTAAGCCAGAACGTGAAATAGGTAATGAATTATTACATGTTGAGAATGTTTCAAAAACGATAGATGGGAAAAAAGTTTTAGATAATATTAGTTTTCGTTTAAATAAAAATGATAAAACGGCTTTTACAAGTTTGAATGACACATCAATTACAACGCTCTTTAAAATAATAATGGGTGAAATGGAACCAGATAGTGGTACAGTTAAATGGGGAGTAACAACTTCTCAAGCTTATCTACCAAAAGATAACTCGGAAGAATTTTCTAATGGTCAACTGACGATTATTGATTGGTTACGTCAATATGCGTCGAAAGAAGAAAGTGACAATACTTTTTTACGTGGTTTTTTAGGGCGTATGTTGTTTTCAGGTGAAGAAGTCATGAAAGAAATATCAGTTTTATCTGGTGGAGAAAAAGTTCGTTGTATGCTTTCTAAATTGATGCTCAGTAAAGCAAATGTATTAGTTATGGATGATCCAACGAATCACTTAGATTTAGAATCTATTACTTCTTTAAATGATGGTTTAATTGCTTTCAAAGGAGCATTACTCTTTAGCTCACATGACCATCAATTCACTCAAACGATTGCGAATCGTATTATTGAAGTAACACCTAATGGAGTAGTTGACCGACCTGAAACTACTTATGATGATTTTTTAAGCAACGAGACTGTACAAAAACAAATTGAAACACTATATCCTGAATAATTCATACCTCTAATTTTAGAGGCTATTTTACAAAATTAATCTATGCTTTGAGTAATTTTTCAACTATGTGACTTAATTCGTTCATGTTTTTCGGTCGAGTACTCTCAAGCGTGACTTTTTCCTTTATGAACCCTAATTTTGGGCACACTTCTCTCTTGGCACGAATAGTTTTTTTAAAAAAAACAGAAGTTATTAAATGTATTGCTGAAGGTATTGGAATGCTTTGAGTCCAGGTCAATGATTAGATTTGTATCATTGTGCACTAAATATGCTTGGTCAATTAGAACTTGATTGAGTTTCTGAAAATCTTCAATTCCTTCTTCATCTATCCGATTCCAAAATTGAGAGATCGTTGGTTGTAAGTCAATGACTCGTCTGAGGCGAACGTTAACTACTGTAAAATGAGCTATTTTAAGATTTTAGAATTCGAATGTGCACAATATCTTCGATAATGTTTAAAAGTGATTATTTCCTCAGAGAGTTGGATAAATTGGAAAGCTCCATCAACTCATCCAGGAGGGCTAAATTATAATTACTAAATAATTGACCCCCATTGTGGGAAACAAATGTCAAAGCGGCAAAGTCAATGCTGACAAAGCTTTTTATAAAAACTATGAATTATTCAGGAAAATAGTATAATAAAAAGAGTTCGGAGAAAGTTCCGAACTTTTTTTGTAGGTAGTTTAATTTTTTATTTGCTTTTTAGTATCTTAATGTTGCAGCAATAGGTGTAGCTTCTGGCATATCATCCTGTTCAAAAATATAAACATTTCCTTTTGAATTCAATACATTTTGAACAAGTACATCAACGAAGTTATTTCTTTCATCATTTTCATCATAAAGCCCTTCGTCATTGATAGACCCAGGTATTTCATAATCTTTTTGTAGGAATAAGTTATCAATCCGTCCTTGTAAACTAGCCGCAGTTAAATCATCTGGAATATTTTCGATGCGGTTTTCAGGAGACGCTTCGTTTAAACGATTGAGTAAATCTTCTCTTTCTTTATCATTTAATTTATTAATTGTTTTAGCCACTTGTTTTTGAATATCTGAAGTATTCATCCCGGCAGCTGATCCAGTGATCATTACGTCACTTAGATATTCATTGTGTGAAATATCTTTAAAGACAGCTTGGTTGTCTTCTACCGAATAAACAATTAATGGATAATGTAATTTATTTGAAAAGTGATCAAAAACAAAATCATCTACCATTCGGAAATATCTTTCGCGATCGATATCTTTTTCTTGGCTGGTTTCTTGATGGCCGTGGAAAGCATGACCTGTTCCAGTTTGCCCAGCCCCTGTACTATATGCTCCGAAGTTTAGATTTCCACCTTCTTTTTCTGTACCTAAGGCTGTTTCTAAGTCAACTGGAGCTTCATCATATTCTGATAAATCTTCTTCTTGTAATTTTTCTCCATGGCCTTCAAATAAACGTATACTTTCACGGTTTAATACAAGTAAATGATAATCTAAAGTGTATTGAGCATTTGCTGCAACAGGTAATATATAAGGTGAGTCACCAATATATACACGATCCGTTACAGAAATTCCTAAATGATAGAAATAAATATCTTCAGGAGTAATGTACAATACAAGACCACCGATAAATTTAACAAATGAATCTCGGTTTCCAAGAACGTTATCCAATTGTTCAAGTAAAGCACTTTTTTCCTCTAAGTCAGAGTCTGAAATTCTTTTCTTAGCTTCACTTACAAGGTTTTCAAATTGGATTCTGTCCTTATCATTTGTCAATGTTGTTGCATGAAGTTCCTGAACGATGGTGATATAGACTGTATCCTCCTGTAATAATTCATCCGAAGGGAAAGTAAACAATTGTTTCATAAAGATCACTACCTTTCTCTATTTTCAAATTTATATTACCATAGAAGTTGACTTCAATTAAAGTAAGACGCTGTTCACATATTCGATTCGTAAAAAAATGAAGAAACAATATTGTTGAAAATAAAACTTTTTGGACCTATAAACCTTAGTCTGTACCGAAAATTATGTTACAATGGCAGAGTGAAAAAATATAGAATTGAAGTGAAAATATGGTAGAGGGAATCTTACCCATTTGGAAAGAAAAAGGCATGACGAGCTTTGCTTGTGTAAGTCGAGTACGTCGTTTATTAGGTATAAAAAAAGTAGGACATGCTGGGACACTAGATCCAGAAGTCGAAGGTGTATTACCTATTGCTGTAGGAGCGGGAACAAAAGTTTTAGAGTATATGCTTGAAGCAGATAAAACTTATACAGGCGAAATTACACTTGGTTATTCAACTTCTACCGAAGATGCAACAGGGGAAATTATTGAAAAAAAGCCTGTTTCAAAAAATATTCAAGCTGAAAAGATCGATAAAGTACTCACAGAATTTACTGGAGTTATCGAGCAAGTTCCACCAATGTTTTCTGCTGTTAAAATAAAAGGGAAAAGATTGTATGAATATGCTTTCGAAGGAATTGAGATTGAACGTCCTGCTCGAAGGGTACAGATATATGAAATGAAGAGAACTTCAGAACTAATATACGATGAAGAATTAGAAATTCTCCGTTTCTCATTTGAAGTCTCTTGCAGTAAAGGGACTTATATTCGTACGTTAGCAGTCGATATTGGAAAGAAACTAGGCTATCCAGCCCATATGTCAGAACTTACTCGTATAAAAAGTGGGGATATTCGTTCCGACCAAACAAGTACTTTAGCTGAAGTAGAAGCGGCTGTAGCAGATGGAACGATAGAAAAACTATTGCTTCCAATTGATTATGGATTATCACATTTTACTAAAGTTACAATTGATGATCGTTTATGGAATCGAGTAAAAAATGGTGCAATCTTAGATGAAGAAGATATTGAAACAGAAGACTATCCTGTCCTCTTTATTTATAGTGGAGTTATTGTTGCATTATATGATAGACATCCAAATAAAACAGGAAAACTAAAACCAAAAAAAGTGTTCAGAATAGAAATGTAGGTGTAGATGTTGGAGATCATTAAAATTAAACATCCTTATAAGAAAGAAGAAATTGTTGATGAAGAAATTGTGCTTATTTTAGGTTATTTTGATGGCGTACATTTAGCACATCAAGAAGTAATTAAAGAAGGCATAAAAATTGGAAAAGAGCGTCATTTAAAAGTTGCATTAATGACATTCAACCGCCATCCGAGTATTGTCTATCGAAAATTAAGAGATGGTCGATATGCAAACTTAACGCAACCTCAGCAAAAAGCTAAGATTGTTGAAAAACTAGGTGTCGATATATTTTATGAAGTCTTTTTTAATTCAGAGTTTGGGAATTTACCCCCTCAAGAGTTTGTCGATCAATACATTGTTGGTTGGAACGCTAAAGTCATTGTAGCTGGATTTGATTATACATATGGCAAGCCTGACATTGCATCGATGGAACAATTACCAGAATATGCAGATGGACGTTTCGAGATTGTTCAAGTAGGAGAAGCCAAAGAATCAGGCAAGACAATCAGTTCAACAATGATTCGACAATATATAATGAATGGTGAGATAGAAAAAGCAAATGCAATGCTAGGTTATTATTATGAAACACTTGGCTTTGTTGTTCACGGCGATGCACGAGGTCGAGAACTTGGTTATCCTACAGCTAATATTTATTCTCATCCTTATACCTATCTTCCAAACGAAGGAATTTATGCTGTGTGGTTTACTGTAAAAGGGGAACGTTATATGGGGATGGCCTCGATAGGATACAACGTGACTTTTAAAAACCAATCAGAAATCTCTGTAGAAGTGAATATTCTAGATTTTAATGAAGAGATTTATGGTGATGATGTAAAAATAGAATGGGTAGCGTATCTTCGTGGAGAAGTAAAATTTAATGGGGCAGAAGAATTAATTGAACAGCTTCAAGAAGATGAAATAAATACACGTCGAATTTTAGAAGCAAACGAATCTTAAAATCCTAAAAATATTCATAACTTCTTCATAGTTAAAAACCCTTTTACATTGACACTTTTCGTAAATTTTGTTAAATTATATATAGTGATTAGCACTCGATGTATTCGAGTGCTAATTTATTGAAAGGTAATTGTCTTGCCAGCGAAAGGATGTTGCGCAATGTTAACAGAAAGACAATTATTAATATTGAATAAAATAATTGAACATTTTACAAGGGATGGGCAACCGGTAAGCTCAAAAACATTAGTTGATGACGGTTCAATAAACGTAAGTTCAGCAACTATTCGTAATGAAATGAGTACTCTTGAAGAGTTGAATTATATAGAAAAAGTTCATAGTTCTTCAGGACGGGTTCCCTCTGTAAAAGGTTATCGTTTTTATGTTGATCATCTCATGCAGCCTAAACATGTAAACACACAAGAACGTGGAAAAATTAGAAGTTATATGGATTCACAAATTTTTGAGATGAGTGATGTTTTCTATCAATCGGCTGAATTATTATCTGAATTGACAAATTATACCGCGATTGTATTGGGGCCCCAGTCTAAATCAAAAATACTGACTGGTTTCCGCATTGTATCGTTGAATATACAACAGATGATTCTTGTTATGCAGTTGGATAATTTTGAAGTTCAGAGTATGATTTTTAAAATTCCGCCGGGCTTGAATGCAGAACATGTTAAACAAGTAACAGATTTTATGAATAAAAACTTAGTAGGTGAATCACTCAATACAGTATATTATGCTTTACAGACCGATTTACCTCAATTGTTTGAAAAATATCTAACAATGAACTGGAATATTGTGGATATGCTTGAACGGACATTACTGCATTTTAAAAATGATCAGATGTTTGTATCCGGTAAAACAAATATTCTCGATTTTACTGAAGATATGAATATTCGCCAAGTAAAAGATTTATATAAGGTGTTAGATAATGAGGGGACATTGTTTACTCTATTTAATTCTTTATATGATCGACAGCGAACATTTGATATCCGAATTGGAGATGAACTTGAAGACCAATTATTTGAGTCATTTTCGTTGATGACTGTCCCTTACCAAGATGATCGTTTTGGTGGTGGCTTCATTGCTGTTTTAGGGCCAACGAATATGTCTTATGATTCAACTCTAGGAGTTATTCAAGTATTAAGAGAAGAGCTACTTGGCAAATTAGAAGATTTTTATTTAGAATAAAACTTTTATTTAAAATCCTATAAGTATATGCTACTATGGGATAGTGAAATGCAGGAAAGGTAGGATAAGATTGGCTGAAAAAGAAAACAACTTCGAACAAGAAACCGAAAAGTTTGAAGAAGAAGTTACTTCTGAAACTGAAACAAACTCAGAGACAGAAGTTGCAGAATTAAAACAAAAATTAGAGGATTTAGAAGACCAAAATTTACGACTGCAAGCGGAAATTCAAAATATGCGTCGTCGTAATAAAAAGGAAAGAGAAGATGCTGTTAGATATCGTTCCCAAGATTTAGGGAAAGAAATTCTTCCAGTACTTGATAACTTAGAACGAGCATTGGAAACAGAAGTATCAGATGAATCAGGTAAGAGCTTAAAACAAGGCGTTGAAATGGTTCTTGAAAGCTTTTATCGAGCTATTAATTCAGTTGGTATTGAAGAAATTGAAGCAGAAGGCAAACCATTTGACCCAAACTTCCATGAAGCTTATGCTCAAGTTCCCGCTGAAGAAGGGCAAGAAAGTGGAGTTGTTGCTCAGGTCTTTGAAAAAGGATATAAACTTCATGACCGAGTACTACGTGCTGCTAAAGTGACCGTTACAGAATAAAATTGTAAATTTAAATTCTATAATAATTAATGATGAAGGAGATTTTTTCATATGGCAAAGATTATTGGTATTGACTTAGGAACAACAAACTCAGCAGTTGCTGTATTAGAAGGTGGAGAACCAGTTATTATCCCTAACAATGAAGGGAATCGTACAACTCCATCCGTTGTTTCATTTAAAGATGGTGAAATTCAAGTAGGTGAAGTTGCTAAACGACAAGCAATTACAAATCCTAACACTGTAATGTCGATTAAACGTTACATGGGTGAAGATCATAAAGTTGAAGCAGAAGGTAAACAATATACTCCTCAAGAAATCTCAGCTTTAATCCTACAACACTTAAAAGGATATGCTGAAGATTATTTAGGTGAAGAAGTTACAAATGCAGTAATCACTGTTCCAGCTTACTTTAACGACTCACAACGTCAAGCAACAAAAGATGCTGGTCGAATTGCTGGATTAGAAGTAGATCGTATTGTAAATGAGCCTACAGCTGCTTCTTTGGCTTATGGATTAGAAAAACAAGATCAAGAAGAAAACATCCTAGTTTTTGACTTAGGTGGAGGAACTTTTGACGTTTCTATTCTTGAATTAGGAGACGGTGTATTCGATGTTCTTTCTACTTCAGGGGACAACGAATTAGGTGGAGACGACTTTGATGACAAGATTATTGATTTCTTAGTATCCTCTTTCAAATCTGAAAATGGTATTGATTTATCAAACGATAAAATGGCTTTACAACGTCTAAAAGACGCAGCTGAAAAAGCCAAAAAAGAATTATCAAGTGTGTCTTCTACACAAATTAGCTTACCATTTATTTCAGCAGGAGATGCTGGTCCATTACATTTGGAACAAACATTAACTCGTGCGAAATTTGATGAATTAACACAAGACTTAGTTGACCGTACAAAAGAACCAGTACGTCGTGCATTAAGTGATGCAGGTCTTTCAAAATCTGATATTGATGAAGTTATCTTAGTTGGTGGTTCAACACGTATCCCAGCTGTTGTAGAAACAGTTAAACAAGAAACAGGTAAAGATCCTAACCGTTCTGTAAACCCTGATGAAGTAGTTGCGATGGGTGCTGCAGTACAAGGTGGAGTAATCTCTGGTGACGTAAAAGATATCGTATTACTAGATGTTACACCGTTATCACTTGGTATTGAAACAATGGGTTCTGTGTTTACTAAATTAATTGATCGAAATACAACGATCCCTACAAGTAAATCACAAGTATTCTCTACAGCAGCAGACAACCAGCCAGCAGTTGATATTCACGTGTTACAAGGTGAACGTTCAATGGCTACAGATAATAAAACATTAGGTCGTTTCCAATTAACAGATATTCCACCTGCACCACGTGGCGTACCTCAAATCGAAGTAACATTTGATATTGATAAAAATGGTATTGTAACTGTATCTGCTAAAGACCAAGGGACTGGTAAAGAGCAAAACATTACGATTAAATCTTCTTCAGGTTTATCAGATGATGAAATTGATCGTATGGTTAAAGAAGCTGAAGAAAATGCTGAAGCAGATAAAGAACGTAAAGAAGAAGTAGAACTTCGAAATGAAGCAGATCAGCTTGTTTTCCAAACAGATAAAACATTAAAAGACCTAGAAGGTAAAGTTGACGAAGAAGAAGTGAAGAAAGCAGAAACAGCTCGTGATGAGTTGAAAGATGCAATCGAAGCTGACGATATTGATTTAATCAAAGAAAAACGTGATGCATTAAACGAAATCGTTCAAGATTTAACGGTAAAACTTTACGAACAAGCAGCAGCTGAACAACAACCTCAAGAAGGTGGCGCTGAAGACGAAGATACATCTTCTGATGACGATGTTGTAGATGCTGACTTTGAAGAAGTAGATGACGACGAAGAATAAAATAAGTTCGGGGAAAATTGAATTCGGTGGTTTTTTAAGAGAAAGCTAAATATTTAGCTTTCTCTTTCCACTGTTTTTAACCGAAACCCTGACATTTTTTAGATAAAATGACGGAGGATTTAATGGCTGAAAAACGAGATTTATACGATATATTAGGCGTCTCAAAAGACGCGTCGCAAGATGAAATAAAAAAAGCATACCGACGACTATCTAAAAAATATCACCCAGACTTAAATGATGCACCGGATGCTGAAGATAAATTTAAAGAAGTAGCCGAAGCATATGAAACACTATCTGATGAATCTAAACGCTCCCAATATGATCAATTTGGACATGCTTCAACGGATCCAAACTTTAATGGTGGTGGATTCGGTGGATTTGGTGGCGCTGGAGGATATGGTGGCGGAGATACCTTCACTGGTTTTGAAGATATTTTCGACCAGTTTTTTGGCGGCGGTGGTAGAAGAGCTTCTCGTAATCCAAATGCACCAAGACAAGGTGAAGATTTACAGTATGTAATGGATCTTACTTTTGAAGAAGCTGTTTTTGGAAAATCGACAACGATTCGCTATAACCGTAAAAATGTCTGTAAAACATGTGAAGGAAACGGTGCTAAACCAGGTACAAGCCCAGAGACGTGTTCACGATGTGGCGGTGCTGGTCGAGTAAATGTTGAGCAAAACACTCCATTTGGTCGTGTAATGACTCAAACAACTTGTCCTGAGTGTGAAGGAACTGGACAAATTATAAAAGAGAAGTGTCCTGATTGTGGCGGCGATGGATTCCAAACAGAACGTCATTCTGTGAAAGTTGATGTTCCAGCAGGTGTGGAAGATGGAAATCAAATCCGTGTTCAAGGACAAGGAGATGCTGGGAAAAATGGTGGTCCATATGGAGACCTCTATATCATTTTCCGAGTGAAACCTTCAAAAATTTATGAACGTCGTGGAACTGAAATTTTCTATGAATTACCTATAAATATTGTTCAAGCAACATTAGGTGATGAATTAGAAATTCCAACTGTCCATGGAAAAGTTAAACTGAAAATACCAGCAGGCACACAGGGCGGGACGACATTCCGTTTACGAGGTAAAGGTGCTCCATCGTTACGTACTAATCAAAATGGAGATCAACATGTACAAGTTAAAGTTGAAATTCCTAAAAAAGTTACGGACGAGCAAGCCGAACACTTACGTGCATTTGCTAAAGAAAGTGGATATGGAGAAACAAAAGAACAAAAGGGTGAATCCTTTTTCTCAAAAGTAAAGGATGCTTTTAAAGATAAAGATTAATCATTAGTATTTAATTATCTGGTCAACTTTTTTATTTTACTTGAAGGCTCAATGAACATTTTATTTGAACTGAAGTAAATAAATGGTTGACCATTTTTATTTTAAATTTGAGCATATAATAAATATGTCAGAATAAAATCTGTATACTTAAAAGCAGATTTTCACGAATTTAAAAAAGATTGTATATGGTCGGAATGATTGATATAATGAAGAATGAAGTTTTTTATGTAGAACAAGGACTGAGGTTATAAATGATTGATAAAAACAAAGCGCGTGAGCGTCAAAAAATGGTGCGTAACTTTTCAATAATCGCACATATTGACCACGGAAAATCAACGCTAGCTGACCGAATTTTAGAGTTTACAAAGACACTTGCTGATAGAGAGATGACAGAACAAGTATTGGATTCTATGGACTTAGAGCGTGAACGTGGAATAACAATAAAATTAAATACAGTTGAAGTAGAGTATACTGCAAAAGATGGAAACACATATATCCTTCATTTAATTGATACCCCAGGGCATGTGGATTTCACTTATGAAGTTTCACGAAGTTTGGCAGCATGTGAAGGAGCCATTTTAATTGTGGATGCTGCTCAAGGAATCGAGGCACAAACATTAGCTAACGTTTATTTAGCTTTGGATAATGATTTAGAAATTTTACCCGTTATCAATAAAATCGATTTGCCAGCTGCGGATCCTGAACGTGTAGCTCTTGAAGTTGAAGATGTAATTGGTTTACCAGCTGAAGATGTAGTATTAACAAGTGCGAAAAATGGAATTGGTATTGAAGATGTTCTTGAGAAAATTGTTCAAGAAGTACCAGCTCCAGATGGTGATATTGATAATCCACTTCAAGCTTTAATTTTTGACTCTGAATATGACTCATACCGTGGGGTTGTTTTAAGTATCAACGTACAAGAAGGTATGATTCAAAAAGGCGATATGATCCAATTAATGCATAATGGTAAGGAATTTGAAGTAACGGAAGTTGGTGTATTTTCTCCAAACCCAGTTGTTCGTGAAGCTTTAACAGTTGGAGATGTAGGCTATGTTACAGCAAATATTAAAAGTGTTAAAGATACACAAGTAGGGGACACTATCACTTTAGCAAATAATCCTGCCGAAAAACCACTTCCAGGGTATCAGCAAATGAATCCAATGGTTTATAGTGGAATGTTCCCATCAGATTCAGGAGATTATGAAGATTTACGAGAAGCCCTTGAGCGATTGCAATTAAACGATTCATCCTTACGTTTTGAGCCAGAAGTCTCTCAAGCTTTAGGATTTGGTTTCCGATGCGGTTTCTTAGGGATGTTACACATGGATGTTGTACAAGAGCGATTAGAGCGTGAATTTGATTTAGATTTAATTACTACTGCGCCATCAGTAATCTATGAAGTAGATAAAACGGATGGGGAGACAGTGAAAGTTTCTAATCCATCTGAAATGCCAGAACAGACAGTAGTTGACAAAGTGAGAGAACCCTTTGTAAAAGCAACTATTTCTGCTCCAAATGACTACGTTGGACCTGTTATGGAATTATGCCAAAGCAAACGTGGGGAATTCATTACGATGGAATATTTAGATGATATTCGAGTAAATATTATGTATTATTTACCCCTCTCAGAAATTGTCTTTGATTTCTTTGATCGATTAAAATCCAATACAAAAGGCTATGCTTCATTAAATTATGAAGAAGCAGGTTATCGTGAAAGTGATCTAGTAAAAGTAGATATTCTCATTCATGGTGATCAAGTCGATGCACTAAGTTTTATTGTGCATAAAGATGAAAGTCAGGATCGTGGACGCAAAATTGTTGAGAAGTTAAAAGATGTTATTCCTCGTCAACAATTCGAAATTCCTGTACAAGCAGCAATTGGTAACCACGTTATTGCTCGTTCAACTGTTCGTGCTTTCCGTAAAGACGTTACTGAAAAGCTATATGGTGGAGATGTCACTCGACGTATGAAACTTCTTGAAAAACAAAAAGAAGGTAAGAAACGTATGAAGAGTGTTGGTAATGTGGATATCCCACAAGAAGCTTTCATGGCTGTATTAAACTTAGATGACGATAGTCAGTCAAAATAATTATAGAAAAGAAAAATCCGTTTAATTTCTCTTTAAGAGAAGTTAAGCGGATTTTTTATTTAAATAGATTAAAAATGAAAATGCTAACCAAAATGTAAAGTAGTTTATTTACCTTTTTTCTTTCTAAAGATGATTCCATTTTCTTTAAGTTGTTTAACAGTCATCGGACCAATTTGAGGGATAGCCAGTATTTGTTTTTCAGTTTTCTTTGCAAAATCTTCTTTTGTTTTTAAGCCTCTATTAATCAATATACGTACTTTATCAAATTTTACACCTTCAAAAATATCTTGGATGGCATGACTATGAAAATCACGAACCCTTTCTAAGGTTTTGGCTGTTTTATTTATATTTTTATTGTTTTGTAAAAAGTCTGGAACAATTATTTGCGCCTGATCATCGCTTGCTGAGGTATTTTCGACGAGCGAAGGTTGAATATTTGCAGAGATATTATGACCATAATTAAAGTACTTCATTTCCATCCACTCAAATACATAATTACTACTTGTAATCAATGGTATGAGATATCCGCACGCTAGACATAACTCTTCATAACTATTGATTTGATATTCTCCCATATTGCTGACTTCTACAATATCTTCAATTGGAAAAGTTTCATCTTCTAATAATTCATCCACATGGTCATTAATATTTATTAAGTTTTTGAACAATTTAGTAGCTAAGACGTTTTCACCTCTTAGGATAGCACTCACTAATAGAGGGAATACAAATAAGACTTCATTTTCTGAATATTCAAAACGATGGTACAACTCATTTAACTGCTCCCATTGAGATGTATTTGCATAGATAGCTGCCAGATAATAACGAGCACCTAAATTATCATGTTCGTTGATTTTTAGTTCTTCTTTGAAATGAGCTTCTGCAAGTGTATACATATTATTCTCAAAGTAATCCATTGCAACCGTATGTTTTAAAGATAGAAAAGAGCGCTCTTCAATAGCTATCCAACCTGCTTGATCTGTTTCGCTTTTCCATTTTACCGTTTCTTCTGCTAATAATTGTTCACTTTGAACTATCCGAGAAATCATATTATCCGCAGACGCATGGATAAGTGCAATTTTTGCTTCTAAATTATCTGGCCATATGTCTAAAGCTTCTTGCAAACGAGCAATAAAATCTTTTTCATTTTGAGAGTTATTTACAGCCTCTTCTACCAACATGAGTGACTCTGTTTCTGGAGACATATTCTCAAACATCTCTTCAAAAAAGCCTTCATCATTGAGAATTTGCTCATTATATATTTCTACAAAATCTTTAATGGCGTCATCAATGTCCGCGTACTTGCTTTCATTTAGCTCAAAAAAACGTTGAAATTCTTCAAAAAAATCATCGTTGAATGACATTGTATCCCTCTTTCAAATTAATATTTAAGTTCTTATCGTCAAAATTATTAGATTTATTATACTACAAACAATAAAAAATTAAAAAATTTCATGAAGCTAAAGATCGCCTATAGTTATTCCTCTATAAATATTTATACAAATAAGTTATACTGTGTATAACAAAATTGAAAGCGGTTTATAAATAAAGTCCTAGGAGGAATCATTATGAGAAATAACAATCGGCAAAGTATGTGGTCTTTGAAGTTTTCAACAGCAGCTATTGCGCTAATACCGGCTGCTATTGGAATTAATTATTTAGGTAAATTATTTGCTGGATTTTTACGTTTGCCACTCTGGTTAGATTCGATTGGAACTGTACTTGCAAGTATTATTGCTGGACCAATCATTGGAGCACTGTCTGGAATTATTAATAATGTTATTTTTGGTTTAACTGCGGATCCAATCTCAACCGTCTATGCGATAACAAGCGGAGCAATCGGCTTAGTTACAGGGATAATGGCTTATAAAGGCTGGGTATCTTCAATAAGAACAGCCACAATTACAGGGCTTATTGTAGGGTTAGTAGCAGCGATCGTATCTACGCCATTAAATATTATTTTTTGGGGTGGTCAAACTGGAAACGTTTGGGGCGATACTTTCTTTGCGTATTTAATAAATAACAATGTTCCTATGTGGTTAGCTTCATTTGGGAATAGTATCGTAGTAGATGTTCCAGATAAACTAGCGACGGTTATTATTAGTTACTTTATTTTTAGAGCTTTGCCAAATAACTTTAAAAATATGTTCCATGGAGGCCAAAGCATCGAAGAATTATAAGAGGTGTATAAGATGGATACAATGACATTATATGTAGATAAGAAATCACCTATTCATTCAATTGATCCACTAACAAAGTTGATATATGCGATGGTAAATATTGCCATCGCTTATATTTTGAATCGTTTAGTTCCAATTTTCATTTTAACTTTATTGACGTTTTTTATTTTATTTTTAGGAAAAGTTTTTCGAAGAATTTTGCCTATTTTAGGTTTAAGCTTACTGTTAATCTTTTCAATTGTAATTGTTCAAGGTTTTTTTAATCCAGAAAATCAAACGATGTTATTTGAAATAGGTGGGATCATTTTTTATGAAGAAGGAATGCTTGCAGCTTCTATGTTTACTTTACGTATTTTAAATATGATTGCTTCTTTTGGTGTATTGATTTTGACGACTAGGCCAGATGAGTTGGTTGAAGCCCTTATACGAAGAGGATTTTCTCCCCGATTTGGTTATGTAATCTTAGCTGTTTTACAGCTTATCCCACAAATGCAAGCAACTATGGGAAAAATTACTGACGCACAGCGCTCACGAGGAATGGAAACAGAAGGAAATTTAATCACACGTATACAAGCTTTTTTCCCGCTCATCATTCCGGTCGTACTAAACTCATTAAACGATACTCGAGAACGAGCGATTGCACTTGAAATTAGAGGCTTTGGTTCAAAATCGGCTCGAACCTTTTTAAATGAGAAACAAGAGTATCCTTATAAACATATTTTACGTGGTTTCATTCTTGTAGGACTTATTGGAGCGATTGTCTGGAGGGTATGGCGATGAGCATTATAGAAGTTAAAGGATTAAAATATAGATATCCAGATACAGAGAAACTTGCTTTAAACGATCTATCGTTCACAATAGATAAAGGTGAATTTATCGGAGTAGTTGGTAGAAATAAAGCGGGAAAATCAACATTGTGTTATGCGTTAGCAGGGCTTGTTCCTCACTTTTTTAGCGGTGCTTATGGTGGAAAAGCAATAGTAAATGGTTTAGAAATTCGTGCACATGAAGTCGAAGACATTATTGTAGATGTTGGTTTGGTGTTTGAAAACCCATTTTCTCAAATGACGGGAGCAAAATTTACAGTGTTTGAAGAAGTTGCTTTTGGCTTAGAAAATAAAGGGATTGACCGATTTGAGATGATTTCGCGGATCGAAGAAAGCTTAAAACTTTTAGATATTGAAACGTTAAAAGATAAAAATCCATTTAGCTTATCTGGCGGGCAAATGCAGAGAGTAGCCATTGCTAGTGTAATTGCTTTGAAGCCCGAAGTACTTATTTTAGACGAACCAACTTCACAATTGGATCCTCAAGGTTCTGAAGAAGTTTTTCAAGTCGTAGAAGAACTAACAAAAGAGGGAATCACAATTATCATGGCAGAGCATAAAATTGAGAAGATTGCTCAATATTCCGATCGTGTTCTTTTACTTAATGATGGAAAACTCATCGACTTTGATACACCAGAGAAAGTCTTTTCAAGAGCTGATTTAAATGAGCATGGTGTTTCAGCTCCTGCTGCCACTCGTATTGCGAAAGAATTGGATATTACAGTAAAGCAGACAGGCTTATATCCCATTACTATAGCCGAATTAGTTGAGGAAAGGAGAAAGCTAGATGATTAAACTGGAGACAAAGAATTTATCCTTTTCTTACACACCTGAAAAGATTATTCTACATGAGTTGAATTTGGTTTTAGAAGACAAAACAACAGGGATTATCGGTCAAAATGGTGCTGGAAAAACAACCTTTGTAAAATTACTAAAAGGTTTACTACGTCCGAGTAAAGGCAGTATTTTATTTAATGGTGAGGATATAGAAAATAAAACGGTCGCTGAATTGTCAAAAAATATTGGATTAGTTTTTCAAAATCCTAATGATCAAATTTTCAAAAACACAGTTATTGATGAAGTTATGTTTGGTCCATTGAACATCGGTTATAGCCAATCAGAAGCAGAAGGACTTGCAGTTCAAGCATTAAGTAGAGTTGGGTTAGAAGAAGTTCAAACGGTTAATCCGTACGATTTGAGCTTGTCGGAACGAAAACTCATTTCAATTGCTTCCATTTTAGCTATGGATACAGAAGTTATTATATTCGATGAACCAACAATGGGACAAGATTATGAAGGAAAAGAATTACTTAAAAAAATTATCCAAGAAGAAAAAGAAAAAGAGAAACTCATTTTATGCATTCTTCATGATATGGACTTTGCTGCGGAAGTTTTTGAGCGAATGATTGTATTGAACCAAGGAAGAGTGTTATTAGATGGAGCAGCACGTGATGTATTCTCCGAAAAAGAAATACTTGAAAAGGCCTTTTTAGAGCAGCCGTATGCTACTCAGATAGCGGATGCGATGGATATTTCTGGTATTTATTTAAATGATAAAGAGCTTATACAAACAATCAGTAAATCTAGATAATCTAAAAAAAAAAACATTATTCAATGGATAAGAAAACATTGGATAGTGTTTTTAATTGTGAATAATATTATCCAATATGTGTGTAAATACTATAATGGCGCTATTCATGAAGGGTGTACGCTTACTAATTTGTGAAATATGTGTTAAGATAGGTATAGTGAATCTTCTAGCAGACTAAAGTTTTATGAGTGAGGTTCTTTGCGGAGAAAATATTCTTATATGGAGGAAAAATATATTGGCAAAATCAAATATTATTGAATTAGAGTGGGACAGTTTACTTATACCTGAGGGTCTATCATCAGAAGAGGAAAAAAATCATTCAGCAGTTGTTACTAAACATCTTTCGAATCTATTAACAAACCAATCGTCTGATTCTGAAGAGCTTAACAACATCACAGAAATTACGGTTGATGACTCTTTGTTAGAGTCTCAAAAATTAGAGCTTGATACAATTTCTAATGATGAATTATTTAATTACTTCCAAGAAGAAAAAGTAGAAATTCATCCAAATATTCTTTTTCCAAAAATTAAAAGAATTAATGTCTTGTTTTGGTTTTTGCATAATTTAGGACAATTAGATATCAATGAATCAAACATTGTAGTAAATAATAGCAAAGAATTGTCAATGAATTATTATCTGCTAGTAGAAGCGGCTTTATTTTTCGGATTTTTAGATCGAATAGTAGAAGATGGAGAGATTTATTTAATCCCGACAAATTTCTATGAAAATTTTATAAATCAGCCCCTTGAACAACAGTATCCTTTATTTCTCGCAAGCCTCGGCCGTAATGAAACAGTGAGTGAAGTACTACAAGTACAACTAAACGATCCTATTTTTGATAATATTAGTCGTCAAATGGTTCATAATATTTTAGCAAATGATCCGAATATTAAAAATGAGTCTTTATCAGTCGATGAGATAAAGAAAATTACAAATAATTTTAGGTATTGGTATTTAGGAATCAAAAAAGCTATTTTAGAAAATTAAACTCATAAAATCAACCACTTATTTATAATGCAAATAAGTGGTTTTTGTGTATCTAAAAAAAAATGATAAAAGGGCTTACAAATATGATAATATAAATATATATATAATCGATTGAAAGTAGGGATGCTATGCAAAAAATTGGTGTTTTAACGAGTGGCGGTGATGCACCTGGGATGAACGCAGCGATTAATGGAATCGTTGATGAAGCAAGGAAACATGAAATCCAAGTTAGAGGTTATTTGGAAGGATATGATGGGTTAATCGATAATAACTACATGGAACTAACCCCTAAAAATGTAAAACCACATGTTAGTAGTGGAGGAACATTTATTGGAACAGCACGATCACAGCGCTTTTTTGATGAATCGATTCAAAAACAAGTAGTGGAACGTTTACAGGAAGAAAATATCAGTGGATTAATTATAATTGGCGAAGAGGGTTCATTCATTGGTGCATTAAAATTATCTCAGTTAGGATTACTTACTATTGGTATTCCAGCTACAATTGATAATGATATTAAAGATACAGATTTGTCTTTAGGTTTTAATACAGCTGTTAGAAATGTGGTTGAAACTGTAGATATTATTATGCAATCTGCTGCAAGCCATAGACATTTATATGCAATTGAAGTGATGGGAAGACGAACAGGGGATATCGCAAAAAAATCAGGAAAAGCATTGGATGCAGATGGTATTATTGCGAGATATGAAGATTTTGATGTGCAAAAAATCAACCAAATCATCAAAGAATCACAAGCCATGGGCAAAAGGTATCAGTTGTTTATTATTGCTGAAGGAGCTATGTCTGCGGATGAATTCAAAAAAATTGTGGAACGAGAAACCGAATTTTCAATCCATCCTTTAATACTAGGACATATTCAAAGAGGTGGGAATCCAGTGGCAGATGACCGTATTTTAGGAATGACTTTTGGAAAATTTGCAGTCACTGAATTACTCGAAGGAGTGACTGGAAAAGCACTCGCTGTTAAAAATAATGAAATTATTGATTACCAATTAAAAATAGAATAATAACAAAATATAAAAATAGACCGCAACAGTTCAATATGAACTGCTGCGGTTTTTGATATTTTACATCATATAATCTCCATCACTGCCTGGCTCTATATTATAAGACTGTTGTACCATCATGTGTCGTTTTCTTAATCTCCAGTTTGTTCGTTTTATCCACTGGAATTTATTGACGAGTTCTACAAGAGGGATCATGAATTTAGGCGAAAGATTTCGATAAACTTTGGTCTCTCCTAAAATAGTTTTTATAGTAGGTACGATGACTTTTTTAGGGTCCAGCTGTTTAAAAGGAAAAGCAAGATTTTCATAATTAAAAATTCGCTTAGATGGATCGTCATCCCAAGTCTTCCATGTATTAAATTCACGATCATTAAAACCAGTTAAATAAGGACCAGGATTAACCGTTGCTACTTCTATGCCAAACTCTTTCAGCTCTTGACTCAATGTGCTAGCTATACCTTCAATGGCAAATTTTGACGAAGAATAAGGGCCTGAGAAGGGGTTGACCATTAAACCTGAAATAGAAGAGATAAAAACAATTCTTCCTTTTCTTTTATGCACCATTTTACGTGCAAATTCTTGAGTAAATAACATGGTACCAAACACATTAACTTCGTATTGCTTTCGTAAGTTTTCTTCAGGAATATCAATGAGTGAGCCACCTTCTTTTACAGCTGCGTTATTTACTAAAATATCAATATCCCATTCCCATGCTTTTTTACGATCAGAAGGATCAGTAATATCTATTTTTTCAATCAACATGGGAAGATTAAAAGCTTCCGCGTCTGTTTTTAGAATATCGGCTTGTAGTTCTGTTTCTGTTGTAGCAATGACATTTTTTCCAATCTTTGCGAGTGTAAGAGCAGTCAATTTACCTATTCCACTACCCGCGCCAGTAATTAATATTGTTTCTGTGGACATGCAAATTCCTCCAATTCTTTTTATTTTTTTCTCTTCTAAACTGTATCAATAGTGTATAAAATATAAAATTAATTTGACTTCTAATTTATTCAAAACTATTTTTTGAATTATAGATATTCCTTATAATAAAGAGAAAAAATTTCTAAAGGAATTTCCATTTCAATTCAACCTTTCCAAATATCTTCTATAAGAGAAGACTATTCTTCGTGTTCTAAACATGTATACAATTGTGGAAAATGTTCGCATTGTGGGTTTCTTGGATGGCAAACTTCTCGGCCAAAGTTAATCATCGCTTGATGAGTTGGTCCCCACAACTCTGGAGGAATAACTTCACAGACTCGTTTTTCGATTTGCTTTGGTGTAGCTTCTTGATCAACAATTTGATGATGCTTACAGACACGAGCAACATGTGTATCCACCGCAAAAGCTGGCTTTTCAAAAGCAACACTTAAAAGAATATTTGCAGATTTTGAGCCAATGCCTGTAAGAGTCTCCAATTCTTTTCGTGTGCTCGGAACTTTCCCAGAAAACCACTCTAATAATTGTTGGCTACTTTTATAAATATATTTAGCTTTATTTCGATATAAACCAATTGAGCGGATATATGGTTCAATTTCTTCAGGCGATGAAGCAACGACCGATTCTGGATTAGGGTATCGTTTAAATAGTGTTGGAGTTACTTGGGCAACAGAGACATCCGTTGCTTGTGCACTCAAAATAACCGCCATCAGTAATTGAAAAGGATTCTCATATCGCATAGTTGGTCTAGCTTCTGGATATAAATTTATAATTTCTTTAATGACAAGACTTGCACATTTCTTCGTTAACATAGTTAGATCCTTTCCACAATAAGTACTGAACTTAGTATATCAAAAGCAGATGTCTTCTGTCTTGTTTGTTTTTGACAGATAGATTTATAAAAATGAGAGAAAACACAGAATTTATTGTAAATCTTTGATATGATGAGAAAGTAGGATATTCAAGGATTTAAGGAGGAGCAATAAATGGATAATAAAATTAAACAATTGAAAGAACAACTAACTGATAGCCAAAAAATTGTTTTCTTCGGTGGAGCAGGTGTGTCTACAGAAAGTGGAATTCCTGATTTTCGTTCTTCTGAAGGTTTATATATGCAAGAAAGCGGAACGCATGTGTCGGCAGAACAAATGATTTCACATACTTTTTATAAGCGCTATCCAAAAGAATTTTTTAAATACTATTTTGAAAATTTAGTATTTGAAGATGCAGAACCGAATGAAGCTCATATGTTCTTAAAAGAATTAGAGGATCAAGGAAAAGAAGTAAGTATTGTAACGCAAAATATAGATGGTTTACATCAAAAAGCAGGAAGTTCTGTTGTCCATGAATTACATGGTTCTACTTTAAGAAACTATTGCACCAAATGTCAATTAGACTATGAAATTGATGAGTTAGAATTAGACGAAGATGGAATTCCACGCTGTCCACGAGACGGCGCTATAGTACGTCCAGATATTGTTTTATATGAAGAAGGACTTGACCAAAACGTCATCCAAGAAGCTATTGACGATATTCAAACTGCAGATATGTTAATGATTGCAGGAACTTCTTTGATTGTTTATCCAGCGGCTGGCTTGATTAATTATTTCAATGGAGAGCATCTTGTTGCGATTAATAAATCAGCTATCCGAGTACCAGAAGGCACATTAATGTTCGAAGATTCTATTTCAAATGTATTTTCAAAATTGTAATTCAGCAAACAATGAAAAGGGCGCAACCTAGCTTTAGGATGCGCTCTTTTAAAACTATAAAAACTTACTTTTTCTCATACCAAATCAATGGGTCCATAAATTCGACATGACGAATGTCTTCTAAAGTTGTATCAACAATCCGTCCATTCTTTAGCATTAAATAAATTCGATCTTCAAAAGTACCAGAGACAATACATGGTACATCTTTGAAATAAGAACCATTTTGTAAAACATTTGCTTGGATTAATACAGGCTCTCCTGTGTGATGCGCTTGACCTAAAACTTCGCTAATTTCAGCAAGTGATTGTTTTGGCTTTGGTTGAATTTCTTGTGAATTATCCATTTGAGCCATTTTTGAAAGAGCCTCTGTGTGATCAGATAACATCAATCCTAACCACTTCATTTTCCCTCGATCTTTATAACCTAATTGGTCAGGTGTAAAACGAACAACTTTTTTATCCATATCCATCACTCCTATTTTAATTTTCAGTATTTGCTTGGTGACCACCTAATAACTTACTTCTTTGAAGAGCCATCCCATTTTTTATCAAACTACTTGCATGAAGAAGAGAAGTGTAACCATATTTTTTTCGGACAAGATCAATTACCTCATCTAAACGTTCATCTTTCAAAACATCTTCTGTACTTTCAAATAAGCTCAATTGGTAGTCTTGTTTTGGAGAAATTTTATTAAAAGTGACATTGATGATTCGCACAGGATAAAACTCATAATATTTTTTAAATAGTTGAAGCATATAACCCACTAATTTTTTCGAAGAATCTGTTGCTTCAATTGCCATTTGATGACTAAATCCTGATTTAACGGTATGTTTAGAATAGCCAATCGTTAACTTAACCGTGCTTGTAGTTAAACGATGTTTCCGTAATCTCATCGCATTTTCTTCAGTCATTTCACGAATAACAACTTCCACATCGTAAGAATTTGTGTAATCCCGATTTAAAATTTGATTTTTTGAAAAAGAGTTTTCTTTAGGGACGTAATGATCCGATATGATTGTTCGGTCAATACCATGTGCGTGAAAAAATAACTGTTCCCCGATTACGTTAAAATATTTTCTGATTTTTCTTAGGTCATATTGGGCAAGATCTTCTAAAGTATGTATTCCTAGCTGTTTTAATTTTTCTTCTGTACGTGAACCAATCCCCCAAAAATCAGATAAACGATCAATTTTCCAGATGGTATTCGGTACATTTTCATAATTCCAATAAGCTCGATAAATATTATCATAATCACTTTTAGCATCATTATCTAAAGCTAATTTAGCCAGTAAAGGATTGTCTCCAATGCCAACAGTTGCGACCAGCTTTAATTCTCTCCAGATATCACGTTGAATTTTATCGACAATCTCTAAAGTTGTTCCAAAAAGAGCATGAGAATGGGTGACATCGAGAAAAGATTCATCAATACTATAAACATATAAATCTTGAATGGAGACATAACGCTTAAAAATTTCAATGATCTGTAAATTTTTTTCCATATAAAGTGCCATCCGAGGTTCTACAATTTCAATATTTGATTTTTTAGGCAGCTCATAAACTCTTGAGCCCGTTCGTATGTTATATTTATCTTTTACAAACGGGGAGGCAGCTAGAACCAATCCACCATTATTATCTGGTTTACTTACTACTGCAATCATTGCTTTTAGAGGATGTTGATTACGCTCAACTGCTTCAACACTTGCAAAGAAAGATTTAATATCTATACACAGAATATCACGGCGTGGTTCATTCGAATAATCTAAATGTAAGGCGGTTTCTTGATTTTTTCCCATTAAAATCCCTCCTTTACCGAACAAAAAACCGAATGTATGTTTGGTTATCATTATAAAAAATGAAAGAAATATAGTCAAGGGGAACAAATATAATTGATCCCATTTTTAAAATGTAATATTGAGTGAGATCAACAAAATTATGGTAAAATAAGGAAAATAACAAGGAGGGAACGAAATGGATACAGATCTTAGCAAATATATTTATAAAACGATGCTTGAAAAATCTACACATTACCAGTGGAGAATTGTTATAGATAGTTCCAAAAGAGCCTTAGAAATTTACTTTACTGTATCGCTTGATATACCACCAGAACAATATGTGCAGGATGTCAATGCGAGAGTAAACGAATCTGAGCAATTAAATTTTGAAGACGTTGTTTGTTTTTATGATGAAGCAAACAATAAAATTGTACCTAGTAATTATTTGATTGCTGTTCCTATAAATCTTAAAGAAGGAGTCGAAGAAGGATATGTAGATGCATTTATAAAACAATTAAATATTGTTGCATCTAGTGCTGTAGGACAAATAAGAGAATATTTAGCAGATGAAAGTCGAAGTGAATTTTCTCTTATATGGAATGAACAAAACATGAAAAATACTGTTCAAACCATGCGAAAAACAAGCAATTATTCATCCAATAAGTTAACTCTTGTAACTGAAGAAGAGGAATCACTTGTTGAGCAATTCAAGGAGGACGAAGATGACGGAATGGAAAGAGTATAGTGTGCATATAAATCAAGAAGCTGAAGATAGTGTTTCTAACTTGTTGATTGAATTGGGTTCAGCAGGAGTTAGTGTGGTCGATCGAAATGATTTTGAAACAATGCCTGAATATGGTTTTGATTCATTGTGGGCTTTAGATGAAGAAAAATTTCCGACAGAAGGTATTGTTATCAAAGGCTATTTTCCAATAGAGGACATTCATTCGAATTTAGAAAAAACACTTCATCAAAGATTAGAAAAATTAAAAACTCTTGATTTAAATGTGGAGAAATATACTGTAGAATCAGCTACAGTTATGGATTCAGATTGGAATAATAAATGGAAAGAGTTTTATCATTCTGTTCCCGTTACACGCTACTTAACCATTGTGCCTGAGTGGGAAGAGTATAAAAGAGAACAGTCCGATGAACGATTAATTGTAATGGACCCAGGATTAGCTTTTGGGACGGGAACACATCCAACGACACAGTTATCCATTCAAGCATTAGAAACTGTCTTACGAGGTGGTGAAACTGTTCTGGATGTAGGAACGGGTTCAGGAGTACTTACAATTGCTAGTGCACTTTTAGATGCAAAAGAAATTCATGCGTTCGATTTAGACGATATTGCTGTTCAATCTGCTAAAAATAATATTCAATTAAATGAACTTTCAGCAAAAATTTCAGTGGAAGAGAATAACTTATTAAAAAATGTTACAATAGATGCAGATGTGGTTGTTGCGAATATTTTAGCAAACATTATTTTAGAGCTCATACCAGACGCTATGCGCGTTTTAAAACCCGGTGGTTATTTTATTTCTTCAGGAATCATTGCCAAACAAGAAGAAGAAATGTTAAGTGCATTAAAGAATGAAGGTTTTAAAGTTCGTCAAGTCAATCAAATGAAGGATTGGATTGTTATCATTGCGCAAAAGCCACTAGAAAAATAAATATTTATACTACATAATAAATTTATGAATAGAACAAAAGAAGAGGAGTATTTATTCATGGAAAACATTGCTCAATATATCGATCATACAATACTAAATGCGGATGCTACAGAGACAGATGTACGCAGAATTTGTGAAGAAGCAAAAGAATACAACTTTAAAACAGTATGTATTCAACCATACTGGGTAAAATATGCGAAAGAATTATTAGAAGGAACAGAAGTTGGAATCACAACCGTTATCGGGTTTCCTCTTGGAGCGAATACAACGGAAATCAAAGTAGCTGAAGCTAAACAAGTGGTTGCTGAAGGAGCATCTGATGTTGATATGGTGATTAACATTGGTGCATTAAAATCAGAAGACTACGATACTGTCCTAAATGACATTAAAGCTGTTGTTGATGCGGTAGATGGTCAAGCGCTTGTAAAAGTTATTATTGAAACAGCTTTGCTCACAAAAGCAGAAAAAGTTCGTGCTTCAGAACTAGCTAAACAAGCGGGGGCAGATTTTGTTAAAACATCCACTGGCTTCTCAACAGGTGGAGCTACTTTAGAAGATGTTCGTTTAATGCGTGCAACAGTAGGTCCAGATATGGGGGTAAAAGCTTCAGGAGGCGTCCGTACTTTTGAAGACGCTAAAGCAATGATTGAAGTCGGTGCAACACGTATCGGTGCTTCAAGTGGGATCTCAATTGTTGAAGGGGCTAAAGAAGTAGAGTAATTTATATTTCAAGGTTATGACTTTCAGAAATAAGATTCCCTCATTATGTCAATAAGTTGAAATTAACGTTAATAATCGTTATAATTAAGAGAAGAAACCAGCACTGGATAGTGCTGGTTTTTGTAAATCATTTGTGTGATAGAAAAAAGAAGGTGTCTGAAATGACGAAAAAAACAGATTATACAGCACAAGAAGTCATTGCATTATGCTTAACTTATATGAATAGTGAGCATGTTAAATTCGTCAATAAAGCGTACGAATATGCAGCAAACGCACATAAAGAACAGATGCGAAAATCAGGAGAAGAATATATTATCCATCCAATTCAAGTCGCAGGAATTCTTGCTGAAATAAATATGGACCCTGTAACTGTCGCTACAGGCTTCCTTCATGATGTCATTGAAGATACAGAGTATACGTATGATGATATTAAAGAAGAGTTTTCCGAAGAAGTAGCTGATTTAGTCGATGGAGTAACTAAATTAGGTAAATTTAGATTTAATTCAAAACGTGAGCATCAAGCAGAGAACCATCGAAAAATGATTCTAGCAATGGCTCAAGATGTACGTGTTATCTTAGTAAAACTAGCAGATAGACTGCATAATATGCGTACATTAAAGTTCCATAAAGCTGAAAAACAAAGAGATATTGCAACAGAAACACTTGAAATTTACGCACCTCTAGCTGACCGCTTAGGTATGAGTCGAATAAAATGGGAATTAGAAGATTTATCTCTTCGATATGCAAATCCACAACAGTTTTATCGAATTGTCCATCTGATGGATTCTCGCCGAGAAGATCGCGAACAATATATTCAAGATTCCATTGAAGCGATTAATGAATCCATTGATGAATTAGAGATTAAAGCTGAAATTACAGGACGACCTAAGCACATTTATTCGATTTATCGAAAAATGAAAAATCAGAAAAAACAATTTGAAGAAATTTATGACTTACTCGCTATTCGAGTACTCGTGGATTCAATAAAAGATTGTTATGCGGTCCTAGGAGCTATTCATACTCAATGGAAACCAATGCCTGGACGTTTTAAAGATTATATCGCAATGCCCAAAGCAAACATGTATCAATCTTTACACACCACTGTATTAGGTCCAAATGCTACACCATTAGAAGTGCAAATCAGAACGCATCAGATGCATGAGATTGCAGAATATGGGGTTGCAGCACATTGGGCTTACAAAGAAGGGGTCACAACAAAAGTTCAAAATGATCAATTAGGTGACCAGCTTTCTTGGTTTAGAGATATTATTGAATTGCAAAGTGAATCCAATGACGCTTCTGAATTTATGGATGCTATTAAACAAGATTTTTTCACCGATAATGTGTATGTCTTTACACCAGGCGGAGATGTTATGGAGCTTCCTGATGGAGCAAGTACACTCGATTTTGCTTATCATGTCCATACAGAAGTAGGAGATAAATCAACTGGAGCAAAAGTAAATGGTAAAATTGTACCATTAAACTATAAGTTGAAAACAGGCGATATTGTTGAAATTATAACATCGTCTACCTCTTCAGGACCAAGTAGAGACTGGTTGAAGTTTGTAAATACTTCAAAAGCGAAAAATAAAATTCGTCGTTATTTTAAAGCTCAAGATCAAGAGGTTGCGGCTGAGAACGGCGAAAAAATTGTGACAGATTTAATTTTAGAACAAGATCTAGACCCGAAAGATTTCATGACAAGTGAAATCATGGATGAGCATGCACAGAAATTTAACTATAAAGATAGTGAAAGTTTATATGCTGCAATCGGCTTTAATGAAGTGAGACCTTTAACGGTTGTTAATCGTCTGACAGAAGAAGCAAGAAAAGAAAGGGATAGAGACTCTTCTAAATTATCTAATACAGCAACAATAGAGAAAAAACACGAACCTGAAAAAGTGACTATTCATCATGAAGATGGAGTGGTTGTTGAGGATGCAGAAAATTTACTATTACGCTTAAGTAAATGTTGTAATCCAGTACCAGGAGACGAAATTGTAGGCTACATTACAAGAGGACGTGGGATTTCTGTTCATCGAAAAGACTGTCCAAATATTATAACAGAAGATGACCTACAAAATCGTTTAATCGAAGTGGAATGGGAAAACAAAAAGACAGAAAAAATTTACGATACAGATTTAGAAGTTTATGGTTTTGATCGTTCTGGTCTATTAAATGAAATCCTTGAGGTTATAAATAGTATGACTACTCGACTAAGTAACGTAAATGGTCGCGTAGACAACAATCAAATGGCCACAATTCGATTATCTATTGGAATCCATAATACGGAAGAATTAGAGCGTATCATTGATAAACTTAACCAAATTCCGGATGTTTATTCAATTCGTCGTATCACCTTATAGGAAAATGTCAAAATAGTCTAAGGAAGTGGAAGAAAAAGTGAGAGTTGTTATTCAACGAGTATCAAAAGCAAGTGTCAATGCCGACGGAAAAGAGAATGGCGCAATTGGTCAAGGCTTTCTTTTGCTGGTTGGTGTAGAAGAAGAGGATACAAGTGAGGATGTTGCATATTTAACAAGGAAAATATCGAATATGCGCATTTTTGAAGATGATGAAGGGAAGATGAACTTATCTTTACGAGAAGTGAAGGGGGAAATTCTTTCCATCTCACAATTTACACTCTATGCAGATACTAAAAAAGGAAACCGTCCAAGTTTTATAAAAGCAGCAAAACCTGGTAAAGCAGATCAATTATATGAAGAACTAAACCAAAATCTACGCAATGAAGGTTTCAAAGTAGAAACAGGTGTCTTTGGCGCAGATATGGCGGTATCTCTAGTCAATGATGGTCCAGTGACCATTTTAGTTGATTCTAAAAATAAATAATATAAGACTCAGTGAGTAGAAGGTTGTAATTAAAAACTTCTTTAAACTCACTGAGTTTTTGTTTTATTATATATTTGGTTGAAGTAATATTTTAAACAAGGCTCTGAAAAGCTTCTACTTCAGTTAACTGTAGTAAAATTATAATCTAAGATATTTTTTATTTTAGATTCATCTTCTTTTGAAAAGGTTAAAAAGCGCTCTGATTTATAGGCGATAAATCTTATGACAATTTTATTCTCGTGGAAGTTTTCAAGTCGTATATTTTTGAAGTCTTTAAAAGAAATCTGTTGGCCAATATATCTACGAATAGGAGGCGGAGAGGTATAGATAAAGCTATCAGAGGTTAATCCGGTAATATACTGGGAATCTATTAATACTAAAATCCCAAGTAAACCTGTGAGTGCATGGAATAAAGTATTGCCATAATAAAAGGCAATACCAAGAATAATTATTACACCAAAGATCATTATAAGATACATTCCAGTCGTTTTCCTCTCGAAAACAACCAATTGCTGTATGCGAAAATATTGAGTAATTATTAAAGAGAAAAATATTAAAAATAATATACTAATTGAAAACAAATGAATGTTCCTTTCGTTAAATAAAGATATTTAATCCATTATAAATAAAAATAAAAAGCTCATAGAGTAGAAAATTCTAACTGAATTTATTTTACTCGCTGAGCTTATTTTATTTAAATTATTGACCGTAGTATTCACGTAATGCTTGGTAAATAGCTTCTACAACAGTTGCTTGATAGGATTGAGTATCAATGTACTGTAAATCTAAATCACTGTTCATATAGCCTAATTCAAGTAAAATTGAAGGCTGGCGGTTTGTTCGAAGAACATAGTAATCACCTAGTCGAACACCATTATTTGTTAATGGAGCGTTTTGTGTTAAATAACGATTAACTGTGTTTGCTAATTCAAGATCTGAATCAGAATAATAATAAGTCGTTGTACCACTCATCGTATTAGCTTGTTCAACTGCATCATAGTGAAGACTAATAAAAGCGTCTGCATTATGAGCGTGTGTCAGTTCTACCCGACCGTCTAGTGAGACAAATTCATCAGCTGATCTTGTTAAAATAACGTTCGTTCCAGCATCTTGTAAACGATTCTGTAGTAAAAGGGCAGTGCGCAAGGTAGCATCTTTCTCTACTACAGCTTGATTTGGAGAAATTGCTCCAGGATCATAGCCACCATGACCAGCGTCAATCACAACAGTTGCCTCAGCTAAAGAAGAAACACTACGAGCATATTGCGCTTCAGCAGTTTCGGTTGTTGTTATGATTTCGTCAGGTTCAGTTGTTTCTTCAACAATACTAGAAACCCATCCTGCAACATATCCTGTTGTATTTTCATCTATTCGGATATGATACCAATCTTCACTGCTATCAATAAATTCAAATTGTTCTCCCGGCTGAGCTTTATAAATTAAATCTCCCTCAGTCGAAGGTATACTCCGAATATTTGTAGCTACATCACCCATTTCCACAAAAGTGGTTGTCGAGTCTGAATTTGTAGGAATAGCTTCTGGAGTTTCTTCTACAGTGGGAGCATCTAAAATTTCTATGTAATCTCCGTGAATCCAAGCGACACGTCCCATATATAAAATCTGGTACCAATCTCCATCTTGATAAAGTATTTGCAATTCAGCATCTCTATAGACAGTTCCTAAAATTTCTGAATCTGTATTTGAAAATTGACGAATATTGACAGCTTCTCCTGTTACTTTTGCGAACTGAGAATTACCTTGTGTAATTTCACCGGAGTCAACCAACCAACTAGCTACCCAACCTACTTGATCGTCACTTAACCGAACTTTATACCATTTATTTTCTTCGCCTAATAAAAATAATCGTTCATCTTCTTCGGCTTGAGTCATCACTTCATGTGAAAGACCAGGACCTAGGCGCACGTTTAAAACAGCGGTCTCAACCGTCACTGTATTTTCGTTGGCTAGCGCAACCATTGCACCAAATGTTAAACTGATTAAAAGGATGAAAAAAGTAACGAAAATTTTCTTATTAGGTAATATTTTTTCTATTTTTCTTGAAATCATATCTGAGGACATAAGTTTGCCTCCTTATCTAGCTGAAAACGGCTTCTATATAAAGGTATTATAGCAATCTATAGTTTGTTTGTTAATACAACTGTTAAACAAATTGTAAAATGAAATTAATTAATTTGTATTATTTTAATAAGTAAAAGCATTTCAAGTAAAAAGTTTTTTGGAAAAGATTATACTTCTTTCATTTGAGACAATAGTCAAAAAATGTAAGTTAAATATTGACAACAGTCAACTTATTTAGTAAAGTTGGTCTAATAAAACTTTAATAAATACATCCATAGACAGAAAAAGTAGTTTTGTGCATTCTATTTACAGAGAAGGTTTTGTTTGTTGAGAGAAACCAATAGATGAAAAAATGAAAGACATTCTCGAGGATTGACAGGAAAACTGTCACGTTAAAGGCGTTAACGAAGAGGGAATAAATTATTTTATTCCAAATTAAGGTGGTACCACGTTACGTCACACTAAATATAAACTTACACGTCCTTGTTCGAAAGAATAAGGGCGTTTTTTTAATGAATTTTTTAAAGGAATGAGAGGTAGGAAAATATGAAGTATCAAAAAATTAGAGGAACAGCCGATTTTTTTCCAGAAGAATCAAATAAGTGGCAACATGTAGAAAATAAAATCGAAGACCTCTTAGAAAAGTATTATTATCAAGAAATTAGATTACCAATCTTTGAGCAATTTGAATTATTTGCTCGAGGAGTAGGCGAAACAAGCGACATTGTTTCTAAAGAAATGTATGAATTTTACGATAGAGGAGATCGTCACTTAGCTCTTCGTCCCGAAGGCACGGCGGGTGTTGTTCGTGCCTATGTTGAAAATAAAATATATGGGCCTGAACACCACAAACCGGTCAAGTATTACTACACAGGTCCAATGTTTCGTTTTGAAAGACCACAAAGCGGTCGCATGCGTCAATTCCATCAAATAGGAGTAGAAGTGTATGGAAGCAACAATCCTGCAGTAGATGTCGAAACAATGGCTTTAGCAATGGATATTTTTGGGTCTTTTAACATAAAAGATCTAACGTTGGTTATAAATTCACTTGGAAATAATGAATCTCGTCTAGCTTATCGTGAAGCTTTAATCGATTTTCTAACCCCTCATTTTGAAGAATTAAGTGAAGATTCTAAAGAACGTCTACACAAAAATCCTTTAAGAGTATTAGACAGTAAAGATAAAAAAGACCAAGAAATTGTTAAAGATGCGCCCTCTGTTTTGGATTATTTGGATGAAACATCTAAGAAACATTTTGAGGATGTAAAAGATATGTTAGAACTTTTAGAAATTCCTTATGAAATTGACACGAACATGGTGCGTGGATTGGATTATTATAATGATACTATTTTTGAAATTATGACAAATGATCCAAATTTTGGCGCAAATACGACGATTTGTGCTGGTGGACGTTATGATCAATTAGTAGAAGAAGTAGGCGGACCTGCAACACCCGGTTTTGGTTTTGCGATTGGACTTGAGCGTTTAATTATGCTATTAGATGGCATTGATTACCCATTCCCTGACGCACATCAATTAGACGCATTTATTGTGACGATTGGTGATGAAGTAAACAATGAAGCATTGAAATTAGCAAATGCTTTAAGAAAACATGACTTAATTGTAGAAAGAGAATTTATTGGTCGTAAACCTGGAAAACAGTTTAGAACGGCAGATAAGCTAAATGCAAAAGCTGTTTTTACATTAGGAAGCCAAGAATTAGAAAACCGTACAGTAAATATGAAACTATTATCTACGGGTAAAGAAGTTTCTTTAAACTTAGATAATATTTATGTCAAAGATTTTAAAGAAATGTACACTGAAACATTAAAAAAATTAGCAAGCGAGGATTAAAAATATGAGTAGAACAAATTATTGTGGTCAAATCACCAAAGAACAAATAGGAGAGACTATTACACTAAATGGCTGGGTTCAAAGACGCCGTGACTTGGGTGGAATGATCTTCATTGATTTAAGAGATCGTTCAGGACTTGTCCAAGTGGTATTTAATGCGGATGAAGGAAAAGACTTATTAGAAAAAGCCGAGAAACTTCGTGCAGAATATATTGTTGAAGTAACTGGAAATGTTGTAGAGCGTTTAGAAGGTGCAGTAAATCCAAATATGGCAACTGGAGAAATTGAGATTGTAGCAACAGAATTAACAATCGTCAACAAGTCTAAAACACCTCCATTTGAAATCACAGATAATCTTAATGTTGCAGATGATCTAAGACTTAAATATCGTTATATTGACTTGCGCCGTCCACGCATGCAAGAAAATATTATGATTCGTCATAATGTAAAAAAAGCAATTCGTAATTTTTTAGATAATGATGGATTCATCGATATTGAAACGCCTTATTTAACAAAATCTACACCCGAAGGCGCACGTGACTATCTAGTTCCTTCGCGTGTACATCAAGGGAAATTTTTTGCCTTGCCTCAATCTCCACAATTGTTTAAGCAACTATTGATGAGTTCTGGATTTGAACGTTATTATCAAATCGTTCGTTGCTTCCGTGATGAAGATTTACGTGGCGATCGTCAACCAGAATTTACACAAGTGGATATTGAAACAAGCTTTTTAAGTGAAGAAGAAATCCGTGAAAATACGGAAGCTATGTTAAAATACGTTGTTAAAGAAGTAAAAGGACAAGAAATTAAAGAGACATTCCCAATTATTGCTTATGACGATGCAATGAATAATTACGGTAGCGATAAACCAGATATTCGTTTTGAAATGAAATTAAAAGATGTAGGTTCAGTTGTAAGGAAGTCTGATTTCCGTGTATTTACTTCAACTCTTGAAAATGGAGGCCTTGTGAAAGGTCTAGCTGTTAAAGGTGCTGCAGATCAATTTACTAGAAAACAAATTGATGGATTAGAAGAAATCGCAAAAATTCATGGAGCAAAAGGATTAGCATGGATCAAAGTAACTGAAGAAGGTTTAACAGGCCCGATTTCAAAATTCTTTGCCGAAGAAGAGATGGCAAACAATTTATTAGAAGCTATGGATGCTGAAGCAGGAGATTTATTATTATTTGTAGCGGACCAAGAAAAAGTTACACATGACGCGTTAGGCGCGCTACGTGTTCATTTAGGAAAAGAATTAGAATTATATGACCCAGAAGAGCTAGCATTCATTTGGGTAGTTGATTGGCCACTATTAGAGTTTGATGAAGATGAAAACCGCTATATTGCTGCCCATCATCCATTCACTCATCCGAAACCTGAAGATGTAGATAAACTAGCAACAGACCCAACGGAAGTATACGCTCAAGCGTATGATATTGTTCTGAACGGTTATGAAATTGGTGGAGGATCTATTAGAATTCATGAAAAAGAATTACAAGAGCAAATGTTTGAATCTTTAGGATTTACACAAGAAGAAGCAGAGAGCCAATTTGGCTTTTTACTTAATGCTTTTGACTATGGTTTCCCACCTCATGGAGGAATTGCTTTAGGATTAGACCGTTTTGTTATGATTTTAGCGAATGAACCAAATATTCGTGAAGTTATTCCATTCCCTAAAAATGGTCGTGCAGCAGATCCGTTAACAGATGCACCGACCACAGTTTCAGAGAACCAGTTGCATGAATTAGCTTTACAAGTAACACTTCCAGATAAAGAAGAAAACGAAAAGAAAGATTCTGAATAAATAAAGGAGAATATAAATGGTATTACTAGGTTCGCATGTAAGTATGAAAGCACCGAATATGGTGTTAGGATCTGCGAAAGAAGCAACTTCTTATAATGCAAATACTTTTATGATTTATACCGGAGCTCCACAAAATACAAGACGTCGAGCAATAGAAGATTTAAAAATTTCCGAAGCTCATGAATATATGAAAGATAACAATATAGATGTGAATGATATTGTTATCCACGCGCCATACATTGTAAATTTAGGAAATACATTTAAACCAGATAATTTCGAATTTGCGATTGAATTTATGTCAGAAGAAATTCGACGAGCGGATGCTATAGGCGCAACTCAAATGACGATGCATCCCGGAGCGCATGTTGGGGCTGGACCAGAAGCAGGGATTGATAAAATTGCTGAAGGATTAAATCGTATTCTACGAGCCGATCAAAATGTACAAATTGCATTAGAAACAATGGCTGGAAAAGGAACAGAAATTGGACGTTCATTTGAAGAGTTAGCTCAAATTATTGAACGCGTAGACTTAGAAGATAAACTTTCTGTAACACTGGATACTTGTCATACTCATGATGCGGGTTATCCGATTAAAGAAGATTTTGATTGGGTTTTAGATGAATTTGATCGAATTATTGGTCTAGATCGCCTAAAAGTTATCCATGTAAATGATTCAAAAAATCCGCAAGGGGCAGCTAAAGACCGTCATGAAAATATCGGTTATGGTGAGATTGGTTTTGAAGCCTTAAATTATGTCGTTCATCATCCAAAATTAATGCACCTACCTAAAATTCTTGAATCACCATTTGTTGGAGAAGATAAGAAAAATAAAAAAGCTCCATATGCACATGAAATTTATATGTTGAATCAACAAACATTTAACGAAAATCTATTAGAAGATATTATGAATGAAACACCAATAAATTAAATATCTAACAAGAAGCCTAGAAGAGTACCCAAATACAAACTCTCCCAGGCTTCTTTATTTTTTTGCATTTAGAAGCTCATTTGTGTGGTATTTTTTCTATAGAAAGGTGTTTTATCATGTTACAAATGAATAAATTAAATATGTGCCATATAAATATGCTGCAGAATTATCTTTTCCTAATGAAAAAATTAATAGTAATCAACTTCTTCAGACATTATCCGGAGGAAAAAATCAAAATTCAGCTCCTTAAATTATTGATGCAAGATCCAGATCTTTTATTGTTAGATGAACCAACCAGAAATTTTTCGCCACTTTCTCAACCTGAATTACTGGAATTATTTAAAAAATATGAAGGCACTATAATCAGCGTCTCTCATGATCGAACTTTTCTTAATCAAGTCTGTTCTAAAATATATAAACTTACTTCGGATTCTTTAAATCTTTTATAAAAGATTATTGGTGATCAGATAATTTGAATACACAAAAAAAGATAAAAGAGTTTGAAAAAACACTTCTATCCTTTTTAGAGTCAATATATATAAATTTAAGAATTTGGAAAAAAATAATAAAAAAGCAACAGGAAGCTTAAAATAACAATGGCTGTTACAATAATTAGTAAAATAAAAATACCAATATAAAAAAGACCTTTGCTTTTTAAAAATTCCTTTTTCTCGTTGTCATTTGGGGTAGGATTCATAGGAATATGGCCTCCTATAATAGCTTTGCTTCTTCTTTGGTGGATATAATTTTTTTAATTATATCATATATCCCAATTGAAAGAATTCAACGAACACCTGTGCTATAATAATAGAGTAAATAATCAGGAGGGTTGTAGCTTAAATGAAAGATAAAATTATTGTCATTGTTGGACCAACAGCTGTAGGAAAGACGGATTTTAGTATAGAACTTGCCAAACGTTTTAATGGTGAAGTGATTAGTGGTGATTCTATGCAAATATATAAAAAATTAGATATTGGCACAGCGAAAGCTACTCCTGAAGAAATGGACGGAATACCACATCATTTAATAGATATTAAAGAAACGGATGAATCTTATTCAGTATCGGATTTTCAAGAAGATGCATCAAAAAAAATTGATGAAATTACAACTTCAGGAAAAGTTCCTATTATCGTAGGCGGAACGGGGTTGTATATTGAATCTTTATTATATCCTGTTTCTCATAGTGGAGAGGCAGAGCCAAATTTTGAATTAAGAAATGAATTAGAAGAATATGCAAAAGAGAAAGGCAATCAGGATTTGTGGGAAAGATTAAATAAAATCGATCCAGATGCTGCAGAAAAAATTCACCCCAATAATGTTAGACGAGTTATTCGTGCGTTAGAAGTATATTATGAGACAGGCCAACTGTTTTCTTCTTTTCAGAATGAACGAAAGAAAAAGGATTCAATTTACGATGCTTATATTATTTGTCTAAATACAGACAGATCAGTGCTTTATGAGCGGATTAACAAACGAGTAGATATCATGATAGAAGAAGGCCTGCTTGAAGAAGCTCAGGAACTCTGGAATAAATTAGGACCAGAACCAAAAGCTCAAAGTACAAAAGGAATCGGGTATCAAGAATTATTTCCGTATTTTAATGATGAAAGCAGTTTAGATGAAGCTGTAGCTAAGATTAAGCAAAACTCAAGACGCTACGCTAAACGACAATTGACATGGTTTAGGAATCGACTAGAAAATGTTCATTGGTATGATTTTGTATTAAAACCAGAGCAAAAAGAAGAAAGCTTTATCAAAATTAAAGATTTTTTAAAGGATGAGTGATATGGAAAGACTAAATGAAAAGGGAATAATTGTTGCGGTTCAAACAAAGGAAACCGATGAAAATTTTGATTATTCCTTGGAAGAGTTAAGGCAACTCGTCGAAAATACAGGTGTTGAAGTAGTTGGTGAAGTAACTCAAAAAAGAGAAGCTTTAGATAATCGCACTTTAATTGGTAAAGGAAAATTACAAGAATTAAAAAGTTTAGTAGAAGAGTTAGATGCAGCGGTTGTTGTATTTAACCAAGAATTATCGCCAAGTCAAGTACGAAACATCCAAGAAGAAATTGATGTTAAAGTGATTGATCGTATACAAGTTATTCTAGACATTTTCTCTTTACGAGCGACAAGTAAAGAAGGTGGCTTACAAGTTCAACTCGCACAATTAAATTATTTATTACCACGGTTAGTCGGACATGGTATTAATATGTCAAGATTAGGTGGTGGAATTGGAACACGAGGACCTGGTGAGACGAAATTAGAAACAGATCGACGTCATATTAATCGACAAATTAATGAAATCAAAAAAGAACTAAAAAAAGTTGAAGGACATCGCAGCCGAAGAAGAGAGAGGCGCCAACGTAGTAATTTGTTTAGAGTTGGTTTAATTGGTTATACGAATGCGGGTAAATCAACCGTTCTTAATGCACTAACAGAGAGTGAAACATATGAGAAAGATGAACTGTTTGCGACATTAGATCCTATCACAAGACAATTAGAATTGGAGTCTGGCTTACAAGTTACACTAACGGATACAGTAGGTTTCATTCAAGATTTACCAACAGAATTAATTGAGGCGTTTCAGTCTACTTTAGAAGAAACGAAAGATGTGGATTTACTTTTGCATGTTGTTGATGCTTCGTCACCTAATATTGATAGTCATGAAAATACTGTGTTAGAACTTATGAATGACTTAGACATGGATAATATTCCTATGCTTACGGTATACAATAAAAAAGATTTAGTAACAGGTGAATTTTATCCAACATTGTTTCCAAATATCGTTATTTCAGCAATTAATAAAGAAGACCAAAAACTTCTAATTGAAAAAATTGAAGACACCATTCGTGGACTATTAGAAAGATACCATGTAGCTATCCCGGCAGACCGCGGAGATGTATTAGCACAACTAAAAACAGAGACAATTATTACAGATCAAAGCTATGATGAAGAAACAGAAAAATATCTAGTCACTGGTTTAGCGAAAGATGTTGGCTGGCTTGATTATTTATTTAATGATTTATAATATTTCTCAAAGAGAAGGTGTTTATTTTTGAGTAATGAAAGAAAATTAATCAATTTAAGTAAAGAAAATAAAATCGAAACAAAAGATAAAACTGAAAAACTACCCCAAAAACAAAATAGTGAAAAAACTGAAAAGAAAAAACAAAATAATCCAAACAAAGAAGTATCTTCTAGGTCATTTCGAATGATTTCAAAAATTGAACCACAAAAAAGAAAAGGTCGATATAATATTTATATCAACGATGACTTTGCTTTTGGTGTGGATGAAGAAGTTTTGATAAAGTTTGAGTTGAATAAAGGATTACACGTTACAAAAGAACTTCAAGAGGAAATAGAGAATGAAGATTCATATTACAAAGCTTATCAAAAAACACTAAATTATCTAAGTTACTCTTTACGTTCTGAAAAACAAGTAAGAGATTACTTAGCTAAACATGAACTTTATCATTTTAGCGACCGGATGATTGAACAATTAAAAAGTATGAGACTCATTGATGATTTGAATTTTGCTCAAAGTTTTGTACGGTCACAAGCAAACATTAATCAAAAGGGTCCAAGAAATATTGAACAAAACCTAAAGCAAAAAGGAATTACAGAAGAATTTATTTTAACTGCATTAGATGAGTATCCTTATGAACAACAATTAGAAAATGCGGTTACATTAGCTTCAAAAAGATGGAATAAAACGAGTAAAAATTCAGAAATTGAAAGTATACAAAAAGTAAAAGCATATTTATTGAATAAGGGTTATAGCTTTGACATTGTAGACGAAGCTATGGCAGCCATAAATACGGAAAAAGATAGTGATGTTGAATATAATGCATTAGTTAAACAAGGAGATAAAGCGGTCAGAAGATATTCACGTAAGTATGAAGGCTATGAATTATCCCAAAGATTAAAAGGATATTTGTACAATAAAGGTTATCCAACTGAATTAATTAATCGTTATATGGATGAAAGGGAAATGAATTAAATTGTTTGAAATAGAATATACTAAAAAAGAATTAAAAGAAAAATTTAATATTGAAATGTGGTCAGATAAAAAGATCGAAACTTTCCAGGAAATTTTAATGGATTGGTATGATCAACAAGAAGCTGATCATAATTTCCCATGGCGAGAGTCGGGAGAACCTTATCATATATGGGTTTCTGAAATTATGCTTCAACAAACGAGAACGGATACAGTTATTCCATATTATGATAGATTTATTGAAGCCTTTCCAACAATTAAAGATTTAGCAGAAGCTTCAGAAGACCAAGTATTAAAAATGTGGGAAGGCTTGGGTTATTACTCAAGAGCAGGAAATTTAAAAGAAGCAGCGCAACAAATCATGATTCATCATGATGGTATTTTCCCAAATAATCCAAAAGAAATTATTCAATTAAAAGGAATTGGGCCTTATACAGCTGGTGCAATCAGTAGTATGGCTTTTGGTTTACCAACTCCTGCAATTGATGGGAATTTGATGCGTGTTTTAAGTCGTCTATTTGAAATCAATTTAGATATTACCAAAGCTAAAAACCGAAAAGTCTTTGAAACGGTCGCTTTATATTTGATTGATAAAGAAAGACCTGGTGACTTCAATCAAGCTCTAATGGATTTAGGTCGTACAATATGCACGCCTAAAAATTATTTTCCAGAAAGATCCCCAGTGAAAGAATTTAATGCTTCCTATATTAACGATACATGGCATAAATACCCAGTTAAAAAAGCTAAAAATAAACCAAAACCTGTTACTTACATTTCATTAATGCTTCAAAATGAAGCAGGCGATTATTTGCTAGAGCGTCGACCTGAAACAGGCTTACTTGCTAATATGTGGCAGTTTCCTATGCTTAAAGTAGAAGATATTGTAACAGATGGTACTTGGAAACCTTTTGAACCGATTATTTTAGAAACTTTAAATCCAGAAAACAAAGAATTTGTTGAACAATTTGTAGAAGAAAATTATCATATAGCGCTTTCTTTAAACGAACAAACTTCTGGTGTTGTTGAGCATGTGTTTAGTCATTTAAAGTGGACAGTGTCTATTTTTAATGGGGAAAAGATAGAAAATTCTCTTATGAATGACATTCCTGAAAATTGTGAATGGGTAAATCCAAGAAGTTTCGATGCTTACACTTTTCCTACGATACAGAAAAAAATATGGGACAACTTTACTAAAATTACATTATTTTAATTGAATGGAGGAATACAGAAATAATGAATGATATTTCTAGAAGAAATAGCAAAAATGACAAAAGGAAATGGTGGTATATCGGAATAGCTCTTGCATTAATAGTAGTTATTATTGCATCCATAATAGGTTACAGATATTGGTCAGAAAAAAGAAGAGAAGAGCAAGCACATGAGACAAGTGAATTATTTATTGAAGCATTAAAAAATCAAGATTATGCTCAATTATCTGAACTCTTATCTTCATCTTCGTTAGAAAAAGTAGGCTATACAAAAGAAGAAGCGCAAGAAAGATACGAAACGATTTACGGCGGAGTTGGCGTTAGTAACATAGAAACTAATGACATAGAGATAACCGAAAATGAAGAAGATCTATTTACTCTTCGATATGAATTACATATGGAGACTTCTTTAGGCGAGCTAGAACCTCAATCATATGAAACAACTCTTTCAGAAATAGAAGAGGGCTTTACAGTTGATTGGGATACTAGTTTAATTTTTCCAGAAATGGAATTAGGGGATACTATCCAAATCCAATTTACCTCAGGTAAAAGAGGTGACATTCTTGATCGAAGCGGTAATTTACTAGCAGGAGAGGGTACTGTATGGCAAGCGGGTTTGTATCCTGCTTTACTCGGAGATGGAGAAGAACAGGAAGAAAACCTGCAATCAATTGCTGAAACATTTGATATGGAAACTGAACAGCTTGAAAATTTATTGTCAGCAGAATGGGTTACAGACGAGAGCTTTGTCCCTTTTACATATGTTGATGAAGAAGAAACCCCTGAAGTGAATGGAGTCGTTTATCAAGAAGCGACTGCACGAACTTATCCGTTAGGTGAAGCAGCAGCGCATCTTATTGGATACATCGGTGAAGTATTTGCAGAAGATATTGAAGCTGACCCATCACTACAACCTGGTGATATTATCGGAAAGGCTGGTTTAGAAGCCACCTTTGACGAACGTTTAAGAGGAGATAGAGGTGGGGAGATAACTATCTTAAATGATACCGGAGAATTAAAATCCACCCTCCAAGAAGCAGCTGTTGAAGATGGAGAAGATATTACTTTGACGATCGATGCTGAACTACAACAGCGTTACTTTGATGGCTTTGAGGAGAAAAGTGGTGGAGCAGCTGTGACAGATCCAAGGTCTGGGGAATTACTTGTTCTAACAAGTTCACCCTCATATGACCCTACATTGATGACTAGAGGAATTAGTGGTGAAGAGTATCAAGCTTACGTTGATAACCCAGAATCGCCATTCTTAGCTCGTTATTCTGCTCGATATGCTCCAGCTTCCACCTTCAAAATTATTACAGCAGCTATAGGATTGGATAGCGGTGTGACTAATTTAGAGGAAACACGAACAATTACTGGTCTTGAATGGCAAAAAGATGAATCATGGGGAAATTATGTTGTAACACGAGTGAGTGAGCAGCCAACAGAAGTGAGTTTAGAAGATGCATTAGTTTATTCTGATAATATTTTCTTTGCTCAAGAGGTATTAGAAATGGGTGCAGAAACCTTCATGGATGGTTTAACACAATTTCCGTTTGGCGAGAGTTTCGATCTACCAATAAATATGGAGCCAGCACAAATTACAAATAGTGGAACATTTGATTCAGAGGCTTTATTAGCAGATACTGCATTTGGCCAAGGTCAGTTACTAATGAGCCCATTACATCAAATCGTATTTTATAGTCCTTTTGCAATTGATGGACAACTAATTTTTCCAAAGTTAGAATTAGATGCAGAAACACCAGAACCGATGGAACCTGTTACAGAAGAAACAGTCGAAACGATAAAAGAGCTATTAATCCGAGTAGTAGAAAGTCCGAATGGAACAGCTCATGTATTAAATAATGCACCACTTACTTTAGGTGCTAAAACAGGAACAGCTGAGTTTCAAAGAGATGAATCAGAAGATGATAATGATATAAATGGTTTTTTATATGCTTTTGATGCTGAAGAATCTTCATTTTCTTCCATCATTTTTATTGAAAATGAATCAGGAAGCAGTGTAGCTGAGCAATTTGCGCCAATTATAAGCCAACACGAATAAATAATTGGAAAAACATTCATAAATCAAGAGAGTTGAATTGTTTTATTTAAATAGATTTATGTTACAATCTTAGATGAGATTTGTTTATTATTTTTAATAATAAATAAAAGAATTTCTGAGAGTTGGCTAAATATATGAAAAATAAACCGAAGGAAGGGGAGTATGTTACAATAAAGAGCTATAAGCATGACGGTAGTTTACATCGTACATGGCGTGACACAATGGTATTAAAAACAACTGAAAATGCTTTGATTGGTTGTAATGACCATACACTTGTCATTGAATCAGATGGCCGTAGATGGCGTACACGTGAACCAGCATTAGTTTATTTTCACAAAGAATACTGGTTTAATATTGTGACAATGATACGTCAAAAAGGGATCTCTTATTATTGTAATTTAGCATCTCCTTTTTTAATTGATGAAGAAGGCGCAAAATATATTGATTATGATTTGGACGTTAAAATATTTCCTGATGGAGAAAAAAGATTACTTGATGTAGATGAGTATGAAATTCATGGAAAAAAATATAACTATCCAAATGAAATAGACACAATCCTGAATGAACATGTTAAGATACTAGTTAGTTGGATTAGGGAAGAGCGGGGACCATTTTCAGATGAATATGTCGATCTTTGGTACACTCGTTACAAACAATTAACTGGAAAAAAATGAAAAAATACGATGTAGAAAATTTTCTACATCGTATTTTTATTTTCTTAATTTTGATCATATTCATGCTCAATTTGATCGTCTCTTTTATACTTCACAAAACTATTTGTAAGATTATTGAAATGTTTTAGTTCTTTATCATATTCAAAAATAGAGGTCATAATTCTCAACAAATCATTTCCTTTTGAAAAGTCGTACTCCATTGATTCTTCTGAAGAGGCTTCAACGTAAAAAGCCTCCATAAAAGAACGCCGTAGATCAGATTTGTATTTAATAAAGTTTACTTCATCTGGTAAAATCCGACCATTCCATTTAAGTAAAATTTGTTCATGTGCAGTCATTAGCGTCTCCATACGTTCACGAATTAATGTACGTAATTCTACAGGGAGATGGTTAACCGTATTTTCAGATTCATGTAAAATAAATGCTAAATCACTTAGGATTTGGTTGATTTTTACTGATTGACGACAAACCACTAAAAATCGAAGTAATGAATAATACTTAGCACTCATTATTCGTTTGTATACAGGATCTCTCATATATTTTTGATATCTTTGTAAAGTACGAATATCCTTTTTTACATATTTTAAATCGCCCGACATAATTGGAAATTGAGCATTTTTCCTCAACATAGCTCGTACGTACTTCATCGTGTTGTCAGTTACTGCAATCGTTAGCTGGTAAAATTTGATGTCATATTTTGGAGGAAGTACAAATGTATTCACTACAAATGTAATTAAGACACCTACTAATGTCGCTGTAACACGCTGAAAAGCAGTAATTAATATATTATTTCCTGGGAAAAGCATAACGTTCACTGTCGTTATTGTTGATAATCCAATTACATTATCTAATTTTAATTGGTGTAAAATAGCAATCAGTAATGCAGTAGCAGCTGCAATCATTAAGTTACTATCCCCAAAAAAATTAGAGATAACAAAGGCAATTAGACCACCAATAATATTGGAAATCATACGGCTTCCAATTTTATCAAAAGTTTCTTGAACAGATGGCATCATTGTCAGTATAACGGCAGTTGCAGTTAATCCAACACTATCTCCCAAGCCGATCAGTTCAGGGATAATTAATGCAAGTAGGACTGCAAGGCCTGTTTTGAATGTCCTAGCCCCAATCTTCAATTTTAATCATTCTCTCTTTTTATATTCCTTTATCCTTACTACACTTTGTGTCATTAGTATAATAGATATGAATGAGATAATCTATTAATTTATAGGTAGTATGAAATTTTTTCCTCATTTTTAGCATTTCACTTTTTTGTAAAATAAAATTTTAAAGAAAATAAGTGATTTATTGTAACTAATTTTAAATCTATTATATAATTGAATGGACATAAGTTTGAAAGTTCTTTGAAGGAGGAGAATAAGTGGATACAAATAAAACAAGAAACTTAATTAGTTTAGGCTTAGTAATAGGGACTATAGCAGGTGCTGCGGGAGCGTTTTTCTTAGCCCCTAAAAAAGGAACAGAAACCAAAAAACAATTAGCTAGAAAAATGAATCATCTGACGCAAAAATCAATTCTAAAAACACAAGAGGCTTTAATCAAATTTGAAGGAGCTATGGAGTCTAGCATGGACGATGATGATAGTAATATTTATTATTAATCCATTGTTTTTGCTTTCTTATTTGCATTAACCAGTACCTGTGTTATAATACTTTTTATAAGTTCTTTTGACTCATCTTTTTATGTCAGTAAACTGATATGTGCTGACATAAAATGGTGATAATCAATGACTTAATTAACGTATCGTTTTGCCGTGTTTAACACCGAAGCGATGCGTTCTTTTTTTGTTTAAAAATAATATGCGTTATTATAATTATGAGAAAAGGAATCAGTTCATTCTTGATTGCTTTTTTAGCGAAATTATCTTTTTAAAATTTACATAGTTTTTTATAATTTTTTGTTATACTAATAAAAGAAATTAGGATGGGAGGGACTAAGGTGGATTATATCTCATTAAAAGATCAAATACGTGAAAAAGCATATGAGATTGGGATAGATAAAATTGGTTTTGCTCATGCTGAGCCTTTTTATGATTTAGAAGACTCTATTAGAGAACAACATAAAAAAGGACATCAGTCAGGCTTTGAGCATAAAGTTCTTGAAGAAAGAATATATCCTGAATTAATATTTGATCGTCCTAAGTCTATTATTTCTATCGCTTTAGCTTATCCCTCAGAAATAAAAAATGAGCCTAAGCGCATTCGTGGAGAACGTAGAGGAGAGTTTGCTCGTGCTTCGTGGGGAAGAGATTACCATTTTGTATTACAAAATCATATTGATGAACTTATAGAATATATGCGTGTTCTTCTTGGAGAAGAAGCAGAATTTAAACCTATGGTTGATACTGGTGAACTCATAGATGTAGCGGTAGCTGCTCGAGCAGGAATAGGTTTTATAGGGAGAAATGGTTTACTTATAACTAAAGAATTTGGTTCATATGTGTACCTGGGCGAGATTATCACCAATATTCCCTTTGAGCCAGACCCGTTAGTTGACTATGATTGTGGCGACTGCAGACGTTGTATAGATAGTTGTCCTACACAAGCATTGCTTGGAAATGGTGAGATGAATGCACAAAAATGCTTATCTTATCAAACGCAAACTAAAAACTATATGCCTGAAGAATACCGTAAGCCAATGCGCCGTGTCATTTATGGTTGTGATATTTGTCAGATAGTTTGTCCATACAACCAAGGGAAAAACTTTCATTTGCATGAAGAGATGGAACCTGATTATGAAAAGGTTCGTCCAGAGCTAGTACCAATGCTTACTATCTCAAATAGGGAATTTAAAGAAAAATTTGGAGAGATGTCTGGTTCTTGGAGAGGTAAGAAGCCATTACAAAGGAACGCTATTATTGCATTGGCCAACTATAGAGATAGAAGCTCTATTCCAACCCTTTTACAATTAATTGAAAAGGATCCACGGCCAATGATCCGTGGCACAGCTGCTTGGGCGATCTCCAAGATGATGGAAAGGAATCCTAATGAAGAAATTATTTTCTTTTTAGAAGAAGCTTTAGAAAAAGAAGAAGATTTAGAAACAATTGATGAATATACTAAAGCCATTCAACGACTAAAAGAAAATATTATGTAATTCAATTTAAAATTAAAAAATTAATGTTAGTATAGAACTAGAAGGAAGAAGCCATTTATGAATCACATTGTATTATACAAACCCCAAATTCCACCAAATACTGGAAATATTGCAAGGACCTGTGCGGGAACAGATACGCATTTACATTTGATTTTTCCTTTAGGGTTTAGTTTGGAAGACAAAATGCTTAGAAGAGCAGGATTAGATTACTGGAATGAGTTGAACATAACTTTTCATAAAAATTTGAAGTCATTTTTAGAATATGCCCAAGGTGGAAAATTACATTTGGTGACTAAATTTGCTCATCATACATACGCAGAAGTTGATTATTCAAATACAGAAGAAGATCATTACTTCATTTTTGGAAAAGAAACTACTGGTTTACCTGAAAAATTTATGCGTGAAAATGAAGAAAGTTGTATAAGAATTCCTATGGATGATACACATATTCGTTCTTTAAATTTGTCAAATGCTGCTTCTATTATTATTTATGAAGCTTTAAGACAGCAAAATTTTCAGAATATGGATTTAGTTAAACATTATAAGAAAGACAAATTAGACTAAACTAAATGAGAAGATCCATTCAAAATATTATTAATAGGGGGATATAAAATATGACAAAAACAATTACAAAAAGTGATATAGTTGTCGAGGTTTTTAATGCTATTACCCACGGAATTGCTGCGTTACTTGGTGTTGTTGCAATGATTTTTCTATTGGACAAAGCCTTATCTTATCCTGAGTATATCATTTCTGAAATAGTAGCCTATACGATTTATGGGACAAGTTTGATTATTTTGTTTTTATCTTCTACTTTGTACCACAGTTTTAGTTTTTCGAATTATAAAGATCTGTTTCAAAAAATAGACCATGCTTCAATTTATTTACTGATTGCTGGTACATATACTCCTTACTTAATGATTACAGTGGGAGGAATGATTGGCTATATCTTTTTAGCAGTGGTATGGATAGCTGCTCTAGCAGGTATCATTTTTGAAGTAGTATGGACAAACCGATATCCGAGATTAAGTACCTATTTATATTTAATTATGGGCTGGTTAGGTATATTTTTAATATATCCTTTATATCAATCTCTTCATATAAGTGGCGTGATTTTACTATTTCTTGGAGGTCTTTTTTATTCGATAGGTACAATTTTTTATCGAATAAAGCATTTAAACTGGATGCATATTATTTGGCATTTGTTTGTAGTAGCTGGAGCTGCTTTTATGTACTTTAGTATTTTTCTGTATGTTTAAAACTTTATTTTTAGCGATTACCCCATGTAAATTTTCCTTATCTGTATTTATTGAGTGATTTAGATAAGGAAGCTTTACATTTTTTTATACTTTAAAATCCTAAAAATGAAAGTTGAAAAATACATCTTTTTGCAAGTCTTTAAATTGTAATAAAAAATCTGCTTGTTTTATTATGGAAATAGATAATAAGTAGAAAGCGAGGGATAAATGTGCCGTATTTATTCTATTTTGTAGGATTCAGTTTGACTCTATTTACAATCATTGACTTAATCTGGACAACATTGTGGGTAGATGGGGGAGCTGGTTTGATAACAGATAAGCTTACTACAGCTATTTGGAAATTAATTAAAAGATTAGATAATCAATTAATATATAATATTACAGGCCCTTTGATTATGACGTTAACTTTGTTTAACTGGGTTTTATTATTATGGATTGGGATAACTATCTTTTTTGCTGGTAATCCAGAAGCTATTATTAATACTTCAACAAATGAAGCCATTTCTGGAGTTGAACTATTTTATTATTCAGGATTTACTCTTTTTACATTAGGAATTGGAGATTATACGCCACAAACTCTTTTTTTGAAAATTGCAACATCACTTGTTTCTGGATTGGGTATGTTGCTGTTAACTTTTGGCGCTTCATATATAATTTCTGTTATTAGCGCAGTTGTTGAGAAAAGATCTTTTGCTAGGAGTATTATGGGGTTAGGTGAGAATAGCAGTGAATTATTAAAAAACATATGGAATAATAAAGATTTTCATCAATTCAATTTAATCTTAGCGGATGTGAATTCTCAGATTATTCAATTAACTCAACAAACCAAAGCATTCCCATTATTACAGTACTATCATAGTGAAGATAAAAACAAAGCGAGTGCTATAGCTATTGCTGTTTTGGATGAAGCTCTAACACTTCTACAATATGGATTAAAAGATAATTCTCTTATAAACACTACTTTAGTAAAGTCTACTCAATCTAGCATTACTGTCTATTTAAATACAACAGTGAATGGTTATGGAGATCAAGTTGAAAAAGTTAAGGAAATACCAACTCTTATAAATCTATCTTCTTTAACAGAAGATATGAACCTCCTATTTTCTCAAACGGAATATTTAAAAAAGGTAGATTCCATGAAAAAACGGAGAAATGATTTATACACAATTATTAAAATGGATAATCATGAATGGCCAAATGAATAAAAATCTGTAAATTATGTCTATTTTAATTATGAATATAAAATATATTAACTTATAATATAATTATTATTTAATTAAATGAATTACTTTTCTAGAAAGGGATGTATCTATGGTCGATTGGTTTATAAGTTTAAATCCAATTATTCAAGCAACTTTAGCAGGAGTGTTCACTTGGGCAATGACTGCGTTTGGATCAAGTGTAGTCTTTTTGTTCAATGAAGTTAATCAAAAACTATTAGTAATAATGAGTGGTTTCGCAGCAGGCGTAATGTTTGCGGCAAGTTATTGGTCATTATTAGCTCCAGCAATTGATTACGCAGAAACAAGTGGTTATGGCACATGGTCATTTGTGCCGGCATTAGTAGGATTTTTAATAGGGGGAATATTTTTAAGATTATTAGATGCTGTGGTACCACATTTGCATGTGGGGAAAAGTAAATCTGAAGCTGAAGGAGTAAGCACTTCATTATCTTCAACCATCTTATTATTTTTAGCTATTACGCTTCATAATATCCCTGAAGGTTTAGCAATCGGAGTGGCTTTTGGAGCTGTAGGTACCGGAAGTAGTACAGCTTCAATAGCGAGCGCAATTGTTTTAGCTGTTGGTATAGGCTTACAAAATTTTCCAGAAGGTGCTGCATTGTCTATGCCAATTCGCGCAGAAGGAAGCAGTAAAGGGACTGCGTTTAATTTAGGGCAAGCAAGCGCATTAGTTGAAATTGTTTCAGCAACTATTGGAGCATGGTTAGTAACACAAGTAACAGTCATTCTTCCGTATGCTTTAGCATTTGCGGCTGGAGCTATGATCTTTGTATGCGTGGAAGAATTAATTCCTAAATCCCAAACAAATGGATATAGTGACGCAGCGACAATGGCATTTTTAGTGGGCTTTGCAGTTATGATGACTTTAGATGTTGCATTAGGTTAATAAAAGAAAAATGGGTACTTTATTTCTACTTTTTAAGTAGAAGAAAGTACCCATTTTTTATATCATTAATTTTTAACTACATTAATTTTTAATTACATTTCATCAGGTGCTTGAACACCTAGGATTCGAAGATCTTCTTCTAACATTAATGCTACAGCATAGACAAGTGCTAGACGACTATCTTTTTCAGGATTATCATCTAAAACGCGAACATTTGCATAAAACTTATTGAATGCTTGCGCGACACTTAGTGCATGTTTTGCAACAATTGAAGGTTCAAATTCGCGATGAGCTCTTGCTAAGACACCGTTGAAGGATTGAATTAATTTTACGATAGACCAGCTATAATCATCCGTTAAAGAGAATTTATTATTATCTTTAAAGTAATCAGCATCAACATTTGCTTTCTTCAAAATACTTAAAGCCCGAGCGCGTGTGTATTGGACATATGGTCCAGTTTCTCCTTCAAATTGAACAATGTCATCTAAGTTGAAGTTGAAGTCATTTCGACGGTCATGTTGTAAATCGTGGAACACAACAGCACCCACACCAACTTTTTCTGCAACTTCTTCTTTATTTGCTAGATTAGGATTTTTTTCGTTAATTTGTGTAAGGGCACGTTCAACCGCTTCATTTAGTACATCTTCTAATAAGACAACCTTACCTCGGCGAGTAGACATTTTTGCACCATCAATAGAAATTAAACCAAAAATTACATGATGAATATCTTCTTCCCAATCATAGCCCATTGTACGAAGAACTGCTTTCAATTGATTGAAATGGTAAATTTGATCTTGCCCAACAACATATAGTGCTTGTTCAAAATCATAGGTTCTCTTACGGTATAGCGCAGCAGCTATGTCACGTGTAATATATAGTGTTGCACCATCTTGTTTTTTAATCAATGCAGGTTGGAGGTCGTATTGATCTAGACGAACAACTTGCGCGCCTTGATCTTCAACCAATAATTCCTTTTCAATTAAAATATCGACAACTTCATCCATTTTATCGTTAAAAAATGATTCGCCGTCCATAGAATCAAAAGTGATCCCTAAACGCTCATAAATAGTATGAAATTCATTTAAGGATTCTTCACGGAACCAGCGCCATAATTCTGTTGCTTCCTCATCTCCAGCTTCAAGTTTTCGGAACCACTCACGACCAACGCTTTCTAATTCAGGTTCTTCTTCTAGCTCTTCATGGAAACGAACATACAATTCATTTAATTCAGCAATAGGATTTGCACGGACCTTTTCTTCCTCACCCCAAAGTTTATAAGCTGTAATTAAGCGACCAAATTGAGTTCCCCAATCACCTAAATAGTTAATTTTAATTGGTTCATAACCTAATTTTTCAACGATATTTGCTAAAGCATTACCGATAACTGTTGAGCGTAAATGCCCCATAGACATAGGTTTTGCGATATTAGGAGATGACATGTCAAGTGGAATGTTTTTTCCAGCTCCAACATCACTATTTCCGTAGTGTTGTTTTTTTGAAATGATTTCTCCTAAAACTTCTGCACTAACTTCTCCTTTATCTAAATAAAAATTTAAATAAGGGCCTACTACATTAACAGAAGATACAATTTCAGAAGAAAAATCTCCAGAGATATCTGAAGCGATTTCTGCGGGATTTTTTCTAAATACTTTCGCTAATTGAAAAGTAGGGAAAGCTAAATCTCCATGTTCTTCATTTTTTGGTTTTTCAAGCAAGTTATATATTTCTTCAGTTGTTAAATGTTCACTCAATTGAGCGGATAAATCTTCGGCAACTATTTGTTTATAATCCAACCCAATACCTCCTCATAGTATTTACGATCTTATTTATGTACTAACAAAGACACAAATTCGCTATGGTATTATATCAAAATCAACACCTTTCAGCAAACTTGTTTCAAGTTTTTATCCAAGATAAAAGGCAAAGAATACGGATGTATTTCTTTGCCTAAACAACGCTTCATTCATAAAAATAGAATTAATCCCAAATCCAATAATTCCCGTCTTTTTCTAATAATTCAAAAGCTTCTTTAGGACCATTAGTGTTCACTTCATATAAATGAAGTGGACTGTCACTTGCTTTCCACGCTTCACGAATTGAATCAATATACTTCCAAGATTCTGCTAGTTCGTCCCAGTGAACAAAGTTCGTTTTTTCACCAGCCAACGCACTTAAAATCAAACGCTCATAATCTTCCGGTGTATCTGCTGATTGTTCGTATGTCAGCTCGACGGGTTCAACATCAAAATCGTGTCCAATTTTTTTATTGTTTAGCTGCAACGAAAGACCTTCTCTGGGACCAATATGAATACTCAACACATTGGTTTTCACTTCATCAGCAGGAAAGAAGGCTGTATCATCATCTTTAAATACAATATCGATTTGAGTATTTTTATTTTCCATACGTTTACCTGTCCGAATATATACAGGGACGCCGGTCCACTTATCATGTTCAGATTCAATTTTTCCTGCAACAAAAGTTTCAACTTGCGAATCGGAGGCTACTTCATGTTCAGAAATGTAATCTAAAACATCTGGAAAATTTTTAGATAGAGTATATTGACCACGTACGAAATTAGAAGTTACATTATTTTGATCAATATTTTTTAAACCTTTCAAGGCTTCCACTTTTACTTTACGAATCGCTTCTGAATCGTTGGATTCTGGCTCATCCATGTATAAGAAACTAACAATTTGTAGGACATGATTTTGGACCATATCTCTTAAAGCACCGCTTTGTTCGTAATAAGCACCACGTTCTCCAACTCCGATATCTTCAGCAAGGGTAACTTGAATATTTGAAATAAAATCTTTGTTCCAAATACGCTTTAATAATGGATTTCCAAAACGTAAAGCAAGTAACATTTGAATCATTTCTTTTCCTAAATAATGATCAATTCGGTAAATTTGCTCTTCTGTAAAGGATTCTAAGATGTCGTTATTTAAAGCGTTAGAATTATCGAAATCTGTTCCAAAAGGTTTTTCGATAATTAATCGGTTAAAACCAGTTTCTGAAATAAGGTTTTGAGCTCTTAAATGAGAGGAGATAGTACCAAAGAAACTAGGTGACACAGAAAGATAAAATACACGATTTCCTTCAATATTATATTCTTCATCTAATTGGTTTGCTAAATTTAATAATGAAATATAATTGTCTGTATCATTTACATTGTGTGATTGATAACGAAAATGACTAGCGAATTTTTTAGCATCTTCTTCAGATGCTTGGATATCCTTAATTGAGTCATAGACGACTTCTTGATAGTAAGAATCTGTCCATTTTCTACGTGCAGTACCGATTACTGCAAAATTATTATTTAAGTAATTTTTTTTATATAGTCTATAGAGAGCGGGATATAATTTTCGATAGGCTAAGTCACCTGTTCCTCCGAATATTATAAATAATGCTTTTTGGTTTTGAGACATTTTTTAATCACCTTTTCTAAAGTACTTACTTTCATTTTACTTTTTATTTAAACTTGAAGCAACTTTCAGAACGTATTCGATTAACAATATAATACTAGCACTAAAAGTGGGACTTTGGTAGAATATTAAAGAACCTAGATAGGAGAGAAATAAGGCATGAAAAATAATTTTGAACAATTTAATCTAGAACCTTATTTATTAGAGGCTATTTCTGAATTAAATTTTACAGAGCCAACAGAGATTCAAACGGAAGTTATTACCAAAATACAATCAGACAGAGATATTATTGCACAATCTAAAACAGGATCAGGAAAAACTCATGCATTTTTATTACCTTTATTGAACAAACTGGAAAAAGATGCAAATCATGTACAAGTAGTTATTACTGCACCAAGTAGAGAATTAGCAGAGCAATTATATCAAGCAGCTATTCAATTAACTGAAAATGCTCCATGGAATATTGAAGTTTCAAGATTTATGGGAGGAACAGATAAAAACAGACAAATTGAAAGCTTACAAAGCAGCCAACCAGATGTAGCGATTGGTACTCCAGGACGTTTATTAGATTTAGTTAAATCAAATGAATTAAGAGTACACACGGCTTATGCAATGGTTGTTGATGAAGCAGATATGACCCTTGATATGGGCTTTATTGAGGAAGTCGATCAAATTGCTGCAGGACTCCCATCAAGTAGTCAACTGCTTGTTTTTTCAGCGACCATTCCACAAAAATTACAGCCATTTTTACAAAAATATATGAACAGCCCAATTAAAATAGAGGTAGAAAATAAAGAAGTTATTTCTGATTTAATTGACAATTGGTTGATTTCAACAAAAAGTAAAGATCGCACGGATGTCATTTATGATTTATTGACCATTGGTAATCCATATTTAGTATTAATTTTTGCAAACACAAAAGAAAATGTGGAAACTTTAGCTGGTGAACTGACTGATCGAGGACTTGAAGTAGGTGTTCTGCATGGTGGACTAGATTCAAGAGAACGCCGAAGAGTCATGCGTGAAATTCATAATTTAGATCACCAATTTATTGTTGCAACGGATTTAGCCGCACGCGGTATTGATATCGAGGGAGTTTCGCATGTTATTAATGCAGAAGTTCCGCAAGATTTATCTTATTTTGTCCATCGAGTCGGCCGTACAGGAAGAAATAATCTGTCGGGGATTGCGATTACGTTGTATTCACCTGGTGAAGAAAACGAAATTGAAATTATTGAAAATATGGGAATCACGTTCGAAGAAAAAATGATAAAAAATCACGAAATTGTTGATGCTCCCGAAAGAAGAGAAGAGCGAAAAAGACCTGCTAAACCTTTAGAGTATGATGCTGAAATTGAAGGTATGGCTAAAAAAGCAAAGAAAAATATTAAACCGGGTTATCGTCGAAAACTCCGCTATAAGCGACGCGAATTAAATAAACAAAAAAATCGACAAAAGAAAAGAAGAAACAGAAGAAGTCGTTAATCAATAAATAGCTATAAAGGATAAAAAGCACTAGAATCATTTTTATGATTCTAGTGCTTTTTTAATAAATATATTTACACATCAGAGTGATAATCCGTATCTTTTTGCTTTTGAATTCTGTTTTTCATTTCAGTAATACTTATATAAAACAAGAGAATAGAAGCAGCTAAAATAATTTCGAACTGATAATGGATTTGTAATTGAAAAGCGTTCAAAATAGCCATCAAAATAAAAGGCCCCATTGAAGCTAATAAAGAAATTTTTGCATTTTGGAAAAAAGTAAGTCGCGTTCTACGAAAGACTGAAATTAAATTAGCAAACAAAGTAATAGGGATAAGCTGAGTCACATAGAGAAATAAATTAAGTCCAATTAAAATTAGAATTAATATAATATACATTTCAGTTGTGAAACTACCCACATTGTTTATTAACGTCTTTAAATCTTCAGCAGTTAAATTTTCAAAGTTATTATACATAAAGGAATAACTCGTGCCTGCTGCATTAAAATATATTTGATCCTTCAATAGACCAAAAGAAATAGGAGCTGTCTGGGTAGGCATGTTTAAATCAATACTCTCAGTATCTATTTTATCTTCACTATCAAAATAAAATAAAATACTATTTGTTTGATAAGCATAACTATCCGTTACACTTTCTAATTCACCATTTACTAGTTCAAATTCAGGAACAGAAGCACGTACCTCTTCGTAATCCTCAGAAAGCTGAGTAGTTACTGGTAGTATTTCAAAAATAGACAACAAAGTTAGACTCAATCCAGTCAGTAAAACTAATAAAAAATAATGAGAGTTTTTCATGTTTCTAGCAGTATAAATTTCTTTCGGTTTAGTAAAAACAGTTTTTATATAATTAATCATATTGCTCTCCTTTAGTAAAAGATTCCTTCTTTAGTTTAGCGAAATGATGACTAAAAGTAAATGAAGCTAAGAGAAATATACTTTGACGAAATCATGAATTTGATATTTATATCACGAAGTTTAAAAGGAGTAAGAATACTTATTTCATAGTCTATCTCTGTGAGAGTAAGCAATTTTTCATGTATTTTGGATAAGAATATATTAAACTAGACAAAAGAAATAATGGAAAAAAAATGGTTTTTAATACATAATTGATCTAATAAATAATAAGTAGGTGAACAGAATGAATAAAAAAACGAATGTTTTTCAATTAACGATTATTAGTATGCTATTAGCTATTTTAATTGCACAAACTTTTATTCCAATGCTTGGATATATTCCTTTAGGACCGATTGATGTAACGATTGTCCATATTACAGTTATTTTAGCAGCTGTTTTATTCGGTACGAAAACCGGATCAATTATTGGGTTAGCTTGGGGCTTATTAAGCATGTTACGTGCATATATTCAACCAACACCTTTTAATATAGTTTTCTTAAATCCGTTAATCTCGGTACTCCCAAGATTGATTGTAGGCTGGTTAAGTGCCATGATCTTTATATTAATCAGCGAAAAGCTTTCTGATCGGGTATCTTATGCAGTTACTGCTGCAATAGGAACCTTAACAAATACTGTTTTAGTATTAGGTAGTATTTATTTATTTGCTAGTGAGACTTATGCAGAAGCTTTAGGCATTTCTGAAAATTTATTATTAGGTGCTTTAGGTACAGTTGTAGCAACAAATGGACTTATTGAAATTATTGCTAGTACAATCATTTTACCATTAGTTGCGTTACCCTTAAGAAAAGCTTTAAAGAGAAGAAATTCATCGATTTAAAATAGGGAGGTATGAATATTGATGACTCGAAAATCAGTGAAATGTAAAGATACATTAGTTATTCAAACGCATCGTATTATGCCATTTCACACGAACAGTTATGGAAATTTATTTGGAGGGCAATTATTATATTTTTTAGATAATGCTTCTTCCATAGCTTTTACACGATTAACAAACACATTGGGTGTGACGGCATCGATAGATAATATGAATTTTTTAAAACCTCTGCCTGAAGGAAACTCTGTTTGTATTGAAAGCTATGTGACCGGGACTGGAAAGACTAGTGTAGAAGTTTTTGCCAAAATTATAGGAGAAGATTTACTTACAGGAGAGCGTTATATTGCAGCAACTTCTTTTTTAACATTTGTCGTTCAACTAAATGATGAAAATAAAGAAAACTTTGTAATGCCTGAAATCATTCCGGAATCGGATGAAGAAAAATACATATGCTCAGGCTATGAACAACGGAAAAAAGATAGAATGATGCAACGAGATCTTGATCAAGATCTGCAGGGAAGTCTATCAATTAAGCAACCATGGAAGCAAAACGATTAAAAGTTACGAATTAGTGCTAATTATTTTACCTCTAATTTTAAGTATGCTAGACTAAATTAGGAAGTAAAAAAATAGGATTAAATCAAGGAGGAGTTTTTACATGACTTACAAATTACCAGATTTACCGTATGCATACGATGCATTAGAGCCATATATTGATGAGGAGACGATGAAACTTCATCACGACAAACACCATAATACTTATGTGGAGAATGCAAATAAAGCTCTAGAAGGACACGAAGACTTACAAGACCTTTCTATCGAAGAGTTAATGGCGAAATTAAACGAAGTGCCTGAAGATATTCGTACTGCTGTACGTAATAATGGTGGAGGACATGCAAACCACTCACTATTTTGGGAAGTATTATCTCCAAAAGGTGGCGGCGAGCCAACAGGAGAATTAGCAGATGCAATTAATAGCGCATTTGGTAGTTTTGACCAATTCAAAACAGAATTAGAAACTGCAGCAACAGGTCAATTTGGATCTGGCTGGGGTTGGCTAGTAGTAGATAATGGTGATTTAAAAGTTACAAGTACTCCAAACCAAGATTCACCATATACTGATGGTCAAACGCCAATCTTTGGTGTAGACGTTTGGGAACATGCTTACTACCTAAACTATCAAAACGTTCGTGCTGACTACGTCAAAGCAATCTGGAATATTGTAAACTGGGACGAAGTTGCAAGAAGATACGAAGAAGCAAAATAATCCTTTTACAATAAAATAGAGAATAATTTCAAAGGTTTAATCATTGATTGAGTTTAATGATTAAGCCTTTTTCTTTTTTTTTTAAATAATAATGCAAATGATCCGTCAATTTGTTAAACTACCATATAGACTATCAGAAATAGATGATGTTAAAGAGGTAATAGTGAATGGAAACAACAAAAAACAACCGAAAAGATCGAAATAAATCACATATTCCATTTCGATTAAATTTATTATTTTTTATTATCTTTTTGTTATTTGTCATGCTAATCGTTCGATTAGGTTATTTACAAATTATACAAGGAGATGAGTTTAAAGCAGAAGTGGAACGTACGGAAAGTACAATGGTTCGTGGAAATGTTCCGCGTGGAGAAATTTATGATTCAAAGTTGCGCCCACTTGTCGCAAATGAAGCTAAGAATACAATTATGTATACAAGAGGATCAAATACAAAAACTGAGAACATGGCACAAGTGAGTTACACATTAGCGCATTTAATTGATTTACCTCATACTTCTCCTTTTCAAAGCGATGACAGTGACTTAAGTATGCGCGATTTGAAGGACTATTTTTTCGCTACCAATCAAGATTTGATGAGAGATCGTATTGATGATTATACAAATGAAAATAACATTGATACAAATGATTTTTCTTACTCAGATCAACTAGCATTAATTAGTGAAGCGGAAATTATGGATTATTCAGATCTCGATTTAAAAGCTGCTGCTATTTTTACAAGAATGAATTCGGCATATGCTTTGAGTACTGTAAATATCAAAAATGAAGATGTTACTCAAGATGAAATTGCTCGAGTAAGCGAGAATTTAATCTTACTTCCGGGAATTTCTACTGGAACAGATTGGGATCGAATTTATCCGCAAGAAGATACATTACGCAGTATTTTAGGTTCTGTTTCTTCAGAAAGTCAAGGAATACCTGAAACACAATTAAATGAATATTTAGCAAAAGGATATTCTCGAAATGATCGCGTCGGTCAGAGTTTACTTGAAGCGGAATATGAGACTGTCTTACGTGGAAGTAAATCTACCGCACGAACAGAAACAGATAATGCAGGTGACATCATTAGTCAAGAACAAGTCTATTCTGGAAGTAAAGGAAATAACTTAATATTAACGATAGATATGGATTTCCAAGAACGAGTAGATGAAATTTTACTAGATGTTCTTTCTAACAGGCGAGGATTAAATGATAGTGCTTATGCTGTAGCAATTAATCCCAAAAATGGAGATATTTTGGCCATGAGTGGGAAAAGAATTCTAGATGGACGAGCTCAAGATGATACATTAGGTGTTATTTCAAATGCTTACTCCATGGGATCATCTGTCAAAGGGGCAACGGTATTAGCAGGGTATATGGATGGTGTTTTGACTGCAGATAATAACACGATTGTAGATACGCCAATGCGTATGATAGGCTCAAATAATATTTCTTCTGTATTCAACCGAACAGGATCTGTAGCTGTGAATGATATTACATCTATTCAATATTCATCAAACGTTTATATGGCTCAAGTTGCTTTGCGAATGGGAGGATATTGGAATTATGAACAAGATCGAACAGTGCCAATAGATCCTGTAAGCACAGTAGAAAAAATGCGTAGATACTATCGTCAATTTGGATTAGGTAGTGAAACAGGAATTGATTTACCAAGTGAAGCAACTGGTCAACAAAGTATACCGCTAGATGCCGGGCAAGCGATGTTCTTATCTTTCGGACAGTTTGATACTTATACACCTTTACAATTAGCACAATATTCTTCAACGATTGCGAATGGTGGTATTCGATTTGCTCCTCGATTAGTTTCTGAAATTAGAGAAACCAATCAGGACACAGGTGAAGTTGGTTCACTTGTTCAAGAAATAGAACCAAAAATTATGAATACAATTGATGTTTCACCAACTGTTATGGGACGTGTACAACAAGGAATGTATCAAGTGGTCAATGGAAATTATGGTTTTGCTCCGGGCATATTTAATAGTGCACCTTATGTGTCTGCTGGAAAAACAGGGACAGCTGAAGCACAATATTGGGGCGAAATTGAGTCTCGTCGAGGCGAGAGTGTAACAAATACTACTTATGTAGGTTTTGCACCTTATGATGATCCAGAAATTGCGATTGCCGTTGTTATTCCATACTTACCAAATAGAAATACTGGAACAGTTAACGTTGAAACTTCTCGACGAATTTTTGATGCATACTTTAATGTAGGAGATTATGCGGATGAAGAACCAACAACCGATGAAATACCAGAAAATGCAGGGGATCCATTAGAAGAAGAGTAAAAAAGATAAAATAAAAAAGATGGGAAGAATTTCTCCCCATCTTTTTATTTTTGATGAATTATTTTTTAGTCTCACGGTGTAAAGTCATTTTACGTTCGCGTGGGCAATATTTTTTCATTTCTAAACGTTCATCATTTGTTTGTCTGTTTTTTGTAGTAATGTAGTTTTGTTCACCACATTCAGTACATTCTAATGTAATATTTACGCGCATGTCTTTCCCTCCAAATCAGAAAAATAATTATTTACAAATCGAGTAAATACATTGCGAATAATAGAATAACACGACTCCGATAATTATTCTAGTCTTTTTTATTAAAAATTCATTTTCGTAAGATTAATTATGCTATAATTGTAAAAGATTCCGCAAAATAAGGAAAGGGCTTATCTATGAGAAAAAATACAGAAAACAAAATATATGATCTACAGAGAAAGCCATTTGTTACATATGGTTTCTTAGCCATTACGATTTTGATGTTTTTGATTATGACCTTTAATGGTGGAAGCGAAAATCCTTGGACATTAGTCTTTTTTGGAGCAAAAATAAACGAATTAATTATCTTAGGTGAATGGTGGCGTTTGATTACCCCAACTTTTTTACATATAGGTTTTACCCATTTATTATTTAACGTAGTAATTATTTACTTTTTAGGTACTCAATTAGAGATGATTATAGGACATCTTCGTTTCTTTGTATTATATTTATTAAGTGGTTTGCTCGGAAACGCGGCCAGTTTTGCTTTAAATGATTCTATTTCAGCTGGAGCAAGTACAGCAATATTTGGAATGTTTGCGACGACGATTGTCTTAGCAAAATTATATCCTTACCATTCAGGAATTCAAAGGCTATCTAGAGATTATTTAGTATTAATCATAATTAATGTTGTATTAGGTTTTTTTAGTGATTCAATTGACAATGCTGGCCATTTAGGTGGAATGCTAGGTGGTTATCTCGCGATGTATGCATTATCTTCTAAAAATGCCGTAAATAATCCATCGAAAAGAAGAATAAAATACGGGCTTGCTTACTTAACTAGTTTAATTATACTAATAGTAATTGGTTTTATAAATACAGATATTTTCGGGTATTAATTGTATTTTCCTAGTAATGAAAATTTATATTAAGGCAAACGAGTAAAATTATTAAAGGAGAATTTATATGTCAGAAAAAAAGGTTATTGGAATTGATTTGGGCGGTACAACAGCAAAATGTGCAATATTAAACCAAAAAGGTGAAATTCAAACGAAATGGAGCGTAGAAACTGATATTTTAGATGAAGGCTCTAGGATTGTACCGAATCTAATTGAATCAATTAATCATCAACTAGATCGTTTCCAATTAACAGCGGAAGATTTTTTAGGTATTGGGATGGGCTCCCCTGGTACTGTAAATCGTATAAATGGGACCGTTATTGGAGCCTATAATCTAAATTGGAAAACTCTACAACCTGTCCGTGAACAAATTGAAACTGGTACTGGTATTCCATTTTTCATTGATAATGATGCAAACGTTGCTGCTCTTGGAGAACAATGGGTCGGTGCTGGAAATAATGAACCAGATGTTGCTTTTATCACTTTAGGTACTGGAGTAGGCGGAGGATTGATTTCAGACGGAAGGTTATTGCATGGAGCAATTGATGCAGCTGGTGAAATTGGACATGTTACAGTTGAGTCAGATGGTTATGTATGTACTTGTGGTAAAAAAGGCTGTTTAGAACAATACGCTTCTGCTACAGGAGTGGTTCATCTCGCACGCGACATGTCTGAAGAATATGCAGGAGATTCTCAATTAAAATTTTTGATTGATGATGGACAAAAAGTAGATTCTAAAGTCATTTTTGATCTTGCTAAAGAGGGCGATGATTTAGCGGAGATGGTCATTGATCGTTTTGCTTATTATTTAGGTTTTGCTTTAGCAAATGTCGCAAATCTATTAAATCCTTCGACTATTGTTTTAGGCGGAGGCGTTTCAAAGGCAGGAGAATTTTTAGCAGAAAAAGTTCGAAGTGTGATAACCGAATTTTCTTTCCCAACGATTCGTGAAGTCACAAAAGTAAAAATAGCTGAATTAGGAAATGATGCAGGGGTCATTGGGGCTGCTTCTTTAGTCTTGAATGAAAGTGAAGAAGTGATACAATAAAAAGAACTAATAATCATTAAAATTGTTTTGAAAGAAAGGAATAATCAGTTTGTTAGACGGGATAATTAATTTCATTAGTAATATGAGCACATTTACTTTAATCTTATGGATTGCTTTGATTTTATGGGGGATTTGGGAATTAATCCAATATTTCAGAAGAAAAAATGCAGCAGTCGCTTTAGAAAGTGAAGAATTCAAAAAGAATCTTCGAAAAACACAACTTATCGATGTGCGCGAGAAAGATGAATTTGATGCTGGACACATACTTGGTGCACGTAATATGCCATATTTTGAAATAAAACAACGTCATGGTGAATTGCGTAAAGATCAACCTATTTATCTTTATGAAGCGGGAACTTATGCTGCATACCGAGCAGCCATTGAATTAAAAAAACATGGATTTGAAGATTTATATGTGCTTAAAGACGGTTATGATAATTGGGAAGGCCGTATTAAAAGAAATAAGAAAAAAATTGATGAATAATCACATAAAAACTGAGCAGTCATTACATGCAGTAATGGTTGTTCAGTTTTTTTATTGGAAACTTTTATATTTACGAATTAATTTTGTTTTATAAGACTTGTTTATACTTTGGATTTTTCAAATAAGTTTAATTATTCTCTATATTATATTTTGTCTTAGAAACCATTCTTGATAGGATATTAATAAGATTCGTCAATAACTTACTAGAAACGAGAGATAATTAATGGAAACACTATACAAGCAAATTACAGAATATATTACTGGGCAACGTGAGAACATGATTTCACTACTAGAAAAAATAGTAAACATAGAAAGTGGTCCAGAACAGGCTGAAGGGATAGACGAAATAATCAAAATATTCAAAGTAGAATTCGATCGACTAAATCTAGAAATGAAAATCATTGAATGCGAACAAGCAGGAAATATTATTGTCGGTGAATATACGCCCAATGATGTGGAAAATAAAAGTCCGATTGTTTTAAGTGGACATATGGATACAGTTTTTCAACCAGGTATTTTGAAAGAACATGCTTATAAAGTAATAGATGAGCATTTTGCAAAAGGGGCTGGGATTTCTGATATGAAAGGTGGCTTAGTCATTGCGTTATATACTTTAAAAGCATTGATCCATATGGGCTATAGAAAACACCCTATAAAAATGTTGTTTATCGGCGCTGAAGAAACATTACATCGTTACTCTGATACAAAAGAAATTATGGTAAAAGAACTAACGGGAGCGGCTATGATGCTGAATTTTGAGCCAGCTAAATCACCAGATGAGATAACCGTAAGTCGTAAAGGTGGCGGCATGGTAAGTCTTGAAGTTCAAGGTATTGGAGCACATTCAGGAAGTGGTGTTAGGGTTGGTCGAAGTGCGATCGTTGAACTTTCGCATAAAATTATTGAGTTGGAAGCAAAAACTGATATTCAACGAGGTAAGTTAATTAATTGTGGTTTAGTTGAAGGTGGTGTGAGTGCCAATACTATTCCAGGAAATGCTAAAGCTAATTTTTCCGTACGCTTCTCAGATCAAGAAACTAAAAACGAAATAATAAGAGATTTTGAAGAGGCAATCAAACATTCCGTAATTGAAAATACTACAGCCCACTTTGAAGTAGAGGGACTTTTAGATGCTATGGAGTTCACTCCAGCAGTGGATCAATTAGCAGAGCATTTTATCAAAATAGGAATGATTTGTGGGTATGGTAAATTGACAAAAAATAAAAGTGAGGGTGCAAGTGATGCCTCTTTAGGTGTTATTGCAGGCGTTCCTACATTATGTAGTATGGGTATAATTGGCGAAGGTACTCACACCACAGATGAAATAGCTGATTTAGATTTGCTTGTATCCAGAAGCATACTTGTTACAGCAGGTATTTCTTCTTTTTAAAAATTATTGATAGAAGAGTTCTTTTTTAAATTTTAAAAGCTTAAAGGAGGATAATATAGTGAATGTTTTATCTATTCTTAAAAATGGAGATGAAAAGCAAAGAAAGGCTTATCAAGCCCTCAAACAATTGAACTTTTTACATGATTTATCCTCATACAAACCTTTGCTATGTGGTACGATCCCTTTAGGTATCAATCATGAACAATCTGATTTAGACATTGTATTAGATACAGATCATCTAGATTCGCTGGCATTAAAATTAAAAACAACTTACGGAAAATATTCAGAATTTTCACAGAAAAAGACAAAAGTAAGAGGACGAGAAGTGTTGATTACCAATTTTTTCTTTGAAGACTTTGAATTTGAATTATTTGCTCAAGCTCAAAATACTAAAGAGCAATATGGGTATTTACACATGATAATTGAATATTGTCTGCTTCAAGAGAACCCTGAGTGGAAAAAATCTATTCGTCAAATGAAGCAAAATGGGCTGAAAACAGAATCCGCTTTTTGTCTATTATTAGACTTAAAAGGCGACCCTTATGATGAATTAATTAAATACGGGAGAGCCAAAAAATATATTTAACTTTTTACAACAAAGTGTAAACATTTAATGAGTTATAAAAATTGCTAAAATATCTCGATTTAGATATAATTATTTAGCAAAAATAACGAGGAGAATGTAAATGCAAGGAGAGTTTTTTCATGATGTGATTTGTAGCTTTTGTTTCCCTATGTCTTATCGTATACGTAAGGTTGCCGAAAAATATCCTCGGTTGAATGTTACTCATCGATCCTTTGCTTTAGGTTGAGAGAAAAAACAGTTTATACAGATGTTCGGCTCGCATGAAGCAGTTAAACCAGAAGTGATGTCTCATTGGGAACATGCAAATGAAAATGATGACGAACATCGCTTTAATATTGAGGGGATGAAAGAACAGGACTTCCTCTTTCCAACTTCAAAAAACGGATTAATAGCAGCAAAAGCAGCTGGAATAATTGCTGGAGATAGTGGATATTGGGATATTTTCGATGCAATACAGAATGCCTTATTTGTGCAAAATAAAGATATTTCGAATGCGAAAGTTCTTGAGGAAATTGTGAAAGAGTCCCCACTTGACTTTGATACTTGGAAAGAGCAGTTCGAGAATTCTGAAACAGAACAAGCCGTTCTAGAAGATTTACAGCAAGTACAAAGCTACGGAATTCAAGGCGCTCCTGCTTTAGTCATCGATCAAAAATATCTAATTAGTGGAGCACAACCTCAAGGAGTTATTGAAAAAACGATTGAAGAAATTGCTGAAAAAGAAGGTTTTCAATTACAAGGACTTCAAACGCTTGGAGAAGCTGGAGAAGCCTGTCGTCTTGTAGATGGACAATGGATTTGTGATTAATTATAGCATGAAAAAAGCACTCACTTCTTTTCGAAGTTTAGTGCTTTTTATGGATGAAGACTATTTATTTTTAGTTACTCTTAATCACGTGATATAAACCTTCTTCATTTAAATAGTTCATAATCATACTTGCTGTTTCTTCGATAGATTTGTTGGCTACATTAATTATCTTACAGTTTAATTCTTCGTAGAGTTCATTCGCATAATCAATTTCATTTTTAATGCGAACTTTATCTGAATAAATTGTTTCTGGGTTTAATCCATAAGCAATCATTCTTTCTTTACGGATTTCACTGAGTACTTCTACGTCATTCGTTAACCCTATAATACGGCGAGAATCGACTTCCCAGATTTCTTCAGGAAGTTCTGATTCGGGCATCAAAGGCAAATTTGCTACTTTGTAGTTTGTGTTATTTGCTAAGTAAATGCTTAGAGGTGTTTTAGAAGTTCTGGAAATTCCTAAAATAACAATATCTGCTTCTAAAAATCCTTTAGGTTCTTTTCCGTCATCATGCGCTACAGCAAATTCCAAAGCGGTTATACGGTCAAAGTATTGTTCATCTAAAGCAGGTTGAGGCTCAGGACTTGCAGAATTTGACTTCAAACCAGTTACTTCCCCAACACGACTGACAATAGGTGTTAAAATATCATAACAATCATCACAAATGCCTTTAGCAGCATCTTCTAAATATTCAGCCATTTTTTGATTAGCAAAAGTATGAAAGACAACAGTTGTTTCTTTTTCATGATCCAACTCAGTAATTATTTTATCAATTTCAGAAAAATCAGTAATAAAGGTATAATCTTTTATTATATATTCTAAACCAGTAAATTTATTTAATGCGGCTCGAGCAATGCTTACAGCAGATTGGCCAATAGAATCTGAAACCACATAAGCCATTAATTTTGCGTTATCGGACATAGATAGATCCTTTCTTTTCATTCATATTCTCACAAATTAAAATTCATTATATAGTAAAAACTTTGAAAACGAAAGCTCCATAAAAATGATTGAATTAAAGTAAGAATTGAACGATTCACTTTAAAAAAGAGATATAATGGAGTATACTATTACCGAAATTAAGAGAAGTTATATAAAGAATAGCACTATAAGGGTGAAAATATGCCATTACTAAAAGACGCCTTAGAAACACTTGAACAAAGTGAACTGAAAATAACTGAACGAAGAGTTCAAATGATCGAAATTATATATCAGAAAAATCGTTATCTATCTGCAAAAGAAGTAAAAGCAGAATTAGAAAATAGTTATCCGGGAATTAGCCCAGATACGATTTACCGAAATTTACATTCTTTTTCCGAATTAAATATTTTAGAAGAAACGGAATTTAACGGAGAAAGATTTTTCCGAGCCAATTGTGGAATAGACGAACATCATCACCATTTTATTTGTACTAAATGTGGACGATCTATAGAGTTATCCATATGTCCGCTCACTTATTTCAAAGATGAGATAAAAGGAGCAGAAGTTACTTCACATCGTTTTGAATTATTTGGTATTTGTGAAAATTGTTTAAGAGAACGAGTAGTTAACTGAGAAAATCATGAAGTATAAATGGTTTTTAAAATAAATTAAACTCGTGAAATCGAATATTTTTGATAAAAATTGTAATAAAATGAAATTAAACACTTTTATCAATTGACCTAAAATTCATTTTTGTTTATAATGTATCGTAGACTGTTAAGTTTTATAATTTAACAGAAAACATTACATTCCAGTGGCAGGTCATAGCTACTTGGATTAAGGGAAGACTAATCGTGAATATGATCCAAATATTGTCATCCCCTGAATTGATGAGGGGAGGTAAGAACGTTGACTAAAACAAACATAAGAGATGGTGAGTCTCTAGATGACGCTCTTCGTCGATTCAAACGTTCCGTTTCTAAAACTGGTACTTTAAGAGAAGCACGAAAAAGAGAGTACTATGAGAAACCAAGTGTAAAACGAAAGAAAAAATCTGAGGAAGCTCGTAAAAGAGATAAAAGAAATAAAAGACGTTAATAATTTTGACAGCCCAGCGAATCGATTCTCGATTGTTGGGCTTTCTTTAAATAATAATACAAAGGGTGAATATATATGAGTATTTTAGATCAATTAAATGAAGATATGAAAGCTGCAATGAAAGCTAAAGAAAAAGAACGTTTATCAACTATTCGTATGATTAAAGCAGCCATTCAAAATGAAGAAATTGATAAAGGTCGCGAATTAACCCCTGATGAAGAAATAGCGATTGTCTCTCGTGAAAAGAAACAACGCATGGATTCTTATGAAGAATTTGCAAAAGCTGGACGTGGTGATTTAATTACAAATCTCGAAAAAGAATTGGAGATTGTCACGGAATATTTACCAGAACAACTATCTGATGATGAAGTTCGTGAAATTGTTAAAGAAACAATTGAAGAAGTTGGGGCAGAATCAATGCAAGATATGGGTAAAGTGATGACTACAATAATGCCTAAAGTATCAGGAGCAGCAGATGGTAGCAAAATTAACCAACTCGTTAAAGAAGAATTGTCAAAATAATTAAATAACAAATTTAATAAGTATTGAAAAGAGTGAAATAGGAAAATTTCACTCTTTTTGACCGTTTAAATGGAAAATAAACATATAAGTGAATGAGTATTTAAATTGTCACACAGATGCTATACAAGCATAGCGAATGTTGTATATATGTGATAAAATCTGTTTACAATAATTTTAAAAATATGAAAGGGTGTATGAATCTTTGACCAAAGAATTGACACAATCCATCCGAACAATGCAAAGTGATAAACAGGCTATGGCGATATTTGGACCACAAAATAGTAATTTATCTATTTTTGAAGATGATTTAGAAGTAACACTGAATACTCGGGGTAATCAATTAATCATTAATGGGACTGAAGAAGAAGTATTACAAATGGGAGAAATTCTTGCACAACTGGAACAGCTAGGCGAGAAAAAAATTACCATCCAGCCAATGGATATCATCAATGCAATTCGATTATCACAAGATGGAAAGCTTGATCAATTTATTCGAATGTATGAAAAAGAAATAACACGTGATTATAATGGAAGACCAATCCGTGTTAAAAATGTAGGTCAAAGTAACTATGTTCAGGCCGTAAAAAGTAATGATATTGTTTTTGGAGTCGGTCCAGCAGGGACGGGTAAAACATTCTTGGCCGTTGCTATGGCCGTCGCAGCACTAAGAAAAGGTGAAGTGAAAAGAATTATCTTAACACGACCTGCTGTGGAAGCTGGAGAAAATTTAGGATTCTTACCGGGAGATTTAAAAGAGAAGGTTGATCCTTATTTAAGACCTCTATATGATTCTTTATACACTATTTTAGGTGTTGAACATACTGGCCGCTTAATGGAGAGAGAAACAATTGAAATTGCTCCCCTTGCGTATATGCGTGGACGAACTTTAGATGATGCTTTTGTCATTCTCGATGAAGCTCAAAATACAACAATACAACAAATGAAAATGTTTATAACGCGTTTAGGTTTTGGCTCGAAAATGATTATTAACGGAGATGTGACACAAATAGATTTACCACGAGGAACAAAAAGTGGTCTAATTCATGCCCAACGTACACTTAATAATGTGGATGGGATTGGTATGGTCAACTTTGATTCTGCCGATGTTATTCGCCACCCACTTGTATCTAAAGTAATTAATGCTTATGAAGAACAAGAAAAAGCTGAAAAAGAAAATACTATAAAATGATTTTTATAAATGACTGGATGTGACAAAGTTGGATATTGCATTATACGATGAAACTGAACGTGTAAAGCAACAACATTTAGACTTGATTGAAAAATTAATTCATGCAACAGCAGAAGAATTAGCATTAGATCAAAACTTTGAGGTTTCAATCACTATAGTCGACAATAATAGAATACAAGAAATTAATCGAGACTATCGTTCAATCGATCGTCCAACTGATGTAATTAGTTTTGCTATAGAAGATGATGATGAAGAATTTGATTTGTTTTTTGAGGATGCCTTTGAGGAAATGAATGATGAGCTCCCTAGATTATTAGGGGATATATTCATTTCAATTGATAGAACTGAGGAGCAGGCCATAGACTATGGTCATTCCTTTGAACGTGAACTTGGTTTTTTAACTGTACATGGATTCTTACACCTTAATGGGTATGATCATCAAACAGAAGAAGAAGAAAGAGCAATGTTCTCCCTTCAAGAGAAAATTTTGGAGGAGAATGGTCTTGAGAGATAAAAATAGTAAAAATAAACCATATAAAAATCGAACATTTTTTGATTCTTTTCGCTATGCTTTTCAGGGAGTTTGTACAGTCTTTCAAGAAGAAAGAAATATGCGATTTCATGTACTATCGACAATAGCGATTATATTAGTGTCTTTATTTTTATCCCTGACTAAAAATGAATGGCTATGGATTCTGTTAGTCTGCTTTTTGGTTATAGTGATGGAAATATGGAATACGGTTATTGAGAACACGATTGATATGGTTTCGCCTGATTATCATCCATTAGCTAAAAAAGTAAAAGATATGGCAGCGGCAGCAGTACTCTTTACATCGATATTTTCTGTATTGATAGGAGCTACAATCTTACTGCCTAAAGTTTTAGCATTATTTAATTGAAATAAAACAATAATAAAATAATCTAACGAGGAGTGTTTAAATGGTAAAAATTTCAGATGAAGTATTAATAAAAGAAGCAAATAATATGTTAGAATCAGCATATGTCCCATATTCTAATTTTCCAGTGGGGGCTGCTTTACTAACAAAAGATGGAGAAGTTTATACTGGCTGTAATATTGAAAATGCTTCTTATCCATTATCCATTTGTGCAGAAAGAACAGCTTTTTTCAAAGCAGTTTCTGAAGGGAATCTTGAATTTTCAAAGTTAGTTGTAACAGGCGGAACCGATGGACCAATTTCTCCATGTGGGGCTTGCCGTCAAGTCATGGCTGAATTTTGTAGCCCGGATATGCCTGTTATTTTAACAAATACAAAAGGGAATACTTCTGAAACAACAGTCGCTGAATTATTACCAGGAGCATTTACTAGTAAGGATATGGATTAATTAAACATGATGAATAATAATGAAAAATTTAAATCAGGATTTGTAGCAATTGTTGGTCGACCAAATGTTGGAAAATCTACTTTGCTTAACCAAGTTATTGGCGAGAAGATCACCATCACGAGTGATAAGGCTCAAACAACACGTAATAGAATTCAAGGAATATATACGACAGATGAAGAACAAATTGTTTTTATTGATACGCCAGGTATCCACAAGCCTAAGCACCAACTTGGACAATTTATGGTAGACTCCGCTCTGAGCACTTTAAATGAAGTGGACCTCATTTTATTTATGGTGAATGTTTCTGAAAAAATGGGACCAGGGGATCGTTTTATTATGGAACGTTTAAAAAATATTCATACTCCTGTGTTTTTAGTTTTAAACCAAATTGATCGAGTCCATCCAGATGAATTATTACCAATTATTGAAGCTTATCAGGCTGAGATGACATTTGATGAGATTGTTCCTGTGTCAGCTATCAGTGGAAATAATGTAGATCGTTTGTTATACGTCATTTCTAGTTATTTAGAAGAAGGACCACAATATTATCCGAGTGACCAAGTATCCGATCATCCGGAGTATTTTATTGTCCAAGAACTAATTAGAGAGAAAGTTTTACAATTAACACGTGAAGAGATTCCACATTCAGTTGCTGTGATTACAGAAAGTATGCAACATGAAAGTGAGAATCTTATTGAAGTTCAAGCAACAATTGTTGTGGAACGTAGTAGTCAAAAAGGAATAATTATTGGAAAACAAGGAAGTATGTTAAAGGAAATAGGCACTCGTGCGCGTAAAGATATTGAAACTTTATTAGGAAGTAAGATATATCTTGAGTTATGGGTTAAGGTTGCAGATGATTGGCGTGATACTCCACGCGATCTTAATAGATTTGGTTATAAAGATGAAGAATACTGATTGAATAACTTTTTATATGTAGAGTATTTTCACTAGATAGAAGAGAATAAATTTAAGGTGAGTTTTATTAAGAAACATTTAGGGAGTATAGAAAAGGGTCGTTTATTATGGCACATTTAGAAGAAGTAGAAGGAATTGTGTTGTATCAAAGGAAGCATCGCGAGCGTGATTTTTTGGTAAAAATTTTTACTCAAAGATTTGGAAAAATTATGTTTTTTGTTCGCGGAGCTAAACGCCCTCAAGGGGAAATATATCAAGCAATTCAACCCTTTACTAAAGCAACTTTTATTGCGGATATTCGAGAGAGTGGATTAAGTTTTTTACGTGGAGCAAAAAATATTGAACAACAAAGAGATTTACAATTAGATATTTTTAATCATGCATATGCGACCTATATCAGTGCCCTAACAGATGCAGCTTTGGAAGATCATATTCCGGATTATTTACTGTATCAACTTTTAACAACGGGGCTGCATTTGATTGATGAGGAATACAATCCTGAAGTGATTTCAAATATTTTAGAAGTGAAATTTTTGGAGTTTTTCGGAGTGGGACCTAATTTTAGAGCTTGTAGTATTTGCGGAAAAACGAAAGGCGTTTTTGATTATTCTGATAAATACCATGGAATACTGTGTGCTGAGGACTTCTTTGAAGATCCTAGAAGGTTGCACGTTGATCCAAAAGCTATTCATTTGATCCGCTTATATTCTGTCATTAATCTTGAGACAATTGGTGAAATTTCTATAAAAAAACATACACAAGAAGAAATTAAACGATTGATTGATCACATTTATGATCAGCTTGTTGGTTTAAGGTTAAAAAGCAAAAAATTTATTGATAATCTTTATAAATGGGAAGACACCCTTAAAAAAGATAATTGACAATTTATTTAAGAAGTGTAATATTAATGATAGAAAATATTTTAAAAAATATGGAAGAGTAAATGTGGTATCTATTGTTCAGCGAACCTAGGAAAGTGAGAGCTAGGTCAATAAGCACATTGAAAGGCACCATATGTCATTTTATAAAATTATTTAAAGTGCTAACTTTTTAGTTAGAAGTAGGGTGGAACCGCGAAAACTCGTCCCTATACTGATCGGGTAACAGTCAGTATAGGGATGAGTTTTTTTAATTTAAGAGGAGAGAAGACAATGACTAAAAAAGCATTAACCTTTCAAGAAATCATTTTAACATTGCAAAAATATTGGTCAGATCAAGATTGCTTATTAATGCAAGCCTATGATACAGAAAAAGGAGCCGGAACGATGAGTCCATATACTTTCTTACGTTCCTTAGGTCCAGAACCATGGAACGCAGCATATGTTGAACCGTCTCGACGACCTGCGGATGGTCGATATGGCGAAAATCCTAATCGTCTTTACCAGCATCACCAATTTCAAGTGGTCATGAAACCTTCACCAAAGAATATACAAGAGCTGTATTTAAATAGTCTTGTCGCTTTAGGTATAAATCCTTTAGAACATGATATTCGTTTTGTTGAAGATAACTGGGAGAACCCTTCGCTTGGATGTGCAGGACTTGGTTGGGAAGTATGGTTAGATGGTATGGAAGTGACACAGTTTACTTATTTCCAACAAGTTGGAGGAATTGAAGTAGATTCTGTGACAGCCGAATTAACTTACGGTCTAGAAAGATTAGCTTCTTACATTCAAGATGTGGAGAGTGTTTATGATATTGAATGGGCAGATGGTGTGAAGTATGGAGAAATTTTCCGTGAACCAGAGTATGAGCATTCTGTTTATACATTTGAAGAAAGTGATTTAGATCTACTGTTCAATTTATTAGATGTCTATGAAAAAGAAGCTACTTTACTCATTGATCAAGGTCTTGTGCATCCTGGATATGATTATGTTTTAAAATGTAGTCACATTTTTAATCTAATTGATGCTCGAGGAGCGGTTTCTGCAACAGATCGTCCAGATTATCTACGTAGAATCCGTGCAATGGCTCGGAATATTGCAAAATCATTCTTAAACGAAAGAGCAAAACTAGATTTCCCATTATTAAAAGAAGATACAGAAGAATGGGTCGAAAAATATCAATTAGAAGCGGAGGCGAAATAGATGACGAAAACATTTTTACTTGAAGTTGGTTTAGAAGATATGCCAGCTGGCGTCATTTTGAATGCTGAAAATCAATTAGTAGAAAAAACTAAAAGATATTTAAAAGAAGCTAACTTAACGTTTGGTGAAGTGAATGGTTATTCAACACCACGACGCTTTTCAGTTATTGTTAAAGATTTAGCAGAAAAACAACCGGATGAAACGCTGACTGTTCGCGGACCAGCTAAAAGAATTGCTCAAGATGAAGAAGGAAATTGGACGAAAGCAGCCATTGGTTTTTCAAAAGGACAAGGTGGCTCTGTAGAAGATTTAGTCGTCAAAGATGAAAAAGGCGAGCCTTATATCTTTATTGAAAAGTTTGTGCCCGGTAAAACAGCTTTTGAGATTTTACAAGGATTGAGCGATGTTGTTCGTGATATTGAGTTCCCTAAAAATATGAAATGGGGAAATTATTCTTATCATTATGTACGACCGATTCATTGGCTAGTTGCTTTATTAGATGAGGAAGTTGTACCATTTGAAGTCTTTGATATAGAGACAGGTAGAGTTTCTGAAGGGCATCGTTTCTTAGGTGATTCTGTCGAAATTACAATCCCAGAAGAATATGAATCGCTACTAAAAGAACAAGCCGTTATTCCGAATCGTTCTGAAAGACAAGTAATGATTGTTGAACAAATTAAAGCTTTGTGTGAGACACACGATTGGCAAGTTCCAGCAATAAACAGTGATTTGTTGGAAGAAGTGACGGATTTAGTTGAATACCCTACCGCATTTTATGGGGAATTTGATGAAAGTTTTCTAGAGTTACCTGAAGTTGTATTAGAAACTTCGATGATTGACCATCAGCGATATTTCCCTGTTCGAGATGCAAAAGGCGAACAAACTTTATTGCCTTACTTTATTTCTGTTCGCAATGGAAATAGCGAGCACATTGAAAATGTTGCCCGCGGAAATGAAAAAGTATTATCTGCTCGATTAGCGGATGGAAAATTCTTTTATTTAGAAGATCAAAAAATGGAAATCTCTGCTTTTGTTGAAAAACTTAAAAATGTTGATTACCATGAGCAATTAGGAACTATTTTTGAAAAACAAATTCGTACAGAAAAAATTGTTGATGTCATTGCCAATAATTTTGATTTAACAGAATCAGATAAAACAGTACTAAAAGAAATTGCTGCTATTTATAAATTTGATTTAGTCACTCAAATCGTAGACGAGTTTCCAACATTGCAAGGAACAATCGGTGGAATTTATGCAAAAGAGAATGGCTTTTCTGATGAAGTTGCTACAGCAATTAGCGAGCAATACTTACCCCTATCGCAAGTTGATCAATTACCAGAAACGAAATTCGGAAAATATATTGCTTTAATTGATAAGTTAGACACCCTTATCCAATTTTTCTCTATTGGTTTAATTCCAACTGGATCAAATGATCCTCATGCATTGAGAAGACAAGCTATCGGTGTAGTACGTTTAATTCTTGCTTTTGATGAAAAACAAATAGATTTAACGAATTTAATTGATGAAGTTGTCCAAGCCAGTGAATTCCCAGTAAGTCGTTTGGAAAACTTGGATGATAACATAAAAGCCCTAAATGATTTTATCTTAGATCGTCTTGAGCAGATGATGCGTACGGAATGGAACTTATCATATGATATACGACAAGCAGCATTAGGAGCTAAACACAAGAATATGGCGAGAATGATTGAAGCTGGAGATGTATTAGAGACACAAAAAGAAGAAAAAAGTTATAAAGAAGTTGTTGAATCGGTCACGCGTGTACTCAACATGACAAAATCGGCCGGATTGGTTGGAGAAGTTAGAGAAGATTTACTTGAATCTGAATCAGAAAAAGAGCTAGTAGCCGCTATTTCTCACTTAGGTGATCTCTTTACACAAACCACAGATGCAAAAGAGAGATACCATGCAATTGAAAAGATTAGCCCAATCATTGCAGAATTCTTCGAACATAATATGATTATGGTAGATAATGAAGAAATCAAAGAAAATCGATTGACTTTACTTAACAATTTAGCTACTATTACCAAGCAATTTGCTGACTTTAGCGAATTAGTCATTTAATTAAAAATAAAAATTCCAGAAGAAAAATCACTTATTTTGAATATTTAAGTGATTTTTCATTTTGTATGAAACATTATCGAATGTTTGGTATAATAAATTGATAGAAACTTTAAGGTAAAAGGACTGAATTATTTGTTTAAAAAACAATTTTTTCCTGAAGCAACAATTAAATCTCTAGCTACTAATCAATCCATTTATGAAAAAGGCGTTATATTATTTAATAACGATCAGATCAAAGAATTATCCTTGAATGAAGGAAATCGATCAGTAGAATTTACGATTTCTGATGGTCAGGATCAAAAAACTTATCTAAGCTTTTTAAAAAACGGCCTAGCTCAAAAATATTCTTGTAACTGTGCTGTATTTCAAAAACAATCAGGCGCTTGCCAGCATGTTATCGCAAGCATGCTTTATTTAAACACTATTAACCAAGAAGCATTTAATGCTTTAAATGCAAACCAAATTGTAGATACAGAAGAACCTACAGGGAAACTTCAACTATTACAAAAGAATCGAGAACTGTTGAGTCATTTATTTGAAGAGGCGAAGAAAGATATTGAAGCGCAATCTATTTCTTTTACTAAAATGCCTTTACAGTTTGAATTCGTTCTGAATATGCATCAAATTAGTCAGACATTTGAATATGAATTATATCTAAAAGTTGGATTGGATCATTTATATGTCATTAATGACATTTTAGATGTGACGAATCATTTATTGCAAGGGAACGAATATACTTTTGGTAAGCAACTTGTGTATACTCCAAAAAAATATTCTATGTTACCTGAAGATCGAATTTTACTATCTTATATAAATGAAATTGGCAGAACACAAGAAGAAGCTTTTCAAATGGTTTACGGAGGACGTTCACCTGAAAAAAATGGTGCTCTATCCATCCCAGCTAAAAATGTCCCAGAATTACTTAAATTATTAAGTGAAGTAGACGGAGGTTTTGTGCGTCTGGCACCACCACCACGTTTATTAAGTTCAATTAATCAACTGGAATACCCAGAAATTATAGAAGGGGAAGAAAAGCTTCCAATAACTTTTATAATTAATCAACAAGATGATTCTTTTTCTTTAGATGTCAGTGATGTAGATAAAGAAAAGCAAGTGACTGTTCATCCTCAAGCGAATATGATCAGTGTAAATACTGCATTTTATTTATTGGATGTCAAACAATTTAAAGTGGCTCAACTACTCATTGAAACAATTAAAAATATGACAAGTCAGCCCCTCCAATTAACAAAAGATGATCTAACCTCTTTTTATTCTTTGATTTTACCAAGTTTAAAAGAAGTGTTTCATTATGAAATCGAAGAGGGTATTGAAGAAAATATTGAACGTGAACCACTGAAGGTGGAGCTATACTTTGATTACGATGGACAAGCGATGTTAGTTGAACCATCATTCAAATATGGTGAAAATGCTATAAATCCTCTTTTGTCTAAATCAGAAGAAAAAACTGAAGTGACAAGCGACACCGGGACTTCCTCCATCTTTATTCGAGACGTTTACAATGAAAATGATACGATGAATGTTTTATCTCATTTCTTTAAACAAGCAGAAGTTAAAGAGGGCAAATACGTCTTAGATCAATTTGAGGATATAAGCACATTAATTTATGATTCTTTAGGAGAGATTTCTGGATTAATGGATGTTTACCTTACTTCTGAAGTTCAAGATTTAATTTATGATGAAAACATTGAACCAAGTTTATCTATTGAAATGAACAAAGTAACAAACTTATTAGATATACGTTTCGATGTTGCTCATATTTCAAATGATGATTTACCAAAACTTGTGACACAACTACAAAAAACAGATGAACGTTTCTTTAAGTTAGACTCTGGAAAAATTATTGATTTAAAAGAGAAACGATTTGAAGATTTCTTTGAAAATGTAAATAAATTAGAATTAAAATCATCTGAAATTGCTGAAGAAACTTCTGTCTCTTTATTAAGAGGACTAACGCTTGTAGAAGAAGAAACAGTTTCTATAGGTGATGAATTTAAAGAGTTTATTAAAGAATTAAAGCAGCCTGAACATCTAACATTTGATTTACCAGATGGCTTGGACGCTACACTTAGACCTTATCAAGTAACAGGATTTAATTGGTTAAGCACGTTAGATTACTATGGTTTAGGTGGGGTCTTAGCGGATGATATGGGACTTGGAAAAACAATCCAAACCATTACATTCTTATTATCAAAAATTGAAAGTGTTGGTGGACAATATTTAGTCGTCAGCCCTTCGAGTGTTGTTTATAATTGGGAACGTGAATTTCAGCAATTTGCTCCTGATGTTAAAACAATAGTAATCAGTGGTTCTATTGAAGAACGTGCTGAACAACTTGAAAATGCTTTGAATAATGATGAGATTGATGTTTTGATTACGAGTTATCCATTAATCCAACGAGATATTCACAATTATAAAAAACATGTTTTTCAAACGATTATCTTAGATGAATCTCAAAATGTTAAAAATGATGCAGCAAAAACAACAAAAGCAGTGAATGAATTAAGAGCAAACAATATTTTTGCGTTGTCAGGTACACCAATTGAAAATAATCTAAATGAGTTATGGTCGTTATTTTCAATTATCCTTCCTGGTTTATTCCGTTCGAAAAAGTCTTTTAATGATTTATCAGAAGAAGAAATTGCACAAAAGATTGAAATCTTTGTGTTACGTCGATTGAAAGAGGATGTATTAGATGATCTACCTCCTAAAACAGAAACAGTCGAATATATTGAGTTATCTGATGAACAAAAAAGACTTTATCAAACACAACTTTCGCTTATTCGAAATGATGTAGAATCCTTAATTGAACAAGACGAATTTGAACAAAATAGGATGCGAATTTTAGCTGGAATGACAAGATTACGTCAGATTTGTTGTGATCCAAGGCTCATTAATCCCGATTATGAAGGTGGATCTGCGAAGCTAGATCGACTAATGGAGTATTTAAGAGAAGCCTTAGAAAATAATAAGCGAGTTGTATTATTTTCTCAATTTACAAGTATGTTAGGGATTATCCGTAATATATTAGACAATGATGGAGTGGATTACCATTATTTAGATGGAAGCACACCAAAAGAAGATCGTTTAGAATTGACAACTCGTTTCAACGAAGGTGAGAAAGATTTATTCTTAATTTCTTTACGTGCTGGAGGTACAGGGTTAAACTTAACTGGTGGAGACACAGTCATTTTGTATGATTCATGGTGGAATCCAGCAATTGAAGACCAGGCAGCGGACCGAGTGCATCGTTTTGGACAAAAGAAATCTGTTCAAGTCATTCGGATGATTATGCAAGGAACGATTGAAGAAGGAATTAATGAATTGCAAGATCAAAAACGCGAACTCATTGATAATGTGATTCGTAAAGATGATAATAAGAAAAGTACTTCTCTTACAAAAGAAGATATTTTAGAGCTATTAACAAATTGATAAAGCTTCTTATTTTCGTTAAAATATAAGAACAATAAAATGGATAGATAGGCATAATAATTGACTTTTAGCCTATAAATGGTATACTAATATCCGTATTTAAAATAGGATAAATATGCAATTTCATAAAAAGAATAAGATAAAAAGAGGTGAGCACGGTGGTTCGTATTCCTGAAGCGACAGTCGATGATATCAGACAGAACACAGATATCGTAGATATAATTTCGCAATATTTACAGTTAAGAAAATCAGGGCAGAATCATTTTGCTCACTGTCCTTTTCATGAGGATAAAACACCTTCTTTTTCTGTAAATGACCAAAAACAAATCTTTTATTGTTTTAGTTGTGGTCGTGGTGGAAATGTTTTTAGCTTTTTAAGAGAGATTGAAGGGTTAACTTATCCTGAAGCGATCATTAAAGCTGCGGAATTAATCAATTATCCATTAGATGAAAATTTAGTTTCACAGGTAGCTAATCAACAAAACTATGAAGATTCAACAACAGGTAAATTGTATTCGATCAATCAATTAGCGAAAGCTTTTTATCATCATATTTTAGTGAATACTCAAATTGGAAAACCTGCGCTGGATTATCTACTAGATCGTGGCATGACGAAAGAAACTATTAAAGAATTTGAATTGGGATTTTCGCCACCACAACGTAATGCTTTATATATGTATTTTAATTCGCAAAAAGATGTAGAATTTGACACAGAAACTTATGAAAATTCAGGGTTGTTTTCTACGAATTCTTCTCCAGAGAGTGATGAATTTTTAGATCGATTTTCAAATCGGATTATTTTTCCTCTGCATAATGAACGAGGGAATACAATCGGATTTTCAGGAAGAGTATTTGAAGAAAATAAAAATTCTTATCCAACAGCGAAATATTTAAATACGCCTGAGACACCTTTGTTTAATAAGAGTAAAGTTATTTATAATTTTGACAAAGCTAAAGCAGCTATTCGGAGAGAAAATGAAGCCATTTTCTTTGAAGGGTATATGGATGTTATCTCTGCTTGGCAATCAGGAGTAAAGAATGCAGTCGCTTCAATGGGAACCAGTTTGACAGAGGACCAAATTAAAAGTATAGATCGTTTTACCGATCATATAGTTCTAGCTTTTGATGGAGATGATGCAGGAAATGATGCAATTAAACGTTCGGTGGATTATTTAGCAGATCACACGCACTTTAACTTAGAAGTTGTTACTTTTCCAACGGGCCTTGACCCAGACGATTACATTCAAAAACATGGAAAGCAGCAATTTTTTGAATTTTTAACGCATGGGCGAGATACCCATGTGAGTTTTTTGATGCAGTATCATAAACGCGATAAAAACTTAGCAAATGAATCTGAACAAATAACTTATATCGATGAAGTGTTAGAAGAATTGACGAAAGTTGATTCATTAGTTGAGCGAGAAATTTATTTAAGTCAGTTGTCAGAAGAATTTAATCTATCATTAGATACATTAAAATCTCAATTTGAAACGGTAATTAATGTTGCGCAAACCAAACAATTAAATGAAATGAAACAACAGCAAAGAATACATCAGAATGAAGTTCCTTCTTTGCAAGTATCCTATCAAGACAAACCTAAATTTAGTTTAGTTGAACAAGCGGAACGTATGCTATTAAGTCGTTTATTTTACGATGAAGAAGCTTGGATAGCATTAAATAAAATTGATTCAGATTTTCATTTTAACAATGAAGATCACCAATTAATTTATATATTGTTTGAATCTTATCGTGAAGATGACTTAGAATTGACAAACACTGAAGGATTTTTAGATTATTTACAAGATGATCATTTGAAAAAGAAAGTTGCAGAAATTTTCCTTATCAACTTAGGTGATTTGAAGGATGGTGAGATTGATGACTATGTTCATGTTATTAAAAATATTTCGCCAGTCAAAGAAACGATCGCTCAAAAAACTGAAGAGCTGAAAGAAGCACAGAGACAAGGGAACACAAGCAAACAATCCTCTTTAGCGATTGAAATAATTAATCTAAATAAAAAGTTAAAAAATAAGCAATAATCAAGGAACAAGATTACTACTACGGGAGGCAATAATCTTATGGCAGAATCTGCAGACATTAAAAAAGATTATAAAACGGCACTTAATGAAATGATCAGCGAGATTAAGTTTTTAAATCAAGACACCGTTTCTTATGTGGAGCTAAGTGATAAGCTAGCTAAGCCGTATGACTTAGACGAAAAAGGAATGGATGACTTAATCCAAAAACTTGAAGATGAAGGAATTGGCGTCGTTGATGAAGATGGGAATCCTTTAGCAAAACAAGTTGAAAAAGAAGAAGAAGTTGTTGAAGAAGCACGTGAAGACCAATTAGTTGCACCACCAGGCGTTAAAATTAATGACCCTGTTCGTATGTATTTAAAAGAAATTGGACGCGTAGATTTGCTTTCTGCGGACGAAGAGGTTGAATTAGCCAAAAGAATCCTTGAAGGCGATCAGAGTGCTGAAGACGAGTTAGCGAGTGCTAACTTACGTTTAGTTGTGTCTATTGCTAAAAGATATGTAGGACGAGGAATGAGCTTTTTAGACCTTATTCAAGAAGGAAATATGGGGCTCATGAAAGCTGTAACAAAGTTTGACCATACAAAAGGATTCAAGTTTTCAACGTATGCAACTTGGTGGATTCGTCAAGCAATTACACGAGCAATTGCTGACCAAGCACGTACTATTCGTATACCAGTGCATATGGTAGAGACAATTAATAAATTAGTTCGTGTACAAAGATCACTCCTTCAAGATTTAGGTCGTGAACCAACACCTGAAGAAATTGGAGCAGAGATGGATTTACCAACTGAAAAAGTAAGAAATATTATTAATATCTCTCAAGATCCTGTCTCTTTAGAAACTCCAATTGGTGAAGAAAATGATTCTCATCTAGGTGATTTCATTGAAGACGGTGAAGCTATGGATCCTGAAGATAATGCATCTTATGAAATGTTAAAAACTGAGTTAGAAGATGTTTTAGAGACTTTAACGGACCGTGAAGAAAATGTTTTACGTCTACGATTTGGTTTAGATGATGGACGTCAACGTACTTTAGAAGATGTAGGGAAAGTTTTCGGAGTGACTCGTGAGCGTATTCGTCAAATCGAGGCTAAAGCACTAAGAAAATTACGTCATCCAAGTCGTTCAAAACAATTGAAAGATTTTCTAGAATAATTTATTTAAAGGTGGGGATGGTTTTCATGCCCACTTTTTTCAAGAAATAAAATCTAAATTTGCTTATTCTACAAAAATAGGATAAAATATTTTAGTGTTGCTTTGCATTAGGATGGTATATTTGATATACTATTTCTTGATTTATTCAGACAAGAACTGAATTGTATTAATATTGAGTGGAAGGTGAAATACATGAAAATTGTTGCGGAAACACGCGCAAAAACAGGTACATCTGCTTCTAAACAAGCACGTGCTGCTGGTAAATTACCTGCTGTAATTTACGGTAAATCGGTAGAATCATTACCTGTGTTAGTAGATTTAAAAGAATTTGAAGATGCTATTCGTGAAGTAGGATCTAATGGAGTTTTCACATTAGAAGTTGACGGTGAAAGTTATCAAGTATTCGTTAAAGAATATTCATACTTTGCTACAAAACCAAGCCTATATCACGTAGATTTACAAGCATTTACAGCTGGTGAAAAAGTTGATATGACTATTCCAGTTTATGTAGAAGGTGAAGAGGAAATCGCAGAAGGTATTCTTTCTCAATCTATTTCAGAAATTGAGATCGAAATTGCTCCTGAAGATGCTCCAAACCACTTTACAATCGATGTTTCAAGCCTTGAAATCGGAGACAGTTTAACTGTTGCAGATATTGAAATTCCTGAGAATGCTGAATTATTATCTGAAACAGACGAAACAGTTGTTTCTGTATCAGCACCTGAAGACATTTCTGCTGACTTAGAAACAGAAGATACTGCTACAGACGTTATGCCTGAACCAGAAGTAATTGGTGAAGATGACGACGAAGAAGACGAATAATTCGATTCTTTAAAGCCTCTTTCGGACAAAATTTTATATTTTGTTTGAGGAGGTTTTTTGTTTTTAGCTGTATAATACAATATAGGTGATTCAATGGAAAAATTACAATTATCAAAAAGACTAAAAGCAGTAAGTAAATATGTTAAAAGGAATGAACCTGTAGCGGATATCGGATCGGATCATGCTTATTTACCTATTTATTTAATTCAACATGAACTTGTTCCAACTGCAATTGCTGGCGAAGTTGTAGAAGGTCCTTTTCAAAATGCACAGAAAAAAGTGAAAGACTACCAGTTAGAAGACAGAGTGTCGGTCCGTTTTGGGAATGGGTTAAATGTCTTAAGTCAAAATGACGAAGTCGGTACAGTTACGATTTGTGGCATGGGTGGCATTTTGATCACAAATATACTAAGTGATGGTTTAAAACAGCAATTATTATCTAAAACGACTCGACTTGTGCTTCAACCAAATAATGCTGAAAAAGAAATAAGAATGTTTTTACAACAATATCAATATAAAATCGTTGAAGAAGCGATTGTAGAAGAGAATAATAAAATATATGAAATTATTGTTGCAGAAAGTCATTCTGAAAAAATGGAATACTCAGAAGAAGAACTTACTTTTGGACCACTATTATCGAAAAATAAATCTCCTGTTTTTTGTAAAAAATGGGAAGAAGAATTACATATTAATGAGTGGATTTTTGAACAGCTAAAAAATACAAAAAACGTAGAGAAAAAGAAAGCCATTCAAAACAAAATTCATCAAATAAAGAAGGTGCTATCATGACAACGGTCAAAGATATTATCAAACGTATTGAAGAATTTGCTCCAAAGTATTTAGCAGAACATTGGGATCCTATTGGGTTAGCTTTTGGATCCTATAACCAAAAAGTAAATAAGATGATGATTGCTTTGGATTTAGATGCTGACACACTAAAAGAAGCAAAAGAAAAAAATATAGATTTTATTTTTACACATCACCCGCCGATTTTCGGATCATTAAAAACACTAAATGAGCACGATGCACGCCGTAAAGAGTACATTGAACTCATCAGGTCTAACATCTCAGTCTATGCAGCACACACGAATATTGACGCAGCAGAGGATGGAATGAATGATTGGTTAACAGAAGCTTTATCTCTTGAAGGCCCATTTGAGGTGATAGATTCAACTTACGAAAGTTCTTATAAATTATTAGTTTTATATACTCCCTTAGAACATGCAGATAATATGCGCACAGCTTTACACAAAGCAGGAGCTGGTCGAGTAGGAGATTATGATAATGTCTCTTACAATTCGATTGGTACTGGACGATTTACTCCAAACGCAAAAGCAAGTCCTACAATAGGAGAAGCGTATCAGTCTGAACAAGTTTCGGAAGAGCGAACAGAAGTATTAGTCCCTAATCATTTGATTGGACAAGTTATCCAAACAATTTACGAAGTACATCCTTATGAAGAACCTGTTTTTCATATATTTGAAATAGGAAAGAAAGATAAAGATTTTGGCATTGGCCGAGTAGGTTCTTTAAAAAAATCTACAACATTTCGCTCCATAATTGATCAAGTCAAAAAAGTATATGATGTACCGAAAGTACGCTATGCGAATGTTGATTTAGAAACGAAAGTAAGAAAAATTGCTATTGTAGGTGGTTCAGGTGAAAAATATTATAAACAAGCTCTAGAAAAAGAAGCTGATCTATATATTACTGGAGATATTTCTTACCATGGAGCTCAGGACATGATACGAGATGGCTTACCATTTATTGACCCTGGTCACTTTATAGAACACATTTTTATAGATAAAATGACCAACAAAATGAAAGAATGGAAACAGGAAGAAAACTGGGCAATTGACATTATCCCAGCGACAACGCAAGAAGATGTCTTTAAATTTAAATAGTATGTTTAAGAATAAAGAAAAGGTGAAGGCGATGTATGATAATTTAGTGGATCGATTTATAAAATATGTAAAAATAGAGACTCGTTCAGATGAAACAAGTCAAACAGTTCCTTCTACTCAATCTCAAGTAGAATTTGCGAAAGTCCTTATGAAAGATTTAAAAGAAGTTGGCTTATCAGAAGTTGAATACAATGACGATAATGGTTTTGTAACAGCGACACTTGAAGCCAATGTCGAATCAGAGGTACCGACTGTTGGCTTTATTGCCCATATGGATACAGCAGATTTCAATGCTGAAAATGTAAATCCACAGTTTATAGAAGACTATGACGGAGAAGAAATTCTTTTAAATGAAGAATTAGGGTTTGTTCTATCACCAAAAGATTTTCCAAATTTAAAAAACTATATTTCTAAAACATTAATTACAACAGACGGAACAACTTTATTAGGGGCAGACGACAAAGCAGGTATTGTTGAAATCATAAGTGCTGTCGAATATCTCATTAATCATCCTGAAATAAAACATGGAAGAGTACGTTTAGCATTTGGTCCAGATGAAGAGATAGGAGTGGGTGCTGACCGTTTTGATGTTGATCATTTTAATGCCGACTTTGCCTATACAGTTGATGGTGGCCCTGTTGGAGAATTACAATATGAAAGCTTTAACGCAGCGGGTGCAAAAATTCATATTCAAGGTAAAAATGTTCATCCTGGTACTGCAAAAGACCAAATGGTAAATGCTTTAACTTTAGGTATGAGATTAAATAGTAAATTGCCTGCAGAAGATGTTCCAGAGCAAACAGAAGACAGAGAAGGATTTTTCCACTTAACTTCAATGTCTGGAACAGTTGAAGAAGCAAATATGGTATATATTATTAGAGACCATGATCGTGAAAAATTTGAAGAACGGAAAGAAATGCTTCTAAAAGCTATAGAAGATCTGAACAGTGAATATGGTGAAGAGCGTATTATAATCGAAATGCATGATCAATATTACAATATGAGAGAAATCATTGAAGAAGATATGCGGTCAGTAGATGTAGCGCAAAAAGCCATGGAAGAATTGAATATTAAGCCAATATTAGAACCTATTCGTGGAGGAACGGATGGCTCAAAAATTTCATTTATGGGCTTACCTACTCCAAATTTATTTGCAGGGGGAGAAAATTTCCACGGACGTTATGAATATATAGCGATTGAAAGTATGGAAGCAGCTACAAACGTTATTCGAAAAATTATCGAGTTATTAGCTGAAAATTACTAATAAAATATAAATAAACAATTTCAAGCGAAGTAGCTAATAACACTTCGCTTTTTCTTAACTAATAAAGGGATTATAAAATAAACTCTTAACGCATATAGAAAAACTTACGCTTCTGCTTCATTCTCTATGCAGAACTTGCAATCAGCGAGAATTTTTTAATTTCCATTATTAATAGGTACGATTATGTTAAAATTAGATACAAATGATTAGAAAGGAGCTATTAAATGTCTGTTCAGTTTATTTTAGGAGCACATCCTAATCGAAAACGAGATCTTTTGATTGATGGAATGCATGAACAACTACAACATGACCCAAATACACAAATTTTATATTTAGTTCCTGATAACGTGAAGTACGAAACGGAAACAATGATACTAAAACAGTTTAAAAACAAAGAGGAAACATCTAAATATAGTGGAATGATACGGTTACAAGTTTTTAGTTTTAGTCGTTTAGCTTGGTACTTACTACAAAATAAACCGATTTATCAGCATCCACAATTAACGGATAGTGGATTGGGTATGCTTGTAAAAAAGATTCTTCAAGAGGAAGAACAAAACCTAACTATTTTTAGAGGTGCCAGCCAACAAACAGGTTTTATTGAACGATTAGTGACATTATTTAGTGAATTGCGTAATGGTAAAATATCGCCAGTTGATTTAATTGAAATTGCTTCTAATGTGGAAAATGATAGATCATTAGAAAACAATGATTTTAAACAAAAAATAGACGATCTTTCACTTTTATTTAGTAAATATGACGAAGCGCTTCAAGAAAAATATGTTGAGCGTGAGGACCTTTTTCATGAATTGGTAGAGTACTTTAAAACAAACAAAAATAATTTTAAAAACACAACGGTTATTATCGATCACTATGAACATTTTTCTGCACAAGAACAAGAATTGATTGTTACGCTTGCAAAATATACGAATAAAGTATTTATTAGTTTAACGTTAGATGAAAAGGTTGCTTTAGAAAATAATGATTTAAATAATTTATTCTACCGACCAACTAAGACTTATCAACAATTAAAATATGAACTAGAAGTGAATCAGATTTCAGTAAAGGATAATATTATTATTTCGTCATCAAAAAAAGATGGGAACGAAAATATATCAAAAGAAATTGATAAATTAGCATCTTACTGGATTGAAAGTAGTAAACCGACTACTCGAGCAGATTTAGCTAAATATCAAAACACAAAGTATGAAAATATTGAATTGTGGGCAGCTGAAGATAAAGTAACAGAGGTTTCACATATTGCGACAAAAATTAAGCGAATGGTGGCGTCAGGGAATTATCGCTATAATGATTTTCAAATTATGACTCGCGATTTAGAAAGCTGTGCTTTAAATGTAGAAAGAGCCTTTACAGAAAATGGCATACCTTTCTTTATCGACCAAGCAGAAACAATGGCTCACCATCCCATATTAGAATTTGTGACTAGTTTATTTGCGTTGAAAAAAAAGCATTACCGTTTAAATGATATCTTTAGATTTTTACGAACGGAACTATTTATTCCAATGGATGAGGTATTATTTTCTGAGGAAGCTAATTTCCAAAATGAATTAACTACGTGGCGAGAACAAGTAGATATTGCAGAGAATGTAGCCTTAGCTTATGGCTATCAAGGAAATGATTGGGTAAAAGACGAAGAGTGGATTTATGCGCAGTTTGAATTAGAAGAAGACTATAATCTAAGTGATCGTGATGAAGAAATTCAAATGATTGCAAATAGAGTACGTAAATCTTTTAAAGAGAATATTGTGCCTTTTATTCATCAATTAGAAGAAGGAAAAACAAACAAAGAAATTGCGATATTATTGTATAACTTTATGTCAGAAATTGGCGTTATCAATCAATTACAAAATTGGCGAGATCAATTAATTGATCAAGGGGAATTAGAAGAAGCTCGCGAACATGAGCAAGCTTGGGATACTTTTATTGAATTATTAGACGAGTTTGTCGAAGTACTTGGAGATGAGAAGTGGGATATTGATCTATTCATTTCTATTATGGAAACAGGCTTTGAACAAACTACATTCGGTATGGTACCTCCAGCTATTGATCAAGTATTAGTTACAAACTATGATTTACCAAAAATTCAATCTAAAAAAGTCGTTTTTTTAATTGGTTTAACAGATACACAATTGCCGCAAGTTCAAGGAAATCGATCCTTGTTGACCGATGAAGATCGAGAGATTGTTGAACATTCATTAAGTACTGAAAAGTATTTAGCTGTTTCAGAAATGGAAAGTGTTGCGAATGAACCTTTTGCTTTTTACTTAGCGATACTTCAAGCTGAGGAAAAAATTATATTCACTTATCCATTAAGTAACAGTGATAATGGAGAAAATCGTATTAGTCCTTATTTATCTCGAATAAAAAATACTTTCGCTTTAGAAACACAGTTCAAGCATTCAACAGCAACCGCAGACAGTTTAGTAAACTTGAAAGATTCTTTAGATTTTATAGGTTCAAAAACACATACTTTCGGACAAATGATTATTAACTTAAGGTATGCAATTGACCACTTAGAAACTCCTTCTGCTTTTTGGCTAGGGTTGTTTAAAAAACTTTATAATCCCTCAGATAGTAGTCAGAGAAGAATGATTAACAGTCTGAATCATAAAAACATACCAAAACCACTTTCTGAAGAATTGGCGGAAGAATTATACGGTAAGGATTTATATTTATCTGTTTCGCAACTTGAAACATTTTATGCGGATCCTTATAGTCATTTTCTGTTATATGGTTTACGTCTGAAAGAACGTCAAATACAAGAACTTTCACCTATTGAATCAGGGAATTTTTATCATGATGCTTTAGATTTAATCAGTCGTCAATTAGTTTCTTTGAATAAAAATGTAGCTGATATTTCAAAAAGAGAGCTTCAAAACGTTACAAGCGATATTTTTCAAATGCTATTAAATTCTAATAAATATCGATTATCTAGGTCATCAAATCGTATGAATTTTATCTTTAATCAACTATCAAAAACCGTTGAAAATATGGTCTGGTCAATGATTCATCAAGCAAAACGAAGTAAATATCGTGTGAATAAGACAGAGTTAGTTTTTGGGCAACTTGGACAGCAACGAGAGATATCTGGTTTATCTTTTCCGCTAAATAATAATCGAAAACTACATCTAAGAGGTAAAGTGGATCGTATTGATACCTTTGAAGAAAACGATCAGCTATATGCCGGAATTGTTGATTACAAATCAAGTGATACTACTTTCAATTACCAAAGTATTTATTATGGTTTAATGTTACAGATGATTACTTATTTAGATACAGTACTGACTTTCTCGGAAGACATCTTTAATAAAAAAGCTAAAGGAATTGGAGCTTTTTATTCAACAGTTAAAAATCATTTTATTGATTTAAAAGATTTAGGGAATAAAGATTTTGAAACAGAATTATTAAAAAATTATAAATTAGATGGCCTAATGGTAAATCAACGCGAAGTTCTAGAAGCAGCAGATCTTTTATTAGAGCCTAAAGAATATTCTCCTATATTTAATCTATATCTAAACAAAGATGACAATTACACCGGTAAGAAAATATTAACAGAAGAGGAATTTGAGCTGCTAATGCGTTTCAATCGAGATAAGATTATTGAGGCTGGGAATAGTATCTTAGCAGGTAAAAATACGTTGCATCCATTTGATCAGCGTAAGATAAAGGTGCATACACCTTCAATTACAGGCCCTTACCGTGCAATTTCACAATTTGATGCGTTGCTTCCAGAAAATAACTATAAAGATGTACTAAAAATGGATAAAGAGGATTTCTTTGACCATTTACGACAATTGTATTCAAATCGAGAAGCAGATAAAAAGGAGGCGGATCATTAATGTCGGAATTACCAATGAAAACGAAAGATTCAATGTTTACTGATCAGCAATGGGAAGCTATTCATACAAGGGGTTCAAATTTATTGATTTCTGCTTCAGCGGGATCAGGTAAAACAATGGTTCTTGTCAACCGCATTATTGAACAAGTGAAAAAAGGAGTGGCGATTGATGAATTACTCGTTGTGACATTTACGAACGCAGCAGCCAAAGAAATGAAACAACGTATTCAAACAGCCATTCAAAAAGAAATCACTAGTGACCCAGATTCGAGCACGCGCCATCATTTAGTACAACAAATCCCTAAATTAGGCCATGCTCATATATCCACATTACATTCTTTTTGTCTACAGGTTATCGAACGTTATTATTATTTAATTGATTTTGACCCAGTTTTTCGACAATTAACGGATGACACAGAGATAGAGTTGATTAAAGAAGAAGTATGGGACGAACTATTAGAGGAACTTTATGAAAATGCGGATGAAAAATTCATTAAATTTATGGAAGCATATTCTGGGAGTCGAAATGATGACTTAGTGACAGAAATGGTTTTTCGACTCCATGAGTTTTCTCGAGCGAATGAAGAGCCAACTAATTGGTTACAGTCATTAACTGAATTGTATGAAGTTCCTTCTGGAAAACTTGAAGAATCGAAAATTTATCAAGAGTATTTAAAGAAACAATTTGTTGAAGAAATTGATTATTTTATTCAATTAATTGATCAAGCAATCGATTTAGCTAATAATGAGGAAAGTCTAGAAAAACAAATCACAATCTTTAACCAAGACAAGAGTCATTATGAATATTTAAAATCTTTACTCGAACAAGATCAATTAGAAGAATGTTATCAGTATGTAAACAATGGTTTTACCTACCCACGTTTGACTGCACCATCAAAAAAGACAACACCTGAAGATGTTTTAGAACTTTATCGTGATGAAATCAAACCACTACGAGATGAAGCCAAAGATGCGTTTAATAAATTTAAAGTGAATCTTACGCTTAGTCCTGATCAACAAGTCGAAATTATTCGTGCTACTAAAGAGCATGTTAGTGTTTTGGCAAAAGTCACGCATCAATTTTCAAAGAATTATCAACAATATAAAGCAGAGCGAAAGCTAGTAGATTTTAATGATTTAGAACATCTTACTTTGCAAATTTTAAAGGGCGATGAGGTAGGGGAAGTATCTGAAGCTTCGAATTATTACCGGAATAAATTTGAGGAAGTTTTAGTTGATGAATATCAGGATATTAATGCGCTTCAAGAAGCGATTCTATTGTTGCTTTCCAATGCGGAAGAAACCGTAGGAAATTATTTCATGGTGGGCGACGTAAAACAATCTATTTATGGATTTCGTTTAGCAGATCCCGGTTTATTTTTATCGAAATATGCAGAGTACGCCGAAGAAGATTCTGGACAAAGAATCATACTTGCTGAGAATTTCCGTTCAAGAAAAAATATTTTATCTTTTACGAATTATATTTTCACACAGTTAATGGATAGAGAAGTTGGAAATTTAGATTATGATGAAAATGCAGAGCTTGTTTATGGGAATAAAGATTTTGTTGAGGATGAAAAGTTCGCAACAGAAATTCTTGTTTATGAGAAAGGTAAAGAAGAAGAAACAAAAGATCTGTTTGCACAAGAAGAAAATGATAATAATCTTGATATAAGTACAAAAACAACAGGTGAAATTTTAATGGTGGCCGCTCGAATCAGAGAACTTATCGATGAAGGTTTTGAAGTTTATGATAAAGAAGAAGAGCGTATGCGACCAATTGAATATCGTGATATTGTTTTATTAACCCCTACAAAAAATAATAATCTTGAAATTCAAGAGATTTTTCAAGAAGTAGGCATACCTTCTGCAATTAATGAGACACAGAATTTTTTCCAAACGACTGAAGTAACGATCATGATGTCTTTGTTAAAAATCATTGATAATCCACAGCAAGATATTCCTTTAGTTGCTGTATTACGTTCACCAATTGTAGGGTTAGATGAAGTTGATTTAACGTATATTCGCTTACAAGATAGGCGAGCTAATTTTTATGAAGCAACATTAGCTTATGCAGAAGCAACCTTTGAAGATCCAAAAAATATTACTTTACAGAAGAAAACACAAAAGTTTCTAGATAAATTAAACAAATGGCGAGAATATGCACGACGCCATAAGGTTGTAGAATTGCTTCGTTTACTTTATAAAGAGACAAATTACGTTCATTATGTTGGTGGTATGAGCGGTGGAGAACAGCGGAGAGCAAATTTAGAAGCTTTATATGAGCGTGCGTCTTCTTATGAGAACACATCATTCAAAGGCTTGTATCGCTTTATTCGTTTTATTGATAAAATGCAAGAAAAAGATAAAGACCTAGCAGAACCCATCTCTATTTTATCCGAACAAAATGCTGTTCGAGTGATGACTATCCATGCAAGTAAAGGGCTTGAATTTCCACTTGTATTTTTGATGGATATGTCTAAACGCTTTAATCCAAGTGACTGGACTGGCACTTATTTATTTGATCGTAAGCTAGGTGTTGGGTTAGAGTATAAAGATCCAGATAATTTCGTAAAAGCTTCAACTTTAGTGAGCGAAGCGATTAAAACAGAGAAAAAACAAAATGGCTATGCGGAACAAATGAGATTGTTGTACGTGGCATTAACTCGAGCAGAGCAAAAGCTCTTTTTAGTAGGGTCAATGGAATCTAAAGACAAAGCTTTTGATCGTTGGAATAAAGCAAACAGCTGCCGAGATTATATATTATCTCCTCGCTTACGTTTACAAACGGATAACTTTATGGATTGGATTGGTTTGGCGATTGCTAGACATCAACTAACGGAAGGAGAAGTTTCTTCTTCTCAAGGTAATAAACAAATAAAAAATTACCCAGTGTTATTTTCTTATAACTTTTATTCTGAAGAAAAAATAACAGAAGAATTACAACAACTCAATGCAAGTGAAGAACCAGAATGGGTAAGCGACTTAATTGATAATAAAATGAAAGCCAATATGGGAACAAAAGCTGAAGAGGCTGTAAATCATGCGTTGGAGATTATTACGTATGATTATCCTTATCAATTATCTACAGTAACAACAAACTATCAATCTGTTTCTGAAGTTAAGCAGTTATTTGAAGAACCAAATAACGAAAAATTGGCAAAAATTGATTGGACAGATGACTCTAGAATTAATCGATATACTAGTGATATGCTTGAACGACCAAAATTTTTACAGAAAACGACTCCACCAACACCCGCTGAAATAGGGCAAGCGACACACTTTTTACTGCAAAATATTGATTTAAGCAATGACTTAACAATGGAAAGTATAGAGAATACGATCCATGGAATGATTGAAGAAGGCGTGATGAAACAAGAAGTTGCATCACAAATTAATATCAGAAAAGTTTACGACTATTTTCAAACCTCTTTTGGTCATGAAATTATCCAACATTATAAGCATCTTGAAAAAGAAGTGTTATTTTCATTAATGATGGATGCTCGTGATGTATTTTCGGGGATGGAAGATGTTGACGATCCAATTTTAATTCATGGGATTATTGATGGGTATTTTGAGCGAGAAGATGGTTATGTATTATTTGATTATAAAACGGACCAAGTGGCATACCTTGGTGCAGATGCAGAAGATGAATTACTTCGTAGGTACCGTGGACAGGTGATGTTATATAAACAGGCGCTTGAATCCATTACGAATACACCGGTAGTAGAAGTGAACATCATATCATTAGATTTAACAAAAACAATTTCAGTACTATAAAAACTTGCTGATTGACGTCTTCAACTTATATGCTAGAATTTTTTAATGAAGTCTTTCACTTTTAATTAAAAAGATAAAAAATCGATGGACAGCTCTCGGATAGTAAGAGCGGTTCATCGATTTTTGTTTTTCGAGCTAATGATTATTCAAATGTGTAAGTTGCACCTTCAGAGTAAGTGTTTCCTGCGTTCCATAGTAAAAATTCATGGATTCCATTATCAGCTAATGCACGAATTTGTTCCGTTACTTCTTGAGCACCATAATTCTTGTAATAGCCAGCACCTAAGTATGAAGCGGTAAAGTCTTGAAGCCAAGGACGAGTAACTGGAGCATCTTCTCCTAGCTCATCAAGAATTTCTAATTCTATTTTTGCGTAGTTATTGACTACGTTGTATGGTTCTAAATCGGGGATTGCTATATCTAGATTTCCTACACCCCAATGGCTTGGATAGATCATACTTGAAATAACATCAACTTCTTTTGCAATTCCAGGGAAGCTTTGTCCAATACCTTCTGTTTCACGAATAACCGCTGCATAGCCAAAGATATCAACAGAAACATCTGCACCAAATGGCTGAAGTTGTTCTCTCGCATAAGCGACAAAATCTGTAACAGCTTGATTTCTAAATTTCATATTGATTACATCTGCATCATCATCGCCATAATGGCCATGGCTGTATTGTAATTCACGATCTAAATTTTCAAAACCTTCTGGGAAGCGAACATAGTCGAATTGGATTTCTTTAAAACCAAGTTTTGCTGCTTGTACAGCAACTTCCACGTTATAATCCCAAACGTCTGTGAGATAAGGATTCACAAAGCTGTCACCATTCCCATTTGACCAAACTGAACCATCGCCTCTAGTAAAAGAAAGTTCAGGTTGTGCTTTAGCAAGTAGAGTGTCTTTAAAGACAACAATACGCGCAATTGGATAAATATCATTTTCATCTAATAAAGTCATTAATTCTTCCGCATCAATCATATCTAGCGTCATTTCATTGATTAATTCATTATCACTATTTAGATCAAGCGTGATATTTCCATGGTCATCTTTTATATCAATAACCATTGAGTTTAGATCTGTTGTATTAATTAAATTGGTTAAGTAATCCATTTGATTACCACTTGCGGAGTGAGCAGTTACATAAACACCTTTTACTCCATCTTCAGGATAAGGAATATCTACTCCACTATCATAAACGAATTTTTGCGGGAAATTATCAGGAATAGCTAATAGACGGTCGTAATTAAGAGTTAGAAATTGTGTTTCAGGTTCTAAAGCTTCCTCTGAATTTTCGCCATCTTCATTTTCATCGGTTGTCTCTTCATCAGTAGCATCATCAGTTGCTTCTTCTGTATCTTCAGTATTTTCCGCTTCTTCAGCTACTTCATTTGTTTCCTCTTCAGAAGCTTCTGCTTCTTCAGTAGATGCTTCTGTAACTAATTCATTTAATGTATTGATATGATCGTTCATTTCAGCAAATCGAGCATCTAAATCATAAGTTTGTTCTTGAAGACTTAAATAATCTTCATTAACTGTATCGATTCCATTTGCGAAATCTTCATAGTTTGCTTCATCTGAAGCGATGTGTTGTAAATAATCTCTTTGTACATTTAAAGATTCTATGTATCTATCTTGATGTGCTTCAATCTCTTGTGAAAAAGCTAGAAAGTCGTCAGAAACTTGTTGAACGGTTTCTGCTGGTAAATCTGTACCTTCATATCCTTTTAGAGCGTCAGCTTGATCTTTCATCAAATCTATTTGTTCAGTCATATTTTCTATGACTTCTTCACGTTCAGTTAGGTTTTGTGTTACTCCTGCTGATTCATCTTGAATCGTTGCTAAATTTTCATCTTCAGCCAATACGGTTTCAAACTGGTTATTCATTTCTAATTCTAGATTATTGAGTTGATGGTTACTTTCTACTAACCCCTCAAAAGCAGTACTTAACTCATCAGTAGATTCAGAGACATCTTCTACAGACATGCCCGTACTACAAGCAGCAGTTAATACTACAGTACTAGCGAGGGTGAATCCTAAGTTTAGTTTCTTTGACATTTATATCGTCCTTATTTGTAATATTTTTTGATGTAATCTTGTTAACAATTAATGATTAACAAGTATCTATTATACAATAACATAATTTAAATTCATTAAAAACCCAAAAGAAAAATCAAAAATATAAAAAAAGTATATTAATATAGACAAGTAGGAGAGTGAAATGTATGTTATTATTAGAAATGGCAATTAATTAATATAGAAAAGAGTGCAAGAATGTTTTTATATTTTATTTTAACAAGTATTTTAGTCATTACTGACCAAATCACGAAGTATTTAACTATTCAAAATATCGGGCTACATGAAGTTGTAGAAATTATACCGAATGTTTTATCTTTTACCTATATTCAAAATACAGGAGCAGCATGGAGTATCTTAGAAGGACAAATGTGGTTCTTTTATATTATTACGACTTTTGTTATCGCATTTCTATTGTATTATTTATATACAGAGGGTAGAGGAAATAAAATCCTTGGAATAATATTATCAGTCATTTTAGCGGGGACTATTGGAAACTTTATTGACCGGATAATCTTTCAGTATGTGGTTGATATGATTAAAGTAGAATTTATTAATTTCCCTATATTCAATGTAGCGGATATGTTGTTAACTGTAGGAGTAGCTGCTTTAATGATTTACACTATTTTTGAAGAAAAAAATTCAACGAATAATTAAACAAGGTGATATAAAATGTCAAAAGACGAAAAAAATATTGAAGAAGTTATTACTTTAACTGCAGTAGCGGATGAAGGTAGAATTGATAAGTTTTTAACGAATGAATTAGAAGATATGTCTCGCTCAAAAATTCAGTTATTGATTGAAGAAAAGAATGTGTTGGTAAATAATCAACCAATAAAATCTAACTATAAAGTACAAACAAATGATGAAATTCAAATTTATATTCCTGAACCAGAACCTATTGATGTAATTCCTGAAGATATCCCTCTTGACATTCTCTATGAGGATGAAGATGTAGTGGTAGTTAATAAACCGCAAGGAATGGTGGTTCATCCAGCAGCAGGACACAGTAAAGGAACTTTGGTAAATGCTTTACTTTATCACATTGAGGATTTATCAGGGATTAATGGAAAAATTCGACCAGGTATTGTGCATCGATTAGATAAAGATACTTCAGGTGCTTTAGTTGTTGCTAAAAATGATGAGGCACATGTTCATTTATCCGAACAATTACAAGATAGAAGCATGAAGCGCAAATATTGGACATTAGTGCACGGTGTATTACCACATAACCATGGGACAATTGATGCACCGATTGGAAGAGATCCTAAAAATCGCCAACAGTTTACCGTAGTAACTGGAGGAAAAGAGTCAGTTTCTCATTTTCGTGTATTGGAACGATTTAAAGATTATTCATTACTCGAAGTGTCATTAGAAACAGGGCGTACACATCAAATTCGTGTACATCTTAAATATATTAATTTTCCTGTTGCTGGTGATGAAGTTTATGGTCCTAAAAAAACGCTACAAGGAAAAGGGCAGTTTTTACATGCGCATACTATCGAATTCATTCATCCAAGAACAGGAGAATTAATGCATTTTGAAGCTCCTATACCTCAGGTTTTTGAAGAAACTTTAGAACGGTTAAGATTAAAAGATTAATTTCTAAAAAAATACTTCAAATTTATTTTTCTCCTTTACTTCTATAAAATATTATGCTAAAATTATTTGTCGAGTGGGTTATTCCACTCAATCATGCAATGTTCCGCTGGGACTTATGCACCTATGAATGTTGTGCGTGAGAGGAGAAGAAAAATGAATCCATTAATTGAATCAATCACAAATGAACAATTACGTACGGATCTTCCAGATTTTAATGCTGGTGACACTGTTCGTGTTCACGCACGAATCGTTGAAGGAGACCGCGAACGTATTCAGATTTTTGAAGGCGTAGTAATTAAACGTCGTGGAGCAGGAATTAGCGAAACTTATACTGTTCGTAAAATTTCTAATGGTGTTGGTGTAGAGCGTACTTTCCCATTACACACACCACGTGTTGCAGAAATTGAAGTAACACGCCGTGGACGCGTACGTCGTGCAAAATTATACTACTTACGTAGTCGTCATGGACGTGCTGCACGTATTACTGAACGTCGCTCAAACTAATAAAGAATTATTGAAGCTCTTGTTGAAAAACAAGGGCTTTTTTCTATATAGTGAGATGAAAGAAAGTCCGAAATTGTACAAAAAAACATGAATATTAAAATACTTTTCAAATTGTTTTTCATTTTAATGTTATTTTAGATATACTGAGTACACCATATTACATTGGAGGATGGCCATGAGTGAATTAACAGATAAATTTATACAAGAAGCAGAGCAAAAAAATGTAAAGTTTAATGCGCGAGAGATGGAAAGACCATTAAAAGATAAAGACGGAAATGAAGTTCCACATAAGCAAGTTGTTCTGCAGACAGCTTTACAAGTAGATCAAAATAAAGTAGTACCATGTGCAGTTGTATTACATGATAATGAAGATTTAGAATATATTAATTATCAAATGAATTACAATCGAATTGGTTTGGTTACTGACCGAAATGAATTGCCGAATATTTTAGAAAAAATAAATGAACTAAACGGTATGAAATCTGGATACTATCATTTCGTAGTAAATCCTGATGGAGAGCTGCATATGCGTCATTTAGGAATTATGGGAGAAGACCCTACTCCGGCAATAAGTACATTTATTCATGGTGGAAGAATTTTAAGATTAGTAATGCCTGAATTAAGAGAATTAAAGGGCATTGATTTGTCTACGCGCCTAGACTAATCGCTTTTTATAATATTAAGAGAGAACCTACTTCAAGTTTTTTATGTTGTAGGTTCTTTTTGTATGTCTAACAATAGCATAATTTGTTACTTTTAGTATAATATGAGTAAGAAAACGCTCTACATAAATATTGAGGAGGGAGTTTTAATGACTAAATCTAAATATTATCAAACACATGAGCCAAGTAAATTGTTAGATCATATGATTGATTTAAGAGAAGAAATTAAAACGAAAGGACATAAAATTTTTTCTCAATGGGAAGATCAAATTGAACGAAAAGCTTTTAGAGAAAGTGCTGAAAATCTAAGTTATTATCTAGCTTTAAGAAACCGAGATATTACGCAACTACAAGTTGACCTAATTCCATGGGGACTATCTTCGCTAGGCCGTTTAGAATCAAAGACGCTTGTTACTTTAGACGCCGTTATAGCAACTTTATATGATGTTATTGATGAAGATGTTGAACATACCCATCCTAATCCAGATGATTTTGATGTGGGACGCCGTCGACTTCAAAAAAATACTAAAAAGATATTCGGTAAAAAACCTGATAATCGGACGACACGTATTATGGTCACTATGCCAGATGAAGCTATTGATGATAAAGAATTTATTCAAGATTTAATCAATGAAGGGATGAATGTAGCTCGTATTAATTGTGCACATAATACCGAAGACGAATGGAAAAAAATGATTAAAAATATTCGAGCTACTGCTAAAGATCTCGATAAAGATGTTCGAATCTTAATGGACATTGCTGGACCAAAAATTCGAACAGATTGGGTTTATACGCATTTAAGTAAACCAAGAGTTTCAAAAGGAGATTTAATTCGTATCACACGTGATTTTAAAAATCTTCCGAACCAAAATGATGTGAAAGTAACAGCAGGCTGTGAATTAGCCGATATTTACGAACAAGTAGAAGTAGAACAACAAGTTCTCTTTGATGATGGGTCAATCGAATCTATAGTTAAAGAAGTATCTGAAGATGAATTTATTTTGGAAGTTGTCAAAACAAAATCAAAGAGTGTCCGAGTGAAAGCAGAAAAAGGGATGAATTTCCCGAATAACAATTTTACATTTGATTCGTTAAATGACAAAGATAAAAATGATATCGACTTCGCTTGTCATCATGCAGACATTATTGGCTGTTCTTTTGTAAATGAAGGGCGAGATATAAAACTTATTCAAGACGAAATCAATAAAATTTTAAAAGACAAAGCGAAAGAAATATCCTTGATGGCAAAAATTGAGACAGTACGTGCAGCGCGTAATTTGCCAGAAATTATTTTTACTGCTGCGAGTAAAAATCCGTTTAGTATTATGATTGCAAGAGGCGATCTAGCAGCGGAAAGTGGCTATATTGATTTAGCTGGTTTACAACAAGAAATCATGTGGATTAGTGAAGCGGGAGATATTCCTGTTGTATGGGCGACTGAAGTATTAGATACTCTAGTAAGCGATGGGATTCCTACTCGATCAGAAGTCACAGATGCAGCAGAAGGCACAAGAGCAGATTGTGTGATGTTAAATAAAGGTGATTATATAGGTGAAGGTGTAGATATCCTTAACCGTATAATTGAGAAAATGGAACCTATACAGTATAAAAAGACTCCAATACTTGGTAAATTAAATTATGCAAATGTTTCTGAAGATAAAGAATAAATGTGAGATAAGCTGGAGATGAAGTTGTGCGAAAAGAAGAAATTACTCGATGTGAATGGATAAAAGGCAAGCCTGATTATTATGTTGAGTATCATGATAATGTTTGGGGAAAGCCAGAATATAATGATCAAGAACTCTTTAAATGGTTAAGTCTTGAAATTTTTCATATAGGGTTATCTTGGCAGTTAGTGTTGTCCAAGTATGAAAATTTTATAGATGCTTTTGATGGGTTTGAGGTTCAAAAGGTTGCAGTTTATGGTGACAATAAAATCGAAGAGTTAATGGAAGACGAGGGAATTATTCGTTACCGTCGTAAAATTGAAGCTACCATTAATAATGCAAAAAGATTTCTGGATATTCAAGATGAGTTCGGAAGTTTTTCTGATTATATTTGGGGATTTTCCAATCATGAACAAGTGGTAAAAATGTTCGATGAACATTTAACAAAAATCGATTTGAGCGACCAAGTGACTGAAGATTTTAAAAAACGAGGGTTTAAATTTATCGGGTCAGTTACAATGTATTCCTTTCTTCAAGCGATTGGAATTATAAATGATCATGATCTTGACTGTGACTTTCGATAAAACTTGACTCATTAATTAAAAAGATTCTTAAAAACATGTAGCTAAAAAAGCCTTGAATCGCTGATTAAAGGCTTTTCAGTAAGTTATTTAATTATTTGTTCAAAGCATTCACGATAGCTTTGTTGAAATCTGGTAAGTCATCTGGTGTACGGCTCGAAATTAAGCCAGAATCGTCAATAACAACGGCTTGATCAATATAATTTCCACCAGCATTTTTAACATCAACGCCTACTTGTGAAACAGATGTGGCATCTTTTCCACGAAGAACATCTGCATTAACAAGCAATTGCGGCGCATGGCAAATTGAGAAAATTAATTTTTGTTCATCTGAGAAATGACGGACAAAATCTAAGAATCTCTCATCCCCACGTAATTGATCTGGAGAATATCCACCTGGAATTAATAGGGCATCGTAGTCTTCAGGCTTTGCATCATCTATACCGAGGTCAATTTCAACTTCAGCTTCACCTTGCTTGCCAGTTACAGTTGTTCCTTTTTCTGATCCAATGACGACAACTTCATGACCAGCTTCAACAAGAGCATCTCTTGGTGAAGTAAATTCAACATCTTCAAATAGATCTGTCATTACTGTTGCAACTTTTGCCATTTAAAATTCCTCCTTGGAATGTTTATTTATTTCCTACTCTTACAATTTATCAATAGTACTTTATGAATTTCAATTAATACGCTTATACATTCAATTATTATAATATAAACATATAAAGCTTAACTAATTAGAGAAGAAGTGAAAGAGTGGTATAATAATTGAAATGATAAAAAATATGAGGTGAGAAGATGTCAGAAAATAGTGTAATGATGCAAGCATTTGAATGGCATTTAGAAAATGACGGAAATCTTTATAAGCATTTAAAAAAAGAAGCTAAACATTTAAAAGAATATGGAATTGATGCTCTCTGGTTACCACCCATGTTTAAAGGAACCAGTCAATATGATGTAGGATATGGCATATATGATTTGTATGATTTAGGTGAATTTGACCAAAAAGGAACTGTTCGTACAAAATACGGGACTATTGAGGAACTTAGAGAATTGATTGATGAATTACATAAACATGAGATCAAAGTCTATGCCGATATTGTCTTAAATCATAAAGCTGGAGCCGACTATTCAGAAGAATTTGAAGCAGTACAAGTAGATGAAGAAGATCGTACAAAAGAAATATCTGAACCTCATAACATTGAAGGGTGGACAGGCTTTAATTTTCCAGGACGACAAGGAAAATACTCTGATTTTGAATGGGGCTATCAACATTTCTCTGGTGTAGATTATGATCAAAAATCTGAGACAGATGGTATTTTTAAAATCACTGCCGAAGGAAAAGAATGGGCAGATGGTGTTTCAGAAGAAAAAGGAAATTATGATTATTTGATGTTTGCAGATATTGACCATAAACACCCTGAAGTACAAGAGGAACTATTAAAATGGGGTGAATGGTTTGTTCATTATGTCGAAATAGACGGTATGCGTTTTGATGCATTGAAACACATTAACGAAAGCTTCATCGAAAAGTTTATCAAACATATTGAAAGTGTAATAGATCGTGATTTTTACTTTTTTGGTGAATATTGGGTTTATGAGGAAAGTAAAAAAAGTAGTTATTTGCATGAGACAAAGTATAATACCGATTTATTTGATGTGGCTCTTCACTACAATATGGCTGAAGCGGCAGAAAATAGTGAAAATTATGATATTCGAAAGATTTTCGATCACACCTTAACTAAAGAACATCCGGCACTATCCGTTACTTTTGTTGATAATCATGATAGCCAACCTGGACAATCCTTAGAATCTTTTGTGGCCGAGTGGTTTAAAAAGATTGCATACGGTATTATCTTGTTAAGAAAAGATGGGTATCCTTGTGTATTTTATGGAGATTACTATGGTATAAATGGTGATAATCCAGTTGAAGGACAAAAAGAAATGATTGATCAACTCCTTCAAATTCGAAAAGATTATGCTTATGGAGACCAAGATACGTACATGGAAAATGAACAGCTTATAGGGTGGGTACGTCATGGAAATGATGAGCATCCTGGATCTTTAGCGGTTGTTGTTTCAACAGGGGATATGGCAACTTTACCAATGTGTGTAGGGGAAGATCAAGCTGGAAAAATATATATTGAGTTAACTGGAAATAATGAGAATGAAGTTGAAATCGATGAAAATGGCTATGGAAATTTTGAAGTGGGTCCTGGGACTTTAACTTGTTGGGCAGAAAAAAGATAAGAAAAATTCGTTGATTGCGAGTTTTGTCTAGAAGAACGATGCAGAAATTTATTTTTTCTATATGATGCGTTAAGGAATTATTATATATTCCCTTATTAATAAAAAATAAAACTTCTCTAGAAAATGTAATCTAAATCTAGAGAAGTTTTTTTAATAGCATTTATTTCATTATTTTAGATTTTTAACAAATTCATACAGTGTTTTTACAGGGATACCAGAAGCACCTTTTGGTAAGTATTTATTTCCTTTACTTTTAGCATAAGAAGTTCCAGCAATATCGAAATGTACCCAAGGAACATCTTCCACAAAGTGTTCTAAGAAAGCAGCAGCAAATATGGTTCCACCACCGACAAAATTAATAGCACTATTTGTCAAGTCTGCATTATCTCCTTTTACTTTTTCTCTAAATTCTGGAGTAATTGGTAGTTGCCAAATGTCTTCACCTGCAACTTTTGAAGCAGTAGTTACTTTATTTAAGAAATCTTCGTTATTGGTCATTACACCTGAGATATTTTGACCGAGCGCTCCAATAACTGCTCCTGTTAGAGTAGCTGCATCTATAATATATTTTGAATTTAGTTCAGTGGCAGCATAATAAAGGATATCTGCTAAAACAAGACGACCTTCTGCATCAGTATTTACTACTTCAACAGTTGTCCCTTTCAGTGTGTTGATGATATCTCCATTTTTAAAGGCTTCTCCTGAGATTAAGTTTTCAGTTGCACCAATAATAGCTATAACGTTTTGTTGAACATTATTTGAAGCTATTGCCTGTAAAGCACCTATCATCGCACCGGCTCCAGCCATATCAGTCATCATTGTCGCCATACCTTTAGCATTCTTTAGAGCGTATCCGCCACTATCATAAGTTACACCTTTACCAACTAATGAAATAACGGGTTCTTCATCTCCAAGAGGTAAGTATTTTAAAACAAGCATACGAGGTTCTTTAGCTGAACCCTGAGATACAGCTAATAATGCTTCAGCACCTAGTTTTTCTAAAGCTTCTTTGTCAAAAACTTCTACCTCAACTTTTGTATCTTCGAATAATTCTTCTACTTTATTTGCTAAAGTTTCTGGATATAAATCATTTGCAGGCGTGTTAACTAAGTCTCTGGTCACATTAACAGAGGCTACCAGATTTTTAACTTCTTCAACTAATTTATCAGCATTTTCTAAGTCAGTAAGGAAGCTAACTTCAGTTAAACTATTTATTGTTTTATTCTTTCGATAATGTTCAAAAGAATAATCTGCTTGTAAAAATCCTTCTGCAGTTCCTGCTAGAGCTTCATTCTCATCAACTGCTCCGTATGAAGTAACCTGAACAGAAGTGGAAACAACTTTTTGTTCATTTAAAACTTTAGCAGCTGTATTCGCAGCCTGGACATAATGGTCTTTAGTTAAATCTTCTTTATTACCAAGACCTACAATCACAACATTATCTGTATTTGGACCTAAGTATACGAACTTTTCATTTAGGTTTCCTTTGAATTCTAATACATTTGTTGCATAGTCTGAAACTTCATCAGATAATACATCTAATTTGTCTTCTAACGGTACTAAATACACAGTAGTCGTTAATTGCTCTCCAATAGTTAATTTCATAAACACTCTCCTAATTTATTCGAATATTATGTAGATTAAAAGATAATTAGATTCATTATAGCAAAACTAATTGAATCCTCCAAAAATTATATTATTAAGGAATCAGCAATAAGATTATCTTTATTTAGGAAAATCTAGTAAAATGATAAAGAAGAAGTTAACAAAGGGTGATTATGTGGATGACTATAGTAAAGATCAAGAAATGAATATTGATACAACAGGATTAATCGAATGGCCTCGAGGGGTTAATTTAGACTATTTTAGAACAGAATCGACTTCTTATAAAGATTTAGATCGATTTATTTCAGCTTACGATGTTTTAGATAAACCTCAATTAGTAGATTATGGTAGCGGAAAGGGAAGAATCATATTTTTCTTTAATCATGAACTGGATATTCCTGCCACTGCAATTGAAGTAAACCAGGCTGCTTTCTCTCATTTGCAGCAGAATCTCAGAACTTATCAAGAAAAGTTTCCTAAAAAAGCAGAGAGAATTACAATACTCGAACAAAAAGCAGAAAGATATCATGTAAAAGAGGAGGATAATACTTTTTATTTTTTCAATCCATTTACAGTGAAAATCTTCAAAAAAGTAATTGAAAGAATAGAAGACTCTTTAAAAGAAAATCCTCGGATAGCGGATATTATTTTGTATTATCCAGGCTTTGATTACACGCTTTTTTTAGAAAAATACTCTCAATTTGATCTGATTCAAACGATTAAAACGCCAATGTATTACATTAATAACCGAGAATGTTTTAAAGTATTTCGATATTTTCCGGATAAATAGTTATTGAGACAAAGAAAATAAAGGTCGTACATTGTGAGATGTATGACCTTTATTTAATAATGAGATATTTTCATTTGTTATTGATTAAATTGTGACCAAAATTTCTTCTCGGCATATCTATTGATACCTAAGAAACCGCCTAGTAAAAGAATAGCAACGACTAATGAGATGATTAATCGAGTCATATCATTAATAATAAAGACGAACCAGAAAATCAAGCCGAAGATGGCGAGAACTCCAACAAAAATAACAAATAACTGAATGAAAATTCTTATTGCTTGGCTTACACCACGTTGCATAAGTTCATTAAAGTTATTCCAAGAAAGATTCAATAATCGATAGTCTCGCATATAGTAATAAAGCGAAGCAACATAAGTGCCTACTGTGTAACCGATCAAAAGAATAGCTAGGGGGAGAATAGGAACTCTCAAATATAAAGCTATACCAATAATAACAATCGCACTAATCATCCATTCAATAACGAAAGCAAAATAAAATTTAAATTTTAAGTAATTTCGAAAAGAAATAGGTAAGGACTGAATATAATAATAATTGTCCTTATCAAAAGAAATAATCACTCCACTAATAGAAGTTTCACTAATCATTATGACCGCTAATCCAATTCCTATAATTAAATATGCACCCCATAGATAAGGAACTTGGTCTAAAATAGATAAATCTAATGAAGCACCATTAAATAATGTGGGAGCAATCATAATAATAGGTAAATAAAATTTTGAAAAAAGCATTTGTAAAATTAAAGTGGTGTCTTGTAATTGTCGCAATTGATACTTTACAAAAACTTTCCATTTAGAATTTGAAGCAATGCTTGAAATAGTTTGTGTTTTCTTTCTTTTTCTTTTCTGGCTAGTAACAGTGCCTTCATTTTCGGAATAAAGTTGTGGGACTACCCATTTATACATTATAAACACTAAAGCGAGCCCAATAATGAACCATAGGCCAATTTTGATCCAACCTTTTAATTGCATACCGGGAATAAATACTTCATGAAAACCAACAAATAATGGATTAATTTCTTGATCAAGAATACCCATTCCAGGCGTAGATTCGACTATATCATTTCCATAAAGGTTATAGAATATAAAACCAAATAAAACAACATAAATAATAATTGTAAATACTTTTTTATTTTTTCTGAAAAATGACCATCGATTCAAGAGGTCTAGCAAAATAAAAACACCTAGTATTGTAACAAGCATAATTAAGACTGTACTAATTAACCCAATCGGTATTGAAACAGCAAAGGATGTACCTGTTTGCTGACCAAGTATCACCATAAAAATTAATGGTGAAATAAAATATGCAAAAGACGTAATAATAATTGTTGCAATTTTAGATGTAAATAGTTCACTCACAGTAAATGGTAAAGATAAATATGTACTCAAATCTGTTTCATCGTAAAATAAATTATAAATTAATTGAAAAATTTGCAATAGAGAAAAGAGGATCATAAAGCCAATGGTTTGTGAAAAAATTCCAGGGAATTCAACGAGCGGGACATTAGAAAGCATTGTCCCAAAAAGTAGAACAAAAATAAATATAACAGCCACATTTTGAAGTAGCATACGCCAGTAAATATTCTTTTTTTGAAGTTTTTCAGCACGGTTATTATTGGCCAATTGTCGATTAGACTGTAACAAATCAACTTCGATTAGTGCTTTTATATGATTCAATCTCATTATAAATCACCATCTTCTGAAGCATGAATACTTTCTTCATATTGTTGTTGAGCTTCACGTCCTGCAATACGTAAATAAATAGTTTCTAGAGATTCATTTTCATTTTGAGCTTGTAAATCTTCGATAGTACCGTTATATAAAATCTCACCTTTTCGTAAAATAACAATCTCATCACACAGCTCTTGAGCATGCTCTAAATTGTGAGTAGAGAATAATACAATATTTCCTTTCCTTGCATGCTCACGCATAAGTTGTTTTAAATCAAACGAAGCTTGAGGATCAAGACCAGTCATTGGTTCATCTAAAACCCAGATTTTTGGGTGAGCAAGTAAAGCGCCCACTAGAAAAGTTTTCTGGCGCATACCGTGAGAAAAGGATTCAATTAACTCATCACTATGAGCTTCAATTTCAAATAAATCTGTATAATATGTAAGTCGTTTCTCAAATTGATCATCTGAAACTTCATAAGCAGTACCCATTAATTCCCAATATTCACTGGCTTTTAGGCGTAAAAAAACATTCGGTGTATCTGCAACATATCCGATTTGTGGTTTGATTTCATTGCGATGATCTTCTAATGCCAATCCATCAATAAAAACCTCACCTTCTGTTTGGTTTATAATACTTACTAATATTTTTATTGCAGTGGATTTTCCAGCGCCATTATGACCAATTAAACCAAAAATCTGGCCATCATTTATTGTAAATTCGACATTCTTTAAAGCTCTTGTTTCTCCATAGTTTTTTGTAATATTTTTGAATTCAATCATCTAATACCTCCATTTAATCTTTATATTCATATTTTAACGAAATTTTTTATTAGCTACCAACTAATCTTAACGATAATCTTATTTTCTTCCAAATTTATTTCAATATCATGATCTAGCTGTTCGATAAGCTCCTCCATAATATGTCTCTTTAATATTTTCTAAAACTTCTTCATCACTCATTCCGAGTAACATTAAATCCAACAAAATTAAATCAAATGAATTATGATTAAGATGCATTAAGGCTTCGGTTCCAGAATAGGCGGAAGTAAATTGATAAGAAGTTTCTGATTCTAATATATCGATTAATAATTGATGAATGGCAATGTCGTCTTCGACAATTAAGAGATTAACCATTGTATTTCCTCTTTGTGAACAATAATGCTTTATAATTAATATTAGTATACAGAAATATTATTTGAAATGAAATTCCCGTAGTATATTCCAAATGAGAATTATATAATTAAAGTGAAATTTATTTTGAAAGATTAAAAAGGGGGAGTGGATTTTGTTCATAGTGCGGAAATATAGTACTCTATTGACACTATTAGTTTTAGCTTCTATGGGAATATCGATCACAATCAAAGTAGCTATTGGTTTAGCTCCATTTGATGCATTTAATCAAACGTTCAGTTATGTTTTGAATATTCGAGTAGGGGACATTGTAACTATTGCTCAAGTTATTTTTGTCATGATTCAACTTCTTATTTTAAAAAAAAAGGCAACTTATCATATTTTGCTGCAGATTCCACTAGCTGCTATTGTTGGACAATTAATTAATTTTTGGTTATATAGAGTGTATAGTGCATTTGAAGTTGAGAACTATATTATAAGGTTAATATTGTTGCTAGTAGGTATTTCTTGGGTCGCTTTCTTTTTAGCTGGTGTCATGGTTTTGGACTTAATAACAATGCCTTTAGAAAGTATAGCGATGGTTATCGCAAGAGAGATTAATCGACCGTTTGGAAGAGTCCGTCAATGGTTAGACATTTTCTTCATTATTGTGTCCTTAGGTTTAACTTTTGTATATTCGTTACCATTCACTATCCGTGAAGGTACCGTTATTGCAGCTGTATTATTCGGCCCATTATTAACTATATTTATGCCCATAATTGAAGAAAAATTTAAAAGTTGGAAGTTAATCGAAACGATCTAATCGTATAATTTAGATACTAAAACCTATAATTGAAATATTGTAGGTTTTTTCCTGTTTCAGGAGAACTTATTTGCTTAAGCAAACGTGTAATTGCCTACGAAAGTTAGAGTAATTAGCAATACGGTTATTTTTCAAGTAAGGTATTTGTAGTAAGAAATTCGTAGTAGGGAGAGTTGAATAATGGATAGAAAATTACTGTGGAAATTATTTATTTCGACCCTTTATTTAAGTGCCTTCACATTTGGTGGTGGCTATGTCATCGTGACTTTGATGAAGAAAAAATTTGTGGATGATTATAAATGGATTTCTGAGAAAGAAATGCTAAATTTTGTCGCCATTGCACAATCCGCTCCAGGAGCCATTGCCGTAAATGGCGCAATCGTAGTCGGTTTTAAATTGGCTGGTTTGGTTGGCGCTCTGGTGGCGGTCATCGGAACGGTTATCCCGCCCTTTGTGATTATTTCATTGATTTCATTTGCTTATGATGCTTTTAGAGCAAATATTTGGATCAGTTTAATGTTAGAAGGGATGCAAGCAGGTGTCGGAGCCGTAGTAACGGCTGTTTCTTATGAGATGGCGGCTGGTGTAGTGAAAGAAAAAGATACAATGCTCATTCTCATGATGCTTGTTGCTTTTATTGCAAATACCATATTCAACGTAAATGTCATTATTATTATCCTTGTGAGTATAGTCATTGGACTTGTCCAAAGTTTCTTTATTAGCAGAAAGGAGAATGCCCAATGATTTATTTACAATTATTTTGGAGTTTCCTGCAAGTCGGTGCTTTTAGTTTTGGTGGGGGCTATGCTGCTTTACCTTTAATTGAAAGTATTGTTGTCGATCAAAATGGTTGGTTGAGTATTGCAGAGTTTACGGATTTGATCACCATTTCGCAGATGACACCAGGACCCATTGCGATTAATTCAGCCACCTTTGTTGGTTTAAGTATTGGTGGTTTTGGGGGAGCCATTGCAGCGACTTTAGGAAATATTGCGCCTTCGATTATTTTAGTGACCCTCATTGCTTGGCTTTATATGAAATACAATACATTAGATACTTTACAAAACGTCTTAAAAGCTTTAAGACCTGCTGTGATCGCGATGATTGCGACAGCGGGTGTTTCTCTAGTGATCACAGCTATTTGGGGCGAAGGAGCCATTTTATTCTCCAATATGAATATTGTAGCGGTTGTGTTATTTGGGTTTAGTCTCTTCTTATTATTAAAATATAAATTAAGTCCGATACTCGTTATGGTTTTAGCGGGTGTTTTAAATGTCGTATGGGCGTTGGTTAGTGGAGCGGTATAAATCAATTATTAAAAAGTATAAGCCTTAAAAATTGGAGTCTATTAATCTTTTGGTATACTGAATATATAAATAGATAAAAAAATATAGGAGGATATATGATGAAAGCAACGTTTCATGGACACGCAGTTGTAACACTAGAAACAAAAGACGGAAAAAAACTCCTTTTTGATCCATTTATTAGCGGAAATGAGATGTGCGATTTAGATGTGGACACTGTAGAAGCGGATTATATCTTAGTTACTCATGCTCATAATGATCACTTGGGTGACACGATTGAAATTTCAAAGCGAACCGGTGCACCAGTTATTACGACCGTTGAAATCGCAGATTATTTAAATTCTTTTGATGTAGAAGCTCACGGAATGCAACCAGGTGGTTCTTACTCATTTGACTTTGGAAAAGTTAAACTCACACCTGCTATCCATGGTTCTTCACTAGATATTGATGGTAAGCCACATACTTTAGGCTTAGCCACTGGAATTTTAGTTACAGCAGACAATCAAACTGTTTATCATATGGGCGATACCGCTTTATATTCTGATATGAAGTTAATTGGTGACTTAAATGATATTGATTTAGCATTTATTCCCATTGGAGATAACTTTACAATGGGACCTGAGGATGCTTCATTAGCTGCTAAATGGATAAAAGCAAAGAAAGTTGTTCCAATTCACTATAATACTTTTCCGCTGATTGAACAAAATCCAGAAAATTACATTAAAATGCTAGATGATGATGCGGGATTTTTACCAGAGATTGGACAACCATTTGATGTATAAAAAAATATAAACAATAATTAATGAAAGAAACTAGGGGTTCTACAGTCTCTAGTTTCTTTTGATTATATTTATTGAATTTCCTTCCTTGCTTATAAAAACACATTGGCTTAAAATAGACCATGTTATAAAAATACAGAATAGAGAGGGTAAGGAAATGATTAAAAAATTCTTTTCATATTATAAACCATATAAGAAATTATTTATTATTGATTTTTCTTGTGCAGTGATTGCTGCAGTATTAGAATTAATCTTTCCGATAGCAGTAAATGAAGTTATCGACCAAATATTACCAGATGGTTCTTTGAAAACAATATTAACTGTTTCTGTTATTTTATTTTCATTATACATATTGTCAATGACATTGAATTATATTGTTGTTACATTAGGTCACCGTTTAGGAATAAACATTGAAACGGATATGCGTCGTGAATTGTATGAACATTATCAGAAACAATCTTATGCTTATTTTGATAATACAAAAACTGGAGAGTTAATGAGTCGAATTACGACAGAATTATTTGAAGTGAGTGAGTTGGCTCACCATGGACCGGAAGACATTTTCATCACTTTAATGACACTGATCGGAGCTTTTATACTTATGTATAATACTCATGCTCAATTGGCCATTATTACAATTTTATTAATTCCAGTTCTAGCTGTTTTATTATCTGTATTTAATAAACGTATGATCAAAGTAAACCAACGCATTTACTCTACATTAAGTGTCTTTAATGCGGGTATTCAAAATGCATTAAGTGGTATTCGAGTAGTAAAGGCATTCGCAAATGAAGATTATGAAAAAAGAAATTTTGAAGATTTAATTCAAGGTTATCGTGATACAAAGATTGATTTTTATCAAACAATGGGATTAAGTTCGTCATTTAACTATATATTAATGCGGTTAATTAATTTATTTGCATTTCTTGCAGGTGCATATTTTACACTTCAGGGCGAACTATCTATGGGAGACTTTGTAGGTTTTATTTTGTTATCGAATGTGTTTGTTCGACCAATAGAAAAAATAAATACGATGTTAGAATTGTATCCAAAAGGTTATGCAGGTTTTAAAAGATTCCAAGAAGAATTAATGGTAAAACCGGATATTGAAGATTCACCGAGCGCTATTGAAGCTCCAGAATTTAAAGGATATATTGAATATAACGACGTATCCTTTGGTTATGAAGAGGGTAAAGAAGTATTAGATGGGATTAATTTATCTATAAACCCAGGTGAAACAGTCGCTTTTGTTGGACCAAGTGGAGTAGGAAAAACAACTATTGTTAATTTACTTCCACGTTTTTATGAAATAACTGGTGGGGCTATTTCAATAGACGGAGTTGATATCCGTGATGTTACAATGGAGTCCTTACGCAAACAAATTGGTGTCGTTCAACAAGATGTATTTTTATTTGGCGGAACAGTTCGTGATAACGTCATGTACGGAAAATTAGATGCAACAGATGAAGAAGTAGAAGCTGCTATTGATGCTTCACAATTGAGAGAAGTTGTTTCTGATTTACCAAAAGGCTTAGACACTCAAATAGGAGAAAGAGGCGTCCGTTTATCAGGTGGACAAAAACAACGTCTATCTATTGCGCGTATTTTTTTAAAAAATCCTTCTATTTTAATTTTGGATGAAGCAACGAGTGCTTTAGATACGGAAACAGAATATTATATCCAACAAGGTTTAAATAAGTTATCTGAAGGACGTACGACTTTAATTATTGCACATAGATTAGCGACAATTAAAGATGCTGATCGAATTCTTGTAGTAGGAGAAGAAGGTATAAAAGAAGACGGTAGCCACGAAGAATTATTAGCGTTAAATGGTCATTATGCTGAACTATACTATGCACAATTTGGAGATTAAATAATAAATAGCATTGGACTTCACAAAAAATGAAGTACCAATGCTATTTTGTACTTTATTTAAACTTATATGGACAACCATGATTCTTTCGCTGTTTAAGGACCGGCTAGTTATATAACTCTCCTTAGTTTCTCTTTAAAATAATAAAAACTAATCAAATTACTTCAAAAACCTGGGTCTATGAAAATATTACATCAAAAAAGGAATAACACTATTTTTGTAACATTTCTTGAATATATATTACAAATTGTAGTTTTTTGCTAATAAATTGTAATGCGATATTAATGTGTCTCTTTTTAAAAAAATATTCTCGCCTTTTCTCTAATTTTTTACTCATATAAAACCTATAAGCTTTGACATTGTAGGTATAACTTTTTGAATATTATTTTATAAATGAAATTATAATTATGTATATAAATATTAAATGTGGGATTAAAGAAGGGGCATCTGATTTGAACCACATTCGCATGTATGGTAGTTTGTTTAAGTAGAAATACATTGTTACAAAATTATTTCAAAATAGAAAGAGGACATTAAGTGATTGAATATAGAGGAGTTACTAAAGTCTATGATAGTGACGTAGTAGCCGTAGACAATGCAAATTTAACGATTGGCGATGGTGAATTCGTCTGTTTCATAGGAACATCCGGAAGTGGAAAAACTACTGCCTTACGTTTAATTAATCGCATGCACGATCCTACTGAAGGGGATATTTTAATTGATGGAGAAGATATCCAAGAGTATGGACCGGTTAATTTACGCCGAAAAATCGGATATGTTATTCAACAAACGGGTCTATTCCCACATATGACAGTGTATGAGAACGTAGTAACTGTCCCACGCTTGCTTGAATGGGACGAGGAAAAATGTAGAAGTACCGCTGAAAGATTAATGGAAAGAGTAGACTTACCTGTAGAATTATTAGACCGTTATCCAAGCGAGTTATCAGGAGGGCAACAACAACGTATCGGGGTTATTCGTGCGCTAGCAGCGAACCCGGGTGTTGTACTAATGGATGAGCCATTTGGTGCACTGGACCCTATTACTCGTGATGCACTCCATGAACTAGTTATTGAACTTCAAGAGGAATATAACAATACATTCGTTTTTGTTACACATGATATGGATGAAGCATTAAAGTTAGCTGATCGTATTGCGATTTGGCATGAAGGTAAAGTTATTCAGTACGATACCCCCGAGAATATTTTATCGAATCCAGCAAATGATTATGTACGTAGTTTTATTGGACAAGATCGATTATTTGATGCAAAAACAAATAATATAAGAGTAAAAGAAGTGATGAATGAAAATGTATTGACAGTCACTCCTGGAAAAACAGTGTCTGATGCACTGTCTATTATGCATTCAAAAAGGGTCGATACTTTATTTGTAGTTGATGACTACAATAAATTGTTAGGTCGAATAACGATTGAACAAGTTGCAGATGAAGATGATAAAAATAGAAATGTAATGGATATTATCGATCGAGAAGTACGTCCGTTACATGCAAATGATTTAATTCAAAATAAATTAAGACAGGTCTTAAGACGAGGACGTTCAAATATTCCAGTCGTTGATCGGGACGAAACATTGATAGGTATTATCACAAAAACAACTCTAGTAAATCTTGTATACAATCTTATTTGGGATCAAGATATCGCTCAAGAAGAGATACTAGAGGAAGGATTGAGTGAATAATTATGATGGAATTTCTTGCAGACAATGGTAGCGAGTTACTTACTGCAATTGGAGAACACATCTTTTTATCTTTAATTGCATTAGGTTTAGGGATTTTGGTCGCTGTTCCTTTAGGGATATTACTCTCACAGTTTCCAAAAACTGCTAATATTGTAATTGGAATTGCTAGTGTTTTACAAACAGTGCCTACACTTGCTTTATTAGCTTTAATGGTTCCGATTCTTGGTGTAGGACAAATCCCTTCAATTGTTGCATTGTTTATTTATTCATTGTTGCCAATCCTTCGAAATGCGTATCTAGGTATGGCAGGAGTAGATCCTACTTTAATCGATGCAGCAAAAGGAATGGGGATGTCAACTGGACAAGTTATTAAAAAAGTTCAATTACCTCTAGCAATACCTGTAATTATGGCAGGTATTCGTTTATCAGCTGTTTACGTTATTGCTTGGACAACGATTGCAGCTTATATTGGTGGTGGAGGGCTCGGTGAATTCATCTTTAATGGCCTGCAAACTTATCGACAAGATTTAATATTTGGCGGAACTATTCCCGTTATTATCATTGCGATTTTAATGGACTTAATCGCTGGCTATTTAGAGAAGAGACTTAGTCCACAAACATCATCAGGGACGGAGGCCGACTATGCGTAAAATTATGAAAAAGTTATTTGCAACAGTAGGAACATTATTATTGCTTTCGGGTTGCGCCTTGCCAGGATTAGGTGGCTCTGTAACAGGAGAAGGTATATCCATTACTGGTGGAACTTCAACAGAAATGGACATGATGGGATATATTGTTGAAGGAATGGTTGAACATTATATCGACATTGATGCGAATGTTGTCACAAACTTATCTTCGGGTATGAACCATCAAGCATTCCTAACAGGAGATGCTAATGTATCAGGTGTTCGTTATACGGGAACAAGTTTAACAGGTGAATTAGGAAGAGATCCTGTAACTGATCCTGAAGAGGCAGAACAAATTGTAATTGAAGCTTTTGAAGAAGAATTTAATCATCTATGGTATCCGAGTTATGGTTTTTCAAATACCTATGCTTTCATGGTTCGAGCGGAGACAGCAGAAGAATATGGTCTGGAAACGGTCAGCCAATTAGAAGAATATAAAGACGAATTTTCAGTAGGTGTAGATACAAGCTGGATGACTCGTGAAGGAGATGGTTATGACGCATTTGTTGAGACTTATGGTTATGAGTTTAATGATATTTTTCCAATGAGTCTTGGATTATTATATACTGCTCTTTCAAGTGAAGAAATTGATGTGGGATTAGGCTATTCAACAGACGGACAAATTCCTGCAGAAAATCTTGTATTACTTGAAGATGATATGAATCTATTCCCGCCATATGATGCAAGCCCTCTTGCTACTGCAGAAATTGTTGAAGAGTATCCAGAATTAGATGCTATATTCTTAAAGTTAGCAGGACAAATTGATGAAGAACAAATGCAACATATGAATTTCTTAAGCGAAAATTATTTATTGGAACCAAGAACAGTTGCTTTTGATTGGTTAGAAGAAAATAATTTCTTTGAGGATACAGAACCATATATAGAACCAGTTGAAGGAGGTCTGTTATCTAATGACTGATATTACTCAATTACCTTTATGGGAACAATTAATCTATTATTATGAAGTAAATGGCGCTTATGTTTTTGACCAGTTCTTTCGACATTTTTTAATGGCGATATATGGTGTGTTATTTGCGGCGATTATTGCGATTCCTATAGGCTTTTATTTGGCAAGGAATGCTAAAATTGCGGATTGGATTTTAGGAATTGCTAACGTGATTCAAACGGTCCCTTCTTTAGCGATGCTTTCAATTATAATGTTAGCTGTAGGCTTAGGTCCAAACCTTGTTGTGATTACTGTATTTATCTATTCAGTACTCCCAATATTAAGAAACACTTATGCTGGAGTGCGTAGCGTAGATAATAACATTTTAGATGTTGGAAAAGGTATGGGAATGACAAAATGGCAGATAATATATAAAATTGAACTACCGTTATCCATGTCTGTTATTATGGGAGGCGTTAGAAATGCCTTCATTATGGGAGTAGGAGTGGCCACATTAGGAACATTCGTCGGTGCATCAGGTTTAGGAGATATCTTACAATTAGGTGTAAATGCTTCGGATGGAACGAGTGTAATTCTTGCAGGAGTTATTCCAATTTCTGTAATGGCAATCGTCGGTGATTTATTCTTAACGTGGGTTGAAAATAAATTAGATCCTTCTTCAAAATAAAATGAGAAAAAATCGTTGATAATGACATTTGAATGGAGATAGAAGGGTAGACCTTTTATTAGATTAAGAGGCTATTTATATCATTCTATATTAGTAAAAAAACTAAAAGACACCGGAAATTCAACTATTGCGAATTTCCAGTGTCTTATTTTTATAGAAATTAAAAAGCTAAACGGTTATGGTGTACCGTCCGATAACTAAATTTATCAGGACGTGCTTTACTTTCTGTATATTCTATCACTTCATTTTTAATATTAATCGTTGTTCGGTATATTTTTAATACAGCTGAATGTTCTTTAATTTCTAATTGTTTTGCTTCTTCTTGAGAAGCGATCCCCGCTGAAAATTCTTCCTGTGCTAACTTAACGACTTCATTATAATCTTCTAAAAAAATATCATATAAAGAGCGTTTATCAATATCTTCTTCAGTAATCTGATTAAATTTGCTATACGGAATATAACTCTCTTCATAAAGCATTGGTATATTATCACTTGAACGTAATCGAACGAGCTTAATGAATTTAGTTTCATTATTTTTAAAAATATCATTTAATAATTCTGTAGAATTTACAATAGAGTAACTAATTAATTTAGTATTAGGTGTTTGTCCAATAGCTTTCATTTGTTCTGTAAAACTGTACATATCACTTAAGTTAATTAATGTTTTATGGTAGTCAACAACAAAACTTCCCTTGCCATGTTGTCTAGAGATATAACCTCTCGTTTCTAGGTTATCTAAAGCAAGTCTTACGGTTGTCCGACTAACATCGTATATTTCCGTTAACTTTCTTTCAGAAGGGAGCAAATCTCCGACTTCCATTTCATTATTGATTTTATCGATTAATTTTTCACTTAATTGTATATATAATGTCTGTCCCATCAAATCCGCCTCTTTATTGGTGTTTATTATATTTTACATGATATCTATTTAAATTCTACCTGATAAATCAAATGTCCCTTTAAACTTATTATGAGCACTATTAATAATGTATGAATAATTAGTCGATTAAATAATCATCACTTAACACTGAAGGAGTTTTTGAATTCATTCTTAGTGTACTTGATTCGAAGATAGTTATATTTGTAGAGAGCAAAGTGTTATGGGGCGGGAGGAACTAACTTCTCTTAGACGCTTTGTTTTGAATGATAAGTTGCAATTGATGATTAAACATGAAATAATAAATAATCCAGAGTTTTTTTAGGTAGAATAAGCCTATTGAAAAGGACTCTGGATTTTATATTGGTTAAAAACATAAGCATATCTTATCTTATTTACCAATTTAGTGATAAAATATAAAATAAACGAATTAAAATTTTTATTCAAAGATAGGCGGAGAACAGCAATGATTCATTTTGATAATGATTATACAGAAGGTGCTCACGAAAAAATTCTTGAACGCTTTATTGAAACAAATCGAGTACAAACACCTGGTTATGGCTTTGATGAGTACAGTGAACGTGCAAGAACTTATATAAAAAAAGCTATAAAAACAGAAGATATTGATATTCATTTTTTATCGGGTGGAACACAAACGAACTTAATTGTTATTTCTGCTTCATTACGCCCGTATGAAGGAGTTATAACAGCTGATTCTGGTCATATTAATAATCTTGAAGCAGGCGCCATTGAAGCAGTTGGACACAAACTCATTCTCCTTCCAAATGAGGATGGTAAAATAACGGCTGCTCAAGTTCGAGAATTATGCGAATCTTATTGGAACAACGAAGCAAGAATGCATCAAATTCAACCGGGTATGGTATATATATCGAATCCAACAGAAACGGGGACATTGTATTCAAAAGCGGAACTTACTGCACTAAGTGAGGTATGTAAGGAATACGAGATGAAGTTGTTTATAGATGGAGCACGACTTGGTTATGGTTTAGTCGCAGAAACAAATGATCTTACCCTTCAAGATATTACAGAACTAACGGATGTTTATTATATTGGTGGGACAAAAATCGGCGCTTTATTTGGTGAAGCAGTTGTTATTCGCAATAATGAAATTAAAAAAGGTTTCCGCGCAATGATGAAACAAAAAGGTGGCTTACTTGCAAAAGGGCGTGCTTTAGGTATTCAATTTGAAGTACTATTTGAAAAGAATTTATATTTTGAATTGTCTAAGCAGGCAGTGAACTTAGCTATGCATTTAAAAGATGCATTTGATGATTTGAATATTAGGCTCAAATATGAAGCTTATACGAATCAATTGTTTCCGATCTTACCCAATAAAGTATTGGAACAATTAGAAGAAAAATATGTGTTTTTGAAGATGGAGCAAGAAGATGAAGAACATAGCATTGTACGTCTATGTATAACTTGGGCGACGAAATCTGAAAATGTGGATGCACTAATTGATGATATAAATAAACTAATGAGAGTATGATGGGTATTTTTGACATAACAGATACTAATCTTTCTACAGAAGAGGTTGCAAAATATTTATTAGGTACAAAATTAATATCTGAAACCCCAGAAGGGCTCACTACAGGGTGGATTGTGGAAACGGAAGCTTATCTTGGAGCAATTGATATGGCAGCACATACGTACCAAAATCGAAAAACACCGCGAGTAGAAGCGATGTATGGTACAGCTGGTACCATTTATTTATACAACATGATGGGAAATGTGTTATTAAATATAGCCACAAAAGAAATAGGAAATCCAGAAGCGGTATTAATACGTGCCGTACAACCAGAAGTAGGTTTAAGTTTAATGGAAGAACGCCGGGGTAAGAGTCGTTATGAATTGACAAATGGACCGGGAAAAATGACACAAGCTATGGGGATTACGATGGCAGAATATGGAAGCAGAATAATGGATCCTCCTTTATATATTGATTTTTCAGAACAGAAAAAACCAAAACAAATATTAGAAACACCACGAATAGGTATTCCAAATAAAGAAGAATGGACAGAGGCTCCTTTACGATATATTGTAAAAGAAAACCCATATGTATCAAGAAGAAGAGGAAAGATAGATACAACGAACTACGGGTGGAAATTATAAACTTTAAATGACACTTCAAACATTAAATATGAAGATTATAGAAATAAATATTATTTAATGATTTTTTGTATTTTATTTTTCAATAAAAATATGTTATGATTTTGAACATTATTTGGAAGGAGATAAAATGCCATGGAATATTTACCATTAATCGGTATATTAATTATAGTTATTGGTTTTATTTTAAAAGTTGATACCATTGCTGTTGTTATTATTGCTGGTTTAATCACTGGGTTGGTTAGTGGCTTATCGTTAACAGAAGTATTAATTCTTCTAGGACAAGGCTTTACGGATAACCGTTTAGTGACATTATTTGTATTAACTTTAACGATGATTGGTTTATCAGAAAGATATGGATTGAAAGATCAAGCTGTCTATTTAATTAATAAGATAAAGGGTTTAACAGTTGGTCGATTTTTATCTTTATATTTATTAATCAGAGAAGTATCGGGACTGTTTTCTTTAAGACTTGGAGGACATCCTCAGTTTATTCGCCCTCTTATAGAACCGATGGCGCAGGCTTCAGCTATTGCAAACTATGAAGACATTGATGAAGAAACTCAAGAAAGAATTAAAGCGCAAGCAGCTGCCATGGAAAACATGGGGAATTTTTATGCTCAAAACACTTTTGTGGGAGCTTCCGGAACGCTTTTAATTGCAGGAACCCTTGAATCTTTAGGTTATAATGCTCCGGCTGCTAAAATAGCTGTTGCATCCTTAATTATTGCAGGAATCGCTTTATTGATGGGGATTATTTATAACTTATGGTTTGATCGTCAATTAAGTAAGAACCATAAGAAAGTAGGGGGTGGCCAGTAATGGAAACATTTTTCGATTATTTACTCGAGTTTTTCTTTATTGTTGCAGGGGTTCAGTTTTCTTATGCTGGTTATCGATCACTAAAAGATAAAACAAATAATAAAAGTATTGGAACAGCTATTTTTTGGTTCATACTGGGTATATTATTTATTTTCGGACGATGGATTTCACCGATCATTTCTGGATTACTAGTTGTTAGTTTAGGTCTCATTACTTTATTTAATCAATTTGGGGGAAGTACTGAGTATGAAGAAGATGCAGAGATAGCTGCAGAGTCAGCCCGTAAAAATAGGAATGCTGTCTTCATTCCTGTTATTGTAATGGCAGTTTCGGCAATTGCTATTGCAATGTTAATTCCCGAATCAAGTGCTTCAGTTATTGGTATTGGGGCTTTTATCGCTTTATTTGTTGCACTATTTATATTTAGACCAAGTACTCAAGAATTATTGAATGAATCTAATCGAATGGTTCAACAAGTAGGAACTACGAGTATCTTACCTCAATTACTTACTGCTTTAGGTCTTATCTTTGTCGAGGCTGGTGTTGGTGAAATTGTTGCAGATATGATTAGTGGGATTGTTCCTCAAGGTAATATCTTTTTAGGTGTAACAGCCTATGTAATAGGAATGATGCTTTTTACTATGGTTATGGGGAATGCTTTTGCAGCTTTTACCGTTATTACAGCAGGAATTGGAGTTCCATTTGTATTAGCACAAGGTGGAGATCCAGTGATTGCAGGAGCTTTAGCGATGACTGCTGGTTACTGTGGCACCCTGATCACTCCAATGGCCGGAAACTTCAATGTTTTACCCGTCGCATTGTTAGAGATGAAAGAAGAATATGGTGTTATTAAAGCACAACTTCCAATGGCAGTAGCTATGGCTATTGTGCATATATTTTTGATGTATTTCTTAGCATTTTAGGAGGAATGAGTTTATGAAAATTTTAGTTACAGGATTTGATCCATTCGGCGATGACGTTATTAATCCAGCGATCGAAGCAGTGAAAAGATTACCAGACACAATTGATGGAGCAGAAATTATTAAGTTAGAGATTCCTACTGTATTTTACAAAAGTGCGGATGTTGTAAAAGAAGCGATTGAAAAAGAACAGCCGGATTATGTTTTAAACATCGGTCAAGCAGGTGGGAGATATGAACTTACACCAGAACGTGTAGCCATCAATTTAGATGATGCACGCATCGCAGATAATGAAGGTCAACAACCTATTGATAAAGAAATTAAAGAAGATGGCGATGCTGCTTATTTCAGTCAATTACCGATTAAAGCAATGGTGGATTATATGAAAAAAGAGAATATTCCAGCTTCAGTTTCAAATACAGCAGGAACATTTGTATGTAATCATATTATGTATCAAACACTTTATCTAGCGATGACAGAGTTTTCAAATATCAAAGCTGGATTCATGCACATACCTTTCTTGCCAGAGCAGGTCGTAGAACGTCCAAACACACCAGCTATGGCGCTTGAAGATATCGTTAAAGGGATAACTGCATCTCTTAAAGCCATTATCGATTTTGATGGTAAAGCAGATTTAGAAACAATTGGTGGTAAAACGCACTAAGAAAGCATACAAAAAATCCTTGGTTTCTTGTTTAAACAGAAACCAAGGATTTTTATATTTAATAAATTAATTTAAAAACTCATGGGTTATTATTTGTAACAATTCTATTTAAGTGCTAATGTATAGATGTACACAATATTAATCAAGGAGGAAGTATATTTATGGCAACGCAAGAAGTCAAGGATTATCTGAACACAGTGGTGGCTACTCAAGGTCTATTCTATATTCGTCTACATCAATTTCATTGGTACGTAAAGGGACCTCATTTCTTTACGCTTCATGAAAAATTTGAAGAATTATATGATGCAGTGACAGAAAATTTAGATCTAGTAGCGGAACGTCTTCTAGCAATTGGTGGCGATCCTTATTCAACACTTCAAGAGTTTATTGATCATTCTGTTATCGAAGAAAGCGTTGAAGATAAGAATCTTTCTGAAGATGAAATGGTTGAAGCCGTTGTAGCTGATTTAGAGACAATTGCAAAATCTTTACAAGAAGGAACAAAGCTTACAGATGAACATGAAGATTTTCCTTCAAACGATATGCTTATTTCAATGAAAGAAGATGTAGATAAACATATTTGGATGCTAAAAGCTTATTTAGATAAAAAAGCAGACGCATAAATATAATGTGAATGAAGGCGCTAGCTCTATGACCGGGCTAGCGTCTTTATTTTTAAAGATTAAACGATATTTTTGTTTTCCTTATTTTATCGGTGTATGATAAGTTTGTAGAGAAATCGAGCTATAAGGAGGACAATTCTATGAGTAGAGTCAAAAATGTTATCATTGGTTTTGGTAAAGCGGGTAAAACTTTAGCTGTTGATTTAGGTAATCGAGGAGAGACGACGGTATTAATTGAGAAAGATTCTAAAATGTACGGAGGGACATGTATAAATGTTGCCTGTATTCCGAGTAAAAAGTTAGCAGATTTAGCGAAAAAGAAACCAGATAATGTAGATAATGCAGAATATTATACAAAGTCGATTCAAGAGAAAAAAGAGTTAATTGCTAAGTTAAATGAAGCAAATTACTTAAATGTTCAAGAAACAGAAAATGTGGAAGTCATTGATGGAGAAGCAAGTTTTATAAGTCAAAATGAAATACACGTTAAATTAAATAATGGAGAAGAGATTACGTATGAAGCAGGGAGAATTTTTATTAATACAGGTTCTACTCCAAATATTCCACCAATCGATGGTTTAAAAATAGACGGGGAAATGATTCATACCTCTGAAACATTGATGGATGATGAAGAATTTCCAGAAAAATTAACAATTATTGGGGATGGTTTCATTGGTCTTGAATTTGCTTCAATCTATAGACAATTTGGTTCAAAAGTCCAAGTTATTTCAAATAATGATCGTGAAGAATTCATTAAAGCAATCGATTATGACGTTGCAAAAGTTGTTTTAGAAGCATTAGAAAATATGGGAATCGAATTTACATTTAATGCAAATACGACAAAAATAACAAATGATATGGATAGTTTGACATTGACCTATGATCAAGAAAGCCGTACTGAAGAAATCCAAACAAATAAAGTACTAGTGGCTGTAGGAAGAAGACCTAATGTTAAAGGATTAAACTTAGAAGCTGCAAATGTGTTATTAAACGAAGATGGATCTATTCAAGTGAATAAACATTTAGAAACGACTAATAAAAATATTTATGCTATGGGTGATGTAAAAGGTGGGGCTCAACATACTTATATTTCTTTAGACGATTATCGTATAGTTATGAGTGATTTGTTTGATGATGGTTCGTACAATTTATCAGAACGTAACAATGTGCCAACTACAACATTTATTAACCCACCATTATCTACTGTTGGCTTATCAGAAGAATTAGCTCGTGGTAATGGATATGATCTTAAAGTAGCAACATTGCCTGTTGAATCAATTCCTAAAGCAAAATTATTAGGAAATACAATCGGGGTTTATAAAGCAGTAATTGATGCAAATACAGATTTAATTTTAGGAACAGTTTTATTTGGCGAAGAGAGCCATGAAGTTATTAATATTATTTCTACGGCAATGAAAGCAGAACTACCTTATACTATTTTAGCGAATCAAATATTTACGCATCCTACAATGGCTGAAGCGTTAAATGACTTATACGGAAACATTGAATAAAAGAATAAAAAATGAGGTAATCCTATTTAAAAGATTACCTCAGTTTTGTTTGAATACTTTAATTATTCTGCAGCAGGTTCATCAAATGCTGGGTATAAGTGGTTAACATCCGATAGCTCAGTTAAATAATCATAAACCTCTTGTGAAGTAAAAGCATCAATTAAAGCTTGAGTCGCTTCATTGTCTTCATTATCCTCATGTACGACAACTGTTAAAGCAAACAATGTTTGATCTTCATCTTCTAAGAATAGAGCGTCATCTGGCGTTAAACCAATATTTGCAATATAAGTCGGTAAATTGAAAACTAAATCAACACCATCTTCATATGCAGCCGTTAAGTTTAGTAAATCAACGGAAGTGAACTCAAAATTTCTTGGGTTTTCTGTAATATCATCTAAAGTAATTAAATCAGGATCCACAGTTTCATCTACTTCGATTAATCCTTGATCAGCTAAAACTAATAATGCACGTGTTTCATTTGAAACGTCACTTGGAATTGCAATTTCTGCACCATCTTCAATGTCGTCGATTGAATCGTAAACAGGAGAGTAGAATCCTACAATAGGATCATAAATCGTTTGTAATGAAACTAAATGACCATCATTTGCTTCATTATATTGTTCCATAAATGGCTCGTGTTGTGCGAAATTTGCATAAGCTTCTTTATTTTCTACAACATCATTATATTGAACGTTATCCGTTACTTCCAATAATTCAATAGTATATGGCTCCTCAATATTTTCAGCAGCGATCTCTACAATATCCGTCATTGGAGGTAGGTGAGAAGCAACTTGTAAATTTGTATCTACAGCTTCTTCACCGCCATTTCCACATGCAGCTAATACCAATGAAACTCCCGTTAATAATAAACCTTTTATTTTTTTACCTAACAACATAATTCCTCCTATAAAATATTAAACTTATTTATTTCCTATCTAATTTGTGAGCAAGTCTTAGACCTGCCCATTGAAAAAATTGGACAAAGATAATAATGATCACAATAGCTGTAAACATAATATCCCGTTCATATCTGTGATAACCGTATCGAATGGCAAAATCTCCAATACCACCACCGCCAACCGCACCCACAATGGTTGAATATGAAATAAAACTGACAAAAGCAGTTGTAAAACCAATGATTAAGGAACTCCTAGCCTCTACATATAAGAACTTAAAAACATATTGTGGAATTGTAGCCCCTAAAGCATTGGCTGTTTCAGTAACTTCTTTTGGTATATCTAATAAAGATTGTTCAACAAATCGGGCATACAAAGCAATCGCAATAACCATCATTGGAAATGAAGCTGCAATAGGATCACCAGTTGCTCGTCCATAAGTTGCCCGTACGAGAGGTTGCATAACAATGACTAGTAATAAGAACGGAAACGAACGCACAACATTTACTATAGTATTCATCAGTTGGTTGAGAAAATTATTCTCGAGTGGACGTCCTTTTGATGTTAAAAAAACATATGTTCCTAAAGGTAAACCTAGTAAGATAGCAGCAACTACTGAGAGTATCATCATAATTCCAGTTTCGCCAAGGCTTTCCAGCATAGCAGGCCCAAATTCGATCAAACGTTCAAAATAGCTTTGTTCAATATTATTTACCATTAATTAAGACCTCCCGTGCTAATTCACTGTATGAAACTTCAACATCTTCAAAGGGATCATCTTTATCGACATCAAGAATTTCTATTAAATTTCCCTGATCTAAAACTGCCACACGGTCACAAAGTCTTTTTACGACATCTAATTCATGGGTGACCACAAGAACTGTGATATTAAATTCTTTAGATGCTTTTGCTAAGAGTGAGATAATTTCGCGTTTTGTATTTTCATCAAGTGCAGATGTCGGTTCATCACATAATAAAATTTGGGGACGTGTAATTAGTCCTCTTGCAATGCCCACACGTTGTTTTTGCCCGCCAGATAATTCTCTTGGATAACTGTGCTTTTTATCAGTTAAATCAACAAAATCTAAAATGCTATCAATCTCTAGGTGATCTTCATAATCATGAAGATCTAAGGGGAGTAATATATTCTCTTCAACTGTTTTATTTCCTAGCAAATTGAATTGTTGAAAGATCATTCCAATGTTCTTTTTAAAATGTCGAAGTTCTTTTTTATTTAAGTTTTGAACCGTAATATTATTTACTTCTATAAATCCTTCATCAGCGGTTTCTAAAGCATTTATTAACCGCAAAAGGGTGGACTTTCCAGCGCCGCTTTCTCCAATAATTCCAAAAATTTCATTTTCATTTATGGTTAAAGAAATATCATTCAATGCATGAATTGAGCCATTTTTACCAGCAAAAGATTTTGAAATATTTTTAAAATGGATCATAATTGAGAATCTCCTTTCTAGCTTGTAATAAATACTGCTAGTAAATTGCCGAGAATCATTATATAAGGAACTAAGAAAAATAAACAAAAAAAGGTTCCATTTCGAACTTCATCAAAATTTTTGAGAAGAATGTAAAAAATGGAAACGTTGATACAATAATGTTTGCTACAGAAAACGCTACGAATAAATAAAACAATATTGTCTTTTGTGAATATAAGCTTCTAAGCGAATAAATAGACTTTTGGTATCAAAGCACTATATCATTAGCGTACAGAGAAAATGGAATATGTTTAGGAAGGAATGATGAAATGGATATGTATATTGGTATTGCGACGAAAATGTTAATTGGGGCAATTGGTATATTTGCTTTGCTTCGGATCATAGGTAAAAAAGCTATGTCTGAATTAACACCTTTTGATTTACTCTATGTTGTAATCCTTGGTGCATTAGTAGAAGAATCGCTTTATGATGACAATGTTAATGTTTTCCATGTGATTTTTGCGATTATTTTGTGGGGGACTGTTGTTTATCTAATTGAAAAAATGCTTCAAAAGACGGAGAAATTATCGTCCGTTTTACAAGGAGCTCCTTCTGTTTTAATTGAAAAAGGAAAATTAAATGAAAAAGAACTTAAAGATAATCATTTTGATATGGAGCAATTAAGATCTATGTTGAGACAGAATGGCTGCTATTCCATTAATGATGTATATTATGCCATTCTAGAAGTAAATGGAGGGCTAACAGTTATCACAAAAGAACAAAAAGAAACACCCACATTTTTACTTATTGAAAATGGAAAAGCTAAAACTAAAATATTAAAGAGCATTAATAAAGATGAAGAATGGTTACGAACAAAATTAGCGAAAGAAGGGTATCCAACACTTGAAAATATTATTTATGGTGAATGGCATCCTGAAAAGGAAAAACTAATTTTTGACACTTATGATAATACAATAAATAGAAAAATTTATATTGATGATTAATAGATAATGTAGAATAAAAATCTAAAGTTAAATACAGCCTTTTGAAAGAAGATTTTTCTCCCTTCAAAAGGCATTTTCTATAATGTTATATTTGAAATTAAATGGAGGAATTGATACCATCTATATATGAAAATATTTTCATTTATAAACAGCATATGATGAGGTGCTTACCATGGATATTTATAAAATAATTGGATTAAATAGTTCTGAACAAGCTAAACGAATTAAAAGAAGGTTTTGTGATGCTCTTGGCAGCGATGATACAATTGAAGTTGATTTAGAACATTCAGAAATTAAATTACCTTCTAATATTGATCCATATATAATTTCTTTAATTAGTTCTTTTGAGCAAATTTCAATTATCAATCAGGAGTTGATTGAAAATGAGGTTAGTAAAGATGTAACAGATCATCATCACCATGCTCATGAGGTTGGTGAAGGAGGGACTGCTCAAAGGAATATTTTGGTTGTTTTTTTCTTAAACATATTCTTTTCTGTTGCGGAATTTATTTTTGGGACTATTTTTAATAGTCAAGCTATTTTATCTGATGCTGTTCATGACTTTGGCGATGCAATGTCCATTGGTCTTGCTTTTTTATTTGAAAAAATATCGAATCGAGGGGCTTCTAATGAATATTCTTATGGTTACCGTCGATTCTCATTGTTGGGTGCTTTAGTTACTAGTGTGGTTTTAATTATTGGTGGAATTTTAATTATTATTCAAGCAATCCCTGAATTTTTAGATCCTCAGCCAGTGAATCATCAAGGTGTTTTTTGGGTAGCTGTTGGTGCAATTATTATTAATGGTTTTTCTGTTTGGCTAATGAGCCGTGGAAAATCTGCTAATGAAAAATTATTAAATATCCATTTATTCGAGGATTTATTTGGATGGTTAGCCGTTCTTTTGATGAGTATTATACTAAATTACACAAATTGGTATATTTTAGATCCACTTTTATCAATTGCAATAGCATTATGGATCTTGTATGTTACATTGCCGGAATTTTTACGCATTAGTAAAATATTTTTACAAGCAGTCCCAGATAATATAAATCTAAAAAAGCTACATGATGAAATTGAAGCAATAGATTATGTGCAAGTTATTTCTCATTTTCATATTTGGTCAACCGACGGGCAACAGCATATGATGACATTAACAGCAACAACTGGTTCAAATTCTAAAGAAATACAAGAAAATATCAAACAACATATCCGTCATATTGTCTTAAAATATGATATTTCCCATATTACAATCGAAATATTATATGATCCAGATCATCTGATAAAAGATTCAATGATGTGTGAAGGATAAGTTATATATTTAAAAGCATCTAGTGTTTACTAATTCGCTAGTTGCTTTTTTCATTTTTGAATGCATATTATTTGAATTAGAGATATAACTGTGAGATATATTAGTAGAATATTTTAATTAAAAGAAAAGAAGGGAAGTTTAAAATGATGGCAAAATTATACCGATCTATCGATGAAGTTATTGGAAAGACACCTCTTGTACAATTAAAAGATTCATTAAAACCAGAAGGTTTCAATGGAGAAATCCTGTTAAAATTAGAATCCTTAAATCCCGGTGGTTCTGTAAAAGATCGCATAGGTAAAGCGATGATAGATAAAGCGGAAGAAGAAGGTATTTTAAAAGAAGGCGGAACAATTGTGGAAGCTTCTTCTGGAAACACAGGAATTGCTTTAGCCCTCGTTGGTGCGGCTAGAGGTTATAAAGTTATTTTGACTATGCCAGATACAATGTCAGAAGAACGCCGAGCATTTCTGAGAGCTTATAGTGCAGAACTTGTTTTAACGCCAGGAGATGAAGGAATTCCAGGTGCTATTGCAAAAGCTAAAGAAATTGCAGAATCAACAGAAAATTCCTTCCTGGCAAGCCAATTTGAAAATAAAGTAAATCCTCAAATACATTATGAAACGACAGGTCCAGAAATTTGGGAGGACTCAAAGGGAGACGTTGATATTTTAGTTTCTGGAATAGGTACTGGCGGAACAATTACAGGAGCAGGGAAATATTTAAAAGAACAAAAGAATACTGTAGAAATGATTGCAGTTGAACCAAGTGGCTCTCCATTATTGGCTAAAGGAGAAACTGGGAAACATAAAATACAAGGAATTGGTGCAGGAATTGTACCAAAGGTATTAGATCAGGATATTTATTCAGAAATTATTTTAGCAACTGATGAAAATGCAATGACAACAGCACGCATGTTAGGTGCTAATGAGGGGATATTCGTTGGTATTTCAGCAGGAGCTGCTTTATGGGCTGCTTTTGAAGTTGCTAAAAGACAAGAAAATAAAGATAAAACAATTGTTGTCGTTTTACCAGACAGCGGAGATCGCTATTTATCCATTGAAGGCTTTATTAAATAAAATGAAAGCCAGGTGATGTATATGGAAAACAATGAGAATATTACAGTAACGCGGAATTATTGTGGAATAAAAGATGAAGTTGCAAAATTAATTAAGCAGTTACGGGCTATATTATATCCTAATGTTTTTGGAACAGCAGGCCCCAAAGGTGTTTCAGAGGAAGCATTAGAAATGAATGCACATGAAACATTGAAACATATTCTTTCTTACTTCATAGAAGAAGAGAAAAAGCATACTGAGATTATAGAAAAATTAATAGAAAGTCTACCTGAAATTCATCAAAAATTGAATACCGATATAGTGGCTGCTTATCGTGGGGATCCAGCCGCACAGTCTTATGATGAAATTATGCTTTCTTATCCATCTTTTGAAGTTTTGACCATCTTTCGAATTGCCAATAAACTTTATCAAATGAATGTACCCATCTTACCTAGAATGATGACTGAGTATGCACATTCGATCACGGGAATTGATATCCATCCAGGAGCAACAATTGGTGATTACTTTTTTATTGATCATGGAACAGGTGTAGTTATTGGAGAAACAGCAAATATCGGTAACCATGTAAAAATATATCAAGGAGTCACTGTAGGAGCAAAAAGTTTTGAAACCGACGAGGATGGCAACATTATTAAAGGTACTAAACGTCATCCAAACATTGGAAATAATGTAGTGATTTATGCGAATGCTACTATATTAGGTGGAGATACTACCATTGGAGATAATTGTGTGATAGGTGGTAGTGTGTGGTTGACGAAATCGGTTAAGCCAGATACAAGTGTTATGGCCGCAAATAATGAAGTCACAAAACGAAATATCAATTAAAGGAAACAAAAGATAAAACATAGATCGTCAAATAAAATGTTATTTGTTTGGCGGTCTTTTATTATTATAATGTAAAAGATTCAAAATTGATGATTGCATGAAAGAATTCGAAACATGTAATCTAATCAAGCAGAATAACAATGAGTTTTTTTAGGTCTCGCTATATTATATGTACTTGAGGAGGTAAGTAAGTGAACATATTTTGGGATGAAGAAGTAGCTTTTATACCTTTATTTGGAGAACATCATTTAATTTATATGGTTTTAATGTTGATTTTATTAACTTTATTAATGACGAAATGTAAATTTATAAAACAACATGCAGATAAAATCAGTTATTGGATTTTAGCTTTTTCTATCGGGCAACAAATATTACTGTACTCGTGGTATATTTTCGAAACTGGCTTTGATGTTGCAGAATCATTGCCTTTACATATATCGCGTATTTCTAGTATTTTGGGAATTATATACTTGATCACTAAAAACCAAAAAGTACTTAATCTATTATTTTATTTTGGTTTATATGCATATGGTACTTTTTTCTATCCTCAAAGAGTGTATCCGGTTTACCATGTCATCGGAGTTTCTTTTTTTATTAATCACGCAATCACAATTTTATTACCTATTTTTGTAGCAATAGCCTATGATTGGCGGCCAAAATTATCTGGTGCTTTTAATGCGTATCTTTGGTTTTTATTCTATTTCTGGTTTGTTTATTTTTTAAATCCTTTATTAAATGGTAATTATTTTTATTTAAAATATCGACCGTTTTTTGGTCATTTACCAGATTATCTATATATTCCTCTAGTATTATCATTCACTTTAATTATCTTTTTAACGGGTTATTATTTATCTTTATTGATAGAAAAAGTTGTAAGTATGAAGAAGGTCAGATCTGTATCATAGAGAAAAAATACAAGAAAAAAGAACCTAATGAAAAGTTGTTAGGTTCTTTTATCTATAGTGTATTTAATTTAGAGTTGATTAATTTTTTTCATGTCTTCTGATGTTAATTCAAAATCAAATATATCTAAATTGGCTGTTTGGTTGTCTTTATTATGAGATTTTGGAATGACAACAATGCCTCTTTGAATTTGGTAGCGAAGAAGTACTTGTGCCCAAGATTTATCATATTTTTGACCAATTTCTTCTAAAGCGTCTACTTGGTCATCCGTTGCTTTCATTGGTCCCCAAGCTACTGGAGTAATCTCCATATTTTGTAATAAATCAACAAGCTCTTTATTTGGTTCTTTTAAGTTAATTTGGATTTGATCAACGGCTGGTTTCACTGTCGCAAATTCTTTCATTTCATTTAATAATGTTTCATCAAAGTTTGAAACACCAATACTTTTGAGTTTGCCATCTTTATAGTATTCTTCTAAAACTTCCCATGTGTGTTTGAAATATTCTTTATTTTCAATAGGATGGTGAATAAGGTATAAATCTAAATAGTCTGTCTCAAAATTTGCTAAACTATTGTCGATTGTTTCACGGACAGCCTCTTTCGTCGAGAAATATTTTTCATCTCTTGGGATTTTACTTGTAATGAAAAATTCTGCTCGAGGTATATTACTTTCAGCGACTGTTTTACCAACACCTTCTTCGTTTCCATAAGAAACAGCTGCATCAATTGAGCGATAACCCAAATCTATAGCATCTTTTAGAGCAGTGAAGTCCCCATTTAACTCTCCGCTATATTGATTACCTTCTTTTCCATAAGTATTTGTTCCAGTTCCTACAATTGGCATTTTTTCACCACTGTTTAAAATAACATAATCCATGAAAATGCTCCTTTATAAGTATGATTTTGTTTAATCTATTCATGTCTCTTCTCTTATTCTAGCAGAACATATAACAGACTGAAAATAATTGACATTTCTATAAAAAGTAAAAAAAGACCTATTCTAAATATATCAGAATAGGCCAGTTATTAAAATAATTTAGTTTGTTTCCATGTCCGGTGTAACTTGTCGGTCATCATCATTCATAATTTCATCGTTGAAATTACCAAGACGTTTTGAAGTGACAACACCAGCTAAGATACTGTCGTTGACGTTTAGAGCAGTACGAGCCATATCAATAATAGGTTCAACAGATACCATTAAACCAATAATTTCAATTGGAAGATCTAATGCTCCAAATACGATAAGTGCTGCAAAAGTAGCACCTCCACCAACTCCTGCTACACCAAAAGATGAAACAGCGACTACAACAATAATTGTACCCCAAACAAGTGGATCAGATAAATCCATACCAACGGCTGGTGCAATCACAGCAACTAACATCGCAGGGTATATTCCAGCACATCCATTTTGACCAATAGATAAACCAAACGTAGCAGCAATGTTTGAAGTTGTGGCATCGACACCCATAGCTTCTTTTTGAGTTGCAATGTTTAACGGTAAAGCACCGGCACTTGATCGAGCAGTGAAAGCAAAGCTTAAAACATTCCAAGCTTTTTTAAAGTATTGAATAGGGTTTACTTTATGAGCAATTAAAATTAGCGCATGAATGAGAAACATGACAATAATTGCAAAGTATGAAGCAATTAGGAAAGTTCCCATATTTGCTAAAGCGGCTGGACTTGAAGTGGCGACCATTTTAGTCATTAAAGCTAAAATACCATAAGGCGCCATGCGCAGGACTAAAGTAACCAATCGCATAACAATTGCATGTAGACTGTCAATAATACTTCTGAACATATCTCCTTGCTCAGGTTGTTTTCGAGCAACCCCTAGATAAGCAATACCAACAAATGCAGAAAAGATTACGACTGCAATTGTACTTGTTCCACGTAAACCAGCTAAGTCATTAAAAATGTTACTTGGGACAAAATTTAAAATCTGTTGTGGAATAGTTAAACCTTCTACTTGAGCCTGACTTTCTTGTAGAGCAGTAATTCGAGCATTTTCAGCTGCACCACGAGTAAACTCAGCACCGTCTAAGTTAAAGAGTAATACACTTCCGATACCAACTGCAGCTGCAATCATTACAGTAATAATTAAAACAGCTAAAACGTTAGCACCAATTTTTCCAATATTACTTTCGCTTTCCATTTCAGTAAACGCACGAACCAAAGATACAAAAATCAATGGCATAACCAGCATTTGTAAGAAGCGAACATAACCTAAACCTACAACATCCAACCATTCAACTAAAGTCTGTGTAATTGTGCTATCCGCTCCAAATAGCATTTGAATGATTGCACCAAATACAATACCTATTCCTAATCCAGCAAATACTCGATACGCATATTTTACGTATTTTGTTTGCATACGGTATAAAAAGTAAAGTAAAATGGCAAATACTAAAAGCGTTAAAATAATTTCCAAAATAATACCTCCAATTTAATATATTATTCTTTCGGTTACAAAGTATAACAAATTTAAAAGAGATTTCTACTAATATGTCTCAGAAACATATAAAAATTGATTCATATTAATAATAACTCATATTTCCAAAAATCAAGAGTGAAAAGACTTAATCTAAGTTTTAGTAACCATCCATTAAAAATGATAAGATAAGATTAAGTATTTAATAAGGAGGAACTAATTTTGAAAGCTATACAAATCAATGAATTTGGTGGACCAGAAGTACTAAAGACAGTTGAAATCGATGAACCATATCCTAATGAGGATGAAGTTAAAGTCAAGGTTTTTGTAACAGGACTAAATCCTAGCGAAGCTTATACCATCACGGGTACGTATGGATATAACGTTCCTAATTTGCCCTATGTGCCTGGTTACGATGCAACAGGTGTAATAGAAGAGGTAGGCTCGAGTGTTAATCATTTCAAAAAAGGAGATCGTGTATTTTTAAGTGCTTTTTCAGCTGAGAGAAACACAGGTACATATGCTGAAAAGGTAGTCACTGATGCGAAAAATGTTTTTAGATTACCAGATAATATCTCATTTAAAGAAGGTGCCGCGCTTGGTATTCCAGTATTTACAGCCTATAAAGCAATCTTTTTGAAAGCTAATGTTAGAGCAGGAGAAACGGTGCTTGTTCATGGAGCAAGTGGATCGGTTGGAAGTATGGCTGTGCAAATGGCTAAAGCAATAGGAGCAACTGTTATAGGAACCTCAAGCACGGAAGAAGGACGCCAAACCATACTAGATTTAGGCGCTGATCATGCAATGGATCATATTTCTGAAGACAATAAAGAAGAATTATTAAACATTACAAATGAACAAGGTCCCGATGTGATCATTGAAATGTTAGCTAATGCAAACTTAGAAACGGATATGCAAGTAATTGTTAAATATGGACGCATTATAATTGTCGGTAGTCGAGATACTATAGAAGTAAATCCTCGAAACTTAATGACAAGTGAAGCAATCGTTACTGGAATGACTTTCACTTATCCAACACAAAAAGAAATGAAAGAAATGCAATATGGAGTAAATGCATTATTAGAGATTGGAGCTATTCGTTCATTAATTGGAAACGAGTTTACATTAGATGAGCCGGTTGAAGCGCACAAATCTTTAATGGAATCCTCAGGCAATGGGAGAACCATCTTTGTGGTACAAGAAGAATAATATATAAATCGAGTAGGAGACTAGCCATTAATTGACTAGTCGACCTCTCACACCACCGTACGTACGGTTCCGTATACGGCGGT